>OZ240688.1:3907850-5210525 GCA_965199205.1 Acidisarcina sp.
TTAAAGCCGAGGGCCTTCTTGCCGACCCGGCGTCCGATCACCCGTTCCAGCCCGACGAAGGCGCCGCCGCATATGAAGAGAATGTTGGTCGTATCGACCGGCGTAAATTCCTGGTGCGGATGCTTGCGGCCGCCCTGCGGCGGGACGTTTGCTACCGTACCTTCGAGAATCTTGAGCAGGGCCTGCTGCACTCCCTCGCCGGAAACGTCGCGGGTAATGGAAGGGTTCTCGTCTTTGCGCCCGATCTTGTCGATCTCATCGATGTAGATGATGCCCGTCTGGGCGCGGGCGACATCGCCATCTGCCGCCTGCAGCAGCTTCAGGATAATGTTCTCGACATCCTCGCCGACATAGCCGGCCTCCGTAAGGGTCGTCGCATCCACGATGGCGAAGGGAACATCCAGCATCTTGGCCAGGGTGTGCGCCAGCAAAGTCTTGCCGCTGCCGGTCGGACCCACTAACAGGATGTTCGACTTCGAGAGCTCGACCTCGTTCCCCTTGGTCCGGTTCATTTGTATGCGCTTGTAATGGTTGTAGACGGCGACCGCCAGCTTCTTTTTGGTCTGGTCCTGGCCGATCACATATTCGTCCAGGAAAGCCTTTACTTCTTGAGGCTTGGGAAGATGGGCAGGCGCTACCCCCGGCTGCACATCGCCGCGGTCGTCCTCGAGAATCGAGTTGCAGACTGCCACGCACTCATCGCAGATGTAAGCTCGCGGGTAATCGCTTGGCGAAGAAATGAGCTTGGCCACGGCGTCCTGCGATTTATGGCAGAACGAGCAGCGAAGTGTGTCGTCGGAACCTGTGCGCGGTTTCATACTGCTAACCCCTTGTACTCGGCGGCCGACGCGTGCAACTCAGGTACGCGGCCGGTCAATGATCTCATCAATGATCCCATACTCTTTTGCCTGGGGAGCATTCATGATGAAATCGCGTTCTACATCCCGCTCAATGCGATCAAGCGCCTGTCCCGTGTGCTTCGACATCAGCTTGTTGGTGATTTCCCGAATGCGAAGTATCTCTCGTGCATGAATATCGATGTCGGTCGCCTGGCCGGACAGTCCACCCATGGATGGCTGGTGAATCAGGATCCTCGAGTTCGGCAACGCAAAGCGTTTGCCAGGAGTCCCAGCCAGCAGCAGGAACGCGCCCATGCTGGCCGCCTGGCCGATGCAGTAAGTCACGACGCCATTGCGGATGAACTGCATCGTGTCATAAATCGCCAGCCCGGCGGTGATCGAGCCGCCCGGCGAGTTGATGTAGAGCTGGATATCTTTCTCCGGGTCTTCCCCGGAGAGAAAAAGCATCTGCGCGATGATCAGGTTGGCGATCTGGTCGTCGATCGGCGTTCCGAGAAAGATAATATTGTCGCGCAGCAAACGAGAATAAATGTCATAGGCGCGTTCGCCTCGGCTCGTCTGCTCAACCACCATAGGGACAAGTGCCATTGTTTCCTTTACTTTCGCGGAACGTCGAAAAAGTCCGCTTTACTAATCAATGATCGTGGGCAGCCTGAACAGCCGACAGATGCATTCGGTCAATGTTTAAGAGCCGGTCCTCTCGTAAAGGCTCTCTCTGGTTTTTTCTCTGCGAAGTTGTTCCCGGATTCTAGCGAGGCTATCGTCCTGAGTCAAACGCGCGCGCAGCGTCTCGATTGGTTCGCGCGTCTGGACCGAGATAAGTTGCAGCTGGTCTTCAAGTTCCGCGTCCGTAACCTCGGTATGCTCGGCATCGGCGATCCTGTCCAGCAGGATGCTCCCCTTCACTTCAGCCAGGGCCGAATCGCGCTGCGCCACGCGCAGCCGATCGAAGTCCAGCTTGCGCATGTCTTCAGGCTTCATGCCCTGCGAGGCCAGGGCGCGCAATCCGCGATCCAGCCGGGCATCGACCTGTTGCTGGATCAGCGACTCAGGCACGGCAAACTGAAACCGGTCGACCAGGGACTGAACTAAGGCATCCTTCGCGGAGTTCTCCAGCTGACGGCGCTTTTCAGCGCCGGCCTGCTCGCGCAGATCCGTCGTGAAGGCGTCGATCGTCTCGAAATCTCCCAGTTCTTTCGCAAACTCATCGTTCAGCTCGGGAAGAATCTTTCGCTTGATCGCCGTGACTTCGATCTGATACGAAATCGTCTTGCCGGCCAGCCGCTTCTCACCGAAATCTTCCGGGTAGCTGACCTCGAATTTCAGCTCCTGGCCGGGCCTGGCGCCGCGAAGAGCTTCGTTAAAAGCCGGCAGCGTGTTCGGGCCGCCAACCTCGACGAGTACGCCGTTGCCCTCAATGGGGTCCGGCGAGCCTCCCTCGACCGGTTCCACGCCGGCCGCTGCCGCGTCTCCATGGAAGTTGATCTCTGCCCAGTCGCCGTCGGCCAGAGTGCGCTCCTCGGTCACCGGTTCCATCGTCGAGCGGGAATCGAGAACGCGCCCCAGTTCGGCGTGATATTCAGCGTCGGTCAGGGCCGTCTCCGGCCTGGGCACCTTCACGTCCTGGTAGCCGTCGATCGAAAAGTCCGGCAATACCTCAAAGGCGGCCTTGAAGTGCAGCGGTTCGCCATCGACCAGGTGAATGTCGGTGACCTGCGGCTGCGAAATTGGCTTGAAACCCTGCTGCTCAATGGCCGTGCGGAAATGGCCGGGCAGAATCTCTTCGACGACATCCTGCCGGATCTGCTCGGCAAAACGCGAGCGAATCAAGGAATCAGGCACCTTGCCGATGCGGAATCCGGGAATCCGGGCCTGTTTCTGGTAGCGCTTGGCAATTTTCCGGAACTGCTTGGACACTTCATCCGCCGGAATATCGATCGAGACTTCCCGGGTGCATTCAGGGTTCAGCGCCGGGGCATGATGATGATGTTCATGGGAGGAATGGTCATGGCCGGCGTGCTCTTCGGGAGCGGCGACCGCGGCGTCGCCGGCCGTGGCGATGTCGGAATTCGGTGTGGTTTCGAGTGTTTCAGTTGTACTCAACTTGTGCCTTCCAGATGCGCCCGTCCAACTTGCATGGATCCTGCGTTCGATTGGATCCGACGCGTAACTGTGCGCGGCGTTGGACGGCCTTCTTCCTTATGGTATGTGCCTTTCGGGGAGGGGTCAAACGCCGGCCCGCCTGCCGCGGCAAGGGGTTTCATCCCGCTCCTGGGAATGCCCTGCCGCCTCACCCGGGTAAGCTGCCAGGTCTTTCCGCCCAAAAGTCGCCCCTGGGCGCCAGGACCCTCGGCGCGGCGCGAGTACGGATCTCTTCCGGGAGAGCCGTCATAATACTCACCATGCACATTTCAGGCTCGTGGATACTTCTGATCTTCGTCGTTCTGCTGACACTCCTTGTGCTGCTGGTGCTGCATTTGACGAAACTCGGCCTGCTGGTTCATCAGCAGATCCCGGACCGTCCCCATCGGCGGCTCTTTCTCGCGTCGATCAGTTTCTTCCTTACATTCCTGGGTGTCCGTCTGCTTGTCGCCTCGATCACCCACCACATCGGCCCATTCAATTACGTCGAGATGGGCGGCCGCCACATTCACCATCTGGTCTGGGGCATCCTGCTGCTGCTTGCCTCAGGGTACGCGGGCATCGCCGAGGTCGGCACCAGCGACACCTCGCTGTCGATCCTGATGAGCCGGCTGCTGGCGCTCGGTTATGGGGCCGGCGCGGCGCTGACCCTCGATGAGTTTGCCTTGTGGCTCAACCTCGATGCGGCCGCTTACTGGTCGCGGCAGGGCCGCGAGAGCATCGATGCCGTGGTGCTCTTCGGTGCCTTGCTGGCCATAGGCACGTGGGGCGCTCCGCTCTTTCGGCGGCTGGCGCGGCCCCGCGATGCTGGGCAGGCGCGCCCTTGAGCCATCTGCATGAAAATGGCCAGGTCCGCGGGGGGCCTGGCCATTTGAATTGTCGATCCTGCTGTCGAAAGACCTACTTGCCTGGCGTAAAAAGCTCCAGCCGCGTATGCCAGGTCACAGACTCGCCCGGTTTCAACGTCACCATGCCCGTGTCCATGCCGTGCCACTCTTTGCCAAACGGATCGCCGAAGTTGAACTGCTCCTCGATCGCGGTGAACTGCTTGGTCGGCGGCGCATAGACCTGCACCGTCTTGATCTCGGGCGAGATGCCGAGGACGTGGATGCCGTAATTGGCCGCCGGGTCCGTCAGCTGCACATCGACCTTGCCGTCGGTGCGCTTGAGCGTCGACCAGTTGTCGTCGAGAAAAACGTCCTTCAGAGGCTTGCCGCCGGCCACGTTGTAGTCGTATTTGCCGCCCTCGTAAGTCTTGACCGGCACCAGCTTGCCGGTAGGAAAGACATCGTCATAGTTATTGACCAGCGCCAGCTTCTCCGCGGGAACGTGCAGCCTGGCCTGGGTGCGGTCGCCGCTCGGAATCGCGAAGTACGGATGCCAGCCGATCGACATCGGTTCCGGCTCATCGCCAATATTCTTCGCCGTGATGGTGGTGTCGATCGCGCCCCCGGTGAGTGCAATGGTGAAGGTCAGGTCGGTCTTCGAGGGCCACACGCCGCCAAAATCCCCGGCATGAATGATGCCGGTCTGCGTCTGCCCGTCCGCGGTCGTCTCGGTATTGAGCGACTCGGCCTGGCTCTTCAGGATCATTCCATGGATCGCATGAGGCTCCGCGCCATCCTTCTTGCCTTTCCAGTTCGCTGGAAGCGTCAGCGTCTTGCCGTTCCACTCGGTCGTTACGGTCTTGCCGTCGGGCGAGAGTTTGCCGCGAATCCGGTTCGGGTACGGCACCAGGAACGCGCCGCCCCCGGCGAAGCTCTCATCCCCGTGATCGTCGACGGCCGCGCTGGTGAACTGGTCAGGCAGGTCGAAGAAGAGCGGGATCTCGCCCTTGCCGGGAATGTTGGCCGTGATCTGGTAAAGGTTCATGCCGCGCCCCGGCAGGATCGTCGCTGTCAGGAACTCCGGCTTGCTGCCGCCGCCGGTCCCCTTGCGCTGCAGCTTGATGACATCGGAGCCGCCGATCTTCTCCGCGGCTGCAGGTTGTGTCGCAGCCGCGGGAGTTTCCGGAGTGCCGGGTGACTTACAGCCGGTGGTGACCAGGGCCGCGGCAAGAGAAACTCCGCCAATGGCTTGCATCCAAAGTGTCGAGGTAGAGCGGTTATGCATGGATCGCTTCCTTTTAATAGAGAATGGATTTTAAAGATGCAGACAAACCCCGTCCCCGGTCATGCTGGTTGAATGCGTCGGGGTGCGTTCGTTTACGAAACCAGACGATTCTACGCTTAGTGCCGCCCTCCTGGCGCATGCGCCCAGAGGGTCGATAGATCACACACGCTCTGATGGGGAAATCGATGAACCAGGGCTCAACCGGCGCAGCGCCCGCCGCTCCATCCGATCGTCCGCCGGGCCACGCGGCGCCGCGGCCCGGCGGTACCGCCGCAGCGTCTCTCCATGCCGATGAGCTGCGGCGCCGGGCTGCCATGCTCGATACCAGTGCGACGCTCGCGGCAGTCGGCGGCTATCTGGATGCGTTTACGTATATCGGGCATGGCCGCGTTTTTGCCAATGCAATGAGCGGCAACGTCGTGCTCCTGGCGGCGGATGCCATGTCCCGCTCCTGGCTTCTCTCCTTGCGCCACTTGTTGCCCATCCTCATGTTCCTGCTGGGCATTGCTTCGGCAAGAGGGATGGCCCATCCGCGCTTCGGCCGATGGTTCAAGTCGCCGGAGCTTGCCGTGCTTGCGATAGAAATCGTCATCTTCTTCGGGCTCGGCTGGCTGCCGCTCAATACGTCCGATTTCCTGATGACGATGACCATCGCCTTCGTCGCTTCGTTACAGACCGAGACCTTCCGCAATATCAACGGCAAGGCCTACAGCTCGACCTTCACCACCGGAAACCTGCGCACCATGATCGAGAACGCCTGCGACTGGCTCTGGAACGGGCGCCAGGCAGTTCATCTGCATGCAGCCCGCGACTTTGCCGGCATCTGCTCGATGTTTTTCGTTGGCGCGGTTCTCGGCGCTTTGGCGACGCCGAGAATGCACAACCGCGCGATCTGGGTCGACGTTGCCATGATGGTACTGGTCTTCCTCTGGCTTCTCCGCGGCACTCGGGCAGAAGCCGCAATGCCGTAGCGCTGGCCGCGCAGAAACTTGCCGCTCCTACGATCGGCGAAGGCGCATAGGAAGACGAAAGCTCTAAAATCGGCGAATGGCTGCTGCTCAAGACTCAGGCCCGCTTGCGCTGGCCAACCTGAACGCCCGTATCGTCGATTGTGTGCGCTGCCCCCGGCTGAGGCTGCACTCTGCAGAAATGGCCCGGCTGAAGCGCCGCGCCTACCTCGACCATGACTACTGGGGGCGCCCCGTCCCATCGTTCGGCGATCCGCTGGCGCGGCTGCTGGTGCTCGGCCTCGCGCCGGGTGCCCATGGCTCGAACCGCACCGGCCGCCCCTTTACCGGTGACGGCTCAGGAAAGTTTCTCTATCCCGTGCTCTACGACGCAGGCTTCGCCTCGCAGCCGCACTCGACCTCCCGCGAAGACGGAATGGAATTGCACGACGCCTGGATCAGCGCAGTCGTTCGCTGTGCCCCGCCGGACAACAAACCCCTGCCGCAGGAGGTCGCCAACTGCGCGCCCTACCTCGATGAGGAGATTGCCGCGCTCGCCCGGCTGCAGGTCGTCGTCTGTCTCGGCAAGATCGCCTTCGACGGCTACGTCGCGCACCTTATCCGTACCGGGGCCATTGCCCGCAGAGGCAACCTCCACTTCGGCCACGGCCTCGAGTTCCGCCTCGCCGGCCGGCCGGCGCTGTTAGCCACTTATCACCCGTCCCTGCAAAATACCAACACCGGCAAGCTGACGGCGGCAATGTTTCTCAAGATCTTTCAACGGGCCCGCGCGCTGATGTCCGCGGAGACACCTCTCCAGAAGCCGAAGATCGTCACTGCAGGCAGCACCAAAGCGCCAGTGCGCCAACTTAAAGCCCTTAAGGAGAAAGTGAATGCTTCTTAGCCTGTTGCTGGCGCTCCTGCTGCTCACCCTGGCCGGCGCGATTCCGCGGTGGCCTTACAGCCGAAGCTGGGGATACTATCCGGCGGCAGGCATCGCCGTCATGCTCGCCGGGGTGCTGCTCTTACGCTGGCTCAACGTCTTCTGAAGCCTGCCGTCGAGGGTGGCGAATCAGATCACTCGGCGGCCAAGCCCCGCCGCTGCCCGGGTCCCGGGGTCGCTGCTTACGATCCGAAGCCCGGAAGGTCCACGCGTTTCGCAATGTGGTCCTTGATCCAATGAGCGTCCCACCACTCTTTCGGGTCGATCTGGATTCCATCCAGCTGCATGCTGAAGTGAATGTGGTCCCCGCCGGCCATGCCTGTCTGTCCGCTCTTGCCGAGGATCTGGCCACGCTTCACCAGGTCGCCTTCGTGGACGCCCAGTTCGCTCATGTGTCCGTAAATTGTCTGCAGGCCATAACCGTGATCCAGCACGACGCAGTTCCCGTAGATGCCCAGCGGAGCGGCGTAGATCACCTTTCCATCGTTCGACGCCTCGACCCCGACATGCTGCGTGATCGAAAGATCGTAGCCGAGATGCACCTGCTGATCGATCTTCTTGCCCTGGTACATGTAATTGCGTACATCGGCAAAGCTGGCCTCGACCTTCGAGTTATGCTGCTGCAGAAAGGGTTGCGACCAGAGGAATCTGCCTTCGGTCTTCAGCCGCAGGTTGAACAGCGTCTGGTTATTGGCCTTGCGCATGTCGCTGTTGATCTTGACGAAGCGGGTCACCGGGTCCCCCGTTCCATTTGGGTCTAATTCATTGATCACTTTCTGCATGAAACGATCGTCGATCGGCAGGTCGCGAACCCGGTACTTCGGCTGATCGCTCTGCGGGAATTGGAAGACCATCTGCCCGGTCGCCATATTGCCTGCAGGGTTGGTCGCATAGACCAGCGGAATCGTGCCCGCCGGCATATTCCACGCAAAGGCGAAGAGTGAAAACAGTCCCGGCTTGCCGCCCGGCATCGGCCATGCGCGAAACGTCTGGTCGCCAACCCGCACCCCGGCCTCCGTCCAGTAGCCGGTCACGGCAAAGGTTACGAGATCGGCCATGCCCCGGTAGAGGTAGTGTTGGTCGGCATCGACAGAGAGCGAGGGCGGCTGCGTGGCCACCGTAATCTCCCGCTCCACCCGTGCCGTCGAAGAGCGAAAATCATTCGAAGTCGCTTCCACGATCAGCCTGGCTGCGCCGTCCTTCAACTGCGGCGTCGTCTGGGTGCCGACTACCAGGTTCCAGGTCTTCTCTGCGACGGCGTGATGCCAGAACAGCCGCCGCGAAGGCGCCTTCGTCTCTGCCGCCTTATAGCGCGCGCCATTCTGCTCGATGAAAGCGGTGACAGCCCGCACCCCGTGCGCGTCGCGCACTTGAATCGCCAACGGGGTGCTCATGCCGATGGCGCTTATCGCCGGCGGAAGATCGATGGCCGGCGTCGTCGAAAGCGCCAGCAAGAGAAGCAACGGCAGCAGGATGACGACCAGCAGAATGACGATCAGTTTTGTTTTCACGGAGCTTCAGAATAGCAGGGGTTCCATCTTGAAAATCACCTCGATGCGGTCTCTCCGGACCGTTCTTTCGTTTCGGTTCCGAGGGTCGTATCATCAAGGGAAATGGCATTCCCGATTAAGATTTGCGCCGTCTGCGAAGAAGAGTTTGAACTCAAACCGGATAAGCCCGGTTTCGCGAACCGCTGCCCGGAGTGCAGCGCCCCGGAAGCGACCGGCTCCGCAGGCCAGGAGCGTATGGATGCCGACGAGCGCAAGAACGCCACCGAGGCCAACGAAGCCCGCCGCCAGGCAATCCGCGAGCTCCTCTACCGGAAAGACAGCTGATTAAAGGGTCTGATGCAAAGCGTCTGATGCAAAGACGTCTGATGGAAAGACGGCTCGTCGGCCGTACTCCGCCCGCCGTCTTCCATGGAACTAAGGAAGCGGCGCCGGCCGAAGGCCCAGCACAAACTTGATCCGCTCCGCCGTCGCATCGGCAGCCGTGTGATCTTCCCCGAGCCCATCGCCGGCAAAACGCCGGTAAGTCCGCTCGGTGGGTGCAGCCACCTCGACAAATTCGACCGACGCGGGACGATCCGGAATGCGTGCGCCAAACCAGTGCGGGTCTTCGCGCTGCGCCCAGGTCACCAGCGCCAGGACCGCGCCAGCCGGGTATTCCGCCGCCGTCTCCGCACGGCCCGAAGCCTGGCGCAGCGCCTCAACCGCCTGCATGGCCGCTTCGTTGCCGTAGAGCGTCGCCGTCGTATGGCTTTCAGGGTCGACGTACATCGTAATCGCGTTCCAGCCGAGCGGCTGAAACGGCAGACTCGCCGGCAGCCCGGCAGCCGCGGTGTTCAGCACCTCGTCGCCTCTGACCTTCGCGGCTGAGATCGGCAGCGTGTACACATAATCGTTGCCGCGCACCGGCAGGTGACAGCTGGTGCATTCGTTCACAAAGTGTGCATCTGTGCCGTAAGGCTTCAAATCCATTCCACGCCAGCGGCCCCAGCCCCAACCCTCCGTGTTCTTGTATCGCTGGCTGTCCTTGAGCATCAGCTCGACCTGCACAAATTTGCCGGGATGCACCAGCCCGTCAGCGCCCGGCTGCTGCTGCCAGGCGATCTTCGCAAAGCGCGCGCCTTTCGGCCACGGCGAGATCTCTCCTGCCTGCGCCGCCTTGACGGCGATTTCGTTCCCCAGAATGAACCGGAAGGTGTGATTGTCGCCGCGGTCGGTCGTACTGATCGGCTTCCAGCCTTCAAACGTGGCGTCAAACGGAAACCCATCAAGCTCGGGAGAGACCGTCGCCAGAGACACCCGCGCGGACGGCTCGGCAGGGGCAGCGGTTGCCGGGCCGCCGGCCGTCCTCGCAGCCGAAGTATCGCCTCGCGGCCGGTCCGCCCATGGAGCGAGGTACGCCTTCAGGGTCGATAACTCTGCAGAAGTCACCTTCGCCTCCGGGTGCAGCTTGACGAATGAGGGTAGCGGCATCGCGCCGAGCTGGATCATCGCGACAGCCTCATAAAGCGTCGCCTTTTGCACGGCCGCCGGCTTCGCACCCAGTGTCGAGAAGTCAAGGTGCTGCCGCGCCGTCAGAATGTCGTGCCGCACCAGCCAGTAGCCCGGCACAATCTCATCGAACCACGAGAGCCGCCGTTCGTCCGAGTGGCAGCTATAGCAGTTCTTTACGAAGATTCGCTGGATCTCGGGCGGCGCCTGCAGCTCGGCCGCCGCGGGTTTGGCCGGAATCGTCGGCCGAAAAAACTGCAGTCCCAGAAAGATAACCAGACCGGCAACGATCAGTCTGACAATTGTTCTCATCGCTCTCCCATTCATTAGCGCAGAGGTTTGAGAGCCTGAGAAGAAATGTGGATTCATTTTGCATGCAACTCATGTCATTCCGATGTGTCATCTGCCATCGGCCTCTAAGCAAAAGTTCCCGGCCAAACCCTCCTCTCATTTCTTGCGCTGACGAGCCGGTGGATTCATCGACTTGGCTCAGTAGCATCCCCGGCAGTTATGCTCGATTGCTTATGGGCAGATACTTGTTACCGTCTTTGACTCTCGGTATCGCTTCCGCTAAGCCGGCCTTTTGGTTACCTGTCGGATCCCGGTGAGTGCATTCGATCCTGCACTCACCGGGATCCGCTGATATCAGATCGCCGTCATGCCGCCGTCGACGAATAACTCCAGCCCGTTCACGAAGCTCGAATCGTCTGCAGCAAGAAACAGCGCGACCGTCGCCACTTCCTCAGGTTGGCCCATCGTTCCCCGCGGGATCAGGGACTGGAAATACTGCTTCGCCTCCTCGGTGAGAACTTCTTCCTGCATCGGTGTGGCGATCGCCCCCGGGACCAGCACGTTCACCCGGATGTTTCGGCCCTTCAGTTCGTTGAGCCACGTGCGTGCGAAGGAGCGCAACGCCAGCTTGCTCGCCGCATACACGCTGAAACCAGGAAAACCTTTCGCCGAAGCATTCGATCCGGTCATGATGATCGAACCTCCATCGTTGAACAGCGGCAACGCCTTCTGAACCGTAAACAGCGTGCCGCGCACATTCAAGTCGAACGCTGCATCGAAATGCTGCTCGGTTATCTGGCCCAGTGGTACGGCTTCGCCCTTCCCGGCGCTCGCGAACAGCACGTCGATCTTGCCCTTCTCTCGCTTGACCGTATCGAACAGACGGTCGAGGTCGTCGAGATTGGCCGCGTCACCCCGTACGCCGGTCACGCTCCGGCTAATCAGCTTGACGGCCTCATCGAGCGTCTCCTGCCTCCGGCCCGTGATAAAGACGTACGCGCCTTCTTCCACGAAGCGTTTGGCGCTCGCCAGCGCCATACCGCTCGATCCCCCCGTGATGACTGCAACCTTGCCCTCAAGCTTTCCCATGACTACTCCCTTCGATAAATGTGTAGCATTCAGTACTGAAGAGTAGATTTCTTTGCCGGTGGACGAGAACTGCTCGGGGGTCCTGAATTTTTGTCTCTTCGTCCAAAAAAAGAGGTTGAGTTGGACACAATAACAGACATCTTCAAAACGATGCACGTAACCGCTTTCGGTCAGCACAGGCTGGAAGCTACAGCCCCGTGGGGCCTGATACAGGAGAAACAGGCCGAAGAGAAAGTCACCTCTTCCGGCAAAAATTCACCCACAGATTTGGCGCACTTCGCCATGCTGTCGCGCGGTAACTGCTGGCTCAGTGTCGCAGGCGTGCCACATCCGATTCCCCTCGTCGGTGGCGATTGCCTTTTGCTGGCCCGCGGCACTTCGATTGTTTTGCGCGACAGCCCGCGAACACGTCCAGGCTCAACCTTCCGCGAACTCGCCGCGAAAGCCAACGGGAACGTCGCTCATTATGGAGGTGGTGGCGCACCGGCGACCATCGTCTGCGGGTCCTTGAGTTTCGATCGCGCCAGCCTGAAGCCGATCACCCAGTTATTGCCGAGCTTCATTCTGGTTAAGGCCGATCAGGCGCGCACGCTTGCTCTTCACATCACAATGCAGGCGCTGGCGTCAGAGATGGCAGAACAGGCGCCGGGATCGGAAGTCGTCGCGACCCGGCTCGCCGAGGTTCTGTTCATTCAGGCACTCAGGGCGCATATCGCGTCGGAGGTGAAGTGGCGCAACAAAGGATGGCTTGGTGCGATTTTCGATCCTCAAGTAGGCGCCGCACTGAGTGCCGTTCATGGCAGTGTGAGTACTCCTTGGACGGTCGAATCACTGGCCGGAGCGGCGGGCATGTCTCGCTCCGCATTCGCGGCCCGTTTTAAAGAGCTACTCGGACAAACACCACTGCAGTATGTAACCGAGTGGCGGATGCAGAAGGCGATACTCTTGCTCGAACAGCGCGACAAGAAGCTCATAGACGTTGCCCGGTCGGTCGGTTACGATTCCGACGCTGCGTTCAGTAAGGCGTTCAAGCGGGTTGTCGGAACCAACCCTGGTGAATACCTCAAACGTGGTTTTAAAGACCGCGGTCATGCCAGAATTACGAAAGATTATTGAAGACGAGGATTCTGGTTCTGACAGCGGCGCCAGGGCATCTCTGCATGTACTTGGAGCGGGAGACGGGGATCGAACCCGCAACCAACGGCTTGGGAAGCCGCTACTCTACCATTGAGCTACTCCCGCGCTGGCGCTGCGGCCCCCTCAAAGTCTAGTGGTCTTCGTCACGATTATCAAGCCGCCTCGTTCCACGTAGTGGTCAAGTCCGATTCGAATTTTGACCGCTACCCGTTTCCAGGCAGAATGATGACAACCTTCCGCAACACTGGCTTCATCCCATTCACCGAGTTCGACGAATAAGAGATTGCGGAGGAATGGAATGGCACGTTCAAAGACCACGAGAGATCACGAGGAAATCAAGCAATGGGCAGAGTCCAGAGGCGCCGTGCCCGGGGAGGTCTCAAGTACGCATCAAGGTGAAGACACCGGCATTCTTCGACTGGAATTTCCCCGGGCCAAAAACCACAAGGACGGAGCCCTGAACGAAATCAGCTGGGAAGAGTTCTTTGACAAGTTCGACGCGAGCGGACTGGAACTCGTCTATCAGGAAGAAACCGCCGACGGAGAAGTCAGTAACTTCAATAAGCTGGTCTATCCGGAAGACGAGAGCGCTTCGGTAAGAAAGAAACCCACCGGCGTGAAGACGAAAGCCGCCGCCAAAAAGGCTCCGGCGAAGAAGACCGCAGGGCGGGCGACAGGCTCGGCGCAGAAGGCCGCGCATAAGAAAAGTGCTTGATCCCGGAGAGAATCGCGCCCCGCGAAGCGGAAGTCCGTCCAGCTTATCGGGGCAGCGTCTCTTTCTGGGCGTCCTTATCTTTCTTGTGCTCGGCGAACCACTTGGCTTGCTCCATCTGTAGCTTTTTCGCCTGCTCCGCCAGGCTTTGTCCCGCCTCGACAGCCGTCTTCCGGGTAAAGTCGTAACTCTGGTCCGGAGGCGGCTTGTTGAGAATCTCCAGCCACTTCTCCGACGCCGGGACCAGCTCTTTCAGCGCCTTGCGCACGTCGCTGTGGGTCTCGTCATAGCCATCGAGATTGTCCTGAAGTTCGTCGACCAGCCTGGTATATTCCTCGAACAGATTGTGGACCTTCATCGGACGGTTCTGCACCCGTGTATCGCCGGTAAGCTCCTGGATCGCATCCGTCCGCTGATCGATGAACTTCATATAAAGCTTGACCCGCTCGATCGGCTGGTCGGCGACCTCGCGAACCTGGTCGACCTCTTTTTCGTTGAGAGGGTCGTCCTTCGCCTGGGCGCCGGCGTAGAAGGTCCCGAGCCCGGCAAGGCAGAGGATCGCCAGCCCCCTGGCGGTCCATTGTGCCCAAGAGAGGCGGCAATTCCGTAGATGCTTCCGGCGATTGAGGAGAGGGACTAGCACTTCAGCCGCTTGTCTCACAGGAAAACCTATATCACTGCCCGCGTAGCCGGGGTTGACGCACGCTTGCGCCGCGCCTTACCGGCGAAAGACTTGCAGCATCATCTCTGCCTGTACCTGGTCGAGCTGTTTCAGGGTCGCATCGAGGGTGGGGCGATCGTCGAGCGATGCCGTGGTCAGAATATCCTTCAGCCGGAAAGCCGTATGCCGCATGAGGATCTCGGCATTTTTCAGCTTCTTGCTGTCATTCGCCACGCCCATGTGGATCTTGGACGCGTACTGCTGCACGTTCTTTAACGTGGTGGAGGCACGCTCGGCATCTCCTGAGGTGAGCTGCCGCCCCGCCAGCTCAGTCATGTCGTGGACGAGTTCCGCATACAAAAAACATTGCTCCTTCGGCGTGGCCGTGCTGGCGCGCGCCTCGAGCGCCAACATGGCCTGGGCGTCTGGAATCTTTTCATCGGCCGCGAGTGCGCCCGGGATGGGCAGGAGGAAGGCGAGAGAGAGAACGCTAGCCGACGCTGCAATGAATCGCATGATGCACCTCCCGGGTGCCACGAAAACGATCTTGCTTCGGTCGTACGTTAACTTCTGAAACTGCTCTCATCCCTGTCAGCTGCCCTCGATCCGGCTGCATGCGCCCCGCCGTCCCGACGGTTCGCATCCGCAGATCAGGGCAAGTCCGCCCAGTCACGAGACCAACTCTAGTGGCCGCCAAGAGCGACAAGCCGGTGTTGCGCCTCCCACTCCTGATCCGGGAACTTCCCGGCAGAGCCTGCTAAGAACTTCTGATAATACTCCACCGCCTGCTTCCCTTGATGCAAATTATCGTACGCCGTCGCTCGCAGGAAGTTACTTCCGGGATTTTCATCCGCAAACTTTGCTCGCGTCGAAAGCGCCTCCAATACCGTCGAGTATTGCTTGGCCTGCGAGGCTGCGATCGCCAGGCTCATCCAGTCGTCGGCATTCGCCGGCTTCAGCTTCAGCGCCGCCTCCAGCGTGGTGATCGCTTCCAGATAGCGGTGCTGCTGCAACAGATTTTCACCCCTGGCACTCAGTAAATCGGCATCCTGCGGCGACTTCTTCAAAAGTTCAACCAGAATGGGATCGGCCTTCTCCGGAGTTCCATTCTGGGTGTAAGCATCGGCCAGCATCTCGCCAATGGCCGCATCCTCCGGTTTCAGCTGGCGCAGCTTCTCGAGCACCGTCAGCGCTTCCTCTTTCTTGCCCTCATACGCGAGCGTACTGGCCAACTGCGAATTCAGCGCCGGATCGTCCGGATCGCGCGCCAGCGCCGCGCGCAGAAGCGGCTCCGCCTCGACATACTTTTTCTGCTTCAGCAGCAGATGAACGAGCCCCGCCGTCGCCGCGGAAGACTCCGGCTGTCGCGCCAGCACTCTCCGGTAGGCCGCTTCCGCCGTCTCATCGTCATCGTTGGCCGTGGCAATCTCCGCCGTCAGCAAGACGTCGTCGGGTTCCTCCGGTCCGAGCTGCAGCGCCCGCACCAGGTGTTCCTTGGCCGCCGCCGGGTCGCTCGTTCGCTCTAAACGCGCCAGCGCCCGGTAGGCGCGGGACTGGGCCACCGGGTTCGGAGGATCGGGAGTCAGGCTCACCGCCGTCGTCAGCGCTTCCAAAGCTTCCCCGGGTTTGTCCTGGCGGGCCAGCAACAAGCCCAGCGACAGCCGCGATTCGAAGATCTTCGGGTCCGCCGCAATGGATTTCCTGTACTCCGCCGCAGCCGCGTCCCCATGGTTCTCCGCATCCTCGACATACCCCAGGTCGAAAAGCGCCCGGCCATCGGCGGGATGAGCGGCGATCCAGGGAAGCAGCAATCCTCGGGCGCCCTCATAGTTGTGCATGGAAATCTGGCTCTCCGCCTCGGTGAGCGCGGTGCTCTCCGCCGCCGCAGCCGATTTCGCCGGCCCGTCCGGCGGGGCCGTTCCGGGCGGCAACGGCGCCTGTTGCGTCAATGCCGGCACACACAAAGCCCCCGCCAGAATTCCCGCCGGAATCCCATTCAGAATCGCATCCACGAGCCAGGAAGCCCACCAGCAGGATTGGCGACTCATGGCCGGCCCAACGCTTCCTGCGATGCCGACTTCACCCCGAGCACCCGCGACAGCCACTGCCCGGTGTGCGACTCCGGCACGTTCGCCACCGTCTCGGGGGTCCCCGTCGCCACCACCCGCCCGCCCGCCGAGCCGCCTTCCGGGCCAAGATCGATCACCCAGTCGGCTGACTTGATCACGTCGAGATTATGCTCGATCACCACCAGCGAACCGCCCGCATCGATCAATTTCCGAAAGGCCGTCAGCAGCTTGCCGACATCGTCGAAGTGCAGCCCGGTCGTCGGCTCATCCAGAATGTAAAGCACTCGGCTCTTCGCCTTCTTCGCCGGGCCATCGCCATTCGCCGGCGGAGCGATCGTTCGCGTGCTCGCCCGGCCCGAGGCGAGGTGAGAGGCCAGCTTGACACGCTGCGCCTCGCCTCCTGAAAGCGTGGTCGCCGATTGCCCCAGCCGGACGTAGCCCAGGCCGACCTCTTCGAGCACCGCCAGCTTGTCCAGGATCTTCGGGTTGCCGGCAAAGAAGCGCAGCGCCTCCTTGACCGTCATCGCTAGCGCTTCATGGATGTTTTTGCCCTTGTACTTCACCTCCAGCGTGCCCGCTTTATACCGCGTTCCGTTGCACTCCTCGCACGGCAGCTCGACGTCGGCCAGAAACTGCATCTCGACCGTGACCGTGCCATCGCCATCGCAGACGTCGCAGCGGCCGCCGGGCACGTTGAACGAGAAGTGTCCCGCCGCAAACCCCCGCCGCTGCGCCTCCGGCTGAGCCGCAAAAAGCTCGCGGATCGCGTCGAAAGCCTTGATATACGTCACCGGGTTCGACCGCGGAGTGCGGCCGATAGGCGCCTGGTCGACCAGCACGATGCTGTTCAGCAGTTCATGTCCCGACAGCTCCTTGTAGAGGCTTGTCGGGTCGCCGCCCTCGCCCATTGCCAGCTCATAAGCGACCGCGCGATAGAGCACATCGTGGACCAGCGTCGACTTCCCCGATCCGCTCACCCCGGTAATGCAAACCAGTGTCCCAAGAGGGATTTCGCAATCCACGCCCTTCAGGTTGTGGATGCGCGCGCCTTTCAGCCGCAGCCACTCCTTGCCCGGATCGCGGCGGCGCGCCGGTACCGGGATAGTCTGCTGTCCGTTTAAATACCTGCCGGTAATCGACTCCGGATTGGCTTCGACCTCGGCCACCGTTCCCGCAGCCAGCAGCTTGCCCCCGAACTCCCCGGCGCCCGGCCCGAGATCCATCAGATAATCCGCCGCCCGGATCACATCCGGATCGTGCTCCACCACCAGGATCGTGTTACCCAGGTCGCGCAGTTCTTCCAGAATGCGGATCAGCTTCGCCGTATCCCGCGGATGCAGGCCGATCGACGGCTCGTCCAGCACATAGAGCGCCCCCACCAGCCGCGATCCCAGCGAGGTCGCCAGTTGGATCCGCTGCGACTCTCCCCCCGACAGCGTCGCCGCCAGCCGGTCGAGCGTCAGGTAATCCAGTCCGACAGCATCCAGGAAGTGCAGCCGCTGCCAGACCTCGGAAAGAATGCTCCCCGCAATCTCATGCTGCGCCGGAGTCAGCTTCAGTTCGCTGAAAAACTGGTTGGCCCCGCGGATCGTCATCGCGGCCGTCTCGCAGATATTTTTCCCATTCAGCCGCACCGCCCGGGCCTCGGCCCGCAACCGCTGACCTTTGCACTCTGGGCAGGTCGCATAGCCGCGGTATTTGCTCAACATCACCCGCACATGCAGCTTGTATTTCTTGCGTTCGAGCTGGGCAAAGAAGCCGTGAACGCCGGCAAAGGTGCCCGCGCCATTCAATACAAACTCCTGCTGGTCGAGCGTCAGGTCATACCAGGGCGTGTCCATTGGAATGCCATGCAGCTTTGCCACCCGCTTCAGCTCTGTCTGGTAGAGGCGATACTTCGGCCGGGTCCACGGGTCGACCGCGCCCTGCTCGAGCGTCTTCGACTTGTCGGGAAGAATCAGGTTCAGGTCGAAATCGATCGTGTTCCCAAAGCCCTGGCAGCGCGGACAGGCGCCAAACGGGTTGTTAAAGGAAAACAGCCGCGGCTCCGGCTCCCGATACACCCGGTGGCAGCTCTTGCACTCGAACGCACTCGAGAAGCGAAGCCGCTCCCGCTCTCCTGCCGCCGACGGCGCCTCGCGGGCAAGGATCTCGAAGACAATCTCGCCCGACTCCCGGTAACCAATCTCCGCCGCATCGACAATGCGCGCCCGGTTCTCCGCAGAGACGACGATGCGATCCACCAGCACATGGACGGGCCGCGCAAAATCGACTTCCAGAATCGATTCCGGGGTCGAGAACTCGTAGATCTTCTCGTCCTGGTAGAGCCGGTTAAACCCCCGGCGCCGCAGGTCGGCCAGACGCTCCTTCAGGGCATCGGTCAGCGGATCGACCTTCGCCGCAGCCTTCTTTGCCGGCTTTCGCCCCTTGACCGCAGCGCTCTTCGTCCCTTCGCCCCTCGTCCCTTCGCCCCTCGTCCCTTCGCCCTTCGTCCCTTCGCCCCTCGTCCCTTCTCTGACGGCGCCATCAAGCTGCAAGGCCTCCTCCGGAAGCCCAGGAGGCGACCGCTTCTCCACCGGAAAGATCGCGTGCAGCCGCGTCCCTTCCTCCAGGCCAAGCACGGCCAGCGCAATCTCATCGACCGAGTCCCGCTTCACCACTCCTTCGCAAACAATGCAATGCACCGTGCCGCAGCGTGCATACAGCAGCCGCATGTAGTCATAAATTTCGGTCGCCGTCGCAACCGTCGAGCGCGGGTTCCGGGTGGAGTTCTTCTGCTTGATCGCAATCGCCGGGGCCAGCCCGTCGATCAGGTCGACATCTGGCTTCTCAATCCGCTCCAGAAACTGCCGCGCATACGCCGACAGAGACTCGACATACCGCCGCTGCCCCTCGGCATAAACAGTGTCAAAGGCAAGCGAGGATTTCCCCGATCCCGAGACCCCCGACACCACGGTCAGCTGGCCATGCGGGATATCGCAGTCGATGTTCTTGAGATTATGCGTACGGGCGCCGCGAATTACGATCTGATCGGTCAAAGCTTGAAGACACCTCGGGAAAGCGAAAATCCGGCCCGTTTCTCGGCAAAGCCGGCCTCGCAAGCCACAGTCTCCATTATAAAGAGAAGCCACAAAGAGAGGCCGCCCGGCTCATGACCCTCCTGCCCCTGTCAATCCTTGCGTTCCGCCCGCCACTCCGCATGCCGGCCGTGGATCCCGTACATCCCCGACATGGTGTTTCCCTCCACCTGCCCGCGGAAGGTGAGAACATTGCGAGTCTTCGTCCTGAACTCAATGTGGTGTCCGTTGACGAAGCCCTGAATGCCGCCTGACTGGTTCGGCCCTTGGAAATGCCCGGTGAGCCGGCCGCCATCCTGATCGATGTGTACGGATTTCGTCACGATACGGCCGTTGTCGATATTTTTCGAATAGATCGTCCAGCTGCCCTGGACAGACTCGGGGAGCGGCTGGTTCGTCTGCTGCGCTCGGCCTGCGAAGCCTGGGCTAAGCAGCGCAAACATTGTCATTCCGGCAAAAAGTCGCAGGCTGGATTTATGCATGGTCGCTCCGACTCACATTCACCGCGCAATGCGCGCGGAACCGCCCTTCATCACCCGCTCTACCTCGGCAAAAGAGGCCATGCTCGTGTCCCCGGGCGTCGTCATCGCCAGCGCTCCATGCGCCACTCCGCACTGCACCGCCCAGTCGAGGGATTGACCGGAAAGCAGCCCAAAGATCAGCCCCGAAGCAAACGAATCTCCGCCGCCCACCCGGTCGAGAATATCGACATCCCGCTGCGCCACATGGGCAATGCCGCCCTCGGCGATGGCGACTGCTCCCCACGCGTTTTTCGACGCCGTATGCGCGGTCCGCAGCGTCGTTGCCACCACCTTCAGGTTGGGATACGCCGCAGCCACCTCGCGCAGCATCTTCTCGTAGCTCGCGACCGGCAGTTCGGCAAAGTCGTCGGCGACTCCCTCGAGCTCGATTCCTAGCATCGCCGAGAAGTCCTCCTCATTGCCAAACAGCACATCCACCTTCTTCACCAGCTCACGGTTGACCTCCTGCGCCTTCGCCTTGCCGCCAATTGACTTCCACAGCGAATCGCGAAAGTTCAAATCGAACGAAACCAGAGTGCCATATTTCCTCGCGGTATCCATGGCATCGTTCGCGACCGCAGGAGTCGTCTCCGAAAGAGCGGCGAAGATGCCGCCGGTGTGCAGCCAGCGCGAACCATGCTTCGTCCCGAAGATCCCCTCGAAGTCGAAATCGCCGACCCTCACTTGGGAGATTGCCGTCGATCCGCGGTCCGAACACCCGACCGCCGCCCGCAGGCCATAGCCGCGCTCGGTAAAGTTCAACCCGTTCCGCACCTTCCGTCCTACGCCGTCAAACGGCGTCCAGCGCAGCAGGGAAGTGTCGACCCCGCCCTGCAGGATCAAGTCCTCCACCAATCGTCCCACCGGATTCTCAGCCAGGGCCGTGGCCACCGCCCCCCGCAATCCGAAGCACCGCCGCAAGCCTCGGGCGACGTTATATTCGCCGCCCCCCTCCGACGCCGTAAACTGCCGCGCCGTGTGGATCCGTCCCTCGCCCGGGTCCAGCCGCAGCATCACCTCGCCCAGGCTCACGCAGTCCCACCGGCAGTCCTCCGCGCTTCGTATCGCCAAATCCATCGTCTCTCCTCAGAAATTCCTGATCCAACCATAAAGGAGAGCACCGCTCCAGAAAAGATACCGCTCTGCCCGCACGGAATAGCTAATGATTCGCCAGACGGCCCTCCACCAGCACGGCGAAGAAGGCATGTCCGAATTCCGTCGGATGCTCGTCATCCCACCACAGCGTATGGTCCGGGTCGGTACAGATCGGCGAGCTCTCCAGGCATCCCGTCGTCACATTCGTAAAGCCGAAGTGGGTCGTGGCGTTCGCAACCGCAAGAAAGGTCCGGAAGGTGGCGATGCGGTAGATCTCCGCGTCATAAAGGCAGCGGTCAAACCTGGGCCCATCGACCAGCTTGCGGTTTGTCTCGACCGACATATCGCTGGCATACGTGACAAACTCCGGCCCACCGGCCTGCGCCGCAGGCAGCTGCCCGACGTCGATCAGGTCCGGAACCAGGAAGCTCTTCGCGCCTGCGTGACGCAAGCTCGTCACCATCCCGTTCAGCGCGGTCGCAATCTTCGATCCGAGTGCCGGGTCCGGCGTTCCCGTCTCTAGCACGTTCAGAATGTCATTCCCGCCGCCCTCGATCACATACAGCGCGTGCGGATCAGCCTTCCCGTGGTGCCGGGCCAGGTAAGCCGCCACCTGGTCCTGGATACTCGGAATCGGCAGCCCTTCCACGGTCACGGTTTGCAGCAGCAGGGCGCCGCCCTCGGCCCAATCCGTGCCGCCCTTAAAAGATGGTGTGAGCGGTAAGCCCCAGTCGCTCGCAATGTGTTCGATCCAGATCGGCCCGTTAGAAAATCTCCCCATGTAATACGGCGGAGGCGGATACACAATGCCATGGGTCTTGGCAATACTGTAGATATTGCCGACGTCGTTATAACTATCGCCGAAGACAACGATTGCGTCGTAGGCATGGGCGGTGAGGCTTCCAAAGACGACCAGCATCAGCGCGGCGAAAAGAGCGCTGCCGCGAAGGCGCCGCCCGGCCCCGCGACTCCCAGACCCGCCGTTCTTCAGGAAAATGTGGCCCGGGCGGACCTGTCTTCGCAGGGACTCCTCGTGAAAGTGCTTCGCCTGCAGCACCAGGGGGAATGACATAAAGAAACTCTCCTTTCAGCATCGGGAAATCAGCATTGCAAACGGCGCCGGCTGTCTTCGGAAACGGATGCGGGACAGCCGCCCGGTTGCGGAGCACTGTAGCGTTTCCCTCGATTAGCTGTAAAGAAGAATTCTCGCCGGCAATCCGGTCCCAGGCGCCGCCGTCCCAAGCCAAAAAAAACCGGTGAATGAACCGCAGCTTCGCGGTTCATTCACCGGTCTCTGCCGGGTGTGCCGGCAGTGCTTAGCTGGTGGTAATGGTCCCGGTCATGCCGCTTGGATAGAATCCCCCCGAAGAGACCCCCGTCATCCCCGGGGCGGCATACACGATCTGCAGCACCTGCGAGGGTGTCCGCGCCGTGTTCAGGCCATTGGCGTTCGTGTTAAAGACGGCGCTGAGCGCCGGCGGCTTGTCATACGAGTCAACGGCGGCCGAGGTAAGACCCTTCGCGATACAGAACTGGCGCAGCGTTCCCTCGTGCTGGCCCTCCGTATCGTGAATCGTCGCAGCATATGCCAGGCCAGGCAGGTCCGAAACGAAGTAGGTGATGCCGCCCTCGTAAGCACTGGTGCCGACCGTCTCCAGTTGCCGGGCGATGGCCAGGAAGGTTGCGTCATTGGTAATAGGGCCGAGCGCCGCGAGGTTCAGCGCCGGCATCGATACCGGGGTCGATCCGGCAGCGGTGATCAGGGTGCGAATCAACTGCACATGCGCCACCTCGTCCGCCGCCAGCTGCTGCGCCAGAGCGGTCACATTCGGATCGGTAAACGCGACGGCCGCCGTAATGCCGGTCACCGCGCCCGGAGACGTCCCCATGGCCGAGGCCGGCAGGCCGGTTCCGGTTGCAATGTAGGAGTAGAAGCTTGCTTCCAGGTACTCCAGGTTGAGCGCAAAGTTGAGCACATCGAGTTCCGTCACCGTCGGTTCCGGGGTCGGGGTGGGGCTCGGCGTCGTTGTCGGCACCGAACTGCCGCCGCAGCCGGCTATCGCCACGGCGCTCGCCGCGCCTGCGGCCAGGCCCAGCCCTGCCATGAAATTCCGCCGGCTGACCCGCTTGATCGCACGATCTTGAATGAGAACCGGCAATCCTTCTTCCAACTGCTCCCCGCGTGTCGTCTCGCCGCGCTCGAGCAGCGATCCATCGCTGTTTCTTGACATGAAACTCTCCTCATCACTGGCTATACATCGCTATTCGTTCCGTGAGTGCCTCTGGCCTTCGCCCGCCGCCTCGCATCTCCTCCGCAAATAGCCGGCTAGGTCGAGACGATGGCGCCGTTGACGCCCTTCGGGAAGAAGCCGCCGCTGGTGACGCCGACGGTCGGGTTGGTCGTCGCCGCCGTAGACACGCCGTAGACGATTCCCAGCACCTGCGAGGTGTCCCGCAGCGGGCCGAGCGCCGGGCCGCTGGTCTCCGTCGTCGGCGAGATAGTGAAGAAGGTATTCGGCGGTACAGGGGGGTAATCCATCGCATCGACCGCCGGGGACATGACTCCCTGCAGGCAGCACAGGTAATTGACCGCTCCAAGATGCTGCGCTTCCGCGCCTAGAATCTGACCGGCGGTGGTCAAGACTTCCGTCTGCGAAACCAGGTACTGCGCCGAACCCGCGTACGCACTGTTGCCGACCGCCGTAAACTGCCGGGCCACGGCCAGGAACTGTGCCTGCGTGGTGATCGGGCCGCCTGCGCTCAGATTGATGGGCGGCGGCGTGATCGCCGTCCCGCTTAAGGCCGAGATCGCCGACTGCAGCACCGCAATATGCGCAGTTTCATCGGTATACAGGTTCACCGCCGTCGCCATCGTCTGCGCATCCAGGGCCAGAGCCGTCGGGGCCCCGGTCACCGCGCTCCCGGTTGGCAACGCCATGCCGGTCACCGACGCATACAGACTGGCTTCCAGAAATTCCAGGTTGAGCGCAAAATTCAGCACATCGGCCACCGAAGGAGCCGCAGCCTGCGCCTCGGCACTGGTCGCCGTCCCGAACCCTGCCGCCGCGAACCCCGCTCCCGTAATTGCCATGCTGCTTAAAAATCGACGCCGGTTCAAAGCGGCTATCGATCTACCGATAGCAGCGAGGTTGATATCTGTTGTCAATTGCTCTTCGGTTACTTGCTCCGCAGGACATAGCAAAGAAGCAAACATGCGTTTCGCCATCAATACCCTCCAAGTGTTCTTCCGTAAGGCAAGAGAACGATACCATACGAAGATGTGACCTGAGATGCACCATAAAACGCAGGTAAGCGGCTGCACTTCATCCGACGGAACCTGCTGACAATCCCACCAAACAAAGCCCGAATATTTGCAGTAGTGCCTAAGTGAAATAGGAAGGAAGGTAACTACTTTGCTAATACGGCAAGCGCGGGAAGGCCCCGCCCGCAAGAGAGACGGCATTAGGGAGGTTTCTAGAAAAAGCTAAGTCTGCGGATGGACGCCTGCTGCCCGGAAAGACAAGCCGACCCTAGTAGATCTGAAAGTTCACTTCGATGTTCACCTCGACCGGAACCGCGCGGCCCTGGAACATCGCTGGCTTGAACTTGTATTGCTGCACCGCCTCGACGGCCTTTTCATCCAGGCCCATACCCAGCCGGCGGATCACCCGCACATGCTGGGGAACGCCCTGAGGGTCGACAATCAGCGAAACCACCACGATGCCGGTGTATTTTGCGCGTCTCGCTTCATCGGAATACTCGGGATCCACCGAGGAGATCACCGTCGGCGGGGAAACGCCGCCGCCCACATGGTAAACGCCGCCCCCGGTTCCTCCGCCCGATCCCGGCCCATAGCCGCCGCCGCTCCCTGAGCCCAGGCCGCCGTTATTCCCGCTGCCCATGCCGCTCTTGCTGCCCGTGCCATTCGACGCCAGCTGTACCTGCGACGAGGTAGGCATGCCGATATTCGGCATATCCACATTCGGCAGCGGCACATTCTTCGGCATCACGATGGTCGGTTCCACCGCGAGCTTGGGGTGATCGTTGCGGATGATCTGGGGAGGCGTGATCTGTTTCGTGTCCAGCTTCGGCAGCCTGCCCTTGGAGACCTGCACCAGATCACGGTCCCCGCCCCCGCCCCCGCCGCCCATCACACTCGTCTTCGGCGGCGCGATCGGCGTATACGGTTTCAGGTCCACCATCTGTTCGGTAACCGCTTTCGGAGCGATCGGCCTCACGTGCAGGTGCGTCCAGAAAAGAATGGCGGCTGTCGTGCCCACAACCAGGATCAGCGCCGCAAGTCCCGACCCAATCCTGCGCTGCCCGGCAAACGGGTCCGCGACGGCAATCGATTGTGAAGTCAGTTGCAGCGGGGGCAGCTTGCGCGGGAAGAACAGGTCCTGCACACTCGCCCCAAGCGTCTTCCAGACCGGCTCTTCCTTCACGCTGAGGGTGTCTTCCGCCGGCCGTGAGGTCAGTTGCAGCGGCGCCTGCCGGGGCGCAAACGCATCCCGGACGTTGGCGACCAGCGACGCCCACATCGAGCCTTCGGTCTCTACCAGCAGGTGCGGTTCTTCCGCGCTGGCGTGCAGACCTGCGTTGTCAAGCTTGTCGGGATCGAGTTCCGGAGGTGTTAAAAGCTGATAGCTCATCGAATGATTCGGCACGGAACCGCTGGATTGCCACGCTTCCTGCACTCTCCATTATGGACGACCGCAGTCCCTGCTGTCATGATTGCTACGCCTGAAAATGTTGATCCGGCGCTTGCCCCGTTCAATCCAGCCAGATTCCTCAAACAACCTCCATGCGCGAACGTGGTCGAGCAGCCTCGATCGGTATGCATCGGACGCTCGATCGGTAATCGGAATCTGGACGGTCTTTCCCTAGCCCATATAGACGGCCCAACCCGGCAGAAGGTCACAGCAATCTCGCCCCGATGGCAGGCCCGCCTGCAAAGATACAATAGAAGGTGACAATTCCACCGGTTCCACAGCCCCAGATCGTGCCAGGAGACAAGATGTCCGCACCACCGCCCCAGGACCAGGCGCCGAAACCGATGGCGCTCAAGGACACCCTCACCCTACCCAGGACCGACTTCCCCATGAAGGCCAACCTGCCGCAGAACGAGCCGGCCAGGCTCGCCAGGTGGAATGAAGCCGCCATCTACGAGCAGATCCGCCGGTCTGCCAAAGACTCCGCCGCCGCCGGAACATCCAAAGGCCGGTACATCCTGCATGACGGCCCGCCCTACGCCAACGGCGCCATCCATCTGGGCCATGCGCTCAACAAGATCCTCAAAGACTTCGTCGTCAAGTCGAAGACCATGGCCGGCTACGACGCCCCCTATGTCCCCGGCTGGGACTGCCATGGCCTGCCCATCGAGATCAAGGTCGACGAGAAGCTCGGCCGCAAAAAGCTCGAGATGCCCGCGCTCTCCGTCCGCCGCGCCTGCCGCGAATACGCGCAGAAGTATGTCGATCTCCAGAGCGAGCAGTTCCAGCGCCTCGCCGTCTTCGGCCAGTTCGACCATCCGTACCTGACCATGTCCAAGGAGTACGAAGCCAAAATCGCTCAGACCTTCTTCGAATTTTTCGAGCAGGGCTTCGTGTACAAAGGGCTGAAGCCGGTCTACTGGTGCATCCATGACCGCACCGCCCTCGCCGAGGCCGAGGTCGAGTACGAGATGCACACCTCGCCCAGCGTCTACGTGCGCTACGCGCTGCTCAGCGACCCCGCCGAGATCGACCCGGCGCTCGCCGGCAAACCGGTCCACACCATCATCTGGACGACCACCCCGTGGACGCTGCCGGCCTCCCTCGCCGTCGCCTTCCATCCGGATTTTGAGTACGTGGCGTTAGAACAGGACAATCAGGTCTACATCGTCGCCGAGGCCCTCGCCTCGGCCACCAGGGAAGCCTGCAAGCTCGAATCCGCCGTCGAGATCGCCCGCTTCCCGGGCAGCCGGCTCGACCGCGTCCGCTTCCAGCACCCCTTCCTCGACCGCGAAATCCTCGGCGTCAACGCCGACTACGTCACCACCGAGCAGGGCACCGGGGCCGTCCACACCGCCCCTGCCCACGGCGCGGACGATTTCTACACCGGCGGCCGCTATGGGCTCTCGCAAGTCTGCAAGGTCGACGATGGCGGGCACATCCACGCCGATCCGACCGAGGCCGGCCTGCCTGCATACGACGGACTCACCGTCTTTGCCGCCAACCAGCCGATCGTCGAGCTGCTCCAGGCCCGCGGCGTCCTCATGGGCCGCGCCGACATCTACCACTCCTACCCGCATTGCTGGCGCTGCCACAACCCCATCATCTTCCGCGCGACGGAGCAGTGGTTCATCAACATGGACACGGAGATGAACTTTGCGGATGGGTCTAAGACCACCTTCCGCCAACTCGCCCTCGCCGAGATCGATAACGTCAAATGGGACCCCGCCTGGGGCAAGGAACGCATCTCGAACATGGTCACCAGCCGTCCCGACTGGTGCATCTCCCGGCAGCGCATCTGGGGCGTGCCCATCGCGGTCTTTTCGTGCCAAAACTGCTCCCAGATCGTCAAAAACAGTGCGTTAAACGCGCAAATCGTGGCCCTGTTCGAGCGCGAAGGAGCCGACGCCTGGTATGCCCACGACGTCGCCGAACTCATTCCGGCTGGCATGGAATGCGCCAAATGCAAGGGAACAGAGTTCGTTAAGGAGATGGACATCGTCGATGTCTGGTTCGAGTCCGGCTGCAGCTGGAACGCCGTGCTGCCCGGAAGCCAGCAGCCCGCCGACCTCTATCTCGAAGGGAATGACCAGTATAGAGGCTGGTTCATGTCGTCCTTGTTGAACTCTGTGGCGCTCAAGCACGCCGCGCCCTACAAGATGGTCACCACCCCCGGATGGACGCTCGACGAGCAGGGCCGCGCTCTCTCGAAATCCCTCGGCAACTACATCTATCCCAACGAAGTGGCCGACCAGCTGGGCGCGGAGATCATCCGTCTCTGGGTCGCAAGTGTTGATTACAGAGAAGATGTCGTCGCCAGCATCCCGCTGATGAAGCGCCTGGCCGAGGAGATCTACCGCAAACTCCGCAATACCTTCCGCTTTCTGTTGGGCAACCTGCACGGCTTCGACCCGGCAACGCAAATGCTGCCGTTTGAACAACTTCAACCGCTCGACCAGTACATGCTGGCCAAGACCCGCGAACTGACCGAGAAGGTGCTCGGGTGGTACGAGGAGTTCGAATTCAACCGCATCTTCCATGCCATCAACGAGTTCTGCAACGCCGACCTGAGCGCCCTGTATCTCGACGTGCTCAAAGACCGGATGTACACCTTCGCCCCGACCAGCAAAGAACGCCTCTCCGCCCAGACCACGCTCTACAAGATCACCGACGCGCTCGTGCGCCTGGTCGCGCCGATTCTCAGCTTCACGGCGGATGAGGTTTGGGGGTATCTGCCGGAGGTTGCCGGAAAAGCCGCAAGTGTCCATCTGGCAGGGTTCCCGGACCCCTTTAAGCTAGCCTCGAACGGGTTCGAAGAGATACTGGTCAACTGGAAGGGACTCCTGTTGTTCCGAGACCAGGCGTTATTGAGGCTCGAGGCGCTCAGAAGGGACAAGACCATCGGCAAGGCGCTGGAGGCTAAGGTTCTAATCCAAGCCGGAGCTAAAGCAATACCGTTGCTCGATGATCCCGAGCTCAGCCTTAAGGAGCTTTTCAACGTGTCTCAGGTGACGGTTGGGAAAACCGGGGACAGCGTCGCACTCACGGTCAGCATTGAGCCCGCAGACGGCATCAAGTGCGAGCGCTGCTGGAATTACCGCACCGATACAGCCGAGTACGGCCCGTGGCCAACAGTCTGCGGCCGTTGCCGCGAAGCTCTCGACGCCATGGGCTACGCCGAACTGAACACGAGCGTTGCCCGATGAGCACCGCTGCCGTCGTCTCTCAGCGCACCGCAAGCAAGCTCCCGCTGCTCTTCTCGCTCTCCGCAGCGATCGTCCTGCTCGACCGGATCACTAAGGTCTGGGTGGCGAAGCATATTGAGCTGGGCCAGGCTCGCTCGGTCATTCCCGGCGTCTTCTCGATCTCCCACGTCATGAACGACGGGGCCGCCTTCAGCCTCTTCTCCTATTCCTCCAGGCCTCAACTCGTCCGCATCATGCTGATCGGCTTTTCGGTCCTCGCCGCCGTGGCTGTCTTCATCGCACTGCTGAGGATGGGGCAGCGTCTGACGGCGACCACGATTGCATTGGCGCTGATTTTGGGCGGAGCCATCGGCAACGTCTACGACCGCCTGGTTTATGGCACAGTGCTTGATTTCCTCGAGGTCCACATCATCCTCGGCCACTGGAACTACCACTGGCCCGACTTCAACGTAGCTGATTCGGCGATCGTGGTCGGGGGCATTCTGCTCTTTCTCGGCGCCTTCCGCCCCGCCGGCGCCACTCCAGACTGATCTTCAGTCATGCTGGCGGGCGCTACCGGCCGGTCTCCTCCATTCCTGTCAAGCACTTTCTCAAAAGCCTTCCTAAGCTGCTGATTTGAATGAGCCGATTGCCGAGTGCCGCGCGTAAAGAATCGGATCGAACCTGCTAAACTAAGAGACAGAGTCCAGTAGATAGAGTCCAAAACCGCTGACGCTGCGGGAACAGGCGCCCCTTGAAAAGGGGCACAGCATCGCCGCTTGCGAAAACATGGTTTTTTTACCGATATGTGGGTGCCCCATTCAAGCCGCTCCTTGGCTTGAGTGGGAGAACAATTGCCCACAGGAGCTTTTGAAGGGGCGCGGCTTCAGCCGTGCCATACAGGCAAGCTAGTGAACGTGGCTTTAGCCGCTGGGGAGCGGCTTTCTTCCCCCCATCAGGCGTAGCGCCAGGAGGCCCTTAGGCCGGGACTTTCATCGCAATCGGCCATAAGCCCTTTGTTAAGACGAATCTGCGGGTTAGTTCCGCCGAATGACGAACTTACCCGCTCTATGGGCGTGCAACCGCCTGAAAGCAAACAGCTTCTGCCTGGGTAGGGGTGGGGGGGTACCCCACCGGAAAATAGCCGACCATGACCTCCGAAGAAGTCAAACAGCAACTCGAATCCGTCGGCCTGGTTCCTGTCCTCCGCGCCCGCTCCATCCCCGAAGCTCACGCCGTCGTCGAAGCCATTCTCGCCGGCGGCGTCACGGTCATTGAGGTCACCATGACGGTGCCCGGCGCGATCGACCTGCTGCGCGATCTCAAAGCGAAGTACGGCAGCAAGATCCTGCTCGGCTCCGGCACCGTCACCACCGCCGCCCAGGCCCAGGCCACCATCGAGGCGGGCGCGGAGTTTGTGCTCAGCCCGAGCCTGCACCTCGAAGTCATCGCCAAAACGAAAGAATTAGGCAAGGTCTCGATCCCCGGAGCGCTGACCCCGACCGAGGTGATCACTGCCTGGAATGCCGGGGCGGACTACGTCAAAGTTTTTCCCTGCTCGGCGATGGGCGGCGCCAGTTATCTCAAGGCGCTGCTCGCGCCCTTCCCGCAGCTGAAGCTGATTCCGACCGGCGGCGTGACGGTGGGCACCGCGGCGGAGTTTCTCATGGCCGGAGCGAAGGCGCTGGGAGTTGGCTCGGACCTGGTGAACCATAAGGCGATCGCCGAAGGAAAGCCCTGGATCGTAACGGACATCGCCAAGGCGTATCTGGACGTGATCCAGGAAACAAGACTGGCTCTCCAGTAACCGCGCGAATGTACACTGGCGGCATGGCGCAAGGATTCTTCCTCACCTTTGAGGGTCTCGACGGGTCCGGCAAGACAACCCAGCTGCATCGGCTCGCCCGGTGGTTCCAGGTGCGCGGCGAGACGCCGCTGGTGACGCGCCAGCCGGGCGGCACCCGGACGGGAGACCGGATTCGCGCGCTGCTGCTGGATGCGAAGACCGAGGCCCTGGCCCCCCATACCGAACTCGGGCTGATGTTTGCCGACCGCGCCCAGGCCATCGCCGAGGTGATCGCGCCGGCCCTCAAGCGCGGCGAGATCGTGCTCTGCGATCGCTTCACCGACTCGACCGAAGCATATCAAGGCGGAGGCCGCGAACTGGGCAGCGAACTGGTGCTCGCTCTTCACCAGACGATGTGCGCTGGCCTGCAGCCCGATCTCACCATCCTGCTGCTGCCCGACTTCGCCGCGTCTCTCGATCGCGCCCGCCGGCGTATCGCCCGCGAAGGAGCTGTCGACGAGAGCCGCTTCGAGCGCGAAGGCAATACGTTTTACCGCCGGGTTTTCGAGAAATACGGAGAGATCGCGGCCCGCGAGCCTGTGCGTGTGGTGGTAATCGACGGCAACCAGCCCATTGAAGAAGTACACCGGGACATCGTAAGACTGGTAGAGGAAAGGCTCGCTGCACGGTTGCGCTCCGCAGTCGTCAGTTAGCTCCGCCCTCCACTCTTATGGCAACCACCTGGCAGACGCGCGACGAGAAGCAATGGATCGTTGAAGAACGGGACGGCTATCGCTTTCCGCCCGGGCTGAAGATGAACCTGCCTTTTTACCTGGCGAGAAAGTTTTTCAAGCCGGGCAATCCCATCCTGCTCTTCGAGCACCTGGTCGCCACCTACGGACCGATCTCGCACTACAAGCTCGGCCCCAGCCACATCGTGTTTGTGAACGATCCGGGCATGATCTGGGAGATCCTGATCCATCAGCCGCAGAACTTCATCAAGGAGCGCACTCAGCGGCGGATGAAGATTCTGCTTGGCGAGGGGCTGATCACGAGCGATGGAGAAATCCACAGGCGGCAGCGCCGGATCGCCGCACCGGCCTTTCACCGGCAGCGCATCCAGAACTACGGAACCATGATGGTCGAGCGCACGATAGCGATGCGCGCAGAATGGCAGCCTGGCCGCGAGATCGATATCGCCGCCGAGATGATGCGGCTGACACTCCAAGTGGTGGCCAGGACGATCTTCAATACGGATGTGACGAAGGAGGTTCAGGCCATCAATGACGAAGTCAACGTCATCATGGACCTCTATAACTTCCTCATTGCGTTGCCCAAGGCCGAGGCAATGCTGCATTGGCCGATTCCCGGGCTGATGCGGTTCCGCAAGGCCCGGCGCCGGCTCGATGCAGTCGTTCACCGCATGGTGAGTCAGCACCGCGCCGACGGCGTCGACCGCGGCGACCTGCTCTCGATGCTCATCAGCTCGCGCGATGAAGAAGGAGACCAGGAAGGCGACGGGGCGCAGATGTCTAACGAGCAACTGCGCGATGAGGTGCTCACCATCTTTCTCGCCGGATATGAGACGGTCGCTAACGCGCTCGCCTGGACGTGGCTGCTGCTGGGCCAAAACCCCGAAGCCGAGGCGCGCATGCATCGTGAGATCGACGAGGTGCTGGAGGGGCGGCCACCCACCCTCGAAGATCTGCCACGGCTCAAGTACACCGAGATGGTCTTTGCCGAGTCGATGCGCTTGTATCCGCCGGCATGGGCGATGGGCCGGCAATCGACCGCCGATGTGGAGATCGGGCCATACCGGTTTCCTGCAGGGAGCTATCTTTTCTTCAGCCAGTACATCATGCAGAGAAGCGCGGAGCAGTTTGCCGACCCGCTGCGCTTCGACCCGGAGCGATTTACCCCGGAGGCCAAGGCGGGACGGCCAAAGTTCGCGTACTTTCCCTTTGGCGGCGGGAACCGTCAGTGCATTGGCGAGGCCTTCGCCTGGATGGAGGGCATCCTGCTGCTGGCGACCATCGCCCAGCGTTGGCGTTTGCGGCTGGTTCCGGGTCAGCAGATCGGTCTTTCTCCGAAGATCACACTGCGGCCTGACAGGCCCATTCGCGTCGTGCCGGAGCTGCGCCAGGGCTTCTGCTAGGCTCATCGTTGTGAGTTTCAGCAATTTCATCGGGAACGACGCGACCGTACAGCGCCTGCGCCAAAGCGTCGCCTCTGGACGGCTGCCGCAGGCGATGGTGCTTGCCGGACCGGCAGGCGCGGGGAAGTACACGCTCGCGCTCATGGTCGCGCAGGCGGCGAACTGCGTAGGCGAGGCCGAACTGCTGGCGCGAGAGGCCGGGCAGCTCCCCGATTTCTGCGGCCGATGCCGCAATTGCCTCCGTATCGCGAGCGCTGGTCCTCTGCGACCGCGCTTTGACGAGGCCGTCGCCGCCCGGGAAGAGCTGCGCGAGGCCGATAAGAAAGAGACCAGGATCCTGATCCAGACCCACCCGGATGTGCTGGTGATTCCGCCCGATCCGCCGCAGTTGCTGATTAAACTGGGCCAGGTAAGGCGGGTAATCCACGAAATTTATCGTTTTCCCGCCGAGGCCAGGCGGGCTTTCTATATTTTCACCAGCACTCGATTCATGAAGGAGGCGGCCAACTCCCTGCTCAAGATCCTCGAAGAGCCGCCGGAGTTCGCCAGCATTCTCTTGCTGGCTGAGAATCCCGGAGAGCTGCTGCCGACGATTCGCTCCCGGACCAGTATTTTCCGGCTCGGCGCGCTGCCGCTGGCCGACCTCGAAGGCCTGCTGGCGGCACGGAGGAACGACTGGAAGCCGCCGCAACGGGCGCTCGTCGCGCGGCTCGCCGAGGGAGCTGCAGGAAGGGCCCTCGACTTCCCTTTAGAGACGTATCTCGCGAGCCGGCAGGACGCCCTGGTCCTGCTGCGGGGCGCCAGCAGAGAAGTGGACCATTCAGCGCTCTTTCGCATGACGGAGACGTATCGTGCCGGGGCCGACGGCCAGGAAAAGATGAGCAGGCTCAATCGCGCCATGTTCGGCCTGCTGGAAGACCTGCTGCTGCTGCGGGCCGGCAGCCCGGGGCTCGTCCGCAACCTGGATCTGATGACGGAGCTGGCCGCCATGGCCAGCACCCTCAGCCTGGAATGGATCGAGTTGGCGACGCAGGGGATCGATCGCCTGGAGAGCGGGATGCGTCGCAATCTGCTACGCTCCCTGGCGCTCGACTCCTTCGCAAGTGAGCTGGCTGTCTACTGAGCGGCTTCCCATTTTGGCACTACTTTAGTCACTTTTATTTTCCTTCGAAGCTTTTTCTCTCTATCTTCCCGCGCCAACCTGAGCTACTATCTGGGCATTCATCACGACACAAGAATGTGATTTAACGATTTAGCTGAATCGCTCGAATTTAGTTCCGATTTTACGCCATTCATGGTAGTAAACCCGGCAACATTGTGCCGCATCAGAGGTTAATAGCTTCAAGACAATTATGCCTAAACCATTGCTGTTGCCCCCTTCCGGGGATAAGCATTTGCGAGTCGCTCCGCCGACCTTTGTTTCTGCCAAGCCGCCTTCCACCATGCCGGCCCCAGTCGTTACTGGGCCACGCAAGCTGGTCCGTCCTCCCATGGCAGCGCAAGGCCTCAGTGGGCGTTTATTCACCCGTCGCCCGATCTCACCGCTTACCGCTCATCATGCATCGTCGCGCTCCGCCGTGGTCAAGCAGGAAAGCTCGCATGCCGAGGTTTTCTACTTCCAGAAGCAAGTGCAGACGCAGACCCTCATGACTTTCGTGCTGGACGATGGCGAGTCGATCGAGGGGTATATCGAGTGGTATGACCAGGATGTCATTAAGGTTCGTCATGGGGGACGCACCCTGATTTATAAGTCCTGCATTAAATACCTCTTCAAGTCTGGTGAAAATCAGAAGTCGTAGTTGAAGCAGCTTGTTCGGCCTTCGCTGCCTTGAACAGCCGGTCCTGAAGGGCTGCGCCTATCCCTGCCGGCGAAGGCAGCGGGCAAAGGATCAGCTGAACCCCTGCGGCATCCAGTTGCCGCAGGCCTGCGAAGAGCCGATGGGCGAGTTCCGAGGCGTTCTGCCAGTCGCCCCAGGGAAAGATTCGCGCCGTCGTCTCGATGGCGTGGGAGCCGGCTGGCAAGAAGTTGGCGGGCAGCATGACGCCAAAGGGAACGCCGCTTCGCTCGGCTTGCGCAAGGGCTGCAAGGAACGATGCGGTCTGGGCCGGCGGAGCTTCCGCAATGAGGAGAAGCCTGGCGCGAGGCGCATAGTGTGCGATGCCGGCTCCCGGGGATGGTAGCGCTTTAGGTAAAGCGCTATTCTGCGGCTCAGCAGCCGCATTTTCCTGCCATAGCGATGCCGATCCACAGATTCTGCGAATCGCCTCGACCGTAATCATGCCCGGTCGATAGATCACCACCGGCTCCTCTGACGGGTCGACTACCGTCGATTCCAAACCCAATGTGGTCTCACCGCCATCGAGGATGGCGTCAATGCGTCCGTCAAGGTCTTCGAGGACGTGCATGGCTTGCGTGGGGCTGGTGCGTCCAAAACGATTCGCGCTGGGAGCGGCGATGGGCACACCGGCTGCCGCAATCAGAGCCCTGGCCACGGGATGGGCCGGCAGCCGCACGGCCACCAGCGGCCGGCCAGCGGTAATAAGGAAGGGAATCGCCTCGGCACGCGGCAGGAGGAGCGTCAGCGGGCCCGGCCAGAAGGCCGAGGCCAGTGCGTTGGCGGAGCGGGAGAGCGAAGTGGCCGTGACCGTGGGCAGCATGGCAAGGTCTGCAATGTGAACGATCAGCGGATCCCAGGCCGGCCGCTGCTTGGCTGCAAAAATTCGCTGGGCTGCCTCGGAGTCCAGGGCATTTGCACCAAGGCCATAGACCGTTTCGCTGGGAAAAGCGACGAGTCCTCCTCGGCGCAGGATGGCGGCCGTCTGCGCAATGCTCGAGCGTGAGAGTGCCGACTCGAGGTTGCCCGGGTCGATCGCCAGACGCAGGGTCTTCATCGGGAGGGAGCCTTCTTCAGGAACTCAGCCAGCCGCACAGCTCAACACTTGCGGCACTTCTCCAGGATGGCGCTTTGCAGGCGTACGCGCAGGGTGTCGGGCAGGGGGTATAACTCGCGGTTTGCGTAGAACTCGATTGTCTGCCGGGTGGTGTTCATCGTGATGAAGCAGTGCTCACAACCACTGAGGTGCTCGTCCAGGTCGGCGCGAAGCGTCGCGCTGACTTCATCATCGAGAAGATCGTCGAGCAATGCCATAAATTCAGAGCAGGTCACTGAACACCATCCCCATTTTTCTTGCGGAAGTAACGGCTGAGCCGCTCCCGCAATTGAAGGCGCGCCCGCAGCAGGCGAGATTTGACCGCGGGAACACTCAAACCAAGCGCCTCCGCGGTTTCGTCTGTCGAAAGGCCCTCGACATCGCGGAGGGTAAAGACCACGCGGAATCCGGGAGAAAGGCCTTGGATCGTCTTGCGGAGGATTGTGGCAAGCTCCGACTGCCCGTACATCTGCTCAGGGTCCGGACCCCAATCGGCGAGGTCGCGGGGCATAGAGCCCTCTTCCGTCTCCACGTCTTCGTCGATCGAGACCATGCGGCCGGTCTTTCGCTTTCGCAGCCGCATGAGCGACTCATTGACGGCGATGCGCACCAGCCAGGTATAGAACTTCGAGTTTCCCTGAAACTGGTGGAGCTTCTCATAGGCCTTGAGGAACGCGTCCTGAACGACGTCTTCCGCATCTTCCTTGTTTTGCGTGATGTGCTGGGCGATTCGAAATACCTGGCGATCATACTGCTTTACCAGAGTTTCGAACGCCTCAAGATCGCCCTCACGCGCCCGGGCAACCAGAGCCACGTCAGGATGAACCTCTTCGCCCTCTGCTGATTGGATAGGATGCGAGTCTGAAGGCTTCAGAATTTTCAACTCTTCGGCGTCATTCCTGCCAACCGTCGTGTCTATCGGGGAAACTTCTGCGGCCATCTCTCCATGATAATCGGTACGGGTGGACTGGGCAAAGCCGGATGGGAATCGGGCATTGGCCGGCTTCTGTCGTCAAGGGATTAAGCCGGTGCTCCAGGGACTTCAGCACAGAAAGCGCAGAGAACAGCAGAGGGAATACCTACCGTCCACCGTCAGGTTCATTTCCCGCAATGCGTTCAAGCAGTGGACCATATCCTCGACTTCCGAAGAAGTTATCGCTCCGGACGGACGGTTTCAGCTTAGATTCGTACTAGAGGAAGTTTGCGTCTTGGAAATGGATCGGGTCGGCAGAGTTGGCATAGAGAATAAGGCAGCAGGCAAGGGCATCTTGCGCCCCATATGCCTCGCGCTTTTTGGGTCAGCGGCGTTCCTCGGGTGCGGGCTTGCAGTCCACGCACAGACGGCAACAACGGCCAAGGCCGCACCCGCAACACACCACGCATCGACCGCGGCGCACCATTCCACAGCGAAGCAGGCGGGTAGCAAACAGGCGGGCACACATGATGCCGCCGCACATACCAGAACAACCGCCGCCTCCAGCCGTAAATCCAAGCATAAGAGGCATGCGCCTCTTTCGGCTCGGGCCCTGGCAAAGAGTCATTCGCTGCGGCGAGCCTTTGTCGCGTCGTCGCAACTGCGGCCCATGGCCCAGGAGCTGACCACGATGCGCACCCCGGCTGCGTATGCCGGCGTGAACGCCTATGCCCAGTCCCATAGCGGCGAAGCGGCTTCGGCCGCCTATCTGGCTCTGGGCCATGCGTACCTTGTCGACCGCAAATTTCCAGAGGCGGTCAGCGACCTGAAGAAGTCTGTCGCCGCGGGACAATCCTTGAGCGATTACGCCGACTATCTCGCCGCCCAGGCCGGTCTGCAGTCTGGCAATCTCGCCCAGGCCGAGTCGCTGCTCAATGGCTTCGGAACTCGCCACCCTGACAGCATTTTCGTGAAAAGCATCCCGGTGCTCGAGGCGAATCTATTCATTCAAGAGGGCGATCCGCAGACGGCCCTGGCCAGGTTGAAGCCGCATCTCGACTCTGAGATCGCCGGCAAGGCCGACTTTCAGCTGGCCCTGGCGCGAGCGGAGCAGATGGCGGGACAGACCGATGCAGCCGCGAAGCTCTTCCGTCATGTTTTTCTCAGCTTTCCGTTGAGCAATGAAGCGCAGGTGGCGAAAGGGCAACTGGCAGTCATCGGCGGCGCAGCGCCGCTTACTCCGGACGAACGGCGTAATCACGCCGACGCGCTTTACCGGGCCGGGCGCTTCAACGATGCCGCCGAAGAGTACCGCTCCCTGGCCAACGATCCCTCGGAGGCGAATCCGCAGGTGAGGGACGCGCTGCTGGTGGCTGCCGCCAACTGCGACTGGAAGCTCAAGCGGCTGAACAAGCAGGAGCTGGAGCAACTGCCGGACACCCAGGACGAAGCTGGAGCACGGCGGCTGTACCTGTTGATGGAGTTGGCGCGAGATAAGGATGACATCAATGCGCAGCGCGGGATCGTCGAGCAGATGCAGACTCGCTTCCCGGAGAGCCCCTGGCTGGCCGAGGCGCTCTATTCCAGCGGCAACATGTACCTGTTGCGGAAAGAGTATCCGCAGGCGATCAGCTACTACGGCGAACTGGCTACCCGCTTTCCCAAGTCCTGCGAACCGGAGCGCACGGCCCACTGTTCCAACTACTCGCCCAGCAGTCATTGGCACGCGGCCTGGTTGAACTACCGGCTGAAGCAATACTCCGAAGCGGCGCGGCTGATGGACGAGCAGATCTCGAACTATCCCGGCGGCAAGGAGATTCCGGGCGCCCTGTATTGGCGCGCCCGCGTCTATGAGCAGCAAGAGCGGCGGCCGGCGATGGCCGTGGCCTATTACCAGGCGTTGGTCCGTGTTTACCAGCACTATTACTATGCCGCCGAGGCGAAGCAGCGGCTGACCGCCCTCGGGAGCGTGACCCCGGAGTATGTGGCGATGTTGGTCTCCATGCATCCTGAGACGATCCCGGAATTGAGCGACGATGTGCCTGAAGACGATCCCCACGTGGTGAAGGCGCGTCTGCTGGCCAACGCCGGGCTCAATGAATACATCGCGCAGGAGGTACAGGCCGCCGACGGCAGCGCCGAGTGGGGATCCTTCGCAGAGGCCGATATCTATACTTCCTACGGCGAGACATTTCGCGCCATGCGGGTGCTCAAGCGGGCCATCCCTTTTTATACGTCTGCCCCTGTCGCGGCTATGCCGCTGACCTATTGGCGCGTTCTCTTTCCCGAGGTCTACTGGGAGCAGATCAAGGCCTCCGCCGCCTCGAACGGCCTCGACCCTTACATGGTCGCCTCTTTGATACGCCAGGAGTCGGAGTTCAATCCGCAGGCGCTTTCAAACAAGAATGCTTATGGATTGATGCAGCTGCTTGCCTCTGTCGGGAAGGCGATGGCCAAAGCCGAGGGTATCAAGCACTTCGACGCAAGCCAGTTGTTCAACCCGAATATCAACATCCAGCTGGGTTGCCGCTACCTGCGCCAGACGATGGACAAATTTGGGAACCAGCCGGAATACGTCTTCGCCGCCTATAACGCGGGCGATGCGCGGGTCGTCGACTGGCGAAGCGGCGCTGGAGACCAGGGCATGGATGAATTTGTCGAATCGATTCCCTTTACCGAGACTCGCGATTACGTCCAGGCGATTCTTAGGAACGAAGACATCTACCGCTCGATCGACCAAGCGTCGCGGCAGACTACGGACCAGAGGAAGAACTCCTCTCCGGCGGCGGCTCCGGGTGTGCATGGGATGAAATAGATTTGTGCCGGTCGACCTGCCGGCCTCTTCGCAGCAAAGGAGTACCCGTGCGGGGCGAATTTTCAATTGACAACGGGGCGTCGTCCGCTAAAGATACTTACAAACATTTCTCGCATGAAATGTTCTGAAGTGTTTCATTCATCCGGCCTGCTTTGAGGGATTCTGTCTCGATGCTGAGTGGAAGTGCCAACACTCGCGAAGTCATGCAGTTGACCGGCGCCACAGCACGCCAACTGCAGTGGTGGGATGAGCATCGCCTGATCAGGCCGGCCCGCGCCGGCCGCAAGCGCCTTTATTCGCAGGCCGATCTTGCCGAGATCCTGGTGGTGTTGGAGCTGCGCCGCAGGCATATCTCTCTGCACCGGGTGCGCAGGGTGCTGCGATTTCTGGAAAAACAGCTGGGCGCGCGGCTCGCCGACCTGGTGTCAGACCATTCGGGCCAGCCCCTCACCGACTACCACTTGTTGATCGATGGCAAGCGGCTCTATCTCGAGACGGAGGGCCATCACATCTTCGAGTTACTGCGGCGCTCCGAACAGGCGGTTTTCCTGGTCAGCTTGACGGCGACGGTACAGCGCCTGCGAGTGGCCGGAAATGCGCTCATCCCGGCAGAACTTTGCCCTGCGAAGAAGCCTGCGCGACAGGGAGCAGCGTCGAAAGTCAGAAAGGAGCGAGAACCGCCCGGACGCGCGGCCTCGATGTAGTTCCCGGAGAGGGCCGAATCTTCAATGCCTTAGCAGCTTCGATCACGTGCGACCCGCTTTCACAACCTTGTACCCAGGAGAACTCCATGACCGCCGAACTGCAGTTGCTCGAAGAGTGGATTCCCGAACAAATGGCGCCAGGAACACTGTTTGTGCTCGAAAACGCGGGCAAGATGGGCGAAGCGGCCAATCCTTATTGGGCGGTGCTGTCGTGTCCCGTCTGTGGATCGCTGGGGCTGATCACGCGAACGCAATATACTGGGAACGAGGCGATGATTTGCGGTTCCATGCAATGTTCCGCAGAGTATTACCTGCGCCAGGCTGGGATTGAGCATCGCTGCCGGCAATAAGCGAGCGACAAGGCTTAACCGGCAAATCGATCGGCAGAGTTCTTGACCCTCTCTTCGTTATTTGTGGGTCGCACCGTAAGGGCCCCTGGCCCGGATGGCGAAATCGGCAGACGCAGCGGACTTAAAATCCGCAGGCCGCAAGGCTGTGGGGGTTCAAGTCCCCCTCCGGGCACCAAGTTGTTGCTAGTCCGTCCGTCGTGAGATGGGCCATTCGCAAAGGTGATTCATCGGCGGAAATGCCTCTTCTCAAAGAATGCATCGTAGGCGCACGTCGTGTCTTCGGTGGGTGACTCCCACTTCCCGAATCGCTTTGAGAAGTTAGGATCAACGATGAGAATATCTTCGTTGCGGTATTGGCACGGACACGCCAGCAAAGACTCGCAGACCAAACAAACCTGATCGAGAGCACACGCCATCCGGCAGCGTCTTAAGGGAGAGCGCGGCGAGGATGGTGAGGGCGTTTCATGCGATCTTGGCCCCCTTGCCGAAGCGTACGAGTAGCTGGTTGGGCAGGCTGGAACCGGTGGCTTTGAGGATTGCTCCGGCGAGCGCTGCCCACACTGCGGTCGCGAGCACCAGCAGCAGCAGGTCTCGCCAGCGGCCGTTCGCCTCAACCAGGCTGCGAATATACCGGATGCCGGCAAAACCGGCGAGAGCTGCGGCCAGGCATCTTCCCAGTTCTCGAAAGTCGAGACCGGAGAGCAGCACCATGCCGCGGCGGTGCAGCATGATGCCAAGAGCAATCGTCTGGATGATGATGCCAACGTCAGAGGCTATGGCCAGACCCATGGCGCCGAAGCCGTGGTAGAGCGCCCAGTAAACCGGCAGCGAGACAATGACAACAATCGTGCCGGCGACCATGGGAGCGAGCGTGTTGTTGGCCGCGTAAAAGGCGCGAGCATAGAGCGATTGGGCCGACCAGAAGCAAAGGGACACGGAGAAGATCGCGAAATACACAGCCATCTGCTGGGTGCTGTTGCGGTGGAATTGACCTCCGCGAAAGATGAGATCGATGGCGGGGAAGGCCAGTCCGATCATCCACGCGGTGAGCAGGATGGAGAAGGCGAGCACCCGGGAGACTGACGAGTTGACGCTGCGCGAAAATGCCCCCAGGTCGGGCCTGCCGATCTCGTCATGCTTGCCAAACAGCGACGCCAGGAAGGGAAGTGAAGCCGCGCCGGCAGCCTGGCCAAGTGCGACCGGGGCCGTGAAGACGTTCTTGGCAAAGGTGAGCAGGGTAATGGCCCCGTGGTCCGCCGAGGCGAAGTAGTTCATGATCCAGCTGTCAAATGTGACCAGCGAAACGCCGAGCATGAGCGGGATGGAGAGGCGGATCCACTCGCGCAGCCCGGGGTTGCTCCAGTCGAGCATGGGGCGATACACCACTCCTGCCCGATGTGCGCCGATCGCGTTCATCAGGAAAGGTCCGATCAACACCCCCGCCGATGCGCCCCACGCCAGGGAGCGGATGCCGGTGAGCCGGGCGAGAAAGACGCCGCCGAAGATGATGCCAAGGTTGTAAATCAGGGGGGTGATCGCCTGCAGGGCGAACTGCTTGCGAACGAGCATGACCGAGCCGAAGACACCGCCGGCGAAGAAGAGCAACTGGCCGGGGAGCAGGATGCGGGTCATGGACGTACAGAGTGCGGCCTGTTCGGGCGAAAATCCCTTGAACCACCAATGCACATAGAATGGCGCGAAGAACTCGGCGATCAGGATCGCGCCGCCCAGGACCAGCAGCATTGAAGTCAGAATGACTGACATGGCGCGCGTGCCTTCTTCTTCCCGGCCAGAGTCGCGGTACCGGCTGAGCATCGTCACAAATGTGACAGAAGCCGCGCCGCCGACGAGGAAATACGCGATCATGTCCGGAAGTTGAAAGGCGGAGTTGAAGGCGTCGGTCTGGGGACCCGCTCCGAAGAGATAGGCAATATATTTCACCCGGACCAGCCCGATGATGCGGGAGAGAAACGCCGAGAACATCAGCAACAGCGTCGCGGTAAAGGCGGTATGGCTGTGGGAGGGCCGAAAGATGTGGAAGGCGCGTTTCAGAGCAGAGGCGGGCGGCCTCGAAGGTTCGGGCAAAGGCGAGCTTGGGAACGTTGTCGGTTGACCAGCCATCGGGGCTGCGTCGATTTTACAGAAGAGCCCGCGAAGACTAAGAAGCAGCGAGACGACTGGCGCGCCGCCGAAGCCTTGTGCAACACTGAGAAGGCGTCAAGCGGCTGCCGCGCTTGATCTGCGCCTGCTGCGACTCGCTTTTCGGCACCCCCGGCGTTCGGGCCTATAGCTCAATTGGTTAGAGCAGCGGACTCATAATCCGTTGGTTCAAGGTTCAAGTCCTTGTGGGCCCACCACACCACCAAAGCTGTTTCGTCCAGGCGCAATGCCTTGTGCCCCGATGCCGGGCAGACGATGCCGGGCAGACGATGCCGGGCAGACGATGCCGGGCAGACGATGCCGGGCGCCTCGATCGACTATCTTGTCTCGCCCCATCTTGTCTCACCCCCCTTGTCTCACCCCCTTGTCTCACCAATGATGCAAGCCCTCTTTCTCGCACGTTGCGCCTAATTGCACCCATGCATCATGCCGAGGTAGACAAGCGAAATCACGATGGAGCCGGCAATGCCAATTGAGAGGAGCGGCGCTCTGCTCGCCATAGCTGATCCGGACGCTCCAGGGCCGGATGCCGGCCTGTTCTCCTGGGGGTTCAGCGGGTTGTAAAACACGAGGAAGCTCGTCCCCTGTGCCATGGCAACCGGGGAGGTGAACTCGCCGCTGAGGGTCCTGGCGTGCGCGTAGTAGGTGAAAGAGATCAGGAAACGAGTGGAATCAGCAGCGATGCCGAGCGTAAGCGTATTCAGCCTGGCGAACTCGTAGTGGCAGCCAGTCACTACGGCTTTCGTCCGAAGCCACGGAACTGTTGCGTCCGACGGCGCCCTGGTCTTCGCAGTCATAGGGCTGAAAGCATTCCGGATCCTGCTTACTAAGGCACTCGGCATTCTTGAAGTACCTGAGTGCCTCTCTCATGATGGCACATCCAGGCAGCATTTATCTGAGCAGGCTTGGCAGGCGGCTCTCAGCCGGCCCCTCGACAAGTGAAGTGAGGTTTGGCGCCCTGGCTGGCATTAGAATGATTGCGGCTGGCGATGGAGCGATGTGCCGGCAGGGAGATTTACCATCGCCAGGATTTTGTTGATCGGTGCGTTAGATACCAAGGGCCAGGAAGTGGCTTTCGTGCGGGATGAGATCGCCGATCGCGGCCATCTGGCGGTCGTGATGGATGTAGGCGTCCTTGGAGATCCCTGGTGCGTTCCGGATATTCCGCGGCGGCAAGTTGCAGCGGCAGCCGGAATGAGCCTGGACGCACTCGTGGCTGCAGCCGATCGCGGCGCGGCGATCGCCGCCATGTCGGCCGGGGCGGCGGCTCTGGCGCAAAGACTGCTGGCTGCCGGAGAGATCGATGCAGTGCTCGGTCTCGGTGGAGGAGCAGGGACAGCGATTGCTACTGCTGCCATGCGTACTCTACGCATAGGCGTGCCGAAGGTGATGTTCTCGACGATGTCTGGCGGCGATGTCAGAGAGTTCGTCGGCATAAAAGATATCGTCATGTTCCCGACCATCGTTGACATCTGCGGCCTCAACAGCATCAGTATGCAGTTGTTGACGCAGGTGGCCGGGGCCATTTGCGGAATGGTTTCATCCCGCCCTCCGCTCTTCGAACACGCGCCGCTTCTCGGGGCCTCCATGTTCGGCAATACAACCGCCGGTGTCGAGATCGCCAGGAAAGTTCTGGAGCGCGCCGGATACGAGGTGCTGGTATTTCATGCTAACGGGGTTGGCGGTAAGACGTTGGAGGATCTGGTCCAGTCAGGGCTCCTCTCCGGCGTCCTCGATCTAACGACTACTGAACTGGCTGACGAATTGGTCGGAGGCGTCCTCAGCGCAGGCCCCGGGCGCCTGGAGGCGGGGGCAAGCAGCGGCAAGCCGGTGGTGATCGCACCCGGCTGCCTTGATATGGTTAATTTCTGGGCGCCGGAGACGGTGCCGGAAAGATTCAGGGGGCGTCTGTTCTATCGGCACAATCCCAACGTAACGCTCATGCGAACGACGCTCGAAGAGAACGTTCGCCTGGGGCAAATGCTTGCCCGGAAAATCAATGCCTCTTCCGGTCCGGTTCAAGTCTATCTGCCGCTGCGCGGAGTCTCGGCAATCTCCGCGCCGGGTGGCCCGTTCTGGTGTCCAGAGGTAGACACGGCTCTCTTCGAGAGCATCAAAGAGGAACTGTCTCCGAAAATCCCCGTGATCGAAATCGATGCCAATATCAACGATGTGGAGTTCGCCAACGCAGCTGCCGGCGGATTGCTGGCGATGCTGAAAGGAGCGCAGCATGGGAGTGCTTAGGACGACAATTCTCGAGCGGCTCCGTCATCAGGTGGAGCGCGGCTTGCCGATCATCGGGGCGGGAGCGGGCACGGGGATCTCCGGCAAGTGTGCCGAGGCCGGAGGAGCCGATCTTATCGTCATCTACAACTCGGGGCGCTTCCGCATGGCCGGGCATAGCTCCCTTTCTGGAATGTTGCCATTCGGTGACGCCAACGCAATCGTCGTAGACATGGCCCGCGAGGTGTTGCCGGTAGTCCGGCAAACTCCGGTGCTGGCGGGCGTCTGCGGGACCGACCCTTTTCGCCTGATGGAGGTCTTCCTGCCTCATTTGAAAGCGATGGGCTTCAGTGGAGTGCAAAACTTTCCGACGGTCGGCCTGTTCGATGGGCAATTTCGACAGTCTCTCGAGGAGACCGGACTCGGATACGGAAAAGAGGTCGAGATGATTGCTATGGCCCATGCGCTCGATTTACTTACCACTCCCTACGTCTTCAATCCTGAGGAGTCTATCCAGATGGCGCGCGCTGGCGCCGATGTGATCGTGGCGCACATGGGGCTCACCACGAAAGGTCTGATCGGCGCCAGGACGGCAAAGACGATGGAGCAGTGCGCCGCCGAGGTGCAGGCAATCTGCGATGCCGCTCAATCGGTCCGAAACGACATCCTGGTGATTTGCCATGGCGGCCCGATCAGCGAGCCCGAAGACGCCGCCTGGATCCTTGCGCATACCCGGGGCGTTTCAGGGTTTTTTGGCGCCAGCAGCGTCGAGCGGTTGCCGACAGAAGTAGCAATCACCCAACAGGTAAAGGCCTTCAAGGCAATTCAGGGGAAGAAGTGAAACAGGGAGAGGAAAGAAAATGGTGAAGCACATCGTACTGACCAGGTTTAAGCCGGACATCACAGAGCCGCAGATCGAAGAGACCATCAACGAATGTCGCGGCCTGAAAGATCTGGTGGACGGGATCACGGACTTCATCAGCGGCCCCTACTCGAGCCCGGAAGGAGCAAATCAGGGCTTTACTCACGGCTTCATCGTAACTTTTGTGGATGCTGCGAGCCGGGACAAGTATCTTCCTCACCCGGAGCACGAACGAGTTAGGGACTTATTGCTCAGCCGGGTCGAGTCCGTCATCGCTTTTGATTTTGAAACCCGCTAAGAGCGCCCTGTCCAAGGCGCCCCTGTCCCAAGGCGCGCATGGTCCTCGGTCGTGATCCGGCGAGTTCATGCTTGAGAGGCTCTCAAGCACTCCAGCCAAGCGGTCTCCGCTGGCAACCTGCTAGCTCACATGGACGATCGGCCGGTGTTCCGGATCTTTAATGGCCCTGCGAAGAACTTCGTGGGTCAGTGGTGCGGTATCGCCTTCGCCGAGGAAGATAAAGCGCATGACATTGGTGACCGGGTTGACATCGGTCCAGTGAAAGTAGACATGCGGCCTGCACCCGGTGAACTGCTCGATATAAATCAGCAGCGCAGCGATAGAGTTGGCGACGGCCGCGCTTCTGGCGTGAAAAATGCGACTGGAACCCTCGCGCCGCCCCTCGACGAGCAGGTGATCGGTAAAGTCCGACGCATCTCCGCGTTCGACTTCGAAGAAGAAAACAGGAGACTCCGGCGACAGGCCGTGAAGCTCACGAAGTTTCACGCTGGCTTCTTCGCGGTCGTTGTTCGGGGAACCGCGAGGATTCCAGGCAATAACCCGGATGGTTTCCTTCCCGTCCTCGCCCAGCAACGCCGTCGCTTCTTCGCTGAGCTCTACGCCAGTAATGCGCAGTTCGGTCGAGCGGAAGGCGCGAGACACCAGCGAGGTCACGATGATGCTGAAGATGAAAATGCAGGAGATCTTCAGTCCCTCGGGACGTTCGAAGATATTGACCAAAGTGGTGTAGATGAAAATCAAGGAGACGAAACCAAGCGTCAGCCTCGCCAGCCTTTTTTGAGCAGTGATGACGACAGCGCAAGAGGCGGAGGTCATCAGGACGAGCACCCCGGTGGCGTAGGCCCCGCCCTGCGCGTCGACGTCGGCATGAAACAGTAGCGTCACGGCAAACGCGATGCCGATAAAGACGAGGATGAGCGGGCGCGAGGCGCGAGCCCATTCCGGCGCCATGCCGAAGCCGGGCAGATAGCGGGGAATCAGGTTCAGCAGGCCGGCCATCGCGGAGGCGCCGGCAAAGGCCAGGATAAGAATCGTGCTCACGTCGTAGACGGAACCGAAGACATTCCCCAGGTAGTGATGAGCGAGGAAGGCCATAGCCCGGCTGTTCGCCGGCCCTCCCTCCCGGAAGTCGGCAGCGGGAATGAGCAGGGTCGTCACAAAGCTCGTCGCCATCAGGAAGACGCTCATGATGATGGATGCGGACGCGAGTAGGCGCCGGGTATTGACGATACGTTCCTCAACGCCGGCCGCCTTGATCAACGGCATAACCGCCACGCCGGTCTCGAATCCCGAAAGGCCCAGCGCCAGCCGGGGAAAGAGCAGAAGCGAGAGGCCAACGATGGAGAGAAGGCTGCCGTGCTGCCGGAACAGGGCCGTCCCCCAGTTGGACACGACGTGAGGATGTTCAATCACCTCGACGACGCCGGTGACCGTCACGATCAGATTGAGAACCAGGTAGACGCCCACGAGAACCACGGCGACATTGATCGCTTCCTTGAAGCCCTTGAGGAAGATCGCGCCGAGTATTCCAATCAGCAACAGGGTCACCGCTAACTGGCTATGGAGCGCGCGCGGGGTATACGGGTTGTGAATGAAATGCGCTGCCGCGTCGGCCGCCGACAGGGTCATGGTGATGATGAAGTCGGTAGTTGCAAATCCGAGCAGGACCAGCACAAAGATTTTGCCGCTCCAGCCGGGAAAAAGCTTTTCAAGCATGGCAATGCTGCCCTGCCCGTTGGGGCTGGCAGCGGCGACGCGTTGATAAACCGGAAGCGCCGCAAAGAGCGTCACCAGGACGAGCACGAGCGTAGCGATGGGCGAAAGAACGCCGGCGGCGAGGAAGGCGATACCTGACTGATAGCCAAGTGTAGAGAAGTAATCCACCCCGGTGAGGCACATCACGCGCCACCAGGTGTGGTTCGCTTGATCGGTGTGCTCCTCAAGCCGCTTGGGCAGCTTGAGGTCAGCGAAGAGCCAGTCTGTCAGCGGCATTCCCGGTGGTGCTCCTTGTTGGCAAAAGGCGCCCTTTGTTCCCAGGCAGGCAACTGTGCCAACGCCGGGCGCTTGTCGGTCAAGCTCTCAGATGCGCTCTCGCGCGACGATCGAAGTACGTCCGCGCTGAAAGCCTTCCTCAGCGGCAAGCACTTCCTCGAGCGAGGTAGACAACCAGCCCATGATTCAAGACTCCGCCTTCTCTCCCTTCACGGAAAATAGAGGTCGAAACTCCTGGAGTGCCGGCATAGGTGGTGTCGGCGCAGGTGATGAGCGACACCGCGGGCTTGTCGTCTGGCTCTCCTCGATGCACCACCCCGCTGAGGATGGCGGCACTCCCAAATCCGGTGCTGAGACATAACATTTAGGACGTCTCCATGGTGTCAGGTTTTACGAGATTGCTTGTCGATTCCGATGGAACAAGGTCAAGACTACTATCGATGTGGGAAGGCGGAGCAGGATAGCCACGCCGAGGCAGATGGCGCCCCCCTGTCAACCTGAAGGTATGCCGTTCAAACAAGACACTGAGGCTTCAGTTCGATTGGCCTGACGGATCGGCAGGAGAGTCGCCACGGGGCCCCGCGCTCACGGCCGCGGCGGAGTACAAAGTGTCACTTGGGCCGGCTTGATGCTTGAGTCACTGGAAGCGGGAAGCTGCGCATCCAATAGAGCACGGATTCGGGATTACGCCACGAAAGGCCCCATTGAAAATAGCATTCCTTCATCAGGAAAACCAGTTCACCCATGAGTTGTTCAACCAGCTGAAAAGCAAACTTGCCCGTCACGAGCTACTATCCTGGAGCAGCAATCAAAGTGCCCCGGCTACGGACATCGAGCTGCTCATCGCGCTCGGCCATGTCGGGCGAGAGCAGTTGTCGAGTCTCGATCGGCTGGCATTCATCCAGACCGCGAGTACCGGCTACGAAAGTGTGGATATCGACGCTGCCAGCGATCTGGGTATCTGGGTCTCGTATGCGCCATCCGACGTCACCGGCAATGCGACGTCAGTCGCCGAGTTTGCGGTTCTGTTGCTTCTTGCAGCATCGCGCCGCCTGGGCGCGTTCTTGCAGTCGGAGAAAGATCCGTCCATCGATCCGCCGTTGATTCATCCCGCTCTGAGTGGGAAGACGGTGTGCATTGTCGGGCTGGGCGACATAGGAGACCGGATCGTCGAGCGTCTGCGCCCGTTCGAAATGCGGATCGTAGCCACCGACCAGCATCCCGCGAATGCGCCGGAGGGCGTGACCGCCTATCCCGCAGAGCAGTTGAAAGCCGCCGTCGCCGACGCCGATTACGTCGTGATCTGCGTACGCGCCAGCAAGGAGAACGAGAACCTCATCGATGCATCTGTCCTTGCGGCGATGAAGCGGGGCGCGATCCTGGTCAACATCGCTCGAGGCCTGCTGATCGACGAGACTGCACTGCTGGCTTCGGTCAAGACGAGACAGATCTCGGCAGCCGGGCTCGACGTCATTCGCGACGAGCCGTTGAAGCCCTCCAACCCTCTTCTTGGTTTTCCCGAAATTCTTGTAACTCCACATATCGCCGGATTCACTGACATCATGCTGCATGGCACAGCGGAATACATCAGCCAGGTGGTCGAAGAGGTCGCGGGCGGCAAGAAGCCGAAGTCCGTCTTGAACTCACCAGGCAAACCACGGCGCGATTTGCAGGGCTGAGAGAACCGCAGAGGGAGATTGAAATCCTAATGGCCAAGCGGCTGGTTCGTGGCCAACGACGGACCAGCCGCCACATGCCGGGCAGCCAGGTTTCGATTGCTATCGGTCAGCCATCACAGCACTTGAATATCCAGCAGCTAACGATCGCGCACTTGCCGACCAAGCAAGTATCGTGCTCTAGCGCATAGGCTAGTGCGCTCCCTGAAACTCAGGAAAGTCCGCTCCCAGCGTAGTTTTCTCCCAGCGGTCCAGGTCGTTTTTCACGGCCTCGAGTTTCTTGCGGGCCAGGCCAAGGGCTGGTTTTCCGAGTACCAGCCGCAGCGGCGGATGGTCCGAGCCGACCGCCTCGACGATCGCTTCGGCTGCGCGCGCCGGGTCGCCTACCTGCTTGCCGCTATTCTTGCGGCTCTGGCGGCGGCGCTCGCCGGCCGTCGAGTCATAGTCGTCGATAGTCGTCTTGGACTCGAGCAAAGACCGGCCTGCCCAGTCAGTGCGGAATGGTCCTGGCTCGATAATTAACACCTTGATGCCTAAAGGGGCGAGCTCGATCGATAGCGATTCCGACAATCCCTCGACCGCATATTTCGTTGCATGATAATAGCCGGTGGCGCCGAAACTGATGAGCCCTCCGATCGACGAGATATTCACGATGTGCCCGCTCTTCTGTTGGCGCATGCCGGGCAGCACCGCGTTCGTCATGCCCACGAGTCCGAAGAAGTTGGTCTCGAACATGGCGCGCACCGCTTCGTCTTCTCCCTCCTCCACCGCGGCGAGGTAGCCGTAGCCCGCATTGTTCACCAGCACGTCGATACGCCCGAAGGCTTCGAGCGCCCGCTTCACGGCCGCCGTAATGTGTGCCGGCTGCGTCACATCCAGTTGCAACGCGAGAGCGTTGCCTTCATGACCGGAGACGATGTCCTTCAGTTGCTCCGGATTTCTCGCGGTGACGACCGCCTTCCAACCTCGGGCGAGTACAAGTTTAGCGAGTTCTCTGCCGAAACCGGTGGAACAACCGGTGAGGAACCATACGGGCGATTGCTGCTCTGTCATTTCTCTCTCCGCTCCATCAGATGCAGCACGCTCGGCAGATGCAGCACGCTTGGCAGTTAAAGCAAAAGGGAGTCGGCGCAGGCGGCCGCCTTGGTGCCTGGAAGGGCGCAACTTTCCGTGTAAATGCAAGTGGCCCACGGTAGGTAGGCTTGCCCTCCCTCGGCGCATGCCTTAGGACTTGATAAAGGCCAGAAGGTCGCGATTGATCTCTTCCGCGTGAGTGATCGGCATGCCATGGGGAAAACCGGGATAGACTTTCAGCTCGGCGTTCTTCACCAGCTTGGCAGAGAGTGCTCCCGAATCCGGAAACGGCACGATCTGGTCGTCGTCGCCCTGCATGATCAGGGTTGGGATGTCGATCTTTTTCAGATCTTCGGTGAAATCCGTTTCCGAGAAGGCCTTGATGCAGTCGTACTCTCCCTTCACGCCCCCCAGCATGCCCTGCAGCCAGAAGTTCTCACGAACCCCCTCGGAGATCGTCGCGCCAGGCCGGTTGTAGCCGAAAAAGGGCAGACTGAGGTCTTTGAAGAACTGAGAGCGGTCATTGAGAACGCCGCTGCGTATGCCATCGAAGACCTCGATCGGCAGGCCGCCGGGGTTCCCTTCCGACTTGACCATAATCGGCGGTACGGCGCTGATCAGCACTGCCTTGGCAACGCGTTTCGAGCCGTGCCGCCCGAGATAACGGGCGACTTCGCCGCCGCCGGTGGAGTGGCCGACCATCACCGCGCTCTTCAGATCGAGGGCTTCAAAGAGGCCGGACAGATCATCGGCATAAGTATTCATCTCGTTGCCGTGCCAGGTCTGGCCGGATCGCCCGTGACCACGCCGATCGTGGGCGATCACTCGGAAGCCCTGATGACCGAGGAAGAACATCTGTGCGTCCCAGGCATCCGCGTCGAGCGGCCAGCCGTGGGAGAAGACGATAGGTTGCCCCGCGCCCCAGTCCTTGTAGTAAATAGCGGTTCCATCTTTCGCGGTGATCGTGCTCATGTGGTTCTCCTTGTCTTGTGGGTGCTGTCTCGTGGGCGCTGTCTCGTGAGCGTTGACAAGCATCGTCACCGGCTGCTCAATCTTCTCCGTCCGCCGCTTCGTCTTTCAGCGATACCGTGCGGGTGGCGCGCCGGCCGGCGCCGCAGTTCTCCTGTTGCAGGCATCATCCGCCCAATCCTCGCATTGCACACGCCCCAATTGGGTCGTGATTTTGTAGCTCTATGGAGATTGCCGGTTTACGCTGGATGCTGGCGCTTCGACATGGCTTGTGAAATCCGATGAAAAAGAGCAGTGCCGGCCTCATGATGTACCGGCCAGGCCAAGATCGACTTGAAGTGCTGCTCGTGCATCCGGGCGGCCCATACTGGGCCAGCAAGGACCTCGGGGCCTGGTCGATTCCGAAAGGAGAGATCCAGCCCGGCGAAGCCGCTCTCGAAGCCGCCAAACGGGAGTTCGAGGAGGAGACAGGCTTTGTCGCGGGAGGAGATTTTATTGATTTGGGAGAGATCCGGCAGGCCGGCGGCAAGGTAGTGAAGGCGTGGGCCTTTGCCGGCGACTGCGACCCCGCCGCCCTGGTCAGCAACCAGTTTGAGCTGGAGTGGCCGCCGCGGTCCGGGCATCTCCTTCAGTTTCCGGAGGTGGATCGCGCCGGCTGGTTCTCAATCGACCGGGCGCGAGCAAAGATTTTGAAGGGACAGCTGGAGCTTCTCGACAGGCTATCTGCAGCATTCACTCCTGAACGTTAGGTTCCCAATCAGAAAGGGCGGAAACCGCACCCGCGCGGCGCGATAGAAAAGCTTAGGACCGTTCCTCCTTCAAAAAGGCCTCCGATGCTTCGGCTTCTTCAGGGCAAGCCGGCGTAAAAAGGTTTGCTTGCGGTTCTTCCGGATCGCGATAGTTGCTCAGTCCCACCCCGGCCAGCCGAAAACGCTGTTGCGGGCCGAGATCGATCCTGTCTCGCAGCGAGAGCGCGATCGCCGTCACTTCTTCACACGAGGCTGGCGGCAATACCGGGGTCAAGCTGCGCGTCAGCACATCGAACTGGCTCGTCTTCAGCTTGAGAACTACGGTTCTCGCTATGCGCGTTTCCTTGCGCGACGCCGCCCAGACCTTTTCGGCGAGGCGTCGTATGAGCGGCTCTGTTTCGGTCAAGAGGATGTCCCGCTCCAGTGTGTCTTCGGCAGAGACGGATTTTGTGGGCCTGTCAGCGACGACCCGGCTCTGGTCGATGCCTCGGGCGAGCTCATAAAGCCGGCCTCCATACCGGCCAAAATGGCCCTCCAGGGTCGCCCTTTCCACGCCTTGCAGGTCACCCACAGTCTTCACGCCGAGTTGACCGAGCCTCGCCTCCGTGACTCTGCCGACGCCAGGAATGCGACCCACCGGGAGCGGCGGCAGAAACGTACCGAAATCCTCCGGCCGAATCACGAAAAGCGCATCGGGCTTACGCCAGTCAGAAGCGATTTTGGCCAGGAATTTGTTGGGCGCCACGCCTGCAGATGCGGTCAGATTCAGTTCTTCGCGAATTTGCCTCCGGATTGCGCTGGCCACGCGGGTTGCCGTAGGCAAGCCGCTTTTGTTTCTTGTGACATCGAGATACGCCTCATCAAGTGATAGCGGCTCGATGAGATCGGTGTGGCGGGCAAAGATCTCCCGCGTGAGACGGGAGACGGCTCGATAACGAAGAAAATCGGGAGGCACGAAGATGGCCTGCGGGCACAATCGTTCGGCGCGGCTTGCCGGCATGGCCGAGCGTATTCCGAAGCGCCGCGCTTCGTACGACGCGGCGCAAACGACAGACCGGTTGCCGCGCCACGCGACCACCACCGGTTTGCCCCGCAGCGATGGGTCGTCCCGCTGCTCCACCGAGGCATAGAACGCGTCCATATCCACATGGACAATCTTCCGATCCGCCATCTGCAGCATGATACGCCGCGGAATCCCGCAGGGGCAGCCTTCAGTCGCGTTTACCTTGAGTTGAGATCGCTTAAAGGCTCCCCGCGTTCCTCAGCATGCCGCCGTCGATGAAGTGTGTGCTGCCGGTCACGTAGCCCGCGTCGTCAGAGGCGAGATAGACGGCCAGTTGCGCGACCTCTTCCGGCTTCCCCCATCGTCCCATGGGGATCTCTGCCAGAATCTGGTCGTTCAACTTCTTGTCCTGTTCCACGTCGAGATCGATCGGAGTGTAAATTGCGCCCGGGCCGATGTTGTTCACGGTAATGCCGTGGGGCGCGAGTTCGACGGCGATAGTCCGCATCAGCATCCTCAGGCCTCCTTTCGAGGCGCAGTAAGGAGCATTGGTGGTCATTGGTAGGTCTTCGTGAACGGAGGAGATGTTGATGATCCTGCCGCCGCCACCCTGCTTGATCATCTGCTTTGCCGCCGCCTGAGAGCAGAGAAACGGTCCGGTCAGATTGACCGCCATGATCTTTTGCCACTCGGCCAGCGGGTAGTCGACAAAGGCGAACTTCTTCTCGATGCCTGCATTGTTGACGAAGATGTCGAGCTTGCCAAAAGCTGCCACAGTCTTCTCAAGTAATGCCTGCACATCGGCCGGTTGAGATATGTCCGCATCGACGCCGAGAGATTTTCCGCCCATGACCTGGATCTTGTTGAGCGTGTCCTCCGAGACGGATGCCTTGCCGACATAGTCGACGACGATTGCCGCGCCCTCTTTCGCCAGTCCCAGGGCGATGGCCTGCCCGATCCCGGTTCCTGCTCCTGTGACAATGGCCACCTTACCTTGCAATCTCATGAGGTGCCTCCGCAGCTGGGATGCTGTGAACGGCGACAGCGTCGTTTCGCGGGGCGCCGGCGCCATCCGGGCGGTATCGGCTGCTTTGCGGGCCGCCGCACGTTTCCCCCTGGAGAGCACAACGAGAAGCTCAAAATGGTAAACTTGAGAAGAGTAACCATGCCCCTAAAAACGTTGTTCCTGAACCCGCCCTCTTTTGAAAACTTCGATGGCGGAGCCAGCTCGCGCTGGCCCGCGACCCGTGAGATTGAGTCCTACTGGTACCCGGTATGGCTGGCTTACCCGGCCGGCATGCTCGAGGGCTCGCGCCTGCTCGATGCAAACCCGCACCACGTCTCCTGGACTGAAGTCATCGCGATCCTGAAGGACTACGACTTCCTGGTGCTCTTCACTAGCACCATCGGCTGGAGCGGCGATCAGCGCGCCGCCGAGGCGGTCAAGGCCGCTCACCCCAACATCAAGATTGCCTTTGTCGGGCCGCCGGTCACCACCGATACCGACAAGGCGCTCAACGAATGCGCCGCCATTGATTTCATCTGCCGCCGCGAGTTTGATTTCTCGGTAGTCGAATTTGCCAATGGCAAGCCGCTTAGCGAGATTCTGGGCGTCAGCTATCGCGATGGCAGCAAGATCGTGCATAATCCTGATCGTCCGCAGATCGAGAAGCTCGACAAGCCGGATATGCCCTGGGTCACGGATATCTACAAGCGCGACCTCGATGTCACCAGGTACAACGTCCCGTTCCTGCTGCACCCCTATGTCGCGCTCTACTCGACGCGCGGGTGCCCGGCGCAGTGTACCTTCTGTCTCTGGCCGCAGACGCTCTCGGGCCACGCGTGGCGCAAGCGCTCGACCGATGATGTGGCCGCAGAGATGGCGCACGCGAAGCAGCTCTTCCCCGAGGTCAAGGAGTTCTTTTTCGACGACGACACCTTCAACATCAACGGGCCGCGCACTATCGAGCTCTGCGAAAAGCTGAAGCCGCTCGGCCTCACCTGGTCCTGCACCTCGCGCGTGACCACCAGCTACGAGACGCTGAAGGCGATGAAAGAAGCCGGCTGCCGGCTGCTGATCGTTGGCTACGAGTCGGGCGATCCGCAGATTCTTAAGAACATCAAGAAGGGCGCGACCATCGAGCGCGCTCGCGATTTCACCCGCGATTGCCACAAGCTTGGTCTCGTGGTTCACGGCGACTTCATTCTTGGCTTGCCGGGCGAGACGAAGGAGTCGATCCGCAACACCATCAACTTCGCCAAGACGCTCGACTGCGAAACCATCCAGGTCTCGATTGCCCATGCCTTCCCGGGCACCGAGTTTTATGACTACGCGAAGAAGAACGGCTTCATCACCAACGAGAACATGGCCGACTCCGGCGGCCACCAGATGGCCCATATCGAGTATCCCGGCCTGCCGGTCGAGTACGTGCTCGAGATGGTCCATCGCTTCTATGACGAATACTATTTCCGTCCAAAGGCGGCCTTCCGCGTTGTCTGGAAGGCGATCGTCAACCGCGATGTGCCGAGGCTCTATGTCGAGGCGAAGTCGTTTATGAAGCTGCGTTCACAGCGGAACAAGATGGTGGCGCAGAGCAAGAAAGATAATCGCGCCGGGACCAAGCCTACTGCTGTTGGAGCTGGCGCCTAGCTGAAACTCAATGATTGCATTGACAAGCGGTCAGCAACTTCGCTGGCCGCTTCGCTTTTGAGCTATACGTTGCATAGGAGGACATGTCCATGCCGCCGCGCGAAAGCATTGAGCAAGCGCTCCTCTTGCTGAACGAGGAGGACCTGGAGTCGGACCGTCCGACGATCGTTGCGGTATCACCAGAAAGCCGCGGTTATTTGAGAGGCAACCGAGGCGGATTCGTTCGTCTCGCGATTGCCGCGTTGAAGGCGGCTAACGGTGAAAGGCAGGATTTTAAGAAGCAAGACTGGGTTCGTTGCGAGGACCTCGACTGGATAGCTGGCGGTCTTGAGTACGACGAGAGCGCCGATATGTACTTGGCTCCGGCTCCTCGCACTTTTTCATGGTAGAAGAGGAAGCTCGGCAATGCTCTGGGTCTCCTATTCTTACTCTTAGTCATCGTGCTGCTGGTGTTTGGCTTCGTTTCCGTTGTGCGCTTTGTAGTAGCTCACTTTTAGCAACCGCCGCATGGACACCACAATCAAATCCACCATGACCTTCCGCCGTTACTTGGTTTTGGCGATGGTGACGCTGACCGCTTCGGTGGGAGACACGTTTCTGTCAGTCGGCGCGAGGCAGCTTGGGCCTATCTCGCTTGACCACCCCGGTCTACTCTTCACCGCGATCTTCAATCGGTGGATCGCCGGCGGTATCGTGCTGCTGATCGGCTTCTTTGCGTCCTATCTCACGGCGCTCTCGTGGGCTGACCTGACCTTTGTCCTTCCCGCATCGTCGCTCGGCTATGTGATCGTCGCGCTGCTGTCGAAGTTCTGGCTGCATGAACAGCTCTCGCTTTATCGCTGGCTCGGCATTGTCTTCATCACTGCCGGTGTCGGCTTCGTGACCCAGGGACCGGCCTATACGGAGCAATCGGTGCCCGTAGATGTATTGAAGTCCGGACCGGAGATGGCAGGTCGCCCCCGATGACGATCGCTGCTTCCGGAGTCTCGACAGCCATGATGATCGCGAGCATCGTGGTGACGGCCACGGCCGGGGATGTCTTGACCGCCTCCGCCATGCGCAGGATCGGCGACCTCGATCGAATTCGCGCTCAGAGTGGATTGCCTGGAGCCATTCGCGCCGTCGTGAGCAGCGCGCGTTTCCTCTGCGGAGTTCTCTGCATGGCAATTAGCTTCTTTGCCTTACTCTTCGCGCTGAATCACGCCGATCTCAGCCTGATCGCACCGGCCTCGGCGTCGCTGACCTTTGTCAGCAACGCCTTCGCAGCCAAGTTTTTCCTCAAGGAGAACGTCGACCGGCGTCGCGCCTTGGCCGCCGTTTGTGTATGCATTGGCGTGGCGCTGCTGGCGCACTGAATCCGCTACTTGTTGCCGCTGTCAGTACTCCGGATGAACGCAGCCACCCGCTCATGCAGCTGCTTCAGCGACTCCTCGCGCACGTAGACCATGTGTCCCGATTCATACCAGTCATACTCGATATTTTCGGCAAGCGCGGCCGAGATGGGCAGGTGCTTGTCTTCGTAATAAGCAGCGTAGAACGGTGTCGCGAGGTCGTAATATCCGCCGTTCACCATCACCTTCAGCCTGGGGTTGGTCTTCATCGCGGTAGCAATGTCGGAGCTGACGTTGATGTTGATGGGGTTGCCGTTGTGTTTGAAATCCCACTGGCTGCCGCCGCCCACTCCGCCGGAGAAGAGCGCCGATGGTAGGTACGTCAGGCCGTTGCCATATTTCAGCTCATGATGAGCATAGTCATTAAAGAGCGAGACATAGGCCGAAGAGATAGCCGAGCTCTGCGGATCGTAATCCGCCTCTTCGCTTAATGGATTGATCGACGGGCCGGAGAAGCGGGTGTCGAGGCGGCCGGTTGTCAGGTCCTGGTCGTCCTGCAGGTTCTTCTCAAAGGCGCCGCCGGAGACGCGCAGGTCAGCCTTCACCAGGTAAGCGACAGGCAGGCCGATGTAGCCATGCAGCTTCTCGGCGACAGCCTGCTTTTCAGCGGCGGGCAGGTCGGTGCCTTTGCTCAGCGCACGCGCATAGTCGCTCATCGCGTACTCTTCGACTTCTTTGAGAAAAGGCTCCAAAGCCGGCGGCTGCTGGGCAAGTTTCTTGTGATACCAGGCGCTTGCTGCGTAGGTCGGCAGCGCGAGCACGTAGGGCAGATCGATACCGGGGTTGGTCTTGGCGGCGTCAATGTCCGAGGTGAAGTTGAAGATCTGCGAGAGCAGGATCACTCCATTCAGATCGATGCTCTTCTGCTCCAGAATATTCGCCAGCACGGCCGAGCGGGTGGTGCCATAGCTCTCGCCGAAGAGATATTTGGGCGAATTCCAGCGGCCGTACTTGCCAAGGAAGCGCGAAATGAAACGGGCAAAGGCATTGGCGTCTTCATCGATACCCCAAAAAGCCTTTTCCTTGTCTTTGCCGTAAAGCTGCCCGTAGCCCGTGCCCGGCATGTCGATGAATACCAGGTCGCTGGTATCGAGCAGGCTGTAGGCGTTATCGCTCAGGCGATAGGGCGCAGGCGCGGCATGCTGGTCGCCCGGGGTGACGACATGTTTCGGCCCCAGCGAGCCCATATGCAGCCAGACCGTCGAGCTGCCCGGGCCGCCGTTGTAAAAGAAGGTAATGGGGCGGCTCTCGGACCTTTCGCCCTTTTTGATATAGGCGACGTAGAACATCTTCGCGGTCGCGGGCGCATCCTTGGGTTCTTTCACGAGCGCGGCATCGGTATCGGGCATCGGCTTGCCGTCGGGTCCGATCTGTGCATCCTGTTCGTCGGTCGCCCCGACGGTGATGGTTCCCGCAGTGGCGTCGTAGAGGATGTGCTGGCCGCCAACATCCACTGAGCCCTGCGTGGTGACGTCGGCGATTGCAGCAGGGGCCGGAGGCTTCGGCGCAACCGGAGTATCGTCGACCGCCATTGCGAGTGAAGTCGAGGCGGCGAGCAACGCAGTCAGGGCAAGAGCACGGAAGCGGGAATCTCCTTCAATCATTGCCTTCTCCAGATCGGGACAAGAATACAAAAACGGGGAGCCTAGCCATGATGACAGATCACGCCAGCGGAACGGATACGAAGTTTCGACCCGTGTGCCCCTTCGGTCTATAGCTCTATAGACAGTAAAGGAACTAAAGATTGTGAAGGAGGTAGAAGAAGGAAATGGTGCGCTCCGAGGGATTCGAACCCCCGACCTATTGGTTCGTAGCCAATTGCTCTATCCAGCTGAGCTAGGAGCGCATTCTTAGAATGATAACAATGCCAGAAAGGCCCGTCAATCGCGGCTACTTCGCGGGCGCTGGCTGCGAAGCAGGCTGCTCCAACTGCGGTACGGGAGGCAGTTCTTCGCTGATACTGATGCCGGCGCGGCGCAGCAGCTGGCCGACCACGGCGGCATTGAGCCGGGTCGCATCATACTCGATCCGGATCGTCTGCCAGGCCTCGTTCACCGTCACCTTGCGGATGCCGTAAATCTCGCCCATCGTGCCGAGCGCAATCATCGCCGCTTCTGCAGGATGGCGTTCGTAGCGAAAGAGTATCTCGACCGTCGTCATGCTTCGATCATACCAAGGCCGGCTTTCCGGCGGAAGTCGCGAGGTATCCTGCAGCATTTCAAAGAGAAGGCGCCATCAGCCGCAGCACGAAGAAGATTAAGACGCCCGAAAAAAAGACTAGCGCCATGCGAATGCCCGGTTCGCGATTCACCTCGGGTACCAGGTCGGTGGCCGCGACGTAGATGGCTACCCCGGCCGAGACGGGCAGGCCAAAGCGCACCCACGCTGGCAACAGCCCGATCACGAGAACTCCCGCCAGGGTCGCCGCTGCCAGCAGCACCGAGGAAAAAAACGCGTTCCTGCGGCTGCGGCCACTGGCCACCATGACTGAGGCGACGGTGAAGCCCTCCGGGATCTTATGCAGGAAAATGGCGAGAAAGATGATCCATCCCAGCCAGTTCGAGAGCACAAAACCCGACCCGATGGCCACCCCGTCAAACAGCGCATGAACGCCCAGTCCCAGCAGCACGGAGTCACCGGTATGGCGAGTCAGGAACTCCCCGCTCTGCAAATGCTCGGCATGGGTCTCTTCGCCGAAGTGGAAGTGAGGCGTCATCGTGTGCTCCAGCAGGTGAATGGCGCAATAGCCGCCGAGCACCAGCACCGGCGCCCACTGCATAGAGAGCTTGAAGCTTTCCGGCAGCATTTCGAGAAAGGCCGCCGCCATCATGAAGCCTGCCCCGAGCGCGACGAAGTAGCGCAGGTAGCGCTTCTCCCAGTGACGCCGCACCAGCACCAGCCCGCCGAAGATATCGGCCAGGGCAGCGACGGTTCCGAGCAAGAGGGAAAGCTTCATAGGCGCAACCTCCAGTCTACGGCCTGAGAGCGATCTGCAAGCCTCGGCGGCCCTGCCGCTGCAGGTTTGACTCGAGCGGAGGTGGTTCTCTAATATCCGCCGACTTGCAGACCGGGGTGGCGCTGCGCGAGTTCACCTGCGAAATCGCGCAATCAGGTAGAACAACACCGAGAGCACGATGCTGATCACCAGGGAACTCGCAGCCGGGAAATAGAACGAAAAGTTCTTCCCCCGGTACGCGAAATCTCCCGGCAATCTGCCGAACGGGAAACGAACCTTCCCAATCAGCAGCACAGCGATGCCGGCCGCGATCAGCAGTATGCCCACAGCGACGCGCAGAGTCATCCCGTTCCTCACGAGGGCTCGTGATAGACGCGCCAGAAGCGAATGAACGCCACCAGCCGGGCCACTTGAAAGAAGTCGGAAGCCGCCATGTAGAGCAGCGTCACCGCCGCCCACCACACGTACAGCGGCGGCCCCACCATTACTGAAGAGAAGGGCAGCGGGGTCGCAGAAAAGACCATCGCAAGCACGATTAGGGCGAGTTTGACGATGCCCAGAACCAGGTTAATCTCGACCAGCTTGCCCTTGAGAGACCCCAGCCGCAGGCTGCGGAAAAGGCTCGCCGCAGCGCTTTTGTTCTCAAGAAGCGCAAGCAGCGGAGCGACCGAGAACACCCAGCTCGCCAGCGCCCAAAAGGTGAAGATGCCGAGCGAGATGCAGATGACGAGCGCGAAGTAGAGGACAAGGTTCGGCGCCTCGTCATATAGCGTCGCGCCCGCCGACCATTGAATGGCCGCGAACCAACCGACGAAACTGCCGCCTAAAGCGATCACGCGTAACAACTGCAGCGAGACCAGCGCCCAGGGGCGGAAGGGCAGATCGGGCGAGTAGCGGCGCAGCACATAGCTGCGGCCGAGCCCTGAAGCCAGCGCCCAGCCGGCGGCCAGCATCGGCGCCAGCCACCACAGCAGGTGAAACAAGGGCGGCGTCAGCACCTCCCAGACGTTCGCGATGATGACTGTGGCCCGGTCCGTATCCTGGAGCGAAAAATCGCTTGCGCCGGTTGCGGCGAGCGGCAGCCCCGCCAGCAGCCGAGTGGCCTCGTAGTAAATCAGCAGCAGCGCCGGAGCGCCATAAAGCCAGCGCCACAAGAGCTCGAGCCACAGCAGCGAAGGGTGCGACCAACAGTAGCCGAAGATCTGCACCAGAGACTGCGTGCCGCGCAGCCGGCCCGACAGCCCCGAGATCGGCAGAGAGGAAGATTGCGCACCCATTCGCTACTTCACCAACAGGTTGACAAGCTTGCGCGGAACGATGATGACCTTGAATACCTGCTTGCCGTCAAGAAACGACTGGACCTTTTCATCCGCCATCGCGGCATCACGCAAAACCTCCTGCTCGGTGTCGACCGGCACGCGAATCACCGCCCGCAGCTTGCCGTTGACTTGCACGGGAATCTCGACCTCGTCTTCCCGGGCGAGCGCTTCGTCAAAGGCCGGCCACGGCTGGCGCAGCAGGACACTCTCGTTGCCAAGCTGCTCCCAGAGTTCCGCGGAGAGGTACGGCGCAAAGGGCGCGAGCATCAGCACGATCGGATTGAGGATAGCGGCCAGCACTTCGCCCGGTACATTGCCAGCCTCGATCTCCGGTTCGGCAGAGACGAGTTCATTCATCAGCTTCATCAGCGCGGCGATGCAGGTGTTGAAGTGCCATCGATCGTCAAAGTCGACGGTGATCTGGCGAATCGTCTGGTGCAGCTTTCGTAGCAGCTGCTGTGAGGTTTTTGAGAGTTCGGCTTGGCTGTCGAAGCTTCCGGCAGTCCGGGCGACACCGGTATGGCGCATGACAAAGCGGTAAACCTTGCTCAGAAAACGGCTGACGCCCGCGACGCCATCTTCCTGCCAATCGAGGTCGCGGTCGGGCGGCGCGGCAAAGAGCGAATACATGCGCGTCGCGTCGGCGCCGTAGCGGGCGATCATGTCGTCGGGCGACACGACGTTGCCCTTTGATTTCGACATCTTCGCGCCGCCCTTGATCACCATCCCCTGGGTGAAGAGGCGCGTGACCGGCTCGTCATTCTTGATCAGGCTAAGGTCGCGCATCACCTTCGTCCAGAAACGGGAGTAGATCAGGTGAAGAATGGCATGCTCAACTCCGCCAATGTATTGGTCGATTGGAAACCAATAGGCCACAGCCGCGGTATCGAACGGCCCTTTGTCGTCGTTCGCGCTGGTATAGCGGTAGAAATACCAGGACGAATCCACGAAGGTGTCCATCGTATCGGTCTCGCGCCGCGCCGGACCGCCGCATTGCGGGCAGGTCGTGTTGACGAACTCAAGGACGTTCGCGAGCGGCGAGCCGCCCTGCTGCGGGATGGCGACCTGGTCAGGCAACAGGATCGGCAACTGGTCGTCCGGCACGGGAACGATGCCATCCTTCTCGCAATAGAGCATCGGGATCGGGGTGCCCCAGTAGCGCTGGCGGCTGACTCCCCAATCGCGCAGGCGATAGGTAATGGTCGACTTGCCAAAGCCGTGCTCTTCGGCGAAGGCAGCCATGCGGTGTTGCGCTTCCTGGCAGCCGAGGGTGTTGTACTCGCCTGAGTTGATCAGCAAGCTGTCTTCTTCGGTATACGGCAGCACCGGTTCCTGCGGCTGGCCGTCGGCTACCGGCTCGGTCGTCCGCCGGGGCAGCACGACGATGCGAACCTCAAGATCGTATTTCTTCGCGAACTCATAATCGCGCTCATCATGCGCCGGCACCGACATCACCGCGCCGGTGCCATAGTTGAGCAGAACGTAGTTCGCCGCCCAGATGGGAATACGCTCGCCGCTGAAAGGATTAATCGCGTAATGCCCGGTAAAGACGCCGTGCTTATCGATCTCGCCGATGTTGTCGGATTCGCGGGCCTTGGTCTGCTGCTCGATGAGAGAGGCGGTCATGCCGGCGAGCTTGCTGTCGCTGGCCGCGAACTCGGAGATCAGTGGGTGCTCGGGCGCAAGCTGAAGGCTCGTCGCGCCATAGATGGTGTCGATGCGCGTGGTGAAGACGGCGATCTTTCGCGAACCCGACGCCTTGACTTGCTCGCTCTCCGGCCCTCCGGCCGCCGGCAAAGCAGTATGGCCGGCGCGGTGCTCAATGCGCTCGGCGAGTGCGCCCTCGTCATTGCTCTCCTCGAGAGTCGACTCATCGACGGCGAACTCTACCGTCGCCCCTTCGCTCCGCCCGATCCAGTTGCGCTGCATGGTGCGGACTTTCTCCGGCCACTCCGGCAGCTTGTCGAGCCCATCGAGCAGCTCCTGGGCATACTGGGTGGTGCGCAGGAACCATTGCTCGAGATCGCGCTGTTCGACGATCTGCTCTTCGTGACGCCAGCAGCGGCCCCCGTTCGCTCCTTGGATAACTTGTTCGTTCGCCAGCACCGTCGCGCATAGCGGGCACCAATTCACTTTGCTTTTTTTTCTATACGCAAGCCCGCGCTCATACATGCGCAGGAAGAACCACTGGTTCCAGCGGTAGTATTCCGGAAAACAGGTGGTGACCTCCGTAGCCCAGTCAAAGCCGAAGCCAAGCCGCTGGAACTGCCGCTTCATAGCGGCGATATTCGAGAGCGTCCACTCGCGGGGCGGCGTATTGTTCTTGATTGCAGCGTTCTCGGCCGGCAGTCCAAAGGCGTCCCACCCCATGGGGTGCAGCACGTTATGGCCGCGCATCCACATGTAGCGCGCCAGCGCATCGCCGATCGCATAGTTGCGGACATGCCCCATATGCAGTTGCCCCGAGGGATACGGCAGCATCTCGAGCACGTAGTACTTGGGCTTGGCCGTGGTGTGCGGCTCGGCGGCGTAGAGCGCGGGATCTTCAGCCCAGCGCTGCTGCCAGCGCGGCTCGATCTCGGCAGGCGTATAGCGCTGCTCGCGCTCCGGTTCCTGTTCAGGGCAAGGACTGGCGGCGACTACGGTCGCTTCGGTGTTTTCTGCGGCAGACATGGCTGCTTTGATTGTAAATGGGAGCATGCCGCCCGCACTTCGCGCAGAGAAAGCGATAGCCCCTCGTTAAGGGCTAAGCGATCAGCGTCACGCCCGTACTCGCAGCCTGCTCATGCGCATGATACGAGGAGCGCACCAGCGGACCGGACTCGACGTGGCGAAAGCCCATCCCGAGCGCCTCTTCTTTCATAAAGGCAAACTCGTCCGGCGTGTAGTAGCGCGTCATCGGCAGGTGGTCTTTCGATGGCCGCAAGTATTGGCCGATAGTCAGCACGTCGGTGCCGACCGCCGCGAGATCGCGGTAGACCTCGAGCAGCTCGTGCATCTCTTCGCCGAGACCGACCATCACTCCGGATTTTGTCACGGCTTTCGGATCGACTTCCTTGGCATACTCGAGCAGGCGCAGAGTCCGCTCATAGCGCGCCCCGGAGCGGACGGTGCGATAGAGCCGCGGCACCGACTCGGTGTTGTGGTTGAGCATCTCCGGCCGGGCTTCGACGACGATCCGGATCGCTTCTTCCTTGCCCTGAAAATCAGGAATCAGCACTTCGACCTGGCAGCCGGGCGCCTGTTTGCGGATCTCTTCAATGACCATGGCGAAGGCGCGCGCACCCCCGGCGATATCGTCATCGCGGTTCACGCTGGTGATCACGGCATGCTTCAGGCCAAGCGTGGCGACGGCCTCGGCCACGCGGCGGGGTTCGTCAAAGTCGATCGGTTCAGGGCGGCCCTTAGGCACGGCGCAGAAGCCGCAGCGCCGGGTGCAGGTGTTGCCCAGCATCATGAAGGTCGCGGTCTTGTGGTTCCAGCACTCCCCGATGTTCGGGCAGTGAGCCGACTCGCAGACCGTATGAAGGTTGAGCGAACGGGCAAGCTTCTTAAGATTGTGATAATTCTCGCCCACCGGCGCACGGGCTTTGAGCCACGCAGGCTTGGCTGCCGGGGTCTTGCGGGCCGGTTCGATCTGGATCAATTCCATAAATGCGACCACAAGTTCATTGTAGCGTTAACGGCGAGTCCGTTGTGTTTTCTACCTCAGCCGCTCAATCACCTCCGGCCTGACCAGGTAGAGAAAAAGGATGAGGTTCAGCGCCCCTAAGAATCCAGCCGACGCCTGGTGAAAGCGGAAGAGGATGTAGAACTGGAAGATCATCAGCAGGAAAGTCGCGGCCAGCGAAAGCGCCCATCCCCACCTTTGCTGCCGTAAGAGGCCAAAGCTCGCGCAGGCGGTGAGGCCACTGATGATCAGCAGGAGCGGCGGGTAGTGATGGCCCATCACGCCAAAAGCGATGACCGCCGAGATCGCCAGCATGTAGAGCGCAATTCCCGCCATTCCTGGCAGGGGAAGAGGTTTTTTGCCGGGTTGCCCCGGGGGTGTCGCGTCGATTTCTTGTTCAGTCATAAGGTATGCAGATACGCGATCAGGTCGGTGAGTTGTTGTTCGTCGAGATTATTGTTAAAGGCGGGCATCATGCCACGGCCATGCAAGATCGCGGAAGTCACGCGGTCGTCGTTGGCGGGTGCGCCGCTGGGCAGGTAAGGCTGCTTGTAGAGCCCCTGCAGGCCGGGGCCTTTGTACCCGTCCTGGCTGTTGGCGTAGTGACATCGCGCGCAATGGGCCTGGAAGACGCTGTGGCCGCTGGCTTCCTGCGGAGTCAGTTCCGCCAGCGGCTTCGAGGGCGGCAGGGCGGGTCTGCAACCGAGCGTACCCAGGGCAAGAAGGGCAGGCGCAGCCAGGCAAAGCCACGCACGCAGGTGCGGTCTCGTCATTGCCCCTCATTCGGGCGACCCTCGTACCAGCGAGTCTCGTAACGGCGGCCGGCAATCTGGTACTTCCCGGATACAACCCTGCCGATAGCCTCGTGGTACGCCAGGTGCTCCTGCTCGAGAATCCTTGCAGACAGCGCGGCTTCGTCATCCCCGGGCAGAACAGGCACGCTGCGTTGCAGGATGATCACCCCATGATCGAGCTCCTCGTCGACGAAATGGACGGTGCAGCCGGAGTACTGCACTCCGTACTCCAGCGCCTGCCGCTGCGCATCGAGACCCGGAAAGGCAGGCAGCAGCGAGGGATGGATATTCAAGATCGCTTGCGGAAAGGACTGGATGAATTGCGGCGAGAGCAACCGCATGTAGCCGGCAAGACAGACAAGATCGACACCGTGCTCCTTGAGAGCGGCAATGATCTCCGCGTCGTGCTCAGCCCGCTTGCGGCCGTTGGCTTCGATAGCCAGCGCCGGCAGATTGCGTTCGCGAGCACTGCGGATGCCCGGCGCCTCCGCGCGGTTGGAGATTACGACCGCGATCTCCGCTCCTGGCAGCGCACCGGTCGCGATGCTGTCAGCAATAGCCAGGAAGTTGGAGCCGCGCCCGGAGAGCAGAATGCCAAGCCTCTTCGGTGTCGCGGCCGTCTCCCCTGGCCGGCGGCCCCGCGCGGAATCTGAGCTCTCAGCCGTCATCTGTCCGGCGTCTTGCCCGTGACGCGGCGAAGCAGGTAAATGTCCCCGGATTGGTAGGCCTCTTCCGCGTAGATGCCCAGGTAGGCTATCGCGATCCCGGGAGCGTAAGACGCGATGCGCGGGAAGCGACGCTCCTTCCAGGCCTGGTAAGCCACGATCGGGATAAGCAGGCCGCCCTCGAAGCGGGTCAGCGTGGCGAGAACCAGAAGCGTGGGCAGCCGGTCGTAGCGGCCCTTCTCATAGCAGTAGGCCACGAGCAGGATCATGAAGAGAAAGAGGGTGGTCTCCATGCCGATCTTAATGTAAAAGTACGCGGTAGAGGCGATGGCCACCCCGGACCATGGGAACGAGCGCTCCGCCAGCGCGCACGCGCCGATTGAAAACACGGCGAAGAGCACATGCTCGGCGAGCAGAACATTGCCGTGGAAAATCCAGGAAAGGCCAGGCAGAAGGTACGCGAACACCGGCGACGTCAGGGCATTCACAGGCTGCCCAGCGTTGTACACAAGTCCCTGCCCAGCCAGCGCGTTGCGCATGTACCTGGCGTAGATCAGCCCGTCGTCCACCACGAAGTGGCGGGAGAAAATTGAAAAGAAAAGAACTACCAGGCAAACGATCGATACGCGCAACTTCATCGTGCCCCTCCAAGTGGTTTCGAGGTCGCGCCGCGGCCCGGTCCCCCCCGCCCTGCCCCCTTGTCCTTTTTTCGGTGGAGTGCTGCCGGTTCCAGGGTGGAGGCGCTCTTCCCGGCGATTCTTGCTAAGAATAGATCACTTTACGTTCGCCCTTTACGGTACGTCCAATGACGAAAAACTTTTCTCCTGCGCGGCCGAGCATCGCCTTGGCGCGGGTAAAGCGGTCGGCGGGAATGACCGCGATCAGACCGATACCCAGGTTAAAGGTCCGGAGCATCTCCTCCGGCTCGACGGCGCCCAGTTCGCGTAAATGTTCAAAGATCATCGGCACCGGCCAGCTTCCGGTTTCAACCACCGCCGAGATGCTCTTCGGCAGAATGCGGGGCAGGTTTTCGGTGATGCCGCCGCCCGTAATGTGGGCCATGCCGCTGGTGAAGTCGCCGGCGGTGAGCTTTTTGATGACAGGCAGGTAGCTGCGGTGGATCTTCATCAAGGCTGCTCCGGCCTTGTCTTTGATCGCCGTGACGTACTGGTCCGCCTTGTAGCCGGCTACCTCGAAGAAGAGCTTGCGAGCGAGCGAGTAGCCGTTGGTATGCAGACCCGTAGAAGGAAAGCCAATGAGAACATCCCCTGCTTTGATCTTGCTTCCGGTGACGAGCTTGTCTTTATCCACCACCCCGACGACGAAGCCGGCAAGATCGTATTCGCCGTCAGCGTAGAAGCCGGGCATCTGTGCGGTCTCCCCGCCGATCAGCGCGCAGCCGTTGGCGCGACAGGCATCGGCCAGGCCGGTGACTACTTTTTCGATCACTCCTTCGTCGAGCAGCCCGGTCGCCAGGTAATCGAGGAAGAAAAGCGGAGTCGCGCCCTGAATGGCAATGTCGTTCACGCAGTGGTTGACCAGGTCGGCGCCGACAGTGTGATGAATGCCCAGCTCAAAGGCGATTTTCAGCTTGGTGCCCACGCCGTCCGCGCTCGACACCAGGACGGGCGTGGCATAGCGCCCCGTATCCAGCCGGTACAGGCCCCCGAAGCCGCCGATCTCGCTCAGCACCTGCTTGCCAAAAGTCCGCTGGGCCAGATATTTGATCCGCTGTTTGGCCCGGTCTCCGCCAGTAATGTCGACCCCGGCGTCGGCATAGGAGACCGGAGATGCAGGGGGCTTGGGGTTTTGCTTCACGCGGCTACCGGCTTCTGGCAAGGGATGTCCGTGGTTCTTGGAAGATGGAACGGAGAGAAATCCCGGAGCAGGTTTTCGCTCAGAAGGACCGCTCGTTCGGAAGACCTCAGTCTACCATCGAGGACTGCCAAAACCGCCTGGAAACGCTACTGCAGATGAGCGACACAGGTCGCGCGGTCAGCGTAGATGGTGAGCAGCGAGCCGGTATTCGTCAGTTGAAAGAGGTCCTGCACCCTCTGGTTGGGCGCGGCCAGCATCAATTGGCCGCCCTTTGCCCGTAGCGTGCCGGATGCATGCAGCAGGACACCGAGTGCAGAGCTGTCCGCATATTCGATATTTTCCAGATCGAGAATCACTTTGCCCGAACCGCCGTTTGCAAGGGTCAGGATCTCGGCCTCGAGCAGGCTCAGTCGTGTCCCCAGGGTGAGACGGCCTTTCAGGCAAAGAATAACGATGCCGCCATCGACATGGATCACTTCTGTTTCCAGCTGCATCGCGCCTGCCTGATCAAGACTGTGGCAATCACTGTAGCACACGCCAGCGAGGCCGGCAGAGTCTTGATTCTGCCGCGAAACGGGTGATCAGCGTTCATGGATGGGACTGGGGACAGCCGGGCCGCCATGAGGCGCTGGCTCTGATTTCCCCGTCGGTTTGCGCTTCAGACTTTGAATACAGGCTGCACGGTCTGGCCAGATCGAGAGCAGGCGGTTGGTTTCGGTGAGTTGAAAAAGATCGAGCAGACGCTTGTTAGGTGCGGCAATCCGCAACTGTCCCCCAATTCCGCTGATGGCCGTGTAGGCATGAAGCAGCAGGCAGAATCCGGAGCTATCCGCATGTTCGACATGTTCCACGTCCAGAACCAGCTTCGTGGTGCCCTGCTTCACAATGGATTTCACCTGCGCTTCGGCGATCGTCAATCTGGGACCGGCAATTAACCGGCCCTTGAGGGCCATCACTACAATACCGCTTTCTGCCTGGATCAATTCCGCTTCGAGCTGCATAGGCCTGCCAAGTAAGTTACCGACGTGTCTCGCACTTTACCATAGCTGACCGTTCCGGTAATCACCCCTGCGATTGACGCCCGGCTGCTATTGCGGCTTACCCACATTCTTTGGCGGGGCCTTCGGCTGCGGCTCGGGAGGGTTTTTCTGCGGCGTCTGCAGGTGCGGTTCCGCGACAGCCCCTGCCGTCGTTTCGGCCAGCAGGCCGGGCTGCGGCCTCTTATTGTCATGCACCCAGGTGGTCAGTTCATCGAAGACCTCGCCGGTCTGGTCGGCCGTAATATTGCAATGCCCGTCGCGATTGACATATTTCTGCACGAAGAGGTCCCCGGCGCCGAACCGGCGAGTCGCATCGTCGTAGTAAGCCGCCGTAGCGGCCGGCACCAGGGGATCATAGGTGGTGTGCAGTGCCAGCAGCTTGCGCTTGAGCGTTCCGGTCGGGGTGTAGAAGTCGCTCATGTAACGCACCGCCCGGGCATCGCCGGCATACCGCTTCACCTGAGTGTTGAGCGTGTAATCGTCAGTGGTTCCCGTATAAATCAGGTTCCGGTTGTCGAAGGGATTGCCCCCGGTTTTCAACCGCAAATCCTCGATGACAAAGGTATTGAAGACGAGAACATCGGCGAGCCCCCGGTTCGTATGAATATCGGCAAGAGAGCGGATCAGCGCCGCCGAGTCAGGCTTGGCGTCGAGTGCCTTCTGCACGGCAGTGATCACCGGGATGTCGTTCATCATAAAAGCAGGCGGAATCTGGTCGACCTGCGGCAGGATTCCCGGAAAGAAGGCATCGAAGGCGACACGGTTGGCAAACGCCCGCTGCATCACAAGGTCAGCCGGGGCGAGCACCCCGCAGAGCGCAAGGCCGCCCGCATAGGCATCCGGATGCTTCTCCAGGGTCATGACCGTGAGCAGCCCGCCCATGGAGTGGCCCATGACCAGCGTCTCTTTCGGCTTGCCGTACTTCTTGCCGAAGTACTCACGCAACGCCTCCGTGTCGCTGAAGGCGGACTGCACCGCCCACCCACCGGACGAATAGCCGGATTCGGCGACCGCATACCCGCGGTTCAGAATCTGTTGCAGGATGCGGCTCGGCGGGTAAGGATGGCCGTCCACCGGAGCAAAGACCCGGGCTTTGGCCTCATAGCCATGAAAATACATCACCAGGCTGCGGTTCCAGTTCTGCTCCGGGATATCGATCCGAAATGAGGCGCTCCGCAGTTGACCCAATTCCGTTTTCACCGGAACCGGCGGAGGGCCCGCCGGCACAGTGACTGGCTGCGCGGGCTTCGAGGTCGAGAGTCTGGGAGAGCGCGCGCTGGGAGGATCGGTCCGGTTTTGCCCGGGACTGTTCGCCTGCCCGGTCGGACTGCCGACCTGCGCCGGCGCGGCAGGCGTGATGGTCCAGGCGAGCAGCAGGGCGCCCAGCCATCGCAACGCGACTCGAGGCGGCAACGGCCTTGGCCGCCGCGGAATAGCAAAAGTTGCAGTTGTGCGAAGATTGCCCAAAGTACTTTCCCATTCTGATGCCATCTCAAGACAATTCGCAACGGCAGGACGGAAAGAGCCGCCATTTCCCCCAACCGCTCCGTCCTGAGCAGCCGTCCGGCCGGGGTGAGCCGCCCCCGCCTGCACCGAAGCCGACGGTTTCGCGAAAGCAGAAGAGCAAGGCTGGTTCGGAACGCCCGGTGCGCCGCGTCGAGCCGGAGGGTCCGTTCGCGATCATCTCCCGCCGTGCCGCCGATCGGATCCTGGCCGGACATGTCTGGGTCTATCGGTCCGACATTGAACGGGCGACCGCTCTCGAAGGCCAGTCCCGATTGATCGCGGTGCTCGATCCTCGAGGGCTGCCGCTGGGCACAGCGCTCTATAGTTCCAGTTCGCAGATCGCGCTCCGGCTGGTCAGCACCACCCGCATCTCCGAGAGCGCCTGGGCAGGGCTCTTTCGGCAGCGTGTCCGTGCAGCAATCCGGATGCGCAAGCAGCTGCTTGCCGCAGAAAACGTCCAAACCGACGCCTTTCGTCTGGTTTTCAGCGAAGCCGACTTTCTTCCCGGCCTGATCGCCGACAGGTACGGCGACCTGGTGATCCTGCAGCTGTTGACGCAAGGTATCAACGACCCCGCACTGCGAGCCGCCTTTCTTGATGTCGTCAGTGAGGAGATTGCTCCACGCGCAGTCTTCGAGCGAGTCGACGCAAGGATCAGGGAACTGGAGCAGATGGCAGCGGCTCAGGATGGCCCCCTGTTCCTCAAGGAAGGTGCCAGCGCGACGGCCGCAACGATCTTCCATTTGAACGGTCTGCAGTTCCACTACGACGCCAACTCCGGGCAGAAGACCGGCTCTTTCCTCGATCAGCGCGAGAACTACGCCGCCGCTGCGCGTCATTGCCGCGGCGAGGCCCTGGATGTCTGCACCTATCAAGGCGGTTTTGCTCTCCACCTGGCTGGTAAGTGCGGCCGCGTAACCGGGGTGGATGCCTCTCGCTCCGCATTGGAGGTTGCCGAAGCCAACCTGGCCCTCAACCGAGAGCTATTGGGGGCTGCCGAGGTGGATTGGGTCGAAGCCAATGCCTTCGACCTGCTTCGCGAATGGAGCGATACGGGGGCGCGATTCGACTCCATCGTCCTCGACCCTCCGGCATTCGCCAAATCCAAGCGGGCCGTCGACGGAGCCCTTCGCGGCTATAAAGAACTCAACCTGCGGGCCCTCAAGATGCTGCGCCCCGGCGGCATTTTGGTCACGTGTTCGTGCTCGCATCATGTTGGCATTGAAGAGTTTACCGGAACCGTCGCCGCGGCGGCAGGGGATGCGCGGCGACAGGTTCGCATCCTGGAGCGCCGCGGCGCCGCCGCCGATCACCCGGTTCTGCTAACCGTTCCAGAGACGGAATACCTGAAGTGTCTGATCTGCCAAGTAGAGTAGCAACCGCCGATATCTGTACATGAGCGTAACTTAGTCACATTATCTGAATCTCTATATGTACATCCTGAATCAGATACTATGAAGCGCCTTCCTGAGGCGCCGAGATCCCAGTTGCCTTTGGAGAACATCATGACACTCACCCGTTGGTACCCGATTCGTGAAGTTGCCTCGCTGCAGGACCGCGTTCACGCCATTTTGCAGGATGCAGCCCGCTCAGAAAGCAACGCAAAGGAAGCGAAAACCTCGCGTTTCGTTCCCGCTGTCGACGTTTATGAGGATGAGCACAAGATCGTCCTGAAACTCGAAGTTCCCGGCATCAGCCAGGACCAGCTAGATATCCGCCTGGAGAGCAACACGCTGACCGTCAAGGGCGAGAGAAAGTTTGAGCAGGAAGAGAAGCAAGAGAACTTCAGCCGCATCGAGCGCCGGTACGGCGCGTTTACCCGCTCCTTCACTCTGCCCGCCTCGGTTGACACTGAAAATGTACAGGCCCACTACGAGGCGGGCGTCCTAAAGCTTGAACTGAACAAGCGCTCCGAGGCCAAGCCGAAGCAGATCAAGATCGGCGTCAGCGCCTCCCAACCCCAGGCTACAGAAAACGCCGCGGTGTAAGAGGTTCCTAAGAACCACGATCGACCGGGGAGGCGGGCAAAATGCCTGCCTCTCTTAATTTCTGCGCCTCCCGCGAACCGCAGGCGCAATTCAGGCGCAAAATCGATGGAGAGAGACACTATTTATGGCGATCCGTTGGGATAAATTTACAGTCAAATCGCAGGAAGCCGTGCAAAGCGCCAGCAACCTGGCGGCCGAGAGTGGCAGCCCGGAAGTGATGCCGCTGCACCTGCTTGCTGCATTGATGGAAGACAAAGACGGTATTATTGTGCCGCTGCTGCAGAAAGTGGGCGTGCCTACCGAGCAGCTGCTTGCAAAGGTCAACCAGGCCTTGAGTACGCTGCCCAAGGTCTCCGGCTCCAGTGCTCAGCCGGGGCTGTCGAATGCCGCCCAGAAGGTGATCGACCGGGCCTTCAAGGAAGCGCAGAACTTCAAAGACGATTACGTCTCGACCGAGCACCTCCTGCTGGCGCTTTCGCAGGAAAAGAACGATCCGGCACAGCTGGCGATGGCGGCCGTGGGCGCGACCCACGATGCGATCCTGCGCGGGTTGACCTCGGTGCGCGGCTCGCAGCGAGTGAGCGACCAGAACCCCGAAGCGAAATACCAGGCCCTCGAGAAATACGCCAAAGACCTCACGGAACTGGCACGCCGGGGCAAGCTGGACCCCGTCATCGGCCGGGACGAAGAGATTCGCCGCGTGATCCAGGTGCTGTCGCGCCGCACTAAGAACAACCCCGTCCTCATCGGCGAGCCCGGCGTCGGCAAGACCGCCATCGTCGAGGGACTGGCCCGGCGGATTGTCTCTGGCGACGTGCCCGAGATCCTCCGTGGCAAGCGGGTCGTCTCCCTCGACCTCGGCTCCATGCTGGCGGGCGCAAAGTATCGCGGCGAGTTTGAAGACCGTTTGAAGGCCATTTTGAAAGATGTCGAGGAGGCCAACGGCCAAGTGATCCTCTTCATCGACGAGCTGCATACGCTCGTCGGTGCAGGCGCGTCCGAAGGCTCGATGGATGCCTCCAATATGCTCAAACCGGCGCTCGCTCGCGGCGAGCTGCGTGCCATCGGCGCAACCACGCTCAATGAATATCGCAAATACATTGAGAAGGATGCAGCCCTCGAACGGCGCTTCCAGATCGTCTTCGTCGGCGAGCCGAATGTCGAAGACACCATCGCAATCCTGCGCGGATTGAAGGACCGCTACGAGGCCCACCACAACGTCCGCATCAAGGACTCCGCCATCGTTGCCGCCGCGACGCTCTCCCATCGCTACATCTCCGACCGTTTTCTGCCCGACAAGGCCATCGACCTGGTCGACGAAGCGGCCGCTTCGCTGGCGATCCAGATCGGCTCCGTGCCGACTGAGATCGATCAGCTCGAACGCCAGCAGACATCCCTCGAGATCGAACGGGCCGCGCTGAAGCGCGAAACCGATCCAAACTCCAAAGAGCGTCGCGAAGTCGTCGACCGCGAACTGGCGGCTCTCAAAGAGAAATCGACCGGCCTGCGCGCCCGCTGGCAGACCGAGCGCGAAGCGATCACCCGGCTCAGCGAACTCAAGAAGCTGGTCGAGGCCAAGCGCTTCGAGACCGAGGAGCAGACCCGCGCCGGTCAGCTCGAACGAGCGGCTCAGATCCAATATGGCGAGTTGCCCAAGCTCGAGGCCGAACTGAAACAGTTGAATGCCGCCCAGGACGGCGCTGCCGGCGGCTCCCGCATGCTCAAAGAAGAGGTCGATGAGGAAGACATCGCCCGCATCGTGAGCAAATGGACCGGGATTCCTGTCTCCAAGATGTTGGAGGGCGAGGTCAAAAAGCTGGTCGCGATGGAAGGCCGGCTGCGCGAGCGCGTCGTCGGGCAGGACGATGCTCTCACCACCGTGGCGAATGCGATCCGGCGTTCGCGAGCGGGATTAAGCGATCCCAAGCGGCCGATCGGTTCGTTTATTTTTCTAGGCCCGACCGGTGTCGGTAAGACGGAGACCGCACGGGCGCTGGCTGAGTTTCTCTTCGACGATGAGCAGGCCCTGGTTCGCATTGACATGTCGGAGTACATGGAGAAGCACGCCGTCTCACGGCTCATCGGCGCGCCTCCGGGATACATCGGCTACGACGAGGGCGGCCAGCTAACCGAAGCCGTTCGTCGCCGCCCTTACTCGGTCGTGCTCTTCGATGAAATCGAGAAGGCCCATCCCGATGTCTTCAATGTGCTGCTGCAGGTGCTCGATGATGGCCGTTTGACCGACTCGAAGGGCCGCACCGTCGATTTCAAAAACACCGTGCTGATCATGACCTCGAACCTGGGTGCTCATGCGCTGCAGAGCGAAAACCTGTCGAGTGAGGCATCGTTTGACCGCGCCCGCGATGAGGTGATGGACGTGTTGCGGCAGAGCTTCCGTCCGGAGTTTCTCAACCGCGTCGACGATATTGTCATCTTCCGCCCGCTCGGCGAGGAGCAGTTGACCCACATCATCGATCTGCGGCTGGCCGACCTGAAGAAGCTGCTGGCCGATCGCAAGATCACGCTCCAGCTGACCGAGGGAGCGCGGCATCAGCTCATGTTGACCGGCTACGACCGGGCCTATGGGGCACGCCCGCTGAAGCGGGCCTTGCAGCGGCTCATCCAGGATCCTCTGGCGCTCAAAATTCTCGATGGCGAAGTGCTCCATGGCGATCACGTGCTGGTCGACGCCGATCCGCTGAATAACAAGCTGCGGTTTGAGGTCGCTGGACGCGAGGTCGGAGATCTGGCGCCCTACCCGGCAGAGACGGCCACGGCAAAGTGATTTGTTGAACGCCTTGAACCGGAAGGAGTCCGCTCCTTCCGGTTTTTCCTCAAGCGCGCTGCGCTACGGCCACTCGCGGAATTCCCTGCAGGTCCGGCACGAAGCTGACCTTCTGCCAACCCTTCAGCAGGTGCTCCATCGCTCGCTGCTGTCCCGCGCCAATCTCCAGCAGCAGCCATCCGCCCGGCGCCAGCACTTTTTCCGCCTGAGGTATCAATCGCTCATAGACCTCGAGACCGGTGGGACCGGCAAAGAGGGCAAGTGCGGGTTCGTACTTCCGGACCTCTTCGTCGAGAGCTTCGCGTTCTCCATCGGCGATATACGGCGGATTGGAGACAATGATGTCGAACTCTTCTGCCCCGGCCCCACCCAGTAGGTCTGACTCCGTAAATCGAATGCGGCCGGCCACTCCATGGGCAGAGGCATTCTCCCTGGCGACCTTGAGCGCCGCTGCAGAGATATCGAGCGCGGTCACTTGAGCGAGCGGCCGCGTGAGGGCGAGCGTGACGGCGATTGCTCCGGAACCCGTGCCGACATCGACAATTCGGCATGGCCGATCCGTTGGGATAAGCTCAAACGCCGCCTCGACCAGATGTTCAGTCTCAGGGCGGGGAATCAGCACATCCGGAGTGACGGCGAATCGCAGCCCGTAAAACTCCCGCGCGCCAAGTAGGTATTGGATGGGTTCCGCTTGCAGACGGCGCGCGATCAACCGCTGATAATGAGCCAGCTGCTCCGGCTGGATATCCTCGTGGACTCGAGTGATCATGCCGGCTCGGTCAAGGCAGGTCACATGTGACAGCAGCAGTTGCGCATCCAGCCGCGCGTTCTGCCTGGCCGCCAAGGTCAGAGCGTTTGTGGCATCCTCAAGCGCCTCGCGCAGCTTCATCGGCAGGCAATCAGGCCGCGGTTGACGCCGTCGTCTCCGCCTTCATCTGCTCCGCCTGGTAATGCGCGCTCAACGCATCGACGACCGGCTGCAGTTTGCCCAGCATCATCTCGCTGAGTTGATGGATCGTCAGCCCGATGCGGTGATCGGTGAGGCGGTTTTGCGGGAAGTTATAGGTGCGGATCTTTTCGCTGCGATCGCCCGAACCGACCTGCTGTTTGCGTTCCTTGGCGAGCGCCTGGTGCTGCCGCTCCATCTCCACCTCGTAGAGCCTCGACCGCAGCACGCGCATGGCTTTTTCGCGGTTCTTGATCTGCGACTTTTCGTCCTGGCAGCTGACAATAGTCCCGGTCGGCAGATGGGTGATGCGGATTGCAGAGTAGGTCGTGTTCACCGACTGGCCGCCAGGTCCTGACGAGCAGAAAGTATCGATGCGCAGGTCCTTGGCCTCGATCTTGACATCCACATCTTCCGCCTCAGGCAGCACGGCGACGGTGATTGCCGAGGTATGAACGCGGCCCTGGGTCTCGGTCTCCGGAACGCGCTGGACGCGATGGACGCCGCTCTCGTATTTCATCTGCGAATAGACGCGATCGCCTTCAATGATCGCAATCACTTCCTTCATGCCGCCTACCGTACTTTCGGACTCGGAAAGCACCTCCACCTTCCAGCGATGCTGCTCGGCGAAGCGAACATACATCTTGAAGACCTCGGCCACAAAGAGCGAAGCCTCATCGCCGCCCGTACCGGCGCGGATTTCGAGCACGATATTCTTTTCATCGTTCGGGTCTTTCGGCAGCAGCATGACCTTCAGCTCTTCTTCCACCGCAGGCAGGCGCGCCTCTAGCTGCGCGAGCTCTTCCTCAGCCATAGCCTTGATCTCGGCATCGTCTTCGTTCAGCATGCTCTGGGCATCGGCGATACCGGTCTTGAGCTGCTTGTAGTCGCGATACTTGTTCACCACGATCTCCAGGTCGCGGTGCTGCTTGGCTATCTTTTGGTATTTTTCGTGGTCGTTGGTATTTTCAGGCAGCGCCAGCTGGGCGCCAAGCTCTTCATAGCGGGATTCGAGTTGTTCAAGACGGTCAAACATGGGTTCCTTTCCTCAAGGCCCTGAAGCCCTGGTATCTCTTGTCATAGGTCGGTACGAACGGGGAGCGTATCGGCGGAGGGCCGCTAGACAAGAGCGCGGAATGGAAGCAGGAGAGCCATGCACTCCAGTTTATCTGAACTTGCCCTTTTTTGATGCTTTGGATCTTGAGAAGGTGCAGAACGGGAGCGGCGTTTCGATCTGCCGGATCGGGGCGGTTGCGCAGGCAGCGTTCACGAAAAACTGGCAAAGACAGCAGCGCTGAAGGCGGCATCTATAGTCGAGAGCGTGACAGGAAGTTTCCTCGAATTCGCAGTACTCTGTGACTCCCTGGCATCGACCACCAGGAAGCTGGAAAAGCGCGCCTCCATGGCTGCCTGGCTCAAGTCGTTGCCCGTCGACGATGCCGCGCGCGGAGCACTCTATCTCGCCGCCCAGGCTTTCGCCGAGACCGACGCGCGGGTTTTGAACCTGGGTGGTTCGATTCTCAGCAAGGCGCTGGCGCAGCTGTCGGGGGCCGCTCCGGCTGCCATGCATGCCGCGTATCTGCGTTATGGCGACTTAGGCGGCGCTGCGGAAGATCTCCTCGCCAGCCAGGCAGGCCGCGAACCGACGTTGACTCTGGCCTCGGTTGAAGACTGCTTCGCCCAGGTCGCCGCAGCCCGCGGAGCGGCAGGCAAGCTCCCGCTGGTTCTCGAGCTACTGGCGGCCGCGACCCCCCTCGAAGCCAAATACCTGGTCAAGATCGCTCTCGGCGACATGCGTACCGGGGTCAAGCAGAGTCTCGTCGAAGAGGCAATCGCCGTCGCCTATGGCGCTGACGCGGCCGCGGTTCGCCGCGCGACGATGCTCAAGGGCAACCTGCCGGAGGTCGTCCGCCTGGCCGCGCAAGGGCAGCTCGCCAGCGCACGGATGTCCCTCTTCCATCCCCTGGGATTCATGCTGGCAACGCCGGTCGACAGCGTCGACGAGGCGCTCGCCCGATTCGCAGTCGAGGCCGCCGCCGAGCGCGCCGGTGTTTCCGGCGCCCTGCCGCCAGCCGATCGCATCGCCCCCGCAACATCGGGGAACTCCGAAACGATCGCTCCGCAAAAATCTCCTTCCGGGCCGCCCAACCCTCCCCGGCTTCTCACCGAGGGGCAGGTCGAGGACAAGTACGACGGCATTCGCGCCCAACTGCACTGCGGCGATCCCGGGCAGCCCGGGCGGGTCGCTCTCTTTTCCCGCTCACGGGAAGACATGACGGCCGCCTTCCCGGAACTGGTAGCCGCCTTCTCCTCCGTCGCCGCCCCGTTGATTCTCGACGGAGAAGTCCTGGCATGGGATGTCGCGAATGGCCGCGCTCTACCTTTCTCCTCGCTCCAGAAGCGGATCGGGCGCAAGAAGGTGACGGAAGCGATGCGGCAGGAGATCCCGGTGGTCTTCATGGCCTTCGATCTCCTCTATGCCGGTGCGGATTTGCTGCTGGAGCATCCGCTCGCCGCCCGCAGAGCGGTCCTCGAAGAGTTCGCCGCCAGGAATGTCTCGCGCCTGAGGTCCGGATTCCGTCAGACGGAACCAGCTCCTCAAGGATTGCTCTTCGCCGCGAACCCGCAGCCGGAAGGCGTACTGCGGCTTGTAGTCTCTCCCGCGATAACGCTGACCGGCGAAGAGCAGCTCGACCAGGCCTATGTGGATGCCCGCGCGCGGGGGAACGAAGGCGTCATGATCAAGGCGCGCGGCAGCATCTACCAGCCGGGGCGCCGCGGAATTGCGTGGCTTAAGTTGAAACGCACCCTCGCGACGCTCGACGTGGTCGTCACCGCAGCCGAATTTGGCAACGGCCGCCGGGCAGGCACTTTGAGCGATTACACCTTCGCCGTTCGCGATGGGGACGAGTTGAAAAATGTCGGAAAGGCCTACTCCGGGCTGACAGACATCGAGGTCGCCGAGCTTTCGCAGTTCTTCATGGACCATACCCTTCAAGACTTTGGAAGTGTGCGAAGCGTCGAGCCAATCCTGGTGCTGGAGGTGGCCTTCAACAACATGATGCGTTCAGACCGGCACGCCAGCGGCTTTGCCCTGCGCTTTCCACGCATCCTGAGGATCCGCCGCGACAAGCTCGTCGAGGAGATCGATACCCTGGCCCGCGTTGAAGAGATCTACGCATCCCAGCCGGAGCTGGCAAAAGGCGTCTCGACCGGCGACACCTGGAGGTAGTTTCGGCTTCAGGCTTGCGCCCTCGTTTTCATGGGATCACCGCAGGATCACTCCGTCTGCAGCCTGTCTTCGGAGCGTCTAGTCTTAGTTTGGGTACGGCTCACCGGGCTTGATGACGCGAATGTCGTGATCGCTGAACTCCAGACGACCGCTGGGCAGCGTCACCTTCGGCATATGACAGCTGGAGCAATTGGCCTTGGCCACGGGGCAGACCTTGCCGTGGGCTGGAGTGACGGCCGCCGCGGTTGTCGATGACGGGGCCGCAGACACTGGCTCCAGGGTAGCCGAGGCAGTTGTCCCGCTCGTTGGAACATTGGGCAACAGGGGCGCATGGCAGGCCAGGCATTTCGCGTCGTAGTACGACGACCGGTGAACCACCTTCTGGTGCGGATCGTGGCAGCTGGTGCAGCGGATGCGGGCATCGGCTCCGTTGAAGCATTTGCTGTTCGCCAGGCGATACGGCTGGAAGCGAACGTTTGCTGGACCGCGCCAGTGGCTTCGCACGACCGTCTCCCAGCTGCGATGACATTGGCCGCAGAAGTTCGACGTATCTTCAGCCGAGAGCTGGCCCAGCTTGCGCGGCATGGTGCTCAGGTCGCCCTTCACAATGCTGGCGAGGTGTGCGCTGGCTCCCTGGTGGCAATGCTCGCAGGTGAGCCCAGGCTGAAGCGAAGCCAGGTTCAGCTTGTGATCGACCACCGCTCCGGTCGAGTGGCAGCCAAAGCAGGACTTTGCCTCCTCGCCGCTCATCGGCCTGCCAAAGGCCTGGTCTAGCGTCTTCGGGTCGATGTGTTCGTCGCCGGTCGTGAAATCGAGACCATCGATCGACGGGTAAAAGCTCACCAAGCTCTCGTACATCTTCCCGTCGCGCAGCAGCACCCACGTCTGCGCCTGTGCCCCGAGCGCCCACAGGATCGGCGCCGAAATCGTCTGCGCCCCGTCGCTGACGTTGTAGAAGCTCTTGCCCTGGCGCGTCTCGACTGAGTAGGAGAACTGGCCGGTGCGAAAGGCCATCTTCGGGTGAGTGTCGAGCACGCTGTTCGAGCCCGGCAGCATCAGCGCCTGCCCCATCTGCGTGGCCGGCTGTGAAGTTCCCTCCTCCTGGTGGCAGTTGGCGCAGGTTACCGCCCTCTCCGGCGGCTTTGACTGCGCGAGCACGGGCAGGCACACCAGCAGGCAAACGGCCAGCCGCAGCAGGTCACTGGGACGCACGGGGAGCTCCTGCCTGCTTCGGCCCGGAGCTTGAGCCGGGGTTTGGGTTGGCCGTTTCCTGCTCCGTCATCGCCAGGCAAAGCTCCCGCTCGCGGCTGGCATCTTCTTTGCGGCCGAGCTTCGAGTATGCCTTCGCCAGCGTCAAGTGAGCTTCGAGGTTTTGTGGTTCGGCCCTCAGCACCTCTTCAAGATGGGGTAATCCGGCGTTCACCTCGCCCGTTTCGACCAGCGCGCGGCCGTACACCAGCTGCCCCATCGGCAATGCCGGGTCTTCCTCGGCCGCCTTGCGGGCATTGGGCAGCGCTGCGACAAAATCCCCTTGCAGCCCAAATGCCCAGGCGAGCATGGCGTGGGCCGTCGCGCTGCCCGGCGATACCGTGATCTCCTGCTGGAACTGGGCAATCGCCTGATCGGGGTCGAGCGGAAAGAGCAGATATCCATAAAAATAATGGACATTCTGCGCCTTGGGATAGCGGCGGAAGATCTCCTGGAATTGCTGCTCGGCCCCGGGAAGATCCTTATTCATCAGCGCCACGGCCGCCTCTCCGACCATCGAGATCAACTCCGCCTGGCGTGGGTCGGCATCCTTGGGCAGCACGGAAACCCGCAGGCCGGTCAGGCCGATAGCCGTGATCAGGTCCGCGCTCGCGGCGCCCTGTTTCGCGAGAACGGAATACTTTCCCGCCGCCTCCTCGAACTTGCCCAGCAACGTGAGAACCAGTGCTTCGTGATACAGAACGATCTGTGCGTTGCGCGGCTGGTTGGCCGCGCCCAGGCCGATGCCGCGTTGCAGGTCTTCGAGCGACTCGGGGTATTGGGCGAGCTCAAACTCGCAAAGCCCCCGCAAAGCGAGAGCCGGCCCGGCATTGGGCGCAAGGTCGATGTAGTGCGAGAGTGCATCGCGCGCCGGCGCGTACTGGTCCGAGCCGTAGAGCATCGTGCCCAGAAACCACCAGCCGTCAGGCCATTGGGGGTTGAGCTGTTCGGCCTGGCTGTAGAGCTGAATCGCCCGGGGCAGATCTCCTTGGGTACGCGCAGCGCTGGCATCGGCCTTTAACGATTCGAAGGTGGCCGGCGATTGGGCGGGACTGCGGATGGGAAAGAAGACCAGCCCAGCCGCAACCAGGAGGTATGCCGGCCCGGTTCCGCCGTAAGCCGGCGGCCGGCTAAGCCTTTCACCTGCAAGTGCCTTGATCGAAAGGTAGATAGAAGCCGGTCTGAGCTGTGTTTTCGTCTCCATTCTGACTCTCATTATCTCGCGCCGCGGCGGCCTCGCCGGCGTCCCCAGCTCAAAATGACCGAACCACCTCAGACAATACCAGACCTTCTTTAGGACTGTCCGCAGCCCGGCCATCGATTTGCATAGGACTGCAAGTGGTGCCGATCGGCACAAGAAAACTTTCTCTCCTTAAAAAAAGAGATTGACATTCATATCCGCCACAGCGTATCAACAATCCCGGGCGTGATAACGATATCAAGCGCCTACAGATCGCTCTACGTGCAGGCTCGGCACGTTCTCCGATCCAGAAATTCGCTTTGAGTGGCAAAGCGGCAACGACTTACCGGTGTGGTGCTGTGGAGCGAAGCTCGTCCGCCCATACCCGAGAGAAGTGCCGGGCACATCAGCCGATCAATAGAAGTGGCTTTTGGCATTGCAGAGTTTGAACAGAAAGCATTGGCTCGATGGCCGATTGGCCCGCGAGCAGAAGTAATTTTTGGGAGGTCGTCAATGAGGAATTCCGGAGATTGGGCGGTTCTACGCTCATTCCAGTCTGTTTCGAGGTACACGGTCGCCTGCCTGGCCGCCGTAGTCTTAGTTCTTTCCGCCGTGACCGCCACAGCCCAGCAGCTTACCGGCACCATCAGCGGCACGGTCTACGACCAGAGCGGTGCTGTCGTCCCCAAGGCGAATGTCGTTCTGAAAAACGAGGCGAGCGGCGACCAGCGCGTGGCAACGACGGAAAACGATGGTCACTTCGTGATCACGGCCGTGCAGCCGGCCAGCTATACCATCAGCGTTTCCGCGACCGGCTTTTCAAGCTGGCAGGAAAACAGCATCACCATGGGCCAGGGCGATAACCGCGACGTCCCCAATATCAAGCTGCAGATCGGCGGCAACTCCACGCAGGTTAATGTCGTCGCCGGCGGCGATGCGGTAGTGCCGACCGATACCGCAGAGATCAGCACCTCCCTCAACCAGGAGATGATCAACGACTTTCCGCTGCAAGGGCGCGACGCCGGAGAATTGCTCAAGATCATGCCCGGCATGGCCCTGAACACCGGCAGCAGCTCCGGCTCGGGTAGCTTCAACGACAGGATCGTCGGCTCGAACAACGGTCCCGTGGGCGCATATTCTTCGAATGGAACTCAGCCTTACGGCACCATGGCCTACATGCTTGACGGCGCCAACCTGGTCGACCCAGGCAATGACGGCACCCAGATCGCCAACATTAACCAGGACATGGTCTCAAACATCAAGGTTCTGATCTCGAACTATGGCGCGGAGTATGCCAAGGGTCCGGTGATCTTCCAGGCCTTCAGCAAGAGCGGCGGCCAGCAGTTCCACGGCGAGGGCTATCTCTACACCCATAATGGCTCCCTGAACTCGGTGGATGCGTTCACCAAGAGCCAGGGCGGCACCAACGCGGCCCAGAGCTATTACTACATGGGCGGCAATGTCGGCGGCCCGATTATCTTTCCAAAGTTCGGTTACAACAAGAGCCGCAACAAGCTCTTCTTCTGGGGCGGCTATGAGTACATGAAGCAGACCCCGGCCGGCGCGATCACCAATTACAACGTGCCCAACGCCGCGCAATTAGCGGGCGATTTCAGCAATACCGGCATTCCCGCGGCCGCCATCAGCACCTGGCCAAACTTCTACAGCCAGATCACCAGCAACGTACCCACCGGTGGTTCCGCGACCGCGGTCCCGACCGGAGCTTACGACCCCAATATTCTGGGTGTCTTGAAGCTCTACCCCGCTCCCAACCAGGCGCCTTCGTCAGCGAACGGCTACAACAACTACTCCTATACCAACCAGGAGCCGCAGAACCGCTGGGAAGCGACCGGCAAGGTGGATTATTCGCTCAGCGATAACGACAAGATCACCGGCTCCTACACCTACCAGAAGGAATCGGACATCGCTCCGATTTCGATCTGGTGGTCGGCTCCGTGGACGCTGCCTTATCCTTCTTCGGCCGCCTCAAAGACCAGCACCTACGTCATTCTGACCAACTACACTCACGTCTTCAGCCCCACCACGACGAACGAGTTTGTCTTCACCTGGTCGCATTTCGTCAACCCGTATACGCTCTCTGATCCGACCAAAGTCTCGCGTGCAGCTAACAACTTCAACGTGCAGGGGCTCTTCGGTCACACCACCAGTCAGCTCCCGGCCTTTGAAGGGCCCTGGGGCGGAACGCTGGCCAACCTCGGGTCGAGCTACAGCTTCTCGAGCGGCTCCTTTGGCGGCATCAAGCAGGTCCCGGCCTTCTACGACAACTTCACCAAAGTCGTCGGCGAGCACAGCCTCAAGGTCGGTTTCTACTGGGACAGCAGCCAGAACACCCAGAACAATACCTACCCGGATATGGGCATCTACAACCTGGGCGGCAACCAGTTCTCCACCAATAATTACGTCGCCGATCTTGAGTTAGGCCGCGTCGCTTCCTATCAGCAGCAGAACTCCGCTCCGATCGTAGGTATCAAGTGGCACCAATGGTCGATCTACGGTCAGGATTCCTGGAAAGCGGCCAAGTCGCTTACCATCAATGTCGGAATCAGGTTCGACCATATCGGCCAGTGGTACGGCACGGACTTCCAGGTTTGGAATCCGGCGACCTACGTCGACGGGGCCAATGCGCCGAATAACACCGGCCTCGCCTGGCATGCAAACGATCCAACGGTGCCGGTCTCGGGCTTTCCGTCTACGCTCTTCCACGTCGCTCCTCGGCTTGGGCTCGCTTATGACATCTTCGGCAATGGCAAGACAGTCTTCCGCGGCGGTTTCGGTGTGTACTACTACCAGGCCAGTACAGAGGTCTCAAGCGCTGCAAGCGGACCTCTCAATTCCTTCGAATACACAACCCCGACCGCTTTTGAAGGGTATGCAAGCACAGGAACTTTCACTCCTCCGTCTGTGGTCGCACAGAATGGCTCGAACATAGATGCAATGCAGCGGGGCGACAGCCGCATTCCTTTTACCAACAACTGGAATGCGACGATCTCCCAGGCTCTGCCGTGGAGATCGGTAGTGGAGTTCTCCTACATCGGGAACCGCAGCGCCAACGAGTACGAGGATGGAACGAACAGCAATATCTATAACCTGAACAACGTTCCCCGCGGAGGGCTCTTCACCCGTGATCCGAAGACAGGCCAGTATGTATCGCCCAGTTCTCCATCCTGCCCGGGCGGAGGTGCGACAGACTGGTCTCTCTATTGCCAGAACAACCCCACTGCTTACGGCGCAGCTTATAACGTCAACGACTTCCGGCCGCTGGCCAACTATCAGAACGTCTTCTTGCTGACCCACACGCCGTACTCGAATTACAACGGCTTCCAGGCGTCGTTCCAGAAGCAGTCTGGTCCCGTGACCTTCATTGCAAACTACGCTTTCAGCAAGGTGCTTGGCATCCGCGATGGCGGCTCGAACAACGGTAACGGCAACGGAACCGGCGTCGACCCATTCATCATCCGGAATAACTATGGACCCCTCGCTTACGACCATACCCACATCTTGAACTTCACTTATAACTGGGCATTGCCAAAGTTCATTCATGCAGATAGTGGGCTGATGAAGGTCGCTGGCGGGGCGACCAACGGCTGGAAGATCTCCGGCTACACCGCCTTCCAGAGCGGCGCTCCCATCCAACCGAACATCGGCGGCAACTTCAACACAACCTTTGCCAGCGGCCTGACCGTTCCGACCGTGGCCCATCCTAACCTTCCGGATAACAGCGTACAGATGCCGAACGGTCTCCACGCCAACGCGGTCACCCCGTCAACCTGGTTTGGTTCGAATGCCTACAACCTACTGATTCCAGCCTTGACCTGCGATCCTCGCAAAGGATTCCACCTCACTGGGCAGCGGTTCAATCCCGCCTGCTTCACCACCCCGGCGTACGGGACCCAGGGACCGAACGTCCTGCCTTACATGCGTTATCCCAACTACTGGGACAGCGATCTGGGCATTTACAAAAGCTTCCACATCACCGAGGTGCAGAGGTTCGAAATCAGGGCCTCGGCACAAAACTGGCTGAACCACCCGCTGCGGCAGTTCGGGTTGGCCAACAACAGTGATGAGTCGCTTAACTTCCAACAGACCAGCAATGCCACTTGCACGGGTTGTGTAAGTGCAACCGGCACTCCGCTGTCCGTCGTGTCCGTCTCGCCGACCAACACGAACACCACAACTACCGGTGTGCCGGCCTTTAAAACCGGCTCCCGTTTTGTTACCCTGGCGGCGAAGTACTACTTCTAAGCGAGGTATTTCAGTAGAATCCCGAAGAGGGGCGGCTTGCGCCGCCCCCTTTTTTTACGCCTATGCTCTCGCTTCGACAGACCATCCGGATCACCGGCGCCTTCCTGAGCGCACCCTTGCTCGCCGGCGTGCTGCAGGCCGCGCCGCCGGCAATTTCTCCCATCCACTTCGAGCTCGAAAAGGTCCCGTTTCACCTGGAAAACGATGAGACACCCGGCCGGAACGCGCCCGAGGCCATGGGCGGCGGTGTGGCCGTCTTTGACTATAACGGTGATGGGCGCCCGGATATTTTCTTCACCAACGGCGCCAATATCGCAACCCTGAAAAAGGATTCCCCAAAGTATCGCAACCGTCTCTTCCGCAACGATGGCAAAGGCGTCTACACCGATGTCACCGACGCTGCCGGCGTCGCCGGCACCGGCTACGACATCGGCGTCGCTATCGGCGACTACGATAACGACGGCAACCCCGACCTGTTCGTGGCCGGCGTTTACAAAAACACCCTCTATCACAACAACGGCAATGGCACCTTCACCGATGTGACGGCCAGGGCGGGGCTCGATCGAGCGGATGACCCCCAGTTCGGGCCGCTCTGGTCCGTCACGGCCGCCTGGGTCGACGTCAACAATGACGGGCTGCTGGATCTCTTCGTCGTCAACTACATGCAGTGGAAGTACACCGAGCAGCCGCTCTGTTCCTATCGCGGCGTGGCGGATTACTGTCACCCGCGTTTCTACAAGCCCCAGCCCAACCAGCTCTTTCTGAACAAGGGCAACGGCGTCTTTGAGGACGTCTCGGCGGCATGGGGCATTCGCGAGCATCCCGGCAAGGGCATGGGCGTCGGCGTGGCGGATTACGACCTCGACGGCCGTCCCGATCTCTTCGTTACCAACGACGCCTCCTATAACTCGCTCTTTCACAACCTGGGCAACAAGTTCGAAGAGGTCGCCTTCGACACCGGCGTGGCGCTCCCGGAAGATGGCAATTTTATCTCCGGCATGGGTCTCGATTTCCGCGACTTCAATAACGACGGCTATCCGGATATCGCCTATGTAGCCTTGAATAACCAGACCTTTCCGCTGCTTGAGAATACCGGCAAGGGCGAGTTCCGCGAGGTGACCACGCCCAGCGGACTGCGCGAGGCAAGCATGAAAATGGCCGGTTATGGCGCGGCTTTCTACGACTTCGACAACGATGGGTGGAAGGACCTCTTCGTCACCCGCGGCCACGTGGAGGCGATGCCGGTGCCGGGCGCCGATATCGACCAGTACAACACCGTTTTTCGCAATCCGGGCGCCAAGGCCGACAACAAGGTCGACAACAAGGCCGACAACAAGGCCGGCAAATGGATTGCCCTCACCGCCGAGGCCGGACTGACCGCTGCTCCGGGAGGGCGGCATCGCGGCTGCGCCTTCGGCGACCTGGATGGCGACGGCCGCATCGATGTCGTGACCACGGCGCTTGGCGCGGACGCGGAGATCTGGATGAATCGCAGTCCCAATCCCGGCCACTGGCTCGACGTCGCGCTGCGCGGCACCAGCAGCAATCGCGATGGCATTGGCGCGCGTGTCAAGGTCGTCACCAGCAGCGGCGCGCAATATAACCACATGACGACCAGCGTCTGCTATGCCTCCTCAAGCGATGGGCCGGTGCATTTCGGGCTGGGCGCGGACAGTGTGGCTGAGTCAGTCGAGATTCGCTGGCCGTCGGGCAAGGTGCAAAGCTTCCAGCATGTCGAAGCAGACCGGATCCTGAAAGCCACGGAGCCTCTGAATTGAACCAGCTCCCCTTGGCGGCTCTTCCTCTCCGGTTGTGCCGCCGTTTGTGCGGCTGCTATCATCGTCTCCTTGCAGGCGGCAGGCTTTCCAACCGCCTGCTCGCAGCGTAATGCAGGCATGGCGCAGGTGGTTGGCGCAAGGCAGGAACAGCCTCCGGATGAACGATGAACAAGGTATTCGCCAGCTTCGATGAGGCGGTCGCGGAGATTCCCGACGGCGCAACCATCATGCTGGGCGGCTTCGGCCTGTGCGGCATTCCGGAGAACCTGATTGCTGCCTTGGTTCGCAGCAAGATCGAGGGCCTGCATACCATCAGCAACAATATGGGTGTCGACGGCTTCGGCATGGGATTGATGCTGGAGGCCGGCATGATCGCCTCCCACATCGGCAGCTATGTCGGGGAGAACAAGCTTCTCGAAGAGATGGTGATCGCCGGTCGGCTGGATCTCACACTGGTCCCGCAGGGCACCCTGGCGGAACGCATACGGGCCGGTGGCGCGGGTATTCCCGCGTTTTTCACCCCCGCCGGCGTCGGCACGGTGGTCTCGGAGGGCAAAGAAGTGCGCGAATTCGACGGCCGGCAGTACTTGATGGAGCGCGCCCTGACGGCCGATTTCGCCCTCATCAAGGCGTGGCGAGGCGACCGGCTGGGAAACCTGGTCTATCGCAAGACCGCGCGGAATTTCAATCCACTGATGGCCACGGCGGCACGCTGCACGATCGCCGAAGTAGAAGAGCTGGTCGCGCCGGGAGCGCTCGACCCCGACGCAATCGTCACCCCGGGCATTTATGTCCAGCGCCTTGTGCCGGGCCCACGCTGCGAGAAGCGCATCGAGCGCCGCACGGTGCGGGTAGTCGAGCGCGTGAGCGGCACCTTGCGATGAGTTCCACTCCGGGATCGGGTATGGCGGACGCGCGAGAGATCATTGCGCGGCGGGCAGCGCGAGAGTTGCACGATGGCTACTACGTCAACCTGGGGATCGGCATCCCGACGCTGGTCGCGAACTATGTCGCGCCGGGAATTGACGTCATTCTGCAGTCCGAGAATGGAATGCTGGGCGTCGGCCCTTACCCGCTGCCAGGCGAAGAAGACGCCGACCTGATCAACGCCGGTAAAGAAACCATTTCGGAGCTGCCGGGGTGTTCTTACTTTTCTAACGCCGATTCGTTTGCCATGATCCGCGGCGGCCACATCGATCTGAGCATTCTGGGCGCGCTCGAGGTCGATCGCCACGGCAGCCTGGCCAACTGGATGGTCCCAGGCAAGATGGTCAAAGGGATGGGCGGTGCGATGGATCTGGTCGCGGGAGCGCGCCGGGTGATCGTGGCGATGGAGCATACAACGCGGCGAGGTGAGCCGAAGATTCTCGATGCCTGCACACTCCCGCTGACCGGATTGGGCGTCGTCGAACTGATCGTTACCGAGCTGGCAGTCATCCGGGTGACGGCAACCGGCCTGGTTCTGGAAGAGATCGCTGCCAGCACAAGTGTGGATGAGGTTCGCCGCCTGACCGGGACTCCGCTGGCAGTGCGAGAGCCAGTCGAAAGGATGTTTTCGTGATGGATGAGGTGGTGATCGTTGCCGGAGTGCGGACGCCGGTGGGGAAGTTCCAAGGGGCGTTGAGTTCGCTGACCGCGCCGCAGCTCGGGGCGATCGTGGTGCGCGAGGTGGTCAGCCGTGCAGGGCTTGAGCCTGCCCAGGTCGACGAGTGCATTATGGGCAATGTGCTGTCGGCCGGCCTTGGGCAGAACCCGGCCCGCCAGTCCGCCATCTTTGGCGGGCTGCCGTATGAGGTCGCCGCGCTCACCATCAACAAAGTCTGTGGTTCGGGGCTGAAGGCGGTGGGGCTGGCCGTGCAGGCGGTGCAGACTGGCAATGCGGAGATCGTCGTTGCCGGCGGAATGGAATCGATGACCAACGCGCCCTACCTTCTGCCGCAGGCGCGGCAGGGATACCGGCTGGGCAATGGCACCGTCGTCGATTCGGTGATGAACGACGGCCTCTGGGACCACTACAACAATCAGCACATGGGCATGAGCGCGGAGTGCGTCGCAGACAAGCACTCCATCTCGCGCGAGCAGCAGGACGAGTTCGCCATGGGCTCTCATCGTAAGGCCGCCGCCGCGTGGAAAGAAGGCCGCTTTACGGCCGAGGTCGTGCCGGTGGAGATTCCGTCCAAGAAGGGCGATGCGCCGGCGATGCTGCGCGAGGACGAATCCGTTCGTCCGGATGTCACGCTCGGGTCGCTGGGCGGCCTGCGCCCGGTCTTCAAGAAAGATGGCACCGTGACGGCAGGCAATGCTCCCGGGTTGAACGATGCGGCCGCAGCAGTGGTAGTGATGGCGGCCAGCAGGGCGGCGTCCCTAGGCCTCAAGCCGATGGCGCGCATCGTGGCGCAGGCAACCAGTGGGGTCGATCCGAAATGGATCATGCTGGCGCCAGTGACCGGTGTCCAAAGAGTTCTGGCGAAAGCCGGCTGGTCGCTGGCCGATGTCGACCTCTTCGAACTGAATGAGGCCTTCGCCGTGCAGGCGCTGGGCGTGACCAGGGAGCTGGGGATGACCCTCGATCGCGTCAATGTGAATGGCGGCTCGGTCGCGATCGGCCATCCTATTGGGGCGAGCGGCGCGCGCGTCCTGGTCACCCTGATCTACGAGATGATCCGGCGCGACGTGCATCGCGGAGTCGCAGCCTTGTGTCTCGGCGGGGGAAACTCGGTTGCCATGGCCGTCGAGCGCTGATCGGGCCGGCTCTTCGACAGAGCCAGCAAAAGAGGCAGCTACTCGGGTCTTCCAGCCTTGAGCCTTCGCTCGATCTCGCGAGTCTTGAGCACGATGAAGTACTCATAGATCGACTGAAGCGTGGCGTAGGTCAGGCCGGCTCGTCCGTCCAGAAAACCTCGCTTCCAGAGAACCATGTAGAGCCATTTCAGCAGTGGGCGCGCGGGCAGGCGATAAAAGATTGCCTTCTGATGGAGGCGGCGCGTGTGGAAGTCCGGATCGCGCAGCGCCTTGCTCCAGGAAGGCCGCTGCAGGCCCTGTTGATGGGCAATGATGCCGGCCTCCATGGTGGAGTAGGTGTTGTGGCGATCGATCCAGTGCGCCAGGCCTTTCGAAAAGGGATAATGATCGAGCGGCTCCTGGAGGTCGGCAAGCATCCCGTCGACCTCCAGCACTTCGTTGACCGAGCGCATGTAGTGGGCGCGCTCCGGGCGAACGAGGCGAAGGTAAACGGGTGAGATCTGGGCGTGCTGCAGCCAGGTCTTTCCCAGAAAGTCCCTTCGTCGCACTCGGAATGCGCTGACATCGGGAGAAGCCTGCAGGACTACGCCTTGCATCTCCGCGGAAAGCGCACGCGTCGGCCGCTCATCGGCGTCGAGGATCAGCACCCAGGGATAGGCGAACGGTAGCCGCAGCGAAGCGTTGCGGTGGCTCGCATAGTCGTCGAAGACGCGCTGATGCAGGTGGGCTCCCGCGGCTCGCGCGATCTGCGGAGTTGTGTCTGTCGAGTAGGAGTCGAAAACATGCACATCGTCGGCCCAGCTGACGGAGGCGAGACATCCGGGTAAGTCGAGCTGCTCGTTGCGCGTGAGAATGAGGACCGAGATCATGCTCTCGCTATCCTATAAGCGGCCGGCCTGACGGCACGAGACCATGCCGCACCTTCGAGGCAGAGACCGGAGCGAAACCGGTCTCTGCTCTCCGTGATCGGTCGGCGATCAGTCAGGCTTGACGGCGACGACTTCGATCTCGACCAGGCCCGTCGGCGCCGCGAGAGCGGCCACCTGCATGGCGCTCCGGGCCGGCTTGTTGGGCTGGTCCTTGGTCCCGAAAAATTGCGTGTAACCGGCCATGAATCCCTTGAAGTCCATCTTGCCGCCATTGGCCGGATCGCCGGCGAGATAGACGTGCATCAGCACGACATCGCCGAGCGTGAGCTTCTGCGCCTTGAGCGCGGCCTCGATGGTCTGGATCGCTCCGACGGTCTGCGCCTGGGTGTCGCCGGGGGTGGGGCTGCTCAGGGTCGGCGCCATCATTCCGCTGAGGTAAAGAGTCTTGCCGACCCAGACCCCCTGCGAGATCGGGAAGGTCGAGTTATTCGGGAGCGGGATGCGGACGGTCTGGGCCATTGCCGCGACGGCGGAGAAGGCCGCCCCGAGAACCAGGCTTTTGAACAGGCGGGGTGTGGGGAAATTAAGCTGCATGAGGACTCCTCTTTTCGACTTCGATACCGATTTGGTTCATGGTGCGGAAGGCAGAGAGGGCCGCGCCCTCTTGCCAGCCGACGAGATGGCTGGTGTGGTCGCCGGCAAAAAAGACGCGCCCATCGGGAACGAGCAGCCGCTCGATCGAGGGCACACCAGGGGAGTGCTTGCGCCGGCCGAAGCCGCTGATCCACGAGCCGAGGTTGTAGGGAATCATGCCCCAGTTCACGTATATCGGGTTGGCGAGTTCCTTGGAGTGGCCGGGGTGAAGGACCTCGATCGCCTGCCGCGAAGCGTTCAGTTTGGCATCGACAGTGGGCAGCCTGCCGAAGGGGGTGTTGTCTTCCACGGCATACCCGCTCACCACGATGCCGGTGTGTGAGAACATCTTCGCGCTCGGGTACCAGACGACCGGGATGGTCCCCTGGACATAGGAAAGGCCGCCGTAGATGTCGTAGTCCTGCTCCCAAAAGCGGCGCGACTCCCAGGCGATCTTGTAGCCGGAGTCATAGGTGCTGGCCTTGATGACCTCCTCGACATCCGGCGAGAAGTTGGTCTTGACCGTCTTGAGCACCGTCAGCGGCATCGCGCAAATACAGTAATCGGCGTCGACCGTCTCGCTCTGCTTGCTCTTCCGGTCGATATAGGTGACGCTGACGCCCGTGGGAGTGTTACGGATTTCGTGGACGTCGGCCCCGTAGCGAATAACGCTGCCGAGGCGCTCTCCGAACGCCATGGGGATCTGGTCCATGCCGCCGATCGGCTGGAACATGGTCGCCTGCCAGTCGATGATGTCCTCCGCGAGCAAGCCCTGCCAGAGATCGGCGTCCAGCAGCTGGTGCATGGGCAGCGGATCGAGCGGCACCGGACCCTGCGCTTCGGCGCCGGGAGGAATCTTGAACCCGGAACGCTCGGAGCCTTTGAAAAGGTAATCGGGCTTGAGGTCGCCGTATTCCATAAGAAAGGTGAGCATGCGCTCTTTGTCCTGCGACGTGAAGTCCTGGTCGAGCGCGCCCTGGTGGATCGACTTTGCCAGCAGCTCCGAGACATGGCCCCGCGTGTCGTTGATCATCTGGCGCTGCTGCACGGGCTTGCCGCCATTCAACTTGTCAGCCTGCAAAAGGGTGCTGCGGGAGGTGTTGACTTCCACTTCGAGCGGAACGCTGAACTCCTTGCAATAGCCAAGCATGGTGGTGTGGATCGATGGGAGCCGCGCCGGGCCGACATTTTGGTAGTTGCCGTCTTCGAAGTTGCAGGTCTGCGTAAATCCGTTGGTGAACTCAACCTTGGTGCCTTTGCGTACCGTCCAGTTGCGCCCGCCGACCCTGGTTTCCCGGGCCTCGAGGAGGGTACATCGGTAGCCGAGCTTGCCCAGTTCGTAGGCGGAGACTAGCCCCGCGATACCGGCGCCGAGAATGACGACACTGGTGCCGTTGCCGGGGACTTTCTTGAGTGTGGCGACCTCGTTGGTCGAGGCCAGTAAGGGGAGCAGCCCCAACGACTCCATCAGCGTGAACGCGGCGCTATAGCCGCCTATCTGTCCTGCGCGCATGAGGAAATCGCGTCGTGATATTGGCATAACAACTCTTCTCCTTGAAACACGAGCTTGAAACGTACGGTAAGTCTTCAACGAAAAGCGTCTCCAAAAGAGTACGGCACTTACTTCAACTAAGTAAGTGCCGTACCCTCTTGGTTGTTTTCTGAAGTGCTTAGAAAATGATCTTTAAGCCGAGCTGAGTGTTGAAAGGTTCGCCGGCGCCGATACCAGGGGCGCCGTTGTAGTTGCCGATCGTCGTCGTCAATGTCAACGAGGTAGGCGTTGCAGTGTTAGGGTTCAATCCGGCAGGACTTCCATAGTTATACCGATTAAAGACGTTGAACATCGATACCTGGAACTGCGTGTTGATTCTTTCCGTGATATGCGTGTTCTTGAACACGGAGAGATCGACGTCGCTGAATCCCGGTCCATAGAATTGGTTTCTTCTGGAGTCGCCAAAAGTTCCTGCGGCAGGCTGGGTGAAAGCGGCAGGGTTGATCCACTCTGCCCCTGGTTTGTCTTTGCGGAAGCCGGCATAAGGATCGACGCCCGTGAGATCGGCCCGTTGAACGTTGTCGCTGGTGCCGGAGTTGTCGGTAGTGCTCAACACCGAAAAAGGATTGCCGCCGTGGAAGGTTGCCAGGGTATTGACCTGCCAGCCATTGGTAAGTGGCTTCCACTTCTGACCGCCGGGAATCTGGTAGGTCACAAGTCCGGTGAAGATGTTGCGCTGATCGAAGTCGCTCGCGCCGTAGTCCCCTTTGAAATTCGTGCTGTCCTGCGGCAGCGCGCCGCGGTAGGCCGTAACTTCATCGTTGCTGTGCGACCAGGTATAGGCGCCCTGGGCGGTAAGCCCGTGGTAGTTGGAGACACGGACCGTAGCCTGGAGCGAATTGTAGTTGGAGGTGCCGATGCTGCGGATTTCATTGATGACGCTGTAGCTGGGATAGAGGCTGTAGTACGGGCGGCTCTCCTGCTGCTGCTGGGCAGCGGTCACCGGAACAACCGCTCCGTTGACGATGAAGTTGCCATCCTGGTAATTGGCCGGCAGCGCCTGGTTGATATCCAGAATGGAGAGGAGATGCCGGCCCTCGCTGCCGACATAGCCGATCTGGAAGACCACGTTATTGTTGATGCTCTGTTCCAGCTGCGCATTGAAGTTCAGGTTGCGGGAAGGAACAAAGTTATTCGCGATCGAAAAGATACCGGTCAGGGAAGGAATGTCGTTTCCGGTGAAGACGTCCTGGTTCGGCACGATGGTATAAGCGGACCGGGTGTAAGTGGTCACTGGGTCGAGACCGCCCGGGTTTCCCTCCACTCCGTTCGGAGCATTGTTGTTCGGACGGTTATCAAGGAACGGATTCAGGTTGGGCGTGTCGAAGTAGAGACCGGTGCCGGCGCGAAAGACCGTCTTGGGGCTGACCTGGTAAGCCAGGCCGACGCGCGGACTGAAGTTGGTGTAGCTGGGCTGGTAGAGGTTGCTGATGTTAACACCCTGATACGCGATGCCTGGCGTGGCGGCATTGACGAGAGCGGGGCGGAAGACCGAAAGATTGTTGTACTGGTTGTGGAGCGGGCCTTCATAATCCCAGCGCAGTCCGTAGTTGATGTTGAGCTTCGGTGTGATCTGGAAGGCATCCTGGCCGAAAAAGTCGAAAGTGTTGACAAAAACCTGGCGGTCGGGATCGCCCAGTGCGACCGACGATGTCTGGACCCGGCCGGAGAGAAAGTCGGCAAGTGCATTGACATAGGGGCTGTTGGTCGCTCCATACGTCGGAGTCGTATTCCAAGTGTCCGTCGTGTTCGTCGCATCGGGACCCTGGGAGCCGTCAAAGGTGAAGCTGCCCAGCGCGTGACGATGATAGAACTCATCCAGTTGGGCCTGGCGAAACTCTCCGCCCAACTTGATCTGGTGTTTGCCGATCACCCAGGATAGATCGTCCGTAAGGTGCCCGGTGATGTCGTTACGGCCCTCCGGGGGAGTCTCGCCCGTCGGGTCGAAAGAGCCGATGTTGAGGTTCGTGGCGCCCGGCAGGCTCGATCCGGTGATCAGCCCGAGAGAGGCCATATCGAAGCCGTTGTTGAAGTCATTGAAGACCTGGTTGAAGTAGTTCACGCCGGCCAGCACCTGGTTGGTGATGGTGGGAGAAAAAACGTGGTTGAACACGATCGCGTAGTTCTGTACGTGGATCGGCGCGACTTCGTAGTAATCCAGCAGCTCAGATCCTACCGGAGCAACCTGGTTGCCCTGACCGGCAAACCAATGCGCAGAGAGAGTGTTCTTGTCGTTGATCGTCCAATCGATTTTTGCCAGGCCGTTATAGCTGTAGCCATATTCAGGATCCGTATTCAGGTAGTTGTTGATCGTCGGCGTACCGCCCGCATCCCCCGGCAGCGCGCCAGTCACCTTCGCGGGATACAAGGTATTCAGCAGGTTCACCGAAACCGGGTTCACTGCTACGTTGTTGGCGGCAAGCGTCGTCGTGGCTGCCGCCTGCCAGGCCGCAGAAGGCTCCGTCGTGGTTGCAGGCACGCCGATCACAAAACGCTGCTTCTCAAAGGTGATGAAGGCGAAAAGTTTGTCCTTCTTGATCGGGCCGCCGAGTGAAAATCCCCAGTTGTAATTGCGGACTTCCTGCTTCGGCTCGTCGGCTGCCGCACTGAAGGGATTGATTGCTCCCAGCGCTTCGTTGCGGTTGAAGTAGTAGGCAGTCCCGTGCAGCGCGTTCGTGCCGGCCTTGAGGGACAGGTTGACGCTGCCTCCCGGGTTACGGCCGGATTCAGGAGAAGCCTGCGTCTGTACCGAGAACTGATCGATAGCGTCGATAGGAAGAATGACACCGGCGATACCGGAGACGCCACCCTGGTTCACGGCCGGAATGTTATGCCACACGTCGTTGTTGTCGATGCCGTCAATCTGCCAGTTGATCTGGTTGGCTCGGGTACCGTTCAGCGAACCATAGCCGCCCGCTCCGGAGTTGGCAAAGCCTGGCGTCAGAATGGTGAGCTGCGTGAAGTCGCGGCCGTTCAACGGCGTGTCCTGCAGCGTTTCTCCACCCACGCCCGCGATCTGCGTCGTCGAAGTGGTGTCCAGCGCCAGCGCCGCCGCGTTGACCTCCACCGTCTCCGCTGCCTGGGCAAGGTTCAATTTGATCGGCAGGGAATAAATTGCTCCCGCCGCTACTGGGACCTTATCGACCTTCACCGTCTGAAAGCCCGAAGCGCTGGCAGTGATCGTGTAGCTGCCGATAGGAATTTCCTGGTACGCAAATTCGCCCGCGCTCGACGAGACGGTCTCGTGCTTCGTGTCGGTGCCGTTTTCCGTCGCCACCACCGAGGCATTCGGAATAGCTGCGCCAGACTGGTCGGTGACCACGCCGCTGATGCCGCCGCGGAATGTTTGAGCGTGCGCTGCTGCTAGAGATAAGACAAGAGCGAGAAGTGTGCAGAGTGGGGTAAAGCGCCTGCTGAAAACACGCATAACTAGGACCTCCGGAGTGTTGAAAGACGTGGACCGTCCCAAGCATCTGCAGATCTGTGATTTCAGATCCATCAAAATACTGTAGGAGAAATTGGAAGGCGCGGGTGCGGTACCGACGGTAGTAGAAAAGCCGTGGTTTCGCGCCTAAGTCTTACGAGGCCCTTTTACAAGGACGACAACTTTGATTGCTGAGAGGCATATCCCAAACTAATGGCGAGCAGATCGAAATTGCAAGAAATAAAACGCTCTTTTCTGGATTTCCGACAGCTGAAAAACCCATACTTATTCGCGCGAAAGATATTGCTGATGTGCAGCATCGATTTTATTTATGCGGAGAAGCTCCAACTTGTTTTGTTCTCGAGAGCGAAGCCGCAAAGAACCCATATTTGCAATCGTGGTAGTTACAAATCAGGCAGCGTCTGGATGCGTCTTCTTGGCTGATTGCAGGGTCGAAGGTGGGAGTGAGCTGATGAAAGCTGCGACCGTCGCGACTCATACCGTGAAGTCTTCATCGAGAGGGGGGAAGCTGTCTTCCGGCGCCCCCAAAGCACAGTCAAGCTCCTCGCCTTTCTCTCGCCCTTGTCTCGCCCTCCTCTCGCCCTTGTCTCGCCCTTCTCTCGCCCCGAGTTGTTTCACGCGCTTGTCTTGCGGAGCGCCTCGACTGCCTGGCAACCGGGTCCTCGATCCAGGCGGGTGCCAGGCCTCGCTTGCCGCCGGAAGGGTCTGAAATTGACATAAGTGCGCTACCCTACGCGAAAAATCCTCCACTTTCAAACTTATGGAGAAAGACCCAGACCTTTTTGCTGCATTGCTGACTCTCTGTAGTACAGTTATGCCAAATGGGGGACATAGCGAGAGAAATTCAGCTCGTCCGTTGCTTTAATGCTAGACAATTCCCAGGTTTGCTGTCACAATGCCGGGAAACACGCGGCACATTAACCTGATTCTTCTTAATGTGAGGCTTACTGCATGAGCACCAACATGGAACCTGCCTTTTCTCTGCCTGAATTTGCCGCTCTTTTGACAATCTCTGAAGGCTTTTCCGCCCTCGCCGTTCCGCATAGGATTGCCTCGCGGGTGGCCGAGCATCCTGGAGCGCCGGCCGTGCTAAGCGCAGAGGGATCTCTTACCTATGCCGAGCTGAACTCCCGGTCGAATGTCGTTGCCGCCAGTCTGCTCGCCTCCGGCCTCGCCCGAAATGAGCCGGTCGGCATCTATCTCGAAAGTTCCTTGGATCTGGTAGTCGCAGCTCTGGGCGTTTGGAAGGCAGGCGGAGCTTACCTGCCGATCGACCCTGCCTATCCGGCCGATCGGGCCACATACATCCTTACCGATTCTGGCGCCCCGATCCTGATCACGCGGCGCGGGCTGACCTCAGCTCCGGCCTCGGGCAAATGGACGACCATCCTGATCGATGATCTTCGGTCGATCGCCGCCGGTGAAAGTCGCCCAGCCGCGCCTCTATCGCCCGGCGATCTTGCCTACATCATCTACACCTCGGGTTCGACCGGGCAGCCCAAAGGCGTTGAGATCACCCACGCCAACCTCGCAAACCTGGTGGAGTGGCATACCGAGGCCTTCCTGGTCAGCCGTCACGATCGCGCCACTCAGGTGGCAGGGCCTGCCTTCGACGCCGCCGTCTGGGAACTTTGGCCTTACCTGGCCGTTGGCGCTGCCGTCCACCTCTGCTCGCCGCAGACGCGCCTCTCGGCTCTCCAGGTAAGAGACTGGCTCGTTGCCGAGAAGATCACGATCAGCTTCCTGCCGACCGTGCTGGCCGAAGAAGTGCTTCGTCTCTCATGGCCGTCATCGACTAGTCTGCGCATATTGCTGACCGGCGGGGATGCGCTGCACACTTTTCCGCCATCCAATCTGCCTTTCCAGGTCGTGAACAACTACGGCCCGACAGAATGCACCGTGGTGGCGACCTCGGGGGTGGTGAGCGGCCATCAGGGGGACCATTCTTCCCCGGCCATAGGCCGCCCAATCCTTAATACCTCCATCTATCTTCTGGACGACGCAGGACGCGAAGTCGGCGAAGGCCAGCCGGGCGAGCTGTATATCGGCGGCCCGAGTGTCGGCCGCGGCTACCGCAACCGGCCAGACCTGACCGCGGCAAGCTTCGTGCAGGTCGCCATTGCCGGCAAGACGGAGCGGGCTTATCGGACCGGCGACCTGGCCCGGCGGCTGCCCGATGGCCAGCTCGCCTTTGTCGGCAGGGCCGATGATCAGATCAAGATCCGTGGCTTCCGCATCGAGCCGGACGAGATCGCCTGCGTCATCAACCGGCATCCCTCGATCGTCTCGAGCGCAGTGATGGCAAGGGAAGACCAGGGAGAGAAGCGGCTGGTCGCATATGTGGTCCCCTCGGCGGGTGCGGAGATCTGGGACCGCGATCTTCGTGATCTGCTGACGAAGAGTCTGCCCGGCTACATGGTCCCGGCAACCTTCATTCTGCTGGATAAAATTCCGGTCACCGCCAACGGCAAGCTGGATAAGGCCGCATTGCCGGCCCCCTCGGACAAGAACCAGCTGCGGCGGGATACTTACGTCGCGCCCCGGAACGAACTCGAGGAGATTGTGGAAGGGGTCCTCAGTCCGATCCTTGGTCTGCCCCAGGTCAGCATCCATGACAACTTCTTCCTGCTCGGCGGCCACTCCCTGATGGGGGCTCAGGTCATTGCAAAGGTGCGTGACATCTTCGACGTCGAACTGAACCTGCGAAACGTCTTCGAGTGTCCCACGGTGGCCAAGCTCGCCGGCAAGATCGAGGCGTCATTAACCGCCAGGCTCGAGGCAATGAGCGAAGATGAAGTCCACCAGGCGCTTCGGCTCCAGGTGAACTCCGATCTCGCTCCCGGCGGCGCTTCCAACAAGGCAGGCTAGGTCGAATGGCTAACTTCGACCCAGAGCTAAGTCTGACGCGGCTGCTGGACCCAGAGGTCCTGGCCAATCCATATCCGCTCTACGCGCGGCTGCGCGAAGAAGCGCCCGTTTACTTTGACCCGTTCCTTCATACCTGGGTCGTGACCCGGTATGCCGATGTTCTCAAGGTGCTGCTCACCTTTTCGGCTGACAGAACGCCCTCTCCCGAGCAGCTGAAGGCAATGGGCATGTCGGCGATCGGGCCCATCGCGCAAGTCATGGTGAAGCAGATGTTGTTCCTCGATCCGCCCGCGCATACCCGTTTGCGGACGCTGTCGGCTACCGTCTTCAGCCCCAAACGGGTGAAGGTGCTGGAGCAGCATATTCGATCCATCGCCGACGGCCTGATCGACAAGGTGCTCGCCAAAGGCACGATGGAGGTCATGGCCGATATCGCCGAGCCTTTGCCGGCCATCGTGACTGCCGAGTTGCTCGGTGTGCCGGTCGAAGACCATGAGCGATTGAAAGACTGGTCGAAGGATTTTGCGGAGATGCTGGGCAATTACCAGCACAATCCAAATCGCATTCCGGGCGTCTTGAAAAGTACGGAGGCGATGACGACCTACTTCCGGGAACGGATCGCCGAGCAGAAAAGCCATCCTCAGGAGGGGCTGATTCAATCGTTGTTGACCGCTGAGATACAGGGAGACAAGCTGACCGAGGAAGAGATCATTGCGAACACCATCGTGACCATGGTCGGCGGGCAGGAGACAACTACCAACCTCATTGGCAACGGCATGCTGACACTGTTGCGCAATCCGGAAGAGAGGAAGCGCCTGATGTCCGACTACACCCTCATTCCCTCCGCGGTAGAAGAGTTACTGCGCTTTGAGAGCCCAAGCCAGCAAACCGGCCGCATCGCCAGGGAAGATGTGGTAATCGGGGGACAGCAGATCAAGAAGGGGCAAGCCGTGATTGCAGTCATGGCCTCCGGCAACCGCGACGCGGAGCGCTTCCCCCATCCTGACACTCTCGACATTACCCGCACCGACAATCGTCATCTGGCCTTTGGCTGGGCCGCGCATTTCTGTTTTGGCGCGCCGCTCGCCCGCATGGAAGGCCAGATCATGCTCGAAGCGATGTTACGCAGGCTTCCGCAGCTTGAGCTTGCCGGGGATGACCTTACGTGGAGAGACAACCTCGGTCTGCGCGGGTTGAATTCCTTGCCAGTCAAGTTTCATTCTCCCGAATTGGTCGCCCAGCCGGCATAGTCGATCCATCCTCGATCTCCATCATCGGAGGTCGGCCATTCGCTACTCTTCATCATCCTTTGTGTTTACCAGCAAGAAGGACAATTCCAGTGCCAAGCGCCCTGTCGGAATCCAAGAAGGAACTCCTCGAAAAGCTGCTGCGCGGCGGTGGGAGCTCTGCGGCCAGGGTGCAGGGTATTGTCCGCCGTTCTCAAGGGGCGGAAGTGCCGATCTCGTACGGCCAGCAACAGGTGTGGCTGCATTCGCAATACTCGACCGAGATCCCGTTATACAACGAGCCGGTGACCGTGCATCGTTTCGGCCCGCTCGATCGCCCGGCGCTCGAGCGGGCGTTCACTGAAATCATCCGGCGTCACGAGGCCTGGAGGACGATCTTTGAGTGGCAGGGCTCCCGCCTGGTGCAGCGGGTCCAACCTGCTCCCGGGCGCATTGACATCCCTTTTCTGGATGTTTCAAATCTCGCCGATGACGCCCGGGAAGAGGTAGCGCTCAAAGCTGCGACAGTCGACGCGCTGCAACCCTTCGACCTGGCCGTTGGCCCGATGTACCGTCCTCTGCTCATTCGTTTTTCAGAGAACGAACATCGCCTTTACCTGGGCCTGCACCATATCATCTTCGATGGCGTCTCGCTCTACCGGGTCTTCCTGCCGGAGCTGCAGACGCTCTACGAAGCTTTTTCCCGCGGCGATCCCTCGCCCCTGCCGCCTTTGTCGCTGCAGTACGGCGACTACGCAATCTGGCATCGCAAGTGGGTCGACCAGATCACGCCCGGGCAGATGGCCTACTGGCGCGACAAGCTGGCGGGCGTCGGCTTGCGCGACATCCTCCCGACCGATCATCCGCGCTCTTCATCCCACGGCTTTCGCGGCGCTATGGAAACGCTGGCGCTCAACGCGGAGGTGAGCTCAGCCCTCAAAGAACTCAGCCAGCGCTCGGGTGCGACCCTCTTCATGGTTCTGTTGGCAACCTTCCATGCGTTGATTTGGGCCTATACCCGGGAAGACGAGATTCTCTCCGGCGGCACCTCGGCAGGGCGAAGCCGTTCCGAGACAGACCAGCTGATGGGCTTCTTCCTGAATACCATCGTGCTGCGGACGGACGTCTCCGGCAACCCGACCTTTCTCGACTTGATTCAAAGAGGCAAGGAAGAACTGCTAAGTTCGCTCGCAAACGACGGCATCCCGTTTGAGACCCTGGTGAAGGAACTGGCTCCCGTTCGTGATGGCGGCAGGAATCCATTCTTTGAAGTCTCGTTTTCCTTCGAACCCCCCCTCGCGCCCTTGCAGCCGAACTGGAAATTCACCCAAATGGATATCGAGACCGGTGCGGCAAAATTTGACCTGCACCTGGAACTCGACGAGCGCCAGGATGGCATCATTGGCCGTTTCATCTACAGTGCGGAATTATTTGATCGAGAGACGATTCGCGGCATGCTGGAACTGTGGCGCGACATCATCGGCCGGGTAGTGGCTGACCCTACGAGACGCCTTTCGCAGCTGGTTCCGCAATTATGCGAGATACGTCGCGCACTCCCGGTACGAACCCCAGCGCCAGTCTCCCCGATAGCCGAGCCAAAGCCAAATGGGCTGATGCAAGCCATACGGAGCCGTTTCTGGTCAAAATAGAAGCATTGGGGCGGTGACGCCGCGGTTTGATCTCAGAAGCTTGAGCGTGATTTCGTTGTTCGAGATATGCGTGCTCATCCTGGACTAAAATTATAGGAATGCTTCTCCTTTCTTTGCGTATCGGCAGCGAAACTCTAATCGATGTGAATGCTCTGAGAACTGAGGAATCATGGACCAGAATGCAAATGCTCCCCGGTCAACGGATCGCCGAACGGGAACGTCCGTTGGGGCCGGTCCGCATCTCGTCGAGCGGCATGCCCTGAGCGAGTCGATGCCGCCGCTCGCCGGTGCCGGCAAGCATGCTTCGCCGATTTCTGCAATTGCAACCAGGACTTCCGCGGAGCCGCAGGTTGGCCAGTCAGATCCCCTGACCGATGCCGAACGCCATCAGGTTCTCTACGCGTGGAATGAGACCGGCGCCGAATATCCCCGCACCACCAGCGTCCATCAGGCCTTTGAAGAGCAGGTCGCGAGAACCCCGGAAGCGATTGCGTTGGTTTTTGAGAGCGACTCTCTCACTTATGCTGAGTTGAATCGCCGGGCCAACCGGCTCGCTCATCATCTGAAAACCCTGGGCGTAAAGCCGGACGCGCGCGCCGCAGTCTGCGTCGAGCGAAGCCTTGAGATGGTCGTCGCCCTGCTGGCGGTGCTCAAGGCGGGCGGCGCTTACGTCCCTCTCGACCCCGCGTACCCCGTCGATCGTCTTCACTACATGTTGGAGGACAGTTCGCCGGTCGTGCTGTTGACCCAAAAGCACCTGGGCGGCCTCTTCGCCGGGCTCACTCACTCCTTGCCGGTGATCGATCTTGCCGGCCCCGCTTCGGCGTGGCAAGGCCAGCCGGAAGCGAACCTCGATCCGGCCGCATTGCTCCCCGGCAATCTTGTCTACGTGATTTACACCTCAGGCTCGACCGGCAAGCCCAAGGGAGTGATGGTGGAGCACCGCAGCCTGATGAACCGGCTTGCCTGGATGCAGGACGCTTACCGGCTGGATGCCGCCGATGCGGTGCTGCAGAAGACGCCATTCAGCTTTGACGTATCGGTCTGGGAGTTTTTCTGGCCGCTGCTCGTCGGCGCCAGGCTGGTCATGGCCAGGCCGGAAGGACATAAAGACCCGGCCTATCTCGCCGATACCATCGCCCTTCACCGGATCACGACCTTGCATTTCGTTCCTTCCATGCTGCAGGTATTTCTGGAAGGCGGCGATTTGTCCCGGTGTTCAAGCCTGCTGCGAGTGGTCTCGAGCGGAGAAGCACTGCCCGTGGCGCTGGCCCGCAGGTTTCACGAGCGTCTACCCCATGTGGCCCTGCACAACCTCTATGGGCCAACCGAGACGACCGTCGATGTGACCGCCTGGACTTACCAGCCCAACCCGGCGCTGACCGGTATTCCGATCGGAAAGCCGATCGCCAATACCCGCGTTTACATCTTGAATGCGGAGGGAGAGCCGGTGCCTGTCGGTGTCGCCGGCGAACTGTTTATCGGCGGCGTCGGCGTCGCACGAGGCTATCTGAATCGGCCGGAACTGACCGCCGAGCGCTTCCTCCCCGATCCTTTCTCGCCCGAAGCCGGCGCCAGGATGTACCGCAGCGGCGACCTCTGCCGCTGGCTCCCCGATGGAAACATCGAGTACCTCGGCCGCAACGATTTCCAGGTCAAGATTCGCGGCTTTCGCATCGAGCTGGGAGAAATCGAGGCGCGATTGGCTGAGCATAGCTCGGTCAGCGAAGCCGTGGTGCTCGCCCGCGAAGACGCTTCAGGCGACAAGCGGCTTGTCGCCTACCTGGTCCCGGTGCCCGGAGCAGAGCTCGAAGACAGGTCGCTCCGGGATCTGCTGGCACGCAGCCTGCCGGACTACATGGTGCCGGCCAGCTTTGTCGTGCTCAAACGAATGCCGGTCACCGCCAACGGGAAGCTGGATCGTTCCGCATTGCCGCAGCCGGCGGCGAGCAACCAGCTTCAGCGTGAAACGGCTGCGCGCAAAACGATGGCCCACGCGATCGAGGCGGTTCGCAACGGCCTGGCCTCGGCGGCCATCGATGTCACGCGGGAAAATACCTATGTTCCCCCATCCGACACGCTTGAGGTCGAGTTGATCGGCATCTGGGAGGAAATCCTCAAAGTTCCCAGGATCGGGATACGGGACGACTTCTTCGAACTCGGCGGCCATTCCCTGCTGGCCGCGCGCATGTTCGCACGGATTGCCGAGAAGCTGCACAAAAAGCTGCCGTTCGCGACTCTCTTTCGTGGCGCCACCATCGAGAAGCTGGCCCAGGTCATCCGCGCTGAAGGATGGACCTCGCACTGGTCCGTGCTTGTACCGATCCAGGAGCAGGGAAGCAAGCACCCGCTGTTCCTGGTCCATGGCCTGCACGGGAACGTCCTCAATTTCTACGGCTTCCGCCAGCACACGCCGGTCGACCAGCCGCTCTACGGCGTCCAGGCGAACGGGCTCAATTCTGGGCGCGCTTTGTTTGTCAGCATTCCCGACATGGCGCAGTATTACATCCGGGAGATCCGCACCGTTCAGCCGCACGGGCCCTATTTCCTCGGGGGCTTCTCCGCCGGCGGCCTGGTGGCCTATGAGATGGCCCGGCAGCTGCAGGATGCAGGCGAAACCGTCCAGTTCCTCGCGCTCTTCGACTCTTATGTAGAAGCAGCAGGAGGCTATTGGCTCAAGAGCCTCTACTCCAAGCGAGCGTTGCGTATGTCGATACTCGCGCTCCGCGCCAGCATGCAAAGTGTGAAGAAAAACGGAGTGGCCTCCGTTCTCGGTGTCAAGGTGCGCAATGTCGGCATGAACCTGCGCATCATGTCCTGGTTGATGCTCAGCAGGATCTCTCGACAAAAGTCCGTCGGCGCCCACTCGCAGCCCTACTTCCTCACCCCGCGAGAGGCATTTACCCGCGCGATCCGCGCCTACGCCCCAAAACCCTATGGGTATGCCGGGACCGCGGTCTCCTTTCGCAGTCCCTCTTCAGACTTCGAGAAGCCGGATATGGCTGAGGGTTGGGCCAAGTACATCACCGGCAAAGTAGAGTACCAGGAGATCTACGGCGGTCATGACGACATCTTCCGCGAGCCATACATTGCCGGGTTGGCTGATCAGTTGATGGAAGCCCTGGAAGCGACCTACCTCGAGCAAAACCCGCATCCGGCCAAGTAAATCCGTCGACTCTTAATCCATCAATTTGCGGGCAAAGTAGGTGTATTCGATCGCCCACGTCCGCGCCTGCTCCTTGAGGTCGGCGCCGGCACCGTGGCCGCCTTCAATAATCTCCTGGTAGAGAAACGGCTTGTTCATCTCCTCCATCTTCGCCGCAAACTTGCGCGCGTGGACCGGCCCGACGCGATCGTCTTTCGTCGTAGTGAAGATGAGCGGCTCGGGATAGTCCGCATCCGGCTTGAGCTGGTTGTACGGGGAGATCGAAGCAAGGAAAGCCCGCTGTTCGGGTATCGAGACGGAGCCGTATTCCCCGACCCACGAGGCGCCGGCGGCGATCTGCTCAAAGCGCAGCATATCCAGCAGCGGCACCCCAATGTAAATAGCCCTCCACATCTCAGGGTGCTGGGTCATCTCGACACCCATCAGCAGACCGCCATTCGATCCACCGACGATGCCCAGCCGGCGCGGTGATGTGATCTTCCGGGTGACAAGGTCCTGGCCGACGGCGGCAAAATCGTCATAGATCCGCTGCCGATTGGTTTTCAGTCCGGCTTCATGCCAGGCAGGCCCAAATTCGCCGCCTCCGCGGATGTTCGCCAGCACGTAAGCCCCCCCTTTTTCCAGCCATAGCTTGCCGACCAACGCGGAATAATGGGGAGTACTGGAGATCTGGAAGCCTCCGTAGGCGGTGAGAATGGTGGGCGTGGCGCTGTCATAGCTCAGATCTTTGCGCCGGACAAGGAAATACGGCACCTTGGTACCGTCTTTCGAAGTGGCCTCGAACTGCTCGACGACCTCGTTGGACGCATCGAACTGCGCCGGCAGTTCCTTTGCCGCGCTCAAGCTGCTGCCCGTAGCCGCATCGCCCAGCAGCAGGGCCGACGGACTCAGAAAACCTGTTCTCGAGAGAAAGAACTGATCGTCGGAGTTATTCGTCGAAGTAATTGAAATCGTCTGGTTGTCGGGAACATCCAGTTTCGCTCGAGTCCAGATGCCATTCGGCTGCCTGGTGTAGATGTAGGCGCGTCCTTGCACGTGCTCGAGAGTCGTCAACAAAAGATGGTTCTTGGTGACTGCCGCCTCCTGGGCAAACTCGACCGCAGTCGGAGCGAAGACCACCGTAGGTTTCAGGTGGGCCGAATCTTTTTTCAAGGCCGGCAGGCTGATCGACACGACAGAGCCCTGCACAAAAGTGGTTGCAAGGCCTTCCGGCTTCCAATCTTCATTGAGGGTGACGATCAGCTGGTTCTTGACCAGGCCGTCGATTTCAGATTTTGCCGGGAGGGCGACTCGGGTTGTGCCGTTCGAGGTGAGAAGCGAAACCTCGGTCTCAAAGAAGTTAATGGCCCTGACGACCATGGTGACGCGGTGCCGGTAACTGTCTTCCAGGGTGATCGGTTCCACCCTGACGTCGTCGGCTGTTCCACGGAAGACCTCCTTGGCCACATCAAGAGACTCTCCGCGCTTCCACAACTTGATGATGAAGGGATATCCGGATGTCGTCATCGAGCCGGCTCCCCAATCGCGGGCCACCAGCAGGGTGTTCTTGTCGGCCCATGCAACGTCTTGTTTGGATTTCGGCAGCACAAAGCCATTGGGGAGGAATTTGCCCGTCTTCAGGTTGAACTCGCGCATGGTGACGGCGTCTTCGCCGCCTGCGGAAAGCCGGACGAGGCAGAGGCTGGTGCCCGGGTAAAGGCAATTGATCCCTTTTTGCACCCACTTCTCATTGTCTTTCTTTGCCAGGGCATCGTAGTCGAGCACCGTCTGCCAATGAGGTTCTGGCGTGAGATAGTCCGGCAGAGTCGTGCGCCGCAGAATGCCTCGCACATGTTGAGCATCCTGCCAGGTGTTGTAGACGAACTTGTCCCGCAGATCGGGGGTCGGCAGCCGTTCGGGCGACTCCAGCACCTTGAGCGCAGCGGCTTGCAGGCCGGCATAATGGGGGTCGCTCTCGAGCACCTTCGCGCTGCGTTCGTTTTCCGACTTGACCCACGCCATCGACCGCTCGCCAGAGACATTTTCCAGCCACTGATACTTGTCCTCGGCTTCCGAGGAAGAGCGTTGTGCGTCAAGGTGTCTGGTGCCGATGGTCATTGCCAGGATTGCCATGCTGAAAAAGATTGCGTTGCGTCGCGCCACTTGTCGCATTCCGGCTCTCCTCGGTGCGCACCGAATGCCTGTCTTATCCCGGGAGTTTAACCGCGATGACGATTTCTACCCGGTTTTTCGGATTGTACACTTTCGCCTCCATCACTCTTTGTAGAATTGACGAGCAGTGACTTTCCTGCTCTGCTTAGGCTCAACAGGGACTTTTACCCGTTTTCAGAGGTCCGCCGCAAGTGCATGCGCTCAGCTTTATCGCCGGAATCGTTTGCGTCTTCTCCGCCCTGCTCGACGCCTTTCAGACAGTGATTCTGCCGCGCCGCGCCACCGGCCGTTTCCGCCTGACGCGGCTCTTCTACGTCTTCACCTGGACGCCCTGGTCCGCCGTGGTGTCCCGCATGAAAGAGTCCCGCCGGCGAGAGACAGCCTTCAGCTTCTATGGGCCGCTTTCCCTGGTCTTCCTGATCGTCGCCTGGGCCATTGGGCTGGTCGTCGGTTTCTCGCTGATGTACTACGGATTAGGCTCTCCCTTCGGCGATTCGCTGGGCATCGCCGTCGGCTTGCGGACAGATCTTTATGTAAGCGGAACCACCCTCTTCACCCTGGGGCTTGGGGACGTGGTGCCGCGCAGCCCGTGGGCGCGCGAGTTGATCATCCTCGAAGCCGGCATGGGCCTCGGCTTTGTCGCCGTCGTCATTGGCTACTTCCCGGTGCTGTACGGGGCGTTTTCCCGGCGGGAGATGAGCATTTCCCTGCTCGACGCGCGGGCCGGTTCGCCGCCCACCGCGGTGGAACTCCTGCGGCGCCACACGTTCGACGGCGGCGAGGCCGCCGTCACCTTGCTGCTCGAAGAGTGGGAGCGCTGGGCGGCCGAGTTGATGGAAAGCCACATCTCCTATCCGCTGCTCTGCTACTTCCGCTCCCAGCACACCAACCAGAGCTGGTTGAGCGCGCTGACAGCCATTCTCGACACCTGTTCGCTGCTGATTGCCGGTGTGCAGGGGCACCCTGCCCGCCAGGCGCAGCTCACCTTCGCCATGGCCCGGCATGCCTTGGTGGATCTGTCGCAGGTCTTTTCTCAACCGCCCGTCAAGCAAATGAAAGACCGTCTGCCGCCCGAGCGGTTTGACGCTCTCTATAACCTCTTATGCGCCAGCGGCGTGAGCGTCTGCCGCGATGCCGGGTCGATGGATCGCCTGCGCCAGATGCGCGGCCTTTATGAAAGCTATGCCGAAGCCATGAGCCAATATCTGTGTATGCCGCTGCCGCCATGGCTCGCAGAACGACCCCATAAAGACAATTGGCAGACTGTGGCAAAGCTGCGGGCCCAGGCAGAGGAAGCCGTCACCGGCCCCCAGGCGGACGCAAGTGTGCTCGCCGGCTTTGATGACCACCACGACTTCTGACCCGCGAGAGCTGCGGCGCTGACCAGGGCCCAATCGAGCTTCCGATGCCTTCCAGGCCTGGAGCAAGTCGGCGAAACGTCCAGATGGTGGGCAGCCAGGTGCCTCACCCGGCAGCCCGGCAGTCCACCATCGGCGATGGTTCGTTACGCCCCGCTACTTCTTGACTGCCGCCAGGATCAGATCCTGGTTCTTGAGAATGGCTTCGAGCGATGCCTGGTTCCCCTTGATGGCATGTTGGTTGGCCAGAATGGTCTTCTGGTTCTCGATGATGGTCGCCTGATTTTCGAGGATGTTCTTCTGGTTTGATAGCACTTCAGCGTCTGACATTTCCGCTCCTGTTTTATGTTGAGACATTGTGTGTGTTGAGACCACTCCTTCTGTGCTGGTGACCTCGATGTGCGTGGTCTATAGGCGCCATCCCATGAGATGGCGCCTGACCGACACAGACCGCTCGACCGTACAGGATTCATAGAGCAAAGAGATCAACCTTTAGTTGGTTGACGACCAAGGCCTGGCACGTACACTCATCCAACGTATGTTCACAAAAGCCGCTGTTGTTCTGTGTCTTCTTGCGTCTGCTCGTTCGCTCCATGCGCAAAGCAATTTCTTCGAGGGCTGGGAAGCCCGTACCACCCAGACCCAGTCCAAGCAGCCCAGTTGGTCGGTGCCCCTTGTGGCGCCGTACCCGATGTTGATCCAGGTCTTCCGCGCCGACTTTACCCGGCAGATCGCTCCAGCCGGGACCTCCACCTGGAACGAAGGCGCAAGCCGGGGCTTGAACCTGGTCCCGGGTTTCAACAGCGAATTTGACTTCTACTACCCGCCCTACATTCAGCACAACACCCCGAAGGCGAAAGACGGCTTCGGCGATGTCAGCTTTCTCTACAAATACCGGATCTTGTCCGGCAATGAACACCATGGCAACTACATGCTGAGCGCGCAGCTCACCGCAACCATCCCCACAGGCAGCTACAGCAACGGCAGCACCGACGCCGCGATTGCACCCACCCTGCTCGGCGGAAAAGGTTTTGGGCGATTCGATATTATCTCGTCGATGGGGGGTACGCTGCCTGCCGGGGACACGAACAAACTCGGTCGTTCGATCGCGTGGAATACGACCGCCCAATATCACCTCGCCAAGGTAGTCTGGCCTGAAATTGAGGCGAACACGACCCGTTACTTTGGCGGAAAGAACGACGGAAAAACGCAGAACTTCATTACGCCGGGAATCACCTTCAGCAAGTTCAGATTCCATCCCAGGGATGCTCAAAGCCGCACCGGCATTGCCTTCGGCTCGGGCATGCAGATCGCAACCTCTCAGTTCCACACCTACAATCACGAGTTGGTCTTCACCGCCAGGCTGCTCTTTTAGGCCGGCTCCGGGGTAGTCCTCGTGTCACGAGAACCGCCCAGCGGCGTCGCCCCTGCCGGCTCTCGAGAAATCTCAAGGGGGCTCGCCATCGAAAGGTTCTCCATCGAAAGGCTCTCCATCGAAAGATGGAGAGCTTCCTCCATCTATCAGTGGAAGACGGGAGCGGAACTCCCGCCTACCGTAGTAGCTGGTCTGTATGCCGGTCGACCCATCATGTTCTTTCCACCATCCTGCACTCTGCTGGCCCTCCCATCGCTCAAAAATCCGAACGTTTTCGCCAGCGGCAACGGCGCCGTGAAGCAAGTGCTCGCCTCGCTCGCGCGATTGCAGACAGCACCCTTTTCCCCCGCACGCCCCCTCCCCGTATATGACGATCGCTGCCGCCATCCTGCAGCCAGGCATCATGCTGCCGTACTACGATGGTCTTGGCGCATCTGCCGGCGCGGCGGACTGCATGCTCCTGAGGCGATAAACCGGTTCGCCTCTTTTCGGGGTTGGCCGGCAATCCCGGCGAGTGCTGTGTCGCGATGTGGAGAGGACGATTGTTGACGATTCAGCGGTTAGCGGTCTACAAGCGGTGCTGGGCAAGTGTGCTGCTTGCAGTATCGCTGGCATGCGTCGGCTGTCACCGCGCCTTGCCGGAACCATCCTCCAAAAGCTATCGGGATTTCGTCGCCGTCTTCTACACCGGCTTGGCGGCGCTGCAGGTCGGAGATGATGTTCGTGCGGAACGCGAGCTGGCCAGGACGACCGAAATGGTTTCCGCGGAGCCGGCCGGTTGGGCAAACTGGGGCATCCTGCGGCTGCGGCAGAGAGATTTCGACGCGGCATCGGAGCGGCTGGAGAAAGCCCGCAAACTTGCCCCGCAGAACGGACGCCTTTACTACTTGCTTGGCCTGGTCGCCACCGGCAAAGGAAATGCTGGCGAAGCCATTCAGGACCTGCGCAAGGCCATCGATCTCGATCCAAAAAACCTGGTTGCGACGTATCAACTCGCCGAAGAACTGGAGCGCCAGGGCGATACCAACAGCGACGCAGACTTTCAGAACCTGATGCGGCAGATCGTGGCAGCCCAGCCCGGCAACGTTGCTGCCCTGCTGGAACTGGCTAGAGTGGCCGCCAAGCGCGGAGATGCCGCAACGCTCGCGCGGGCAGTCGCCGGCATTCAGGCCCAGTCGCACGACTGGCCGCCAGAGGTGCAGCAGCAGCTGGCTGCGCTCGAAGCAGCCGCGTCCGGTCCCGACCCACGATCGGCCGCTTTACGAACCACCTTTCTGCGCAACGTGCTCATGCGACTTCCCGATTTTCGTCAGAGTCTTGCGGCCATCAAGCCGCAACCGGGAGAAGAAGCGCAGCCATTCACACGCTTTCTGCGTCTGCCAACCCCGGTGTTTACTCCGGCAGCCGCCGATACCGCAATGACCTTTGAGCCTCATCCCGTAGCGAATGCGGAGAAGACGCCTTGGAGTTGGGCTGGCGCCGTATCGCTCGGCGTTCCCGGCGCTCCCGCTCTGGTCGAAGCCAATTCCAGTCAGGTGCGCCTGGCGACGGGAGCGCAGCTGATCTTTCCGGGCGGCGCATCGCAGACAGCGCCAACGCCGGAAGGGATTGTCCCGATCGATTTCAACTACGACTTCAAAACCGATCTGGTGCTCGCGGGCGATGGAGGCCTGAGGTTTTACCGCCAGGAAAACCCCCAGGCTTTTACGGATGTGACCGCACAAACCAGGCTGCCTGCTGGCGTCTTGAACGGCCACTACTCCGGCGCATGGGCCGTGGACATCGAAGCGGATGGTGATCTCGATCTCGTCGTAGGCTCCGCAACTGAAGCGCCGCTGGTGCTGCGCAACAATGGCGACGGCTCGTTCACTGCCATCTCTGCCTTCAGCGGCGTCGCCGGCCTGCGCCAATTTGTCTGGGCCGATCTGAACGGCGACGGCAATCCGGATGCGGCTCTCGTCGACGGCTCCGGACACCTGAGAGTCTTCGAAAACGAGCGTTCTGGCCATTTCACTGAGATCGCCGTACCTGCTCGCTCCGTGCAGCAAAAGTGGCAGGTAAAAGCCATCGCCGCCGCGGATGCAAGTCACAATGGAATTCTTGATCTGCTGGTCGTTTCCGCTGACGGCGGCATCCTCAAGTTTGCAGAAAAAACCGAGAGTGCCGGATGGGATGTGGCGGAGGTCGCGCGCGTGCCCCCCGCCTCCGGCTTGCTGACTGCAGAGGTACGGCTGCGCGCTGCCGACGTCGACAACAACGGCTCCATCGACTTGATGTTGGGCGGCACGGGCAACGCTGCTGCTGCCCAGACTGTAAGTACCACGGGTGCGGGCGCTCTGCTGTGGCTAGGCGACGAGCAAGGTTCCTACCACTCTCCCCGGCAGGTCGCCGCCCCCGCCGCCGTCATGGGCCTGGCGGATATTGATAACGACGGCAGGCTCGATCTGCTTGGCGTCACTTCCGCTGGCGAAGTCGTCGAGAGCCTCAATCACGGAACAAAAAACTACCACTGGCAGATCATTCGTCCCCGGGCCAAACAAGCAGTCGGCGACCAGCGCATCAACTCCTTCGGCATCGGCGGCGAGATCGAAATTCGTTCCGGGCTGCTGGTGCAGATGCAGCCCATCACCGGCCCGGAGGTCCACTTCGGCCTTGGCGATCAGGACCGTACCGACGTGGCCCGCATTCTCTGGCCAAATGGTTCCTTGCGGGCGGAGTTTGCGCTGAAGGCCGATCAGCAGGTCGTCACTGAGCAGCGCCTCAAGGGATCATGTCCATTCCTCTTCGCTTACAACGGCAAGGCCATGGCGTTTGTCAAAGACGCAGTGCCGTGGGGGTCGGCTATCGGGCTCCGGATTAATAATCCTGGCGCCGCCGACATCGCCGCAACCGAGGAATGGTACAAAATCGGTGGCGACCAGTTAGTGCCGAGCGATGGGTTTTACGACCTCCGCATAACTGGCGAGTTATGGGAGACTTACTACTATGATTATCTGGGCCTGATGGCAGTCGATCATCCGTTTGGGACAGATATCTTCACCGACGAGCGCTTCGTTGTGCCGGCGGTGAAGCCGAAGATCGTAGCAGTCGAAACACCGCATAAGATCGCTCGCGCCGTGGATGACAACGGTCAGGACGTCACGGCGATCGTGCGGGACCTCGACGGCAGGTATCTCGACACTTTTGGCAGAGGTCAGTATCAAGGTGTCACTCGCGACCACTATGTCGAGATCGACCTCGGCAAAGACGCTCCAACAGCCGGCCCGCTCTATCTCATCGCCAAAGGCTGGCTGCATCCCTCTGACTCCTCCATCAACGTAGCCATTAGCCAAGGCCGCCATGAGCAGCCTAAACCCTTAAGCCTCGAGGTACCCGACGGGCGTGGCGGCTGGACGGTGGCGCGCGCGAACCTGGGCTTTCCGGCAGGTCGCAAGAAGATCTGCCTGTTCGATCTAACCAATGTCTTTCGCCCCGGCATCCCGCATCGAGTCCGTCTGAGGACGAACCTGGAAATCTTTTGGGATTCGTTCGAGTGGGCGCGCGGCTTGCCCGGGTCTCCATTAAAGATTACCCGCATGGCTCCAGCTTATGCTGATCTTCACTACCGCGGTTACTCCGTGATTGGTCAGGCAAACCAATCCTCCCCGGAGATCCCCGACTACGGGCGCTTATCTGGAACGGAACAGCCCTGGCTCGATCTCGAAGGTTACTATACGAGATATGGCGACGTTCGCGCTTTGCTGCAAGCGGCAGACGACCGCTACGTGATCATGAATGCCGGCGACGAAATGACCTTTAAGTTCGCCGCGCTGCCGCCGCCGGCCGCCGGGTGGGTGCGTGACTATGTCATTGCAGGCGATGGATGGATCAAGGATGGAGACTATAACTCGACTTACTCGAAATCAGTCCTTCCGCTCCCGCATCACAGCCGGAAAAACTACGACATTCAGCCAGGCGCCCTCGAAGAAGAATGGGTCTACCGTCATTTTCCGGGGGACTGGATGACATATCAGACCCGCTACATCACGCCCGAGATTCCCCGGAATGCCTTACGAAACGAGGTGGGCCGGTGAAACGCCAGCGTGTCGCACGAGCCATTGTGACGATCTTCTTCTGCGGGTTGCTGTGTGTGCCGGCGATGATCCGTCGTGCTTCGTCGCAACACGTGGGCAGCCTCGACAAGAGCTCCGTGTTGGCGCGTCATGGCTTCTATCTCGAAGAGGTCTCCCGGCAGGCGGGAATCAATTTCGTTCACCAGGCGCCGACCTTGGACGCCAAGCTGGCCGGCATCATGCCGCAGGTCGCCTCCATGGGCGCCGGTGTCTCGATCGTCGACTTCGATCGCGATGGCTGGCCCGACATTTATGTCACCAACAGCGGCGAGGGAAGTAAGAATTGCCTCTACCGCAACCAGCACGACGGCACCTTTAAAGACGTGGCCGGCGAGCTTGGCATCGCGGATGTCAACCAGCCCGGAACCGGCGTTTCGATGGGCGCCGTCTGGGGCGACTATGACAACGACGGCTATGAAGACCTGCTGCTCTACAAGTGGGGTCGCCCGGAGTTGTTCCATAACGACGGCGGCCATGGGTTTACCCGGGTAAGCGAAGAAGCAGGCCTGCCAAAATGGGTCAATGCCAATACTGCCATCTGGTTTGACTACGACGGCGATGGGCTGCTCGACCTCTTCATCGGCGGCTATTACTCGGAAGATATCGACTTATGGCACCTGTCCACGACCAGGATCATGCCTGACAGCTTTGAATATGCCAGGAACGGCGGCCGCAAATACCTCTTCCACAACCTTGGCAATGGCAAGTTCGAAGAGGTAAGCGCAAAGCTGGGAATCGATAGCCACCGCTGGGCGCTGGCCGCATCGGCCGCCGACCTGCGCGGCACCGGCCATCCTGACTTATTCATCGCCAATGACTACGGCATCTCGGAACTTTATCTGAATGACGGTAAGAAATTCCATGAGGCCGGCCAGGAAACGGGCGTCGGCTTCGCTCCGAAGAGCGGCATGACCGTCGCCTACGGAGATATCCTTAACCAGGGCCGCTACTCCGTCTATGTGTCGAATATTTCGGAGGAAGGCGTCTTGATCCAGGGAAATAACCTCTGGGTGCCTCAGGAGCATGCGCCGCCAAACTCTATCCGGTTCGATAACCTCGCACGTGACCTCGGAGTGGAACTTGGCGGATGGAGCTTTGGCGCGCAGTTTGGCGATCTTAATAATGACGGCACACTGGATCTTTATCTCACCAACGGGTACGTGTCCCTCGACCGGAATCGTAGTTACTGGTATGACTTTTCGCACGTCGCGGGCGGCAACAGTACGATCATCGGCGACGCCAAGAATTGGCCGGACATGGATCGCCGCAGCCTGTCAGGTTATCAGCAGAAGCGCGTCTGGCTGAACGATGGGGCCGGCAAATTTGTCGACGTGGCGCAGGCCGTTGGCGTCACCGACACTTATGATGGGCGCGCCGTTGCGCTGGTGGATCTCTGGAATCGCGGAGTGCTGGACGTTGTCGTCGCGAACCAGAGAGGGCCGCTCCTGGTCTACAGAAATACCGTGGCTCCCGGGAACCAGTGGATTGAGCTTGAACTGGAAGGTACGAAGAGCAACCGAAGCGCGATCGGCGCAAAGGTGAGCGTCTTCTGGGACGGACAGCAGCAGGCGCAGGAAGTCTCCGGCGGCAGCGGCTTCGCGGCGCAGAATGACAGGCGGCTGCACTTCGGCCTTGGAAAAAATCCCCGCATCGAAAAAGTGGTCGTCCGGTGGCCCTCAGGTAAGCTGCAGGCAGTCGACAACCCTGTAGCAGGCAAGCTATACAAGGTGAAGGAGGCGCAATGAGTCAGCCGGCTATCGTCACCGAAAGACTGCCAACGGCGCAAGGGCCTGCTCGATGGAAGGGTTTCCTCAGCCTCGATAACCGCTTTGTCCCGCCCGTCTTCATCACGCTCATTCTGCTGGTCGGCCAGATATGGTTTGGCATGCTCGAGAGCTATCAGAAAACACTGCTGGCGATCGGCGTCAGCATCCTTGCTGAGATCGTTCTGGGCCGCACTTTCACCGGTAAATGGCCGCATCTTGCCAGTGCCTATATCAGCGGCATCAGCGTCGGCATCCTGGTACGCTCGCCGGCCTTCTGGCCGTTCGCCCTCTGTGCTCTGCTTTCCATCACGTCAAAATACGTCCTTCGCTTCAACGGACGACACCTGTGGAACCCCTCTAACTTCGGAATATCGGCGTTGCTGTTCCTCGCCGGAGACGCGGCGGCAAGCCTCAGCATTCAATGGGGAAACTATCTCCTGCCGATGCTGGTGATCTGGGCATTAGGGTCGGCAATCATCTGGAGGCTGCGCCGCTTTCATATCACGGCGACCTATGTTATTTCCTTTGTGGTCTTCGCTTTCATCCGGGCATGGATCACGCGAAATCCGTGGCAGGCAGAGGTCTCACCCATCACTGGGCCCGAGTACCAGCTCTTCATCTTCTTCATGATCACCGATCCCAGGACCACGGTAAAGACTAGAACCGGTCAATGCATTGTGGCCTTTTCCGTAGCGCTCGCAGAGATGGTGCTGCGCCTCAACCATGTGATTTACGCACCGTTCTATGCGCTCTTTATGGTTGGGCCTGCAGCCTTGCTCCTCGAGATGTGGTTGAAGAGCCGCAGCCAGGAAATGCTGCCCGCCGCAGCATAGCCGGTAAGCTTGACAACATACCACGAAAATCAAAATGAAGCCCGATGGCCCCCGCCTCTGGAGAGAGTTTAAGCAATCAACGTGCAACGCATACAAACCTCGGCCTGTTGTCTTTTGTTGTTGGCGCTAGCAGGATGTAAGCCACACCAGCCTGAGGCGCCCCAATCGGTTTCAGTAGCCGCCTCGCCAACCCATGCGCTTCCTCGGCCGCCGGTCGCACCGTCTGCAACTCAGTTGCTCGCTCGGCCGTCGGGGCCGATCCAGTTTGTCGATGTAACTGCAAAAGCCGGCATCGACTTCAAGCATAATAACGGCGCCTTTGGCAAAAAATATCTTCCCGAAACCATGGGGAGTGGCGCCTGCTTTCTCGACTATGACAACGACGGTTGGCAAGACATCCTGCTGGTAAACTCCATGGACTGGCCCGATCGTAAGGTTCATAAGTCGTACCCGGCGCTTTACCACAACAATAAAGATGGCACCTTCACCGACGTCACCCGGGAATCCGGCCTCGCAATCGAGATGTACGGCATGGGCTGCGCCGTGGGAGACTTCGACAATGATGGCTACGACGATCTCTATATCACCTCCGTCGGCAGCAATCATCTCTTCAGGAACTCCGGTAGGGGTAAGTTCATCGACGTGACATCGCGGGCTGGAGTGAGCGATCCGGGATTTTCAACAAGTGCAATCTGGTTTGACTATGACAATGACGGCAAGCTTGATTTGTTTGTCGCGCACTATGTCGCCTGGTCCCGGGAGAAAGATCAGTACTGCTCGCTTGACGGCAAAAACAAGTCCTACTGCACGCCTGAGGCTTACAAGGGTGAGAGCGCTACGCTCTTTCACAACAAGGGCAACGGCATCTTCGAGGACGTTACCAGGCGCGCCGGCCTCTATGACCCAACCAGCAAGTCGCTGGGAATCGCGATGCTTGATTATGATAACGATGGATGGATGGACCTCTTCGTCTCAAACGACACGCAGCGCAACAAGCTCTACCGCAACAATCACGACGGCACCTTTACCGACAATGGTGAGGTCGTCGGCGTGGCATACGGAGAGTCCGGCGGTACGAGAGCGGGCATGGGCGCAGACGCCGGTGATTATGACCATTCCGGGCGGCAGGGCCTCGTTGTCGGTAACTTCACTAATGAGGGGTTAGCTCTCTATCGCGACGACGGCACGGGCCTGTTCAGCGATCAGTCGCTCTCTTCCGGCATAGGTGAGCCAACGCTCAATGTGTTGACCTTTGGCGGCTTCTTCTTTGACTACGATCTCGACGGATGGCTCGATATCTTCGCCAACGACGGCCATGTCGCGGATGATATCAGCGCGCTGCGGCCGACGCTGAAGTATGAAGAGCCGGCATTCTTGTTCCGCAACAAAGGCAAGAGCAAGTTTGAAGACGTGACCGGGCGCATGGGCCCTGCTTTGCGGCGTCCCATTGTCGGCAGAGGCGCGGCCTACGCTGACTTTGATAATGATGGCGACCTCGACCTGCTGCTCACCGCCAACAACGGTCCGGCGCGTTTGTTGCGAAATGAAAATGGAAACCAGAACGACATGCTGCGAGTCAAGCTGGTCGGCACGCGCTCCAATCGCGATGGCATCGGCGCAAAGGTCACACTGACAACCAACAAAGGGCTGCGTCTCTTTGCGATAGTCAAGAGCGGATCGAGTTATTTATCGCAGAGCGAACTGCCGATTACTTTTGGGCTGGGTAAGCCGCAGAGTAGTGCGACTGCCAGTCTAGAGATCGCGTGGCCAAGTGGCAAAAAGGAGACGCTAAAGGGTGTCGAGCCCGATCAATGTATTACCGTGCAGGAAGGGCACGGCATTATCGCCCAGCAGAAGATCGTCTTCGCACCCGGCGTTGCCGCTCCTGCCACTGTTGCCGCTCCTGCCACTCACGATACGACGGGCAGGTAGTCGGGGCTCATTCCCCCAGGGCGCCTGCTTGTTCAAAAACCACATCGCTGCAACAGCGCGCCGATCTCGTCGCAAGTGGCTCTTACCTTCATGGCCGAACCAAAGAGATCTTCCGCTTCAACCGGATACCAATTCCTCTTCCGTTCCTCCCCAAACCCGGCGAGGTTCAATGGCCCGATCGCGCGGATGACAGCCTCGACCAATTGTTGCGATTCCGTCGGTCTTCGGGAAAGGCGCGATCTCTCAAGCAGCCTTCGGCTCTCTGGCCCAAAGCCGGCATCATCTTGCAGCAGAAATGATGGCGCTAGGTGCGGCTTACCCAGCCTCCTCACCGTTTCGGAGTAACTCGCCGCCGCAAAATAGAGTAGCGTCAATGCGGAGAAGACCGGGAAGTCCATCATATTCGCGTAGAGTGCAGCAATGAGCCGGCCGGTAGCGAGAAACTCCGCATCGGTGCGAGTGGCATAGCTCGCCATGGCTGAGTCGAAGCGGCTGGAGTGCCAATCGTTCTCCAGAATCGAAGCAAGCCGCTCGATGCCAAGTAGCGTAAGTGGAAATCCAGTCGACAGCATAGGATCGAGCACGCCGGCCGCCGAGGGAAGCATGGCCCAGTGAGCGCCGCAGATCTGTCCGCTTCGAAAGGCAAGCCGCGGGATATGAGTGAAAGGCCGGATGGGTTCTGCGCGCGCGAACTGTTCCTCAAGCGCCGGAAGACTCTGCAGCAGACGATCCCACGCTCTCGGGTCTTCAGCGAAATTCAGTTGCGATGCGACTCTATCTGTTACCGCGGCTCCGGAGCTCGTCACGCCGTTGTTAAAGTTGAGCACCCATATCCATCCTCCATCGAAAACGTGATGGACCGCGGCGTCATCGACAGGGTAAGGCGGAGCTTCGCTGTTACTGCCGAATGCCAGGCGATCGAGGCGCTCGACTCCGGTGAAGTGGCAGTGAAGAGCCTGCGTCGCCGGATAGTCGGGGATTGCCAGCTCCTCCAGGCTCAAGGCGCGATACAGAAAACCGCGCGGACCAGAAGCATCGATGACAAACTCCGCGGCTACGCTGATGGTATCGGCGTCTCTGGTTCCTTCCAGGGTGATGCCTTGATCCGTCTCCCTTAGCGTGGTGATGTTGGTCTCATCGAGGTAATCGACACCCATGCTCCGGGCTTGCTCGACGAAGTATTGATCGAAGTCAGCGCGGTACCAGTGAGTATCCGCTATCTCATCATGAGGACTGGCGGCGACGAGTAACTGCCGGTCCCGCCCAGGCCGGAGTGCAGAAGGCTGTTCTCTGTCGTGCTGATAAAACGTAAATCCCCGCTTCAGTCCGCAAGCCAGCTCTGGGCGCTCCCTCTGCCAGCTCCCCCACTTGGCCAGCGGCTTAAGTGCCGGAAGGTCATAGCGAGTGCTGAGTTCTTCAAGCAGAAGGTTAGTCAGCGGGGTCGACGATTCTCCGATAACGATGCGAGGGTGCCTGCCCTTATCGATGAGTACTACTGAAAACCCGAGCCGGAGAGCGATCATGGCCATCAGCGAGCCGGCAAAGCCTGAACCGGCTACTGCAATGTCATAGCGAGGTTTCAAGAGCCGGCTCCGCATGCCGGGCATGCAACGGGCCTCAAGATGAGCTGTTGCAGGTTCATGCTTCGCAAGCGATTGATTCGTAGCTCATGGCAGTGAGGGCAAGCCGCGCTTTCGGCTAAGTCCCATAAGTCGACGAACACCCGGCCCCGCCCGCAAGATAGCCCATAGTCGAGAGCCGCCTCCACCGTACTGATTCTGGGCGGCGCAAACTCTCCGGTAAGTGCTAACTGGTCGAGCGCGCCGTTTCCGGCCCGCGTCGGAATCAAAGTCGCTGCGGTTGCTCCGCAGTCAAAGGCGAAATCCAGCGAGCGTGCAGCCCATAGAAGAGTCTCGTCTTCCTTCATGAAAGGAGGCTTGACGAGGATAAAAACCCTCAGGTCGACCCCCCGGGTGCAAAGCCTGTCTGCTGCCGCTCGAAATGAGTCGAGTGTCATCTGTTTGTTCAGCCGGTCGAGTATCTGCGGGTGTGCGGTTTCAAGCCCCATCGCTACTTCCAGCCTTCCAGTCAGCAGCGCCTGAAATTGAAAGCACGTATCGCCAACGAGGGCAGGGTGGCTTTCCACGATAACCCGCTCAAAGCTATCCGCCTGGCTTGCAATCTGCGCGTAATCAACCAACGGTATCGCGCGAGGGTCAAAAAAGCTGCCGCTGTTATACAGCTTGATCTGCCGCGCGGCGGGCATCTCCTTCAGCGCATAATCGATCTGCGCCGGAATAGCTCCAGCTTCGACGTTTTCCGTCAGCGTATTCTTCCACAGATCGCACATCAGGCAATGCCATGGGCATTCTCGGTTGGTGAGCAGGATCGTGGCCACCGGCACAATCTCACCCGCGGAGGAGTGCTCCGGCTCGACGAAAAAAGCATATGGCTTTCTCGCATCGACGGCGTTGCGCGACGGGCGGCGCTCGAGAATCCATCGGTCGCGCGCGCTGCGGCTCTCAGGATAGATCCTCGGTCGCGTGGCGCTCATTCGTAAAGAGCGAGGAAGTCTTTGCGGTACTCGGCTTCCTGTTGCGGCATGTGCCGGCGTAGTGCCTCGACAGGCAACGCTCCATGCTGGAAGCGGCGCTTGGGAAAGACCGGCATCTTGAGGCCGGTAACGGCGGCCATGCCGCGCGACACGATCTCGCCCTTGAGTTCATAGAGCCGGCCGATATCGTAAGCCGTCAGGTCGATAAAAGGAACGGCCTCCGCAACCGCAACCACTTCAGGCCGGGTATAAGGGCTGAATCCTTGAAAGCCGTAGTGATGGGCCGGCGCATACGTGCGCGTGTACGAGCGGCTCAGTCCTCCGCTGTAAGTGAGGGAGTGCTTGATCTTGCCGACGCCCCAGCCTTCCTGGTAGAGCATCTGGTTGTTGATGACGCTGCGGATGGTAAGTTCGGGGTTCTCTTCGATCGGATAATCCTTCAGATTCTCGTCCCCGCCGTCCCCGTCGATCAGATAGCGCCACTCGGGGTAGCAGGCGCGAATACCGCGGCAAAGAGCGATCGCCATCGTCGCGGACTCGATGTCGAGCGGCTTGTAATCCTCAAGCAGCCGAATCGTTTCGCCGGTGTCAAAGGTGGCGGCGCTTCCCTCGATCGGTTCCAGGAAGAGCAGCAGGTCCAGCCGCTCCAGAAAGTCTGCCGCCTGTTGCAGGTCGGGGCCGTCGCCCAGGTTGAGCACAAACGCCTTCAGGCGAGAGAGGTTCATGCCCAGCTTGCGCATCGCGTGGTAAGTGGAGAGAAAGACGCTGCCGCTATCGATGCCGCCGGAGAAGCAGACGCCGATCGGCTCTTTCTCCGGAATACTCTGCAGCCATTCCGAGATCTCTTCGCTGAGAGCCGAGATGTAGATGCGGCCGATCTCGTCGAGATCTCTGGGCAGCGTCGCCGCTTCCGGATTGAAGAAGCGCGTGTAAATCGGGTCAGGGTCGGGGCAGCCGATCAAGTGCAGCTCGACCACGTAGTGCGCGGGCACCATGCGGGTGTAGCTGGGGTGGAATTGCGAGTCGAGTCCCTCAGACTTAAGCCACTGGTAGATGGTGTCAATCCGCGGAGCGGCCACGAGCGCCGGCCCTTCTTTTCGCTTCGCGAGAAAGTAGCGCATCGGCCGGTCGAGCGACCGGGCCATCTTCACCGTCTTGCCGGAGCGGGCAAGCAGCGCAAACGATCCGCGGATCTGCCGGACTGCCTCGGCGGGCTGGTCGAGCAGAATGCTGCGCGCCTGCTCAACCGAAAGGTTGAAAATCTGGTTGTCTTCAGGGTCGGTGAGATCGACGACCCGCTCGATGTAAGAATGGTCCACTGCTGTCCTTTGCAACTGATCTGCCTTCGCTTATTTTACTCGCGAGAGGCGGGGCTCGCGGAGCGAGCCCAGGCGTAATCTTTATCTAGAATCGAGCACCCGGGATCGAGGAGCGCCTGCCATGTATGTGCCGCCTGCCTTTAGAGAAGAAGATCTGCCGACACTGCACACCGAAATGCAAAAGATCCAGCTTGCCACCCTGGTTACCGTCACCGCGAAGGGAATGGTGGCGACCCACCTCCCGCTGATGCTCGATCCGGGCGCAGGCGAATATGGAACTCTCTATGGGCATGTCGCCCGGGCAAATGCGCAATGGCGTGAGACGCTGCCCGCGTCCGAAGCGTTGGTGATCTTCACCGCTTCCGATGCTTACGTTTCTCCCTCGTGGTACCCCAGCAAGCAGGAGACCGGCAAGGTCGTTCCCACCTGGATGTATGCTGCCGTCCACGCTTATGGGCCGGCAAGCTTCATCGATGACGCGGAGTGGCTCCGCAACCTCGTCAGCCGCCTCACCGACAGGCATGAAGCAGCCTTTGCGGATCCCTGGAAGGTGACCGATGCCCCCGCGGACTACATCAATGGCCAGCTCGCCCGCATCGTCGGTGTCCAGATGCCCATCGCACGCCTCGAAGGCAAGTGGAAGTTCGACCAGAGGTCGGCTCCCGCGGATCGCATCGGCGTCGCAGCGGGGCTTGCAGAGAGTGGAACCCCCGGAAATCTTGCCGCCGCCGGGGCAATGCGGCAAATCGAAGCAAAGCGAAAGGCGTAATGTCCCCATCGCGAAGCCCTTCCATTTCCTGGTGGAATATAGAACAAGCTGCCGCGCGGCAGGCTTCGACGATCCCTGTGGCGGAAACGACGACCCTTGAAGCGTAAACGGCGATCACCGTTCCAGCGGCAAGGGGAGTCTGTCGTCGTGCCGGGCCGGAAAGGAAAGCGGCTTGCCGGGCGCAATTGGCAGGGTGAAAAAGAAGGTCGCTCCGGAGCCAAGCTCGCTCTCGACCCGGATCCGCCCGCCATGTGCGAGCACGATGTGCTTGGCGATGGCGAGTCCAAGGCCGGTGCCCCCCGAGTCGCGCGAGCGAGCTTTGTCGATCCGGTAGAAGCGCTCGAAAATCCGGTCGAGATGCTCGAAGGCAATCCCGGGACCGAAGTCGCGGACAGAAAACTCGACCTCGTGTTCGAGCTTGTGCGCCACTACAGAGACCATCCGGCCGGTCTTTCCATACTTCATGGCATTTTCAATCAGGTTGCCGAAAACCTGGTTGAGCGAATCCGCATCGGCAAGCACGAACTCGTCGGTCAGCTCGCCGGCTTCCAGGCTGACCGGCGAGTCGATCGCCATCCCGGCGAGCGACTCGATCGCGTCGCGCACCAGCGTCGACGCGCGGACGGGCAGCGTCTTCAGCTTGTAATCGCCGGACTCCACGCTGGCCAGCGCCAGCAGGTCTTCGGTGAGGCGGTTCACCCGCGTGGCATTTTTCAGGATGATCGAGAGAAAGTCCCGCGTATCTCGCTCCGAATGATGGCCGTCCAGCAGCGTCTCCACGTAGCCAGAGATCGAGGTCAGCGGAGTGCGCAGCTCGTGAGAGACGTTCGCCACAAAATCGCGGCGCGTCTTCTCCGCTCGTTCCACCTCAGTCACGTCATGGAAGACGGCAACCGTGCCTCCGCCGGGGGTGGGAGCAGCACTCACTTCATAGACCCTCCCAGGGGCGACAGAGGTTGCGCGGGTGCGGTGAACTTCGCGGCTCGAGAGAGCCGCATCCACGCAAGTGAGCACCTCGGGGTCGCGAATCGTCTGCACCAGCGACCGGCCTTCGCGCACCGGGCTCGGCGAGATGCGCTGCATCACCGAGTTCGACCAGCTCACCTGGCCCTGCGCATTGACCGCGATCACCGCCTCCTGCATCGAGTCGAGCAGCGCTTCCAGTTCGCGGCGGTTGGTTTCGAGAGCGTGGAAGCTCTGCTCCAGGCGGCTGGCAGTCGCGTCGAGGGCGTGGGCGACTTCCGCGATCTCATCCAGATTCCCCTCTTCGACCCGGGCCGACAGCTCCCCGGAAGCGATACGGCTGGCAAAGGTTACAATCCGGTCAAGCCTGAGGGAGAAGCGGTGGGCCACAAAGGCGGCGATCAGGCTCGCCAACACGAGGGAAATCAGGGCGGAAATCAGGACGTCCTGGCGAAGCAGGTGCATGGTCGTGTTCACGCCCGCCAGCGAAACCCCGGCCTGCTCTCGCAACGAGTGCCCGAGCATGCGGCGCAGAGAGACATCGAGGATCGCCGTCCCCGCCACCAACAATAAAAAATAGGAGAAGAGAAGCTTGATGAAAACTCTTCCGGTCATGAGCGGCCCCAACCTGACCGTCCCGCATCTGCATCAGGCGGGGCGCGGAACCTCGAAGCGGTAGCCTGCACCCCGGACGGTCTTCAGATACCGCGGGTTCTCGGCGTCGCTTTCAATTTTCTCACGAATGCGGCGGACATAAACGTCGACCGACCGCGGCGTCACAAAACGCGCATCGCCCCACACGGCATCCAGCAGATGATCCCGGCTGAAGACGCGTCCCGGGTGGCGGGCGAGGTAATCGAGCAGGCGAAACTCGGTGGCCGTCGTCGTCGTGAGCTCTCCGCGCACCTTCAGCTGCATGGCGCCGGCGTCGATCACAATCTCTTCAAAGCTGATGATCGAGGGCGTCGATGGGCGCTCGAAGCGGCGAAGCACGGCCTTCACCCGCGCGACCAGCTCTCGGGTGGCAAAAGGTTTCGTGATGTAGTCGTCGGCGCCAAGCTCCAGGCCCAGAACTCGGTCATTCTCCCCGGCGCGCGCCGTCAGAAAAATGATCGGAATGGTGCTCAGCGCAGGATGATTGCGCAGCCTGCGGCACAGGTCGAGCCCGTCTCCGCCGGGAACCATGATGTCGAGCAGAAAAAGCGCCGGTGTCTGGCGCTCGGCGTCCGCGACAAGATTGGTCGGCGTGCCGTAAACCCTCACCGAAAAGCCGGCAGCTTCCAGGTGGTGCTGCACCAGGCGCGAAATATCGCTCTCGTCTTCCAGAACAAATACGATCTGACTCAACCGGGTCTTCCTCTGCCGCCAGGCGCATAAATGGGCTCTCGCCTGGTCCGTGCCAGCATCAGCGTACCTGATGACGGCAAAGGAAATGCAAAAGGATTGTGAATTTGTTGAGCGGTTCCCGGCCCCACCCCAACGATGCCCGCCTCGTCCGGCGCTTCCCTGGTCGCCCCAGCTGCGCCCCCATCGAGGCTCCTCTCTCAGCCGCGCGCCCGCAGTTTTTTGTTGTTCTCCGCGGGGCTCTCGGTTAGTAATGGCGAATGACCCCTGAATCCTGTCGCCGCTCCCCTGTCTTGAAAACCATCTGCATCGCAGTGGCGCTCCTCTTCGCCCACACGGCCTTCTCGCAGCCGAACACCTCCGCTCCCGCCAGGCTGGTCGTCAAAAATGCCGTCATCCTGACGATGGCTGCGGGGCAGAAAGCGCCGGTCGTCGGCTACATGGTCGTCGGCGACGATGGCCGCCTGCTGGCCATCGGCCCCGGCCAGCCTCCGCCGGCCGTGCAGGCAAGAGAGACCTTCGACGCCGGCGGTCACTGGGTCCTGCCAGGCTTCATCTCCGCTCACAGCCACATGTGGCAGAGTGCCTTTCGAGGAATGGCCGCCGATAAAACCCTCACCGGATGGATCAACCAGCTCTACGTGCAGACCGCGAGCAAGGCGCCACCTGAAGATTTCTACTGGTACACGCTCGACGGGGCGCTCGACCATCTGCAGCATGGCATCACCGGCGTCTACAACTTCAACTACGGTCGCCAGAGCACCGGGCGGACGGGCGCCACCGTCAATACCCTGGACTTCGACAAAGGCGAATTTCGCGCCGAGATGGACTCCGGCATCCGTTTCGTCCATGGCATCCAGGTAGGCCGCGCGACAGATCTGAATGTGCATCCCGGCTATGGAGCGGCAGAAGCTCGCGTGCCGCTGAAGCAATTTCTCGACTGGACCGCCGCACAGCCGAAGTCCAGTACCTTCCTCTCGGTCATGATCAACGGCGGTACTGCCTTCAACAACACCTATCAGCAGGCGGTGATGGAGAAGGCGCTGATGGATGAATTTCACCTGGGCAATGAGACCCACTATCTCGAAGCTCCCGACACCCAGTGGGAAGATCAGACCAAGTTTCGCTGGTTTATGGATAGCGGGCTTCTCTCCAGGCCGCTGATCTGGGGCCACTTCATTCACACCACGCCCTACATCCTCGCGCAGAGCGCAAAAGCAGGCGCGTCGATGAGTTGGAATCCGCTCTCCAACGGAAGGCTTGCCTCGGGCGTGGCGGATATTCCCGCATACCTCAAGGCCGGCCTGCGGATCGGGATGGGCGTCGATGGCGAGGCAAGCGCCGATCTCGCCGATCCCTTCGAAAACATGCGCGCCGGCCTCTACGCGGTGCGCGACAAATACGAGGACGCGACGATTCTCAGTCCCTACGATGTGCTGCGGTTGCACACCATGGGCAGCGCCGACGTGCTCGGCGTCGCCGACCGCCTGGGCAGCCTCGAAACCGGCAAGCTCGCCGACTTCCTCGTCGTCGACCCGTCGCGCTTCGGGCCGATCTTCGACCCCTACGCTTCCTTGGTGCTGGTCGCGGGCGAGCGTGACCTGGAGCGCGTCTACGTCGGTGGCGAGTTGCTGGTGCTCAACGGCAAAGTGCTCAAGCAGGACCAGCTCAAGGTGAAAGGCGAGGTCGACAAGCGGGTCGCTGCCATTCACTGAGCTCCGGCCCACCCGGGTTCCTTCCCTCCGAACGCTGCCCGGTTATACTTGCGAGCAGGTTCACGAGGGACGATGAAACTGATTCGCTTTGGTTCGAAAGGGCAGGAAAAACCTGGGGTCTTCACGAAAGACGACGCCAGGATCGATCTGTCTGCAGATTTTCACGATTGGGATTCGGCATTCTTTGCAGGCAATGGGCTCGAGCGTCTCGGCCAGCTGATCGTCTCGAAAGCATCGGCGCTCAAGGCGGTTCCGGAAGGGGAGCGCTGGGGTGCTCCGGTCGCTCGTCCCGGCAAGGTGATCTGCATCGGGTTGAATTACTCCGACCATGCAAAAGAATCGGGCATGCCGGTCCCGGCCGAGCCGATCGTCTTCCTCAAAGCGTCGAATACCGTCGTCGGCCCTTACGACCAAGTGCTCATTCCGCGCGCCAGCGAAAAAACTGACTGGGAGGTCGAACTCGGCGTTCTGATCGGCCGCCAGGCGCGCTACGTCGCCTCGGTCGAGGCAGCGTCTGCTCACATCGCCGGCTATTGCGTCTCGCACGATGTATCGGAACGGGCCTTTCAACTGGAGCGCGGCGGCCAGTGGACCAAAGGGAAAAGCTGCGACACCTTCAATCCGCTGGGGCCGTTTCTCGCCACGCCGGATGAGATCGCCGATCCGGCAAATCTCGCCATGAGCTTGGCCGTGAACGGGGAATCTCGCCAGAAGGGAAATACCGCGACGATGATCTTCAACCCCGCTTATCTGGTTCACTATCTCTCGCAGTTCATGACCCTCGAACCCGGAGACCTGATCTCGACAGGCACGCCCCCCGGGGTCGGCCTCGGCATGAAGCCGCCGCAATACCTCAGAGCAGGCGACGTGGTCGAACTGGAAATTGAGGGACTCGGCAAACAGCGTCAAACCTTCCACGACGCCTAGCTGGAGTTGCACAATATGCCTTTTCTCGATCTCCCCGGCGCACGGATCCACTACATCCTCGATCATGCGAAGCAGAAGCCCGTACTGGTTCTCTCTCACGGCCTCGGCATGAACTTGAGCCTGTGGGACGCGCAGGTCGATGATTTCAGCACGCACTTCAATCTCCTGCGCTACGATCAGCGCGGCCACGGCCGGTCCTCAACTCCCCCTGGCCCTTACACCATCGCGCAAATGGGGCGCGATCTGCTGGCCTTGCTCGATGCTCTGGGCATTCGCCAGTGCCATTTCTGCGGCCTGTCCATGGGCGGCTCCGTTGGCCAATGGCTCGGCGCCCATGCCGGCGAGCGCCTGCTGAAGCTGGTACTGTCAAATACCGCCGCCAAAATCGGCGTTAACGAAGGATGGAATGCGCGTATCCGGCAGGTTCGCGAGGCCGGTATCGAGAGCATCGCCCCCTCGGTCGTAGGGCGCTGGTTCACGCCTCATTTTCAGGCGACTGTGCCGGAAGCGGTAACCCGCGCCCGCGCCATGCTCCTCGGCGCCGACCCGGAGGGCTACACCGCTGCCTGCGAGGCGATTCGCGATGCTGACCAGCGCGAAGATGTCCGCCGCATCGAGGTGCCCACCCTGATCATTGCGGGAAGCAGCGACCAGGCTGCGACGCCTGCGGACGGCAGGCATCTCGCCGCGACGATCGCCGGCGCAGCCTATCTGGAGCTCGAGGCGGCCCATCTCGCCAATGTAGAGCTCGCCGGCCGTTTCAACCTGGCGGTTCAGCACTTCTTGACTTCTTGAAACAGGCAAGCCGGTCGTTTTTACCGGCCCGCAGGCAAAAGCGCTGCGCCTGCCCGTTCTACCCAACCTGCCGTGCATCCAAGCGTCAGACGCCCCACAAGGAGCCGCATTCGTCCTGGAGGAAGATTGCCAAAGCTTTATCATGAAACCAGTGCGGAGAGATCTCCGATGACCATGCAGGATGACGCAACGGCAGGCCTTCACGATAAAAGGCAGGCGCTCGATGATCGTTTACGGAGTACAGGCCGCCTGATGGTCGCCTACTCCGGCGGCGCAGATTCTGCGTTCCTGGCTTACGCCGCTCACCAGGTGCTTGGGCCGGAGATGCTGGCCGTCATTGCCGATTCTCCCAGCCTCTCCCGCGCTCACCTGCGCGATGCCGTCGACTTCGCCCGCCAGCACGAGATCCCGCTTCGCGTCATCGATACCCACGAACTGGAAAACCCGGATTACGTGCAGAACGACAGCCGCCGCTGCTTCCACTGCAAAGACGAATTGTTCAAGGTCATGGCCGGGTTCGGCCAGCCGTTGCATTTCTCCGCCGTCGCCTACGGAATGAATTTAGACGACATCGGCGAGTTTCGCCCCGGGCAGCGCGCGGCTGCAGAGCATCGTGTCATTGCGCCCCTCGCCGAAGCCCGCCTCACCAAGCAGGACATCCGCAGCCTGGCGCGCGAGGCCGGCCTGCGCATCTGGGATAAACCCGCCTCCGCCTGTCTCTCGTCTCGCATCGCCTACGGGCTTCCAGTCACGCGCGAGACGCTCGACTCCATCGAAAAGGGCGAAGAGGCTTTGTTTGCGATGGGCTTCCGCCAGTTTCGCGTACGCCATCACGGAGAGCTGGTCCGGATCGAGATCGCCAGGGAAGAGCTGCCGCGCATGCTTTCGCTCGCGTGCTTTGAACAGGCGAGCGCAGCGCTCAAAAAGCTTGGCTATAAATATGTAACGCTCGACCTCGAGGGCTATCGCTCCGGCTCCATGAACGCACTGCTCTCCATTGCCGAGATCGGGATGAACCACGCCAAGCACCATGCCGAGAGTACCCGGTGAAGATTGCCTACCTCGATTGCTTCTCCGGTATCAGCGGAGATATGTTTCTCGGCGCTCTCGTCGATGCCGGCGTGCCGTTGCCCGTGCTTCAAGACGCCGTGGCAGCGCTCGGTATCGGCGCCCGGCTCGAGGCGCGCCGCGTCGGCCGCAGTGGCATCGATTCCGCAAAGATTGATGTTCTCACCGAGCAGGGCGAACTGGCTGAAGCCGTCGCGGCGCCTGCCCACTCTCACACCCACGAACAGTCCGGGACGGCTCACCATCACCCCGACGCTGAGAACCACTCGCACACGCACGACCATACGCACACGCACGACCATACGCACGACGATAGTGCCGCCCATTCACACGAGCAACGCCACCCCCACCTCCACGGCCGCTCGCTCTCTGCCATTCAGCAACTCATCCGAAACTCGGGCTTGCCCATCGAGGTGCAGACCACCGCGCTTCGGGCCTTCGAGCTGCTCGGACACGCCGAGTCCAGGATCCACAACGTACCCGTCGAGACCATTCATTTCCACGAAGTGGGAGCAGTCGATGCGATCGCGGACATTGTGGCCGCCGCCGCCGGCTGCCACTGGCTCAAGATCGATCGCTGGCTCTGTTCTCCGCTCAACGTCGGCGGGGGCCACGTGCATTGTGCGCATGGCCAGTTCCCGGTGCCGGCGCCCGCTACCCTCGAGCTGCTTCGCGACCTGCCCATCTACTCCTCCGGAATTAAAAACGAACTGGTCACGCCAACCGGGGCGGCACTGCTCCGCGCCCTCAATGTCACCTCATCCAATTTCCCCGGCATGAGCATGACCGCAACCGGCTATGGCGCCGGCGCCCGCGACACTCCCGGCAAGCCGAACGTCCTGCGATTGGTCGTGGGCCAGTCTAGCGCAGCAGGTGATTCGCGCCCCCCCAGCCAATCGCCAAACGGAAACCGCGTCGGCATCATCGAAACAACCATCGACGATGCCACCCCCGAGCTCCTCTCGTACGTAGCGGATCGTCTCCTCGCCGCCGGAGCCTCGGACGTCTATCGCACACCCATTCAGATGAAGAAAGGCCGTACCGGCATTCACTTGACGATCCTGTGCTCCCCCGGCCGGGCTGAAGCTCTGCAGACCATGGTCTTCGCCGAAACGACCACCCTTGGCCTGCGCTACCGCGAAGAAGAGAAAAAATCCCTCACCCGTAGCTTTGCCTCCGTCGAGACGCAGTGGGGCGAGGTTCGCATCAAGGTCGGCCTGCTCGACACCGGCGAAGTCGTGAACTACGCGCCCGAGTATGAGGACTGCCGCGCTCTCGCCGAAAAGCACGCCGTCCCCCTCAAACAGGTCATGCAGGCAGCCATGAGCGGCTATCTCGCCCAGGGACTCACCTCATGAATCCAGAGCAGTTGCAAAAGCTGATGGAAGCCGTCAGCGCAGGCGAAGTCTCCCCCGAACTCGCTTGTGACCGTCTCAAAAACCTTCCTTTCGAAGACCTGGGTTACGCCAAGGTCGATCATCACCGCTCCCTGCGCACCGGCATGCCGGAAGTCATTTACGCCAGGGGAAAGACCTGCGATCAGGTCGCTGGCATCTTTCGCAGCCTGGCCGCGTCAGGCGTCAATGTTCTCGCAACCCGCGCCAGCCGAGACCAATTCGAGGCCGTGCAGCAGGTAGAGCCAAAGGCGGTCTTTCACGAGACCGCCTCCTGCATCACCTCGCACCAGCGCACAACCCCGCCGCGGCCAGGAATGGTTGCAGTGGTCTGCGCCGGCACCAGCGACCTTCCTGTCGCCGAAGAAGCCTGCGTCACCGCTGAGCTCATGGGCAACAGGGTCGAGCGGTTCGTCGATGTCGGCGTCGCCGGCTTGCATCGTCTGCTCGCCCAGCGCACCCGCCTGCAAGAGGCTTCGGTGCTGATCGTCTGCGCCGGCATGGAAGGGGCGCTGCCCTCCGTCGTCGGCGGTCTGGTCGGAGTTCCGGTGATCGCGGTCCCGACCAGCGTCGGCTACGGCGCATCCTTTTCCGGGCTGGCCGCACTCCTCGGCATGTTGAACTCTTGCTCGCCCAATGTCACCGTCGTCAACATCGACAACGGATTCGGCGCAGCCTACGTGGCCACCTTGATGAACCGTCTCCCCTGAACCCCCGAACCGGCATCTCAGCCAGAGCAGCCTGTAGCCACCAAGGAGCGACACAATGGAGCGGAGAGACTTCCTCAAATCGGCGGCAATGGCAGGTGTCGGCGTAGCGGCAGCCGCCAATGCTGTCGGCCAGTCTTCCACGGCAACGACCGGTTCCAGGCCTATGTCTCCCAACATGCAGTACCGCGAACTGGGCAAAACCGGCGAAAAAGTCTCCGTCATCGGCATGGGCGGCTATCACATCGGCAAACAGCAGGAAGCCTCCGAGAGCATTCAACTGATCCGCTCCGGCATCGATCGCGGCATCACCTTTCTCGACAACTGCTGGGATTACAACGATGGCTTGAGCGAAGTCCGCATGGGGCAGGCGCTTCGCGATGGCTACCGTTCCAAAGTCTTCTTGATGACCAAGATGGACGGCCGCACCAGGACCGAATACAACAAGCAGCTTGAACAGTCCCTGGGGCGGCTGCAGACCGACATGATTGACCTCGTGCAGTTTCACGAGGTCATCCGCATGGAAGACCCCGACCGCATCTTCGCCGATGGCGGCGCCATCGAGGCTGCCGTCGCAGCGCGGCAGGCAGGCAAAATTCGTTACATCGGCTTCACCGGTCACAAGGACCCGCTCGTCCACCTGAGAATGCTCGAAGTCGCTAAAAAACATAATTTCCACTTCGACACCGCCCAGATGCCGATCAATGTGATGGACGCTCACTTCCGTTCCTTCGGGAAAGATGTCTTGCCGGTCTGTATCGAGCAGGGAATCGGCGTGCTGGCGATGAAAACCTTCGGCGACGGATTTGTGCTCAAGAGCAACACCATCCAGCCCATCGAGGGCCTCCACTACTCCATGCAGCAGCCCGTCTCCGTGATCGTCACCGGCATCGATTCGACAGCCGTCCTCGACCAGGCCTTCGAGGCAGTCCGTACCTACAAGCCCATGGATGAGACCCAGATCGCCGCCCTGCTGGCGCGCACGAAAGACGCCGCAGCCGATGGCAAATTCGAGCCCTTCAAGACCTCCAGCCACTTCGACGGCACGGCCGCCAACCCGAAATACCTCGGGTGAGCGGCACTGTCGCAGATTGCCTCAGAACCGGGATCTTGCACCACAGCCGCTCACCCGGCCACGCCAGATTGAGCGCGCAATCTATTCCGATCGCGCTGCAATGGCCTTCCGCACCAGGGGAGCCACACGCGTTCCGACCAGCTCGATGGCATGCAGCAGCTTGGCGTGAGGGAGCGTCGCCACACCCATCTGGAAGGTCATGCGCGCAATGCCTCCCAGTGCTCCACTGATCGTCACGATCTTCTCCGCCACCGTCTCCGGGTCGCCAACCAGCAGGGCTCCGGTCGGCCCCCGCAAACTGGGCCCGTGTCGTTGCCGGCCAGCCGCGTTCCTTCCCGATCGTCGTGAAAGTATAGGCATACCCGGGAAAGAACTCATCGGCCGCTTGCTGCGTCGTATCTGCAACATAGCCGATGGAGTGAATGCCAACCTTTAACTCCTCCCGCGAGTGCCCGGCGCGCCGCCCCGCCTCGTAATACAGATCGATCAACGGACGAAAGCGGTGCGGCTCCCCTCCGATGATCGCGACCATCAACGGAAGCCCGAGAGCGCCGGCGCGGGCAAACGATTGCGGCGTTCCGCCAACCCCAAGCCAGATCGGCAGAGGGTTCTGCAGCGGTCGCGGATAGACAGCCTGACCGGTAAGCGGCGGCCGATATTTCCCCGACCATGTCACGTGGAGGTTCTCGCGAATCTCGAGCAGCAGCTCCAGCTTCTCGGCAAACAGCGAATCGTAATCCTCCAGTTTGAGCCCGAAAAGAGGATACGACTCGACGAAGGAGCCGCGGCCCGCAACGATCTCGGCTCGTCCCTTCGAAATCAAATCGAGCGTCGCGAACTGTTGAAAGACGCGCACCGGATCGTCGGCGCTGATCACCGTAACCGCGCTTCCCAGCCGGATTCGCTTCGTCCGCGCCGCCGCAGCCGCCAGGATCACCACGGGAGCGGAATCGAGGAACTCCGGCCGGTGATGCTCCCCGATTCCGAAAACATCGAGACCCACCTGGTCGGCCAGCTCGATCTCTTCGAGCAGGTTGCCGAGGCGCTCGGCCGCGCTCTTCACCGCACCGGTCTCCGGGTCCGGGTATACCGCCGCAAAACTATCGATACCGATCTCCATCTGCTTCTCCTGCTGTGAGGTTGTTCGGGTAGATGCTCTTGGCGGCGAATCGACTCTGGCCGGTCCCTGCACAGGTCAGCAGGTGACTGTTGATCCCTCTAAAAAGGCGCCGCATCCGAAGCTCACCCGCAACCGGAATGGATCCTTTCCGCAGCTTGCCTTGCATCTCATTCCTCAATCGTGGAATCGAGGACAAAATTTTGGCTATTCCCCTCAAACGTTTCGGCAAGACCGATGTACAGCTCTCCGCCATGGGCCTCGGCGGTCACCACCTTGGCGCCGCGAAAGATGAGAAGACCGCCGTCGAGATCGTCCATCGCGCCGTCGACGGTGGAGTCAGCTTCTACGATTGCTGCTGGGAATACAACCGCGGAAAGTCGGAAGATTGGCTCGGTAAAGGGTTGAAGGGAATGCGGGATAAGGCATTCTTGATGACCAAGGTCTGTACCCATGGCCGCGATGCGTCCCTTGCCACCCAGATGCTCGAGCAAAGTTTACGTCGTCTTCAGACCGATCACCTTGATCTGTGGCAAGTCCACGGCGTCTCCTTTCAGAACGATCCGGAGCTCTTTATCCGGCCCGGCGGCGCGGCTGAAGCGCTGTTGAAGGCGAAGAAGGAAGGAAAGGTCCGTTTCCTCGGTTTCACCGGCCACAAGGATCCCGATATTCATCTGGCCATGCTGAACACCGGCTTTCCCTTCGACGCCGTACAGATGCCGCTCAATCCGTTCGATTACCACTTCTTCAGCTTCGAGCAAAAGGTTCTGCCCGTCTTGAACCAGCGCGGCATCGCGCCGCTGGCGATGAAGCCGATCGGCGGCCACGGCGAGCCCGTGCAGAAGGGTGTCTTCACCGCTGCGGAACTCCTGGGCTATTCCATGTCCTTGCCGGTCGCGACGACCATTACCGGCGTCTCCGATCCGCACATCCTCGAGCAGAACCTCAAGATCGCCCAGGACTTCACGCCATTCTCCGACAGCCAGATGCAGGCCCTTCGCGATCGAGCCCGGCCCTATGCCGGGGACGGCCACTTCGAGGTCTACAAAACCTCGATCAAGTTCGACAATCCCGAGGCGCGCCTCGCGCACGGCTTTCCCCTCGATCTCGAACAGGTCGAAGTGAAGCAAATGATTTACGCCACGCAAAACTCCGGCCGCCCCTACCCGCAGGTCACTGACTCACCCGGAGTGTAGACAGCCCGGCATCCCAGGCCCGTAGCGACAACCAGAGAACGGCGACTCCAAACCTTTGAGAATGCAATGACTATGAAAAAATCCGAACCGTCTCCTTCGCCTACCGGCCCATCGCTTACCGGGCCGTCGATAAACAGTTCGTCGCAGCAGCTCAAGCCCGGGGCGGCAGAGCGGCGATCGAGCGATCTCTCCCGCAGGCATTTCCTGCAGGGTGCTGCACTCGCCGGCGCAGTCTCGGCATTGCCCGCTCACGCGCAGGCGACCTATCCGTCCGCTACCGGCGCGGGTGGCCAATCCAGGCTGCCCAACCCGATCGTTCCGAATTTCCAGGGACAGTACGGGGCATCGTCGATGCCCGGCTTTCAGGTGCCGAAGCGGCCCATGGGCAGCACCGGCCTGCAAGTCTCCATTCTCGGTATGGGAGGGTTCCACCTCGGCACCGCAGCCGGCCAGGAAGAGGTCAACAATATGGTCGCCAAGGCCCTCGACCACGGCATCAACTTCTTTGACAATGCCTGGGAATACCACGGCGGCATGAGTGAAGAGCGTGTCGGCGCGGCGCTCAAGGGCAAACGCGACCAGGCCATCGTCATGACCAAGGTCTGCACCCACGGCCGCAAAAAAGACCTCGCCATGCAGATGCTGGAAGAGTCATTGACCCGTCTGCAGACAGATCATCTCGACGTATGGCAGGTCCACGAGGTCATCTACTACAACGACCCTGAGAAAGCCTACGATCCCGACGGCGTCCTTGAAGCGCTGGCCGCCGCCAAGCAGCAGGGAAAGGTCCGCTTCGTCGGCTTCACCGGCCACAAGAATCCGTCGATCCATCTCGATATGCTCAATCGCGGATTTAAGTTCGACACCGTGCAGATGCCGATCAATCCCTTCGATCCGAGCTATCGATCCTTTGAAAACAATGTCGTGCCCGTCGCCGTCTCAAAAGGAATGGCAGTCTTTTCGATGAAAAGCATGAGCGGCTCCGGGGAGCCGATCGTTCACGGCGCCTTGACTCCGACGGAGGCACTCTCGTATGCCATGAGCGTCCCGGGAGTCTCGACAACCATTTCCGGCATGGACTCCATGGCAGTTCTCGATCAGAACCTCGAGATCCTGCGGACCTTTCAGCCACTCGGCAAGAAGCAGATGGCCGACCTTCGCGAACACGGTCGCCAGTTCAACGATGGCCGCTACGAACTCTTCAAGAGCAGTCTGAAATACGACGGTGACCTGGGACGAGAACAGCACCACTTCCCAGGTGCGGCTGAGCTTCCTGCATGAGATCGGCCGGCTTCAGACGGAACGAGAACCACTGCCGGATTAGCTTTTGTCCGGGACGCTCGATCCACTTCATCGTCATCACGGCTGCGACGGCCAACACCAGGTAGCTGAACCACGGGTCCAGCCGATTCAAGCCCGTCTTCTGCAGGATGCCGGAATCGTGCAGGAGCATCCATAAATTGAAGTGGAGAAGGTAAAGGCAGTAGCTCGCTTCCCCCAGCAGCACAAAAGGAACAAAGCCGAAGATCCGGGAGAGAATGTTCTCTCCCGCAAGGCCGAGAATTGTGAGTCCAAAGAGCGGCATCAGGAGCCCGTCGTGAAGAAAAACATAAGGCAGCCGTTCTCCCTGGGCGAGCACCAGGTACAGCAGCGACAAGCCGGCCACTCCCAGCAGCAGCCTCCAGCGGCTGCCGGCGGCGAGGCGGTTATTCAGGTCCGCCAGCAGCACGCCAAAAAGAAATGACGGCAAATGGGGTGGGGGCGTGAACTTCAGTGCGCGGATCCACCAGCCGTCGGTATAGCGGCCTGGCTCGAGAACTCCGTCAGGATGCAGCCACGTATAAAGCGCCGGGCACACCATCCCCGCTACCCACAAAGCAAACAGGGCGCCCAGCAGCCACCCCGCCTTCTTCGGCCGTTTCCACCGGATCACCAGCGGGAAAAGTAGATAGAAGAAAACCTCCGTCGACATCGTCCATGCGGGCGTATTCCAGAAGGTAGAGAGGGTCGGGCTCCAACCCTGCAGCAGGGTCAGGGTGAGCGCCATCCCCAGCAACGCGACCGGCAGGCTGCGCACATGGAACTCGAGCCCGAGCATACCGAGCGAGACGACCAGGCTGAAGAGGTAAACCGGGTAAAGCCGGGAGAAGCGGGCCAGCCAGAACTCTCGCGGCCGCAGCCCTCCGCCGGCCGCCCGATCGGCATAGTTATAGGCCAGAATGAAGCCGGAGAGCAGCAGGAAAAAGCTGACCGAGGTGAAGCCGTTATCCACCACCGGCGCCAGCCAGCCAAACGACTTCGGATTGGAGAAATGAAAAAAGACCAGGTTCAGCGCGGCAAAGGTCCTCAGACCGGTCAAAGCCGGGAGCCGCGATCTTCTGATCGGCGCCGCCGCAACCGGAGCCAATTCTTGCAGCTGCCCTGCAAGATCGTTCGGCGCATCGAGGACTGCCGTGGCTTCAGACACGTCTCTGCCTGCGCTCAGGCCGTAACCAGCGAGCCGATCTTCTCCTCGCAGATTACCCGTTGAATGTTCCCGGCGCGGTTCATGTCGAAAATGATCATGGGCAGGTTGTTGTCTTTGCACAGGCTGACCGCCGTGGCATCCATGACCTTCAACCCCAGCCTCAGGATTTCCATGTAGGTTATTTCGTCAAATTTCACTGCTTCTTTATTGAGCACCGGATCGGAATCGTAAATTCCGTCCACCTTGGTCGCTTTCAGCAGCACGTCGGCCTTGATCTCCATCGCCCGCAGAGAAGCAGCCGTGTCTGTCGAAAAATACGGGTTGCCCGTACCGGCGGCGAAGATCACGATGCGGCCCTTTTCCAGGTGGCGCACGGCGCGGCGGCGAATATACGGCTCACACACCTGGTCCATCTCGATGGCCGACATCACCCGGCAGAAAGTTCCCTGCTTCTCCAGCGCATCCTGGATTGCAAGCGCATTAATCACCGTCGCCAGCATGCCCATGTTATCCGCCGAGACCCGGTCCATGTTCTTGGCTTGCTCGGCTACGCCGCGAAAGAAGTTGCCGCCCCCAACCACGATCGCGATCTCGACACCCAGCCGATGGACCTCGGCAATCTCGGCCGCAATCTCATGGATCTTGGTAACGTCCACGCCGAAACCGCGCCCGGCAGCCAGCGCTTCTCCTGAAAGCTTCAGTACGACTCGCTTGTACATTGAGTTGAAGTATCGCATATCGCGAGGGACCTCCCAAGCCGAACCTGGCCCCTGCGGATTACCACCGGCTCTCCCCGCGCCTGCAAAACCCAAACTGGAATAAGGTCACGGATAGAGGCGAGTCTGCTTCCACTCGCCGCCGGCCCGGGTATAAAGAATGCGGTCGTGAAGGCGATCGGCTCCGTCCTTCCAGAACTCGATCCGGTGAGCAGTGACGCAATACCCTCGCCAGTAATCGGGCCGCGGCACCTCCCCGGGATGCTCCTCGGCAAATTGCCTCACCTTCCCCTGCAGCTCTTCCCGGCTGGAGAGCGGACGGCTCTGTTGCGACACCGCCGCGCCTATCTGGCTGTTGCGCGAACGGCTGTGGAAGTAGCTGTCCACCTCGCCGGCTTCTAGGCCGCTGACCTCTCCCTCCACCCGCACCTGGCGGCGAAGGCTTTTCCAATGAAAGCAGAGCGAAGCCTTTGGATTGGCTGCCAGTTGTTCGCCCTTTTGGCTCTCCGCGTTGGTGAAAAAACAGAAGCCGCGCTCATCGACCCGCTTGATCAGAACGATACGGACGCTTGGCCCTCCGTTCACGCCGGCCGTCGCCAGGGCGGCTGCATTCGGATCGTTCGGCTCGCTCGCTTCCGCATCCCGCAGCCAATCCTGGAATAGCTCGATCGGGTTGGCCAGCGCCCAGTCTTCTTCCTCGTTCATCTCTGGATGGTAGCAAGGCTGCCTGCATGAGAGAGCACGGCACGCGCCGCTTTCCTCAAACCGCAGCCCAAAGTTTCGGCTCGCCAAAAAAGCGGCACTGGCTATCCACTCAATACTGGGAATATTGCGGCAGTGTCAGCACTTCGCGCACCAGAGAGGAGATTCGCTCCACGTGGCCCGACAATTCGATAGCTAACGTCTTCCCATCCATACCCGCATTGCCGTCGGTGGCCAAATAAAGAAGGTTGGTCAAACTTTGCAGCGGATTGTTGATGTAGTGCGCCAGGTCCGCCGCCATGGCAGTCGCTGCTTCCGCGCTTTTCCTCTGCACGAGCAGTCTCTGCTGTTGCTGTTGTCTTACACCCATCGCCGCAAAACTCGCCAGCGCCTGCATCAGCCGAAGGTCGTCGCTATCGAACGCTTCGGTCCGTCCGTGGGCCAGAATGAAGATCGTGCCCCGTGTCTTACCGTGCTGCCACGGCAGCAGGATGCCGTCCGTTACCGGCTCCGCATCCACCCCTAGCAGGTCGAAAAACACCTTTGAGACGCGCAGCACCTGCGGCGAGTTGCGCATTAGGCAGATGGTGCAGGCGCTCGGCGCAAACGGCAGCCTCGCATCCTTGAACCGGGCATACTGCCCGGAAGTGGCGACCCATTGGTAAAAAACCGCGCCAGCGTCGCCCGGGGTTTCCACGCTGATCCCCGCACTGTCCGCGCCGCAGAGATCCACGGCAGCGTCGGTGAGTTCCTGCAGGATGGTGTCAGGCTCTTCGACAAAGGCATAGGCTAGGCGCCGCAGGCCTTCCATGCCCACGTCGCCATGGCGCCGGCGAATCGTCCGCTGGGCGAACGACGCATCGGTCTCCAGTTCGCTGACTTCCAGACCCGTATCGGTTGGAATAAAACCCATCATCGCAACCTGCTCCTCCCGCGCCCGTTCCGTTCTCCAGCTCCGCGGTATGACTTCAGCTCCATCCGCTCCACCCATTCGAAACATTCAAGTAACCCGCAAGGCCTACTGCTTCAAGGCTGCCTCGACCGCCGCAATCACTTCCGGAGAGTCGGGAGTGACGGCTGGCTCAAAGCGCGCAACTGGCTTGCCGTTGCGGTCGAAAAGAAACTTGGTGAAGTTCCACTTGATGTCTCCGGCGTACTTGGGGTCGGTCGACTTATCCGTGAGAAAGGCATAAAGCGGCGCCTGGTCCTCACCCTTGACCGAAACCTTCGACATCATCGGGAAGGACACATTGTACTTATTCGAGCAGAACTTCTTGATGTCGGCGTCGGTGCCGGGCTCCTGGCTCATAAAGTTATTCGCCGGTATCCCGACGATCACCAGGCCATGGTCCTTGTACTTCTCATAGAGCGACTCGAGCGCCGTGTACTGCGGCGTGTAACCGCATTTGCTCGCCACATTGACCAGCAGCAGCGCCTTCCCGTGATACGCCGACAGGCTCACCGGCTGGTGATCGATCGATTTCAAGGTGAAGTTGTAGACGCTTTCCGTCGACGCCGCCAGGGCGGCTCCCGCGACCCAAAGAGACAGAACGAGTGCCAGCTTGCGCATTTCTCCTCCGGTGTAATCGAGCTAAATCATACCTGAGCAAAGCAATGACTGAGTAAAGTCATGCCCAGATGGGTGATTCTTACCATTTTGGCACCAGGGGAAGAGTGTCTTTAGTACCGTGCTGTTTGGAATTGAGCCGCCGATTCGAGTGGCCTTGTTCTTTAATCAGAAGGATTGAGAAGTCACCGGGTCCGCGCTTGCCGCTCACTGAATCCCTGAGCACGCCTTTCAGTAACAGCGAGGTTGATTTCGTTGGAAGAGACACTGACGTTCCGGCTTCATGAAGCGAAGGCAACTCCCGAAATCCTGCAACGCTCTCGCCAGGTCTTGTTCGCGACCGGTTCGCTCGCTCTCGGCTTGGGCCTGCTCAAAACCGCCGGCCTGGTATTCCGGCTATCCACGATTGTGGCGCCGTCCCCGGCGTTGAGTGGAATGGTCCTGACGACCGCTCTCTGTTTCTCGCTCGCCGGCCTGGGGCTGCTTGCCTCTCTCTCCGCGAATGACCGCGAGGCTGCTCGCATACAGAAGTGGCTAGGCGGCCTGATCTTCCTGATCGCCGCCGTCAGCGTCATTGAGATCGTGACAGATCGTAATCTCGGCCCGGATTTCGCCTCCCTCCATGCCCGGTTGATGCCCTCCTATGCGCCTGCCGGCCGTATGGCCCCGAATACGGCCATCAGCTTTCTCATGACCGGTTTCGCCCTGGCTTTCTGGAGCAGCGCTCGCAGCCGCGCGGTGGTCCGCGTCTTAAGTCCCGCCATTTTCTTCCTCGGAGCTTCAGGAACCGTTGGCTACTTCCTCAAATTTCAGTACTTCTACACCTGGTACTCTTCCGTGGGTCTGCTCCGCATGGCCCTCCCGACCGGGTTAGGCCTGATGCTGGTTGCCTCCGGGCTTTGGTCGATGTCGGCGCACGTTCCTCTCGACAAGCGCGCCAGGGAAGCCGACGGTCATGAATTGCGGGGCATCTTCAATGCGTCAGCGATCGTCCTTCTGCTCACCGCCTCGGCCACCGCCATCACCGCCTTCGCCCTGGTGCAGCATCGCCTCATCGCGCTCGCCTCCGATCACATTACTCAACTGGCCCACTACGATCGTGACATCCTGGAACAGGTTCTCGATCAGCGCGGAGAGCGGGCTTTAAGCATCGCCAGGGAAGAATCCTTCGCCCAGGTGGTTCTCGCCTGGAGCCGTGATCCCAACTCTGCTCTCGCCGCAGGCCGTCTGCAGCAAGCCGCCGGCGCCTTGCTCGGCCAGGGCTTTTCCGGCTTTCTCTTTCGGTCCGCCGACGGCCCAGTTCTCCAAATCGGCACAATCGTCCCTTTATCCGCTGTCCGTGCTGCCGTGCATACCGGCCCGCCAGGAGAACTCATCTGGAGCCGCGGCTATTATCTTGCAAGTAGCAACACCCTTCTCGATAGCAGCGGCCACGCTATCGTCGAGATGTTAACCCAGCAGCGGTTGACGACCATCGACCGGTTGGCTGCCGAACCCGCTACCTGGAGCAGGACAGGTTCCCTGGTCCTTTGCACCGTCCAGCCGCAGGGTGCCTCGTGTTTTCCCGATCGAATGCGCCCGGAACCATTCACCATCCGGCTCTCCGCGGCGTCCGGTAGTGGGCCGGCCCAGCCACACTCCGGCTCAGCCCCGGTGCCGGATCTCCCCATGGACCACGCCCTTGCCGGCGAGACCGGAACAAGGGTAGCGCTGGACTACCGGGATGTTCCGGTGACTGCTTCCTATCTCCCCGTCCGCAATGCCTCCCTGGGGCTGGTTTTAAAGGTGGACTCAACCGAGATTTATGAGCCCGTCCGGCACTGTTTCGAGATCACCCTGCCCTTGGCCGTACTGCTGATTCTGGGCAGTCTTGCGGTGATGCAGCTACAACTGCGGCCCCTGGTCGACCGTTTGGTTCGCTCGCGCGAAGACATCCGGCTTCTTGCCATGATCGACCCACTGACTGGCCTGGCGAACCGCTTCCTCATGCAGGACCGTTTGCAGCTTGCCCTAGCCAACGCGCGGAGAAGCGAAACATCGGTGGCGCTGGCCATGATCGACGTCGATCTCTTCAAAGAGGTGAATGACACGTATGGCCACCATGCCGGAGATATGCTGCTCAAGACCATCGCCGACCGGCTTACCGGATGCACGCGCTCGACCGATACCGTCGCTCGCATGGGCGGGGATGAGTTTGTGCTCATTCTCCCCGACATCCGCTTTCCCGAGGCCACCTTGCTGGTGGCACGCAAGATCCACGCCGCGTTTGCCGCCCCGGTCCAGGTGGGGAGCGCTGCTCTCGCCATCCGCCTGAGCATCGGCATCGCCGTCTTCCCCTCTGCCGGCATCGATGAGCAGACGCTCCTGCGCAATGCGGACTCGGCCATGTACGCCGCCAAGGCTAAAGGCGGGGACTCCATCCATATCTATACCCCTTCCGCCGATGAGCGCTCCTTCAGCAACCTGCCCTTCGGCGTCGCCGCGCGACGCGAAGACACGCTCCCGGGCATGACATTGTCCCCCGGGCATGTGTAAGCTGGCGACCAGGGCAGCAAACAACGGAGTTCCCCATGAATAGCAATATCGTTGGCACGACCATGCCGGTTCTGGAGTTCATTCTGGAGCCGAACGAATCCATCATCTCCGAGGCCGGGGAGCTTTCCTGGATGGGCGCCTCCATTCAGATGACCACTCACACGCAAATGGCTGGGGGCGGCGGCCTCTTCGGAGCGATCCGCCGGGTCGCCGGCGGCGGCAGCCTGTTCATGACCGAGTACCGCGCCTTTGGCGCGGCCGGTGAAGTTGCCTTTGCGACCAGAGTGCCCGGGCACATCCTGCCCGTCCCGGTGGGCAACGGGTATGAGTACCTCGTCCACCGCCACGGATTCCTCTGCGCGACGCCTCAGGTGCAGCTGGGGGTCGGCTTCCAACAATCCCTCGGCGCCGGCATCTTCGGCGGCGATGGGTTTGTGCTGCAGCATATCGGCGGCCAGGGAACGGCCTGGCTGGAGCTCTCGGGTGAAGTGATCGTCAAAGACCTGCGCGCCGGCGAAACCCTGCGCGTCCATCCCGGGCACGTCGGCGCATTCCAGACCAGTGTCAACTTCCAGATCGCCCGCATCCCAGGCATTCGCAACATGATCTTCGGCGGCGACGGCATCTTCCTCGCGGCATTGACCGGCCCGGGCCGTGTCTGGCTGCAGTCCTTGCCGATCTCGCGGCTCGCCCATGCCCTGGTCGAATATCTACCGTCTCAGCGCGCCGAACGGGCCGAAGGTGGCGTCGTCGGCGGCATCGTCGGATCGATCCTCGGCGGCATGAACAACCGCTAGACCCGTTTGCCCCGATCGCAAACAGTCGACCCGTCTAACTCCTGCGCCCGCTGCCTTTGCGGGCTTCGATCGCGAAATCCTCCAGAGAAATTCCCTCTTCATCGGCGTAGACCAGATCCAGCATCTCCAGCTTCTGAATGCGGTCCAGACGGAAACTCCGATAGTTGGTGCGAGATTCGCACCATGCGGCCAGCGTCCACGATGCGCCCCAGAAAGAAAGCCCCAGCGGGCGAATGACGCGCTTCGACTCCCCTGTGCCGCCGGCCATGTACGACATGCTGATCTTTCGGCGTTCTGCGATTGCTCGTCTGAGCGGGTCGATGAAGGCGTAAGCGGACGGCGGCACGTGAAAGCCGGGAGAAGAAAGACAACTATTCTCGACCTGCTCCCGCCTGCTCGCCGGCAACGCCTGGCGGACTTTGGCCAGGGCGGAACGGGCGGCCATGGCCAGCTCGGGCCCGCCCCAGCTTTCAACCGCACGCCCTCCGGCAACGAGCGCCTCGACTTCGTCGAAAGTAAACATGATCGGGGGAAGATCGAAGCTCTTTGCCAGGCTGTATCCCACGCCGGCCTCGCCGCGAATCGGCACTCCCGATAACGTGAGATCGCGAATATCCCGGTAGAGCGTCCGCGTCGAGATGCCGAGCGATTCGGCCAGAGCGGCGGCCGTAGTCACGCGCCGCGCCCGCAGATGCTGCACGATTTGAAAGAGCCGATCGGCGCGCCGCATAGCAAAGTCGCCCTTATGGCTCTCAGCTTACCGCATGCAGTCCGATCAGGTTTCCTTCTGTGTCTTCAATCCGGGCGAAACATCCCATGCCCTCAGGCAGTTCGGTTCTGGGCAAGAGGATTCTCCCGCCAGACGTCTCCACTCGCTCGAGGACTGCGTCGAGCCTCGGATCGGCATTTAACGAGGGCAGCGCTCCATGGCCCGGCCTGAGTCCTTCCGCTTGAATCAGGCAACCGCTGATCGCAGGCGGTTCGTAGGGAAAAACGGCGATCGTCTCCGGCCCGAATTTTGCCTGCTTCAGCTTCGTCGCAAAGATGGATTCGTAAAACTGAATTGCGCGGTTAAGGTCGTTAGCCGGTATCTCAAACCAGACAATCCGGCTGTTGCGCTGTTGTTCTCGTGCGGTCATTGTTGCTCTCCTTGGATTGAAGCTGCAAAGAGAGCATAGGCGAGGCCTGCTGACACCGTTGTGTCAGCAGAGATTGAGCTCCCTCAAAACAGCAACTTCACCGAGAACTGGATCTGCCGCGAAGTCCCGGCCGTCTTGCTGATCTCCCCGAACCCAGAACCCTTGATCGTGTTCGCCGGCAGCCCCATGTCGACAATATTGAAAAGGTTGAAAAACTCCGACCGGAACTGAACATCGAAGAGCTCGCCGCCGTTCGCGCGCGAGCCTACAGGCGTGTCCTTGATCAGGGAAAAATCAAAGTCATAGTATGCCGGCCCGCGAAAGGTGTTCCTGCCCAATGAGCCGAAGACGCCCTGGTTCGGGCCGGTGCCTCCGGGAACATTGATCGGAATCGAAAAGTAAGACGCGTTGTTGGCCCCCTGGCCAAAGTAGTCTTCCCGCACCTTCCGCGCGGTCGAGAGCTGCGGTATGCCGATCTGGTCGGGGCGATCGACGCCGTTCGAGCCGGCGCCCGTCTGCTGCACTCCGGAGTAAATGGTGAAGGGCAGGCCGCTCGAGATCGTCGAAATGCTCAGCAGCTCCCAACCGGCAGTCACCTTGCGGCTAACCGGCTGCAGCCAGTCGACCTTCTCCAGCTGCAGATCCTGCGCCAGGCTCATGGTAAACCCATTGGCCACGTCGAAGCTCGACGGTCCCTTCTCCGGGTGGTCGTCAAAAGGGTTCTGCGGAAGTGGGCTGCTCACCGCCCCGGTGGTGTTGCCGTTCGGGATCACGCCGCTGGTGTCGTCCAGCGACTTCGACCACGTATAGCTCACCTGGATGCCGGGACCGCCATGCGGAAACGTCCCTTGCAGCGAGGTCTGCAGGGCGTTATAGCTGGAGTGGGAGTTGGCGATGACCAGGTTCTCCACCCCGAAGCCCCCAACCACGTTCCCCGCGCTGTCAAATCGGGTGTACGGAGCAAACCCCGGCCCCGCTCCCGAGTAGCCATTGGGGTAGCTGAACCGGGGCAGCCGGACCGATGCCGTGCCGACATACGCCGCATCGGCGGTCAGCTTCCCAAAAGCCCGTTCCAGTCCCACCGTCCAGGTCTGCAGGTACGCGTTGCCAAATTTCCTGTCGATGCCGGCCAGCGTCAGCGGCGTAAGCTGGCCGCCCGGCGTCACAGCCGCAAGGTCCCTCTGGTACCGGTCGATGTCGATCGGCGTGTTCGGGGCCACGGTGTTCGTCTTGCCCGTTGGATACACCACCTGGCCGGATGTCGTATACAGGGTAGGCAGCTCCGACGACGTGATCTGAAAGCCGTATTCGATCGGCGCTCCTCTGGAGGAAGAGAGATGCGGATAAATAACATAAGGGACCGCGCCCGTCAGCGCATTGTCCTGCCAGATATTCGGCGGAATCGTCGTGATCGCCCCGCCCACATGCAGGTGCAGGGTGTCCTGAATGCGCCAGTCCGCCTGTACGCGCGGCCCAAATCCCGTCAGGTTGAACTTGTAGCCGGGCTGCGGGTTGACGACATATTCCTGGGTGTCCCCATTCATGAGAAAGCCCGAAGTCCGGCGCGCCCGCTCGGTAATCGGCGAGTAGAGCTCGTACCGCAGCCCGTAATCGAGCGTAAATCGCTCCGAGATCTTCCAGGTATCCTGCGCATAAAAGCCGCCCGCATTGCGATTGATAGCCGCCGGCCCGAAGTGATAGCCGCCCGAGGTGTAAGACGGCGCAACCGCCGTCGTATACACAAACGCGCTGCCGGTAAGCAGGCTGGTCAGCGTGTCGGGCAGGGGGTCCCCGACGTGGACATTATGCAGCCCGCTCCGCGAGGGAATGTCGACCGTCGCGTAAGCAGTGCCTCCGCCAAAGTCATACTCCCCGTTGGGGCTGATGCCGAAATAAGTCGTGTCGCGATTGAGCCGGACCTCGCCGCCCGCCTTGATGACGTGATTCCGGGCGAGGATCGTAAAGTTCTGCTGGCCCTGAAAGAGGTTGCCGAAGGCCGACATCACCGACCCGCCCGCAGTGTTGAATCCTTCATAAAGCCCGTCGTTGAACTTCACCGCAGGGTCGGTGTGATTGGGGGTAGGGAACTGTGGTGTCGTTCGCGTAAAACTCAACGAACTTTGGAAGGAAAAGCGCGGCTTGACCGTCCGCGTATAAGTGACCAGGCCGTTGCGCTGATGATCCACATACTGCACGCCGAAGCTGCGGTCGATCGCCGTCTGGTCGGGATTGGTCGTCGGCCCGAACAAATTGTTGAAGTTGAAGCGGGCCATCAACTGCGCCTTATCCGAGAGCTGCTGGTCGAGCCGCAGCGAAAACTGGTTGGCGTTGGTCGTGACCTTCGAGGATGCAGCATAGGTATTCAGCCCGTAAGATCCCGTAGGATTGTTCGGCAGCGGATACCGCGCCAGGATGGCGGCGATCGCCGGCGGCGGCGGAGCGTAGAGAACGTCTCCAGGATAAGCCCGGGCGTCGAAGCCGGCTCGCTCCTCCGCCGTCGGAACCGGCAGCACCTGGGTCGTGCCAAGCACCTGCCGGAAACCCTGATACTGGCCGAAATAAAAGGTCTTCCCTCGCCCGTCGTAAATGTGGGGAAGAATGACCGGACCGCCATTGGTGAACCCGAACTCGTTGCGCCGGAAGGGCGGAATTCTCCCCGGATCGGCCACCGTCGGGTGGTCGAAGTAATTGCGCGCATCGAGCGACGAATTCCTCAGGAACTCAAACACCGATCCGTGAAAGCCGCTGCTGCCCGAGCGCGTCACAATGTTGGTGAAGCCCGCAGCGCCGCGGCCGATCTCGGCCGGCATCCAGCCCGATTGCGACTTGATCTCCTGCACTGCGTCCACATTGAAATTCGAGAAGGTCGCGCCGCCCATCTCCGGGTCGCTGGTGTCGGCGCCGTCCATGGCAAAGGTCGCTTCCACGCCGCGCTGGCCGTTGATCGCGAACTGCTGGGTGAAGTTGGTCTGGCCGTTGGCGTCCGTCATCGTCCCGGCGGCGAGCAGCAGCAGCTGGCTGAAGTCGCGTTTGTTCAGCGGAATCGCGCTCACCGTTTGGCTCGAGAGCTGTTCGCCGCCGCCCGTCTTCTGTCCCGCGGAGGATGGTTTCTCAAATGTGACCGCGACCGTGCCTTCCAGCGAGATCGTGATCGCGCCCGGCTGCGAATTCGGCTGCAGGTCGAGCGCCGTGGCATAACTGTTCGAGACGCCCTCAATCACCACCGCCAGCTGATAGTTGCCCGCCGGCAGGTTCGGAAAATTAAAGCTGCCGTCCGCCGCAGTTGTCTCGACAACCTCGCCGTGGCCGCCGATGAGATGAATCTCCGCACCCTGGACGGCTGCTCCGGTGCCGTTGTGCAGAGTGCCTCGCCAGGAGCGTGTGGTCAGCTCCTGGGCTTGCACGAGTGTGGTGAGAAATAAAAGGAAGAAGACAAAGCCCTTGCCGGTTCGCATCAAGGGCAATTATAGTGACGCCCGTTGCCGGTTGGTGCCTCATCGTCCAGCAACCCGGATCGAGAGCTAGCCGGCCGGCTGCTCCAACGCGGTTTGGGCCACGCAGCCAACCCACTGCCCTGGTCACCCCCTCTAATCCAGCACAGGAGAAAACCACATGAATGGCGACAAGGTGAAGGGCGTTCTACAGAAGATCGGCGGCCATATCGAAGAGTCGGCCGGCGCTCTGGTCGGCGATGAAAACCTCAAGGTTGCCGGACAGGAAGACCAGATCAAAGGCGACGCCCGCGAGGCGTGGGGAAACCTGAAGGATGCCTTGGTAGACCGGGCAAAGGTCGCCAAGGCCGATGCGGAACTGAAGTCGGCTCGAGCGGAGTCATTCGACCGCGAGCACGACACGACCGTAACTCACCAGTAGTCCTTCGAAGCATCTTCATTGGCTTGCGTTGAAAGGCAAAAAATACAGCCGGTACGGAGCGAGAGCCAAAGCTCTTCCACTCTGTACCGGCTGCCCGTAGTGAAGCAATCTTGTAACTCGCCGCCGCCGCCCTCCGGCCCAACGCTGGCGAAGTCAAGTCGCCGCTATTTACTGAAAACGACCAGCGCCGCGCTTGTCTCGCCAACAGAAACATGGAAGACACCGTCGTTGCCATTGATCGTCTCTTCGTCCTCTGATCCCACCGGCTTACCGTTGTGGCTACCCACAAAGGTCTGCCCCGCCAGCGTGACGCCGCTGGTCGACTTATAAGACGGAGCCGACAAGCGGTAGACCTTTGCCACGTTATAACCCCGCATCGTCGCAACAACCGTGCCCGATGCGGCAGTATCCTTGTTGATGACGACCAGGCGCGGCGTTCCGGTGAACGGCGCCATCGCCCACGCCTTCAGATTCGCCTTCGTCGTCAAGGTGACTGGCAGCATGTGGACTCCGCCCTCGATGGCCTGCTGGAAGAGAAGCATCCCGTAGTAAATAGGGTTCACGGTGTTCAGGCTATACGTATTCTTGCCATGCGCGTTCTCGATGTTAAAAACGAACGGCGCATTGTGATCGCCCGTCCCGATGATCAGGTTCAGGCCATCGATGCCGGCTTTGGCAGACTCGAACATGTTATCGATCGTCCAAAGCGCAGCCGCAAAGGAATTGCTGACACCCGCTACGCCGCCATCCGAGATGGGGCCCGTTTCCCCCAGGCGAAACTTCAGTCCGTGCGCGTGGGTTGTGGAGATCGAAGACGCGAGTTGCTTTGGCACCGCCGTCGATGCGCCGGGCGTCAGGAAGAAGGCTGCACTGGGGTTGTTCTTTGGGCTCGCTCCGTAGCAATGCGTACTGAAGAAGGTAAGATTATCCGACTGTTTCGAAAGAAAAGGATTGGTGTAATTCTCGGCCGTGCCAAGAAACGCCCAGGAAGCGCCAAGTAACTTCACACCGCCCGGGAGTTCGGGCATGATCTTGTCTTTCCACTTATTGAAATCATCGTAGTAATCGTCGATCGTGTAGTTACTCGCTCTCATACCGTTCTTATAGTATTCGTCAGGTTCGTTGCCTATCTCGATAGCCTTGATCGAACCTCCCGGCATCTGGCTGAAATAAGCCTTCGCCTGCGCGGCGGCCAGGTCGACGTTGTTTGAGCCGAGGTTGACTCCCAGTGTGAAACGCGCCCCGGATGCCTCCACAAGCTCCGAGAAGGCCTTCACGGTAGTCGAGGTCGGCTCTCCCGTCCGATCGGTGCTGTCCCCCCCGATTCTTATCTCGGCCGGTCCGGAGCCGTAGGCGCTCAGGTTCGCGAGCAGTTGTCGATAGATCAAATTGGTGCCGTTAAGAGAATCGCCCATGGTGCTCTGAGCGTCACCCCATTCCTGCGAAACCCCCAGGAAAGAAGAAGCGATCATACTGCCTTTGGTGGTTCCAATGGTCACCGTCGCCAGGTTGCCGGATGCATCTGCGGTCTGTGCATGGCCGGTGGCCGCTAGGCCCGATATAACAAGAAGAGTCAGAGGAAACATCAACTGCTTGGTCCGTGTGAAAGCGGGAAGTATGTATAAGTTCATGGTTTACCTTTTCTGTAGAAGTGCGTATTGGTTCTTACTGGCTCTACCGTTTATGCCTGGCTAAGTTGAGAGCCTTCTCGTGATGACATGCCGGAAACATGCCATGTTTTTGGACACACGTCCGCTAGGACCTCTGCGGACGCAGCTTAGTGACTCAAAGAAGTAAGAATATAAGGGTAAAGATCCCGGCAATTGTCGCGAGAACTGCCGTCAAACGTGGTGGCCGCGTGGATGGAATAAAGCCCCAACGCGCGGGTGTAAGACGGGTATCCCTTGCCTAAGCCGGTTGGCCGGGTGATCTCGGCAGTATGTATCGTCCATCTCGGAAACTGAGAACAGCCGGGCGTTGGACTCGGCAGGCGCCCCGGACGGGCCGCCCCCTTGTTCATGTGCGCGCCGCTGCACAGCGGCAACTGCAGAGTATGAGGAAAGAAAAAAGAACATCAGTATAAATTCCAATCGTAAAACCACCTATGGTTGTACGGCGCCGATTCAAAGGGCCTTCGAGTCCTTCTAATTGGATACCGCATTGGTCGAGCTAATCCCTAGGCAGCGTCGTTGGACGTTTCTTCTTGAAGAAGATGAGTGGGAACCTCACAGTAAGCACAGTGAGAGAGATCCACCCATTTGCAATCATGATGTTCGTTTCTGCTTGTCTTGAAATGAATCCTATATGCCACGTGGTTACCAGGCAATCCCAAATGCTCACTATTTATCATCGCTTTGCGAGACCGGCTGGATTCAGGTAACTTATTCCGAATCGATCTAGTAATAATTTCAGCTTGCTGAAGAAAAGACTCGCCTGCCCTGCTCGCTGCCATGCGTAATTCAGCCGCGACAACAACAATAGTTGCTGCTGTCGCCGAAACCGGCGCTATTCCGTAGCCGGCAAGGAACGGGGAAGCGACCGCGAGACCCGGCGCCGGCATATCTTCTACACTCCAGGCAGGAGTGATCATGAGCGACGGCCGCGAGGAGCGCGAACAACAGGAACAGCTTCGAAAGAAGGAGGAGCAAGAGAGCCGGGAGGACCGGATCGACCGCGACCGCATCGACGAGTGGGAAGGCGAACGAGTCGATTCCTGATTGTCTTGACCGTGCTCTCTCCTGCATCGTCGTCGCCGCTGCTACAAGCGGCGCGTTCGCCGCTTCACAACCGGAGACTGGCCAGTCACCGCTGCACAATCCATCCAGCACGCCGCATCTACCGGTGACCGCTCAGACTGGCGCTCTCCGCCTGGTGTGCCGTTAGGGCAACCCAACCCACAGTCATCCCAACCCACAGTCATAAAGAGTGGAAGAAAACCTGCCGCTTCGGCAGATTCGTTCTCTTCCTGTCCGGCGCCAAGGCCGCCCGTCCCGGCGTGCGGCAGTCCCAGGCAAAGCACCGCCTGCTGACCCGCCCCACCCCCCAAACCTGCCTCCCTCCGGGCGTATAATCTGTGGGTGCTCGGGTGTGTGAGTCAAACCTGGGCCCCCGCAATCAGGAATGAGGAACTCGGCTCCATGGCTACAACCATCTTGAAAACCTGCCTCTTGGCAGGCTGCCTTTATCTATCGTCTCTTGTCGCTCCGGCTCAAGAGGTAGTTCACGCGTTAGCCGGCACCGTCAGCGCTATCAACCCCTCCGCCAAAACGATCAAGGTAGACACCGGCGATGGCTCCGAGGGCCTCTTTCAAGTCATCGCGAAGCCAACCAGTTCGTTGGAGTTCAGCAAAGAGATCCGCAATGAATCTACCCCGGCAGACAAGTTCACCACGATCGGCGCTCATGTGATCGTCTTCTACTATGGCAGCAGTTATGTGGAGCGCAAGGCGATCGCTCTGTTGGACCTCGGCGCCGGCCCCTTTACCGAGACGAGCGGGACCGTCGTCAAGTTCGATAAGCACCAGCATCGCTTGTCCCTCAAAGACGCTTCAGGGGCAGCGCAGGCCTTCCAAATCAACCCAAAAACGGTAGCAGGCACCGCGGTCGGCCCCATAGACGGTTCCAGGTTCGACCCCGAAAAAGGAGATCAACTGCAAATCACCGCATCCTCCGCCGGCGGGACCGATACGGCCCTCTTCATCCGTCCCCAGTGAACCAGATCCACGCCAGGCCCGTCGGTCAGAGACCGGGATGCATCATCGGCCGAATGCCCACGCCGCCATCAGCGGGAACTCTTCTCGCCAGAATGCGCCACCGTGCGATCCGGCTCGTTCCTGCATAATGACATCCGTATTTGCATCGCGCAGTGCGTCCGCCCCCCTCCTTGCGTTCGCGAGAAAGAACGGCTCCTCTGGAGGGCGAAGAGAGCACCACTATGTTCGTTGTTAGGGGAGGGAATTTGACCAATGTACAAATGTCCTGTCTGTGCGTATGCGGATCTAAAGTATCCTCCTGAAGATTTCACCATCTGCTCTAGCTGCGGTATTGAGTTCGGCTACCATGACAGCAATAAGACGAACGCTGAGCTGAAAGCGGAGTGGGTGAGGCGTGGTCTTCCCTGGAGTAGCCGAGTGATCGAGCGTCCGGAGGGTTGGGATGGGTTGAGCCAGCTTCAGAGTGCGGGTCTTATTTCGGTTCAGGAAGCTTCTGTTCGGGGCTGACTCGGGCAGGTGGGCGTCTGTTCCCCCCCACTCAAGCCAACGGACGGCTTGAATGTGCCACCTCCTTCGGTAACAATCCCCTCACGTTTTAAAGCGGCGCCTTAGGGCTGTCGATAGCGTTTATCGAAGACATCGTGCCGCTGGAACATGCGGAGTGGCTTAAGACACTCTATTTCTCTTGGGCAATGTTCGGCTGCTGCATTATCGTCACTGTTGCGTCGTTTCAGATCGCGGCACCGGCAGCAATGCCCCATATCAAAGTTCTCGACGATTACTATATTTATGGCGACGAAAGCGCCCTGACGCGCAAGAGTCTCTGGGAGAAGTCCCTCCCCTGGTGCGCTGGCTTGGGTTCTCTATTTCCCGTCCTCGGCATTTTCAGCACCATCTTTTTCGCCTCAAGCAACGTTAGTCACGACAAGGACGCATGTCTCCCGCTGTCACGCCGGTACACAAAGGGCGCACTCCGCCAGTCGTCACGCCGAAGCCCGGAGACAACAGAGGAAGAATTCCGGCGGCGGTCACGCCCATTGTCCCGATCAAGCAGACGACGAAGAAAAAGTGATCAATCCCATGACAGATCTTGGGTGTTTATGGGGTTAGAAGATAGCAGTCAGCATGGGCGGAGACGACGAGACTTTACGGATATTTTCCGGTTTTTCTCTTCCAGTCCTCCCTAATCTCTTGCCACTCCGCCTGCTGCTGGAGTGCCTTCTTTCCATCGTCGGTGTTTTCCCATGCGTCGGGTGGCATTTGGGGTCTTTCGAACCATCTTGGGTCAACCTCACCTTTCCAAGAAACAAATTCGTTTGTCGCATAAACCATGGTTCGACCATTGATCCTCCTCACGGCGCTTCCACCTATCTTGACGCGCGCTCCCAATTTTTTATTGTGAGTTAATAGCAACATCAACTTTGGCGACAGCGGTAGCGTAACCTCTATGTCTGTTTGAGCGAGGCCGGGGCTCCTATAGAACGGCGGAAAGGTGTGTGCCTGTGGGTTATACCAAACGCAGGGGGAATCGGACGTGATGAATGCGCTATCGTCCTCAATCTCAAGGATCGACATAGCCATCTGGAGATAAATGGGGGTTTGTAGTTCCAGGCTCATCAGCACCATCCGCTGCGGTGCGTTTACCAACATCTCGCCGGTTTGAACTGAAGTGCCGGGCTCCGCGCCATGTTGTTGCTCCATGCTGACGACCATGTCGTGTAGTTTTTTGTTTTGCTCCCGGAAATGATCTCCAGCGCGAATGCTCCGCGACTGCATCGCCGCGAGAAACATGCACAGCTTACTGGAGTGCCCGGCTTGAAGTGTGCCAGTGGATAAGAGAGACACTGGACAAGGAGAGGGCATATGGGACGAGGCAAGAAGTACCAACCTGAACAGGTGGTGAACCTGCTGCGGCAGATCGAAGTGGCCATAGCGAATGGGAAGACGACTGCTCTGGCGTGTAAGGAAGCCGGGATCGTGGAGCAGACGTACTTCCGCTGGCGCAAGGAGTAGGGCGGGTTGCAGGTAGACCAGGCGAAGCGGCTGAAGGAGTTGGAGCAGGAGAACTCGAAGCTGAAGCGGTTGGTGGCGAATCTGAGCCTGGACAACCTTGTGTTGAAAGACTTCGCCTCGGGAAACTTCTAAGCCCTGAGCGACGACGGATCGCAGCAGATCATGCGCAAGAGCAGCATGGGATGACGGAGCGCAGGGCGTGCCGGTTGGCCAACCAGCCGCGCGGCACGCAGCGCTACCGTGCGATCCGGCGGGAAGACGAAGATGCACTCACACAGGCGATCGTTCAGCTTGCCAGCCAGTACGGCCGTTATGGGTATCGCCGGATCACGGCGTTGCTGAAGCGGGCCGGCTGGCGAGTAGGCAAGGATCGCGTGGAGCGTATCTGGCGTCGCGAGGGGCTAAAGGTTCCACAGAAGCAGAAGCCACGGGGCAGGTTGTGGCTTAACGATGGATCGTGCGTGCGGATCAGACCGGAGCGGCGGAACCATGTCTGGAGCTATGACTTCGTCAGCGCACGGACGCATGATGGCCGCAGCGTGCGCCTGCTGAACCTGATCGATGAGCACACGCGTGAGAGCTTGCTGGTGCGTGCGGAACGCCGTTGGTCCAGCTCCAGGGTCATCTCTGCGCTGGCCGATGTGATGGTGATGAAGGGAGTGCCGGAGCATCTTCGCTCGGACAATGGGCCCGAGTTCGTCGCCAAAGACTTACGTCAATGGCTTGCAAAGACAGGAGCGAAGACCTTGTACATAGAGCCCGGTTCACCGTGGGAGAACGGCTACTGCGAGAGCTTCAACTCGAAACTCAGAGATGAGTTCCTCAACGGGGAGATCTTCTACTCGATCAAAGAACTGCGCGTGCTGGCCGAACGCTGGCGTGTCCACTACAACACCGTCAGGCCGCACTCCTCGCTGGGATACCGATCACCAGCACCTGAGGCTTGGCTGGCATCCACTGCTTGGCCGCAAGGGGAGCCAGTCGCTTCGCTCCCGGCTCCCCTTGCGGCCATATCCTGCATCGATCTGACCTCAGAAATCGGTGCGCTACACTAACTCTTCCAATGGCACAAAAGATCGGGCACTCCAGGCGACGGCCACTAATACTTTAAGTCCGCCGGCGCGCTATTATGCGCCGATCCCGTCGGTAGGTACGTTCCGGAGAAAGCAAAGGCCGAGAGGATTTCTCTCGGCCTTTGCTTTAGTTCAATGACTTTGTAGTTCCGCTTACTCCTCCGCGGAGAGTTTCGTCTGCGCCACAGTCCAGTTGGTATCCCCAACCTTGAATCTGGCAAACCGCCGAACCGTAATATTCTCTCCCAGCTTCCCGACCTTGGTCGCGATCATATCCTTGATAGCCACCGTCTGGTCCTTGATAAAGGGCTGATCGAGCAAACACACCTCTTCATAGAACTTGCTCATCTTGCCTTCGACGATCTTCTCGATCACCGGCGCGGGCTTGCCGGTGGCGGCGGCCTGGGCGCGAAAGACGTCCTTTTCGCGCGCAAGGTCATCCTCGGTCACATCTTCGCGGCGGACGTAGCGCGGGTCGGTCGCGGCGATGTGCATGGCGATGTCCTTCATCAGCTCCTGGAAGTCTTCAGTGCGGGCGACGAAGTCGGACTCGCAGTTAACCTCGACCAGCACGCCGATCTTGCCGCCGGCGTGGATGTACGTGCCGACCGCGCCCTCATTGGCGGCGCGGGAGGCCTTCTTCGCGGCCGAGGCCATGCCCTTCTTGCGCAGCACGATGACGGCCTGCTCGATGTCGCCCTTGGCTTCGGTGAGCGCGGAGCGGCAATCCATCATGGGGGCGCCGGTCTTCTCGCGAAGTTCTTTGACCTGGGCGGCGGTAACGACATTTTCCGTTGCGGTAGACATGTGGTTCTCCAATTCTCTTGTGGTTCTTCGCCGGAATCCTCCGGCTCTCCCTCAGGCGCTAGGCCCCGAGGCTTGCATCTCTTCACGGCATGGCTGCAGTCATGTCCTGCTCGTCCTTCGCAGGCTTTCCTCTGGCCTCCGAACACAACTGAAGCGTGGCCAGGGATGCTTCGCGGCCACGCTTCAGAGTTCGTCCCTCGCGGGCTTCTGCAGGGTTGGCTCTAGAGGGCCTGCTCGACAGCCTCGGGCTCCTCGATCGGCGCAGTCACGGCGGCCGGAGCTTTGCGAATGCCTCCGCCCAGCGCAGCTTCAAGGTCAACCTCCGGCTCGTCGCCGGCAAACTCTTCCGGGCTCAGGCCGAGATGCTCGACCGGCTTTTCGTCGGCTTCCGCTTCGGGAACGGCAGAGGCCGAGACACCGGCGATATTCATATAGGCCTTATCGCTGTGCAGCTGGACGCCTTCAATCACCGAATCCGAAATCTTCGACGTGAACAACCGGATCGCGCGCAGCGCATCGTCGTTGCCGGGAATCACGTAGTCGACCACCGTCGGATCGCAGTTCGTATCGACAACCGCCACCACCGGGATGCCCAGCTTCCGGGCCTCGGCGACGGCGATCGCTTCGTTGTTCGAATCGACAATGAAGAGCGCATCGGGCAGGCGCTTCATGTTCTTGATGCCGGCCAGGTTGGCCTGCAGGTGCTTGCGCTCCCGCTCAAGCTTGATCACTTCCTTCTTGGTCAGCAGTTCGTAACGGCCGTCGGTGGCCATCTCATCGAGTTCCTGAAGGCGCTTTACAGACTTCTGCACCGTAATCCAATTGGTCAGCAGCCCACCCAGCCAGCGGTTGTTGATGTAGAACATGCCGCAGCGGTTGGCTTCTTCAGCGACGGCGTCCTGCGCCTGGCGCTTGGTGCCGACAAACAGGATGACCTTGCCAGTCGCGGTCAGGTCCGTGACCCACTTGCTGGCTTCCTTAAACATCTTCAAGGTCTTCTGCAGATCGATGATGTAAATGCCGTTGCGCTCGCCGAAGATATATTCCTTCATCCGCGGGTTCCAGCGCTTCGTCTGATGCCCGAAGTGGACTCCCGCTTCGAGCAGCTCCTTCATGGTGATGTTAGCCAAACAGCCTCCTTGTTAGATTGCATTCCGGGTCGGCCGGAATTTATTCCCCTGCCGGGGAGATTGGTGGAAAATAGAGCCTTCAGTCGGTAGTTGTCAGTGTTCAGTCCTCAGTAAGAGCGACATCCTCTCCCACCCGACAGAAATACTGAGGACTGACAACTTAGAACCGATAACTGAGAACTGCCGAAAACTATCTCTTCGAAAACTGGAAGCGTGCGCGCGCACCCTTCTGTCCGTACTTCTTCCGTTCCTTGATGCGGGCGTCGCGCGAGAGCAGGCCATCGGCCTTCAGCTGCTTGCGAAGCTCGATGTTGAACTCGAGCAGCGCCCGGGCGATACCCATCTTGACCGCATCGGCCTGTCCCGAGACGCCGCCGCCGCGAACCGTGGTGACCACATCGAAGGTTGCCGTGTGCTCGGTGAGCACCAGGGGCTGCTTGGCTGAGGCGCGCTGCTGTTCGGTGACGAAATATTCCTCGTAACCCTTGCCGTTCACCTTGAAATTGCCGCTGCCGGGGCGCAGAAACACGCGGGCAATTGCCGACTTGCGCCGTCCCGTGCCGTAATACTGAACCAGATCTGCCATAACCGTCCTGTAGTTAAGTTCTCAGTTGTGAGGTCTTCAGTTCTCAGTTACAGGTCCGGTCTGGTTTCGACTGAGGACTGACAACTGACAACTTCCAAATCTTCTCTATGCGCTGATTTCCAGCGGTTCGGGCTGCTGCGCCTGGTGAGGGTGCTTGTCGCCCTTATATACCTGGAGCTTGGTGTACATCTTGCGGCCCATCTTGGTCTTCGGCAGCATCCCCTTGATCGCGTCTTCCACAATCTTTTCCGGGCGCCGGGCCAGCAGGCGCACGTACGACTCTTCGCGCAGCCCGCCCGGGAAGCCGGTATAGCGGCGATAGAGCTTGGTCTGGCTCTTCAGCCCCGTCAGCCGGATCTTCTCGGCGTTGATCACGATGATGTGGTCGCCCACATCGATGTAGGGCGTGTATTGGGGGCTCCGCTTGCCGGCCAGGTAGCTGGCCGCAACCGTCGCCAGGCGGCCGAGGGTCTTGCCGTTGGCGTCGACAACATACCATTTCCGGTCGATCGCATTCGCGCTTGGAACAAAAGTCGACATCTCTTCCTCTTTAACCACTAAAATCTGGTCGTACAAAAGCTGAAATCGCTCCACGCGCGACCACCCCGGGGCTGAACACTTCCCACGGGCAAAGACCATGAGTTCGCGTGAACGGCGCAGAATGAAACCGAATAAGGCTTCCGGGTACGCTCCCCTGTGGGTACAAACCAATGCACACAGAGACGCAGGCGCGGAACTGCGCAAGAACTAAAGAATACCGCAGGGAACCGGCAGAGTCAACGCGAAATGCCGCCCTTAATCTGCGCCGACACCCTCGATTCTAACTTAAACTGGAGCCGTTGGCAGGCGCGAAGATGGGCAAGCAGCACGGTTCCGGCGATCGTCTCGCTCGGCGAGCGGGCCGCAGCCGCGCCGGTCTTCAACAAAGCCGCGCCGGTCTTCAACAAAGCCACGCCGGTCTTCAACAAAGCGCCGTTTCCGACAAAGAAGACGTAAGCTAAGCCATATGAGCGAACAGAGTGTCCTGGAAAAGCTGAAAGAGGGGACCCGGAAATTTCAGTCCGAGGTCCATGCGGAGAATGCGGCGCAGTACGAACTGGCGGCCAAGACACCCCAGCAGCCGCATACCCTGATCATCGCCTGCGCCGACTCGCGGGTCGATGTCGAGTCGATTACCAGTTCGGGACCGGGCGAAGTCTTCGTCTCTCGCAACATCGGGAACATGGTCCCTCCCTACGGAGGTGTGCTGGGCGGCGTCAGCGCGGTCATCGAGTACGCCGTCACCGCCCTCAAGGTCAGGCACGTCGTCGTCTGCGGGCACTCCGACTGCGGCGCGATGAAGGCGCTGCTCAATCCCGCCTCCACCGAAAAGATGCCGACCGTACGCAACTGGCTGAATAACGGCCAGGCCGCCCTGATGGTCGCCGAGACCCTCACCGGGAAAGATGACCGGCCCAGCGAAAAAATGCGTCACATCACCGAAGAGAACGTCCTCATGCAGATCATCCACCTCAGAACTCACCCCAGCGTCGCCGGGGCCATCGCGCGCGGCGAACTGACCACCTCCGCATGGGTCTATGACATCGGGACCGGCGTCGTGCGGATCGCCGAAAACGGCAGCCGCCTCTTTGTCCCCGTCACCCACGACGGAAGCAGCCCAGGCGCCGCCCACGCTTCGGCGGAAATCAAGGGCAACGAGTGATTGCGCTCAAAAAGCCTCCCTTGGGATGGATGGTCCGCTACGTCGGCGTTCCGGTGCTGGTGATGGCCGGCTGGGACTTCCTGGTCGTCATCGCCTACAAAGTTCTCCACTGGACCTGGGTCGGCTCCGAATATGTCCCCCTCGCCCTCTACGGCGCGGCCATCTCAATCGTCGTTGGCTTCCGCAATAACTACGCCTACGCCCGCTGGTGGGAGGCACGCACCCTCTGGGGCGCCATCGTCAACCGCAGCCGGACGCTGGCACGCCAGGTCGTGACCACGCTCTCTCCCGCAACCAGCGAAGCCGGCGAGAGCGCCGCGGTCCAGGCAATGCAGCGCCGTCTGGTCCACTACCAGATCGCGTTCGTCCATGCGCTGCGCCAGCAGCTCCGGGGACTTGACCCGGTGGCCGAGATTCACGGCATCGTCGGCCCACAGGTCTGCGCCGAGCTCGCCGGCGACAAAAATGTCTCACTCAACCTCCAGCGCCGCATGAGCGGCATGCTCCACGAGGCGCGCGGCCGCGGCTGGATCAGCGAATGGGAGTGGCAGGCCGCCGATGGCAGCCTGGTATCGCTGATGGATTCGCAAGGCGGGGCCGAGCGCATCAAGAACACTCCGCTGCCCAAGCAATACGACTTCTTCCCCACCCTTTTCGTGCAGATCTACTGCCTCATGCTGCCGATCGGCATGGTGAAAAATCTGGAATGGTTCACCCCCCTCGGCTCGACAGTCGTTGGCTTCATGTTTCTCGCCCTCGACAAGATCGGCCGAGATCTCGAAGATCCATTCGACAACGCGATCTACGACGTTCCGCTGACCGCCATTACCACCACCATCGAGACCAATTTGCGGCAGATGCTGGGCGAGACCGAGCTGCCCCCGGCCGCCCGGCCGGTCGACGATACCCTCTGGTAACTTGGATCTTTTTCCGCCACCGTTGCGCCCCCCCTTCGCCGGTCTCTTCCTTCGTGGGAGAATCACCCTTGAGGGACCATGCTGCTCGAGCTGAGAGCTGAAAATTACGCGGTCATCGACCACGCGATCGCCGTCTTCGGGCCAGGGCTGAATCTGCTGACCGGGGAGACGGGCGCGGGCAAGTCGATCCTCGTCGACGCCCTTGCTCTTCTGATGGGCGACAAGGCCTCGTCCGACATGGTGCGCCATGGGGCCGATCGCGCGGTCGTGGCCTGCGTCTTCGAGAGCACCCCGGGCGCAGAGGCGACGCTCGACGCCAACGGCCTCGACGGCGACGGAGCCGAGGTCATCCTCCGCCGCGAGATCCTGCACAACGGCAAAGGCCGGGTCTATGTGAACAATCAGCCGGCAACCGTCGCCGTCCTCCGCCAGCTGGCGCCGGAGCTGGCCCTGGTTCACGCGCAAAGCGAAACGCTCGGCGCCTTCGACGCCGCCCAGCAGCGCGGCCTGCTCGATCGCTTTGCCGGGCTCGCCTCCGACGGCGCCCTCCCCGCAGCCGTCGCTTCGGCTTACGCCACCTGGCGCGAGGTCGCCACACGGCTCGACGATCTGCGGCAGGACGAACAGGAACGCCTCCGCATGGTCGACCTCTGGAGCTTTCAACGCCGCGAGATCGCCGATGTCCTGCCGGTCGTCGGCGAAGATGAAGCCCTCGAGACCGAACGCCGGGTCCTCGGCAATGCGGAGAAGCTCTACGCCGCGGCGACCAGCGCCTATGACCTGCTCTACGAAGGCAACACTTCGGTCGAGGGCAACCTCCGCGCCGCCGGCAGGCGCCTCGACGAACTGGCGCGCTTCGATCCAAAGTTCACCGAGATCGCCCAACAGCTGGCCTCGGCCCGGGCCATCGTCGAAGACATCGGCGCAACCGTAAGGGATTACGCCGAGCGTATCCAGGCCTCCCCGGAGCGGCTGGCCGAGATCGAAGACCGACTCGCCTTGCTCGAACGCCTGAAGCGCAAGTACGGCGCGACCTTGAATGACGTCCTCGCCTACGGTGAAGAGGTTGCCGCCAGGCTCGCTGAAATAGAGAACCGCGATGAAATACTGAAAAACCTGCAGAACGATCTCGACCGGGCCGCGGAAGACTACTGTGTGGCAGCCGGTGCTCTGACCGCCGAGCGCACTGCCGCGGCAAAAAAGCTCGAAAAACTGGCCGAAAAGCAGATCAACGACCTCGCCATGAAAGTGAAGTTCGCCGTCGAGGTTGTGTCTCATCCCGAGGAAAGTGCCTGGACCGCGCACGGCTGCGACGCCGTCGCCTGCCTGATCGCGACCAATGCCGGGGAACCGATGCGCCCCCTCGATGAAATCGCCTCCGGCGGAGAAATGTCGCGCGTCCTGCTGGCGCTGAAAGTCAGCGTCGAAGAGGGCGCAAATCTGGTCGCCGTCAAAGGCAAGCGGAAAAGCATGGTCCCGCGAACCCTGGTCTTCGATGAAATCGATATCGGCATCGGCGGCCGTGCCGCGGAGGCAGTCGGGCAGAAGCTCAAGGCGCTTTCGCGCGCACAGCAGGTCCTCTGCGTGACCCACCTGCCCCAGATCGCCGCCTTCGCCGACCAGCATTTTCTGATCGAGAAGCGCGAACAGTCCGGCCGCACCAAAACCGCAGTCCGCCTGATCGAGGATTCGGAGCGCACCCGGGAAATCGCGCGAATGCTCAGCGGCGCGACATTGACCGAGACTTCGGTGCGCCACGCCGAGCAGATGTTGAAGGGCAGCCGATGACGGCTTGCCGGGAACAGCAGCCCCGGCATCCCCGAAGCAAGCCACGGAGAGCAAGCCACGGAAAGCAAGCCACGGAAGCAAGCCACGCAAAGCAAGCCGACGGTTTCCGCCTGAAACTGGAGAGCTTCTGGGCCTGACCTTGCCGTGGTCCTGTCCCATTCCGCCTGTCGCGGCTCGTATCGAGCACCCCGCCCTCCCGCCGGAACTCCTCAGCCCGACACGCCCGAACGCCTTCCTTCTTCCCCGGCCCGCTGTGCTGATCCGGTTACCCTGAGGATCGTTCCGCCCTGTATACTGGTGGATGTGACAGCCACATCCATGAGCGCCTTCAACCCTGATCTGAATCACGCCTTTCCGGATGCCGCAAAGCGTGTCCTGCTGCTCAAGCCGCGCGGGTTTTGCGCCGGCGTTGTGCGCGCCATCGACATCGTCCGCATTGCCCTCGAGACCTTCGGCGCACCCATCTATGTGCGCAAGGAAATTGTGCATAACCGGTTCGTGGTCAACGAGTTGGCCGAAAAAGGCGCAATCTTCGTCGACGACATCGACGACGTTCCAGCCGGCATGCGGGTCATCTACAGCGCCCACGGCGTCTCGCCCGCGGTCCGCGAGCGCAGCAAAGAGCGCAAGCTCAAGGTCATCGACGCCACCTGCCCGCTGGTCACCAAGGTCCACGTCGAGGCCGTAAAGTTTGCCCGCCAGGGGTATTCGCTGGTGCTGATCGGCCATCGCGACCACGACGAAATAGAGGGAACTTTAGGCGAGGCTCCCGACGTAACTCAGGTAGTGTCCAGTGTCGAAGAAGTTGGAGCCTTGATGGTTCCCGATCCCGACCGGGTCGCGTACCTCACCCAGACCACCCTCAGCCTCGATGAGGCGCGGGATATCATCACTGCGCTCAAGGAGCGATTTCCGAAGATCGCCGGTCCCCATTCGCAGGACATCTGCTACGCCACTGAGAATCGCCAGGTCGCAGTCAAAAATGTCGCCCACGAGGCCGATCTGGTCCTGGTCGTCGGTTCAGACAACAGTTCGAACTCCAACCGCCTCGTCGAGGTCTCGCGCAATCTGAGCACCCGCAGCCATCTCATTGAGAACTCCGGTTCCATTCAGCCGGAATGGCTCGAAGGCGTCAAAACAGTGGTCCTGACAGCCGGCGCTTCCGCCCCGGAAGTCTTGGTCGAAGATGTCGTAAATTATTTGCGTCAAAAGGGTTTTGGCAGCGTCGAAGAGGTAGAGGTCATGCCCGAGAACGTACGCTTCGGACTGCCTCCGGAGATTGTTCGAGCGATAGCGGCGGCGCCCGCGGTCGCGCAGGTAGGCGCCTAGATTTGTTCGTACCTCCGGCCGGCCGGCTGGATGGGGAGCAGGCCCGGTTATCGACAAGATGAGTGTATTGAGAGCAGTTGGAAAATTCGGAACTACCAAGGCCGGCCCGCAGGAAGCTGTCGAGCCCGCCTCTCCAAAATTTGGCAGGATGGATGCGACCCTCGAGGAGGTTTCTGCTGCCGCCGCGCGCGCAAAAAACTACCTTCTCGACCAGCAGCACCCCGACGGCTACTGGTGCGGCGAGCTTGAAGCCGACGCCATGCTCGAAGCCGACTACATCTTCGCCCACGTCCTGCTCGGTACCGGCGATCCGGGCAAGCTCCAGCGGGCGATGAACGAGATCCTTCGCTATCAGAATGCAGATGGCGGCTGGGCGATCTATTCCGGCGGCCCCTCCAATATCAGCCTCTCGGTCAAGTGCTACCTGGCCGGCAAGCTGATCGGCATGTCGCCCGCCGAGCCCGTCATGGCCCGCGCCCGCGAGTGGATCCTCGCCCATGGCGGCGTCACCGAGTGCAATACCTTCACCAAAATCTATCTCTGCTCGATCGGGCAATACGACTATGACGCCGTGCCCGCCATCCCGCCCGAGATCGTGCTCTTTCCTAACTGGTTCTACTTCAATATTTACGAAATCTCTTCGTGGTCCCGGGCCATCCTGGTCCCGCTCTCAATCCTTTATGCCAAGAAGCCCTTCAAAAAGCTGGCGCCCGAGCAGTGCATCGACGAATTGTTCGTCGGCGGCCGCGAAAACGCCGACCTCCGCCTGCGCTTCGACCGCAAAAAGTTCATCAGCTGGAGAAACTTCTTCCTCGCTTTTGACCGCTTGATCCACGTCGCGGAGCGGGTCCACATCCGGCCGCTCCGCCGCATCGCCCTGAAGAAGGCCGAAAAGTGGATGCTCGAGCGGCTGGAAATGTCCGACGGCCTCGGCGCGATTTATCCCGCCATGCTCAACTCGATCATCGCGCTTCGTCATCTCGGCTACTCGCTCGACGATCCGCAGGTCATCCGGGCCATGGACGAGTTCGAGAAGCTGGGCATCGATGAGCCTCAGGGCACGCCCGGCTATCCCGTTCCGACCTTCCGTATGCAGCCCTGCGTCTCCCCGGTGTGGGATACGGCCCAGGCCGTCTTTGCTCTCGGCGAGGCCGATGTGCCGCGCAACGATCCCCGCCTCTTGAAGGCCGTCGACTGGATGCTCTCAAAAGAAGTCCGCCACAAGGGCGATTGGGCGGTCAAGGCCAGCAATGCCGAGCCGGGCGGCTGGTACTTCGAGTTCAATAACGAGTTCTATCCCGATGTCGACGATACCGGCCAGGTGTTGCTCGCTCTCAACAAGGTCGACAATCCGCGCGAGCGCTACCAGTATGACGTCTCCAAACGTGCGATCGACTGGATCTTCGCCATGCAGTGCCGCAACGGCGGCTGGGCCAGCTTCGATAAAGACAACACCAAGATGATCTTCCAGTACATCCCCTTTGCCGACCATAACGCAATGCTCGATCCGCCCACCGTCGACATCACCGGGCGCATCCTCGAGACGCTGGCAACCTATGGCTATACGCAGCGCGACGCGCGCGTGGCCCGGGCGATCAAGTTCATCTATGACCACCAGGAGCCGGATGGCAGCTGGTTCGGCCGCTGGGGTGTCAACTACCTCTACGGCACCTTCCTGGTATTGCGGGGCCTCGAGGCCATCGGCGTCTGGAACCATGAGCCCCAGATCCAGCAGGCCGCCGAGTGGATTCGTATGGTGCAGAACGCCGACGGCGGCTGGGGCGAGAGCTGCCACAGCTACGACGAACCAGGCACCCGCGGCGTCGGCCAGAGCACCCCATCCCAGACCGCCTGGGCGCTTCTGGGGCTGCTCGCTGCCGGAGATACCCGCAGCGACTCCGTAGCCAAAGGCACGCGCTGGCTCTTGCAGCAGCAGAGGCAGGATGGTTCGTGGGACGAAAGTATCGGCGCCGGCGCTGAGAAGCAGGCCATCATTACCGGTACCGGCTTTCCCCGGGTCTTTTACCTCGCCTATCATCTTTACCGGGAGTACTTCCCGCTCCTGGCCTTGACCACTTACCGCAAAGCGATGGAACGTGGGGCTTAAAAGCAGTTGTCCATGATCAGCCTTCAGTTCTGAGTTTCCGGGCTTTGCCGCAATCAGCTCTTTGACCCATAGCCGACGCCTGAAAACTGACAACGGAAGACTGACAACGATCTGGACGGAACCAGGAGAACTTATTCAATGGCAGTGCCGATTTCTCAGATGTGGACCGTTGCGACATACGTCCTCACGCAGAAGCTCAAGCGGCGCGAGCGCTACCCGCTCGTCCTGATGCTTGAGCCGCTCTTCCGCTGCAACCTGGCCTGTGCCGGATGCGGCAAGGTGCAGTATCCTCCGCACATTTTGAAGAAGAACCTTTCGCCCGAAGAGTGCTTCGCGGCAGTCGAAGAGTGTGGCGCGCCCATGGTGAGCATCCCCGGCGGCGAACCGCTCCTGCATCCGCAGATCGTCGAAATCGTCAACGGCCTGATCGCCCGCAAAAAGTACATCTATCTCTGCACCAACGCCCTGGAGCTGAAAAAGCGCCTGCCCGAGTTCACTCCCTCCAAATACCTCACCTTCTCCGTCCACCTCGACGGCCAGCGCGAACACCACGACTTCTCCGTCTGTCGCGAGGGCGGCTATGACATCGCCGTCGAGGGCATCCGCGAGGCGGTCAGCCGCGGCTTCCGCGTCACTACCAACACCACCCTCTTCGACGGCGCCGACGCCAACAGCGTCCGCGCCTTCTTCGACGAGGTCATGACCATGGGCGTTGAGGGCATGGTCCTCTCCCCGGGCTACACCTACGACAAGGCGCCCGACCAGAAGCACTTTCTCGGCCGCGCCCGCTCCCGCCGCCTCTTCCGCGCCATCCTCTCCAATCGCAAGAAAAACTGGAAGTTCAATATGTCCCCGCTCTTCCTGGAATTCCTGATGGGCAAGCGGACCTACAAATGCACCCCGTGGGGCTCGCCCGCCTACAACATCTTCGGCTGGCAAAAGCCGTGCTACCTGCTCCAGGATGGCTATGTCGACACCTTCAAGGAATTGCTAGAGCTGACCGACTGGGACGGCTACGGTACCGAGAGCGGCAACCCGAAATGCGCAAACTGCATGGTCAGCTGCGGCTACGAACCGAGCGCCGTCGATCACGGCTTCGGCTCCCTGAGCGGATTCATCGGCATGGCCAGGGCCACTCTCTTCAATAAGTATGAAGACCGCGGCGCTCTCGACCTGCTCAATCGCCCCGCCGATCGCGGGCACACGACGCTAGTGCAGATCGCCGAGCCGGCCAGGGAAGCCGAGGAGATGCGAGCGTGAGCGCTGCCGAGAGCGAAATCAACACCCCCCCCATCCATCCGGCTGCCGTCAATCCCGTCTCCGTCGATCCCGAGAGCGTCGAAGTTTCCGCCGGTTTCTCCCACGAAAACCTCGAGGGCTGGATCCCGGAACTCGCCACCGAGGCCGAGGTCTTCGACGCCTTCGAGAAAGCCTTCGATTATCGCGGCGACGTCGCCATCACCCGCAAAGACGGCAGCAGGATCGAGGGCTACATCTTCGACCGCAAGCGCGGCAGCTCCCTGGCCGATTCGCTGGTGAAGCTCTATCCGGCAACCTCCAATGAAAAGCTATCCATCCCCTATGCCGAGATCGCCCGTCTGGAGTTCGGCAAAGACCGCGCCGCCGGCAAACACTGGGAACACTGGGTCGCGCAATACCAGCAGAAGAAAGCCGCCGGCGAAAAAAACATCGGCATCGAGCCGGACGCTCTCGACTAGCAACGCAACCCGCCATCGCTGCGCGACCCGCGGGCGCGAGACGCGCAGAGAGTAAACCCGCGGACTGGACACCCGAAGGCACGATACATGATGGCTGCTGAACCAAAAGGCGTCATCCTGAGCGACCCGCAGGCGCAGCGAAGGGTCTTCGTTTCGAGCGATGCGCCAGCACAAACCCGCCCGCTCGCGACCGCTACAGCATTTCGCCAGAGAGGTAGACCAGGGAAACACCGTCGGCAGGCGTTCTCCTTCAGAAAAGGCCGGCATCGCCGTTGTTCGTTCATAGCATTTGCGAAAAAATGCTCTAAATTCGACTCCAAACCCCACCCCGCATGAAAATCTTCCTCACCGGCGCAACAGGATTCGTAGGCAGCCACGTCGCGCGTGAGCTGGCCGCCCGCGGCGCAAACCTCCGGCTGCTCATCCGCCAGACCAGCCGCACCGACAACCTCGCCGGCATCACCGCCGACACCGTCCTCGGCGACCTCCGCCAGCCGGAATCCCTTCGCAGCGCCATCGCCGGCTGCGACGCCGTCATGCACGTGGCCGCCGACTACCGTCTCTGGGTACGCGACCCGAAAGCCATGTTCGCCGCCAATGTCGAGGGTACCCGCGACCTCCTGCGCATCGCTCGCGAAGAGCGCATCCCGCGCTTCGTCTACACCTCAAGCGTCGCGACCATGGGCTTCCGCAAAGACGGCGCCATCGTCGACGAAGCAAACCCCGTCGCCCTCGACGACATGATCGGCCACTACAAACGCTCCAAATTCTTGGCCGAGCAGCAGGCCATCGAAGCAGCTCGCCGCGGCCAGCCAGTCGTCATTCTCAATCCGACCACCCCCGTAGGCTCCAACGATCTCAAGCCGACGCCGACCGGCGAAATCATCGTCGACTTTATGAACGGCAAGTTCCCCGCCTACGTCGATACCGGGCTGAACCTGGTCGACGTCACGGAAGTAGCGCGCACCCACGCCGACGCCCTCGTAGCAGGCCGTTTCGGCGAGCGCTATATCCTCGGCGGCGAAAACCTGACGCTCAAGCAGATCCTCGACAAGCTTTCGGCGATGACGGGTCTGCCGTCGCCAACCTTGAAAGTGCCGCACGCCGTCGCCATGGCCTTCGCCTTCTTCGACGAAAACATCTCCGGCCGCCTGCTCGGCAAAGAGCCTCGCGCGACCGTTGAGGCGGTGCGCATGGGCAGAAAGATGATGTTCGCCACTTCCGCCAAAGCCATCGCCGAGCTCGGCTTCCGCCAGGCGCCCGTCTACGGTGCCCTCCGCTCGGCGGTGGAATGGTTCCAGGCCCACGGCTACGTGCATCCCAAAAAGAGCCGCGCGAGTTGAGGTCGCGCGTGGCCATCGTCGCGGCCATGGCCAGGGAGCTGCTTCCCCTGGTCAAAGGCTGGAAGCTCGAAAGCCGCGCCGGTGGCGTCACCGTCTATTCGTCCGCAAATGCGATCGCTGCCTTTGCAGGCATGGGCGGCCGTCGCGCCGCCCTCGCGGTGAACGCCGCCTTGAGCCTTGGCGCCGTACACCGCATCGTCTCAGCCGGCCTGGCCGGCGGCTTGCACCCCGGAATGCGCGCCGGCGCCATACCCCCCATCGCCCAGGTCATCGATGCGGCCACCGGAGAACTCTTGCTTGTCGATGCCGATTTCCCGGAGCCCAAAACCCAGCCCAAAACCGGGCCAGTCCGCCCCGGCGGCGTCATCCTCGTCACCGCCGGCACGATCGCCTCGGCAGAAGCCAAGAGCAGCCTGCGCGCCCGCTACTCGGCCGACCTGGTCGATATGGAGGCCATGATCGTAGGCCGCGCCGCACGCTCCCGCGACATCCCCTTTTCCGCAATCAAGGCAGTCTCCGACGAGTATGACTTCAATCTTCCCGAACTGGAGCTTTTTGCAACAGTCGAAGGCCAGTTCCGTGAGGCCGCCTTCGCCCGCTACGTTGCAATACGGCCGAGGCTGTGGAACCCTGTACTTCGGCTGCGGCACAACGCCACTCTAGCCGTCACCAACCTGTGCGCCGGGCTCGAACGCTGCCTGGAACAGGACGAACAACACCGGCAGGCGTAGGATATGAGATGAAAATATGGCAACGATGACAGAGACAAACTCATTCGCAGCGGTGGCCGAGCTTCCCGTAAGGATGAAGGCCCCGGTCTACCACGGCATCAACGATGTGCGCCTGGAAGAGATTCCGCTTCCTGAGATAGGCGCCGGCGAAGTGCTGATCCGGGTACATTCCTGTGGCGTCTGCGCGACAGACCTGAAGAAGATCCACACCGGCTCTCACTCCGCTCCACGCATCTTCGGCCACGAGACAGCAGGCGTCATTGCCGCGGTCGGCAGCGAGGTCACAGACTACAAGGCCGGCGACCGCGTCGTGGTCTTTCATCACGTCCCATGCGGCGATTGCTACTACTGCCGCAAAAAGACCTTCGCCCAGTGCGACAGCTACAAACGCGTCGGCACCACCGCCGGCTTCGAGCCCTCCGGTGGCGGGTTCGCCGAGTACGTGCGGGTCATGGACTGGATCGTGCGTCGCGGACTGGTCAAGATCCCCGACCACGTGCCCTTCGAGCAGGCCGCCTTTGTCGAGCCCGTCAATACCTGCTTCAAAGCGATCCGGAACCTGAAGATCGAGCCCGACGAGACCGTGCTCGTCATCGGGCAGGGTTCGATCGGGATTCTCCTGGCCACACTCGCCGCCCGCTCCGGGGCCAAGGTGCTTACCTCCGATCTCTATGCGGAGCGCCACAAAATCGCTTCGATCTATGGGCTTTCGCATCCCATCGACGCGTCCCGCGAAGATGTGATCGCGGTCACCAGAGAGCACAGCGAGGGGCGCGGCGCCGATGTCGTCATCCTGGCCGTAGGCGGCAACTCGCTCATCCGCACCGCTATGGATGCCGCCCGGCCCGGTGGCCGGGTCCTGCTTTTCGCCGCCACGCAGCGCGGCGAAGTGACTATTGATCCTGCGGTAATCTGCATGGACGAGAAGAGCCTCCTCGGCTCCTACAGCTCCGCTGCCGACATCCAAGAAGAGGCAGCGCTGGTAGTCTTTGACGGATATCACAACGGTTACGATCTCACCCAGTTGATTTCACACCGCTTCCCCATCGACGACGCGCTCAAAGCCATTGAGATTGCCTCAAACCCGTGCGCGAGTTCCATGAAAGTGATGATCTACCCGGGTGCTTGAAGGTTGAACTGCTGTCCCAGAAATAGTGAGAAATGCTGACTGAACTGACTGAGATGAATGCCGCGGTGCTGTACGGACAGGAAGATGTTCGCATCGAGCGTGTGCCGATGCCGCGTCCCGAGCCCGGTGAAATAGTGGTTGAGGTGCAGGCCGCGCTGACCTGCGGCACCGATCTCAAAACCTACCGCCGCGGGTACCATGCAAAAATGCTGGCTCTTCCGGCGCTCTTCGGCCATGAGCTGGCCGGCGTAGTCCAGGCGGTCGGCGCCGGCGTCACCAGGTTCTCCGCCGGCATGCGGGTCGTCGCCTTGAACTCCGCCCCCTGTGGCCGCTGTTTCTATTGCGCGCGCAGCCAGGAAAATCTGTGCGACGATCTCCTCTTCAACAACGGCGCCTACGCGGAGTACATCCGGATTCCCGCCCGCATCGTCGAGAAAAACACGCTCATCGTCCCCAGTCACGTGCCCCTCGAGCATGCCGCCCTCACCGAGCCGCTCGCCTGTGTGGTGCGCGGGTTGGAAGAGAGCGGCGCACGGCCCGGCGACCGCATCGCCGTCATTGGCGCCGGGCCGATCGGCCTGATGTTCATTCACGCCGCTGAGTTGAGCGGCTTGCACGTCATCGCCGTGGTCAAAAGGCCGGAACAGATCGAGAGCGCTCGCCTGTTCGGCGCAAAAGAGGTCGTCAAGACAAGTGGCTTGCGCGACGTCATCTCGGTCGTGCGCAGCTTCAGCGAAGAGGGTCGCGGGGTCGATATCGCCATCGATGCCGCCGCCACCCCGACTACCTGGCAATGGGCCGTCGAGATGGTACGCAAAGGGGGCACCGTCAATTTCTTCGGCGGCTGCGCTGCCGGAACCAGGGTCTCGCTCGACACCAACCGCCTGCACTATAACGACATCACCTTGAAGTCGAGCTTTCACCACACCCCCGCTGCCTGCCGAAGCGCCTTCGAACTCGTCGCCAGCGGCCGCTTCAAGTGCAGCGAATACATCACCGGCCGCGCGCGGCTGACCGAGCTGAATGGCGTCTTCCGGAAATTGATGGACCGCTCCAATGACATCAAGACCGCCATCATTCCCTGAGAACGACGCATACAACCACCCGGCGGCTGAGATAATGAACCAGGCGCCGCCCGGGCCCGGGTGCCGCAGGAGCTGACAAACTTTGCCCGTACTCCAGAACCCCCCCCAGACGACCGGTGCCGAGCTCCCCAGGGAAGAGTTGCTGGCCCGCGGATGGGCCGCCCTGCCGGCCGAGTACCGCATGCCCCCCACCGCCCCGTCGCTCGCCGAAGCCCAGGCATACTGCCGTCGCCTGGCCGGGTCGCATTATGAAAACTTTCATGTAGCTTCGTGGTTCCTGCCCAAGCCCCTGCGTCCTCACTTCCAGAGCATCTATGCCTACTGCCGCATCGCCGACGACCTGGGCGACGAGGTCGGCAACCCCGAACAATCGCTCGCCTTGCTCGACCTCTGGGGCGAAGAGTTAGACGCCTGTTATCGCGGTGTCGCCCGGCACCCGGTATTTGTCGCCTTGGCCGCGACCATCGCCGAGTGTGAGATTCCCAGGGAGCCTTTCTCCGATCTGCTCGTCGCCTTCCGCCAGGACCAGGCGATCACGCGCTTTGCTTCGATCTCCAGGCTCCTCGAATACTGCCGCTACTCCGCCAATCCGGTCGGTCACCTGGTCCTGTATGCCGCCGGCTATCGCGATGCGGAGATGTTTGAGCTCTCTGACTTCACCTGTTCGGCGCTCCAGCTCGCCAACTTCTGGCAAGACGTTCGGCTCGATGCGGCCAAGGGCAGGATCTATCTTCCCCTCGAAGACCTGCAGCGCTTTGGCGTGACTGAGTCCGGCATCCTGTCGGACGCGGCAACCCCCGCCTTTCGCGATCTTCTCCGCTACCAGGTAAATGAGACGCGCAGGATGTTCGCCGCCGGAGCGCCGCTGATCGGGATGGTCGATAGGGAACTGGCCGTTGACCTCGACCTGTTTACGCGCGGTGGCCTCGAAATCCTGAAGGCAATCGAAGACCAGGACTATGACGTGCTGCGCGCCCGGCCGTCCATCTCCAGGCCGCGCAAGGCGCGCCTGCTGCTGCATGCTCTCGCGGGCAAGTTCGTTCCCGGCCGGGGCAACCGCTCCGGTCGCCGCCGCCCGCGCACTCGCGGGACCGCCGCTTGACCATGCAGGTTGCGGAGGCTTACCAGATCTGTAGAGCCATTGCCCGCAAGCAAGCTAAGAACTTTTACTATGCCTTTGTCGCCCTGCCCCGGGCAAAGCGCGACGCCATCTGCGCTGTGTATGCGTTTATGCGCCGCGCAGACGACCTCTCCGACGACGAGGGCCTGTCAATCGCGGAGCGCCGCCTGCAGCTGGATGCGTGGTTTGCCGCATGGCGCGAAGCCTCCGTGACCGGCACGACCGACGATCCCGTCTTCCTCGCTCTCAGCGATGCGCAAAAGCGCTTCCATATCTCTCCCCGCCTGCTCGAGCAGCTGGTCGAGGGCACGACCATGGACCTTCATCGCCAGGAGTCCTTCACCGGCCCTCCGGCCGGCAGCGGATACGACACCTATGCCACCTTCGACGATCTCTATCGATACTGCTACCTGGTCGCCTCCGTCGTCGGGCTGGTCTGCATCCGCATCTTCGGCTACGCGGATCAACGAGCGGAGAAGCTTGCGGAAGAAACCGGCGTCGCCTTTCAACTCACCAATATTCTGCGCGACGTTCGCGAAGACGCGGAGCGTCATCGCATCTACCTTCCGTGCGAAGACTTGCAGCGTTTTGCCGTCGACACCGCCGAGTTGACCCACCTCAAAGGCGGACGGGAGCTTCCGCAATCCATACGCGAGCTGCTGCGCTTCGAGGCGCAGCGGGCCGCGTCCTATTACCAGTCTGGAAAAAGACTGTTGCCGATGATCACGGCGGATAGTCGCCCCGCGCTCTGGGTTCTGATCGCCATCTATCGCCGCCTCCTGCTCCGCATCGAGCGGTCGAACTATGACGTCTTTTCTTCCCGGGTAAGCCTGCCAACCTATGAGAAGCTGGCCATCCTCGCCGTCGGGGTCCTGGGTGTCCTGCGCAACCGCATCTTGCGGCGCGCCTGAAGCAAGGTCGAGAGAGAATTGGGAAACAAAGCATCAACGACAGTGACGGTGATCGGCGCGGGAGTCGCGGGCTTGGCCGCCTCCTGCGCGCTGGCCGGCGCAGGCTATGCCGTCACCCTCCTCGAGCGGCGTCCTTTCGTCGGGGGGCGCGCCTCTTCCTATGAGCATCCCGCGCTGCATGAGGTCGTCGACTGCCAGCACGTGCTGCTGGGCTGCTGCACCAACCTCATTCACCTGCTCGGCGAGGCAGAGGTCGCGGATAAGGTCCGCTGGTATGACGAGCTCGTCTTCCTCGAGCCAGGCGGCCGGCAAAGTAACTTTCAACCCAACCGGCTGCCCGCGCCTTTGCACTTCACCGATGCCTTTCTCCGCGCGCCCATGCTCTCGCTCAAAGACAAGGTAGCCATCGCGCGAGGCATGACAGCCTTTCTCTCCGCCGCCGAGCAGGACGACGACACGAGCGTCGAGGCATGGCTGCGGCAAACCAGGCAGACCGAGCGGGCCGTCAGGCATTTCTGGGAGCCCGTCGTGCTCTGCACGTTAAATGACGGATTCGCAAACTGCTCCCTGCGTCACTCCGCCAAGGTCTTTCGCGAACTCTTCCTCAAATCGCCAACCGGCGCGCGCCTCGGCATCCCAACCATCCCGTTGAGCGACTTCTATTCCGCTGCGGCGCGCTTGCTTGCCTCGCGCGGCGGCAGGCTGCTGCTGCGCTCCGGCGTCGATTGTCTTGCTCCCGCCAACGACGGCCGGTGGACGCTCCACACCGCAACCGGGGCTCTGACCACCGATCTCGTCGTGCTCGCCCTGCCTTATGAGCAAACCCAAAAACTGGTCGCCGGCCTGCCGCCGCCGCCCCATGCAGAGCCGCCGCCTGACTTCGCCCGCTTTGTGCATGCCTCGTATACCACCGTCCATCTCTGGTTTGATCGCCAGGTTACCGATCTCGACCACGCCGCGCTGCTCGATACGACGATCCAGTGGATCTTCCATAAGTCGCGCATCCGCAGTTATCCCCACGATCGGGGTAGTTATGTCGAGTTAGTCATCGCCGCCTCGCACCAACACCTCAAGATGGAGCGTTCTTTGATCCTCGCCCAGGCCCTCGCCGAACTCGCCGTCTTCTTCCCGGAAGTCAGGCACGCCACGCTGCTCAAGAGCGGAATCCTCAAAGAAGCTCGCGCCACCTTTTCCGTGCTGCCCGGCCTGGACGCCTTTCGCCCACACCAAACCAGCGCCTGGCCCGGCATCTACCTCGCCGGCGACTGGACCGACACCGGCTGGCCGGCAACCATGGAGGGCGCCGCGCGAAGCGGCTATCTCGCCGCCGAAGCCGTCGCCAAAGACCAGGGCTCGGCCATCCACTTCCTGCAACCGGACCTCGCGCCCAGCGGCCTGATGAAGCTCTTCGGCTGACCTTTTCGTCCCCAGCCGCACCGCCAGACCAAATCACCCTGAAGAGAACACCCCGCGAGTACCCGCGCCTCTGCTTGGCTGGCAGCATCACCGCGCATACTTCGTCAAAACCTTCTGCAGCTCTTCATGGGGCAGCCCGATCACGGTATGTCCGTCGATGCCCGTCATGGTCTTTCCGGCGACCAGCGCATTCACGATCGCCTCTTCGGTCGCTTCGACCGTAGCCGTGAAGAGGGGACTGATGCGTTCGTTCGAGACCGTCTGGATCGTATTCGGCCCGGGCCCCCGGTCGGCATGCGCGTTGGCCGTCGAGAAGGCGATAAAAATATCTCCCGATCCGTTGCCTGAGGTCGAACCGGTGCGCGCCAGTCCCATGGTGGCGCGCCGCGCCAGGCGGTTGAGCTGCGTCGGCAGCAGCGGCGCGTCCGTCGCGATGACGATGATGATCGAGCCGACGTCCCCTTCAAGTTCGCCGGCCGTCTCGCCCTCCGGCGAGCTGCCGTCCGGCGTCTTCCCGCCCTTCAACATCGCGTAAGGAATCTTCTCCGTGATCTCCTTCCCCACCGGAACTCCCGCGATCGTCAGCTGCGGCCGCCGCCCGCAATTGCACTGCACCAGCACGCCGACGGTGTAGCCGCCTTCTCCTTGTGGCAGCACGCGGGAGGCGGTCCCGTCGCCGCCCTTGAATCCGTAGCACACCATGCCCGTCCCCCCGCCCACCGCGCCTTCGGCAACCGGGCCGCCGTGCGCGTTGTCCATGGCGGCAAAGACGTCGTCAGGCTTCACGTGGAAGCCGTTGATGTCGTTGAGAAAACCGTCCCACGTCTCGGCAACCACCGGCAGCGACCAGTCCTGGTGAAGAGTTCCGTGCTTCACGCCGTACGCAATGATCGCGTCGCGCACGACGCCCACGCTGTGAGTATTGGTAATGGCGATCGGAGATTCGAGAAAGCCCGACTCCTCAACCCAGGTGGTGCCGGTCATCTCGCCATTGCCGTTCTGCGAGAACCAGCCGGCATAGACGGGGTCAGCATCGGCCTTGCCGCGAGGAAAGATTACCGTGACCCCGGTGCGCACCGGGCCGGCCCCGGCCTGCAGCGGACCCTCGCCGGAAATCAGCGTCGTATCGCCGACTTCAACCCCGCTCACATCCGTAATCGCGTCGAGCGCGCCGGGCCTTCCGTCAAAAGGAACTCCCAGCTCCCGCGCACGGACCCCCTGTTGGGCAGAAGCGGCGCCCCAGGGGCTCATAATCAGCAGCAGGCAAGCAGTTGTCGTCCGCATACTCAGAAAGCTACACCACGCAGCTTTCTCAGCGCAGCTTTCTCAATGCAGCTTCATCCCGGCGCCTGCACAATCATCGCCTTAGTGATTGCCCCGCATAGCATCGTTCAAACCCCGAAAGACCTTCTCCAGGTTCCCGTTCTCCGCGGCGTAGCGCAGCGGGTGTACCCGCTCCACGCAGATCTCCGCAGGGGTCGGCTCTTCGCTGAGAAGCTGCATCGTCTCCTCGATGAAATCCTTGAGCGCCATCGCGCGTGGGTCCTCGCCGCCGCCCATCAGGTCAGTCTGCACATACGGCGGAATGAGTTCGAGCACCTCGGTGGTGGTGGCCTCGAGCTGGTAACGAAGCGACATGGTGTAGGAGTGCATCGCTGCCTTGGTCGCGGAATAGGTCGGCGTCGACGCCATCGGCACAAAAGCCAGTCCTGAGGAGACATTCATGATCGTCGACGCCGGCTGTTGCTGCAGCAGCGGCAGCAGCGCCGAGGTCAGGCGGATCGGCCCCAGCAGGTTGGTCGTGATCGTGGTCTCGACGTCGGCAAACTTCTGCGCGAGCAGGTCTTCCGCCCGCATCACCCCCGCGTTATTGATCAGCAGGTTGAGCGATGGGTTGGCCGCCGCGATCGTCTTTGCGAAAGAGACGATATCGACCGGATCTTCAATGTTGAGCGGTTCGGACTTCATTCCCGGGTTCGCCTGGGTCGTCTCGTCGAGCGCTCTCTGGCGCCGTCCCGCGATGATGACCTGGTTGCCGAGCGCGTGGAAGGCTTCGGCCAGGCCGCGGCCGATGCCAGAGCCTCCGCCGGTGATCAGAATGGTGTTGCCGGTCATTTTCATCTTGTCTTGTTCTCTCCTCAATGGATGCTCGGAACGCATGCCCTGGGGCAATCCTCCCGCAGTGAACGCCCGGCAGTTCAAACCCCCGCAGTTCCTACCCCGCAGTTCACACCCCGGCAGTTCACACCCCCGCAGTTCCTGGTAAGACCGCCCGGTCGCGGCCGGGAAAACCAGGCGCTCTCCCCGGGCCTTCCTGTCGCCCCTCTATCCAGGCGTCCCTGCAAGCCAGGCGTCCCTGCAAGCCAGGCGTCCCTGCAGGCCAGGCGTCCCTGCAGGCAAGAGAGTGCTCCGCCATGCGGAAGGATTCAGATCTCCACCCGATCGGCTGCACACGATCGCTTACAGGCTCATTGTCCGTAATACTGCACATGAACATAAGTCCCAAGCCGCGGGTTGTAGGCCAGGTAATAGCCCGGGTCATCTGGGTCGTCATAGAGGATGATGTCGTCGGTGTCCCACAGCCAGCCGTCGGTGTAAGCGTAGTCGTAGGGCGCCACCCCGAAATAAAATCCGCCAAAGAAGAAACGGCTGCGATCGCCGCCGCCTAACCGGTACACATAGTTGCCGCCGAAGTGGCCGGGGAAATGCCCGTGCGCCCACGGCTGGTCGAGGCGATACTGCGCGCCGCCGCCGCCATGGCCGACCCACTGTCCGTCATTGTGGACGTGAGGAGCATCGGGATGCCCCGGCATATCGTTCCAGTGCTGGTCCGGCTGGTTGCCCTGCGGCTGCCGTATCGGCCGCATCGGCTGCGGCGTCGCATGCACTTCAGGGCCGCGTTGCGGAATGAACCCGCCTCCGACCTCGTGACCTCCGCCGCTCGGGGCGCCTCCCGCATGGCCGCCGCCAGCTCCGTGCTGAGCGGCAGCGGGAAGCGTCAGTAACACAGTTGCAAGAAGCAATCCACTGAATCTGTTCATGGTCGTTCTCCGTTCTTCGCGCATCTCTGCCGGGCGCGGTGGCTTGCGGGTCGTTCAAAGACTACGCACTGCGGCTACGCACTTCACTTCACTTCACTTCACTTCACTTCACTTCACTTCACTTCACTGATAAGAACACTCTTTCCGCCAGGGAGTTCCGGGCGATCGGGGCGGTGTCCTGGTTCGATGAGAGTTTGATCGGATTCGGAGCACTCCTCGCTCGCCCCCAGTTGACCGCTTGCCCCCAGTTGACCCTCCATCCTGCGGTTGCATACACTTGCCATGCAGCTATGCCGTCTTTTTCACCTCCGCCTCTCTTATCTTCGTTCCGCGCAATTCTCCCCGTCTTCCTGGCCGTGAACGGGCTGTTTGCGATGGCCCTCCCTTCCAGAGCTCAAGACAAGCCGGCTGCTTCCTCGTCTCTCTCCCACCCTCAGCCCACCCCGCCCAAGCCGCCCGCCGCGCTGGTCGACCCCACCGGCCCCGCCATCAGCCTCGTCACCAGCGAATCGCTCTTCGATGTCGCGGTCGCGCTCAATGCCTGCGGCTACGACCAGGAGCTCGAGGCCTCCGATCCACTGCGCGCCCATATCCGCCAGCAGGTAAACACCTATCTCCAGGGCTCGGCCCAGGCGCGCGATGCCCGCGACAAGGTATGCGCCTACATCGCCGGCCACCGCCTGGCAGACCCCGGCCGTGACCTCGCGCAGTATATCTCGCTCGCGCTCTACCTCACCCCGCCGCCCGATCTGGCGCCGAGCGTCGAGTTGACCGACATGCCGCCCGACTCGACTCAGGTCGTCGAGATCCTGCCGCTCTTGCGGGACTTCGCCCAGGCCGCCGACCTGCATGTGATCTGGGTCTCCAACCGCGCCGCGTATGAGGACGAGGTCACCCGCCTCCACGACCCGCTAACCAAAATGATCCTCGCCACCAACGTCTATCTCAAGCTGCCCGCAAGCGGCTATGACGGACGCCGCTTCGCCGTGGTGCTCGAGCCGCTGCTCGCGCCCAGCCAGACCAATGCCCGAGTCTATGGCGCGGATTACGTCGTCGTCGCCTCGCCGGTCAACGGCGCCATCAACATGCAGCAGGTGCGCCACACCTATCTCCACTATGAGATCGAGCCCCTCCTCTATGCGCGCGCCTCCTCGATGGATCGCATGTTGCCGATCTTGAAGGCGGTGCGCGAAGCTCCCCTCGACTACACCTTCCGCAGCGATATCGTCGCGCTCGTCGTCGAGTGCCTGATTCGCGCCGTCGAGGCGCGGACCTTCGATACCGGCATCCCCGTATACAAAGAGCCGCCCAACCTGCGCCGTGTCGATCTCGAGCGCGCCGACCGCGAACGCGCCGCCTATCTGCAAAAAGTGGCAGCCGCGCGCCAGCAGTCGGTCGACGGGTCCATGACCCAGGGCTACGTGCTCACCCAGTATTTCTACGATGTCCTGGGGCCATTCGAACATGACTCCTCCAGCCTGAAAGAGAGCATCGGCGAGATGGTCTACGGCATGGATGTCGACCAGCAGAACGGCCGCGCCAGGCATATCCAGTTTGCTGAGACCGCCTCGTCCGACGTGGTGCGCCACGCGCCCAGGCAGCTGCACGGTCTCGACCTCGCCGAAATGGACCTCATTAAGGGCGATAAAGACGGGGCGGCCAAACTCGCACAGGCAGCGCTCGATAGACCCCAGCCCTCTGATCAGGCGTCCGGCGACCCGGCTTATGCCAACTATATCCTTGGCCAGGTCGCCCTGCTCAGTGGCAATATGGACGATGCGCAGCAGCGCTTCCGCAACGCCGTGCGCCTCTCCAAAGATCCCCGCACGCTCGCCTGGGCGCACATCTATCTGGGCCGCATCCACGACGTCGAAGAAGAGCGCGAAGAAGCCGTCGCCGAGTACAAGGCCGCACTCACCGTCCGCGACGGCCAGGCGGATACTAAACAGGCCGCCGAAAAAGGCCTGAAACAGCCCTTCGCCTTACCCCATCGTGCAGACCCCGGCAACGCAGACCCCGGCGACGAGAAAAACCCCGCCCCGGCAAAACCGCAGTGACCCTTCTACAATCTCTGGGCCACACGTTTGTGAAACCATCGCCGTCAGCCTGAACGAAGCGAACCAGCCTGAACGAAGCGAAGCATCCGCGTTTCCGCGATTTCCTAAGAGCACCCCATCGCATCCCGGACGAACCGGCTCGCCATGCTAGCTGATCTCCAGCACATCCTGCGACTTCGCCGACTGTGCCTGCGCCAGTTGCACCACCTGCTTCGCCACCTTGTAAAACTGCTCCCCTTGCGGAGAAGCCTCTCCGCCCAAAGCCACCGGCAGCCCGGTATCTCCGCCCTGCCGGATCTCGGGATCGAGCTCGATCGACCCTAGAAAAGCAACGCTGAACTGCCGCGCCATCCGGTCCGCTCCGCCCTTCGAGAAAATATCGATCTCCTGGTGGCAGTGCGGGCAGGTGAAGTGGCTCATATTCTCCACAATCCCCAGCACCTCGACATTCACCTGGTGGAACATCTCGAGCGCCTTACGCGCGTCCTGCAGCGACACGTCCGACGGCGTCGACACCACCACCGCCCCCGTAAGCGGCACCGTCTGCACCAGCGAAATCACCACATCGCCCGTCCCCGGCGGCAGGTCGACAAGGAGAAAATCCAGCTCCCCCCACTCCACCTGCTGCAGAAACTGGCGAATGATCTGGTGCAGCATCGGGCCGCGCATCACCATCGGCTTGTCTCCCGGCGAGATCAGCCCGATCGAGATGAACTTGACGCCGTGCGCCAGAATCGGCTCGATCATGTTGCCGTCGAGAATGCGCGGCTGTTTGCTCGACCCCATCATCAAAGGAATATTTGGACCGTAAATATCGGCGTCGATCAGTCCGGTTTTATAGCCGAGTTGCGCCAGCGCAACCGCCAGGTTGACCGCCAGCGTAGTCTTGCCGACTCCGCCCTTGCCCGAGCCGATGGCCACAATATTGGCAACCCCGGGAAGGGAATTGGGAACAGGGGCGACGCCGTGAGTGTGTGCTGCCATGTTGGACTCCTGTTGTTAGTATGCCAGTTTCGGTCGAGAGAAAGTCTGGTGCGGCAACTGCCCGGCCGCAGCGAACGATCTCCGTCTCCCTCCACCATGCCGGCAGCGGTCCATGCAGACCTTCAAGAACTCTGGCCAATCACTGCCTTGACACCGGCCGCCGGATTTCAACCTGACCCGCTTCCAGCCAAAGAAACCGAGGCACCCACTCTCTGCGCCCACAGCTTAGGCTGCCCGCCTGCGTCAGCATTAACTTGCGACGGCGTCGCCAGCCTTCGAAGCCCGGGAGATCTTCCGGGCCAGCAGTAAGCCGGCGATCGAAAAGTACACTCCGCCTAGAATTGCGTAGCCTCCCAGATCCTTGATATGTGTCTTGTCATGAAGGCCGCCCAGGATAAAGGCCACCCCGGCCCCCGTGGACTGCAGGCCGCTCAGCATCATCGCCCACTGGCCGCCCAGCTGTTTTCTCCGGGAGATGCCGGCCGCAAGTTGCGCCAGCCCGGCAGCGCACGCCCAGGCGCCAAATACCACCACCGCCTGCCGGGCCGACTGGAACACTGTCAGCGAAATCCCGATCGCGGCGAGCACTCCCAGCACTGCATTCACATACTGCGCCGTCGGTGGGCCGGAGTGGGAGCGAACGGAAGCTCTCAGATCATAGATCGTGCAGGCCACATCCCAGAGCGGGTAGAGGATCAGCAGGCTGGCAGCGAGCGCGGGGCTGCTGACCGCTTCTGCCAGCACAATGACGGCCCACAGCAGTTGCACCGCTGTACGGGTGAAATAAAGGTTACGCAGGGAATGAGCTTGCAGCTGTTCGATCGAAGCTGTCGTTGACATATGTTCTCCTTGAGCTATCTTCTAGTTGGTAGATAAAAATGGCGCACGAAAACCCCCCGGATGATGCCTAGGGCTTACGCGTAGAAAAACGTCGCAGTGCATTGCTGGTGACCGCTTCAAATACTTCGCACTGTCCCAGCGCCCGGGCCGACAGCATGGCTCCATGGACGAGGGCCATAAATGTCTGCGCCTCGTCTTCAGCGTTCCCGTGCAGTGTGAAACGCCGCTTCCTGGCGCCTTCCTCGAGAGTCTTGCGAATCCACCCGCTCAACTCCACAAAATGCTGTTGCACCTCGTGCCGGACCTCTTCAGGCAGGCTCGGCAGCTCTGCCGCCAGCAGCGCGGCTATGCAGAACGGCTCCTTCTGGCCTCGAATGCAACCCTCCCAGTGCTTGACATAGGCCTGCAGTCTTGCCAGGGGATCCTCGACCTGCCGCGTCAACGATTGTGTCCCCTGCAGAAGCCCCTCTCGGTGGGCCTTCAGCACCGCGACAACCAAACCGGCTTTCGTCGGAAAATGATGATGAATGCTGGCCTTCCTGATCTGGACGGCCTCAGAAATGTCGGCATAGCTGAACGCTGAATATCCACGATCGGTGATCAGGATCTTGGCCGATTGGAGGATGCGACCTGCGGTTTCCCCGTGCATGCTTTATCAGACTACCTATTGGTAGGTATAGACTCAAAACTTTTGACTCCCCCCACTCTTGCTCGCCATCCGCCGTTCATGCTCCCGCTTCCGGTTCTCCCGCCGGTGGCCGGCGTCCTCATACCGCCGCAGCTCTTCTTCCGACTCCGGCTGCAGCTTCGAGACCGGCACGCTCCGCCCCTGGGAATCGATTGCCACAAACGTCAGATACGCCGAGGCAACATGACGGTGAGTGCCGACAATCGTGTTTTCCACCCACACCTTCACGCCCACCTCCATCGAGGTGTGAAACGCGCGGTTCATCCGCGACTTCAGGATCAGCAGGTCGCCGACATGCACCGGCGCGATGAAGTCGATATGGTCCATCGAGGCCGTCACCACGTGCGTCCGCGAGTGCCGGTAAGCGGCCATCGCCCCGACCAGGTCGATGAAGTGCATCAGCCGGCCGCCCAGCAGATTGCCCAGCGTGTTCGTGTCATTCGGCAGGATGAGCTCGGTCATCTCCGATTCAGACTCGGCGACCTTGCGGATCGACGGCGAAGGGCCGGCAAAATCCATGATTGAGCTCACTTTCAAAGGCAGCGGCGCTGCCGAAGTCAGATCTCAGTTTCGGCATTTCGCCGGATTTAAGCAAATCGCCACCCAAGCCGCCTCGCGCCTGCATGCCGGCCGCCGTCCATGTTGAAATAACATCATGAACAAAATTGAAATGCTGCAGGAGATCCTCGCGCAGCAGCCTGGCGACGCTTTTGCCCGCTACGGCCTGGCCATGGCCTACTCCGCCGAAGCAGATTTCCCCGCCGCCGTCGCCCAGTTCGACACCCTCCTCGCCACCCATCCCGATTACACCCCCGGATATTTCATGGCCGGACAGACCCTGGTCAAAGCCGCCCGCATTCCCGAAGCCAAAACTCGCCTGCGCGAGGGCATCGCGAGCGCGCAGAGAACAGGTAACCAGCATGCCCTCAGCGAGATGCAGCAGTTGCTCGATGAGCTCGACAGTGCCCCGCAGGAACAAGAGAATTACTAAAGTCCCGGCAGAACGAAGCAGGATCAAAAGAGTTGCCGAAATGCTCCGCCGCCAGGCTGGCTCTACGGTCATAATTGCAGCAGCCATGAAGATTCCTCTGTTCCCCCTGGATGTAGTGCTCTTTCCCGGGGCAGTCCTTCCTCTGCATATATTCGAGGAGCGCTACAAGGAAATGGTCAACGGCTGCCTCGAGCGCCGTGAGCCATTCGGCGTCGTACGCGCCAGGACCGAGGGCCTCGCCGTCATCGGCTGCACCGCCAGCATCTCCAATGTCTTGCAGCGTCACGGCGACGGACGCCTCGACATTCTCTGCGAGGGCGCAAGCCGGTTCGAAATCGAAATCCTCGACAACTCGCGCGCCTTCCTCCAGGCCGAGGTCGACGCCTTTCAGGATGACGGGCCGGAAGCCCCCCGCGCGCAAAGGGAAGAGTGCCTGGCCCTCCATTTCGAGGTGACCGAGCTCGCCGCCGGCGAACACAATGCCTCCGCAAATCTGCAGCTCGATCTCGATCATCCCATCTCGATGATGCTCTCCTCGATGCTGCCCTGCGATCTCGATTTCAAGCAGCTCCTCCTCGGCATGCGCTCTGACGCGGAGCGCACCGCTAGGCTGCTGGCCTTCTACAACGCGGTGCTGCCCAAGCTGCGGCGCGGCGCCCAGACCTCCCGCGCCGTCGGCCGTAACGGTCATGTCATGTGATCCGTCGCCTTCAATCGACAGGCCGCTTTCGCCCTCCGATTGCGATCCCGGCAAATCGTCTTGCCGCCCCGGCGACTCCGGAATCGAACTGGCCCCGTACATCGTCTACTCTAAGAACATACTTGCTGAACACGGCGTCGTTTGCACGATCCGGGACGAGGCCAACTGGGAGTCACAATGTCCGCTGCTCGTCCTCTTTCCTCTTCTTTGCCCTCCGATCTCGGTAGCCTCCGCGCCAGCCGGCAGTTTTCCGAAGCGCGCCTCAAAACTCGCACCGTCAAAGAAGAACTGCGCGAAAACCTGATCTGTCGTCTGCGCACCAGGGAGGCGATCTTCCCCGGCATCGTCGGCTTTGAAGACACCGTCGTTCCGCAAATCGTCAATGCCATCCTCTCCAAGCAGAACTTCATCCTGCTCGGCCTTCGCGGCCAGGCCAAAAGCCGCATCCTTCGCGCCCTCACCGCCTTGCTTGACGAACACATGCCCTACATCGCCGGCAGCGAAATCCGCGACAATCCCTACGCCCCGCTCAGCAAGTACTCGCGCGACCTCATCGCCGCAAAAGGCGACGCCGCCCCGATCGCCTATCTCACCCGCGATGAGCGCTACGTCGAAAAGCTCGCAACGCCCGATGTCACCGTCGCCGATCTGATCGGCGACCTCGATCCCATCAAGGCGGCACGCGACGGCCAGGATCTTTCAAACGAACTCACCATGCACTACGGACTCTTGCCTCGCGCCAATCGCGGCATCTTCGCCATCAACGAGCTGCCCGACCTCGCCGGCAAAATCCAGGTGGCCCTCTTCAACATCATGCAGGAAGGCGACGTGCAGATTAAAGGCTACCCCGTGCGCCTCGCGCTCGACGTCGCCCTCGTCTTCAGCGCCAACCCCGAGGACTACACCGCCCGCGGCAAAATCGTCACTCCGCTCAAAGACCGCATCGGCTCCGAGATCCGCACCCATTATCCCGAAAGCCTCGAAGAGGGAATCGCCATCACCTCCCAGGAGGCGTGGAGCGAACGCGGCGAAATGCAGACCGAGATCCCCCAATACGTCCGCGAAATCGTCGAGCAGGTCGCCTTCTCCGCTCGCGAAGACAAGCGCGTCGATAAGCGCAGCGGCGTCAGCCAGCGCCTGCCGATCTCCACCATGGAGCTCGTGATCTCCAATGCCGAGCGCCGCGCCCTCGCCCACAACGAAGCCTTGGTGCTGCCGCGCGTCAGCGATCTCTATGCCGCGCTGCCCGGCATCACCGGCAAGATCGAACTCGAGTACGAGGGCGAGATGAAAGGCGCCGGCGTCGTCGTTCGCGAGCTCATCCGTACCGCCGCCGGCAAGGTCTACGACAAATATTTCTCCAGCATCAACACCCAGCAGATCGAGCAGTGGTTCAATCTCGGCGGCGCCGTCAAGCTCGATGACGACCAGCCGACGGCCGCCGCGCTGACTGACTTGAAAGAAATCCAGGGCCTCTTCGAGAAGCTCTCTGCCGTCGGCGTCAAAACCTCCGACATACCCCAGCGCGTCGTCGCTGCGGCCGAGTTCCTGCTCGAGGGCATGGTCGCCCATCGCAAGCTGAGCCGCAGCGAAGAGCGCGGCTTCGCCTCGCCCGACAAACAGCAGCGCAAGCAGGAACGCACCGAACCCGAAGGCGACTATCAGGACTGGCAGCAACAACGCCGTTCCCGCCGCGGCGGATTGAATTAGCTCACAGTTGTCGGTCGTCAGCCCTCAGTAAGCGGTCTAACCACCGAAGACTAACAACTAACAATTGACAACTGACAACTGAAGACTAACAACTGACAACTGAAGCCTGACAACTGACAACTGACGACTAACAACTGAGAGCTCCACCGAGGGTGGCATATGAAACGAGTTCGCTACACCAAGTACACCGGCGACCTGGCCTCCGAGATGGACATGGACGACCTCCTCAAGGCGCTCTCCGACTATCTCCTCGACTCCGGCTATCGCGACCCCTTCACCCGGTTCGCCGAGCTCGATCACAACATGGAGGACCTCAAGGAAGCGCTGCGCCAGGCCCTCGAAGCCGGCGATCTCTTCAGCGAAGACATCCAGCAAAAGATCGACGAGATGTCCGCCGACGGCAAGCTCGACGAACTCATCGAGCAGCTCATGGACCGCATGGAGCAGGAAGACTACCTCACCATGCAGCCCCCGCGCGATCCCTCCCGCCAGACTCCGGGCCCCGGCCAGGCCGGAGGGCAGGAAGGCGAAGTTCGCTTCGAGGTCACCGATAAGAGCCTCGATTTTCTAGGCTTCAAAACCCTCCGCGACCTGCTCGGCTCGCTCGGCAAATCAAGCTTCGGCCGCCACGACACCCGCCACTTCGCCACCGGGATTGAGTCCAGCGGGGCCTCCAGGCAATACGAGTTCGGCGACACTCTCAACCTCGACACCACCGCCACCCTCACCGCCGCCATCGCCCGCGAAGGCATCGCCATGCCCCTCAACATGGAGTACAGCGACCTCCACGTCCACCAGTGCGAATACCAAAGCTCGTGCGCCACCGTCGTTATGCTCGATTGCTCCCACTCCATGATCTTGTATGGCGAAGATCGCTTCACGCCCGCCAAGAAAGTCGCAATGGCCCTCTCCCACCTCATCCGCACCCAGTATCCGGGAGACTCGCTCAACCTGGTGCTCTTCCACGACTCCGCCGAAGAGATGCCCCTCTCGCAGCTGCCCCGCGTCCAGGTCGGGCCGCACTACACCAACACTCGCGAAGGCCTCCGCGTCGCCCAGCAGATCCTCTCCCGCCAGCGCAAAGACATGAAGCAGATCGTCATGATCACCGACGGCAAACCCTCGGCCCTCACCCTCCCCGACGGCCGCATCTATAAAAACGCCTTCGGCCTCGATCCGCTCGTCGTCAGTGAGACCTTAGACGAAGTAGCCCGCTGCAAACGCTCCAACATCATGATCAACACCTTCATGCTCGCCTCCGATCACGGACTGATCCAGTTCGTGCAAAAGGTAACCTCCATGTGCCGCGGCAAAGCCTACTTCACCACCCCCGACACTCTAGGCGAGTACCTGCTGATGGATTACATGAGCAGGAAAATGAAAACAATCCACTGAAAGCCTTACCCTCAAATTCATTCCTCCTCGTCAGGTTCGTCAGAAGAGAATGCTTTGCCTTGAGTTATGCTGAGCCCATCTCTATACAGCATAGCAATTTTGAATGATGTGCCGATCTCTTCTAAAAACCCAGCCTCTACGAGCGGCTTTGCCTCACTTCGTACGTTACTTTCTCCAGTTTGGAGTAAGTGCGCTAATGAACTGACGTTAAGCGCATGCCGGGAGTTAGGTTGAATTCATAACTCTCTAGCAATCAATTTCCGACTAACGATACGAAATAAGTCTTCTATGTCGAGATGTATTCGCCTTCTGAATGCGGCTGTACTTGGGCGAGTCGCTGAAACACGGGATTCCCTGCCGCGTTGAATCCGGCATTAACTTCTACATTCTTCATCTGCGGAATCGAGGTATAGCGGCGGGAAAAGACGCGGTATCAAGCAGTTTTCCCTGTCCCTTGTTCACCTGCGATGATATCGGCGCGGTCCAACGAGAGCGCCCGAAAGGCCTCTGTTTCTACGAAATACTTATCTAGCGCCTCGCCAAATTCTGCGACGGAACTTCCGATGTTAAGTTCGGTGAATTGCGCCTCGATCTCCTTCGGCATGTCGAGCCTGACGGTCATGCCTTCCAGGCTATGGCCGAGCTTACCCTGCAGGCAAATTGGCTCAAGCCGAGCGACTCAGGCAAGCACGACACCCGCCGAGTGCCAAATGTCGCTTCCTCGAGACCTGGGAGAAACGCAAATCCAGGCCAGACCCGCACTGCGCCGCAGGCGCAATGTCATACTGAAAACAGGCCATGCAACTACAAGCCAAACACGGCGCCGGCAAAGCGATCTTCCTGCTGCTGTTCGCCGCGTCAGCCATGCAATCCGCCTTCGCCGCCATCCCCTGTCCTATAACCCTGCTCGATGGAAGCGCCGGCCAGAGCGGCATCGCCCTCACCTTCCGCAACAGCGGCAAACTCCCCATCCAGCAGCTCGAGCTAGGCTGCGCTCCCCTCCGCAACCAGGTCGCCAGGGCAGCCACTTGTCACGTCGAGAGCGGTCTCTTCTACCCCGGCAACACCTATGATGTGAGCTTCGCCTACTCCGGCAAAATCTCGCCCGCCATCTTCCTCACCCTCAAAACCGCCCGGCTCTCCGATGGAGAACTCTTCCAGGCAAGGCGCACTCCCTCCTGCGCCCCCCTCAAGATCGCGACGAAGAAGGAAAGGCCGCCACAGCCCTGAATCAAAGTCCCTCAGTTGTCCTCTTCCTCCTCGCTCACCTCTTCGCACAACAGATCCATCACCGCCCGCAGCTGCCGATAATGGGGGTTGACGCTGTAGTAAAGTTGCCGCCCTTCCAGCTCCGACCGCAAGAAGCCCTCCTTCGCAAGACGCCGCAACTCTCGCGATAAATTCGTTGAGTCGACCCCGAGGGTCACCGCCAGCTGCCGGACATACACCCACGACTCCGGCTTCCGGTAAAAGTAGGTCAGCACCCCACGCCGCAGCTTCGATCGCAAAGAGATCATTGCAGTAAAAATATACTGCATATGCAGTAAAAAACCACCCTGTTTATGCCCATCAAAAAGGCGCAAAAATCATCGGCAAAAGGCTCCTATCCTGCTCTAAGAGGGCGATTCGAGGCCACTTTGTAGCCCATAAAAGCTGGCTCGCCTCCTTGCCTCCTGACCCGTCCTGGGCGCCTGTTAAACTCGAGAAGTCATGTTCGATACCCTCTCCGAAAAACTCCAGCGCGCCTTCAAAAATCTTCGCGGCCAGGGAACCGTCACCGAAGAAAATATCGGCGAAGCGCTGCGCGAGATCCGAGTCGCCCTGCTCGAGGCCGACGTCAACCTGGGCGTTGTCAAAGACCTCATCGAGCACGTGCGCGAGAAGTCGTTGGGTCAACAGGTAGTTACGGCGCTCTCACCTACCGAACAGGTGGTCAAGATTGTCAACGACGAGTTGATCGCGATCCTCGGGAAAGACACCGCCCGCTTCAACTTCGCTCCGCGTCCGCCCACCGTCATCCTCATGGCCGGCCTGCAAGGCTCCGGCAAGACAACCACTTCAGGCAAGCTCGCCGCCTGGCTGCAGAAGGGCGGTCATCGCCCCATGCTGGTCTCGGTCGACGTCTATCGCCCCGCCGCCCGCGAACAGCTCAAAATTGTCGCCGCCTCCATCAAAGCCAATCTCTACGAGGGCGATCTGAAAGGCGAAACGCCTGGTCCCGACCTGGTCGAGCGCCTGGCCAGAGAGGCGCGGCGCGATGCCGTCAACTCCGGCTGCGACACGCTGATCGTCGACACTGCCGGCCGTCTCGCCCTCGACGACGACCTGATGAAAGAGATGGAGCGGCTTAAAAAACTACTCATTCCACAGGAGATACTGTTCGTCGCCGACGCCATGACCGGTCAGGACGCGGTAAACTCGGCCGATGCCTTCCACAAGCGCCTGGCGTTGACCGGCGTGGTGTTAACCAAGATGGACGGCGATGCTCGCGGCGGCGCCGCGCTCTCCATCCGCCACGTGACCGGGCAGCCCATCAAATTCATCGGCACCGGCGAGAAACCGGATGCCTTCGAGGCCTTCCACCCCGACCGTATCGTCAGTCGAATCTTAGGGATGGGCGACATCCAGTCGCTGCTCGAACGGGCCGAAGAGAAGCTGGATAAGAAAAAGTCGGAAGAGTTCGCGAAGAAGGCGCTCTCCGGCGGCGGCTTTTCGCTCGAAGATTTTCGTGATCAATTGCGCCAGATCCGCAAGCTGGGTTCCCTGCAAAGCATCATGAAGATGCTGCCCTCCGTCGGCCCGTTCCAGGGCATTCAACAGATGGCAGACCAGGTCGACGAAAAACAGTTCGTCTACGTCGAGGCCATCATCAACTCCATGACCAGCAAAGAGCGGGAGAACCACGAAATCATCTCCGGCAGCCGTCGCAAACGCATTGCGCGGGGTTCCGGGACATCGATCCAGGAAGTCAATCAATTGCTCAAGCAATATGTGCAGATGCGCAAGATGTTCAAGACCGTCGGCCAGGGCGGCGGTCGAATGCAGCGCAGCCTCATGGGGCAATTGGCCAGCCGGCAGAAGTTTGGTCGCTAATTCGTTCACTCGCAAAGGCCCAAGATGCCGCTACAAACATTGCTGGACGAAATCACCGCGAACACCCGGCTGTTAGTGCAGCCGGAGCGGTTGGCGGTGAGCGAGCGGGCCGTCGAAGAACTGCTGCTTTCAGGCGCCGAGACCACGATCCTGCAGGCCGGCAACGCGGCGCCTCCATTCGAGCTGACGGACTTTACCGGCAAGCTGGTTCGTTCGGTAGATCTGCTGGCGGTTGGCCCGCTGGTGGTCAGCTTTTTTCGTGGCCGGTGGTGTCCCTATTGCGCGACCGAACTCGAAGCCTGGCGGGATTTGGAAACCGAGGTGCGCAAACGCGGAGCGCTCTTCGTGGCGATCTCGCCCCAGACCGTGCGCCACAATGACTTTACCGCCGACCAACACGCCCTGCGATTTCCGATTCTGTCCGATCCAGGGTGCCAGGTCGCCGAGAGCTTTGGGCTCGCCTACACGGTGCCACCGGTCATGCAGAAACATTACCGCAGCATTTTGGTGAATATTCCATTCGTCAACGGAGACCAAACCTGGCGCCTCCCGCTGCCGGGGACCTTCGTGATTGGCCGAGATGGCATAGTTCGACACGCAGAAGCGTACGCGGACTTTAGGGTCCGGCCGGAGCCTCAAACGCTGCTGGATTGGCTATAATCCGGATTGGCTGTATGTTGGAAGCATCAATAGGTACGCGCTCGGTCAGGTGTCGAGTCACTACCAGCCGCGCCGAACTCCCCAGCCTTCGATGAAGGCCGAAGTGTTCACAGTCGCATTGTGCAAGCAGGGAGCAGCAGGTTGACCCACCCGAAAACAGTTGGTAATCTAAGACTGCGGGGTGGAGCAGCCCGGTAGCTCGTTGGGCTCATAACCCAAAGGTCGTAGGTTCAAATCCTACCCCCGCAACCAATCAAATCAATCAGTTACGAAAGTCTGGAAATGCTGACAGACTCCCATAAACTCCCAATAGCAAAAAGTGGAGTTTAGGCGCTCGCTTTCAACGGCTTGAGCACCATCTCTACCACCTTCCCATTCGCTTCCCGCTTCGATGAAGACATTGCCTGTCCATAGACGTTCATCGTCGTCTGGATGGAAGCGTGTCGCATCAGCTCCTGCTGCACCTTCATCGGAGCTCCGGTCTCGTCCAGCCACGAACGATACGTGTGGCGGAACGTGTGCCAGCCGATGCCCCCGTACTTGCCGGAGTTCTTCACGCGCGTCTCATGCAAAAGCATGCGGACGCCGTTTCCGGTTTTCTGATCCTGGTTACACCAGACACCAGGCGCTGCCCCGCACGTCGGACATTCCACCACACAGCAACCCGAGGGGCGAAGATGCCGCTTCTGGATCTCGGTGGGATAGTAAGGCCGATTCGTTCTCGGGTTGGCAAAGACCCAGCCTTCTTCCGTGGCCACAGCGCGCGTGCTCCACTTCAGAACGATCTCGGTCAAGGACGGATGCAGAGGAACGTAGTCCTGGGAGTATTCGGTCTTGACGTCATCCACCCTGCCGTTCACAAAGCTGCGCTGAACGAGAAGCTGGTTTTTGTCGAAATCAAAATCGTCCCATTGAAGCGCCGCAATCTCGCTCACGCGAAGACCGAGGCATTGGGCTATCTGTACCATCGTGCGCCACGGCTCTTGCAGTGTCGCAACGATGAGTTCGAACTCCTCCACAGTGAGCGAAGTCGGGCGTTGCCGGCGCTTGCTGCCGCCTTTCACGCGAACCAACGCAATCGGGTTTCGGCGCTCGTTGAAGAGTTCCCACCGCGTGGCGCACTCGAACATCAAGTGCATCACGCTACGGATGTGGGCCTTCGACTTCGGAGCCATAGAAAGGTTCTTCAACCAATCCTCGACCGCCATTGGCCGGATCTTTTCGAGCAGATAGTCGCCCCATCTAGGCCTGAGGTAGTTCTTGATATTCGAGCGGTAAGACTTCGCCGTCGAATACCGTTCTGGCAGTTCTTCCTCAAGGTAGCGGTCGCATATCGCGCCGAACGTCACCACGGCCATGGACTGCTGTGGAGTTTCAGAGTTGAGTTTTAGGAGAAGAGCTTCAACCGCCCTTTGTGCGAGAGCCTTGGTACCGTACTTCTCGACCGAGCCCACGGTAGCAGTCCTCCGCTGCCGTGTGCCGTTCTCGATCGTTTCGTAGTACCGAAACTCCCAGGCGTCTGATCCCTTCGCCCGCTTCTTGCGTGTAAGACTTCCGAACTGGTAACGCGCTCGTGATATCAAGATTCCTCCTCGACTCACGGCACGAATGGCTGATCTAAGGGTAGCCGAGAGCGGGCCGCTTTATCTGCGGAAAACAAAGCTTTTTGGGCGGTTAGCCAGCTTGTTTCTGGTCGATCCAATGGTCGATTGCGGAGGCCCGGAAGCGCCACAGCTTGCCTACCTGGACGCCTGTGATTTGACCCCGGAGCACCATGCGCTGAAGGGTGCGGGGATGAACGCCGAGCAGGGCTGCTGCGGCATGACTATCGAGTAGGGCTTCCACGCCGGCCCGGCCAACAATGGGGAGCAGACGCTCAGATGCGGGTGGTTTTTTCTCGTCGAACATCCAGACCTCCAGTACGTGAGTTGAAGGTGAAGGTTTTCGAGATCGAAGTCCAATGAGTTTTGAGACTTCGCTTATGCAGCGGACGCATAAGTGCAGACTTTGACAGGCAGAAAGTTAAGGTTGGAGGGCGTCCGCAATGTCAATGGCGCGGGGAATCAAAGTTGACAACAGTCTCACCGCCTGTGGAAAATGGTATTCCGGCGGTGGAGAACGTCGCCATTACTGCTGCTGGAATGTTGATCCCTACTTCAAAGAGATTGGGGACGGGCCATGCAGCGAAGGTTCAAAACAAGGCATTTAGAAGCGGTGATCACTTTGGCCGAGGAGATGCACTTCGGTCGCGCGGCGGAGCGAGTCGGCCTATCCCAATCGGGCCTTTCTCGGTGCATTCAGAGCGCAGAACGCGAAGCGAACGCCAAGCTATTTGAGCGTGATCGACGTTCAATCGAAATCACAGACGCTGGCCGCTCTTATGTGGAACACGCACGTATTTCTCTCGCCCATGGAGAGCGGGCGATTCGGTCGGCTAGAGAGACGAAGGACCGGGCCGGGCATTTTCTGGAGATCGGAAAGTCACCGGATGTGGACCCCGTCCTGGTAGAGGTTCTCTACTCCATCAGATTGCCCCTGTACTCTGACTTGGAAATCAGCATCCATAGTGAGCCTTCGTCCGATCTGGCACACGGGCTGATGAGCGCTGACCTTGATGTAGCGCTCATCACGCAGCCTGAGCGAAACGCAAGACTGACGATGACCAAGCTGGCTGAGACGCCGCTTCACGTAGTCCTGCCACGCGAACACAGCCTCGCATCCAAGAGCGCAATCAAGCTGGCAGACCTTCGTGATGAGCGCTGGATCATCTACCAGCAGCGGACACATCCGTTGCTCTACGAGAGGATTACGAAGCTGATGCGGGATGAGCATATCCATCCGAAGCATATCGACCGGATACTCTACCCGGACGAGGCGGAGCACCTACTGATGGCTAGCAGTGGAGTTGCGCTACTGACTAAAGCGAATGCCTTGAAACTCGATGGAAAGCGGCTTGTTGCCAAACCTCTGGAGGAGGAGGCGCTGTGCCTTGACGAGTGGATCGCTGCGCGCGGGGACGATAATTCACGGCTTGTTAGCGAGTTCGTTCGCGCATTCGTCACCCGTTCGACAATCGTCCTGCAACCATCACAAATGATCCTGCCGATCGAGAAGAACGGCTCGCCGTCGGCAAATTGCTCAACGTCGTAGCCTATTCAAGGCTAGTCCGGTGCGAAGAAGCTCATTGGCTTCTTATAGATCTTGCAGATGGCCCAGAGTTCGGCCACGTCAATCGCTCGTTCCCCGGATTCGCACTTGTTCAGGTAGGAATGTGCCATACCTAACTTGAGGGAAACTTCCCGCTGTGTCAGGCCGGCCTCTTGCCGCGCAGAAATTAGTTTAGACAAGACTCCGGCGTAGTAATCTCTCATCGCGGGACTGCGCCCCTTCCGAGATTTCCGAGCCTCCGGTTTCGCTTTTCCTGCCACATCTGAAGTGTGGTGAACGGTTGACCCGATCCCCTAATAAGGGACATCATGGATCGATCGAAGTGAGGCGAGAGGATGTCAGAGTCGAAGCTGGAATTTCCGGAAGTTGTCGGCAAGTCGGTTGCCGAGGTGTCCGTTCTGGATGACCCTGAGTTTGGAAAAGAGGTCCTTCTGCGATTCTCCGACGGGACGCAACTTTCAATTGCAGTAGGCGTCCGCCAGACCATTGACGCTCGGTATTGCCAGGAGGAACTGCCTGACACACCTATTTCGCATAGACAGGCGAATTGAGCTGTTGAGTTTGGCCCTGCGGCGGGGTCAACTTGATGCGGAGGACGCCTGCTCCCACGCGAGGCGCAAAGCGGAGGCATCTAGTTCCTTCCGCGAATCGCTGAAATTGAAATCTCCGTAAGGGTGCGTCGTGCAGTGCAGGAGCGTTTCATGAGAACCAATTTTCGTCCGTGAGGTAATGTCGCCGGAGAGAGCTACTCCGAACGCCTTCAGAGAGACAAGAGCATTTGGGCCTAGCACCACGATTAGACGAGGCAACAAGGCTTCAACTTGGAATCGGAGAAATTCTTGGCAGAACGCGGCGAACTGCGGCGAGTTCTGCCAATCTCGCTTATCAAGCGCCTTCGTTCCGCTACCTGATCGAAGTCCAAGCACTGAGTTGGTAAAGAATGCACGGTCAGTGGGAAGATTCGCTCGTCGCACTCTGCTCTTGAGATTTTTCCAGGTGATTGGGTTTTCAAAGCTCTTCAAACGTAGGGACTCGTAGCTCCGCAAAGTTCCGAAGTCGTTTCCAAGGAACATAATCCCATCTCGCCTGATCTTTTTGGAAGACTCGACCGAGAGTTCGCTATCTTCCCTCCACAAACCATCTCCACCCGGGAAAAAACCTTGCCCGGCAAGTCTGAATGGAAATGGACTCTGCCCCCCCGGATAGGCATGACCATCGAAGCGGCGCTGCGACTCCATTAGTTCAATCTGAGCCCAGAGCTCTCTCACCTCGAATGTGTTCGGATCAGTTTCCATGTTTTTCAAAATCCTTCCACTTCACAATCTTCTCAGAGCGCTTGTGGATTATCTTCGCTTATTGTTCGCCTATAGTGGATTGCATGGGCGGCGAGCGGGGATCAACGTCGAGGATGCGTATGGCAGGAAAAATCTGCTGTTTCTGCCGGTCCATCCTTGCCCCTCCTTATCCCGGAAAGGAGCGTGCGTGCTCCCGATGTGAAGATCTTAAAACTGCCCGTCCGCTTTATATGCGCTTCGAACGATGCTTGGGGTGGAGGGTGACATTCCGGGATTTGGGAGATCCGTCTCGGGCGTTCCGCGAAATTACGTTTGCCGATTCAGACAAAATTGAGGCGCTGATCGCTCGTACACCGACCCAAATGATCCTAGAGGTGCGCCAAGCCCTTGAACAGGGTATCCGCGCGGGACTCGGCGCAGTCAATCTGACCGTCACGCAAGATCAATATCGCAAGTTGCTTCAACGATGAAGAGGTTACAGGCTCGGAATAATCACAAGTTCATCCGGCCCACAGTTGGCAGTCTCAATGTCCTTCTTCATCCGAAGGAAAGTATCTTCGCCGAAAAAACCTTCCGCGTAGTTCGCCGTTGATCGTATCCGCTCCAACGGTATCCGCATACTTGGTGGCCTTTTGTGAAGTTGCTTGAAGTATTCGTAAGCCATCATGTCAGCAAGTTGGAGACCGATCTCTTGTTGTGGCCTGGCGCTTGCAAAGGACTTTAGCCGAAAATTGTGCGCAAACAGAGGGTTTGCAGCTAACCGCGCGTAAAAGTCCTTTGCCTTGAGATCGAATCCCGAGCCCTTCTCGACCACCACGGATACCGTATCCCCGGATGGAAGCGTCTCCATGTGCTTTGCGATCATCGCGATGCAACTCTTGAAGCAAGCGAACCAAGGACTTCCCAGTTTTCGATGCCCCTGCGCGTTGATGACGCGACGATAGACATCTGCCCGCATTCCACAGTTGTAGGCGACGAGGCGCTTTCCTTGGCGATTGACGACGTCCAGCAATTCTGCGCTGTACTGATGTCGCTGTGGTTTAGGCCATCCGGCATATTCGTCTCTGCCGGAGTTCAAGGCTGTAGCGTGAAAGCACGGAACACCGTACCGTTTGTTGACCTCATTCCACTCATCCCGAACTTCTGCCCATGAAATCTCGTCTGAAAGGAAACCGCTTATCGTGATCGTTGTCGGCAGAGACGGGTTTCCGTCATAGCTCTCGTCCGCATAAAACAGAAATTTCACGAAAGGCCTCCGATGACCGTCGGTCGCCATCGCGGCCGTAAATCACATGCGATCTCCTTAGATTCGAGAATGCGTGTGGCGTCTATATTGAACATCTGGTATCCGAACTGGAAGTTCTTGCACCGGTAGTGCGCTTCTGAAAGGCTGGGAAACTCGTCGGCAGATAGTGATTCGATTGGTATCGCCTGAGCGCCTTTGATCGTGAATGTCACTCCATAAACGGAGCCGATAGACGCCACACTGCCGGGACGCGGCGACACAGCGAGATGAACATTTGTGACCCGCCGCGCCAATTGCGGATAGAGGTGCTCTGAAACTTTCTGGCCGACTCCACACAGGTAGAACAGCTTGTCCTCCAACTCGTAGTCGCCATCTCGCATCGTGGGCAGAACGCACTTGGCCTTCGTGCAGGCGAAGCAAGCGATGCAGTGCGTCCAAGGTCGAAAACCATGCACGTAACGGCCCCAGAGGTGTCGAAATCGAATTGGTGCGGAGTCAAGTCCTGTAACAGTCAGCAGCATGATTCTGTCCAAGGTATCGCACTCCTTCGCGACAAACAAAAGCCTTAGAAATCTGCTCTCAACATCTCTTTTCGGAGCTAAACCAGACCCTCGCCATGACTCATGGCTTCCGCCATAATGTCGTGTCCTCCCGGCTATGCCAGAATGGTTTACGACACAATTTGAATGATTTGAACCCCAGCAAGGTACGAGGACGAGTGGAATCGGCGAATCCCTTTTTTGAGCAACCCGTATTAAACGGCCCCTACGATGAGCCGACCCGGCACTGGGAGTTGGACTCATCGGGTCAACCCACCCAACGGACGTTGCCAAGTCGGCGTCGCGCCGAGTTCATTACGCCCATTCCGAAGCCCAGAAAGCGGAAAGGGCAAGGGGTACAAGGCAGTCTCAGCCTCCGACAGGACGACGGTCTGTCCACCGCTGCGCAGCAATATGATCCGACGTCGATCATCAACGACCTTCGTGGGCAGGTCGATGCTTGGCGAAAGCTCCCAAATTCTAACGATTGGCTGGTCACCCCAGAAACCGCGCGGCTGCTCCAGCACTGGCGGCATTACAAATTCAACGGAGTTCGTCCGTTTTTTTGTCAAGTCGAAGCGGTTGAGACTGTCATCTGGCTGACAGAAGTCGCGCCAAAGCGCGGGAAAGCCGGTAAAGGATTTACCGAACACTTGGCCAATGCCAATGCCGAGGCGAATCCGGAGCTAATGCGCCTCGCGCTAAAACTTGCGACCGGCGCCGGCAAAACTACAGTGATGGCGATGCTCATCGCCTGGCAGACAGTCAATGCGGTTCAGCGGCCGGGCAGCCACTTCACTCGTGGTTTTCTGGTTGTCGCGCCCGGTCTCACAATCAAGGAGAGGCTGCGTGTTCTTCAGCCGGATGATCCCGACAGCTACTACGCAAGCCGAGAGTTGGTTCCGACGGACATGCTGCCTGACATCCGACGGGCCGTGATCGTTACGGAAAACTTCCACAAGTTCAAGCTGCGGGAACGTCTCGAACTCTCCAAAGGCGGGCGGGCTCTGCTTCAAGGGCGCGGCGAAGCGCTGGAGACTCTCGAAACCGAAGGACAAATGATTCAGCGGGTGATGCCTGAATTGATGGGCCTGAAGAACATTATGGTCATCAATGACGAGGCTCATCATTGCTACCGGGAAAAACCCGGCAGCCCCGAGGATGGAGAGCCAGACTCAGACGAGAAACGCGAGGCCGAAGAAAATAACGAGGCGGCTCGAATGTGGATCTCGGGCCTGGAATCCGTCAAACGGAAGCTCGGCATCGCTAGAGTCGTTGATCTCTCTGCGACCCCGTTCTTTCTTCGCGGATCAGGTTACGCCGAAGGTACGCTGTTTCCTTGGACAATGAGCGATTTCTCGCTCATGGATGCCATCGAGTGCGGCATCGTGAAACTCCCACGTGTGCCGGTCGCTGACAACGTGCCGGGAGGCAATGAACCCAAATTCCGTAATCTGTGGGCGCATATCGGTAAGGACATGCCGAAAAAGGGCAAAGGCAAGTCCGGAACGCTTGATCCATTGAAAATCCCTGTTTTGCTTGAAACGGCTCTCCAATCCCTTTACCTGCATTACGAGGAGACATTCCAAAAGTGGGCAGAGGCGAAGATTAGCGTTCCCCCCTGCTTCATCGTCGTTTGCAACAATACGTCAACTTCAAAGTTGGTCTACGACTACATCTCGGGTTTCTATCGCGAAACCGATGATGGACAGCAGTTGGAGCAAGGTCGCTTACCACTCTTCCGCAACTTCGACGACTACGGCAATCCACTTTCAAGACCCCGAACCCTACTGATTGACAGTATGCAACTTGAATCCGGCGATGCCCTCGACGAAGGATTCCGCAAGGCTGCCGGGCCTGAGCTCGACATTTTACGCAGGGAGATAGCCCAGCGCGATGGGCAACAAACTGCCGAGACAATAGACGATGTGACAATCCTCCGCGAAGTAATGAATACGGTTGGCAAGAAAGGGCGGCTCGGCGAGTCGATCCGCTGTGTTGTGTCCGTTTCAATGCTTACTGAGGGATGGGACACCAATACGGTCACGCATGTGCTCGGGGTCCGTGCATTTGGCACGCAACTGCTATGTGAGCAGGTGATCGGGCGCGCTTTGCGCCGCCAGTCCTACGACTTGAACGAGGAAGGTTTGTTCAATGTTGAGTATGCCGACATACTCGGCATCCCCTTCGACTTCGCTTCTAAACCCGTGATTGCTCCGCCCCAAGCGCCACGCGAGACGATTCAGGTCAAGGCCGTTCGGCCAGACCGAGATGCTTTGGAGATTCAGTTCCCTCGCGTGCAAGGCTACCGTGTCGAACTGCCTACCGACCGGCTTGAAGCCGAGTTCAACGAAGAATCCGTCTTTGAGCTAAGTCCCGATATCGTTGGCCCGACCATCACAAAGAATTCAGGCATCATCGGCGCGGATGTCGATCTTAGCCTCAAGGGTCTAGAGGATGTACGCCACTCGTCCCTGGTTCTCCATCTCACGAAGCGGCTCCTGTACACAAAGTGGAGGGACGCTGGCGAAGACCCGCAACTCTACCTTTTTGGGCAGTTGAAGCGCATCACGAAGGACTGGCTGGAGAACTGCCTTGAATGCGTCGGCGGCACCTATCCTGCCCAACTCATGTACCAGGAGCTTGCCGATAAGGCCTGCGAAAAGATCACGGCGGCCATTACACGGAAGACGATCGGCAAATCTCCTATCAAAGTGATTCTCGATCCTTACAATCCGGTGGGGTCAACGAACCACGTCAATTTCACTACCTCAAAGATGGACCGCTGGGAGACGAGCTCCGGCCGTTGCCAGATCAATTGGGTAATCCTTGACAGCGATTGGGAGTCGGAGTTCTGCCGAGTTGCCGAGGCTCATCCGCAGGTGCGCAGCTATATAAAGAATCACTCACTTGGATTCGAGGTGCCATATCGTTGCGGCTCGGAGAACCGCAAGTATCGTCCGGACTTCATCGTGAGAGTCGATGACGGACGCGGCGACGGCGACCTACTGAATCTCGTTGTAGAAATCAAGGGATACCGTCGCGAAGACGCCAAAGAAAAGAAGTCGGCAATGGACACCTACTGGATTCCCGGGGTCAACAACAGCGGCAAACATGGCCGCTGGGCATTCGCGGAGTTCACGTCGGTCTATGCTATCGAGTCGGAATTCAAGGCGCGCGTCGCGGGGATGTTCGATGGAATGATTGCTGAAGTGATCACTGGTGTAGACGCCACAGGAGCGAAGAAGCTCGCAGAGAAGGAAGCATAGAAATATGGCAAAGACCCCGGCAACGCCAAAGAAGGTAGTGACGCTGACGCATGAGGAGGCCTCGCGCAAGAACATTCCTACGGCTGAGTATCAGTCCGTTATGCGAACGGATGAGCAGTCCCCGGTCCGAGTGGCATATGAACGGCGTAACCGCGATCTCGACCCGCAACTGGTGTGGCGTGGCAAAGATGAGCAGGATTGGAGCGATCTGGTCGTACCCGCTCCACCGCTCTACATTCAGGAAAAAGTTCACCCAAAGGTTTTGATTGACGATCTTAAGCGTGAGACGGAGAAAGCAAAGGGAGAAACTGCTGATGCCCAGACCGACTTATTCGCAGACTTCAACGGCCTACCCAACGAAGACGCCAAGACAGAGTTCTATCAACATGATGCTCACTGGTCTAATCGAATGATTCTGGGGGATAGCCTCCAGGTCATGGCCTCACTTGCTGAACGCGAAGGTCTGCGAGGCAAAGTACAGTGCATCTATCTGGACCCTCCGTATGGCATAAAGTTCAATTCGAATTTTCAATGGTCAACAACGAGCCGCGACGTGAAGGATGGCAACGTAGATCACATCACGCGTGAGCCGGAACAGGTAAAAGCCTTTCGCGACACTTGGCGCGATGGTATCCATTCTTATTTGAGTTATCTGCGAGATCGCTTAAGCGTAGCTCGTGACTTACTTGCGGATTCAGGTTCGCTCTTCGTGCAGATTGGGGATGAAAACGTGCACCGCGTTCGTTCCGTTATGGACGAGGTCTTCGGTGAACAGAATTTCATAAGCATCATCTCGGTCCAGACCACAACAGGGTTCAAAACTAACTACATCGGCAATGTCACTGACTATGTGATTTGGTTTGCGAAGGATCGAGAACGCGGCAAATCCAGAGCGCCGATGTATCGAAAGAACTTCGTCCTCGGAGAGGGCAATGCTCGTTGGCTTCTGTTCCCAGATGCCAGGTACAGAGGAATCACGGCTGCGGAAAAGAGGGGCGAGGATCGCCTTCCTGACGGTGCCATTCCGTACAAGCCCGATAATATTATTTCTCAGGGGCGCTCCAAGGAGCCCCAACCCTTCGTCTTCCGGAATAAGAGCTACGATACATGGCACAAGAACTCTCATTGGAAGGCATCATACCCGATCGGGATGCAGAGACTAGCCCAGGCCGGGCGCATACATGTGGCTGAGAACTCACTACAGTACATCCGCCTTCATACTGACTTTCCTTTGGCGGTTCACGGCAACGTATGGACCGACACCAGTACGGGAAACTTCACCGATGAGAAGGTTTACGTTGTGCAGACTAATACGAAGGTCATCGAGCGATGCATTCTGATGGCTAGTGACCCCGGTGACTTAGTTCTCGATCCTACTTGTGGCTCTGGAACTACAGCCTTTGTCGCAGAGCAATGGGGAAGGCGATGGATAACAATTGATACCTCGCGTGTCGCCCTTGCCCTGGCGAGAGCGAGAGTGATGGGGGCGCGTTATCCCTTCTACTTGTTATCCGATTCGCGGGAGGGGCAGGCTAAGGAAGCGCAACTCAAGGGCTGCGTTCCTTGGGAAGGGATTGCGCGCGGGGATGTGAGACAAGGCTTTGTATATGAGCGTGTACCTCACATAATGCTTGAGTCAATCGCAAATAACGCTGAAATCGATGTTATCTGGGAGCAATATCAGGTGTGGCTCGAAGAGCTACGCAAGATCCTTAATGGCTTGCTTTCAAAGAACTGGGAGGAGTGGGAAATTCCTAGCGAAGCTGACCCTGAATGGGCTTCTGCCGCGAAGGAGATCCATTCAAACTGGTGGAACAAACGCATGGAGCGTCAGAAATTGATCGACGCTTCCATTGCAGCAAAAGCTGAATTCGAATTCTTGTACGACAAGCCTTACGAGGACGGCAAGAAGGTTCGAGTTGCCGGGCCGTTCACCGTAGAAAGCCTTTCGCCACACCGAGTTTTGGCAGTTGACGAGAATGACGAGTTCATCGAAGAGGTGTCGGATACTGATGGGGATGCAAGAGACGCCGCAAATTTTGTGCAGGTCATTCTCGATAATCTGCAAACGAGCGGAGTGCAGCAAGCCGATAAAGGTGACAAGCTTGTCTTTTCGTCCCTAACTCCCTGGCCGGGTGAGCGCGTATGCGCTGAAGCCCGGTATCTTGACGGCGACGTTAAGGAAAAGCGGGCTGCAATCTTTGTTGGGCCTGAGTTCGGGACAGTCTCTCGGCCAGATCTTGTATCTGCTGCGCGCGAGGCTGGCGACGCCGCCTTCGATGTGCTAATCGCGTGTGCCTTCAATTATGACGCTCACTCATCCGAGTTCAACAAACTTGGCCGCATTCCTGTTCTCAAGGCGCGAATGAACGCTGACCTCCACATGGCCACCGATCTCAAGAACACGGGCAAAGGCAATCTCTTCGTCATCTTTGGCGAACCGGACATCAAGATTTTGGATGAGAGGAGCGGCGAGATACGAGTGAAGGTAAACGGGGTCGATGTCTTTCACCCTAGCACCGGCGAGGTTCGGAGCGATGGTCCAGACGGTATTGCTTGCTGGTTCGTGGACACCGATTACAACGAGGAGAGTTTCTTTGTAAGGCAGGCGTACTTCCTTGGCGCGAATGATCCATACAAGGCGTTGAAGACGACGCTTAAAGCAGAGATCAACGAAGATGCTTGGTCCACGCTAAACAGCGATACATCTCGCCCCTTCCCAAAGCCGGCATCGGGACGAATTGCGGTGAAAGTCATTAATCACCTCGGCGACGAGGTGATGAAGGTCTTCAAGGTGAACTGATGGAATTTCGGATTGCGGATACGTTCACCGATAGTCTCGCTCGTCTCACGGGCGAAGAACAGAAGTCTGTGAAGACTGCTGCGTTCGATCTGCAATTGAACCCAGCACATCCAAGCCTTCAACTTCACAAGCTCGATCGCGCGAAGGATGCCAACTTTTGGTCGATCCGAGTCAACCGCGATCTTCGGCTAATTGTGCATCGCACCAATGCAAGTCTTCTGCTCTGCTACGTCGCCCATCACGATCCCGCCTATCAATGGGCCGAGCGTCGAAAGCTGGAAACGCACCCGAAGACGGGTGCGGCGCAGCTCGTAGAAATCCGCGAGCGCGTCCAAGAGATTGCGGTTCCGAAGTATGTAGAGACGCCCGTTTCAACTCCGGCAAGACCGCTCCTCTTCGCGTCGATCTCTGATGCTGAACTTCTGAAGTATGGGGTCCCGGTTGAGTGGCTCCGCGATGTCCGCGGAGCTACCGAAGACAGCATTCTTGAGATTGCAACACACCTTCCGAGCGAAGCGGCCGAAGCACTACTGAACCTGGCCACAGGTGCCGCTCCGGTTGTGTCCGCTCCGAGCGCAGCGGGAAGCAATCCGTTCGAGCATCCCGATGCTCAGCGGCGTTTCCGCGTGATGAAGAACATCGAAGAGTTGCAGCTTGCCCTCGATTACCCGTGGGAAAAGTGGGCGGTCTTTCTGCACCCCGCCCAACGGCAACTCGTTGAGAAGGACTTCAAAGGACCGGCCAAAGTAGCTGGTTCGGCAGGAACTGGAAAGACCATCGTTGCTCTACATCGGACGGTACATCTTGCGCGTGCGAATCCAGACTCAAGAGTCTTGTTGACAACTTTCTCCGACAACTTAGCAAATGCGCTGAGGACACGTTTGAGGTTGCTCATTGGAAGTCAACCCCGCTTGGGCGAACAAATTGAAGTTCTGTCGATGAGAGCAGTTGGGATACGTCTGTTCGAACTCAACCTCGGGAAGCCGAAGCTCATCTCTGCTGACAGACTTCGACACATCATGCAAGAGTCCTCTGCGATTGCGCCTGAGCACAAGTTCACTCTCCGCTTCTTACTGAGCGAGTGGGACCAGGTGGTAGATGCGTGGCAACTTTCGTCGTGGGAGGAGTACCGTGACGTTTCGAGACTTGGCAGGAAAACTCGATTAAAAGAGCCTCAGCGGCTAGCGCTTTGGTCCATCTTCGAAAAGGTACGGACTAGGCTGTTCGATGACGGCGCAATGACCGAGGCCGGCATGTTCGAGCGACTCGCGGCACATTTCAAAAATGGCGTCGCGTCCCCTTATGATTTTGCAGTTGTCGATGAGGCTCAGGACATCAGCATCACGCAGCTCCGATTCCTGGCTGCGCTCGGTGCAAGACGCCCAAACGGCTTATTCTTCGCCGGCGACACTGGCCAGCGCATCTTCCAACAGCCGTTTTCATGGAAAGCTGTAGGCGTCGATCTGCGTGGCCGCTCCTCCACGCTCAAGTTCAATTACCGCACCTCTCACCAAATTCGAACGCAAGCCGACCGACTCCTTGATTGCGAGATATCCGATGTGGATGGAAACGTCGAAGATCGCACCGGTACGGTTTCGTTATTTGATGGGCCGAACCCTCAAATCATCAATGCCGAGAACGAGAAGGCGGAACAACTGGACGTCGCGAAGTGGCTAAGCAAACGCATAACAGAGGGCCTTCGCCCTGACGAGATCGTCTTATTTGTGCGTTCCAACAACGAATTACCTCGTGCACAGGCGGCCTGCACAGCGGCAGCTTTGTCGTACCGAGTCCTCGATACCCATGCCGAAACGACGGTTGGCTCCGTTTCCATTAGCACTATGCACCTGGCTAAGGGGCTTGAATTCCGTGCGGTTGCCGTCATGGCCTGCGATGACGAAGTAATCCCCTTGCAAGAACGAATAGAGACCGCAACCGACCCCTCTGAGTTGGAAGACGTGTACAACACAGAGCGCCAACTCTTGTATGTGGCCTGCACCCGCGCTCGCGATTGCCTCCTGCTTACGAGTGGGGGTTCACCCTCAGAGTTCCTTCAAGACCTGCAAACGCGGCGGGCATGATTAGTTGCTCTTGTTCAAGGGATTGATTGATACCGCCAGATCGACACGCCAAGAAAAGGGCCATCCAATGCCGTTATATGAATTGACTCACGCTTCATTGAACCCGATTCCGCGTACCACCATGCAGGAGCAATTCTTCCGGGAGCGCGAGGACCTCCAGCGGCTGTTGAAAGGGTCCATCTCGGTTCTTGGAGATGACCTGTTCGTCTTAGCTGAGGAGTTTTCCGAATGGCAGGATAGTAAACGCCGGGTAGACATACTAGCTTTGGACCGTGACGGATCGCTTGTCGTTATCGAATTGAAGCGCACTGAAGATGGCGGCCACATGGAACTCCAGGCCATACGTTACGCCGCGATGGTCTCAACTCTGAGTTTCCATCAGGCCGTTGCGGCGCACGCAAAATTCTTGAAGACCGAAACAACAGAATCGGAAGCGGCAGTGCTGGATTTTCTCGGCCTTACCGAAGCTCCTGAAGATTTTGGACAGCGGGTTCGCATCGTCCTAGTCGCTCCAGATTTCTCGCGCGAACTCACAACAGCAGTTTTGTGGCTCAACACTAATGGTCTCGATATTCGGTGCGTTCGTCTGCGGCCCTACAACCTCGATCAACGGACACTTCTGGAAATTGACCAGATCATTCCGCTTCGCGAGGCGCAAGAGTACACGGTGAGACAGAAGGAAAAGCAAGAAGAGGCCCGTCAGGCCGCCGAATCAACCGTCGATTTCACAAGATACGACCTTACTGTAGACGGCCAGATCTTTCCCAATCTCTGGAAACGTAATCTGATGTGGAGGGTTATTGCTTCCGCTGCCCAAGCAGGACTGTCGCTGGATGCACTGACCTCGATCATTCCAAGCAAGAAGATGGTGCTTGTTAATGGACACTTGCGCGGCGAAGAATTCATGGCGGCTGCGCAAGCGTCCAAAGCAGCTTCAGGCTACGTATTTCGACCAAAGCGGCTCTTCATAGACGACGAACACCTAATAGATATCTCGGGCAAAACACTTGCCATTAGCAATCAATGGGGTCTTCCAAGCCTACCTTTGATCGATCAGATCATCAGCGCGGTTCCCAGCGCAAAGATCGCATATAGGCGGGTGGCTGAGTCGGACTAATCCTTTCGATTCAAATCACCGGATGGGTCGATACAGCTTTTGGTCACTGATTCCCGACGCGCGCGATGTCAATGAGGCTCCATCTCGGTAAGTGCGTCTTGGAAAGCGCGCTCATTCAAGACGACAACGGGTGTCTCCTTGATTCGATCCTTCTCTCTCGCAACGTCGAGTCGTAAACGTTTGTTGAAGTAGTAAAGCAGCGCCTTTCTAACGGGAACCGCAACTTGACCGTACTCCATGCAATAGTCCTGCGCGATCACATCCTGCTGCTCGGCGCTCAAAACTGGATTGGGAACAAGAACAACACTGAAGTATTCGTTCCAGTGCTTGTCCTGGCTGGCTTTGACATCGGTTGTGCGCTCTTCCCCAAGCTCAAGACACCGCGATAGCAAAAAGTCTTTAAAGATCTTGGACTCTTCACAGAATGCCCTCACATGCCACCGGAGACTGTCGTGCGCGAGAGCATGGGGAGCAATCCATCTCCACATTGGACCGGGTCGCCGCTCATTCATCGATTGATAGAGGACGCGCACAGCCGTTCGCTTCTCTATGGCCTTGAGCACCGAGCGGAGGACTGAGACGTCGACTCGCCGAGTGGGAATCGGCATGACTTCAGCGGGGGGGGCGGTGCCTAGCCACGTGTCTCCCACCGGAAGGGTATGATCGGCTACGTTTCGAAGTTGAATCAGAAAGCCGTCTGCGCTGGGTTCAATGAAGCGAGGCATGAAATCAGCCGAAGCCAGATAGCGCTTCGCGGAAACGTCATATAAGAGGTTTCCCGGCGCAATCGATTCGTACAAGCTCAAGTCTTTTGAGGCCTGGGGCATGGAAATTGCAAAACGATCCATGATGTCCGCACGGTTGAGCCGTCCCTCCCAGAACAACCGAAATTCTATAAACTCCAACCGCTCTTTGACTCCACGTCGAACCACCTGTCCCGCCATTTCCATCGCTTATTTATACGCGAACAACATCGTTTTCCACAACATCTGATCTATTTTTGCAGCTAAATGGGGATCATAACTTGACCCATTACCTAAACTTCGGCTAGGGTTGTCAGAGAATGATCGTTAGAAGAAGTCTCTGACGCTGCTCGCTGGCAGAGCCACCGGCACCCACAGAGCCAAATTGAGAAATTTCCCGGTAGGGAGAAAGCGAAGGAACATATGCACAAATTGACCTTTTTCCCTCTTGGGAACGCGGATTGCTGCCGGATCAATCTTGAGAACGGCAAGCAGATTCTGCTTGATTACGCTGACATGAAGTGCCACGACGACCCTACGGATAAGAGGATTGCGCTTCCCGCCAGTCTCAAGGCTGATCTGGATGGTCGTGGGTACTACGATGTAGTGGGCTTCACTCATCTGGACGATGATCACGTCGCCGGTAGTTCGGAGTTCTTCTATCTGGAACACGCAGCCTGCTATCAGGCCGGCGACCGGGTCAAGATCAACGAATTGTGGGTGCCGGCAGCGGCGATCGTGGAAGACGGTCTCGAAGACTGTGCCCGGGTCATTCGGCAAGAGGCTCGTCATCGCCTCCGTCAAGGGCACGGTATTCGGGTCTTCTCCAGGCCGGAACTGCTGCGCGGATGGTTTGACGCCGAGGGCATCTCCCTGGAGTCGCGTGCGCACCTCATCACCGACGCCGGCAACCTAATCCCCGGTTGGAACAAGTCGTATGACGGTGTTGAGTTCTTCGTCCACAGCCCGTTCGCAACGCGACTGGATGGGTGCGACCTAGTTGATCGCAACAAAGACAGCCTTGTCCTTCATGGAACGTTCTCGGTCGGAGGGGTCGACACCAAGGTGTTCTTCGGTGGGGATGTCCACCACGAAGGGCTTGAAGAGATTGTGCGGATCACCCGTTACCATGGGCGCGAGGAGCGGATCGAAAGCGACATTGTGAAGTTGCCGCATCACTGCAGCTATCTGTCGTTGGGGCCAGACAAAGGGGCAGACTGCACGAAGCCCACGCCCAACATTGCATATATGTACGAGAAGAAGCTCTCGTACAACGCTATTTTGATCTCGTCGAGCCGTTCTGTGCCGTCTAGCGACGAGGATAATCAGCCACCCCACCGGCAGGCAAAAAAGTATTACAAAGGGTGCCTCAGCACAGGAGGACAATTTGAAATCACCATGGAGCATCCGACGGTCTCGAAACCTGAGCCGCTCGTCATCGAGATCACAACAAACCGTGGAAGGATCAAGCGGGCATTCATCAGCGGAGCGTCAGCGGCCGCTGCTTCGGTTCCTCCCCGGGCAGGTGCCTGATGTACTTGGATGCTCCAGGCGACGTGATTGGAATCGCACAAGTCCAAATCGCGAAGGCGAAAGCCTTCGCGAACTATCTTGCGTCGGAAAAGCACAAACACGTACGGTTCATCGAGGCCAGGAAAGACTCGTCATCCGGTTCCGAAACGGTCGTTTGCGATCTCTTCGTCGAAGTGAGTCAGGATCGTGCGAACGACATACGAGACATCGAGCGGGTAGCTGTCACTTTCGATCCAAGCGACGAGCAAGCGCCCGAGGTGATCGCCCTTCGTGACGACTTTCCTGTGGTACCCCACCTGAATCAGCGTCCAACGGATCTCCCTCGAAGTCTTTGCCTCTATGCCGTCCCGTACACCAACATTCGCCTGCGGTGGACGCCGACGATGTTCGTGGAAGGAATCCGACAGTGGCTCCAACAAACGGCCTCCGGTACATTGCACCAAGATGACCAGCCTCTAGAACCGGTTTTCCTCGGAAACTTTCCGCCGCTTATCGTTCCCTCTAACTTTCTCCAGACCATTAGTGATGTTCACACGGCGGGCGGTCAGGCACATTTTTCGGTCTATGCTACCGGTCCCGCACCCGGTAACGTAACCGGGTTCGTTGCAGTCGATCCCAGTTCACCAAACGCAAATCGTACGTGCGATCACTTTGCAACGGCGGTCATCGCGCCACCACAGACACACGGCGTGGTTCAAAAGACGCCGACATCTCTCGCTGATGTACTCCGAATAGCGCAAGACGTTGGTGTTGATCTTTTGAGCTATCTGCGGCGATACGTACGGGAACTCAAACATCGTGATCCCAGCTTGCTTGGCGCGCGACTTATCTTGATCATGATTTTCCCTAAGCGCCGTCATGCGCATCTTGTGGAAGAGGCGTGGGAGTGGTGGGGGTTCCTGATTGACCCTGACATCCGACGGCTAGGAGAGAAGTTAGGTATTTGGCAAGTACAGGCCAATGGCACGACCCCTGAGTTGATTCCCGTTGGGCCGGAGACAACAAACGAGGTACAAGTCGGCATTGTGAACCCGGTGACGCAGCTCACCAAGCAGATGGCTGCTACATTCAATGGCACCGTAGAGGATACTCGGCGCTTCCTCATGGTAGGGACCGGAGCGCTCGGTTCCATGACACTTCTGAACCTCTTGCGAAAGGGATTTGGCTTTTGGGATGTCGTTGATGATGACACCATGATGCCACACAACGGAGCTCGTCACGCGTTGCCAGCGTTATTCTCTGGAGGCTTGAAAGTGACGGGCATGCAGCAACTGGCAGCCAGCCTTTACGAAGCCAGCGCGGTCGATGCGGTACTAGCCTGCAACGTATTGCATCCAGGGGCGGCCAGATCGGCGCTTGAGGAACGGTTTAAGCGTGCCCAAGTGATCGTGGATTGCTCAGCTGACGTTGCTGTCGCGAGGCACTTAGCGAACGACATCGATAGCAAGGGACGTCGCGTTTCCATTTTCCTGTCACCTAGTGCGGACCAACTGGTTTTGCTGGTTGAAGATGAGATGCGTGAGGCCACACTCGACACGCTTGAGATGCAGTTTTATAGGGGACTGCTTGACACCCTACCTCTCAACGAGCATTACGGGGCACCGGGAAAGAAAATTCGCTATGGTCGTTCTTGCCGGGATCTATCTGCAGTGCTTCCCTCGGACACCATCTCGGCATTTGCCGGTATCTGCAGCCGGGCGCTGGAGCGTTCGCTATCGCAGTCTACGGCAAGCATAAGTGTTTGGAAGATGGACGACGACGGTTCAGTCCAGCTGTATTGCCCGCCGGTACGTCGCGTCCAAGTAGTGTCAACGAGCAGTTTCCAGATTGTCTGGCATGACGGAGTTGTCGACAAGTTGCGTTGGCTTCGAGGCGAAAAACTTCCCGGCGAAACAGGCGGTGCGCTGATTGGGTGTTGGGATCTTAGCCGCTTGACGCTTTATATCGTCGATGTGACAGGCGCGCCTAGCGACAGTGTAGAAAGACCAACCGCCTTCATCCGCGGCTCGAAAGAGCTACCGGAGTGGCTGCAAGTCATATCGCGCATAACCGGAGGAGCTGGCGAGTATGTCGGCGAGTGGCACTCTCATCCGGACGGATACCCGACTAACCCGAGTGACGATGATCGAAAGGTCTTTCAATGGATTGACGAGCATTTGTCAATCGACGGGTTACCACCTGCCATGCTGATCGTCGGTGAAACGGAACTTCGTTGGTTGACAATTGAGGACGGGAACGGAGTGACATGGAAATTTCCAAACTGAAGCTCGAACTCTATGATCTTGCAGCGATCATACTGCCTGGCTTCTTTCTAATGGCCGAGTGTACGGTCTTGTTCGTCGGCTGGCCGCGAACTCTCACATATGCTCGCGACATTCACGGCGCGGAGCTTACTCTGCTTCTGTTGTGTTCGTTTGCCATCGGCAACCTTGTCCAGGAAGCTGGAGACCGTCTGATCAAGAAACTTGTCGGTAAGCGGTTCTTCAAACAAGCCAGAGATCGATTCTGGGCTTCCGCTTTGAAGAAAGACGTTTGCGTCAAGATCGGACATCTGGGAGGGCCGCTTGATCCCTCGGTCGATGCCGCATTCGATTTCTGTTTGACTTGCCTAGACGGCACCTTTGCAAAACGTGACGTTTTTCTCGCGATTTCTGACCTCAGCCGATCCCTATTCGTCTTGTCTGTTCTGCTGATACTTCCCTCGATCCGCACTGTAGTGTTCGCTTACGGCACAAGGCGAAGGTGCTTGATCGGTTGCGAAGCTGCGTCACTAATCGCGATATGCGCGTCTCTTAGCTGGAGCCGCATGGTGCGATTTCGCGAACTGAGCGAATCGCCCGTTTTTCACTCCTTTCTCGCGCAAACTCGCAAGAGTGAAGAACCGAGGGCCAAAGATGGAGAGGAAGTTTAAGAGACTATTTGTCTTGGACAGGAGAAGGTGCAGGATGAGGAACGAGCCTGTTACGAAACTCACAAACCGTCACGGAGCGAAAATCTCGATTGCGGATTTTGCAATCCAGTCGTGGCTGACTGATGGACTCGAAGGCCCAGTGGAGGAAGATGTCTAATCGGCCGCGATTTCTGCCGCTCCACTGCACGCGGAGAACTTCAATCGTCCAAAAGCTCATCTTCACCGAAGAACTCCGCGACATCGATTGCAGGCATCGGCAGTTTGCGAATTCCTGCCAGCTCCGCGTAAAACTGGTGTGCGGGACTGCCGGGTTCGCACAGCTCGGCCATCTGTTTTGCTTCGTCGATATGACGATTGTCCGGGGCAGGCGGAACAGATCCTGCAAAGACTTGATACGGTCGCACGCGCATGGCGTTGTGTATCAGTGCCTGCCGTGCGCGAGTCGCCGTATCGCTGGGCTTGCGGGAGCACACGTCGAGGATGTGCATAGCGAACGCCGATTGGGAAAAGACTACAGCTTCCGGTCCGTCACGAACGATGCGGAGAAGCATTGCGAGTCCATTCTCATTCGCCTGATGGAGCAGATGGTCGAACGCGCTCATCGTGATGGCATTGACGGAGAATACATGCCAGAAAATCTCTGTCAAACGGTGCTCGTAGAACGGGGAGCGCACTATGAGAGCCAGCAACGATTCGACCGCTGCAGAATATGCAACAGGTTCGATGTTGTCCGCAACGCTCGACCAGGAGAACGTCGAAGGAATGGGTTCGTACTCGGAATGTTCTTCGAGTGGGCCACATTCGATTCTCCGCTCGATCCGCTTTTTGAGAAGTCGAACATAGGCCTGAGGATTCACGTGGAAGGTACGAGCAAGCAGGCCGCCAAACGCATCATGCTTGAGCTCGTCCACATCGATGAGATTATCAAGCACCCGCTCTAGGGTGGAGGCGTCCAGATGGTCCGCTGGTAAACCGTAGCTACCGAAGAACTCGCAGTACCTGTTGGCAAGCCCCCGATCTTTGCCAACCTTCATTTTGGCGTAGAGAGAAAGCGCTTCTTCCGAATACTCTGGTACTCGCATCAAGCGCTGCAGTCCGAACAGCACTGGATCAAGGACGCGACCTTCTGTCCGCTGTGCGAGCGCAGCCAAGATCGCCATGTCCTCCTTGATCGGATTCTTCAAAGCTGGGCCCTTCGAGACTCCCTCGGCGGCCGTCACGGCAAACAAGAAATGTTCTGAGCGGGCGTACAGCAGGCCGTAGCGTTCAAACTCGACAGGATCTACGTCACGCCATCGCGCCAACGGCACCTGGGATACATGAGCCAATACGGACGATGGATTTGCCAACGCGAACTCGACGAGAGCGCGGAGAAACTTGATGTCGAGGCATTGGCGTTGGATGACTTCTCCCAGCGACTGAAGATCAAGGCCTGCTTCATCAGCCTCAACCGCCATCGCTTCGATAGCTTTCACCCGTTCTACGACATCAGGGTATGCAATGGCCAATTCGGTGATGGCTTGTTGTTCGTGATCGTATCTGGATTGCGGCACGACTGCATGGCTCCCGTCGAAGTCAGCATCGTCGTATTGGTTTGTAGAAAGGATGTCGAAGTAGTTCAGGGATGATGGGGCGACGAGTTTGTTGCGCACCTCGGCCGCACGTATCTTTACTGCGGCCGTTTGCGCGTCCCTACGTCCGATATAAGCCAGTGAACGACCCAGCTTCCAGGTCAGCGGTAGCGACAATCCACCAGCTTCGATGCGGCGGTCGATCATATCCAGAGCAGCAAATCTCTCCCGATCTTGCCATTCTTGCTCTTCGTTGGTGGGCAGATTGCGAAAACGCGGATGGAACTCTGACAACGCGTTCGCCATCGAGCGTGCTGCCCTTACTGCCACCCGAGGAACCTCAGAGTAAAGAGCCGATTCAATTGCGCGAAGCGCACGTCCACGAAGCCCATCGACCGTCTCGTAGGGGACCGCCAGGAACCCGATGGAGACGCTGCGTCCCTTCAGCGTGGTATTTTCAATCTCCCGGTCGAGGAGCTTGTCGACGAGATCGAGCGGCGAGAAATCACGCTGATACGTCGACGCATCCGAAACCATTGACTCCACCAACGACAAAAACCGTTCGTTGTAGAGCGGATTTTTGTTCCAGCGGTACTCCATCGCAGCCTCAAGCGCGTTTCTTGCACGTTGTCTCACGTCGCCTGATGGATAGCGCAGAAGTGCCCAGAGACGCCGGAATGCCTCTTCGGTCGACGATTCGTCGTAGATGATGTCTTCAAGAAGGGGTGGGATTTCCATCATCACATCGTCCTGTGTTCGGTCGCGGAATATAGCGAAGTCCCGTCCGGGTTCAGCAGGTTCGTCCATGGCGATCGCAACCAGGTCTAAAACCTTCTTCGGCTGAAAGACTGCAATGGGCTTTGCTTCGAGGAGGAACGCAATGCGGTCATGTGCCTTTTGCGAGCGGAAGCGCGTGTAGAGCTTTGACCAGATGCCGTTCAGCAGCTCGGAGTCGGGCTTATCCTGTGTGATGCGCCAATCGAGTTCCGCAAGGTTCTTGAGCAGGTTCGAGAGATGCGATATTTCAAATCCTGTGAAGACCTCGTCGGCAAAGCCCGTTGGCTCCCCTTGATTATCGAAGGAGGCATCTTCTAGCAGATAGTCGCCGAGGAGATCCGGTACGATGCGAGCGCCCGTCTTGCTGCGGAGCAGAACGCCCTGATTGTCGAGATCGTCGAGCCCTTTCCGTATCTGATCGGACCGAAGGTGCATGAACGCAGCACCACGTTCGGTAAAGCCATCCCTCTTTCCTTCCACCGGCTGAACAGCCGCGATCAGGTGAAGCAGTTCCCGGCGGGAGCGGCCACCTACCGGGAGGTCTCCCTCATACGCTTCGGTGAAGTTCTCCATCACACGGTGCCGAAAGTCCTTATCGTTATTCAGGAGATCTGGATGTATCTGCTTCTTCGCAATTAAGCGTCCGCCGACCACTGTGATGAGCGGTGTGTCCAGGGAAACTCGCGCGAGATCGTATGCGAGATGCTCGAATTCCGGGCCTAGAGTCTCGCGTGCGATCGCAAGGATGGCCTCGGAATTGGGAGCTTCAAGCGTTGGAAAACGCTCGACTGCAGTCTCTTCCGCTACAACGGCGAGAATGCTATTAAGAGTGCTCAAACCGCTCGGACGAGTGGCGAGAACGAGCTTCAGTTTGCCCTTGGTCTTCATGGAAGAAATCAACGCTACGACTTTATCGACTTGTGAGTAGCGATGCGCATCGTCGACCAAGAGCACCACGTTGCCATCGGGAAGTACTTCGACGGCTGCATGGCTCCATGTGCCAAAGGGATTGACCCACATCGCAGCCCAGTCTGTCAGTCTGGTGGCCCATTCACGGAGCAACTTGCTCTTTCCGACGCCGCCGCGTCCAGGCAGCAACGCGACCGTTTTTGTTTCTTCCTCAAGAAAGCCGTCCAAGTTTGCGAGTGTCCCTGAACGCCCCTGAAGAACCTGATTGAAGTCGAATAACCGGTTCGGGTCGGCAGGACTATCCGTAGGCGTATAAAACGCATCGTTTCGCGCTCGTTCTGCGGTCGTTTCCAACGCCGTGATGCGTTGGTCCTGCTCGGCGAGCACAGCATCGACGCGATCGATCCAGACACGCAAGCGATTTGCCGCGGCGTGGTCGTCCGCGTTGACGGAGGAATTAGCGATCTGAGTCTGGAGGGACGCGACGGTCAGTTCCTTCAAGCCGCTCCGAGTTAATAGCTTGATGACATAAGTGAAGAGATTCTGGTAAGTCGCCCGCGCGTGCAGCTCGGATCGATTCTCATCTCGGGCGATGAGCTCTTCAAGAATCATCGCTTCGATAGTGTCGTGATCGCCGGAGCCGGTCGCCCATTCAAACCGGTTGACTATTGTGTCGAACTCAGTCATTGGACCGTTTAGGACCTGTTGCAGATCGCCCCACACCTCATCCGACAATCCGTTTGACTTCGTCAGTCCCCTGAGAAGGGCTCGCAATGCATCGAGCTTTTCTGCGCGGCTCTCCTCTGGGATCTGGTCGGTGCGAAGCTCCTCCCAGAGCTCGATACCAGGTTTCGGTTCAGCCCATGGCGTGTTCTCTTTCCCGACCTTGGCCGTCGTCAGAAAGCGAAATTTCAGGTTGTCGTTTGGGTGGACTGCTCGATGGTGGCAGAAGTTTGCGAGCGACTCACGGGCTTCTTCCCGGCGGAGTGTGATCGGATAGCTGAGATCCTTAAGTTGCTGCAGTAGACGTTCCTGCTGGTCTTCAGGCGCCTCCGCCGCGTCTCGAATCCGGTCGATATCTTCACCGGACTCAAGCTCCAGGCGCTCGTTGTCGCGTAGGCGTAGCCAGCTAAGGATCGACACATCGACCTGGTACACGTACCCCGCGAATGAGCGGTGTGCGTCGCGCTTCGGATTGTCGCTAAATCCCATTAGTGGTTCGCTCTCTGATTGGCGACTGGGTTCGCAACATCCCTCTGATGTCGCCATCATTATCGTATTTCACGGGCTGGCGGAATAGCATGGACCGCCGACTCGGCGATTGATGCGCATCGGCGCGAACAAGCAGGAGCCCCGTAGGATGGGCTAGGCCGGGCCCCGTCGCTGGATTCGCACCTGCGTGCGGGGTTGCGATTTCGAATGGCTTCCTTAGTTTAGTCTGGTTCGCAGAACGCGATGAGTGAATACAAATTCAGTGAAGCCCAAAAAGTCTCGATCTGGAGAGCAGACGCCGAGCGATGTTTCTACTGTCGCATCCCGGTTGCGTATGCGGACCTGCATGTCGACCATATCGTCCCGGAAAAGGTGCCAACCGAAAAGTGGGCCGAACTCCAACCGCTGCTTGGCCCCCAATTCGACATTAACTCCATCGCCAACTGGGTCACCTGCCATCAGGGTTGCAATATCCGAAAAAGCGTCTACGTGTTCGAAACTCGAACCACCCTCTTTTATGTCGAGATGGCCAGGAAGCGTGCGCCTACCGTTCAGAAGATCCTCGACGAGTTCGAAGTTGAAAAGGAGAATGGCAACCTTCTCAGCAGACTGAAGGTGCGCCTGGAAAAGGGGTATCTATCGGAAGCCGCAATTCTGGCGCTTCTTGGGGATCTCCCGATCCCTGCCCGAACAGGGTCCGATCCGTGGGTCGTAGCCTTCGGCTCGAACTTCCAAAATGCTCTCCCGGTTGGTACGCCGGCTCGTGATCCTCTGCGTTCGGACTGGCTTCAAGAAAGACTCGGACGCGATTTGGCCGCGACCGGTGCGGTATTCCGCAAAATTGATGACGAACGAAGCGGTGAAGGTACATCCGTACGCTACGCGTTTTGGCTGGTCGATCTTGATCATGCGACCGAGAGCATCGATGCTTGCTGGGATGTGCTCACTGTCCAGAGATACTCCGACCTGTTCCAGACTCCTGCCGATGATCTATTGGATCGTGCAGTCGTCTCTCGATATCACCAGATCGTCCACAATGCGCCCATCGGTGACCCGATTTGGACTGTCCGCATGCCCCAACTGCGGCTCAATAGACTTGAAGTACGCGAGTTTTTCGAAGGAAGAAGACACAATCTATGAGGTGACATGCAATGAGTGCGGCGAGCGGACCACGACCTAGGAGCAAGGACCATGACGAATGAGCTAGCTTCTGCTGAAGAACTGGAGAAGCTCGGAGAATTGTTGGAAAAGCACGAGATTAAGGCGTTGCTCAGCAGGCACAAACCACAGACTCTTACGATTGCCTTCGACGCGGAGTGGCTGGACGATGGAGCATTGGCCGCTTCCTTTCCGAGGACGGACGTGTCAAAGCCGTATTTCATCACCCTGTCGCCGGCAATCTTGCAGCATTCTTTCGACGATCGCGAAGCGTTTTCGACCATCGTTCTGCATGAGCTGGGACACATCCTCGACCGCGTCCAGAACTGGACGCGATATGCGTCCTTTGAACTCAACAACGTGGAGGCGTTGGAGTACGAGGCCGATGATTTTGTGGTCGCTTGCGGCTGGAAGGACAGTCTCTTGAGGACCTTGCAACGCACCGTTTCGTTTGGGCAAGCCTCGGGGAAACCGGAGGGAATGGCACACAAGAGGCTTTCTCGCCTCTGCACATAAGCAGCCTTTCAAGAAAGTACCGCAGGCAGCAGCCGGGAAGGTGCAGGAGGAGGAACTTGACTCCTGCCGCGCAGCCGGCGAGCGAGGGCCGGTAATAAAGCGGGAAGAGGGTTCGGGAGAAACCGAAGGGGTATCTCCCGGCGCGATTTTGCCGCCTGTCGAGACACAAAGCGGCCCCGGACGAATCCGGGGCCGGAGTAAAAGGGGTTAGGCCGCTTTCTTTCTTGTCGTCTCTTTCTTTGGCGCAGCTTTTGCAACTGTCGGCTTCGGCTTGCTCGAACCATCGGTCTTGGCTTTGACGACCTTAGGCTTCTTCGGAGCGAAAACCTGCTCGGCCTCACTAAGCAGGTCTGGTTGGCTTTCGTGGGGAATGCCGACGTGGTCAGAGAGGACGAGGCGCAAGGCGAGGCCAGTTAGCTTGTCGTCTGCGGTGCCGTCCAATGCAGCCAGCACAATCTCATCGTCCGACTGTTGGGAGTTCTCGTCTCCGTTAGCGAAGTGGCTGGCTACCTCCTCAAGGAAGCTGCAGTCCAGGTGGATGAGCAAGCGAAGGAAGACGCGCAACTGTGCGGGGCTGAATGACGCGGGAGCCTGTTCGATGATGCGCTCGAAGGTGGCGACTCTTGCCTTGCGCTGTTTGTCGCGGCGGGCTTGCTCGGCTTCGTACTCCTCCTGTTGTCGCTCGAACTCGGCTTTGCGCTCCTCCTCTTTCCGTTCCTGTTCGGCCTTGTACTCGGCCATGCGTTGTTCGTGCTCGGCTGCGCGTTGCGCGGCTTCCTCCTCCGTCTCGATCTCTGGCGCGGGTGCCATCGTCGGGACGGGATGGGCTGCTGCTTCGGCTGCTGCCCGTGGGTCATGAACCGGGCAATGTTTGTCCGTGCAAACGATGAGTTTACGACCAAGCTGCTTGCCGTAAACGACAATGGCGGGTTTGGTGGCTTCGCACGGCATCACTGGTTCCGCGTCCGGGTTGTCGATCACGCTTTCAAGCTCCCGAACGTGGCCGCGTTGCAACGCTCCCGGTCGCTGCTCCTTGGGATTACGCCAGCCGTTCTCGATCTGAACAAGGCCGGGGCGGGCTGCTATTTCACGGTCAAGGAATGCTTCAACCTTGCCGTGGTAGCAGGCAGAATCGAGACACTGGTCGCCTTGCACGTCGCAGAATAAAGACGCGTTGTGTCCGCTGCGGCGGGGGCAAGTGAGGCAAGCTCCGGCGGCGGGGTTGAGGGTGGGGTCTTCGCGGTCGAACGGTGCATCTGCGAGAGAAAGGTATAGGTTCGCCTGTATCCATGCGGCAACATGTTTGGCGGGTAGCAGGTGCGGCTCCTTGTCCTGCCAGTCCTTACGCCAGCACTGCTCGAAGGCTTCGGCTTGGCTCTCCTGCGGAAGCCGTGCGATGAGGTTGGCATGGCTGGCCGTTATGCGCTCCTGAGTGAAGGCCTCGGCTACCGTGGGGATGAGTTGGAGAAGAGACAAACGGGCGTAGACGTGGCTTGCGCTCTTGCCTGACTTCTCTACCAAAGCGGCAACGTCATAGCCGGGGATGTCGAGCAAACGCTGGAAGCCCTGCGCCTCCTCGTAAGGATGCACGTCAACCCGCTGGCTGTTCTCCACTAGCTGCCATTCGAGCGCCTTGGCGTCGTCGATCTCGACGATACGGGCGGGAACGGAAAACAATTCGGCAAGCTGCGCGGCGCGGTAGCGTCGGGCTCCGGCAACGATCTCAAAGCCTTGGTTATTAGGCCTTACCGTGATGGGCTGAATCAGGCCATTGTGCTTGATGGACTCGGCAAGCTCGTACAGCTTGGCTTCATCGAAGGTGCGGCGCGGGTTGGTGGTGGACTCGTGAATTGTATCAATGGCGAGAAATTGAAATGCGCTGGAATCCTGCATGGCTGCTCTCCTTGAGCGGTTGCACTGTATCTGCGGTTTTGGAGCGGACGCGCTTTCCCATCCGCTCCGCGTCGGGAGAGGGTTAGGCGCGTGGGGTCTGCTGCTGCTGTTGCTCGAAGGCTTCGGCGAAGCTCTGCAATCGCAGGTTGCTGTCCCACACCTTGGCAAATCGCTCGTGCTGCTGGTGCAAGCTGACGAGATAAACGTAGTTATCGCGAACAATGATGCGGCTCCACTGCTCTACGCCTACATAGTCATTTCGGTAATAGAAGGCGTTCAGGTGTGGCCTGTCAGCTAATCCAAGCTCGAAACACATCTCCGGGTCGCGCATCAGGTCGCCGTTTTGTTCCCCGTAGTGACAGACAGAGATTGCGGGGAGTCCGCATGGGCCTGATTCGTCGGTCGCCTCAATGACCAAAGCCATATGAGGCGGTTTCTCGATCTTGAGGTACAGGCCGTGGTGCCAACCTCCGGCCTGTTTGAGAATGCGAAGGATGGTCTGCATTACGCCACCTTCGCCAGTTCTGCATCGGGCATCTCTGCCTCTGCTGCGGTCGGCGGCTGCAAGGCGGCAAGGATGACACCGGAGGTCTGCTGGATGACCTCCAAGCTCTCAATTAAGAGTGAAGCGTTGCCATGATAGAGATTGATGTAGTCGGCGCTTGCCGTTCCGGTTTCGAGGCCTACGGCCTTGCCGATCACAAAGGCGATAGCCTCGGCCTCCGTCTCTCGCACTACATTGGTGGTGGTCGTCCTGCGCTCGGCCTTGTGCAACATTTCGTGCGCGAGTTCATGGACAAGGGTGCTGAACTCCTCGGCCTCGGACTGTCCGGGCAGAATGGCAATCTTTCCGCCGTAGCTCATACCTAGAGCGGGGGCAATCTTCTCGGTAAAGGAAAGCTCGATGCCCTGAACTTCAATGAAGGAAATCAGACGGTCGCGGTTCTCGCCTACCGTTCCGGTCATCTCTCGAAGGCTGGGAAGCTCTGCGCCTTCGGTCTGCTCCACATCGAAAACGTAGGCATTGCGGAAGCCAACCAAAACGCGGGTGTTCTGCTTGGTAATGTCCTTCGTGGCTTCCTCGTCCTTCTTGCGCTTGATGCCTACGATGGGGGCAAGAATCCGAATCCCTTTCTCGCCTTTCTTCACCTTCCGGCCTAGCTGGTTCCATGCGTACAGCCCTGCAACGCGGGTTGCGGTCGGTCGCTGCAGAGCAATCTCCAGAATGTTTCCAAAGCTGTAGTTGTGGAATCGGCTCATGGCGTCGAGATAGGCGGTGAGGGCGTCCGAATGTCCGGCCTCTAGCTGCTCGATGAGGCTTTTGACGTTGGCGGCGATGATGTCTTTGGCGGTCTGCCGTTGCTGCGGCTGTTTGGGGTTTTCGCTGATGGGGGTAACGGTGGTTGCGATGGTGTTCATGGGTGCTTCCTCCTTGGGTGTTGGCCTTTGCACGTCCGCGTTGAAACGCGGCATGTACATGCCGAACGCCACCTGGCGAAGGCGGGGGTAGCAAGGCGCAAGGGGAGGGGTCTCCCCACCGGAGCGAAGCGGAGGCGGCCAAAGGCCGGTCTGCACAAGCGAAGCGCGGAAGATTGGGGAAGCCCCTTGTCGCCGCGCGATCGGGGCAGAGCCCCTTAGTGCACGGTCTGTTCAGTGTTTTTGATCGCGCAGCGGACGTTTACAGGGGTGGGCGTTGCGGGCGGGAAAGGCCCGCTGAGGAGGGTGACGGAGGACGGCCAAAGCCGGGCCGGAGTTTGGGAGGATACTTCCTCCCTCAGTCCTGCTGAGACTCTTTGCTAATTGAAGTACACGACCCTATCCTTGAATAGACACAGTCATCTTGTTGGATGGGCTTGCTTAAGCTTGCATTGCGGTCGCTCTTGATTTCTCAGGGGTAGACGTTAGCAGGTTCAACATGACGACGGAAGGCGGACCGGCACGGATGACGATCAGGCTTCACGACATTTTCCCGCTCGATAATCTGGACTCCTACAAAGTCCACTTCGCTAAATGGAATCAACATGAGGAGCCGCTCGACGTTTTCACCAAAGACCAGAGAGATTGGAAACGCTGGCAGGAGTACCGCCCACAGCGAAACGACTTCAACAGGCCGTTGATATTTTCGCTCGCAAGGTTTTACCACGAACCGGATATGTGGCTTTTCGGCGGAATCTTCAAAGTCACGGCCCGTCGCAAAGACGGATACAAGGTAGAACTCACCGAAGCCGGCTCCGGGTTTATCGGACGACTCAAACTAAGGTCGCCCTACTCTTCACGTCTGGTGAGGGTCAAGATGGAGTCTCAATATGGTGAGTTCGAGGTCGCAGAGATACTGCCGGAACCTTTCAGTGGACGCCCGTTCCCTGGGTACGAAGACATTGATATCTCGTTCGCAGAGATTGAGACGATAGTGAAAAATGGGTGTCCCGATTGGAAAGCGGCGCTCGAAAGTGTGAAAGGCATCTATCTCATCACGGATACGAACACTGGGAAGAGGTACGTTGGCTCGGCCTATGGAGAGAACGGAATTTGGTCTAGGTGGTGTTCGTACGTGGAAACCGGGCACGGAGGCAATGTTGAACTCCGGAGTCTAGTGACGAACCCGAACCTGGATTATTGCCGCGCTCACTTCCGTTTCGCGCTCCTAGAGCATAGGCCGTTTCGGGCAAGCGATGAGGTCATCTTTATGCGTGAAAACTTCTGGAAGCAATTGTTATTGTCGCGTGGAGCGCAGGGACTGAATCGAAACTGATGTCGTGCGCCCGGCGAACTTTCGCCACGTGGATATGGCTCCTCTTCATTCGCCTATGTCGGGGAGAAGTGTAGGTTCCATCAAACCCTTGGCCTCCACGAGACCCAATAGAAAATCTCTCCCTAAAGCTGTAATCCTCCATCTATTCCTTTTCGCGGCTTTCACAAACCCGAGTTCGACGAGATATTCCAGTTCGCGACGAAGGCGCTTCGACCCATGCTCATTCTCATGGGCATGGATGTGGGGGAGGTCCATGTGGTGTGGGTAGCAACGATTGAGATGGACGAGAAGACCGGATCTCAAGCGCTGAAGCTCAACCCTCACCATCAGTTGTTCTTGGTTTACTATCTGCAAATTGACTCCCAGGTATTGTCTGTTTCGGAGAACGCAAAGCGATGTTGAACACTTTGGACCATTGGAGCAATAGGCTTACCAGCCTTCCAACGACGATTGAATGTCCAAGCATGAAAATCTTGGCTAGAGATCATGAACCGCCGGTGTTTGTAGGCGCCGGACATATCGATATAAGCAGCGTAAACGAGATCACGTTCCGCATGTTTGCCACGGCTCCTGACATCGCGCACGCGGTCAGCTGCATCCTTAGAGCCAAACAAAATCGGTACGAGACACTGGATCAATTCCGACTGTTCGCGACGGACTACGACGATCACGAATGGGGATGCGGCTGGATTACGCCGCAGTTTGAGGAAGAGTCGGGGATTGGCTGGCTGATAACTGGCAGCCTTCGCAATTTGGCGACGGTGGCATCAAGCTCCTGGGTTTCGAAAGAACAGAGCGTTGAACTCATCTTTCATCCGGCTCCAGAGGTGCCACTAACCAGATCAATCCTTACAGTTGCCTCGATCGAGGGTGTGGAAGTGAACCGTAGTTGGCATTCGGCTCAGCATGTACTTGAGGCGCTGGAGACGACAATCACCTTCTACAAAGCGCCGAACGACAATGCTCTTTGGGTGACCGCTCCGACTTCGCAGTTTCTTACGCATCCCTACGCTGAAAACTGGCTTGGCGAGCCTCTTCGGATACTCCTCGGTCAATTGGCTTACCCACGCCTCGTGGCCCGTAATTTCGGAAACGGCTCGGCGCAAATACAACTGCGGGCTTCACATATTCCGCTGAGACATTCGGGATGGGTCTCTCTAGTGGCGAGCCTGAAAAGAGCCGACGACACGGCGTTCTGGGAGAATTATGCAAATCTGTTGAGCATGATCGCCCACGCGCGCGATCTAAAAGGACACCCAAACTTTGAATCCCACCCGGTCACACGCTTCTATGAAGAGATTGTTCAAGCAACTCGGGGTTCACGTTGGGTTCAAAGTATGACGCTTGCGAGCGCGGCTGAGGGTCTTGGAAAGATGTTGATGAGCGCAGCGTATGGCTCCGCCGAATTTTCCGCCGAAGAGGTGGAAAGTCTGAGAAGAAGAATCCTGGGATGGGACGGAGGTGAACCGCTGAAGAAGCGAGTGTTGGGATGGTTTTCATTTTTTGGCAACAAGAGCGCCCAAGCGTTCTTCCGTGAATTGCAGAAGCAGGGCATCTTGAAGGACGCCGAAGTGGAGTCTTGGATTAGCGTCCGGAATGCTGTGATGCATGGATCAATGACATCCCCGTGGTCGTCTGAAGAAGATGATAAGCAACTGATGGCCCTGGCATCTCTTGTCCATTCGCTTACCAAACAGCTTCTTCTCTGAACGAAGCGCGTGTCCTCAGCCCGCCTGAGGCAGTCAAGCGGGGGAGGAAATGGCATCAACCTTAGTTACGTTCGTTTCGGAGCACGGAAAAGACTTGGCTTTGGATTTAAGAGTTCGGTTGCGGCTTGAACGTCACCCGATCAAAATCTGCCATCGGCGTGTAGCTCTGAATAATCTCTCCGAGCACTTTCGTCGTCTTCGATTTACCATCGTCGCCCTTTTCCACGATTCCACCAATCCCCGCGCGGATGCGGAAACCGATTTCGCGGTTGATAGGACCCTTTTCCGGATTCCCGTTCTTGTAAATGTCATCTTGAACATAGGCCCGATATCCTTCAGTCCAGTTATAGGGCCGACCGGCCAGTTTGGCCGGGTCCTGCATGCAGTCGTGTATCGCGTCCATGGTGATCGAACTTGCGAAACGGCCGGTAAGGCAAATGTCCTGCGCCGCTTGAACCGCTCTATCAACCAAAGCCCAGAAGAGCTTTATGCGATCAGCATCTGCTTCTTCGATGAAACCGTCTTTTATGAGGCTGTTGATCGTTGCCCGCTGGATGATTTCAGTGGGCTCCATGCGTTCTGCGGCTGCCGCCCTGAATAGAGCGGCGTTCACAATGGAGGTGAATGGAATCGTGTATTTGATCTGAGTTGCGGACTGGGCGTTGACAGATGCGGACTGGGGCATGATGAAGCTCCTGGAATCGAAGTATGCGACTCCTCGGTTATATATAGGAATCTCATCCGATGTCAAGATTATAAATAAATGATATGTGTCTTACCTTACGACTCCACCACTAACCCGATTTTAGATCAGCTAAGGCACTACCTGCTCTACAGCCCGATGCTCATTCCCTCCAGTTCAATCTCCGGCAAGGCTGGGACAGAGATTGGCTTGGAACTGGCCGAGGACGCGATTTGTTGGAGGACCTGGCCGGAGTCGTCGGAGGCATAGATGGCGAGGTCGCGAAGGTGCGGAGAGAGGTGTGTAAGGGTCTCTTGCTGCTCGGCAATTTGATTGGAATTTCCTGTTATGAGAATGCGGTCTACGGAGGCTTGCTGCGCAGTTTCGACAGCATAGCCATAGTCAATGTAGCGAGATTGTTCGCCGTCCAATTCCACGGTCTTTCCATTGTCCAGGCGCACAGTGATGGCATTATCCTCGCCGAACTTCTCCACGGTGGCGAGACTGCCGGCACGGATACGAAGGTCTGGGTTCGCGGTGTTGAACTGGATACGCTCGCCCTGGGCTAGTTCGCGCGACCCTTCCGTGTAGACGGTGCTGCGATCCGTCTGTTGCTTGAGCAGCGCCGGATTGTAAGAGACACGGTCACCCTCGCGGGTTTCGACAGTAAGGAGATTGGAGCGAGCATCGACCGAAACCACGATGGCGCTGCTGTTGTCGGCGATCCCGTACTCTTCAGGGCTTCCCTTGCGGTAGTTGATTCGGTCGTCGGGAGCGTAGTTTGCGGCCAGGCGCGGGTTGCCGAGATCCCGCTCGATGAGCATGGGAACGGAACGGCTCTCGGCAGAGAGCCTGCCCTGCGCTTGTAGTTCTGAACGGATAAGTTGCGTCAGCTCCCGGCGCTCCACGGCGTCCGGGGCAACAATGAGAGCGCGGTCGATCTGGGACGCATAATCGAGGGCAATGGAAGCGAGTCGATGCTCTGAACTTGCGAACTCGTGAATACGGCCCTGCTGCTGGAGAGATTCAGTGGCGGCGGCAGGATCGTTGTTCCGAAACGCGCTGACCGCCTGCCGGACCTCTTCACTCGAACTCTTTTCCTTGAAGTCTACGGCGGCGCTCTTCGAGATGTCGGACGCCAAACGTTCACCCAGCGTCACCGCATCGTTCGTGTAAACGCGAGCGTCGTCTGAAGCTCGGGAGATGGCGACGTAGGCGAGCCTGGAGTTGATGAGATTGCGAGAAGAATCGGTGTCGATGTTGGCGAGAACCCGGCCAGCAGTGAGGCCCTGAGAACTGTGCGAAGTCACAGCGTAGCCATGGTCGAACTGCCGAAACTCCACTGTATCGAAGGTTACGGTGCGATGGGTTTTGTCATCCAAGCGCACGGTCATCTTGGTATCTTCTATGACGGTCACGGTTCCAAGATCGCGGTTCGCAACGCCAAGGTCTTTATTCGGCACGGTGAACTGGAGACGGTCGCCTGGGGCAAACTCACGGTCCACCTCACGGAAGACGTTGACGCCTTTCAACCGTCGCGGGTCGTAGGTTACGCTCGATCCGTTCTCCAATTCGACGTTGAGGGTATTGGCCCGCGCATCGACAGAGCGGACAGTAGCGAAGCTGTTGCGCTCGATGCCTTCGGCCTTGCTCCCGGTGGTGTACTGCAACACGTCACCATCGGTGTATCGCGCCGCCCATTTACGATACGCTCCGGTCATATCCGAACGATGTGTCAGGGTTCGGAACACCTGACTGTCCTCGGCGAGGGTTCCGCTCCGCCGTAACTCACTCCTCACGGCTTCATTGATCTGCTGGCGACTCCGATTGTCCGGCGAGACGATGATGGTGTTCTGCGGCTGCGCGGCGTAGTCCCTGGCGATGGCGGCGATCCGCTCTCGTCCGTTTGGAATCTCGGTCACGCGGCGCTGCTCCGCCAACATCGCAACACCCTTGACCGTCTCATTGTTCGCAAGATGCTGGACTGCCTTTAGCAGTTCGGGGTCTTTCTGGCGCATGATCCGGTCAAGTTGCGAGGTCTGCATTCCGGCTTCCTGCATCTGCTGGAAGGGCCGCCCGGCGTCCACGCCTTGATGCTGCCGGGTGTCTCCGATGACGAGAACCCTGTCGTCTGGACTGAGCTTCCTCAGAAACGACCTCATCTGTTTTGTGCTGGCGAGACTGGACTCGTCCAGCATGTATAAATGCGGATTCGCCGGGTCGGCGCTCGGATGATTTTGACCACGGGCTAGGAAACTCTGGAGAGTCGTGGCGTCGATACCCGCCTCACGGAGTTGCCCTGCTGCCTTAGAGGTCGGAGCAAATCCTTCGACGATATAGCCGCTGGTCTCGGCACCTTCGCGGATCGTCTGGAGAGTTGTGGTTTTTCCGCTGCCTGCCAAACCTTGCAGGCCGTGGATACGGTCTGAGGAGTTGAGAACCTCCTCGATGACCCGACGCTGGGAGTCGTTGAGAAAGGATCGTGTATTGGCTTGTTCTCGCGCCCGCTCCGCAGTCATCATCGGCTCGATTGCGTTCCGCCCCTCCAGAACATAGCGGATGTTGGCGCGTTCAGCGGCGATGGTTTCGGGCGTTGTGAAACTGCGAGCTGAGTCGTGTTTCATTCCCTGAACGGAGCGCAGCTCTCCAGCCTCGCGGCGACTGTCGAACTCCGCTCGGATGTCCCAATAGGACGCCTCGCCCATGCCGCGCCGGAGAGCGTCGCGGAGAATCGCCCGCTCGTCGGCGACGGCCTCGCGCTCAAAGATGCTTTCGCGGGCGAACGTCACGGCTTCTTTAGCGAGAGTGTTTTGGTCTGGTTCTTTGTCTTGCTGTAGAGCGCGGTTGCGGGCGTCGGCGATAACCTGCTGAGGCTGATTTCCGAAGGCGGCTGCCATCTCTTTGTGCGCTGCCAACACCTCCTCGGTGGAGAGTGTTTGCTTGCGGTCGCGGGTCGAGTGAGCCGCGATCTGTGCTGCCTCGGGGCCGCTGTACCCGCTTTTTTCGAGTTGTTCTTTGATCTGCCGGGACCGTGGGCTGGAAGCATCCAGATACTCCTGCGAGTAGCCTTTGATCTCCGGTGCGCCACTCCTGCCGGATTCGATTTGGTAGCCGAGATTGCGAAGCTGGTAAGTGAGAGCGGACTGGTAGACGGCGGTCGCATATTGCTGGCTCTCGAAGAAAGCGCGCTCCTGTAGGGCGCGAGTCGAACCGTTTTCCCTCTCGGTGACATTGAAGATAACGGCGTGGGTGTGGAGCTGAGGCGCGGCGTAGCCGTCTACTGGGCGTGCCGTGTCGTGCTCGAATTTCGCGGAAATGAACTTGCCGGTGGTCTCGGCGGGATGGTTGCCGCCGATCCGCGCCTGCGTGTATCGCTCCAACTCGTCCAACGCGGTTGTGACGGCGGCGCGGTGTGCCTCCCGCACCCGATCGTCACCCCCGACCAAGGCGGTGAGCGAGACGGATTTTGGAGCGGAGAAGGTCGCGTCCCAGCCTGCCCGGTGCTCAACAGCCCTGGTCGTCGTGCCATCCGGATTCTTGTAATCCATTGCGACGCGGTGCCTCACCATCGGCTCCTCGGTCTGTGGATGAAAGCCTTCCGTGAGTCGCGAGAACTCCAAAGGAGCGACGTTCCCCGTGAGTCCAAGCGAGGCTGCAAGTTTGCCCTGCCACTCGCCTTTCACCTCATCGCCCTGCCCGTAATAGCTCTGGGACTTCGATGTGAACTCCAGCTTGTGATACTTCTGGGCCTGACCGGAACTTAGGGCCTTAGAGACGGTAAGCATGGCTAGAAGATTCCATGATGAACGGCGTTATTTTGCTCTTCAGAGTGAGCCGGAACCGCTACTTCAACCTGCTGCCGCACTGTAACTTCAGGCTCAGTCGTGGCATGCACAACCTGATCGTCAGCGAGAGATCGTACGGATTCGTGCTCGTTCTGCTGCGGCCACGGTATAGGCTGCGGTGCCTTCTTGAGAGCGAGCGGTGCGTCCTGTCCAGCTTGCGCCTTGGACGTTGGAACGGGTTCCGATTCCTCCGTTGACGGAGTCTGGGGACGGCACGGCTGCAAGGTATCGGGATCGAAGCCCATCTCGCCATCCGCCGACTTTCGGGGTACGAAGCCAGCCGTCGGCGTGGGTAGGTCGAGGTAGTCGAAGTCGAACCGCGCAACGTTGTTTCCGAGTTTGAGATAAGCGTGGCGGTCGTCCAATCCACTGATCTCCGAGCCCATCACCAGAGGCTCGATCTGACGGTCAACGGTGAAATTTTTGCTGGAACGAGAGCCGTCAAACTTTGTCTCTTTCAGCCGTTCGATTTCCACTTTGCCGATTGCTTCTGAGATCCACTCCGCCGCCTTCGGTTCTGCGGTCTTCATGAAGATTTTGGTAGCGGGCTGCGACAGCATAACCTCTGCCAGATGGCCATATATCACTTCAAGCTGTGCCTTCCCCTGAAAGCCAAGCACAAGCGGATTCTTGCTCTTTCGGTTCTCGGTGATGGCGGTATGGAGCTGCGGTAGCTTCTGTAAACTCGCCAACTCGTCTATCACAAACCATACCGGCTTCTGACCTGGCTGTGGGGCGCTGAGCAGCCGCATGACAAGCAAATCAATCCACAGCGAGTGCAGAGGACGAAGTGTTTCGCGCTCTGGCGGGCGGGACGTAATGAAGATCCAACCTTTGCGTTCCTTCGCCCAAGTCCGAGCATTCCATGCGCGCTCGGTCTGATCCTTCTCTGGCAGCAAACGGAAGCACTTTGCGACCAAGCCGAGCGACGCGAGTACGCCTGCCCGCTGGGGTCCGGCCTTGCGGTCGATGTAGAAAGACATCTCCGTGCCAGCAACCAGCTTTTCCAGCGTGTCGCTGCTTGCCATCCATTCCGCAAGCTGATGGGGCGTCGGGCCTTTCCGCAAAAGGTGAGCGAAAATCTGCGCCGGTGTCTGATGGAAGAACTCATCCTTGGCGTCCGTCGTGGGCTGGTAGAGCGAGGCTGCGATGGCATCGGCTTCGGCGTTGGAAGCCATTTCATGAGCTGGTCCCCAGTACGGGCAACGCTCGTCGAGTGGGTTCAGAACGATGTCGCCACGCTCCTTATCGTAGAACCGTTGCAGGTACTCGCAAGCGGGATCGTAGACGATTGCAGAGTCGCCGCGTTCCCGAATCTGTCGGAGAATTTGCATGATGAGCTGGGTCTTCCCGACGCCGGTGTCGCCCATGATTTGGAAGTGCTGCGCTTCCTTCCGCGCTGGAATCCGCATCATTTTGCCCAACTCGGTCGTCTTGAAGCCGATGCCATCGCCCTTCTCCTTGCGGTTAAATTCCTCGGGCGAAAGCAATCGTGGGCCACGCAGGATACGTCCGTACTTCATCTGTTTGAAACGCCTGATGTCATACGGAACAGCGAACCAGAGCATGACAGCGAGGCAGGCTCCGCCCTCGACGAAGCTGACGGAGAAGAGCCCGAAAAGGCCCTTGCCCTCGTAGACCGTGAGACTGAGCCACCGATGTAGAGACTGGTCAGCCAACTTCTGTTCGGCCCCTCGGAAGGGCCAATGGTATCCCTGGGCGACCGCCAAAGGCGACAGGGCAAAAGGGAGTGTCTTTCCGGTTGGAAGCACGGTTTGACCTTGTACAAAATCGACGGGAAACGCTAGGCGAGGCTTTCCTCTTCCGCCTCCCAGATAGAGCAACCGATAGGACTCATGTGCGTTGAACAGACCGCCCGCCTCGGAGCGGATGTATTCCGTGATGTAGCTCTTCTGGAGAGGCTCCAGCACTGATGTGAACCGCTGCCAGATAAGCACGCAGGTGCAAAGTAAAGCCGTCGCTACGGCGGTATAACTCAGCATGGGAACATGCGGAGGCCAGATGATTGTCTCTTTTCTTCCCCATTGGGTTGCCATGACTACAACTCCCTAGGCGTTGCTTTGGTGTATTGCTGCTGGATCTCTTGAGCCACCTTGCGCTTATCCGAGCGCACGGTCGCGCTGATGCGAGTGAAGTCCTCGGGCGTCACAACCTGTCCCATAGCGAGCGGCTTGAGCAGGTTGAGCAGGATCATCCGCGTGGCGATGAGTTCAGTAAAGAGTGGGTCATCTGCGGAGCGGCGAGCTTCGCGCAGCAGAATCTCCCGCGCCCACTCACCGAGGGCTTTCCCGTCCAAACGTGCGGCTGTAAGCAGGACGCGGTGCTCCTCCTCTGTGACCCGCGCTTGCGCTACGCACGACCGCGCGGACCGGCTTTGTGAACGGGAAATACGAGTGTCAAGTTTCAGTACGGGAGTTGGTTTCAACGTGTTCATACAGCCTCCAAGAGGCGTATGCAACTGAATACGCTCGGTATGCAGTTGCATACGGTCGTCCGGTAAGTAGCTCATTCGAGCCGCGTATACATCTGCATACGCTTGTCGCCTCGAACGCCACCCTGCGAGGGATGGAGTGTCAACATTCTTCCGGTGCGCAGCACCGCAGTGCCTTTGCCCCGGAATGAAATGGAGGATCAAGCGCTTTTCGCCTGGGATACAGGAGCGGCTACGGATGCTGGAATAGGCTTCTGAGCGGGTGGCTGAGATGACTCCGCAGCCGGCCCCTTCCGAATCCGCAAAGTCGAAGCGACCTTTCGGGCTTCCGGAGTTTTCAGGAAATCCTGGAAGTCGCGGTCTTTGCTGAAGACATAGGCGAGAGCTTGCTCGACGACATCGTCGGCGCAAGCGCGAATGAAGGCGGCATACTGATCGACTTGAGTGGCGGTTGTGTCAGTGAGACGAATGGAAGCGCTGATCTGACGGGTTTGGACGACTTCAAGCAGTGGCATTGTGGTTCTCCTTTGGGTGGTGAAATGAAGCAAACTTTGCGCGGTCAATCATTCGCTGCGCCGTGGTCACAATCTCCCGCGCTCTGGAGGAGCAAAGGATCGCTGGGACATCGGCGGAACGACGGTGTTCCAGCATGACGACTACGTCCTCGATCGCCGCACCATTGAGCAACATGAGGCGTGCCGAAGCGATGTCAATGGTGCGCTGGGCGTAGTAGAGGGGGTTGGGCTTATCTGAGCGGCGGGAAGCAAGCGCCAGCGTGAGATTCGCAGCATCCTCGCCTAGTGAAAGCTGTTGGACAGCCCACACCCAATCATGTTCCGAGTGAGTGTTCTTTCTTGTCGCGTATGTCCTTGCGGTATCGCGAAACGGCATCGCGGCATTCAGCAACGCATCATCCAATCGGAAGTCATCGGGATGGTAGTTGGAGTCACTGGGGTATTCGACTGAAACCGGATGAGCGGGTTCGTACTTGCGGTTGAGGAATCCCGGCACTCTAAGAACACGGTTGCGGTCGGTGCAAGCGGAGTCGCCACCGAAGGCAATGACCAGCAACTTCAGCGCGTTCTCCTGCTGATCGAAGTCGAAGCCTTCGACCTTCCATAGCGCCTGGTACTTGCCGGGTGAAGTCGAGAGGATCGTGCTCGGAACGGGCACGGCATCGGAAGCTCGAAGGGCGGCGATTCGCTCCTCACCGTCTACGTCGATATCGATGTAAAGGTGCCGAACCTCTGCGATGCATTCTTTGGTCCTCTTTCGGCTTCCGGGGAGTAGTGGATTGGCGGCGACATAGACGTTTGCTCCGATGTGATTCTCATAGCGGAGCCAAGCAAGATAGCGGGACGCGAGCGCCTGCTCCAACCGAACAATGCGCTGCGTCGTAGAAGCCGGGTTCTCCTTCCGGAGGAGAACCGCAATCGTCTCTCCTGGTTGGAAGCACCGGGTCAGGAATTCTGTTGCGGTCTGCGTGTTCATTGCGGGTGTCTCACAGGGTTGGAAGCCCGGCTTCTACCGGGCTCCCGAGTCGATGGAAGGAAAGCGGCTTATGCGGCGGCTTCCAGAGGAAGTTGAGAGTCTGCGTCCTGCTCCTCCGGGCTGGCCTTCTCCGCCCGGTCCAGCTTGAGAATCGAGTTCACCCGGATCTCCCAGATGGTCTTCTTCTGGGCTGGCTTCTTGCCGACCTTCTTGGTCTCGTACTCCCGGCTGCGCAACTCGCCTTCCACCTGCAGATGAGCGCCCTTCTTCAGCGTGCCGGCGAACTCACTGAGCTTGCCGAAGATCACGCAACGGTGCCATTCGGTGTGCGAGATGTACTGGCCGTCCTTCTTGTAGGAACTCTTGGTTGCCAGCGAGAGAGTGGTGAAGCTGCGGTTGTCGTTGGTACGAACATCTGCGTCGTTGCCAAGGAAGCCGATGAGGGTAACTTTGTTCTGGTACATGGTGGTGATCTCCGTGAGTTGAATTTCCCGATCTTGCTCGGGTCACTAATAAGCGAAGTGGGCCCGGCTCCCAAGTGCCAAGCTCTGCATTTGCGGAGGGTCCGGCGAAGCTGGAAACCGTAACCCGAAGGGCGACGTAGTCGAAGCAGAAGAGCGCCGAGCCGCAGGGCGCCGGTTAAGCCCCGAAGCAGTGACCGTGCAAAGGCGGGATACGAGTCGGATGAATCCCTCTGGACCGAAGTCAACCTCCCGCTTCTCGGCGGCGAATGTTCGCCCAAACCCTAGCTCAAAACTGCTGGCTAGAGTTCCGGTCGTGGACGGCCTATCGCGACTGCCGTCGCGTTCTTTGCGGCTCTGTAACGCCAGGCTGAAGGGCGTTAGAGACAGGTGGGGCTGTGCCGCCGGAATGGGAGCATGATGGTACATCGGTAAGGACCTCTGATACGGGTTGGGTTCTCTAGCGTTTGGACTGGGCTTTAGGCTGCGGAGGCGCGGTAGACCTCCTCGGTCTGGAAGCTCTGATCTGCATGGCTGTAGCCGCCGACTGTAATCAACTCACGGACTCGACGCCGGCCTGTATGGTCGCGCTCGCAATAGAGCACGAAGTCGATAGCTTCCGCTGTCTCAGACCGCATGAAAGCATGGTTTAGATTGGGCCTCGCACTCAGGGCAAGATTGGAGAGACGGTTCAACGCATCCCACGCCGACTTCGCGTGGATCGTCGACAGCGTTCCGCCGTGGCCGGTGTTCATCGCCTGGAGCAAGTCATACCCGCATTCGTTCCGAATTTCGCCCATGATGATGCGGTCGGGACGGTGGCGGAGTGCCGCCGCTAAGAGTTCGCTTGGCGTGATGGCAACCTGACCGGGTATCTCCTCCACAGCTTCCCAACGGACGGCGTTCTTGTGGGCGACTTTCAGCTCTGCAGGTTGCTCGATGATGAGCAACCGCTCGGTTTCCGGGATGTGGTCTAGGAACGCCTTCATCAGGGTCGTCTTACCCGAGCCGGTTCCTCCGCTGATGATGCCATTCTTTTTCTTGCCAATGAGGTCAACCACGATATCGCGAACTTGGCGTGGCATACTGCCCGATTCGATCAGCTCATCCGAGCTATACCAGCGGTTGAACTTCCGGATAGTCAGCGTCGGCCCATTGATCGACGATGGCGCTCCTACAACGGCGACACGCGAGCCGTCCGGCAGGCGCGTATTGAGAATGGGATTCTGGGTCGTGAGGTCCTGACCCAGAATCCGGGCTACGCGCTCAATCGCCGCCTGCAGCCGGTCGTTCGTGTACGGTTCGGACAGGGGAATGTGCTGCACTACCCCGGCGCGGTCGGCATACACGCCAGTCGTTCCATTAATCATCAAGTCCGAGATGGATGGGTCGAGCAACAGCGTTCGCAATTCCTCGGGAAAGAACGGAAGAATGAGGTGGTAGCTCATCGCGCTCCCTCCGTAGCTTTTGATGTCGCCGCCACAGGAGCTACGGCGTTGGCTCCGACCGCGATGGGATCGACGGACATCCGATTTTCGTGGAATTCCGTGATGGTCAATCCGAGCGGATTGATCGTCTCGAACTGCGGGAAGACTCTAGCCTGGTCACTTACCTGCTTGGGGTTCAAATAATAGGTGACACTCAGCAACCAGTGTTCCGTCCTCGGCTCCCGAGAGTTCCGCTGTGAGTAGAGCTTGTCGATGGTGACCAGCGCCGTTCCGCGAGCGATAGTAGAACCCTGAACCGTCTCCTCCGACATGGTCGTAATCGTGACATTCTTGACTTCCACATCGCTCTGCTCAACCTGTCCGCCTACGACCTGAGAGACAAGGTGGATTTGGTTGTCCTGGCCCATCAACTGCGAAGCCAAGTTCTGGGACAGGAAGTAGTAGTTGAGCGGATACTTCTTGGCGATGGTGTCGCGGCTGACGGTATACCGATAGTTCGCCCAATCGGTCAGATACGTCCTCACTTCGCCCTCGCGCGGGCTGTAGTTGAGGTCGGTGTACGCGATGGCCTGAGCACGGCCCATCTCGTCGATCCGGATGTATCGGTTGGCAATCGGGCGGTGTGCCAGCGAGAAGATCAAACCGAAGGCTCCAAGCAGCAGAACCGTCTCAGTTCCGATGACGAATCGGCTGAGCTTCCGTTCGGCATAGTGGGAGGCGTAGACCTCATTCCCAATCTTGTCAGTCAAGAGGGATTGCTCAGGGGTTAGGCGAGATTCAATGGGTAGAGTTGTGCTGGACATGAGGGGCCCGATTCCTTTCGGTAACGGCGTGAAAAACCACGGAAGCGTAAATGATGCCGGCGATGAGTGCTCCGACAAAGACGACGACTAGAACCAGACGCCAAACCCGCGAACGCAAAGTGGCCCCGGCGAATAGATAACCAAATAGGAAATTCCACATAACTTCATGCCCCTCCTTTAACTATTAGTGCCGCTGCTCCGCCTGCGAGTTGCGTCGCAGAAGATGTCAGTCCAGCAGCCCCGCCGAAGATCGCCTGGGTCATACTTGGGATGAAAAGCATATTGATGATGAAGGCGATGAAAACCATAGTGCAGGGGATGAGGTTAGCCAGCCACATCTCCATCGAATAATTGCCGTTGAACGTCTGCTGAATGAATCCGTTCAAGAACCCGGCCCAGACGAAAATGAAGGCGGCGGCAACGGCCCGAATCATCGCGAAGCTGATAAGAACATCCAAAAAGTGAAAGAACTTCGCCCGAAACGTCTTGGTCATCAGCAAAGGGACGAAGATAGGTCCGAAGAGCGCCGTCACGCCGTAGAGTATGAAGGCGCTGCAATTGATGAGGAAGAGAATCGCAGAGGCTAGTCCAAGAAGAATCTGCACAAGGAAATAGCAGAGGATCTGAACCGGTGCCGTGAACGAAGGCATTTGAGTCTGGTCGCCAGCCGTCTTGAGCAACTGTAGGAGCGAGTCCAGAGAACTCTGATCGAAGGCCGCAACCATCGCCTGGGCGATGTAAGAAAAGAAGTGGTTGATGCCGAAGCTCGCGCCGGGGAACGGATTGACCCAGTAAGTCTCCAAGAGGCAGCAAATGATGAGCTGAAGCAGAAACTTGGTCAGGTCGCCCGCTTGAATCGGGTGATGATGCAGACGGAACGTCATCGTGGAGGTCTGCCAGTTCACGACCATGCTGACGAGCATAAAGAAAGAAACGCAGGCTAATTCTGTCATCCCAAGCTGGGTGAGAGCCCCGCCATTCTGTGTCGTCAGGTTGGTCAGATTGTTGGTGAACTGGTACAGCCAATCAACGCCGGAACTTGCGCTCGGAAGGGCCTGGGCTAACAACACAATGGAAGACATGGCGGATGCTCTCTCTGGACTTCAGTCTGGGGTTAAGGGATATAGGTCTTCCAGGTCTTGCCCTCATGGGCCGCGGCTGAACTGTGAAGCTTCTTGTCAGCCTCGACCTGTTTCCGAAGGGCCTCATTTTCCTGCTTGAGGTAGTCGTTGTCGTCTTTTTGCAACTGAAGAATTTCGGCTGCTTTTGCGGCTGCTGCTGCAGTCTTTGCCGCTTGGTCGCGTTGATAAATCGCGGCACCGCCTATGACGGTCAGTGCCGCAAGAATTGCAAGGAGAATCTTCGTATTGATTGCGCTCAGCATTTGTTCTCCGAATCAGGGTAGATAGGTCGTCCAGGTGCTGCCTTCGTTGGCCGCGCTGGTGTCGTTCACCGTCCGTTGCTGTTGGACCGCCGCCGCCGTGTTCAAATCCTGAGCTGCGGCATTGCGCTGCTGCATGTTGGCGACAGTCATCTGAGAGGCAAGGCAGACGTGCATCGCGGCCTGCGATTGCATCTCGGTCAACTGCTGGGCTTGGGCTGCGTTCAAAAGGTTCAGTTGCTGAACCTCACTGTTCGTCGCTGAGGTGGTATCGAACTGCTGCTGCGTGAGCGAGTTATTCGCGGTGCCGTTCTGGCTGCGCCCGGCACGGTACTGTCCAACTGCCGTGAGGCAGTCCGGCGAGACCGAATCGGACATCTCGATCATGGCGAGCTGCGAAAGCTGCGCGCTGTTGCCGACCGTCTGCCCTTGCAAGAAGGTGGTCGTTCCACTGCTGACCGGAACGGTCGCCGTCTTCCAGGCCGTCAACGATGCACTCGGCGAGTTGGTGTTGAGCGCGATGTTAACGCCCGCCGTTTCGCCGAACATATTCGCCACGTTCGCATTCTTGAGCGCATTGAGGGTCGTCTGCCATTGCTGTTTGAACGAAAAGTGGGTGACGTTGTTCTTGAGCATGTTGTACTGCGACTCAAGGGTGGTTAGCTGGGATACGAGACTTGCGTAGCTCGTGGGATCGAAGACGATGTCTCCGATTCCGAAGAGCGCGAAGCTCGGCGTCGCTGTTGCCAGAAGCAGCCCGCCCGCGAGCAGGTACTTCCGTCGTTTGTTTAGGTTGAACTTCATATAGGCTCCTGAAGGGTTGAGGGTTAGTTGCACTCAGAGCAGGTCGGGTTCATCCGCTCCGGAAGCATTTTGAAGTTGGTCACGACATCGCTGAAGCGGTCGGGTACGTGGGCATAGAACAGAACGCGGTCAATGACATCGCTTGCGTTTACTGTCCGCACCAAGTGGACCGTGGCGTAGCTGGCAGGCACAGCCAAGGCAACGGGAAGTGCGATTTTGAGAATACGGACCTTCATCTATGCCTCCAGATGGCACGATTACAGGGTTGAATCGACGCGGTGTTCCGCGTAGGACGGGATCAGGATGTCCGTGCCGATGTAGACGCGGGCACGCGAGCCTTCCTTGAGCGTGATGATCGGGAGCCGGTTGAGAAAGTGGTTGAGCACCTGTTCTCCCTCGGCTGCGGACTGCTCCGATATGCCGTCACGGATCTGGGTCGAGGGCGAGAGCACGCTGCCACCGTTGCCGATCTGTGCGAGGCCACCCAAACCGCCGACTGCAGCCGCTGCCGCGAATGCCTGCAAGTAACCGTGGTCAACCTTGGTAGCGAGACCTGTCGTGCCAAGGGGGTCGAGGCCGACGTACTTATCCAGCTCAAGCGAGAAACCATCCGGACAGATCGCACGGTGGAAGGTCACAAACATCTTCCGCTGCTGGGCATTGCCAACACTCTGGACCGTTCCAATCAGCCTTGTACCTTGCGGCATGAGAAGCTGCTGGTGGTCGTGCGAGTAGTAGTCGGTCGTGAGCATGATAAGGATTGGCCCGTTCAAGCCGCCGTCGATATGGTTCGTAACGACACCTTCCAGAACGGTTCCTTCAAATACTCGATAAAGCTGCCCCTGATAGGAGTCGAAATCATAAGGCGCCATCGGATTGCTCTTACCGGCCAACTTCGGCTGCTGGCCTGAGACCGTCTGAGCGCCTCCGCCCCTCCTGACTTCTCCCCCCTCGGGAGTTGACCCTGCCATAGTTTCCGGAGCTGCCTTCGGTGTCATCTCCTCACGTTCGCCCAATACGGCGGTGGGTTGAGCGGCAGGCGAACCTGCGGCGGCGGCAATCGCCGGATGAGCGAAGTCGATGGCAACGGTGTCGCTATTGAGCGCATCCTGATGCAACTTCTCTTTCTCCAAAGCCTTCTGCTTCGCCTCGGCTTGCACTTGCGAGACATTGGAGGTCTTGCTCGGTGCATTCGGGCTGTCGCCATACATCGCCGAACGCTGGGCGGCAGTCATGGGCGGCGCTCCTGCTGCCTCCGGCCCGGGCACATTCTGCGCGGCCTGAAGTTGCTGCATCTCGGCGGCAAGCTCCTGCCTCCGCTGCTGATCCTCGGAATCTCGCCTTGCTTCCGACGCCTGCTGGCTCTCGAAGCTGGAGACCTGCTGTGGATTCGCGGTCGCGGGACGCATCGGCAAAGCGCTCTGCGGTGCGGTTCTCTTCTTGCCGCTCACGAGGCTCGATATGTTCGCGAGTCCTATGAGGCCGACGATCACGACAAGAGCAATGATTACGGGCGTGCTCTTCTTCACTGGTCCCACAGCTTCACGCTGCGCGGGAACGGTAGCGGGCGGGTTGGGATTCTGGTCGGTCATGGCTAGTTCTTCTCCCCTGTTCCGTTGGAAGTGCGGTGGAAATCCACGCGCTTCTTGCCGATCGCCAAATAACCCGTCTCCAACTGCTTTGGTACGGTGTACAGGCCGGCGTTGTAGTCGAAATTGATGAGCGATCCTTTGCCATCCTTCAGTTCGTACAGTGCAGGCGTCTCTTGGAACACACCGCGCAGATAGGTGAACTTGTCGTCATGCCATATCTGCTGCAGCCCAATCTCTTTGCCTTTCTTCTCGTCCCAGGTGAAATCGAAGTGCAGACTGCCCGGATATTGGCTGCGATAGGTCTCCGCTTTGGCCTCTTCCGATTTCAACTCAGCAGCTTGCGCGGCCTTGGCTGCGGCCGCTTCCTGCTTGGCCTTATCCAACTCAGCTGCGGGCACGAAGACGGGCAAGTCGGTAAGCCTGTCCTTAGCAGCTTTGTCACCGGGCACGATGAACACCTTGGAATCGAAGTGCGCATCCGCGTCTCCGGAGATCTCCTGAAGTTGCAAGGTGTATTCGTTGCCGTGGTCAGACACGATATGAATGTCAGTGGTGGTGTTAGCGAGCTTTGGCTTGACGCTGATGAAGCGGCTGGCTACATGGCCGCCATCAAACACCCAGTCCACCGTGTCTCCACCGAAGACGGTCGCAATCTTCTCCTCGGCGGGTAGAAGAATAAGGGTGGACTGCAGCAGCCCGGCCCGTATGACGGGCGGCGTCTGCGCCTCGGATACGGTGACGGAACGCGGAGCGTTCGGCTCAAGGCGATGCGGCGGAGTCGCAGGCGATGCCTGAGCAACGCCACAGGCGAGGGAGAGAAGAGACGTGACGGTTAGGATCATCGACGGTTTCATAGTGGCCCTTTGGTTGTGAAATGGTGATGCGGGTTACACAGCCTCGCCCTGGGCAAAGCGGGAAATGCCCTCAGAGAGTCCGTACTTTTCGATCAGCTTCGTCCGTCGTACACGGTCCTTGGGCTTGGTCGAAAATGTTGCGTAGCTGCGGCTGTCCAGATTCAGGGTGACGACCTTTGTCAGCCCATCGCGCCGCATGTAAAGTCCTTCGCGGTCCTGCAAGCTCTCGAAGAGAGCGAGCTGCTGCTCGTTCATCTTGAATAGCTCGGCATACCGCTTCCGGTTGAACGTCGCATCCTTCAGGAAAAGGAAGGAGGTGCAGGAGTTCACAATGCTGTCTGCGTTAGCACCGAGGTCGTCGGCGGACTGGCCGATCATCGTCACGCCGCCCAGGTTCTTGCGGACGGTCTTGATGGAAGCGAGAGCGCCATCCAAGAGCTGCTTGTTCTTCATCGAAGAGAAGATTTCTTCGATGAGGATGTGCTTCGGTACTCCGAGATTGGCGGGGTTATAGAGCACATCGTTAATCCGCCTCAGCAGCCACACCATAAGCGGCTCGATCAGGTCGGCATACTGCTCGGTGTTAACACCCTGGAAGTCGAAGCATTGGAGCCGCGAGAGCGATAGGCTGTCTTCGACGTTGTCGAAGACGGCGTGGTAGATGCCTTTACCAACCCACTTCGCCAGATACCTGTCCAGTTTCTTTGGCAGGAATAGGTTAGACAGCCGGCGATTCGCCGCGTCGAGCAGATACATATCCTGCACGGCCTTATGGATCACGTCGTCATCTTCCGGCTCAAGTTCCGCGCCGCCGTTCGTAAGCAGGAGCTTCACGAACGAATAAAGGAACTTGATATTGCTCTCGGTCGGCTCCAGGGCAAACGGGTTCACTCGCGGGCCATCTTTGCCAACTCGATCAACCTTGCCGCCGTACAGCTCGACAACGCTTTCATAGCTGCCGCCGATGTCGAAGATGTAAGTGAACCCGCCATACTTCTGTTCGAGCGAGATGATTTGGTTTCCGTGGACCGACTTTCCGGTTCCTGTAGGGCCGATGATGAGCATGACGCGCACGCCATCCACATACACGTCCTGAAAGAATGGCGTCCGTGTGCGCGTCTCGAAGATGTTCAGGTACTCGGAATCCAAGTCTTCAGAATGAGGATGTCCGATATGAGGCGCGAACACAGAGGAGAGACGAGAATGATGGTCTTCGGCCAGCCAGAGCGGGAAGACGTTGAACTTGTGGTTGCCGGGGAACATGGCATAGAAGGCGGAGAGATTTCCCAGCGTCTCCTCCATCACTTGAGCCCTTGCATCGACGAAGATCCGATGCACGGTGGGGACGGTGTCTCTTAGCTGCTCCGGACTGCACGTCGCCAGAAGTAGACGCAGCGAGAACTCGCCCTGGGCCTTTTTGTCTAGCGACCGGATCACGTCGCTCAAGTCATCTACGCTGTTGTTCGCAGCCTTGGCACCGGCTCCCGTTTCGAGCGAGGCGGTGTCCCGACCGCTCATTACGCGGGTCAACACGCCGACTTTGAAGAAGGAGATGAACTTCTCCTGGGCGTCGATCTCGCTGCGGGCCGCGGACGTTGACTTCACCCGCCATGTCGAGCACACAACACTGTCGCAGTCGAGAGTCAGCAGGCCAGAGAATAGGCAGGGGCGCGATGCCTCCGGGGTCGTCATCAGCGAGAACATCTGAACGTGCCGCTTGCCGATCTGCACATGATCGCTATGCCAGGCAACCGGGCTCTTGACGATCTGGCGGTCAACACCCGTATCAGAGCGAAGCTGGTCGCGGCCTGACCATTCCTCCAAATTGAACAAGTAGCTAAAGAACTGGAAGGCTTCGGCCTTGCCCAGCAACTTGAGACCGAGAGAGCTGCCGAGGTGGCCTTCCAGCAAGGTTGCCGTCTTCTCAAGATCGGAGAGCATCCTTGACGTGTCAGCGACATTCTCGTCTGGCTTGCGCTGGAACGCCTTTGCCTGGGAGGGCTCCAGCGTCAGGCACCAGTGGAGGTCGATGCGCCGAAAGGCCGCCGTCTTGTCGAGGTGTGCAAGACGGTCGCTCGCGAATGTCTCCGTCACCTCGTTCCTGTATTGCTTCTGTCGAGGAAGATCGAACCCAGACATCACTCGCGTGTACTGATAGAGGCACGATCCCTCCGGCAATCCACGCAGAGCGCCTTCAACCTGCCGGACACGGGCCTCAAGCTCAAGGTCGGTCAGCGCCTCCTCGTCCAAACCGGTCAGAGAAAAGACGCATCCATAGCCGCCACCCTTGAGAGCGAAGATGTCCGGCCCTACGAAGCGGGAGATGGGCACGATACTGCAGGCCGCTCCCGCCTTGGCAAACCACGGGGTATGTTTGATCTGTTCAGTATTTGCGCGGGTCATAGTAGCTCTTCTGGCCGAGGCTGAGGCCCCACAGTTGAAACATTTTTGGGTGTTTACGGACGATCAACCATGCGCCGCCCGCGAGTGTTGGAAAGCTAAGGATTGCCAGCATTCGGAAACCGACGAGGAAAACCGTCACGCAGACAAACACGATGGCCATCCATGCCGAGAGGTCAAGCCCTAGCTTGGCTCTCGGCCTGTTTAATGCCTGATTAATCGCTGACGGTTCTCCCCGTTTGGTCGTGTGCATGGCGGCTCCTACATCGACTGCCCGGTGAGAGAGCCGATCCAACCTGCCCCCCATCCAAGAACGCCAGCGCCAAAGAGCGCGCCGAAGAGGCCCGGAATGGCATCCTGAAAGCGACCGCTCATCATCCGAATGCCGGCGAAGATCAAACCGCCGAAGCAGATGACAGCACCGGCATAGACGGCGAACGTTTTGAATGTCCCCATGAGCGTCTGAGCGCCGGAGAAGTCCATCGTTCCTTGGGCATGGGCAACGCTCGCGAATGTGAGCGCAAAGAGGGCGGGAGCCATCACGCGGAAAGCGTGGGCGAGAGATTGCTTTGAAAAGGGTGAAGCCTTGCGATTGGCGAGGCGGTTTGGACGGCTTGGAGCACTGCTTTGGCGGATCATTGGCTACCTCCAGCAACGGTGAATTCAGTTGCGATAGCCAGACCTTATGGGCTGCTCAAGCCCCGCGTCCAATGACTTTCCGGAGTTCTCTTATGCGGAAAGCGCATAAGTATGTGTTGTACGGAAGGGTAAATGTCCGTATCCGCTCGCCCCTCGTGCATTCGATGGACAATGAAGCGAAAGAAGGGAGTTCGAACTACTTGGCTCGACTGGCCTTCACGAGTGCCTGGATGGTGGCACACCTGCTCATCAACGTCTCGAACGATTCGGCTTCATCGAACAGCAGACCATCTTCGATCATGCGCTGATAGTCGCGCTTGAGAGCGTCGAATGCCGATGCGGTGGGTACCAACGTCAGGTCTCCGTGTACCGCCTGCATGTAGTCGATCCGGCTCCCAGCCGAATCCTTCTCGGCGAAGAAAGCGGCCTTGTGAACCGCAACGGCATCGGCGACGTCTTTGGCTGCTAGAGCCTCCGGGAGATGCCCAGCTTCGTCGAGTCGAGCGAGATCATGGAAGTGCCTGGAGAATCGTTCGCTGAGTCCCGGTTCGCCTTGTAGACAGTAGACGTGGGCCGCAGTGGCTTTCTCCCAGAAGATGCGCGTGAGATTCATGACGCGAGGGGCTGCAACCGGAAGCTCAATGCCGGAGATGAGTCCCTCGATATCGCACCGTACAGGAATGACCGTACTCGGCTCGCCACTCGAACGCGCTCCGAACTCCAGTTTGACCCTCGGAAGTGCATAGCTCGATGCTGGCGTTATCGGCTCGTAGTCGATGAAGATGCAGTCCTCAGTGACTCGACTCGTAGCAGGTCCTAAAGCCGTCAATCCCGCTTCGACGACCGGATGTGCGTGGTCACGTAGCCACGCTGGAAGAAGCTCTCGGCGGATTCCATCGGACCACTTCTTCTCCTGGCTTCGGCTCGGCGGAATCGCGTCGATTCCTTCCGGCGCATTGCTAACCAACTGCGGTGCCAAGGCCCGGATATCGTAGGTGAGATCGACATCTTCAGAGAACCTGCGGATGACGTTGTACGCCTTCGACAGAGCAGTGCCGCCTTTGAAGACGAGGTGGGAGCCGAACTGCGATTCGAAGAGCGCAGCAAGCGACCAAACGACCCAGATGTCCTTCTCTAGCAGGTGAGGCGGGCGACCCAAGACCGCCGATGCCGCGTTGAGCACATCTGACTTGTCCCTGGCACTCAAGCGGAAGTAGCTCTCAGGCATTGACGACACTCCGGCTCAACGCGCTCGCCACCCACCCTGGGAAACGGGAGACCTGTTGAGCCACCTTCTGCAATTCGGACTTGGGCACCTTGCCGCCGATCTCGGCGAGGACAGATTGGACTCGTTCTGGCCCGGCCCACGCGAGCGCACGCACGATCTCCCCGGCTGGCTCCTTGGCAAAGGCGAGTTGCCACGAGGGGACATGCTCCAGTTGAATGACGAGCTTGCCAAGATTCAACTTTCGCTCTCTGCCCGATGTCCAATAGATCGCCTGCGTCGGCACCTGGGTGGTGAGTCCCAACGCATTGGCGGACGTGGCACCGGATGGAGCAACGATCTCGCCGCGCCGGGTGGATAACTCTTCGATCAGACGATGTGCGGAGGGCGCATGAGTACCAAACCGGCTCTTGACCGGGGACACATACATGCCTCTTCCCGCCCGCAACAGCTTGCCGCTCCGAGCGAGTCGCGAGAGAGACTGGTCAACTGCCTGACGGCTTCCAAGATGCAGGAGCATCTTGGCGCTGACTGGGGCGCCCTCAGGCAGCTCGTTCGTCTTCCGCAGAATAGCTTTGGTCAGGCTTTCCATGGCCCCTCACTGTCAGAAGTATATGCTTACTTCTGACACTTTTCAATGAGGGCTAGAGTGGGTCGAGAGAGAACCCTTCCCGAGACTTGACGACCTTTCGCCTTGAATGGCCGATCGCATAGCGTCTTGGCGGCCGTTCCAACCTTTAATAGTGCGCTGCGCTATTAAAGGTTCACCGGAAGTGTAGGCTACAACCGATTTCGCCATCGAGCACCCAGAGATGCCGCCACGACCTGCACAGCTGCCGCCACCGGTGCGATACATCCGCCGCTAATTACGGTGCTCGCAGAAAATATCATCCGATCCCTAGAGTGCTCGGGAATCGTAGTTACCGACCTATCATATTCAGGGATACCGAGCTCCGAGGGGCAGTTGGATGCCTTAGATGAGGGCGTTGGCCCGTTCTCGTCAGTTGAGAACGCTCGGGCGCGTTGCTTCCCCGAATGCGACATTCCAAGACTAGGGCGCATCCTCCACCGGTCGCGCCTGAAAGCCCATCATCTCTCCGCCGAAGTAACGTCGCCGCATCCAGAAAGCGACGTTGACCAGGCCGATCAGGGCGGGAACTTCGATGAGCGGACCGACGACACCGACAAAAGCCTCCCCGGAGTTCAAGCCGAAGACGGCTACCGCGACGGCAATCGCCAGCTCGAAGTTGTTACCTGCTGCAGTGAAGGAAAGCGTTGCCGACTGAGCATAGTTGGCTCCCAAGCGCTTGCCCATCCAGAAGCTCACCAGGAACATAATGAGGAAGTAGATGACGAGCGGGACGGCGATCCTCACCACGTCGAGCGGCAGCCGCACGATCAGGTCGCCCTTGAGCGAGAACATGACCAGGATTGTGAATAACAGAGCGACAAGGGTAAGAGGGCTGATGCGCGGGATGAAGCGGGTTCGATACCACTCTTCTCCTTTGAGCCCGATGAGAACGAACCGGGTAATGAAGCCGGCAACGAATGGAACCCCGAGGTAGAGGCCGACGCTCTTCGCGATCTGGCCGATGCCGATAGGAACGACGCTACCCTCCAGGCCAAACCACTTCGGCAGTACCGTCAGAAAGACCCAGGCATAGAGGCCATAGAAGAGCACCTGAAAGACGCTGTTGATGGCGACGAGTCCAGCAACATAGTTCGTATCACCCTCAGCCAGCTCATTCCAGACCAGCACCATAGCGATGCAGCGGGCAATGCCGATCAGGATCAGCCCGCGCATGTAGGCCGGCTCGCCGCGCAGGAAGACGATGGCCAAGAGGAACATCAGAGCCGGCCCGATCAGCCAGTTCTGCACGAGCGACAGCCCTAGGACGCGCTTGTTGCGAAAGACCTCACCCAGCTTTTCGTAGCGGATCTTCGCCAAGGGCGCGAACATCATAATGATGAGTCCGATGGCTATTGGGATGTTCGTCGTTCCCGTCTGGAAACGGTTGACGAACCCAGCCGAGGACGGAACGAAGTGACCGACAGCCACCCCAATCGCCATGGCAAGGAAAATCCAAAGAGTCAGAAACCGGTCGAGAAACGAGAGCTTCTTCCGAGCAGCAGGAGCGCAAATCGGACCTTGTGTGAAAGGTGCGGTAGACATCTAGCAGGTCTCATGAGGTACTTCTTGAATCGAAGCGGGAACCGGTGCGCCATCGAGCAGCGTGTACTTCGAGGGCGAGCAGCATGCTCTGGTGAGTCGCGCCCGGTCAGCCTGCATCCGCTTCTCTTCTTTGAGCCAGCCGAGGGTCTGCTTGAGAATCTGCGCGGACCCGATGTGTGGAGGCATGACGATCCTGTAGTGCATCCATTTTCCTTCGCGCCGCGCCTCTACGATTCCGGCGCTCCGCAGGTAAGCCAGGTGCCGTGAAATCTTCGGCTGAGGGCCGCCCAGGATTTCGACGAAGTAGCAGACGCAAATCTCCTGCTCTCCCATGAGGTTGAGCAAGCGAAGACGGGTGTTATCTCCCAGGGCCTGAAAGAAACGCTCCACGTTGTACGGTGATGGCTTCGCCATCCCTTACTTATACGCCTTGACGTATGCGAAGGCAAGCAATATAGTCGCCTAAGCAGATGTGAGGAGGCGGTTATGGCGGAGCAGCTTTTAGAGTCGGTGAAGTCGAAGTATGGGGCAGTGGCTGAAAGCACTTTATCGAACGATCATGCAGGTGTGCAGGCCGTCGCGGAGGCTTTCGGCTACACCGCCGAGGAGCTTACCTCGATTCCAGCGAATGCGAATATGGGGCTTTCCTGCGGAAATCCGACTGCAACCGCGCATCTGAGACCCGGTGAGGTGGTGGTCGATCTAGGGTCTGGAGGCGGCCTGGACGTGTTTCTGGCGTCGAAGCAGGTTGGGCCAGAGGGCCGCGCCATTGGCATCGACATGACCTCGGCGATGATTGAGCGTTCCCGGGCGAACGCCAAGGCGGGCGGCTACACCAATGTCGAGTTTTACCAGTCCAACATCGATCAGATTCCGCTCCCCGACGCTTCGGTTGATTGCGTCATCTCCAACTGCGTTCTAAACCTCGCACCCGATAAGCCGGCTGTCTTTCGTGAAATTGCCCGCGTCCTCAAGCCAGGCGGACGAGTTGCTGTCAGCGACATTGCCCTCAAGCACGAGTTGCCCGAGGCCGTCGCGCAAAGCATGGCGGCCTACGTCGGCTGTATCGCCGGGGCGATCAGGATCGAAGACTACCGAGATGGCATGTTGGCAGCGGGTTTCAAGCATGTCGAGATCGTAGACAGTGGTGCGGACCTGAACGCTTACGCAAAGGTTGAGAACCAGGCTGGGTGCTGCTCGCCGGCAATGGGTGAAACCCAGCCGGGGAACCCTCTCCAAGTCATTGATACGGCTTGCTGCACTCCTGCGCCTTCGCTGCACGACGAGTTAAGTCTGCTGCTCTCGCAGCACGACATCAATGCCGCCGCCGCCAGCGTGAAGGTTTACGCGATCAAGCCCGCCAAAAACGCGTAGTCCACCGAGGAGAACCCATCATGCACAAGGTGATCTTTGCCTGCGTCCACAACGCCGGACGCTCCCAGATGGCGGCAGCATTCTTCAATCAATTTGCAGACCGGAAAAAGGCAGAAGCCGTGTCCGCCGGAACGGAGCCAGGCCTGCGCGTGCATCCCGAGGTTCTAGCCGTCATGCAGGAGGTAGGAATCGATCTCAGCGGGGCCAAACCTCAGAAGCTGACCCAGGAGCTGGCGAAAGATGCGGCCCTGCTCATCACCATGGGTTGCGGCGATAAGTGTCCCTACGTCCCCGGCTTGCGCCGGGACGACTGGCCCCTGAAAGACCCAAAGGGTCTGCCCCTGGAGGAAGTACGACTTATCCGCGATGATATTAAGACCCGGGTTCAAGAACTGGTTTGTGCTTCCATCCTTGCTTGAGCATCGCGAAGGCGGCGTAAACGGTTAACGACCCGCCTTGATGTAGCTCCAGCCTTGTTCCTGCTTCTTCACGACTTCGACGATTCCGGCGGGTACGACCTCGCTGCCGGCGACCAGGTCCGACGCTTCAAGATGCTGTTTCCGCATGGCGTTGCCGCAGGCGATGAAATGAACGTGGGATGACTCCAGCTTGTGGATCTCAGCGGCATCCACACCGTCCTTTTTGAGAAACGCTATGCCGGGTCCGTAGGCAACGAGCTCGATCTCCACTGTCTCAGGAGCAAGGCCGGTTATAAGATTGCGAATGTTGTTGAGGGTGAGTTGCCAATCTGCTTCATCGGGCGAGGTCATAGCGAAGAGGACTCGATGCGTTTTGGTCTGCGCCTGCATGGGGAGAATAGAAAGAACCGCTCCAAAGGCAAGCGCGATGGCTACTGTGTGTCGTTTCATAAACTTTCCTCAACGCCCAATGGCGAGTTTGATTGCCAATGCAACGAGTAAAACGGCAAAGCCCCTGCGGAGAACCACGTCGGACAGGTGTTGTGCCCAGAGACCGCCAAAATATCCTCCGACTGCAAAACCGACCGCGATCAACATCGCGAGCTTCAGATCGACGTGTCCGGCCTTGTAGTAGGTCCAGAACGCGAAGATACCGATGGGCAGTAACAGTGTTGCAACGGACGTCCCTTGCGCGGTCTTCTGCGACATGCCGTAGAAGAAGATCAGGGCGGGAATCAGAAAGGCCCCGCCTCCAATCCCGATCATGCCAGAGATGATTCCGATGACCGCGCCCAGGGCTAGCCCACCGGCAATGGCAAGCGAAGTCATGCGTTTGCTTTCTCCGGATCGTTCCACGGCATGCGGCCAAGCACCGAGGCCATCATGCAGGTATCGCTTGCACCTGCGTAGACCAGGCCCGCACCGACCAGACCCGCGCCCAGAAAGAACTTCTTCGAAGTAAGCATCCCGAGCCCGCAGAACGTCAGCACTAAGGCACCGGCCGTGACACGCACCTGGCGCTCCATTGACCAGGGCTTGTTTTCGGCGACCGTGAGCGGCTTGCCGCTGTTGGTCCATGCCTGTACTCCGCCGTCGAGCACTTCAAGTGAGGTAAACCCCTTACCGGCCAGTGTTTGCCGCGCATCTTCAGCACGGCGTCCGCTGCGGCAGACGAGGGTCAGCGGCACGGAGCGGTCCCAGCCTTCACTGGCCTTTTCCAGTGTTCCAAGCGGAACCAGTTCCGAACCCTCGATATGCCCCTCGGCAAACTCAGGGTATTCCCGTACATCGATCAAGCGAGCTTCCATGTGTATCTCCAGTGTCGTTATCTACTGTATGCGTCCATAGTGATATATTCAAGTCATGGCAAGGCAGGCAATGAGTGACAAGATGCTCGACCTGGTGGCGCGGCGGTTTCGCACCCTTGGAGAGCCGTACCGTCTGCGCATTCTGCAGGAGCTGGAGGCGGGCGAACAGTCGGTCGGCGAATTGGTGGCGGCGTTGGAAGGAAACCAGCCCAACATCTCCAAGCATCTTCAGGTTCTCTTCGACGCAGGCCTGATCGGCCGGCGACGGGAAGGCACGTCCATCTTCTACGCCATCAGTGACCCTATGGTGTTCAAGCTCTGTGCCCTGGTCTGCAGCAGTGAGGCGGAGAAAAGCAGGCGCGACTACGAAGAACTCGCAGGACAGCAAAGGCAGGCAAAGCGGTGAAGATCAAGCAAGTCGAGATTCCAGGACTGTCGCAATATTCTTACGTCGTTTCGTCCGAAGGGCAGGCGGTGGTCATCGACCCCATTCGCGACTTCGACCGGTACACCGACTATGCGAAGGAACAGGACCTCGCAATCCGGTATGTGACCGAGACGCATATCCATGCCGACTTCGCGTCCGGCGCGACCGGTCTGGCCGAAGCCGCGGGAGCCGAGCTTGTACTCAGCTCCTACGTTGAAGGGCCGTATCGCTACGGCATGGAGCATCGGCCGCTTCGGGATGGAGACGTTCTCCAGGTCGGCAAGCTGCGTCTGCAGGCCCTGCACACGCCAGGGCACACCCCTGAGCACCTGAGCTTTGTGCTCTTCGACGAAGAGCGGGATGCTTCGCAGCCGCTTGCTCTTTTCAGTGGAGACTTCCTCTTTGTGGGTTCACTTGGCCGGCCTGATCTGCTGGGAGACGAAGCCAAGCAGCAGCTCGCGCACGAACTCTACCGAAGTGTCCACGAGCGCATCGCATCCCTGCACGATGGCGTTCAGATGTATCCCGGCCACGGTGCTGGGTCACTGTGTGGTTCCGGCATGAGCGAACGAGCCGAGTCCACTCTTGGCTACGAGCGGCTGATCCAGCCACTCTTGAAACTCGATCAGCAAGCCTTCGTCGACGAGGTGCTCGGCAGCCTGCCACCCATGCCCTCTTACTACCCGCGTATGAAGGAACTGAACTCCAAAGGAGCTCCGAGCCAGCCTGCGCCAACGGTCGAGAGTTCGCTTTCCCCTATCGATCTTTCCAAAAGTCTTACCGATAGCACTGTGACTGTCATCGACCTGCGCCGTCCGGAAGCCTTTGGTGGCGCTCACATCCCAGGAGCGCTGAATATCGGTGCTGGTCAAAACCTTTCGTTGTGGGCGGGATGGCTTGTTGCACCGGAGCAGCGGTTGCTGCTGGTAGACGACAAGGGCGAGACCGAGGAAGCAATCCGTTCTCTCGCTCGCGTCGGCCTGGACCGGGTTGAAGGTTCTCTTCACAAGGGCATGCCTGCCTGGATCGACGCAGGCGTGGAGTTTGGGCGGACCGTTCAGCTTTCCACCAAAGAAGTAGCTGAACGAAGCTCCGAGGTGCGGGTCCTTGATGTCCGCAGCGACAAGGAATGGCAGGGCGGCCACATTGAGGGCGCCATTCACATTTCGCTTGGTGAGCTTCCCGATCGGTTCGCCGAGATTCCAAAAAATCAGGCGGTCATAGCCGTATGTGGCAGCGGCTATCGCTCCAGCATCGCCTCGAGCCTAATGCAGGCAAACGGCTTCTCGGATGTCAGCTCCATGGATGGTGGCATGACGGCCTGGAACCATAGGCAACTACCAACCGTGAGAGGCTGAGCACGCGAGGACGCATGGACTCCCAAACATGCTGCCTTGTAGCCCACCGGTTGCATTTTCAAGAGCTACATACCCTCTCAGAGCTGAGCTTTGCTGCTTATACCGTATTCGCATTTCCGATTGGTATCGGCGCTTTCGGCGGCTCACACTATATCTACAGACGAAAGTCTGGGAGGAGCGAATCATGGAACTGAAAACACTGGAAAATCATCTTGGCAAGAATGCAAAGCATCTTCGCGAGGACCTTGTAGCCGATCTTAAGGCCGAGGCCGCCCACGTCACCGATCCCTCGCAGTGCGGCTATGTCGTTCGGCGGCATTTCGATGGAATCATGTTCGCTTTGCTGACGTTTATCCTGCTCTTTCTCGCAGCAGCAGGCCTGGCAATCTACTTCTACATGCATCTGCATCGGTAACTGCCCCAGACGTGCTGGCTAGCGCTGAACAGAGGCAGGGCGACGGCCGGTCGCCCTGGGTGTCAGTTCCGCTGCGTGAGCCAGCAGCATCGCACGGAATGCACCGATGCTGCCGCCCGGCTCAGGACCGGCTGCATACGCCATGGAAAACCGGCGTGCGAGCTTCAGACCTTTGACGCGGGCGATCTTTAAGGTCCCGAGGGCGAGTTGGTTCCGTACCGCCCAGCGCGAAACGAAGGTGACGCCAAGCCCTGCTTCGACGGAGCTGAGCAGACCTTCCGTCGAATCAATCTCCATTCCAAGGCGCAGGTCCTTTATCTTCAGGCCTGCCTGGGTCAGCGCCTGTTCCACGACCCGGCGGGAGCCGGAACCGAACTCGCGCATCAGAAGAGGCTCCTTGCGAAACGATTCGAGCGACACCTCGTGCTCGGCCCACTCATGGCTTGTGGGCACAACCAACACGAGGTGGTCCTCCATGAACGGCTCTATATGAAGGTCTTTGCGCTGTTCAGGTCCCTCGATCAAAGCGATGTGTACCTGCCTTGCAATCAGGGCCTCCAGCATCTCATCAGAGTTCCCGCTGCGAACGGTGACGTGCATCCGTGGTTGGGCCTTCAGGAAGTTCGCAATGAGATTCGGTAGCAGATACTGCGCAATCGTCTGCGACGCGCCAATCGCCAGCTCGCCCGCCTGCTGCCCGTTGGCTGCCGCGACAGCGGCGTAGGCCTGCTCGCCCAGCGTCTTCATCTGGTCTGCAAAGGGCAGCAGCGCCTTGCCGGCGGCCGTCAAAGAGATACGTCCACCGCCGCGGTCGAAGAGCGGGGCTCCAAGATCCTCTTCGAGCGCCTTGATCTGTTGCGTCACGGCGGGCTGCGTGAGCAGAAGTTCCTCCGCAGCCCGGCTGAAGTTAAGGTGATGTGCAACGGAGCGAAAGACGCGGATGCGGAAATTTTCCAGCATCAGCGCACCACGACTTCAATTCCAAAGGTGTGGTGGATGACGTAGGTCCCCTTCATCTTGTCGTGTTGCTCCGGCTGGGTTGTGCCTTTCGGGTCGGTGGCTCGCGACTTGAGCACGTAGGTCCCTTTGTCAGCAGGCACCTGCCATTCAAATTCCCAACGTCGCCACGCTCCGAACTGCGGTTCATCCAGAAAGCGAACCGGCTGCCAGGTATTGCCGTCATCGGTCGAAAGCTCCACGGTTTCGATGTGGGGTTCGCCGCCCCAGGCCGCTCCGTAGACGTGGTAGGTCGAACCTGCCGGGATGAACTCCCGCGTGCGCGGCCGCGCAATCGCAGACTTGACCTGCATTTCCCCAAGCGCAAGACGCATCGGGTTGTGGTTTTCGTCATAAGCCCAGTAGCCGTAATCCGAGGTCTGCCAGTAACCCTTGTATGGCTCGGTCAGCACGCGAATGTGCGTGAGCCACTTTACAGACGCCATGCCATAGTGACCAGGCACAATCACGCGCAGCGGGAAGCCATGATCGACCGGGATCTCTTCCCCGTTCATCGCATAGGCAATGACGACATCGTCTATCTTCTCGACGCTGATGCTTCGCGCATAGGGCGTCTCGCCAGGTGGCACCGGCTCTTCCTTGGGCGTGCCTTTGTCTGCGGCCTCAAACAAGACTTCGCAGGCGTTGGCATCGAGGCCCGCCCGCTCCAGCAGCGCCGACAACGGAACGCCGCTCCACTCCGCCGTACTGACAGCACCGAGCTGCCATTGCGCACCCTTCACCTGAGGCACCAGGAAGATGCGGCCATTGCCGGCACATTCGAGTGTCGCCGCCCGGGTGACCGAGGGCATCGCCAGCAATTCCTCATAGCTGATGGTGAACGGCTTTCCCACCGCACCCCCGATGGTCAGCTTATAGTCATGCCGGTCCAACACCGGTGCCTTGAAGTGGCTGCGAATGTAGAACAGATCATTAGGGGTCAGGAACTCGTCGAGCTGATCGAAGGGGTATTCCAGGTTGACGGGCTCACGCTCCCGGATAATGAGTCCGACGTGCGGTTCGCTGGGTGCCATAGATGTGCTCATAGGTGTTCCTCCGGTGTTCATTCAGCTTAGTGGTTAGGTGCGCCTGTTGGTGCCGGCGTCGCGATGGCGTAGAGCGATCGAGGTGAAATGTGGCCAGCCACCGTCTTCGCGAGAAAATTCAGAACAAGAAAGACCGGCAGCAGGTGCCATTGCCCGGTTAGCTCCGCAGCCATGAATGCAGCCATCCAGGGCGCATGGGTGACGCCAGCAAGAAATGCGCTCATCCCGACCACAGCGAGTAAGACAGGCTGTGAGACATGCAGAAGGCTGGCCGCCGTAAGGCCCAACGCTGCGCCGACGAAGAGGGTTGGCGTGAAGACACCACCCACCGTCCCGGCTCCGACGCAGGCGGTCGTCGCAATAAGACGAAAAAGAAGGATCACGATGATGCTGGAGATAATTGGCGCACCCCCAAGCGTTCTGAGCAGGGCCACGTCTCCGTTGCCCCAGACGGCAGGATGCACGATGCTGAGCAGTCCCACAGCCAGCGCTGCCCAGAGCAAAGGCATGGGTAGTCGTTTTAGAAATGCCAAGCTGCGCAGAAGCAGCTGGTACGCCGGGCTGACGCTGCCAAGCAGTAAAGCCAGTGGAAGCGTCCACAAGAGACCGGCGGTCGAGAGGTGGCTAGGAACGGCAAAAAGCGGTCCTCCGCCCAGCAGGGTGTGGCTGATGAGCCATCCCGAGATCGAGGCGAGCAAGAGCGGCACTGTCTCGGTCCATTTCCACTCGCCGAGCACGATCTCGAAAGCAAAGAAGACGCCGGCCAGGGGTGCCTGATAGGCAGCCGCCACCGCAGCGGCGGCCCCATAGCTCACTTTGCTCGCGAGCGAGATCTCGTGGTTACCGAGACGATTGCCGCACCACGAGGTCACCGCTGTGGCGAACTGGATCATGGAGCCTTCCCGGCCAATAGCCGCCCCGGAAGCCACGGAAAAAGCGGAAGACGCGGTGCGCCAGGCGGTCGAGGCAAACGGGATATGGCCTTCTTCAAAGCGCACTGCTTCGACGTATTCGGAGAAGGGCTCGGCATGTGACCAGCGTCGAGCGGCAAACATAACTGCCGTCGCCAGCAGAGCGCCAGCGACCGGCACCAGGACGCGATGAAAGCTGCCGAGCTGTGCGGCAGCTTCAGGCAAAAGGCCAGTGTGCCGCACAAACACCCACTGCAACATACGAAAGCCGAGGCGCACCCCCACGCAAGCCAAACCGCTCACCAGCCCCAGGAGGATGGCCAGGCTCGCGGTAAGAGCGCCGGCTTTCCACGCGAATTTCGTTCTGCTGGCCACCATAGGCTCCATCACCGTGGTGCTCACGCCGACACCAAGGGTTGTGTCCTTTGCAGGGAAGCCGGCTGCGTCAGAACTGCTGTTGACCGCGCATTAAGCCGGCCGGCGAGTATAGCTGCCGTCTCCACGGCTTGCTGACGAATTTCAGGGATGGCGATCGATTCGATCAGCGTTCCCAGGCGGCCGGGTCCTAGGTGAAAGAGGATGCCCGAAGCCTGCCCCTGCTCATCGATGAGCGCGCCGTACCGGGTGCTGTTCAAGCCTCCACCCAGCGGCCCGGGAGTGATGACGCCCTGCGCGAAGAGGCTGTTGAGCAAAGACGAACCCACACGGCGGTAATTCATGCTGGGGCCGGTGCAGTTGATCACCCGTGCCGCATGTAATTCGCTTTGGCCACCCGCAGAACGCAGCGCGACCTTGGCCCCAACGGATCCAGCCCCTACGCTCGCGAGATGGCCTTCTTCGATTTGCAGTGTGCCTGCGGCAAGCTCCGCTTCGATCAAGCCTGAGATGGGCGGTGCCATGCGGTGCCGCACCACATCCCAGCGACGCTGCAGATGACGGCGGAAGCGCTTCTGCTCTCGGAGCGGCAGGGCCAGCCAGAGGTCGTTCGTCGTCGCACGCAGGCTGTCGATGGCGGCCCGCCACTCCATGCCACTCGCGATGGCAGCGCGCAAGGCACGGAGATAGCTGAGGCAGGTGGCCGATGTCCCTGCCGGTATCGCGCTGTGGTCCGCAGCCGTGTACGCTGCATGACGATGGGGAAAGACACCGTGCCGCGATACGGCAGTGATGACACCCTGGTGGCCAAGCTCGCGCAAGCGCAGCACCACATCCACGCCAGTCAGTCCGGTTCCGATCAGCGTGACCGGCGCATGCGCCGGGAGGTTCGCATAGGTCGCCTCCGACCAGGCGTTGTGGCAGTAAGCACCGCTTTCCACCGCAGCTGGCTCGATCCCGGGCAGCGCCGCAGGATCGAAGTTGCCTGTGGCCAGCACCACGAGGTCGGCATGGAGATTGGTCCCGTCCCGCAGGATCAGCGTGGCAGAACTGTCCGTCACGGTCATGTCCGTAACGGTGGTCTGCAGGTGCTCGATGTGGGCTGCCTGCGTCAAAAGCGAGCGGATATATTGTCCAAACACCGCACGCGGTGCAAAGGTCATGGGCGTTGCTTGGGAATCGTAGTTCGCCCTGAACCAACGGAGAAAGTGCTCCGCATCATTCGGCAGCGCGCTGATCTTGCCTGCGGGGACATTCAATAAATGGCACAGGCTTGGGGTGGAGTACGCCAGCCCAAGGCCAAGTTCCGGGCGGGGATCGACAACGACAATGCGCACGTCCTTCGAGCTGCGGCGAAGATGAAACGCGGTCAAAGAACCGCTCACTCCTCCTCCGATGATGGCTATTGTCTTTGTGCTCGCTGCGGTGCTTGTGTACATGTCGATCTCCTTCTTTTCAAGCTAGGCGTCTTGAAAGCAGAAGAGAATTCGCAAATCTTTATGCCCTATAAGCAGGTCTTTGAGCACTCCAAGCCGTACCCAAGCTCGGCTTATACCCCATCACGACTTCTGCTTGGACCTAGAGGCCTCGGCGGCAGCATTCTGGATTGGACAAGGAGAAACATCATGAACACGACTCGAGTTTGCCAGTTCGCTACCGCCGCCTTCGCTCTTGCAATGACCGCTTTCCCGCTAGCCAGCCAGGCTCAACTACGCTCCAAGTCGGGCGAGATCATCGTGATGGAACCGCGTAACCTGCCCGAAGCAGCACAGGTCGGCGGCAACAGCTTCTTTCTGCACGCCACGAGCAGCGGCAGCTTCTACCTCTATGTCGAGCAACAAGGCGGCGCGCGCCTTACGGTCTTCGATGTAACCGACCCCGCGCATGTGAAGACCGTTTCCGTCACACCGCTCCAGGTCGCCGGTCCGTTCGACTTCGTTCGTCCGTTGGACGGCAGCGCGGAATTGATACGCTTCCGCGACGAAAAGGGCGTTGCTGTGCTGGACCTGCACAAGGCAGCTCACCCCACGCTGCGCATGGTTTCCGCGCTTCTCGATCCAGGCCAGACGCAGTCACTCGGAGAGACCGGATTCCTGTCAGTAAATGAGCCGTACAACTATGTGCGCGCGGTTCCCCGCGACTTCCAGGTGGTGGACATCTCCATACCGGACAACCCCGTGCTGCTAACGACCGTAAAGCAGGTCAAACATCAGGTGGCCAACAACGATATGGGCACCACATTCCTGCTCGGAAGCGAAGGTCTCACCGTGGTACGCCGCATCAGCGTGGAGAACGACTATGCAATTCATCAGCAGCAGATGTCGGGAAACTAAAGGTGCGTAACTAGTCGCGGCGGAATAGATTGACCAAGCCTCGGCCACAAGGTCGCCGACCCACTAAGCATCCAGGCTTGTGGGAGTTGCTCCCACAGAGACTCGCCGCATGGTGGCAAACCAGCCCGAGCGCGTCGAGTCCCCGCTCCACAGTTGGCGGAATGCCCTTGCACTAGCTAGCGGCATAACAATGCATTCAGCACCTGGATCGGCCTTTTCCTGAACCGCGCTTCTCAAGAGGACATCTCGCGAACACTCTATGATCGACCCAACGTTCGTTGGCTTCAGAGTGACACGATCCCCAATGAAAACGGGCCTGATATCGCGACTGGAAAAGACCGCAAACTCCCGATAGCGCCCGATAAAAAAAGTGGATTTTATGAAGTCCGCATCTGGCGCAGGTGGGAAGGGCCACCCTTGGGAAATCCGCCCAAAGGTCGCTGAGCCGTTTACGCAAGTTCTTCTCCCAAACCTGCACCAAATCGGGTGCAATCGGTCTCCAGAAAAGCGAAGAGGAGACGAACAAAGAAAACTCCCAACTGACTCCCAATAGCCTGTCCAATGCGTACTTTTCGGTACTTTTGAGTCGCCATTCGTGCCGTAAAGTCAACAACATACGCGTTCCGGGGGTCGCTCATAACCCAAAGGTCGTAGGTTCAAATCCTACCCCCGCAACCACTTAGCGAAAACGTCAACCCCAGATAACCCCAAATAACAGCGGTCATGAAATCGCTTTGGAATTATCGAGAGTGGTTGGCGTTTTTGCATGGGCTTAAGCGCTCCTCAATGCCATCTTTACCACCTTGCTGTTGGCCTCACGCTTGGCCGTCATCAAGGCGTTTCCGTACACGTTCATCGTGGTCGAAACCTGGGCATGCCGCATTAGTTTCTGCTGCACGCCGATAGGTGCCGAGGTGCTGTCCAGCCAGGAACGATAGGTATGGCGGAACGTATGCCAACCTACGCTGCCGTACTTCCCGGCATCATCCCACCGCTCATCATGCAGCGGCAGTCGCTTTCCGTTCGGCGTCTTGGCATCCTGAAGACACCACACGCCAACACCCGCACCGCACTTCGGGCACGCCACAAGGCAACAGCCAGCCGGACGAATGTAGTCCTGCTGGGCTGGCGCCGCGTGGAAATGCCGTCCGGTGGAGGTACTTGGAAAGACCAAGTCCAACCCCACCAATGGGGTTGAAATCCCATTTTGCGCTTCGCGTTCAGCTCCCAACCTGCGCTTCCAAGTCAGGAGTACCTCTGCGAAGCCGGGATCAAGCGGTAGTTCGTCCTCGGAGTAATCTGTCTTCACGGTCTTGACCCGGCCATGTACGACCGCCCGGACGACCTTCATACTCAGATTCTCGAAGTCGATGTCTTCCCATTCGAGCGCCAGTATCTCTTCGGCGCGGAGGCCGGTGCATTGGGCGACCACCACCATCGTCTGGTAGGGTTCCGGCAGCAACGCGAGAATCTGGAAATACTGCTCGACGGTCAGGATGATCGGCCTCTTCTGTCGCTTGCTGACGCCTTTGATTTCGACCAACTCCATTGGATTCCGCTGCCACTCGACCATCTCCCAGAGCATGGCCTTCTCGTACAGGCGGTACATGACAGCCTTGATGTGGCCTTTGGTTTTGGGTGCGGCTTCCAGTTCTCTGAGCCATGCTTGAATCAGCATCGGCTTCATCCGCGTGATGCGGGTTGTTCCCCATTTCGCGCGGACTCGCTTGATGACGCTGAGGTAGGAGATGACTGTCGAATAGCTCAGATCCCCGTCCTTGAGATGTTCACCGGGCCGACTCTGCTTGATTTCCATCATGCGTTCGTCCTCGATAAACCGGTCAAGAATGGCGTCGAAGGTCGGCTCCATCACGGCCAGGGTTGGGTTTTCTTGATTGAGTTTGAGCACGAAAGCTTCGAGATGCCGTTCTGCGGCGGTCTGCGTGGGAAACTTGTCGAGCCCCAGGAACAAGGATTTTCTCTTATTGGTTACGGGGTCTTGGTAGCGGTACTCCCAAGCCCATTGATTGTTTGCCCGCGCAACCTTGCGCAGGGTGCCGCGTTGAAAACGCTGCCGAGTGAACTTCAAGGATTTTGCTCCTGTCTAGTCACGACGGCCTGATGGGTTGTATTCAATTTTAGGCCAGCTTCAAGCCAGTTATTCAGCGAACTCAGCCGAAATCTCCAGCGTTTTCCAACTTTGAAGGCAGGGACTTCATGCTGACGTGCCTTACCCTCAAGGGTCTTCCAGTGCATGCCCAGCACAGTAGCCGCTTCATGGAGGTCAAGCAGCGGTTCGAAGGCTGGTATCGGTGTGCGTGAATGTGGCTTCGCGGCAGAAAGCATACAACCTCACTTTGAATAACCCCAAGGAAGGGCGGAGATAACGTACGTGCTTTGAAGATGGCGGAGGATGCCTGTAGAGTCCAATTCTCCGGAGGGGGTTGCTTATCAATGACGTTGATAAGCACACATCAGCCCACCTTTTCCACAGGGGGGGACATCTAAAAGATTCAGCTTGACGATGGGACGCGCCTGCGCGCCAATACGTTGAAACAGAGGACTGCCCAGTCCACGTCCTATCCCCATTTCTCGGAGTTCATGGGGTGCGGCATGTCAAAGAGCGAAACAAAGCATGAAACAAAACTCATGGAGTCAGTGATCGCGCTCGCAGAGGAGCTGCACTTTGGGCGTGCGGCGCGCAGATTGCGCATCAGTCAGCCGATGCTGACAAAAAACATCCAAGATGTCGAAGCCCTCGTCGGCGGCCCTCTGTTTCTCCGTGACCGCAAACACGTCGCGCTGAGCGATGCGGGCCGCGCCTATGTGCAACAGGCACGGATCTCACTTCTCCACGGCGAACGGGCCGTTCAATCGGCGCGAGTGGTGATTCAGGGCATGGACGCGATTTTCCATGTTGGACGTACCCCGTGTGCCGACCCGTTTTTGATTTCGACGCTTCTCTCGATTCAACTTCCTCTATTTCCACGTCTGAAGATCGATCTTGCCAGCAAGTTTCCGATGGACATCCTCCAAGACCTGATCTCAGGATTGGTCGATTTAGCGATTGCACACGAACCGCCGGAATCGCCTTTGCTCACCTGTGTTCAGGTCGCAGAGCAACCGTTCTACATCGCGATGGCGAAACGGGATGGATTAGCGTCCTCCCCGTCGGTGTCGCTCGATCAGATGGACGGAAGGCAATGGATACTCTTCGAGCGCCAACTGCATCCGCCGGTGTATGACGCGATCATCCAGGCGGCGAGGCAGCAAGGTGTCCGTCCTCAGAGCATTCAGCACGTTATTGGCCCCGAAGAGGCATTTCCGTTTGTATCGGACGGTTCTGCCATTGCTTTCGTGGTGAAGTCTGCTGCGTTGCGGATGGCGCGCAATGGAGTGACCGTGCGCCCGCTGAACGAGTCGAACCTGAGACTGAAGACATGTCTGGTATGCCGTGCAGATGATGATTCAAAGATCGCCAGCGAATTTGTCCGAGCCTTCATGCGCAAGATGCCTGACAGAAACAAACACCAACAACTGCCACTCGCCTACCCGGCGTAGCCGCAGCTTGAATTAGAAGATGCTCGGGGTTTTAGGCAGCCTCTCTTTGGTCACATTCATCACTAGCCCTCATCTGTCGAGGTTCTGCTCAGCCTAACGAGCACGTCTTGAAGCGTCAAAATCACGGGCGCTTTAAGTGTGAAGCGGCCCCATCATCGGTTTGGTCACACGCGCGGCAGAACCACCAAGTCGGCGGCTTCCTCAGCATCTTTGAGGAGCGTCTTGCGTGGCGTCCCTATCTGCGCACGCATGGTCAGCCCACGCGCCAGATCGGCAACCTGGATCGCGCGCGCGGCGACGGGAAAGCCAGATGAGATTTCACCCGCGCTGATCCCGTCCCGGAAGCGCCGCTCCAGCAGTGCCGCCCCGCCCGTGGCTGCGTTCTGCAAAAAACGTTGAACTTCAGCGTCGTCCACAAGTGGCGCGACGCAAATCAGAAGGCAGCCCCGGGCGGACCCTCTCTCGGTCGCACTTTCGACGTTGTACCTGAGAAAGGCCACAATTGAATCACGAAGTCCCTTTGGCGTTAAGAGTGCCTTCGCGGCTAATGCGCCTTTCCTTTCTGCGTATGCCTTGAGGACGCGCAAGAATATCGCCCGTTTGTCCCCAAAGACGGCATACAGGCTTGGCCGTCCCACGCCCATCCCGGCGACTAGGTCGTCAATCGTCACTCCGTCATAGCCTTTCGACCAGAACACTTGGGTCGCCTTTTCAAGCGCCCCCGTTTCGTCGAAGCTGCGCGGTCGTCCTCGCGGTTTAGCGGGTTTTTGAATCATATAGTTCGAAACTCCTTGACACTCTCCATTCTATCAATATAGAACTAACTAGTTCGTAAATGGCAAGCAGACTTTGGCTTCGTGCTTTTCCGGTTCTATTTTTCGGCGTTTCACTAAAGAGCCCCTCATGGATTCGATCGCCCTCTCCACCGGCACCATCTCCGGTTTCGGTCATGCCGTTGGAATTGGATCTGAAAGCTGGCGGGCGTCGCGGCGGCTCAGGGGCCACGCTGAGCGGCCATCATCAACTGACTGTCGGATTGCTCCATTCCTCAAGTAACTAACAACCTAAGAAGGAGAACAACATGATCGAAAGTATCTTGATAACCGGAGCAAATGCTGGGCTTGGGAAAGAGACTGCCCGGCAGTTCGCCTTGAAACAGGAAACAAAAAGGGTCATTCTTTTTTGCAGAAATCGAGCGAGAGCGGCGGCAGCCAAAAAGGACCTTGAGGAGAAGACGGGGAGGAAGATTTTTGAAATTCTTATCGGGGATGTTACGGATGCAGATTCCGTACGAAAGGCGGTCGGGGAGATAAGCGAACCGATTGATGCAGTCGTTTTAAATGCAGGTGGAACCATTGGGAAAACGGCTGCGACCCCTACGCCTTCCGGCATGAATCAACTAGCTGCCACGAATATTTTAGGCAATGTGGTGCTAGTGGATGAGTTGATCAAGCGGGACAAGTTGAGGAAGGCCGTTCTAGCAGTCAGTGCCGAAGCTGTTCCGGGCGTAAAGATGCTCGGAGTAAAACGAGTTTCCATGAGCACTTCTTCTGTCGATGAGTTTGCTGCTGTTCTTGATGGATCCTATTTTGGCAAGAAGTTCGTGGCATTGAATGCCTACTCCTATGTCAAGTATGCGGAGACCATGTGGGCGTTATCCATGGCTAGAAAGTACCCCCAGCTTAAGTTTGTTGCTGTGAGCCCAGGGAATACAAAAGGCACCCAGGCGGCAGACAGCCTTCCGCCACCCATGCGGTTCATGCTGAACTACGTGATGATGCCGATCGTCTTCCCTTTGATGGGCGAGATGGTGCATACGCTGGACGTAGGTGCAAAACGCTTCGTCGATGCCATTTCGGATGAGCGCTACAAGAGCGGCGTGTTTTATGCCAGCAAAGAGGGTAAGTTATCGGGCGAGATGGTGGACCAGAGCACCTTCTTTCCTGATTTGAAGAACACTTCATTTCAAGATAACGCCTACGAGGCAATTCACCGTTTCGCACATTAGGCGCTCGGAACCGACGCCTCAGGATAATCCTCCGGCTCGGCTCAAAGAAGTTGACGGCCCAAAGGAGGCGGAGCGCCACCCAAACCTCCACAATCCCGGCAGCCAAGAAGCTGCGTGAGGAGCCTCCGTCAAGATCTACGGTATCGACTTCTCTAACCCACATCCTGGAACGCGAAGACCTGAAGGAGCGCGGGTCGGCGCATCACTGGATGCAGACAACCTCCACACTTCCGTCACTTGGAATTACGGCGACAAAGCGAACAACAAGCAGTCACAAGGAGAATTCATATGAAACGGTACGAAGGCAAAAAGGTGGTAATCATCGGCGGCACGAGCGGCATGGGATTAGCTACGGCGAAGATGCTGCTTGATGGAGGCGCGAGCGTTCTGGTGACGGGGCGCTCGCAGGAAGGCCTGGATTCAGCGCAGAAAGAGCTTGGGAATGAAGTCATCGTGGTTGCGAACGACGCGCGGTCGTTGACGGATCTCGACGCACTGGCCTCCCGAGTTAAAGCCCAGTTCGACACTATCGACCTGCTGTTCGTAAACGCTGGGTTCAGCATTCCAACGCCTCTCGATAACGTGACCGAGGCCATCTACGACGAGATGTTCAATCTGAACTCCAAAGGACCGTTTTTCGCAGTCCAGAAGTTCGCGCCGCTGATCAACCGTGGAGGTTCTGTCGTCCTCACGACCTCCGTCGCCAACGTCAAGGGACTGCCCGGCCAATCCACATACGGAGCCGCCAAGGCTGCGCTACGGTCATTCGCTCGGACGCTCGCTGCTGAGTTGGCTCCTCGCGAGATTCGCGTCAACGCGATCACGCCCGGTCCCATCGATACGCCGATCCTCAACAAAGTGTTTTCCGATAAAAACGTGGTCGCCCAGGTTAGGGAGAAAACGATCGGCATGATTCCCATGAAGCGCTTCGGGACGTCGGAGGAAATCGCGAAGGCGGCCCTTTTCCTTGCGTTCGACGCGACCTTCACGACCGGTGCCGAACTTCCGGTCGATGGGGGCTGGTCGCAACTCTAAGGCGACGCCAGAGCGCACCTGATGCGCTACAGAAGGCAGTGGCGACGGCTCGGTCGTCGCCACTGCTCCCTCAGAGCAAGTAGTCCAAGCTTGCTCGGTCTAAGGCAACCCACGGAGGAAACAATGAAAGCGATGAAGCAGATTTTGGTAGCGGTAAGTTTAGTGGTCATCTCCGCGATGGCACCGGTAGTGATAGCGCAGCAGGGCGTCGAGAAGGCTGCTCCAGGGACGTTGGTCGCTCCGGCCGAAGCATTAACTTCGCTGTTGAATATGACTGAGAGCCAGATGATGAGTCTGGTGAAGGCATTCCCTGCCGACAAATATGGATTTGCACCAAGCGCGGCGATTTTCGTACCTGGGCAACAAACTGAGTACACGGGCGTCCGCACTTTCGGGGCATTGGTGATTCACGTCGCGCAAGCGAATTACGCTTTGGGTTCGAAGTTGAGCGGACTAAAGCCCGAGATTGATCCAGCGACGCTTCCTAAATTGACGAGTAAAGATGAGATTGTTGCGGCCCTTGCGGCCTCGTTTGCTTTCGATCACAAGGCGATTGGGACGCTCACGACCGCAAACGCCTTTGAAAGTGTAGGTGGTCCGTTCACGCGCTCCACTCAGGCGGCATTCATCGTGGTGCATGCTTCCGATGAGTACGGGCAGATGGTGGAGTACCTGCGCATGAACGGTATAGCTCCACCGGCCAGCGGCGCTACTGCTCCGCCGAAGAAGTAGGTAAGTGTCGCAAGCACCATAGAGATGGAGTGCCCCGCAACACTTCATCTCTATGGCCGCAAGCCAAGCAGGGTAAGGAAGAGAGGTGAAGCTTGGCTGAGAAAGTCATCGTCGTTACGAATGTATGGTCAGGTCCTGGGCTTGCGGCGGCCATTTTGCTTTCTCGCCGTGGCTTCAAGGTCTTTGGCACAGTTGACGAGTACGTTTCGACGACGGAAGAGCTTCCGTTCACACAGATACAACTGAAACGAGGGGATACTGAGGCTGTCAGAGACTCAATCGCGACGCTTCTTAGTGTCGCTGGGTGTGTCGATGTTCTCGTAAACATCTCCGAGACGTACACAATCGGCGCATTGGAGGAGCTCAGTGAGGAGCAGACGAATCGGCATTTCGCGGATAGCTTCTTTGATGTTCTTCGATTGACTTACGCTGTCATTCCGTTCATGCGGGCACGCGGCATGGGGCGAGTGGTCAATATCGTTTCTCCGTTCGGCACCTCTCCAGCTCCATTTGTGGGAATGTACGCAGCCTCTCACGCTGCACTTGAAAGCTGGTCACAGAGCCTCAACAGAGAGATGGAAGGCACTGGGGTTCAAGTCACTGCGGTTGTGCGCGGCCTTCTTAGGCGTGTAGACAACGAGATTCGTTTGCCGGCGCGACCTTTGCGGCGATATGAACAAGGATCTGCCAAGACGCTTGCTGCGGTTGTATCAGGTTCCGAGAGGTGGATCGGGGATGAAATGTTAGCCGAGGTCATTGAGCGTGCGATTACAGACCGAAACCCGAGGACGATTTATCGCACTGGCTTCGAACTGAGAGTATTTTCCACCGCTTTCCGTCATGCACCTCGACTAGTCCAATATCTTTTCAGACATCGATCCTGAAATTGTCTCACTTACCTTCACGATGGCGTAGACATTCGCTGCGAGACAAGCGAACGCCACAACGCTTTCCCTTAGGTTGAGCAGGACAACTACGTTCCCCTGCCCATTATTCAGATCCTAATTGAGGTTGGGTTGCGGCATCCATGCGTTGCATCGTTTGTTCGGCTTCTGATGGAAAGAGCATGAGGGGAAAGCGTGAAAGGGTGAACGTCTTCTGCCGCTCAGCCGGTGTAGCGTCATGATTGAACTGAGGTCGGCTTCTTCCGAGGCACTTGGTCGACCACTTGTATTTCGATCTGCCCTGACCAATCGCAACTCGGACATGTCACGATTCCGGTCGTGATTGCTCTCATATCCAACTCCGAGAGATTTATGACCTGGCCGCAGTTTGGGCAGACGTGAACGCTCTCCCACGAATGCCCACTCCCCCGAACTGTGTCACTTGCACCATGGTCTCCTCAGAGCAATTCTCACGTCAGCACTTCGATGAGTGGGCCGTTAAGCAGCCCATTCATCGAATCGACGCATGATCTCCATGAGCCTGCATCCCAACAGGATGAGAGAGCCCCACGATATGAAGGCGATGCCATAGAGTAGAAAAGGCCTACGCGAACGGGCTAATTCAAACACCCGCATACTCACGATGGCGTATACATTCGCTGCGAGATAAGCGACCGCTACAAAGCTCGCTACTAAGTTGTGCATCTTCCTAGTCCTCCCTTTCATCGGCCTGTATCTTCGTGCGGATCATCGTCTAGGGTGAGGGCTGCACGGGCAACTAATACTGGCGCTGCGCGTTCAAACGGAGCCTGTTACCAGTGCCAAACTGTCGGTTCCCAGCTTTTCACTTGCCCCAGTTGGGCGATATGGCCAAGTCCTGGGAACGGAAAATGAGGCACCAACACTAACGATCGTTCAGCGATGACCTGACTGAGGACTCGTAGCCTTGTGCGAGCTCCCGCTTCTTGATCGTTATCGAATCCGACGTGCCACTCGGGATGAACAATGCTGAGAGCGGAATGATGCAGCGCGTCCGCGGAATAGAAGAGGCTCTCCGACCCCGATGAGATATTGAAGGCGAGCATGCCGGGCGTGTGGCCGAACGCTTCCACGGCGGTAATGCCGGTTACGACCTCCTGGCCTGGCTTCACGAACTCGACTCGCTCCTTGATTCCGCCAAGATGACGTTTCGCCCCCGCAACGATCATTTGCTTCCACTCATCCGGCAGGAGATTTCCCAGCTTGATGTCTGGCTTCATCCAGTAGGTCCATTCCTGCTCGCCGATCACATAGCGGGCATTCGGAAATACCTGGGTGTCATCGGGTGAGAGGGTGCCAAACACGTGATCCAGATGTGCGTGGGAGATTATGACGGTGTCAATTTCTTCAGGAGCGACACCGAGGTGGCGCAAATGATCGGGCAGGTGTCCGCCGGATGGCCCAAGATATGGCCCCATGCCGTTGTCGATAAGAACCTTGCGTTGTCCGGTGTCTACATACAGTGAATTGATCTGGAAGTAAGCGGTTGTGGAGGGAAGAAACTTGCTCTCCATGAAAGCCTGAAACTCCTTTTCACTGGCTCCCGCCGCGATCATGGTCTTGGGGTTCTCAAACTGGAGAAATCCATCACTGACAGACGCAACTTCAAATTCTCCAATCTTAAAGCGGTAAAAGCCAGCGCCTTGTTCTTTACTCATTGCGGTCTCCTCTGATGCCGATTCCTTGTTGTTCACTCATTGCTGAGTCAGCAACGGCGGGTAGTAATATATCGGACACTATAGTAGGCTCGGCATGTTGTCAATTTTGTATAGCTATCGCTACACAACTGCAAAATGCCACAGGAGCGCACACTAGGCCAGCACTACAGGGAAAGGTCGCCATCATCACAGGCGGCAGCAGCGGAATTGGACTCGCTATCGCAAAGCGTTTCGTATCGGAAGGCGCATACGTCTTCATCACTAGTCGCCGCCAATCGGAGCTGGATAAGGCAATGGCCGAAATCGGCAAGAACGTCACCGCGGTTCAGAGCGACGTATCAAAGCTAGAGGATTTGGATCGGCTCTACTCGGTGGTCTCTTCTGCAGGGCAGAAAATCGATGTCGTTGTCGCTAATGCGGGTTTTGTCGGAATGGGCCCTGTCGCAACTGCGACACCAGAGTTTTTCGATCAGACCTTCGATACAAATGCGCGCGGAGCATTCTTCACTGTCCAGAAGGCGCTCCCATTGATGAACGACGGTGGCTCCATCATCCTGACGACCTCCGCAGGTAAGGATAAGGCGACCCCAGGCAGAAGCGCGTACAGCGGAACCAAAGCAGCTCTGCGATCTTTCGTTCGCACCTGGACTGTGGAACTGAAGGATCGAGGCATCCGCTCGAATGTCCTCAGTCCCGGAGCCACGGAAACACCGATCCTCGACGGCTTGTTCGGCTCGAAAGAGGCGACTGAGGCGGGTAAGGCGCAGTTCGTCAAGGCGACGCCGCTCGGCAGGATGGGCCGGCCCGAGGAGATTGCGGCGGCAGCGCTCTTTCTGGCATCGAGTGAGGCCAGCTTCATTACAGGCATTGATCTGGTCGTAGACGGCGGATTGAGCGCTGTTTAACCGAAACGAAGCATTCCAACCGAATCAGGAGAGAACGAAATGAAGATCCAAAGAATCATCACAGCCGAGGGCAAGTCTGGCGTAGCCACCAAGATCGACGCCATCGACACATCGACAGTTGACTTCCTCACTAACATCTGGGGATTCGACAAAGTTCCCAACTTGCCGCTAACGCCAGAGCAGGTTTTGGGCGAATATAAACCGTTGGGGATATTTGGCCCACTCGGCGGTCTTCGGGTCGATCTCTTTACCCTGGCTCCCGAGACGCCAGAGAGACCAGCGCCGCTTGAACGTGCCGCCTCTATCGACATGGGCACTCCAGGAATGGTCCCGGGTAAAGAAGGTGACGGGATGCACCGCACTGACAGCATCGATCTTGCCATAGTGATGGATGGCGAAGTGAACGCCGGATACCCTGGCGAAGATGGTCAGGTGCGCGAACTCACGCTCAAGACAGGGGACCTAATCGTGACGAACGGAACGTTCCATAGCTGGCATAACCGTTCCACCAAGCCTTCCACCATTCTCTTTGTCGTTGTTGCAGCCGAGCGCAAAGAGGCTTAAACAAATCCGCGCAGGTTTTGCCCTGCGAGAAACCTGCTTGCAAAACGTGGACGCCTCATCGACGTGAGGCGTCCATCGCAAAATCGGAGTCCTCTGTATCGTATGGAGGCGTCGAGCTGAGCACAGGGCCACTACTGTCGAAGGCGCGGGGACGCCATCTTACCGCTAGTCGACCTCTGTTCCGGTCTTGGAACATCTGCTGAAGGCCACGCCATCAGAGCCACGGCGATCGTACTGTGTAGGTCTTTCCGTTTTGCTCCCGACTGCGCTTCTACCGCCAGGCCCCACGCAGTGACCGCGATATAGCGCGCGAGCGCATCCGGCTCAGCACCCATCGGAAGCTCGACAGTGCCACGAGCCTTGGCGAACCGCTTGCGAAGTCTAACGGTCAACTCGCCGCGCAGATCGGCGAGCCACGCTCGGACTGTATCGTCTTCTGCAGAAGGAAGAGAACTGTTGAGAGCGAGGCAGCCAGGCGCATGAGATGGCCCGGTGAGGACGTCGGCATAGCCATAGAGAAACTTCTCCGCCACACCTCGCACAGTCGGTTCCCGAAGCGCACTCTCAAGAAGTTCTAGCTGCTTTTCGTAATACTGCTCGATGACTACCCGGAAGAGCTTTTCCTTATTTCCGAAAGCAAAATAGAAACTCGGCGCGGTGATGCCCATAGCACCGGTGAGATCACTGAGCGATGTGCCTTCGTAGCCCTTTCGCCAAAAAAGTTCGGCCGCCGTCTTGATGGCCGTATCGATGTCGAATTCGCGTGGACGTCCCATAGATGCTCCGTACTATTCTATACCACGCGCTACACAACATTGACGCGTTCCCTCGGCGTACTATAACGTTCGCTATAAAACTGCTGGCGCGCACTACGTACCTACCTCGGTCCGATTCACGCGAGCACACACACCGTTTCGGAGGTCCGACAAATGCCAGATACCACGTACGAAATGTTTCCCAGCACAGGCTTTACTGTGACGCACTTTCTCGTTTCGGCGGACATCAAGAAGTCGTTGGACTTCTACTCGCGAATCCTCGGCGGCAAAGTTGTCATGGACGGTGAGAACGGCAAGCCGTGCATCGTCCAGCTCGAGAACACATGGGTCATCATCAACGTTGGCGGCGGGCCGACCGACGACAAGCCGTCCGTCTACCTTGCGCCTCCGAAGGAGGGCGAGGCGGTCAGCAGCTTCATGAACATCCGCGTCGCAAACATCGCAGAATGCTACGAACGTTGGAAGGCTCTGGGTGCGGAGTTCCTCACCGAACCCAAGGTTCACGAGGCTGAGACGCGGTGCTACATGCGCGATCCTGATGGCCACCTCATCGAGGTCGGCGAAGCGAAAAAGTAGCGTCGAACTGCTGGCGCGAATGACGTACGATCTCGATGCGATTCGCGTCAGCACATACAGTTTTTAATGGTCTGAGGTGCTCTCTATGGACGTTCCTGTTCTGGTAGTCGATGGTGTTGTAAAGCTTCCTTCTGAAGCAAACGGTGCCGTCGTTGTTGGCGGCTCGAATGCCACGGCTTACGCGGCGTACTACTCGGCTAGAGCCGGCGTTCGTGCCGCCATCCATCATGACTGCGGCATCGGCCGGGATGAGGCGGGGGTCAGTGGTCTGCCTTGGGCGGACAAGCATGGCATGGCTATGGCGGCCGTTGCGACGGACAGCGCCCGGGCGGGCGACGCCGAAGACATGTTCCACCGAGGGATCATTAGTCGCGTCAACAAACTTGCGGTCACGTGTGGGGTAGAGACCGGTCAAACCGTTGCACAGGCCGTGGAGCTATTGAAGTCTGCCCCCTGGCCCCACGCAGACGTGGAGGCACCGGTAGAGGAGCGCACCTTTGTTGAGGGCGTCCTCTGCATAGGCTCCATCTCATTTGCTACTCCAGAAGATGCAGGCTTGGTCGTGGCAAGCGGTAGTCATGGCGGCAGAAGCGCTGCTCCATTTACGCGTTCCTTCAAGCCACGCCTAGTTTTCTTCAACGATGCCGGTTTCGGCGCCGATCGCGCGGGCGCTGCCTGCCTCCCTCTTCTCGATTCCGATGGGATTGCCGCCGCTACAGTCGCTGCGGATTCGGCGTGTATCGGTGATGGCGAATCGACTTTGACTCAGGGGATTATCTCTGCAGTGAATGAAACGGCATACCGACTCGGTGCCAGGGTCGGGAAGACAGCCCTTGATGTCGCGCGAACCCTAGCGGAGAGGGCTTAACAAAGGGAAAGTCCAGAAGGGGGAACGTCTTCTGGCGCGCAGCCGGCGAGCGGAGGCCGGACATAAGGCGGGATGAGGGCCGGGAGAAACCGAAGGGGGTTCTCCCGCCGCGATTTGGAGGCAGATCGGGAGACAAAGCGGCCCCGGGCGAGCCGGGGCCAGAGTGTATGGATTAGGCGGCTTTCTGTTTCTTGGCTGTTGTCTTCATCTCGGCAGGTTTGACGAGAGTTGGAACCGCTTTCGGCTTACTGGCTTTCTTGGGTTTGGTTTGGGGTGGAGCGAATAGGGCCTCGGCTTCGGAGACCAGGTCGGGGTCGGTGTCGCGGGGCAATCCCAGATGATCGGTCAACGCAAGACGCAGGGCAAAGCTGGTTAGCTTTTCGTCTGCGGTGTTGTCAAGCGCAGCCAGTACGATGTCCTGCTCGGTCTGTTCGTGATTTTCATCGTCTCCGGCGAAGTGGCTGGCGACTTCCTCAAGGAAGCTGTACGGGTCGATGTAGACCACCAATCGCAGAAACAACCGGAGTTGCGTTGCCGTGAACACGGCGGGAGTCTGTTCGAGGATGCGGTCGAAGGTGGCAAGACGTGCCTTGCGGTGTTTTTCGCGGCAGGCTTGTTCGGCTTCGTACTCCTTCTGTTGGCGCTCGGACTCGGCTTTGCGCTCCTCCTCTTTGCGCTCCTGTTCGGCTCTGTACTCGGCCATCCGCTCCTCGTGCTCGGCCTCGCGCTGTGCTGCCTCTTCCTCCGTCTCCTGTGCGGTAGCGGGTGCCATGATGGGAGGCGGGTCGGTGGCAACGCGGGCAGCTTCGCGCGGGTTGTGTACCGGACAATCCGGTTCAACGCAGACGGTGAGAGTGCGTCCGGCATGTTTGCCGAACACGATCAGGGCGGATTTGGTATGACTGCACGGCGGCTCGGCGTCCGGCTTGTCGGGGATATCGAGTTCGCGGTATTGCTTCTTTTGCAAAGCACCAGGGTGCTGCTCCTTCGGCGCTCTCCATGCTGTCTCGATTGTGACAAGCTCGGGCCGCGCGGCAATCTCGCGGTCGATATGCGCTGTCACCTTCGCTTGGAAGCATGGCGCGTCAAGGCACTGGTCGCCCTGCACGTCGCAAAACAGTGAGGTGTTGTGTCCGCTTCGCCTTGGGCAAATCACGCAAGCTCCGGCAGTTGGGTTCAGGCTTGGGTCTCTGAGGTCGAAGGGAGCGTCGGCAAGATTCAAATAGAGGTTGGACTGAATCCATGCGCTAAGGTGCTTGGCTGGAAGCAGGTGCGCTTCCTTGTCCTGCCAGTCCTTGCGCCAGCAGTTGTCGAACGCGTCGGCCTGATGCTCCTGCGGTAGACGCGCAATCAACGCTGCATGGCTGGCGGTGATGCGCTCTTGCTGGAATGCCTCTGCTACTGCGGGGATAAGCTGCAACAGACTCAGCCTCGCATAGATGTGGCTGGCACTCTTGCCGGACTTCTCGACCAACGCTGCAACGTCGTAGCCCGGAAGATCAAGCAAGTTCTGAAAGCCTTGGGCCTCTTCGTAGGGGTGTACGTCTTCACGCTGCGAGTTCTCGACAAGCTGCCACTCAAGCGCCTGGGCATCCGTGAGTTCTTTGATGCGGGCGGGGAGTGAGAACTCTTCGGCAAGCTGTCCCGCACGGAAGCGCCTCGCACCTGCAACGATCTCGAAGGCGTTATCTTTGGGACGCACGACGATGGGCTGGATGAGTCCGCCTGACCGGATGGACTCGGCCAGTTCTTCCAGCTTCTTCTGGTCGAACGTCTTGCGTGGGTTGGTCTTGGATTCAAAAAGCTGGTCGATGGCGATGTATTGGAATTCGCTGCTGTTCTGCATGATGCGCTCCTTGGGCTGTGGTTGGTGGTTGGGGTTGTGAAGCGGACACGCTGCCCTGTCACCGCTTCGTAGGCGGGAAACTTGGGTTAGGCGTGTTGCTTTCGCTGCCGCTCGAAGGCATCGGCGAAGCCCTGCTGTCGCAGGTTCTTGTCCCACAGCTTGGCGAAACGTTCATGCTCGGCGTGTAGCTTCGGGTGATAGCAGTAGTGGGCATCGCGGATGAAGCGGCTCCACTGCTCAATGCCCGCATAATCGTTGCGCCAATAGAAGGGGTTGGGGTGTGCGCCCCCGGCAAAGCCAAGCTCGAAGCACATCTCGGGGTCGCGCATGGCATCGCCGTTCTGTTCTCCGTAGTGACAGACAGAGAGAGCGGGAAGCCCGCATGGGCCGGACTCGTCGGCGGCCTCGATGACCAACGCCATATAAGGCGGGTTTTCGATGTGAAGATGTAGGCCGTGGTGCCAACCTCCGGCCTTTTGCAGAATGTCGAGAATGGTTTTCATGCCGCAACCTCCGCGAGTTCTTCGTCGTTTGCTCGGTCGGCGGTATCGGTCTTTTCCTCGAAGGTTTCTCCGAGGATGCAATCGGCGGCTCGTTGTGCGTTCGCGGCAGCATGGACGATGAGACGGTTACCTTGATCCCGTCCACTTCCAGGAAGATTTCGCTGCCGATCTTTCGAAGGCAGACACCGACTTTATGGCCGACTCGCAGATGTTCGTCGCGGTTGAATGCCTGCACGCACCGGTTTCCGTTGCAGCCTGGCGTGAGAAGCGCAGCTATGCCATCGTCGCCGCCGAAGATCGGTCGCTCAGTCCTGACCTCCAGCGTTTCATGTATCAGCGAAGCAAGAGCAAGGTAACGGAGCTTGTCGGCTCGCACTCCATCTACATCTCTCAGCCCGAAGCTGTGGCCCATGTCATTGTGACTGCAGCACGGGAGGCGATCTAAGGCGGTTCGTGGAGTGCCCGGCTTGAAGTGTGCCAGTGGATAAGAGAGACACTGGACAAGGAGAGGGCATATGGGACGAGGCAAGAAGTACCAACCTGAACAGGTGGTGATGGGCGCAATCAATCGACCTACATCTCTCCCGCGCGTAGCGGGAGCGTTTTCGTTCTCGGTCTATGCGTCCTGGGCCTGGCTGTGGGAATGCCGTGGTGGATCCCCGAACTCAGAGAAGCTGGTCGTTCTTTTTTCCTCATCGATGCAGCGTCCACAATGACAGACGGGTGGCTCCTTGTTCCGTTAAGCAATAAATTCGCCTTCATTTCTCCGACAAATTGATCGTCGCAGGCCCATTGCTCGCCTTACTTCCGATCGGCCTCTTCCTGCTCAGCCGGCGGGCGTTCCCTCTCCGCCGCGTGCCAGTATGGTCAGGCGGCCGTCGCGAAGAAGCGCGGCGCATTGCCACGACCTCTTTGTGCTTTTCGAATGCGCTGCGGACGTTCTACAGCTTTATCTACGGGCCAACTCATAACCTGGAGCGCGAATACGATCACGGCCCATAATTCTTGAAACGCTTGATCTTCAACCAAGAGGTCGCGCCGATCTTCGGACCGTGCTTATTCGCTCCTTTGGCTCGCTCGTTCGAGGGGTGGCGGGTACAGTGAGTGTTTTGCAGTCGGGGTATTTGAATTTCTACAACGCACTCATCGGGATGCTACTTGTTCAGATCCTTGGTCTGGCGTTGTTTTATCAATAAAGGCGCTTGCCCCGCACCCGTGGAAGTCCGAACAGCGATGGGCTAACGAGGCATAGGCTAGAATACTCTCGAAAGAAGCCGGGGAAGAAGCGATAAACTCATCGACATGACCAAAATGCTCAATAGCTATAGTTCAAAGATTACGCAGCCTAAGTCTCAAGGAGCGTCGCAGGCGATGCTCTATGCAACCGGTCTTAACGAACAGGATATGGACAAGGCTCAAGTGGGAATCGCGAGCGTCTGGTTTGAAGGAAATCCCTGCAACATGCATCTGCTTCACTTGGCGGACAAAGTGAAAGAGGGAGTATCAGCCGCGGGATTGGTCGGCTTTCGTTTCAATACGATCGGCGTGAGCGATGGAATCGCGATGGGAACGGATGGAATGAGCTTTTCCTTGCAATCACGAGACCTCATCGCCGATTCCATAGAAACCGTTATGTCGGCCCAGTGGTACGACGCGAACATATCAATCCCTGGGTGCGACAAGAATATGCCCGGATGCATTATGGCCATGGGCAGACTGAATCGACCCTCGCTGATGATCTATGGAGGGACCATTCGCGCGGGTCATCACAACGGTCAGAAGCTTGATATTGTCTCGGCATTTCAAAGCTTTGGCCAATTCCTTGGCCATTCGATCGATGAAAGCCAGCGCAAGGCAATCGTCCGGCATGCTTGTCCCGGAGCGGGAGCATGCGGTGGCATGTACACGGCTAATACTATGGCTTCCGCCATTGAGGCTTTGGGGATGACGTTGCCCTACAGCGCCTCGACGCCGGCCGAAGACCCGCAAAAGCTCGAGGAGTGCATCCACGCCGGCGCCGCGGTCAGAAATCTGATGGAACTCGATATAAAGCCGCGCGACATAATGACGCGCGAGGCTTTCGAAAATGCGACCGTGACGGTCGCGGCATTGGGCGGATCGACCAATGCGGTACTTCATCTGATCGCGATGGCCCGCGCGGTAGACGTTGCATTTACCCTTGACGACTTTCAAGCCATCAGCAATAAGACACCCTTGCTCGCGGACTTCAAGCCAAGCGGTTCTTATGTAATGGAAGACCTGCAGGGCGTAGGCGGCCTTCCCGCAGTTATGAAGCTGCTGCTTGATGGCGGACTTTTGCACGGCAATTGCCTAACCGTCACTGGAAAGACGGTTCGAGAAAATCTGAAGGACTTGCCGGGATTCAAATCCGGGCAACAAATTGTGCGGACCATTTGTGATCCGCTCAAGGCAACCAGCCATCTGCAAATCTTGAAAGGCAATCTTGCGCCGGAAGGTGCGGTCGCAAAGATTACCGGCAAGGAGGGTCTCAGATTTTCCGGTCCGGCCAACGTCTTCGACTCCGAGGAAGCGATGCTGCAATCACTGGAAGAAGGACAGATTCGCACGGGAGAGGTAATTGTGATTCGGTACGAAGGTCCAAAAGGCGGACCGGGGATGCCCGAAATGCTGACTCCTACCTCCGCAATCGTGGGGGCTGGGCTCGGTAAAGAAGTCGCGCTGATCACCGATGGGCGATTTTCGGGCGGCTCCCACGGATTTATCGTGGGTCACGTCACTCCCGAAGCACAAGAGGGCGGCCCAATCGCACTCCTTAGGAATGGGGATATTGTTACGATCGACGCGACCACCAACGAGCTATCTGTCGCTCTCTCCGCGCAAGAGTTAGAGAGCCGTCGTGGCCAGTGGCGCATGCCGCCCTACAAAGCGACTCGTGGAACTTTGGGCAAGTACATTCGAATCGTCAAGAACGCCAGTCTTGGTTGCGTTACAGATGAGTAGCCGAGAGAATGCGAAAGGCCCCCTTTAAAAGCTTTCGAGTGCTTTCTTGGACAAGAGCATGTCGCTTCTCGCATGCAGGGATTAACGACGGCAATGGGGAGTCATCCAACGGAAACGTTGCTCCGCCACCTTCGTGGTAAGCACAAGTTTCCTCGTAAACTCATTTTTGTGACGCCCTTTTTGAACTGAACCCGGTCATTCTCCCGCAAGAACGAAACTCATATTTTAGCCAGGTCCAGGTGCGGGTTCACTGTCGGTCACTCTGCGAGAGTTGTCTCCTGCTCGAAAGCAGAATCCGTCACATGAGCGGTCCCAAAAGCGAATTACAAACCGCTCTCGCATCTGCTTCTGATGCGGTGGTAGCGCTCAGTAGGTTTTCACGCATTGCTTGAACCATCATCGCCGGGTAACAAAGTTTGTAGGCACTTGTGCTTCGAACTTTCGTGGCATACCACCGATATTGCGGATGCAGTACGGTAAATGCCGAAGGGATTCCGAGAATTTCGATTGTTCGTGTTCACCCTAGAAGCCCGTGCAATAAGCCCTGGGGCTGACGGACCGTGTGAAGAAGACAAGATCGTGAGGGACGTCTGGATGACTTACAAGCTGGTGGTAATCAGAGAACGCGCGGCGAATCTCAAAAGCTGTAGCGATGTCCTGAGCTGTCTCGAGTCGTCTGCTTGAGACAGCGGTGATCTCGTAGCCGGGAAGCAGGCGGAGAGCGGGAATGTGGCCATATTTTGCCCACTTGCCGACTCCTACGATGCCGACACGTACTTTGTCTTTAGAATTCTGACTGCTTCATGCTTTCTTCCCTCATTTACCTAAGGTCGATTGCTGGTTTTCCACTGAAATTGCCATTTCAGAGGTGCGCGGCTCTCCATTAGCCTCCTGCAGCAGCAGGGTGATCGCGCCGCCGAGCAGGGAATGGATCGGATTCGTACTTGTATGTGTGAGGAACAACCGGCCATCAAACGTCAACGCGCTGACCGACTGCTCATTGTGGCAAAACCCATGAGCACCGAGGGCCCCCAAAGGCTAACGACTCGGACGCTGCCGTTCGACAGTTTCAGGTCAACCATGCCGGGGTTAGTTAGGACCATGTCGTAGCCCAACGAGGAAGTTAATACATGTGTGTTGTCTGGTTCTGCTGTCGTGAGACCAAGCTTGTGCGAAATGGTGAACTCGTTCTCGGCTTTCCTGAAATAAGCCAGCTGATTCATTGCGTCTTGAGCGACCACCCAAAGGTCTGATGTGTTGTCCGCAGGTAGCGTGACCAAGCCGGCGTCTATAGCTAACTGCAACCGATTCGCCGATATCGTGAGGCTTCCGAATGATTGATGGGACTGAAGATCTGGACCGATGATCCGCGCCATTCTCGTCCTTCGACGCGACCGCTCAGCGCGAGAGTGGCCGTTAAAGCAGCATGCATCGTAATTCCGTGCTTTCAAACGAGAGCTCGCACCGCAGCGGTGTCGCTTCTGGTGAGAGCGAAGCTGGGACGTGAAACTGTCCATCGGGAGTTCGATAGGGGGTTCGAAGAGCGCCGTCGGCGGGGAGCACGCTTGTGAGGGGGTAGACTAACTGCGCTTTTGAGCGAACTTCTTTAATGGAAGCCGGAAGAGGTAGTTGTGTGAGCGTTGCCTCTGACATTGCTGATATCAGGTCGCGAAGTATGTAGAAGAGACCCAATCCATCTGAGATGCTGTGGTGGATTGTTAGGATGAGATCCGATTCTTCGCTTCCATTGATAAGGACCGCTCTGAATTAAGGAGCAGTCTCGGTGTCAAAGCGAAGGGATGCCTCACTTGCTACCTCAGAGCTCCATTGACCATTCATTTCCCGCTCGACGATCCGAACTGGGACAATCTGCTCTTCGGAGCGACGAAAGTAAGCTTCTGCTGGATTACTGTCGTCGATGTGTACGTCGATAAGAGCGGATGACCCGCCTGGAGCTTAAGTAAAGCGCTCTCTAGGTCCTTGGGAACAACTCGCCCGGCCAGAGTCGCGGCGATACTGAATAGGTTGGGTCAATGCCGATCCATGAAGTAGAGCCACCGCTCGAGTCCCCGAGAGCCATAAGCGCGGTCGCTTCCGCCGGTACTGTAGATTTGCCGCTCACTCTTCACTCGCTCCACATATTTGGTGCAGGTAAACAACGAGGCCCTGAATCGTCTGCATTCGGAACCCCACTCGATGGTCGACCTAGACCCTTACTCACCTTGGGCGGGTAGATAGTCGTTGTACCCAAGCTTGTCGAAGGTATAGAACGTGTCTCGGTCGTAAGGCGTTAACGGTACCCATATGCCCCAGGCCACCGATGCCTACAATCCCCACCTTTTTCTCCGGGCCGACGTTCCAGTGGCGCAAAGGCGACCACATCGTGATTCCCGCGCAAAGGAGGGGGGCGACAGCGGCGAGATCCTTTTCGTCATGCTTGATCTCGAGAACAAACTCCTCACGGACGACGATCGAGTCTGCATAGCCGCCTTGAGTATTGTCGCCGGTGATGCGATCCGGTGAATTGAATGTCCAGGTGGCATAGCGTTCACAGTAGGGTTCATTGCCCGACCTACATGCTTCGCACTCCTGGCAGCTGTCGACCATCGTTCCGACAGCCACGATCTGGCCTTGTTTGAAGCGCGTGACTTCCGAGCCGACGCCCGATACGCGTCCCACAACTTCATGACCGGGAACGCATGGGAAAATAGTCCCTTGCGGGTAGATCAGGCCGTCCCACTCCGCGTGGGCGGTATGCAGGTCGGTGTGACAGACGCCGCAGTAGAGGATTTCGATGTTCACGTCGTTGGGGCGCAGATCGCGGCGGGAAATGGTGATCGGACCCATAGGTGAGGTCTTCGACGTCGCGGCGTAGGCTTTAGCTTGTGGCATTTCGGGCTCCTTAGAGAACTTTGTTTCGGATTCAGGCTACGGATGCAGCGGGAGTGTTTCGTCGCGCCGCCATAACAGGCGATATGCGTTACTATGTCTGGCCGCCAGCCGTGAGAATGAGCTGACCGTCAACCCAATACGACTCTTCAGAAGCCAAGAGCATCGCGATACTGGCAATGTCTTCGGGCTTGCCGAGACGTCCGAGCGGGGTGCGCTGTTCAGCCACATCCGCGAAGTCGCCTTTGATGTACCCGCCGGCAGTCGTGCCCTCTGTATCGATCAGGCCAGGGTTGATGGCGTTTACACGGATTTGGCGAGGCCCGAGCTCTTTGGAAAGGGCGACGGTAATCGAATCGACTGCGCCCTTGGTGCCGGAATAAATCGCGGTGTCCGGAGGCAGCATCGAAGACACGACGGAGCCGATATTGATAATGGATCCGCCGTCCGCGGGGAAGAGAGGCGAAGCCTCCTTCACTGACAGAAGCAGCCCAAGAACGCTAAGGTCGTAATGCCTGTGGAACTCTTCTGGAGTGGTGGCCTCGATCGGGCCAAACTGGTATACCCCCGCGTTGTTTACCAGAATGTCGATCTTGCCGAATTGCTTCTTGATCTCTGCGTACTTGCGCGCGATATAAGCAGGCTTTGAGAAATCGCCCTGGATCGCTCGCGCTTTCCCACCGGCTGCGACGATCCCGCAAACAACCTTGTCCGCTCCAGCCTTACTAGTCGCATAATTGACGACGACCTCCGCACCGGATGCCGCCAACTTGACGCCGATCGATGCGCCAATTCCTTTGGAGGCACCCATCACAAACGCCACTTTTCCATTGAGATCGCTCATTGCAGTTCTCCTAAGTTCTTAGCGACGGCGGTTCAATGCATACATCACTTGTCGAGTGTGTAGTCCAACCTGTTATGAACTAGATGGTTCACCATCGAGACGAGATGCAGAAGTTTGAAAGGGGCCTGTTCGGACCTTGCTCCCTACGGCCCGTCAATCGTTGCGCTCAATGGGGTGTAGGCACCTGGCGCACGTGGGGCCGTCGAGATGTCCCGGCCCCACATACACGGCGAACACAAGCTGGGCGGCCTTACTGAGTCTGGCCACCTGCAGCGATGATCAACTGACCACTCAACCAACCCGACTCGTCGGAGGCCAGGAAGGCAGCGATGCTTGCGATGTCGCTGGGAGTGCCAAGACGTCCAAGCGGTGTGAGCTTCTGTGCGTTATCAGCGAAGTCACCTTTGATGTAGCCGCCAGTCGTTGTGCCTTCCGTGTCGATCAAGCCAGGGTTCAACGCGTTTACGCGGATCTTGCGCGGTCCCAACTCCTTGGATAAGGCGATGGTCAACGAATCCACGGCTCCCTTTGTCGCGGAATAGACGGAGGTGTAAGCGCCTGCCATCGAGGACACCAGGGAGCCGATATTGATGATCGATCCACCCTCAGCGGGAAAGAGAGGCGACGCTTCCTTGATCGAGAGGAACATGCCCAGTACGTTCAAATCGAACTGACGATGAAACTCTTCAGCAGTCGTCGATTCAACGGCACCGAATTGATATACCCCGGCATTATTGACCAGAATGTCGACCTTGCCGAAAAGCTTCTTGATTTCTGCATAGTTGCGAGCGATATCTGCCTCTTTCGAGAAGTCACCCTGAATCGCAACTGCCTTGCCACCTGCCTCAACGATCTGCGATACGACCTTGTCCGCGCCCGCTTTGCTCGTGGCGTAGTTAACGACAACCTGTGCCCCTACTGCTGCCAGCTTGATTGCGATGGAAGCTCCGATGCCTTTTGAAGCGCCCGTGACCAATGCGACTTTACCGTTTAGTGTGCTCATTGCTGTGTTGCTCCTTTTTAGTTTCGTTCCTGTCAGCGTCGTCTCCAGGTTCCCGAAGTGATCCTCTGACGTGAGACCCAAACGGCCTGATCTCAACCGTTATGAACTAGATGGTTCAGCATATCTGAGGATTCAGAAATATCAAATCGTGGTCATAATACTTTCGTCAGTATGTGATTGGCTGACGCTGACGTCTTGACCGTTCGAGCTTTTGCTTTACAGAAATCGCTTTTGCACAAATCCGAAGCATTCACGACTCTCAGCGGCTTTCCTGTATGATCCGTGCGTCGCTCGACTTGGAAGCGAGCAGTTCTCCGACATCAGACGCCACCACTATCGGGTTCCCGGGTCTCGCGCGGAGGCGAACGCTGGCGGTGCCGATTGTGGATAGAATCCTCTCGACGTCCAGACTTGCTGAAGAAACAGAACAGGGCAACCACGCCATATCGAAGTCATGGCGAAAGCGAGATCAATACCGCACATCTGGGGCATATTGATGTCGGTCACCAGCAGATGCGGCGGTGCGTGCTTCGCATAGGCAAGCGCTTCTAGGGGGTCACAGAATCGGGCAACGACATATCCGACGCCTGAAAGGATTCCGCGAGCGATGAAACTATAGCCACCTCATCGTCCACCATGAAGATGTGCGGCCGATAGTACTTCGATTTTGGTGCTTCTCGAGAACTCTCAGGAGGCTCGTTCAAAAGCGACTGGATGTTTTCGGAAGGAAGGCATCGCGCTCGTGGAGCTCTGTCCGAAGATATTCGTTCCGTTGAAATAATTCCTCGACGGTTCTTCGTAATCGCGCAATTCTTACCTTCTCGGAGGTACGCAGATCGGGGGGGGATCCGAGGACAACTTTATCCACGAGTTCGCTCATAGCATTGCTTTGGGTACAAAAGGTTCATCGATGGCTAGAGTCTAGGTTTGTGTGGCAGTGCATTCTTGAGGATAGCGCTTTTTCCCTTGCATAATTGATCTAGGATGGAGCATCCGCTGTTCGTGAGCAGCCAATGGTATGCTGGAGCGCGGTAGTCAATCAAAAAAGGGATTTTCCGACGCCGGCGTGAAAGTCTTACCGAAGATAGCCTGCGCCTCTGGAGTGAGATTCTCCATAGCGTCGCCATTACGGGGACCCGAGCCTACGAGAATGAGCTTGCGAACCAACTCGGGGCGCTGCATCACGATGTTCTGAGCGACCATGCCACCGATGGAGAAGCCGAGTACGTCCACCTGCTTGATATTCAGCGCGTCGATGAAGGCAATCGCGTTCTTGGCCATCTCGGCGAACGTAGAGGGAACCTCTCCCGTCGATGCTCCGACACCGGCATTGTCAAAGAGAATCACCTCCCGCTCCTTCGCGAGGCCGTCGGTCACTGCCGGATCCCAGTCGTCGACGTTGCCATTGAGATGCATATTGAACACCACCGGAACTCCGGCCTTCTTGCCGAAACGACGATAGGCAAACCGAATGCCGTTTGCCTCTACGAATTCTGTGGGGACTGTCGTGTGGGTGTAGTTGCTCATTGTTGATCCTCCTTTGGATCCGTTCTTTGTATCGACCTGTGTTGACGGCATCGCCTTCGCAAAAGAGTTCAGCCACGGGCTAACAGCCAAAAGCTTGCTAGCAGTTGTTAGAAACTTGCGTCTTTCCATCTCATCCCTTCGGAGAAGCCTTCTGTTATCTCCGTCGCTTCAAGCGAATCAATCGCACCGTATATGAACGTTCGCGCGTATATAAGGTTAGTGGTGTCAGATGGGATTCATTTTCTCTGCTCGACGATAAGTATGTGGGGGCCAGACCAGTTCATCTTGAAGGTTGCGGTCATTCTTTTGCGGAACCAACCGTAGGAATTGACCATGGCGAACTGTATGGTTCATAATGGGAGTTGGTTCTAGACTCGATGTGCGCACAATGGAACTTCGAAAACATCTAGAACCTTCCGAGGGGGAAGCATGGCTCGTCCAAGAAACTTCAGTCGCGAGGGTGTGCTTGAGAAAGCCCTTCCAGTCTTCTGGGAACACGGCTTTGCTGACACTACGCTTCAAGATCTAGAAGCCGCGACTGGGGTGAACAAATCAGGACTTTACAGCGAGTTCCGAGATAAAGAGGATCTATTCCTTGAAACGCTTCGCCATTACATTGGCACGAGTGGAATTAAGGACACACTGACTGCTGAACCATTGGGCTGGGAAAACGTGGAGTCATATCTGCGGGTCGCGCTTGGGTGCAGAGAGGGCCAAAAGGGCTGCTTCTCAACCAACTCTATGCGGGAGTTTGCAGTGCTCCCGGTTAAGGCGCATACCGTGATTGCCGATAGCCTCAAGCCGCTGAAGCAGTTGCTGGTTAGAAACATCGAGGCGGCAGGCACACGAATGCCAGGTGCTGCTGTCGCGGAACTCGTGATGACGTTTTTCGCCGGCACGAGCCTGGAGCAGAACCTATCAAATACGAAGCTAGCTGGGGCGAGACGAATTGAGAACTTTATGAAAGTTCTGCGGCAGGTTTGAAACGGTCCGCGCCGTGACGGTTGCGATCGGGTTGTTCAATCCAGCAGATCCAAGAGGCCCCGCCTGAGGGCGATCATCACGGTGTGGGTGCGATCACTTGCACTCAACTTTCCAAGAATGCTTTTTAGGTGATTTTTTACCGTGTGTTCTGAGATTGAGAGCGCTGCGGCGATGAGCTTGTTAGAGCTGCCTTTTGCTACCCCTTTCAAGACTTCCAGCTCGCGTGGCGTGATGGTCTCGTCGGTGACATGTTCGGCCATCGTTATAGCGATGGCCGGTGGAATCCGACGAAGGCCTGTGTGGACACGACGGATGGTGTCGACTAGCTCTGTTCTCAGGGTGTGTTTCTCCAAGTACCCGACTGCGCCTTCCTTGAAGGCTTTCAGCGCTTGCACATCTCCTCCGTAGGTCGAGAGCACATGATTCGTGCGACGGGACAAAGTTGTCGTATACGCGTAATTGCATCGATACCGTTTGTCTTCGGCATACGAATGTCCATGAGAGTGACGTCAGGACGATGTTTCTGGAACAGCGTGATCGCTTCATCTCCATCGGAAGCTTCTGCGACAACTCTCATATCCGGCTGTGCGTTGACTTCGCCAGAGATCCCCGCGCCCATCAAAGGGTGGTCATCGACGATTAGGATCTTGAGCATTTTGGCTTCAATCATGCTCGCCTCCACGAATCTGTTTCCAAGCTCTAAGAACCTTAAACTTCTGTCGGGTCGTAATTCGATAAGCGAGTCGGCCCGGCATTCCAACCTCGATCGTTGTCCCAACTAACGGTGAGCCGCGTAAGTCAAGTTTCCCACCGATCTTTTTCGACCTATCTTTCATCCCAGGCAGGCCCCAATGGTCTGGCCGGCCTCCTGCATTCAGCACCGATCGATCAATGCCACATCCATCATCACGGATTGCGAGGCAAAAGTCCTTGATTCCATATACGAGTTCCACTTCTAGTCTGGTGTGGAGTGCCCGATCTTTTGTGCCATTGGAAGAGTTAGTGTAGCGCACCGATTTCTGAGGTCAGATCGATGCAGGATATGGCCGCAAGGGGAGCCGGGAGCGAAGCGACTGGCTCCCCTTGCGGCCAAGCAGTGGATGCCAGCCAAGCCTCAGGTGCTGGTGATCGGTATCCCAGCGAGGAGTGCGGCCTGACGGTGTTGTAGTGGACACGCCAGCGTTCGGCCAGCACGCGCAGTTCTTTGATCGAGTAGAAGATCTCCCCGTTGAGGAACTCATCTCTGAGTTTCGAGTTGAAGCTCTCGCAGTAGCCGTTCTCCCACGGTGAACCGGGCTCTATGTACAAGGTCTTCGCTCCTGTCTTTGCAAGCCATTGACGTAAGTCTTTGGCGACGAACTCGGGCCCATTGTCCGAGCGAAGATGCTCCGGCACTCCCTTCATCACCATCACATCGGCCAGCGCAGAGATGACCCTGGAGCTGGACCAACGGCGTTCCGCACGCACCAGCAAGCTCTCACGCGTGTGCTCAGCGTTCTCCAGACCACTCCTGCAAGGTGGGGCGTCAGCCGCTCAGGAGCTTCGTCGAAATACATGGCGCGAAAATGCGGAAAGCGGTCAGTCGCGGTACATCACAGAGAAGCAGGGAACAGTGAATCGGCGAAGATGCTGACTCTCTGCTTGCCATGCCATGCGAAGGTGACACGCACCTTCTACGTCCAAGACGACTGGCCGGAGTTCTTGCGAGTTCTGTGGCGAGAGCAACATCAAAGAAATGGGTGGCCGGATAATGTGGAGTGAGTGCATGGCAAGCCTTCGAGGAGGATCAATGGCAGACACTAAGACCATTATTGAGCAGGCGTACTCCGCATTCAACCAGCGGGACATCGACCGCGCATTAGCACTGATGACAGAAAACGTAAGCTGGCCCAAGGCTTCTGAGGGCGGCAAGGTTGTCGGCAAAGAAGAGATCCGCGGCTACTGGGCACGACAGTGGAGTGAGTTCGATCCCCATGTCGAACCTCTCGCAATAAGCGGGGAAGACGGAGGCAAGACCCGCGTCAGGGTGCATCAACTCGTCAAGAGCCTTCAAGGGGATGTTCTTTCAGACAGCGAGGTTCTTCATGTCTTTACCGTGAAGAGCGGTCTCATCGCAGCCATGGATCTCGGGGACGAGGCTCATACGACCGCTGGTCCGTCTGCCGCATTTGCACATCGGTCCTGACTGACTGTCCGCGTTTGCTCGACAGTAGAATCCAGTCTTGAGATTCCTCGAACGGGCGCAGGCCACATTCCCGGCGCAACCGGATCGATCCCAATAAAGTCGTTCATCGGCCGCAGCCCCGCTTCTGCCGAGAGGCGCCTCCATAGGGGCTGGCGTATCAGACGAGCCACGCGCATGATCGCTTGATGAAGTGTTCTAGGTAGGTCTACAGCCAAGCTTTACAGATAAGCTGTATATATGCAATATTCATCTTGTGAGCAGTCGAAAGTCTTCTACGCAAACCGATCCCGCTCCGGCCTTGGCTGCCGAGCTTCGTGCGGTATTTCGCAAGCTCAAGCTGCGTGCCCGCGTTCATGGCGGCGATAACGATCTGACCCCGTCCCAGGCTTCTGTTCTTCTTCGACTCGAAATGGATGGGCCGGCCACGGTTTCAAGCCTAGCGCGAGCGGATGGCATGCGCCCGCAGTCCATGAGCGCTATCGTGGCATCGCTGCAGGTGTCCGGCCTGGTCAGTGGAGTACCTGACCCGAGCGACGGGCGGCAAACTTTGATGTCTCTCACGCCCAAGTGCCTCAAGTGGCTTCAGAAGGGGAGGGCCGCCAGGCAGGACTGGCTCACTACGACCATCTCCCAAAATTTGTCCGTTGCCGAGCAGCAGAAGCTCCGTGCGGCACTCGAACTACTGACGCAGCTGATTGAGGATTGAACCCGCTTGATTCTGATCTTAAGGATGCCCCCTTTGTATCTGAGGAAACAAATTAATGCCGCTTACGACTCTTGACCCCAACACCGCCTTGATCGTCATTGACCTGCAGAAAGGTATCGTCAGCTTACCGACGATTCACCCAATCACTGATGTTATCGAGCGCTCCTGCGCGTTGATCGAAGCCTTCCGGCGGGAGGGTCTCCCGGTTGTGCTCGTCAATGTTGCAGGTGGTGCTCCGGGGCGTACGGAGCAGCCACCACGCCATGCGACGTTGCCCGAGGGATTTGCCGACCTGATTTCGGAGTTGAACAAGCAGCCTGGCGACATCGTGGTGACCAAGCGGACCTGGGGCGCATTTCCAGGCACGGATCTCGACAGCCAGCTGAAAGCGAAAGGCGTCACCCAAGTGGTCGTCGCAGGCGTAGCTACCGGAACCGGGGTCGAAGCCACCGCACGCCAGGCCTATGAGCATGGCTTCAACGTCACGCTTGCTATTGATGCTATGACCGATGTGCGGCCTGAAGCGCATACCTACAGCCTGGCGCACGTCTTCCCTCGTCTCGGAGAAACCGGCGCGACCCAGGAAATTATCGATCTGCTGACGAAAAGGAGCTCTCGCCAATGAACTGGTTTCATCTTGCGTCGTACTTCTTTGGGGGGGCCTTCGCGGCAAACGCCATCCCTCACACTATTTCCGGCCTCACAGGACGCGCCTTCCAAACCCCCTTCGCTAGACCGCCTGGTGAGGGGCTCTCTTCTGCAACGGTCAACGTTGTCTGGGGATTCTTCAACGTGATCCTTGCTTACCTGCTCGTAGTGCGCGTCGGAGCCTTCGATATTCGCGCAACGAGGGATGTGCTCGCGCTTGGCATGGGCGCGCTGATCATCGGTATTTTCACAGCGCGCCACTTCGGCCAGTTCCATGGGGGCAACACGCCGTCGCGCGCATGAGCAACCCAGTCTCCGGCACCTTCCGCTCGCTCCGCAGCTACAACTTCCGCTTGTGGACGGCAGGGGCTCTGGTTTCGAATATCGGTACGTGGATGCAGCGGGTCGCGCAAGACTGGCTGGTGCTCACGCAACTGACGCCTCACGATGCGTCCGCGCTGGGCATCGTGATGGGCCTGCAGTTCGCTCCGCAACTACTGTTCCTGCCCTGGACGGGCTCCGCCGCGGACCGCCTCAATCAGCGCAAGCTGCTCATGCTCACCCAGGCGACAATGGGCGTGCTTGCCCTTGTGCTCGGATCGCTGACAATCGCTGGCGTAGTCCGACTCTGGCACGTGTATCTCTTCGCTTTCCTGTCCGGTTCGGCCGCGGCGCTCGATGCTCCGGTGAGGCAGACCTTCGTGGCAGAGATGGTCGGCGATGCGGATCTGCCGAATGCTGTGGCGTTGAACTCAACCTCGTTCAACGCTGCCCAGATGATCGGCCCTGCCGTCGCTGGCTTGCTCATCGCAAAGGTTGGCATCGGCTGGGCCTTTCTTCTCAACGGACTCTCCTTCGCATCGGTCCTGGTCTCGATGTCCTGCTTTCGTCTTTCGGAGTTGCGTACAAGTGCGAGGGCGGCTCGCACTCGAGGCGGGTTTCTGGAAGGGCTCCGCTACGTGTGGAGAAGGCCAGACCTCCGGGCGATCCTGATCATGTTGTTTCTGATCGGCACTTTTGGCCTGAACTTTCCCATCTTTATCTCGACGATGGCGGTGAACGTCTTCCACTCCGATGCGCGCGGTTTCGGCCTGCTCTCCTCGATCATGGCGGTGGGCACGCTGGCGGGAGCCTTGTTTGCTGCTGGCCGGCAGAGGCCGAGACTGGCGTCTCTCTTGGCGGGCGCCGGCGTCTTCGGGCTCGGCTGCACCTTGGCCGCACTGGCGCCAGGATACTGGTGGTTCGGCGCTGCTCTAATGGTGATCGGCGCGGCCGGCGTGATCTTCACCAACGCCACCAATAGCATCATGCAACTCTCGACAGAACCGGCGATGAGGGGCAGAGTCATGGCCCTGCGGGTTGGCATTGCCCTCGGGGGAACACCGATCGGCGCACCCATCACCGGCTGGGTCGCCAACCATTTCGGCCCTCGCTGGTCGCTCGGCATCGGTGCCGGGGCGGGCTTCGCCGCTGCCCTGGTCGCCGCCTATATCCTCGCCCGCCGACAAAATGAGCCCCGGCTCGCTCAGTAGTTGGCCTTCTTAAATCCGGATTGCGGGCAATCGTCTAATCACAAGCGTCTGTTGTGGGGCGGGAGGAGTGGGGATGTGTCCCTCCTCCAACCCCGGTTTTGGGTTGACACGCCGCAGACTCGAAGTTGGCGAGAACCTGACTTTCCGGGAGATGAGCTTACAATTCTGTATGACATACCCGGCTCTCGTTTCGAAAGAATTCCTCCGTGCGATACAGGAGAAGTATCATAGGTTTTCCATATTTGCTGGATCCAGGTTCGGAACGTGTCGTGCTGCCGCAAGGTTTGCCGTTCTGCCTTGCGACAGACCTTTAAGCTCCGCGCGTGAACTTTGCCTGCGGAGCCGAGGCGAGCAAGCCGGGCGATGCAATTGTCAATGACGAGATCGGCGGATGTTGCATCGTGGGAGGCCATTTCCCACTGACGGGAAGCCATTCTGAAATGCTGCTGAGCTCACTCCCTTTGATCGTGCATATTCGCCGGAAGGCGAACAAAGAGACGATGCGTTGGTTGGTGGAACATATGAGGCAGGAACTGCAGTATCCACAACCGGGCGGTTCGTTGATGGCTCAACAACTGGCGTACATGATTCTGCTTCAGGCCCTAAGGCTGCATTTGCAAGAAGGAGCGACGAGAGGCGTTGGTTGGCTTTTCGCGCTTGCCGACCCGCCTGTGCGGGCGGCGATCACGTGGATGCACAGCGTACCGGGGCAGAAGTGGACGCTGCAGGGGCTCGCCGATCGCGTTGGCATGTCGCGCACGATCTTTGCCCAGCGCTTCAAGAAGCGAGTGGGAATGACCTCGATGGAGTATCTAACACGTTGACGGATGTTGCTGGTGGGCGATCGCTTGAGGATTTCGGACGACTCGGTTTCTGCGATCTCTTCGTCACTCGGCTACTACACGGAGAGCGCCTTCGGCAGGGCGTTCAGAAGATTCTGGGGCTGCTCCCCTGGAAGAACCGTCATCTCCGCGCAGACACTTCGTTCAAATCACACTAAACGTTCGCTTTTCAGCCCCTGCGATCGCAGGCCCATTCAAGTAACGAGAGACGTTAGGACCCTATCAGGGCGGCCCCTGCGCGAAGCCGGGAGCTGCAATGCGGTCCGTCGGGGCAGTTTTGATAGTGCGGTTTGAAGGGAGCCGCTGGCGCGGCGGATGCGGTGAGGGCCTATGGGATTGGAATGGGCGATTCCGTCTCGGACAGCGTCATTTCCTGGGCTTGGCAAGGTGTCGAAGGCGGTGGAGGTTGAGACGTGATGGTAGGAAGCTTCGGTTCGTCACCTGAAGCGGGATAGTTATGAAGCTGTTTGCGGTACAGGCAAGCGCGACGATGCGTTGCGTTTATGAGCACGGCTGAGGGCGACCGGGTTGAGAGTGGGCTCAGTCATGGCAGGTGAGGAGCTATCGAAGCGGGTCCTGGTCGTTGCAGAGAGGAGTTGACGACTGGTGATCCGTTCGGCGAGGAGCATGGGCTCTGAGCAGAGCGGACACTTGATCTGAGCTGCAGGAGGGGGCTGTTGTGGTGGCGGCAGCGGCCTTGAGCGGGAAGCGGCAACGCAGCAACGATGCGGACCGTTTACGGTTGGCGAAAATGCCGAAGTGACGGATGCGAACCAGGCCCTTGGGGCAGAACGTGGATGAGGAATCGCCGCAGGAACTCGTCGGCTGAAACGGTCATGATCTTCTGCTTGCTGCCAGCGGCGTAATCCTCCAGCGGAAGGAGACGGGGTCATCCTTGAAGCTGACCAGGCGATGGTTGGAGATCGCCACGCGGTGGGTATAGCGGGCCAGGTAGTTGAGGAAGTGTTCGGCTCCACCGAACGGTGGCTTGGCGTAGACGACCCAGTCCTTCGAGAAGAGCTGCTGCAGGAAACGATGGAAGCGCTCCGGCGCTGCGAGTTCCTTGAGCGAACCATGGAACTGCAGCTTGTCCTGGAGTAGAAGCTGCTTGAGTTCCGCGGTGAACTTACCGCGAAAGAGCCGGCTCAGTCGGACTCAATGGAACATCCCGGTCGCGTCCACCCTTGCCTTGCTGGATGTGCAGCACCATCCGCCCGCTGTCGATGTCGGCGATCTTCAGACGGCACAACTCGGCCCGGCGCATGCCGGTTGCATAGAGCGTCATCACCATCGCACGATGCATCAGGTTGCCAGTCGAGTCGATCAGCCGGGACACTTCTTGCTGGCTGAGCACGGTCGGCAGACGCTTGTGCTGCTTCGGGAACGGGATCGCATCTGGCAGATAGGGCCGGCGCAGCGTCTTGACGAACAGGAACCGCAGAGCTGCCGTCCGTCCTTCGATGGTCCTCGGCGACAGCTTGCGATCGCGAAACAGATGGACCCTGGTACTCCCGGATATGGTCCGGTCCAAGCTGCTCGGGAGAACGGTGGAAATATCTGGCGAAGTCCTCAATCGCGTGGACGTAAGACCGCACGGTGTTCGGAGAGTAGTTACGGCGCTGAAGTTCGTCGAGCATCAACTGGCGAAGATGGGTCACAGGGGAATCCTCCTTGTGACCCACACGGTGACCCACACGCGAAACCCAACTACCGCCCACACCGCCAACACTGCAGCATCCGCCGCGCCAGCGGCTTAGTTCAAACGCGCTTGTCGTCACCGACGATCACTTCCGGCAAGCCGACTTATGAGGAGTTGGCTTAGTTGGCTGTAAACCGCACGTGATCTACAGCGTCCTAGGATGCCGCCTCCAGTACAGAGATGTTCAACTTCTTCATTGTGCGCAGGGCTGCCATGGCACCGGGAGTTCGCAGCATCTCGCCAAGGCCGCGCGGCACAACTTGCCATGCAAGGCCGAACCGGTCGGTGAGCCATCCGCAATGGCCCTCTTTGCCACCACCTTCGGTCAGCTTCGTCCAATAATGGTCGATCTCGGCCTGATCCCGGCACGTCACCATAAAGGAAATGGAGTTGTTGAAGTGATAGTCGCGATCGCCGTTCAATGCGATAAAGGATAGCCCCAGAAGTTCGAAGCTCATCGTAATTGGCTTGCCGCCGGGACCCTCGGCGCCGACTGACTTCTTGGAATCCGGGAAGACGTCTGAATAAAAGTCGACCGCTTCCTCGGCGTTTCCGTTGAACCAGAGAAAGGGTGTAATCGTCGATGCGGCTGCTTTTCTCATAGACATGATTTTGATCTCCTTGAGTTGTATTGGAACAGCCAAACGGGTTTTCGACCGAGGTCTTCGTGCAACAAGATTGGCGGGTTTTCAGCTGCGTGACACGTGTGCTTCAAACGTCAATTCCTAAGACGACGCGCCTAGAACAATCCCTCCAAGCGCTGATAGCTCGTTTCCATCCCATCTGCCATACCGGTAGAAAGCATGTAGTCGCGCGTGGCGGAATCAGGCAGTGTCATTCGGACCCGCACCAGGGTTCCGCCATTCTCGGCGACGAAGGTCGTCTCGATCTGGTTGTCAGGGGTGGGATCTGGCATGTGCATTCTCTCTACATGCAGGATCCTGCTGTAGGGCTGAAGATCCAGATAATCTCCGGTGATGGAAAAGCCGGATCCACTTCCATTGATCCACTCGTAGCGGAAGCTGCCACCGGGTCTGGCGTCATTTATGCAAACAGGCATTGTCCAGCCCTCTGGCCCGAGCAACCATTTCTGAATGAGTTTAGGTTCGGTGTGGGCACGGTAGACGGCTTCAGGTGACGCCGCGAAACTCCTCGTCACCACAATGTGCGTGCCGCCCTCAGTTTCAAGTGTTAGCTTTTTCAACTTTCTTCCTCCCTTTGCTTTTCGCTTTGGTCATGCCTGCCAGAACCGTATCGAGCCGTTCGTAGTTCGCTTCCACGGCCTTGCGCAACTGGCCGAGCCACTGGTCCATCGCCTCAATGCCAGGCTTTGCGAGACGGCGAGGTCGCCTAGCGCCATCAATGCGGCTTGCCACTAGACCTGCCTCTTCCAATACCTTCAGGTGCTGGGAGATTGCTGGCTGGGTCAACGCAAATGGGCCGGCCAGCTCCATCACGCTTGCCTCGCCCTTTGCGAGGTGCGCAAGAATGGCCCTCCTTGTCGGATCGGCCAAGGCACCGAAGACCTGATTCAGACCTCCAGAATTATCCATGAATACTAACTTATATAATGATTGACTTATATGTCAAGAGCAGCGACTAGGTTTTCCTTTGCTTGGTGGGATAAAAAGCTTGATCAAGTATTGTGAACCGCTCTTCTCTGCGGCTAAGGATCAAGGCTGAGATGCTTTCGAGCTTCACACAACCGTCCCGGTCATGGTTGGTCTCGATAAGCGCACTTCTGTTGATCCGTCTTCCACAGCTCCCGCATAGGCGGTCTCAGGCTTACAGCGGTCCCAACGGCCAGTCAGGTCCTTCCCAAAGCGAAATTGCCAGCCCTCGTCACTAGGGATTGTTCTCAGAAGTGCCCACACACTACTACAAGAGTGAGCGTCCTGTCCCGGAGGTTGGGAGCATTGCGCGGGCGCAAGATCTGCCTGTGATTCCGGCGCAGGTTGGAGAAAATAAACTTGACAAGACCATACCGTGACACGATACCTTGTTATGCAATGTATATGGCAAACAAGAAAGCAGAAGCGACAAGAACGGAAATATCCAATCGCTGGGAGGCCCAGCTCCGCAAGGGTGCGCTGGAGATGGCAATTCTGGCGGCGCTGTGGGTAAAGCGGCTTTATGGGCTGGAGATCATTCGCTACCTTGAAAACAGCTCCCAACTGGTCCTGGCCGAGGGAACCATCTACCCGATCCTGAGCCGATTGAAGACGGAGGGTCTGCTCACGTCGGAATGGGTCGAAGCAGAAGCAGGGCATCCTCGGAAATACTACGCACTCACAGAGAGCGGCAAGGTCAGGGTGCGACAAATGGCAGAAGCGTGGATCGATCAGACTTTGAGTTGGCTTTTCCCTCACATTCTCGAAGGTGAAGTTTCAACCGCGATGGCTCCGTTGAAAGCAGGTTTAATTAGCGGGGCATCTCTCATCATTGTTGCCATAGCGACGTCAATCTGCGGCTTGCTGGAACGGCGCCGCATCACTCACTATGGCCTCAAGGGTCTGGGCAGTGTGAGCTTATTTGCAAAGGGCTCCTTCTGGGAATTGTCTCATCACGCTATTGGTAGGAATTCTGTATTTGACCCATCACCTTACACTTGAAGTAGAACCCGCAACCTTGAGGCACACCCTTGAATATGGCCTGGAGTGGTTCATCAGCATGTTGCTTATTCGAATCTTCGAGGAGATGTTGCTGCGTGGTTATCCTCAGTGGACGTTGGAACGCGGCATAGGTTTCTGGTGGGCGGCACTCTTGCTCTCATGCGCGTTTGGAGCAATGCGCCGGAACAACCCAGGTGAATCCCCGGTGGGTATCTTCTCTGCGACAACCATCGGCCTCGTCTTCTGTCTTAGTATTTGGTACACCCGCTCTCTGTTGTGGGCGATAGGTTTCATGCCACCTGGGATTGGGGCAAGACGTTTTTCTATGGCACTCCGAACAGCGGTCTACTTACAACAAATCAACTTCCTCTTCGCCTCTCCGCATGGTTCGATCTTGCTAAGTGGCGGGAAAACTGGTCCGGTTTTTCGGCTGAGACCCCGACCGCATCCGGATGTTCTCTCTCGGGATGATCTCGGACGTCCTTCGCTAAAGGCCAGCAAAGGATCAGGCAAGATGCGCGAAATCTCTCAAGACCCCACTCCAAATTTCGCACTGATCAGGTGCGAGTTGGCTGTGCAGCCTAAGTACCGCTAATCTGCAGCTTGACCGATTCGACAAGCGGTGGCGAGGTTCGCCTGCGCATGCTGTGAAAACGGGAGCTCACGATCAAGAATGCTCTATCGAACCGGGAAAGATCGAGGCTGTGATCTTGCGTAGCTCTGGAAGCGAACGAAGAGTGTTGAATCGCGGATCATACTGAAGGTACGTCAACTTCATGTCATGCATGTCATAAGCCTTCAAGATGTTCTCGAGGGCTTCCTTTTCCTGACGCAATTTCGCGTGAACGGCTGACACATCGTAAGCAGGAAAGCACTCGTCACCTACATATGCTTCAATCTCCCGCAAAATCTCGTTCGCTCTCTCCGAGTTGCCCAACCCAGCGTGACCGTAAGCCACCAGTGCCTTCAACAATAGAGAGCGAGTGGAGAGACTAAGCCCACGCTCAAAGGCATGGATTGCCTCTTGCCAATTCCCGCGTTCCGCCTGCGTTCTTCCAAGCAATGCGTGGCCGGCGGTGAAGCGTGGCCTCAGCTCGATGGTGCGGGCGATGAAGGAAAGGGCGTTGGCGTAGTCGCCCGCATAGAAGTAGGAGAAAGAGACCTGTGAGTTGACAATGTCGGAGAATGGATCGAGCCGGTGTGCATGCAAGGAGAGCCGGATAGCTTCGTCATGTCGCCCGAGATTGATCATGAGACTGGCATAGAGCTGGAATGTACGGGAGTCAACGCAGCCCGAGTCTACGATCTCCTCACAGAGCCGCTCCGCAGCGGCCCACTCCCACGCACAGTTCGTCCGAAAGTTGATCTCTGCATTTCGTACGTTCAGCGAGCCAGGAGCGAGTGCCCTTCCTGCGTCTACCGCACGCTTCGCAGCTTCCATCGCCTGCCGCGCCGGCATCTGGTGGTTATATGAAAGGGAGACGTACGTGTCGGCAAGACCTGCATAGGCATCCACGCACTTCGGATCAAGCAGGAGCGCCTCCCGGTAGTAGGAGGCGGCCTTAAGCAGGTCCGTTCTGGTCCGCTGCTTCCAGAAGTGCAGTCCCAGTCTGTAGGCATGGTAGGCCGGGCCACGGTCCTCGCTGTGCTGATGGTCTTTGAGGATGGCGCTTGGAACCATGTGCTCGTGCAGGCTCCTGACGATTTTCTGCGCAAGCTTGGAATGAGCTTGGAACTCTTGCTCAAGGTTCATATCGAAGCGGTCGGCCCAGAGGCACGAGGCGTCCTGACTTCGCATCAGCTGCAGATAGACGCGCACCTGCCTTTCCACAGAACGTAGGGTGCCGGTCAGGTAGAACTCCGCGCCAAACTCACGCGCGGTATTTCGGAAAAATGTTGCGGTGAATGGCCCATGAGCCGGCAAGCTGCGGGTAGCCAGACGAACCGGTTCGCACGGCACGCGGCGCAACTCCAGGAGTAATTCATCCTGCAGGCAGTCGGTAAATGCCTGGATGATTTGCTTCGCACGGACGAGGTTTTGCCGGAAATCTGCCACCTCGAATGGAAAGAGAAGAACGCGCCCCATGCTCGGTGCTGGCGGAACAGGCGGAGACTCTAGGTTACCTTCTGAAAGAGCATCCTCAACCCGCGGAGCAAGACCTGTTCGGTTGGCGGAACGCTTAGCCCACCAATTCTCCAACTCGCGCCGATACGCATAAACGCTGCCTAATTTCCTATGATGAAGACGCCTGATGGGTAGCCCTTCACTCTTCTCCCAGAGTTGAACCGTGCGGACCTCGCGCCGGAAAAACGACGCGATCTCCTTCCAGGAGTCGAGGCGCTCCGTGCTCCATTCAGGCAGAGGCTTCGGTGCCTCAACGTCCGCTGATGTGTCCCGCATGAAAAGCCTCCGGAAGAACAAGAGCCTCGGGTGCTCCGTAGTGAGGGTGCCCTGAAGGCTGGAAAGCCGGGGACCGAGTGATCGGAGATGGCGGAAGCACCTGCTGTTGGTGTAACACCGTCACCGGCCATGGTCAATGAGGTGTGATTCCAGGAGTTTGCCCTGGAGCCGTCGTCGCACTCCCCCTGCATTTCGCACTTTTTCGCTTTCCCGGTGCTATCCCGCGTGCGAGAGTAAGAGCGTATGCAATTAGGACGAAGCGATCTTCGATGGCGGAATTTGTTCTCTGGCGAGAAAAAAGGTTGACTCGAGATGCACAATCAAAATGAGATTGCTCCTGAGGGTTTCGCCGGGAGAGTGCAATATGTCAAGGCGCCGAAGCGGAGCGCGTCGACCGATACCGGCGACATCGCAGACCTGGTCACAACGATTCTCAGGTCGGTGCGGGATCAGGGAGATCGGGCCGTTCGCGAGCTTTCACTACGCTACGACAAGATCGGCCTCGAGCAGTTTGAGGTTTCGCAGGCCGACCGCGAGGCCGCTGTTGCCCAGATGGACCCGCAGACACGCGCTGATACCGAGTTCGCAATCGACAATGTCCGTCGCTTCGCCAAAGCACAGTTTGCGACGATACTTCCGCTAGAAGTGGAGACCCTGCCCGGGCTGCATCTCGGGCATCGCGTCATACCCATCGAGCGCGTCGGCGCGTACGTCCCCGGTGGGCGTTATCCACTACTCTCCGCACCCATCATGACCATTGTTCCTGGTAAGGTCGCGGGTTGCGGCCAGGTGGTCGCGTGCCTTCCCCCCAATGCCCATCCGGCTATGATCGCCGGCTGCCATCTGTCGGGCGCTGACCGCATCTTTCGCATCGGTGGCGCTCAGGCGATCGCGGCCATGGCCTTCGGGACAGAGAGCGTACAGCAGGTGCAAAAGATCGTTGGACCCGGAAACGCGTTCGTCAATGAAGCAAAACGACAGGTCTTCGGCGCGGTAGGCATCGACCAGTTAGCCGGACCCTCCGAAATCTTTGTTGTAGCCGATGCCACAGGAGACCCCGAATTGATCGCGACCGATCTTCTCGCGCAGGCTGAGCATGATGTCCGCACGCGCGTCGGCCTGATCACGACAGACCGGCGCCTGGCAGAGGAAACTGTTCGCGAAGTCACCCGGCAGTTAAGCTCGCTGTCAACCGCCGTGACCGCCGGTGAAAGCTGGGCCAACTACGGTGAGGTTGTACTCTGCGCCGACGAAGCTGCGATGCTCCGCTACTCGGACCACGTGGCGGCGGAGCATCTCGAAGTACACACGGCAGACCCTCATGCAACTGCGGCGAAGCTCCGCAACTACGGCTTGCTCTTCATCGGCGAAAACGCGAGCGTCGTTTACTCCGACAAGTGCGTCGGCACCAATCACACACTCCCGACGCTTGGCGCCGGACGCTACACAGGCGGGCTTTGGGTGGGTTCCTACGTAAAGATTGCCACCCATCAGTGGCTGGAGGATAGCGCTATCGACCTCTTAGCGCCCGCAGCTACCCGTCAGAGTGCAAGTGAAGGGCTTGAAGGGCATCGGCGTGCGGCGGCGATCCGCTGCAATCGCAGGCACGCGTAACAAGGTCGAGCGAGGAGAGCTGTGAGCAAAGAACATAGCAGACTACTGAAGGTAAACCGGCCGGAATCCTCGCAGGCGACGCAGCCAGAGGCTGAGACAGGAGATGCCGCTGTGCTGCAGGTGGAACGCCGCGACTTCACCGAGCTTGTGCCCACGAATCGACCCCGCGTGCAGAGCCTGCGCGGTTTCGATGAGTGCTACACCGACATCGTCGACTACATCGTTCGCTGCACCCACAAGATCTGGGATGAGCGGGATGTCGGCCTCATCTATACGCATTACACGCACAACTGCGTGCTGTATGGGGTGCTCGGCACCATGTACGATCGTGAGTCCGTTGTCCGTGAAACTGTCCAGCGCATCGTCGAGTTCCCTGACCGGCGCGGCATGGCGATCGGTGTTATCTGGCGAGGCAACGATGTCGATGGCTTCTACACCTCTCACATGACGCACGGCACCGGCCGCCATACGGAATATGGGTCGCTGGGCAGACCCACAGGCCGCCCCTATGTAACGCGTACGCTGGTGGATTGCATGATCCTCAACAACAGGATCTATCGTGAGTGGGTCGTCCGCGACAACATGGCGTTTCTCCGGCAGCTTCGCATCGATCCGCAAGAGTATGCCGCCACGCTGGCAAGCCAGAAGTTCGGACGCGGCGAAGCTGTCGTCGAGACCGCAGAGAATCGTCGTCTGCTCGGCCAGTACCCACCGGAGACAGGCCCCGATCTGACCCTCGCGCACACCGAAAGTGAAGAACGGGTGCTTGGCTGGCTGCACCACATCTATAACAAGCGTATGTTTGGCAAGATCCGCGAGATTTATGCCTCCAACTGCCTGTGGCACGGACCGCTGATGCGTGACCTTAATGGCATAGCCGCCGTGCTGCAGCAGACGATGAGTCTGGTCGCGCTGATGCCCGATTGCGCCTTTGTTCCGCAGCATATCTGTTCGAATATGAGCGAAGAAGGCGGCGAAAAGATCGCCATTCGCTGGATTTTGGAAGGACATCATCTCGGTTATAGCTCCGGCGCGCTCGGTGCACCGACGGGACATAAACTGGTCGTCATGGGAATAACGCATTTGCACCTTCGGGAAGATAAGATCGTCGAAGAGTGGGTACTGTACGACGAGCTCTCCATGCTCGTACAGATTAAGCTCGCTGCGCTCCAGCAGGTGGCGTAGTCTTGCCGCCCGGGGTTGCCGAGGACCTCAATGCCCCTTCGGGGTTGCAGCTCAGCTTCGCACGTCGTGCGTGTGCCTTCGGGTTTTTGCTGACAGCAGAGTTCTTCTACAGCTGGGCCTGGAATACGGTAGACGTACTCCGGCCGTATCTCCGCGAAAGCCTCAGATTGACCCTCACCCAGGCTGGATCTGCCTACTCGGCACAGGGAGCGGGCGCTCTCGCCGGCGCCATGCTCATTGGCCAGCTTGCCGACCGGCTTGGACGCAGGAACATGCTGATGGCCGTGATGCTGGGCTACGGCAGCCTGTTGCTGGCGGGCGTCTTCGTCTCCAGCTACGCAGGGCTTCTGCTCCAGCGTTTTCTGCTGGGCATCTTCCTGGGCGGCAGCTTTCCCGTCGTAGTCGGGATCTACGTAGGTCTGTTCGAGCCCGGCGTGCGCGGTCGGCTCGCAAGCATGGTCAGCGCAGTCTTCAGCGCAGCAATCATCACGCAGGGCTACGCCTTTGGGCACCTGGCTGGACACGGCTGGCGACTGCTGCTTTGGCTCGGCGGCGTTCCACCGATCCTGTTGGCGTTCTTCGCCTTTGCATTCGTCCCGGCGGGGGGGGGGCCAAGCTGCTGCACTTGGCAGGCATCGTCTGCCGATGGGAGAACTCTTTGCTCCCTCCCTGCGGCGGCAGACGCTCCTGCTGGCCTCACTCACGGGACTCAACTTCTTCGCCTACCAGGCGTTCAGCGGCTGGCTCACAATTTACCTGAAGGATGACCGTCACCTTGCATCGCCAGTAATCGGCCAGCTCGTCTCCGGGCAGTTCGCCGGAAACCTGCTGGGATGTTTCTTCTGGGGATGGATTGGGGATCGCTTTGGCCGGCGCGCCAGTGCTGTCGGTTTCTTCGTAGCAGCCGCAGCGATTGCAGTGTTCCTCCGCGTGCCGGCCGAGCCTCGCGTGCTCATAGCGATCGGCTCTCTCTACGGATTCTGCCTCTCCGCAAGCGTGGTTTGGGGACCATGGCTGGCCGAACTCTATCCCGAAAGGCTGCGCTCGACCGCGGCCTCCATCTTCAACTGGGGACGGTTAATCAGCTTCTTTGCTCCCTTGATTACAGGCGCGATGGCCGGAACCTTCGGCTTGCGGCTCAGCATGCTTTCGTCCAGCCTGGCGTTCTGCGCCGCGGGTGCGATCTGGCTCAGCCTGCCCGAGACGCTGCGCCTAAAAAGGGCGGTTGTCCAGCTTTCCTGAGGCTGACGAAGCGTGCTCAGGACTTTTTCGGCTCCTGCACCTCGTCCTCAACAAGCGTCGGCACTGCCATTGCCGGAGTGAGGTTTGGCTTACGTGTGTGCCAATCAGTTGCTTGCTGGAAGGCGTAAGCGAGAGCCAGCACTTTCCCTTCGGAGAAGTGAGGGCCCGCGATCATCAAACCAACCGGGAGGCCACTCTTCGAGAAGCCGCACGGCAGCGTAAGTGCCGGAATGCCGTAGACGTCGAATGGCGCGGTGTTGCTGCAGCCCGAAGTTGGGTCAAAGAAGTCATACGCCTTCGTCGGCTTACGGTCGCTCATCTCCGTCTTCAGAGCGTCCTTGATGGGCTTTGGAAGGCTGGTCGTTGTAGGAACCACCACCAGATCGACGTCGTTGAAGGCAGCGTCGATCTTCCGGCGGATCATGACAAGAGTATTGTGAGATCGGGAGCTATCAGCTGCTGTCGCCGGCGTCATGATCTCTTGCATATCTTTGATAGTGGGCGGCATATAGTCCATGCCGGATTCCTTGATCAGCGGCTCGTGGTAGGCGGCTGTATCGCCGAGGGCGTTGAAGAAGTTTTCCCCTTCTGGAATTGTGGGCAGCGTGGCGTGTGAGGTAACGCCCCGCGTGAGGCGTGTCAGGACGGCGATCGCCGCGCTGACAACCTCCGCCACCTCAGGCTCGAGGTGGTCATAGAACTCCACCGGGGCGCCGAGCCTAAAACTTGAGACCGGCTGCTTCATCAGCTTGAAGTAGTCCTGTGGTGGATGCTCGACGCTGAAGATGTCATCAGCATCGTAGCCAGCGAGCTGCGTCAGCATCAAAGCCACATCTTCAACCGTACGGCCCATCGGTCCGCAGTGGTCAAGCGATGCCAGGCAGGGAACGATGCCGCGGATCGACACCAGCCCGGCGGTCGGCTTGATGCCCACAATGCCGCACCACGACGACGGCACTCGAATGCTTCCTCCGGTATCCGTGCCCAGCGCGCCGTAACAAAGGTCCGCCGCCACTGCGGCGCCTGAGCCGCCCGAGCTTCCACCCGTGACAAGCTGCAGGTTCCAGGGGTTGCGTGTAGGACCAAAATATGAAACATCGCCTGTGCAGCCGAGCGCGAACTCATGAAGGTTTAGCTTCCCCAGGATGACGGCCCCCGATGCCGTGAGCCTTCTTACCACCTCCGCGTCCTCGGTTGGTACACGTGTCTTGAACATGGGGCTCGCGGCTGTGGTGCGCGTGCCGGCAGTGTCGATGTTATCTTTCAGCGCAACCGGGATACCGTGCAGCGGGCTGCGAAATCTGCCAGCCTCAGCCTCTTCGTCAAGCTGCGCCGCCTGCTTGAGCGCCTGAGTCGACATGACTGTGATGTACGCGTTCAGCTTCGAATCGTAGACCCCGATGCGCTTCAACAGAGCCTTGGTCAACTGTACGGAATTCACCGACCGATTGTGGATACGGACGGATGCTTCGAGTAAGGTCAGACTGGTAAGCTCATCGTCCGTCGCCTCGGGCGTGGGGGGCAATGCCGCAAGCAAAGATGGCCAACCAGCCAGGAAAGTGCCTGCGGTCAGAGCACCACTGCACATCGTTGTAAAGTCACGTCTGGAGAGCTTGGCCATTTCAACCCCTGGATTGTTCTCTAAGATTCACCGCTTTCTCCGGCGAAGACAAGCGAAATTCAACGAGATCAGCCTTTGCGGGCTGTTATCGACAGCCAGGGTACACCTGTCGGCATGAAGGAACTTTACTAGACGCAAAAGGTTGACGGTTCCAAGTCGTCCGCTTCGCCTCACCATCTCGCAACAATTCATTTGACAAAGACTTATCAGAGGCCAGTGCAGGATCTGCAAAGTGCAATTGACGTCGGCGTCGGATTTTTTGCAGCCCTGACGAGCGGCGATGAGGTCAAGGCAAGTTGCCGGATAGTCGACAAATCGGACACTTGCCGCTTCATGCCCGTGAATTTTGTGCCTTGCGACAGATCGGATTAAGAAGTGGGCACGTGAACTCCTATCGGGAGGCAAGTATTTTCCTTTTCGACTGCCTATAGGAGTAGACCTAGCCCCAATCAAAGTTCTTTTGTCCTGAGGGACTTCAACAGGTCGTCGAAGCGGACCCAGTAAATTGCACAGTCCTTTTCACGCGTCCCATGGCTATAGAAGAGGTATTTGCCATCGGGCGTAACGTATTGTCCCCAGCGATGAGCAAGGCCATCATTTATCTCCGGCCCCAGGCTGACGGGCACTGTCCATGTGGAATCTGGTTTTCGAAAGGAGATATAGAGCTCGGACTCGTACGTTTTGGTTTCCTTGGCGCTGACGATCATGTAAGACTCATCAGGCGCTATGTAGAGGTCACCATTGAATCCTGGCTCGTTAAGAGGGCGTCCCAAACTCTTGACGGTTGGAGATCCACTCGAGATGGTCAGAAGGCTGTAGGCGTAAGTAATACCGCTCTCCGCGTCGTCGGGGCTGGGGTCGCTGCCAACGTATGCATTGCCGCTCGGTGTCGGCATGAAGTCGTATATCCCATACGTCTCTTCAAGGAAAGGCTTGGGAGCACTCCAACTGTCTCCCGCCCTTTGCGATTGCCAGACATTGTTCATGCTGCCTCCCTTGATCACTCGCCTCATGTATAGCGTTTTTCCATCGGGAGAGAAAGTTGGCGAAAGAAAGCGCTGGTTGAGCGTGACCGGTTTGCCCCACCGATGATTCGCATATCGAACCATTTTCATACTGGCATGGTCGCCACTCTGCCACGAGTCGTTCTGGGCGAAATAGAACTCTTTCCCGTCAGGCGAAAATGCGATGCGCCCCATCACGAACATGCCGGGGTCGGCCAGAAGTCCCGGCGCGAATGCCTTCGGGATTTCGGATGGGGAACTTTGACTTAAATAGGCTTCCCCAGTGTCCCAAAAACTCTTCTGAGCCTGTGATATCGGAGCCAACCAAGCGGCCATCATCAATAATGCGGTAAAGCGTTTCACATTCATCGGGCGGTTCCTTCCAGGTGCGGTGATCGATGTCTTCTTTGGTCGGGAGAAGTTCAAGGTTGACGATGTATGCTAATTGCACGACGATGGCCAATTCGCAGAGTCTAGATTCCACTTGTTTTTTGATCGTTAGAGCCTCGGCTAATGGTGTGCAAACGCCTGTCTCGTCCGGAATCGAGCAGCGCTGTCCGGAGCCGGACATGACCGCGTTCTGGTGATCGAAGCAGCAAATGAAATCGACCAGCGGGGAGACTGGTCGGAAAATTAGAGTAGCTGTGGATCGTGCCATCGGGTGATGACCAGCCCGAAACTGAGGGTGTTGTGGATTTTAAGTCGCGGGAAATGTTCAGGACACAGACCTTGGGCGAGCCAAGGAACAGACTGCGAAGGAATCTATCTCCGAGATCACAATCCGTAACGGCCTGCCGAAATGCGATCACTTCGCGAGTTTGGGTGCTAAATTCATGTGGCTCCGCCGGTGCGGGTCCACTCAGCGGAAGGTTCATCGGAGAGTACCCCAACGGAATCCTTGCCGGAATCCTCTCTGCGCTCGGTCACAAGGGAATCAAATGTCGGGACTCCACGGGCTTCGAAGGCAGCCAGAGTAGATTGAGCTGCTTCGACTCGGGGGCGGCGGGAATTCATGTTGCGAAATATCTCACCGTTTTACCCCCTGCCGAGATACTCCGCGAGAAATTGCACAACGCGATTGATCGGAGTGTTTCTGTTCGGAGCGTCTTCGATCTCATGCGGATTCGCCCAGACTTTCAATCTCATCATCGTGAGTCGGGCGATCCAGGGCATCGGCGGAGCGCTTCTTGTCCCAGGCAGTTTGGCGCTGATCGGCGCGTCCTTTCCCGAGACAATGCGAGGACGAGCTATTGGGATTTGGTCTGGAACGACCGCCATTTCGGCGATGATCGGTCCCTTGCTTGGGGGCTGGCTGGTTCAAAATGCATCCTGGCGATGGATCTCTTTCCTTAAATGTTCCGCTCGTCGACAAGAAGTTCGGCCAAGTGGTGCGCGCTTTCGATCAAAGCGAAAGTACACAGGGCTAACCCGGTCGGCTGCGAGGCACGCGCCAATCAAATCGGGTTTAGTCGCCCGGGGATTGCGCGATTCGGGAACCCTTTTTACCGAAATAACGATCACCACAAGAAAAAAAATGGCTGCCTGTCCCGCCGAGTTGCCGCCTCCGACGATGAATACGTCTTTGCCCAACGATACCCTTTCTTCCGCCTTAGGGGCTACTCGCCGCCCGCGACGATAATCAACTCTCCGCTGATCCACCGCGAATCGTCGGATGCCTGTGACATCGACGCTTCCAAGCCAGGACCGCGAATCAATAACGTCACGGAATTGGCATAACCTGAACGTCACGCAGTAGCTGTTTGCCGGAGTTCGACTCGGGGTGCGGCCTTGTCTGTTGGACGAACATGTGCGGAAGAAACTCAACGAAGCGCGAGAAGAGAGGTATGACCGTGAACAAACTTGAAGGCAAGGTTGCAGTCGTGACGGGTGGATCCAAAGGTATCGGAGCGGGCATAGCAAAGGCTCTGGCGGCCGCTGGCGCATCGGTCGTCGAAAATTACTCTGCAAGCAAAGTAGCCGCGGAGGGTGTCGTCGTTTCAATCACCGCCAGTGGCGGAGACGCGGTGGCGGTGCGCGGCGACGTGTCGAAGACAGCGGACGTTCAAGCCCTCATCGACGCGGCAATTAAGAGTTACGGCCGCCTCGACATTGTGGTGAACAACTCCGGAATTTATGAGTTCGCGGCTCTCGAGGAAATTACGCAGGAGGCTTTCCACAAGAGCTTCGACATCAATGTTCTCGGCCCGCTACTCGTTATCAAGGCGGCCGCAAAGTACCTGGGGGAGGGAGCGAGTGTCATCAACATCGGCTCGACTGCGCCGCTTCTCAGGTCAGAGACTACCACCGTTTATACAGCGACAAAGGCCGCGCTCGATCCCATCACGGGCGTCTTGGCCTCCTACGGCGGAGTTGTTATCACCCAAGCTGGAACGGATTCTAAGGTTAAAGGCTTGGTCTACATTTCCGCCTTCGCTCCGGACCTGGGCGAATCCGCGCTCTCGCTGATGAAGTCATCACCGGCTGAATCGCCAGCCGGCTCGCAGATTGTTGCCGATAAGGTCGGTTTCACGAAAATTTCCCAGAAGGGGATCGACGAAGATTTTGCGGAAGAATTGTCGCCCTTGGAGAAGGCTATTCTCTTCGCCACACAAGTTCCTACTTCGGCCCCAAATGCGCTTGCTGTTCCTGTGACGGAAGCGGCATGGAAGACGAAGCCTTCCTGGACACTGATCACGACAAAAGACCGGGTCATTCCCGTCGAATTGCAAAAAGCAATGGCGCAGAAGATCGGGGCCCAAATGACGACCATCCCTGCTTCGCACCTTGCGTTGCTGGCCCATCCGCAAGATGTGTCGTCACTGATCGAACAAGCCGTCCGCGGGACGGAACAGGCCAAATAAGGAGGACGGCCAATCAGCCAAGATCTCCAGGCTGAGTCGGTTCTTCGTTCAATCCACTTTCATCACCGACCTAAGAGAAGGAGAGTCACCGTGAGCGACACCATAATTACCGAATCAACTTCAACCGCCATTATCCATGCACCCATTGAGTTCGTTGACATCGCAGACTGGGTGTTCACACTTCCGGATGCCGAGTATCAGCGTTGTTCCCCGGCTCACATTGCGGTCGGCTCTACTACGAGCGACGATGGGCGTCGCATGTCGCTCAACGTCGAGACAATCGGCGGCAACCTCATGGTCCAGCACTACGTGGAAGACGTGGGAGAACCGCATCACGTTCGCTTGCTGTCGACCTCTGACGTGATCGGGCCTGGCGGACGGACGAAGTCAGGGGTTGTCTGGGAACTCAGCGTTAAACCCATCGATGCTGAACGTTGCGAATTAAGCAACCATGTGATCGGCAAGACGACACCCGAATATTGGGAAAATCTGGGCAGGAGCGGCATTCCATTCGAAGTCGCAAAACATGCCCAGGACGTTGCCTCGGCGGCGCACAATGCACAAGAGACACCACTCTTCGCGAAGAGTATGGAAAGCAAGGCACTGAGAAGAAAAGCTTCACAGTAGCTGCCGGAAATGCGTGTTCCCTCTTGGGATACACCGGAATGGAGGCGGGAATCCCGCCTCCGCGACCTTCCAATTAGGCGCGTACTAATGAAGTGCAAATCTGGGCCTTCCCGCCGGCAACCGTCATTTTTCCGATTAGCCGGTATACGTCAACCTGCCCGCAGCATAGGGGACGGACGGGTCGATGAGTATATGGGCTTGTTAACGGCAGTCAGCATCTGCAGTGGCTGGACGTCAGTGAACACTGGCCGACTTATTGACACTAGGTGGATGCGCTCCCCGGACGGGCTAGTCTAGGGTTGCAGCCTTGACATCGCCGTCGCCGAACTATGTCGCAGAGAGTCATACATCGGAGCGACGTCAGCCCAGGCGAGATAAGGTTCAGCATCCCGGCTTGCAATCAGCAGCCAATCCATCGCGGCATCGTTGTGCCCAAGTGCAAGCTCAAGCCAGCAAAGTGTGATGGCTGGAACATATCGATTCTCGCGGCTCTGCTTGAGAAAGGCCAAAACAGAAACAGCCTCTTCTTGGACGCCGGCCCTAGTCGCAATGTAGGCGTTGAACGCCAACTCGACCGCTTGAAGATCTCCAGAACGCTTGGTCTGCAGGTTGAGCTGGAACGCTTCAGCGGGCCTGTCGAGTTCCAAAAGAGCCAGCGAGGTGTAGATGCCGATGTATGGGTCTGGGCATACTTCCAGCCCCGCCCTGCCGGCGCGAACGCATGCCTCCCACTTCCGGGCGTAGTACAAACACATTGTCAGATGCATATGCGCGCGGGCATGCACCGGATCGAGGTCGACTGCGATTGAGGCTTCCTGAATCGCCTCATCGTGGCGACCGCGACAGCTCAACAGTTGCGCGCGGATCATGCGCACATGCGGGTTATCTGGCTCTAGCGCAACAGCTTTCCCGCTTGCCTCCTCCGCTTCGTCCCAACGTCGCTCAAATGTCCGCAGCATGGCCAGCGTGTTGAATACCATCGCCTCCCGCTGTGGGCAACGTAATCCCTGCTGAAGATAATCGTCTGCTGCTGGCAGCGCTTCTCGGGGACTCAGATCATCCAGCAGGCAACGCAGGATGCAGGTCAGAGCGGCTCCATGGTAAGCGAGCGGATAGAGCGGATCGAGTACCATCGCTTCTTTGAAGAAGGCTAGCGACTTTCGCATGGAGTCCGGACTGTGTGGAGAAATGACGTGGTGTCCTTTGAGGTAAGCCGCGACCGCCGCAGGGCGCGGCAGTGAGCCTATAAACCGATATCCCCGCTTCGGGACCGTTTCAATCCATAGCGGATTGGTCGAGTCGTCCTCCAACATCTCTCGTAAGCGGCTGATCGCCGTGTTCAATCCGTTGTCGAAGTCTACATAGGTGCTGTTGCCCCAGAGGTTCTGGCGGAGCGTGTCGCGCGACACCACCTCGCCAGGGTTGCGCAGAAGCGTAAACAGAACCTGGAGCGGTTGCTCGCGTAGCCTTACCTCGACGCCGTTCTTCCACAAGCGCTCAGCTTGGGTGTTGGCGACGAACTGCCCGAAGGCGACTCGCATGGGATCCCCTCCTCCTGAGTTTACTTGTCAAGGTTTTGTTATGGCACAGGGGACGCCCATTCATGGCAAAGTTCATCCATGAGAGATCGACAAATGAGGCTGCCTTTGCTTGTCGATGCTCTCTCCTCAGCTCTTCAGGAGTAGGCCATGGCTCAATGGACGCGACGTCAGGTGATCAGTAGCACGGTAGGAGTTGCCGTAGCTTCGCTCGCTACTTTTGTCTGGAATCTTCACCAGCATCTTCCTGCCCGCGACCGGGATGCCGAAGAGAGATTTCTTCGGGCCCAGAACTTGCTTTTGGCTGAAAACGGCGACAAAGTGCACTCCAGATTTGTGCAGATTGCAGAACCCAGATTACGAGTGCAGGTGCTGGACGGGGGACAAGGGGAAGCCGTATTGCTGCTTCATGGAGGCGAGGGCGTTGCCGCGCAGTGGGAGCCTCTTCTGAGCCGGCTCAGTTCCGGATTCCACATCTATGCGCCAGACCGGCCTGGGTGTGGGCTGACGGACATGTTCAATTACCGTGATGTTCCACTCCGAGAGCACGCGGTGAACTTTGTTCGGACCACGATGGATGCGCTCGGACTCAAGACCGCGAATCTCGTTGGCAATTCGATGGGCGGCTACTTCGCCCTGGTATACGCCCTGGCGTACCCGGAGCGGGTGAAGCGTCTGGTTACTGTAGGAGAACCGGCGGGAAGCTCCGCCACGATCCCACCAGCCAATCGTCTGCTCGCGATGCGTGGTCTGAACGGCCTGATGTATTCCACCGTGATGAAGCCTGGCGACTCCGCCACGTATGAAGGCTTCAAAAGGATTCTGGTCGCACACCCAGACCGCCTTTCTCCTGCCTATCTGGATTGCTGCACGGCCGCTTCGGAGATCCCGGGCGCCACAGAAAGCTGGCTCACTCTGCTGGAGGACTGTCACATCACGAGCGGCCCATCCACGTTGACCTACAGCCTTCGGCCGGAGCTGCCGAAGCTTTCCATGCCAACGCTGCTGATCTGGGGTGACAAGGACAGCTTCGGACCACCATCGCTTGCGAAAGAGATGGCGCAACTGATGCCCCATGGTCGTGCCGAGGTAGTGCCGGATGCCGGACATCTGGCTTGGCTTGATCAGCCGGATACAGTTGCAGGTTTGATCGCAACTTTCTTGCGAAGCTCTCTGATCTGAGCGCTTCTCGCAAGACGCTCGGGCCAGGATATTCTTTTCTGAGAAACGCGCACGTAGCCGCTAGGATTCTGGCTTGACGCATAATCGCCAATGATTCATCGACAACCTGGCTCAATCAAGTTCGCGAACAGTCGGCATTCTCGGACACTTGATATCGCGATAGTCACGACGAGAATGGTGTTCGAATGAATTTTGGTTCGCTCGCGTCGCAACGTGACTTTCGAGGAACCGAGCGTCGCAGATATTTCCCGCTCTCAGTGGCTAGAGTTTGAGGAGCGTTTCAGCATTACAGTGGGTCAGCTTGGCAAGATCGTCTGGGAGTGCGGTCTTGTCTTGTAAGCGCCATAGATCTTCTGTCAAACTTCCGGTTTGGAATCATGGGTGCGATTAGAACTCCTCAGATCGAATGTAGATCTTCGGGTGGTAAGAGCGCACCGTGAGGGACCTCTCAAGCGAAAGCATATTGCGATAACGCCAGTCGAAAGCGCCGTTCGTCGAATCTAGGTCCGCTCGGTTTCGATCGGCGATAAGTATCCCCACCTCGCAGGAGCATTCGTCGTTGCCACGAGCGTCATCCGTTGTGTGGTCGGCTGACTAGAACTAGGCAGAACGCGATATCCGGCAGAGACTACGATTGAACGTTTGTTTGCTTCGTTCAGATCGAAGAGCGTCGCGTTTTTAGCCTGACCCAAGGTTTCAAGTAGAAGTCGATCGTGGGCCCGATCTCAGCCTGGTTCGGGTCACCACCCTCTCTGGTCTGCTTCACCTGGAAGCTCGCTCTCATTTGAGGGTTCAGCGTGAAATAGGTGTCCACCTCGGGTAAGAACTGAGACGATTGCGCTCGAAGATGGTCTACGAAAAGAAGGAGGAAGCAGAGCGGGATCCACACTCGTCCTGCCGAATGGATCATTGATTTCAACTGCGGAGGCTTTTGGCCCTGAACTTCGCTGCATTTAGGAGTAGGGTTCACGTTCTTCGTTGTATTCCTGAGTCAACCGAGGCTGTAATCAACCTATACTTCTTAGTTGCGGCTCGCACCTGTCACTATCGACAGTTGGCGACAGCGACCATCGCGCACGGGAAGCCATCATCTGCCCGGTTAGGCGTGCGGCAACCCGGAAGCGCTACTGCGGCTCGCAGGGGAATTCTGTTAAGGTTGGTTCGCAATGGGTCACACAGGAATTCTCGATCACCCGCTTGCATCGTTTCCGGTTTCGATGCTTCTTCTTTGGCTTTCGACCCGGATCGGCATTGCGGTACGCCGGCGAGTACCTCTGCGTGAGGACGAGCGAGAAGATTTTGCGATTGTGCTGACGGCCAGCCTCACGTTGCTGAGTCTCATCATCGGTTTCAGTTTTTCTATGGCAATCGAGCGTTACGAGCAGCGTCGAATCCTGGAGGAGGGCGAGGCAAATGCCATTGGCACCGAGTTCGTGCGTACCCAGTTGCTGCCTCCGGCGGATGGGGAGCGCATACGAGCGATGCTCGCGCGATACGTCGGTCTCCGGATAGCGTTCTACCAAACCCGCAACAAGCCAGAGCTGCAAAAGATCGACGCTGATACGGCGCAAGTCCAGGCGGAGCTATGGTCCTCTGTGCGAGTTCCCGCGGTGACGCAGCCCAACGCGATCATCGCCCTGGCGGTCAGCGGGATGAACGATGTTCTGAACTCCCAGGGCTACGCCCAGGCTGCCTGGTGGAATCGAATTCCCACTGCAGGGTGGCTCCTCATGATGGCCCTCGCGGTCGGGTGCAACTTCATGATCGGCTATGGTGACCGAAGCTCCGACGTGAAGAAGAGCCTGCTGATGATTTTGCCGCTTCTCATATCGATCGCATTCGTCTTCATCGCAGACGTCGACAGCCCTCGTAGCGGCTTAATCCTCGTCCCGCCGCAGAATCTCATCAATTTGTCGAACACCCTGCAACCCTAGTTTTCCAGCGGCATTTCTATCCCGGTGCTAGACGACTTGTCCAGGCAGGTGAAGAGCAGTTCAAAATCCGATGCGTCCCAGACGAATCAGAGAGGAATAGTCAGGAGAGCCCCCGACCCTATGCGCAAAAGGGTTAATGTGCTCGCGTTGCTTCAGTTCGGCAAACGGCAGGCCGTCTGTGACGAGCCTGTCCCGCTCATAAAGCAGTTCATCCAAGCTCCCATTGACCAGTAGCCGGTAGCTCCATGGCTTGCGATTGGGAAGATCTGCTGTCATTTGGCTGTCGAGGGTGGTCGTGCAGTTCCTGGTCACGGCGTTGTACCACTCCGGACGATCATGGAGCTTATTCAGATATGTGACGTAGGAGAGGAACAATTTTTGCGCGACATCTGCCGGCACATTTGTCCGGTACATATAAACTTCCTCAGCCTTCCGATAATTTGTTCGCAGTCGGATGACGTCCCGCTCATCGGCAGCGATGAAGATAAGCTCGTACTGCCGAAAGAAGCCCAGGATGGCCGAATATGTCTGTCCAGGACGATATCGGGCCTCAATCGAGAATGCAAGATTTGATTGTTGCCGAAGTCGAAGCTCACTATCGGATGGCCGATCCAACGAACCCCCCAGTTTACGAAGAACAGGTCGGCCGCCCGCAACTCGGAGAGCTTGAACACGCGGTCGCTCCAGCAATTGGTGTACTCTGTCTCGGAACGATAGTCGCAATTGCGTATGTTGTGCAGCGTAATGCTGTCCCCGGCAGTCTCTGCCCATGCTCTGCTAGCGACGTCCGGACGCCATTCGCCGCCGTCTGAGGGTTTGAGGCTCAACCACCACAGCAGCACGACGCAAAACAGCCGAAACCCGAGATGAGTTTCCATCGTCCAGTCCTGATCACAAGAAAGGTGACGGCAACGACATAGAGGATGGCCAGCGGAAGACGCAGCTGGGCAATACGGCAATCCACGTAGATGGCCGCAATGGCCCAAAGGTTGAGTAGCGAAACCGCGATCCAGAGCAGCGAACTGAAGATGGCGAGGCTGAAGGCCTTCAAGGGTATTCGGCTCCACGATATGAAAGGTTAGCGATAGTGAAATGATCGCCAGCTCGGGTCCCCGTTAAGCGATGGACGGAGATCGACAAATCCTACGCAGCACCGCAGCGGCCCCTAAACCGAAAAACAGTGCATTTAGCTCTAACTTAATGTGAGTTATTGCGCCCCTTAACTGGCCCAAGCGACAGTTGCTCTACTGCTCTAGCTCGCATTATGGTTGAGATACAGAGATGGATCCGAGCAGCTTCAACGAGTTTCGCCGGATACTTTGACTGATTCCTATTTGGCCGTGAGTGAATCAGCTTGCTGGTTACTGTCCGCCGGTTCAAACCTTGAGGAGACTGTTTGCTGTTGTTGGCTGTTCGAACCAACTTTTCGGCCGGATTTCGGCGAATAGTCCCAACACTTTCCTGCGCGATTCTCTTTTGGTTCGTATCGACGTGTCCTCTGCTCTCTCAGGACACTTCCGGCGTGCCGCCGCAACCTTCACCATTATTTCACACTGATTTTCTTCACCTCCTTCCCTTGGCGCCGACGCCGGTGGCTGGTTTCGCGGGCGCTGCCGATGATCTCGACGGCAGCGAAGAGGGCTACCACTGGAAGGGACTGCTCGTGCAATCTCTCGAGTTCAACGTCGTCGAGAACTCCTGGCGTATTGCCTCAGACTCGCAGATTCGAAGCATGATTGGAAATAAGCCATTCTGGCATGACTACTCTGCATCGTTGAAGCAATTCAACATGCGCCGCTGGAACGACGGCGACGATTTTCTCGTCAACTATGTCGGGCATTCGCTATAGGGGGCGGTAGCCGGTTACATCGAGATACAGAACGATCCGAAGGCGCGTCTCCTGGAAATGAGCAGCTCCAGGGAGTACTGGAAGAGCCGCGGGATCGCCATGCTGTGGGCTACTGTTTACAGCACGCAATCCGAGATCGGTCCGCTGGGCGAAGCGGCAATCGGCAATGAAGGCGGATGGCCGTACCCTCGTAGCCCTGACTGCGGCAGACCCTGTACCAAATTCAAGATGGGCGTCAACACCTACACCAACAATACGGGATGGGTCGACTTCACCATCACGCCGACCGTCGGCACCCTCTGGATCGTCGCTGAGGATGCCCTGGACCGCTTTATCGCGGACCCCTATCAGCGCAGCGACACGGCTTATCGACTCGGCTATCCGAAAAATCCTGCGCGCCGCGCTCACGCCCGCACACTCGTTGCGAACGTACTGCGCGGACAAAAGCCCTGGTATCGGGACTGGCAGAACAGAGGAACACCATATTTTACAGGCGCCCGCGTTGCCAAGACGGATGAAGAGATCGAGGAAGAAGCCAGCCCGCCGCGCTTCGAGTTCTCGCCTCACTCTGCAGCGCTGTCCATCGCGGTCAACACTCCGACCTGTCAGAACGGTAGGGCAACAACCACCGGCGAAGGCGTCGAAGTGTCTTACAGGCTTATGAGTTGGCTCGACGCGACGTTGACCTGAACCGTATGCCCAACGCTAGCCCGCTTCCCTCGGATTGAGCCGGCGGAACTCTGTACAACGGTCTGTTCGGGTTCCGCATGGGTTTTGATACCGAGCATTATGCGCTGAAACTTGCGATCCGTCCCGGATTTGTCCAGTTCGATAAAGCGTATGAGACCAGCCAGCTTGCCGGAGTTCCTCGTCTGTGTTCCCTGAGCGCCATGAACGGTTGGAGCTCCGTCCTTCGCAACTAAAGTTCTTCGTCATGCTTTGCATTTCGACCCTGGTCTTACCGCTATGCGAGCGCGAGGGGCCGGCGAACTGTCCAAAATGCCAGTTGGCAGCTGCATCCGTTCGCCACACCTTAACCATGGCACTGTTTCTTCGGGCTATAGCTCTCCGCGACTCGCATCCCTTGCTGCTAGCGTCTATGCGCCCTGGCATGTCGTCCATAACGGAGCAATTGATAGTGAAAATGTATTTAGGTAACTTCCTTCAGCGCATTATTACTTCATGGGCTCTAGCTTGCGTTCTTATCGGTTCGTCGTCTTGGGTTCTGTCGCAGAACCCAGTTCGCGCGCGGCGTGCCAAGATCGGCCTGGTTCTGGAAGGCGGGGGTGCGCTCGGTCTCGCCCACATCGGCGTCATCACCTGGCTGGAAGAACATCACATTCCGGTCAGCTATGTGGCCGGAACAAGCATGGGCGGCCTCGTCGGCGGCGTCTATGCGACGGGGAGGTCGCCGGCTGAAGTTCGCGAGCTGGTCTCTTCCATCCCGTGGAACGTTGTTCTCCGGGGAGAGATCCCGTTCAAGAATCTTACCTATCGGCGTAAGGAAGATGACTATCTGTACCCCGGTTCGATCGAATTCGGGCTGAAGAAGGGACTCCAATTCCCTGCAGGCTTTAATACCGGGCAAGAGGTCAAGTTCATTCTCGACCGTGTCGCGTTGCCCTATTCGACCATGCAGACCTTCAATGACATGCCGATTCCCTTTGGTGCGTGGCAACCGATCTGCTGACCAGCAAGCGATGTGTTTCGCAGCGGTTCCCTGTCGACCGCCCTTCGCTCCACCATGTCGCTGCCGGGAATCTTCTCCCCCGTGCATGCCGACGGTCAGATCTTTGCTGATGGCGGCCTTCTCGACAACCTTCCGGTCGATGTCGCAAAGCAGATGGGAGCGGACCTGATTCTTGCTATCCATCTTGAAACTCAGCCCATGGAAGCGAAGGAGACGCCATCGTCTTTTCGCGTTCTCGGCCGGTCGATTTCTGTGATGATCGCCGCAAATGAGATGCGCAGCATGGAGCAGGCCGATCTGCTTGTCACTGTCCCCCTCGACAAGTACACCGCGATGGATTACAGCAGTGCCGATGCCATCATCAAGGCTGGTAACGATCCGGCCCAGGCCAAGGCTACCGTACTCTCGAAGCTGTCTGTCAACGACGCGATGTGGCAGCAATACCTTTCTGAACGCACAGCGCGCCGTCGCGAGACGCCGGTTCCGCAGTTCGTCGACGTGGCGGGTACCGATGCACAAAGCGCCAAGGCAATTGCGAGGGCTTTTGCTCCAGAGATTCACAAGCCAGTAGACCCGAAAGCGATCCAAGCGCGGGATTCTGGGTATCCAGGGTGATGGCCTCTACTCCAGTCTCAACTACACCATGGTGGACAAGAACAACACTCCCGGGCTGCTCATCACGGCGGATGAAAAGACCTACGCTCCTCCCATCGCTCGGCCGCAGCTAACGCTCGATGGCTCGCAATACAACAACGTGCTTTTCAGCATTGGCGGGCGCATCACCTTTATGAACGTTGGCGGATATGGCACGGAGCTGCGCAACGACGTGATTGCGGGTTCCGAATATGGCCTCCGGACAGAGTATTACCGTCCCTTCCGCGTGGGCAGTCATTGGTTTGTGGCGCCGAGAGGGCTCGTCGACAGCAACGAGTTCAACGCTTACACAGACAGCGGCAAGCTCGCTTCGGTCTACCGGGTCAAGGAGGAGGGGGGGGCGCCGACCTCGGCTACATCTTTGGTCGCAGTAGCGAGATCCGTGTCGGCTATGAAACCGAATATGTGCGCTATTCGCTGCAGGTTGGCGAAAACACCGAACCTACTGTCTCCGGGCGTGAAGGCTTCGCTCGGTTGAAGTATACCTTGCTCCATACCGATGACCCGGTGATTCCAACCAAGGGACAACTCGCCGAGTTCCGCACGCAGTGGGTCGACGCTTACCCAAGTCCCTCTTCGCTCCTGACTGTTCCAGGTTTTCCTTTGACCCAGGGTAGATTCACCCAGTTCATTCCCGTTGGTCCAAAAAATACCCTTGTGCTTAGCGGAGGGGGAGGCCTGGTCTATGGAACCACCGTCTCGAGTATTGGGCTGCCGGTATTCTCCTGGCGGCTTCGATATCGGCCGATTCCAGCAAGTCACGACCGATCTCAATGCGCCATACCAATATCGCGTTCCTGGCGACGCTGCCGCTGGACTGCTCGTGAACACCATGTTCGGCCCGGTGGTCATCGGCGGAGCTGTTGGAGACTCCGGTCATCACCGCTTCTTCTTCAGCCTGGGCAGGGTATTTTAAAGCTGCATGGCGGAGAGGCAGGCAACGTTGATGTCGTCTGAAGAGTTTCGGGCAACAGCACAGCCCAGGTGGCTTCGTGCCGGTCGCGCCGCTCTGTGGCTAGCAGGGAGTCTGGTTCTCGGGTCTACTGCACTCGTACTTTGGAATAGACAGACCCTGATGGCTCTTCGTGGATTTGCCGAGAGCCCCGAGCGGTCGGAGCAGGCGCTGCATCACGAAATCGAAGACCGAGATATTGCTGCCTCGGAAAGGGATCTCGCCATCCTCTGTCGGACCCGTTGGCAATGGCGGACTCCGCTCCGGCATTCATGAGCGACGGCGCAGCAATCACGACCAGAGCGATCGACGTGCCGCAGGTTAATGACCGCAACGGCCACTCGTACTCAATGTCAGCGCACCTACTTGGAGGGATCGGCTTTCGAGTCCGGTTGCCAGGACATCACTTCCAGGGCGACGAGGCGCGCGATCAAGACGGTGAGATATAACTGGCCGGCCAGTGCTTCCGCGATGGAAAGGCTTCGCGACAGTGGCTTGATGGGCACTATATCGCCGTAACCCAACGTCGTGAGGGTGGCGAAGCTGTAGTAGTACCACAAGACCACCGAAGTAGATATGCCGACGGTGCTTTGGAACGATCCTGGCCTCAAACGATTGGCGATTTGATAACCGTGAGCCCACGCGACCCCGAGCAGCAGGTAGACAGCAACCGCACCCTGTACCCGGGCTTAGGTAAGGACTCCGGGAAGAAATACCTGGGTAAGCAATATCCAGCAGATCAGGGTGACACTTGCCAGGGTCGCCACTTGAGGCCAGATTGCAAGGTCGTGGGATTCGAGCTCCCAGGCGCTCCACCGAATGCCGAGGGTGACGGCCGCTATACATGCGCTCACGATGAAGAGATGGCGCTGCCCCAGGCTATCGCCACACCTGAGATAAGGATGATGGAATAGATCAGGTCGGCCCAAAATCTTCTGTATGGATGATCAATACCCAGGATGGGCATCAGGAAAACGGTTAAAACGAGCAAACCCAGGAAGATCGAGAGATTCAGCTGCGACTTCCATGTCTGCGCGATGAGAACGCGGCCCTTGCTCAGGGCCGCATCTCGCCGATCTTTGGTCAATCGTTTGGGCAGCATCTAAATCGACGAAATTGTTGCCAATGACTCACTTGCTGGAACAACTCAATCGGCGCTTCCAAGGCCCTGAATGGGAAACTCGGCCAGCAGACGCAATGTAGCTTAGGTGCCTACGATACCTTTGTTCTGCAGTACCATGACCACGACACGGCGGTTCTCTGCCTGGCCTTCCGAGGTGGCATCCGGCGCCACCTGATCAGCGGTTCCCATTGCCGGGGACGAGCATATTGGTCAACGGCACGCCGGCGTCCTGCTCCAGAAGCTGGCTGACGGCGTTTGCTCTCTCGACGCTGAGCTTCTGGTTCAATGCTGCCGGACCGGTTGCGGAGGCGTATCCGCTCACCTGAACAACATAACCGGTGACGGTCATCGCCTTCTCCGCAAGCTTCAAGAGTTGGGCGTCGTACTGCGGATCGAGGGTGACCTTGCCATTGGCGAAGTACACCGTCACTCCATCCATGATGTTGTACTCGACCAGCTCTCCAAAACGTTTGTTGGCGGCCGCAATGGCTAACTTGTTAGCGGCGATCTTCTGGTCTTCCACGTTAAGCTGAGCCTGCTGTGCGGCGAGCGCGGCCTGTTGCGCAGCCGACTGCTGCTCGCTTTCCTGGATCTGCTGCTCGTGCGCCTGCTGGGCGATAACGGTCTGCTGCAGTCCTGCCTGGGCGTTCATCGCCGCCTGCAGATCGCTACCCTTGAACTTTACGCTTGTCGCTACGAGTTGATTCTGGGCGTTCATCGATCCCTGCACCTGTACGGGCAGTCCGGGTATCGGGGAGGTCATGGCCATCTGTTTCTTGCGTGCCGTTAGCACTCCCTCTACCTGATCGACCTCGGTAGTCGGCGTGAGCAGGACGATGAGGTGAGGAGTGTCCGCTGTCTGCAGGGTCAGGGTGGACCCCACTTCGTCCATTGATCACTCCCTTGACGGATTGAGCTTGCGCGGACGCGGTACCTAGACCGAGCGAGATAAGGACTGCGTATGCGGAAAATGTGAACCTAATGCGGAACCTGGTCCTCATTGCTTTTCCTCGTTTCTCTCGATCTTCGTGCAGTAGATGAACTGCGACCTGCAGGAGAGCGATTCTGACGGGCGTTCGTTGCCCGCAAAACACTAACCGAACTCGTCTCCGGCCAGGCCCCACGCAGGTCAGGATCTCTCAGCTGAAGGCGATAAATAGCACCCGAGCCGATTACGAGACATTATCCCCACCGCCTGGATGTGCGCCTACTGTCACTTGTGATAGGTGTATCGGACAAGTGAATTCTCGGGAAGTAGGGGTTCGCTTAAAGATCATCCTGTGGATAGTTCAGATGTGGGACCTCAAGCCACAAAAGTCAGGAGAAGCAAGAATCGAATCACGCGCGCGGGGGCGTGAGTATCCAATAGGCTGAGACAGCAAGCAGGATACAGGCTATGCAAACAACTGAGGCTCGCGGACCCGAGGCCCGAAACCGTTGAGAGAGCGCCGTCACCAGCAAAACAGTTGCGAGGAATACGATAACCTTGATGTAGCTGTCCCCACTCTCGCGTGTGGTGACTCCCATTTCAAAGTACATCGTTGCCTGCTCGGTGAGCTTCGTCGATTCCTCTATGTGAGCGTCTTTATGTTCGGGCATGAAGGATGGGCCGGGTGGCGCTGCGGGGTTGTTGAAGGGGTCCAGCTTCTGCCAGGCGATGAAAGATGCTGTATATTCCGGCCGGAATCGGCGCTCGAACAGTGAGACAAGCTTCTCGTTGCCCGAGGCTCTTGCGACGAGCCAACCATTGAAGGTGACGAGGTCGTAGAGGCGATCTTGGCCGGCGAGGGTCAAGCCTTCCTGTGCCCGCACCGAGTTTCGACTGGCCAGAGCATAGTGGGTTGCAGACAATGCTTCCCATCTTACCGCCTGGTACCCGCTCCAGGCGGTGCCGATGGCCACGACGGCGAGGACAATGGCCTCGATGATTTCGATCCATTTCTCCCGCCGGCTAGAGGGTGAAGGGTGGTGATGACCCTGCTCGTGCACCTTGTGCGCGAACTCGATGTTCGAAGTTACTTCTGACACTCAGGCCTGCCGTTCAAAGGTTATGAGCCTAGCGTTGGAACCCAACTGGTGTCTGGGTCGTAGGAGCTCATTGCGGCTGCGGCATCGCTGGTTCCCTTGCCAAGGTCCTTTTGCAGTAGGACGCCCTCCTGGTTGATGATGAAGGTCATGACGCCGGAATTGCCATATTCCGCGGGATAGGCTAAGAAAGCGAACCCGCCTGACATCTTCCCGTCCGCAACATAGCTCTTTGCTCCCCCGGGGTCATGGCTCCCCTGGCTGGTAAGCATGCGGAAGTAGTAGCCATGAAAAGGAACATGAGCGTCCGGCTTTACCTTGTATCCTTCTGCTGTTGCGTACGCGGCCAGTGGACCCAAGGGGCTCTTGGGCTGCCCATCGGGCGACTCCCAGTAAAGGCCGTTCTGCTTGCCATTATCACTGATGAATTTCTGAGCGTATTGCCCGGCTGTACCGCCGTCATGTGCCTGTGCAAAGTACTGGGCCTGGGCATCGACGAGAGCTGCGGAGACATCGATGACTTCGATCTCGTTGCGTCCCACGCGGCGTCTCAGGATCTCATCCTTGCCCGCAGCAGTGTCAAAGTACCACTGTCCGGCATCGTTCTTCTTGAGCGGAATCGGAAAAGCAAAGTTGGTCGTTCCGATCAGCAGCACCTGAGAATCATCCGGCATTTTGCGCCATCGATGCATGGCGTTATAGCCAGCCACAAACTGATCAATGGTCTGGCTGTCTTCTGCCGCGTTGCCTGACGAGATAATAGCCTTTGAGTCTTCACCGAAGATCTTGAGAAACGAACCTGGCGTCCTCGTTGTCCCCGCATCGAGCAGTCCCGCGCCCGCAAGTTCAGGCGAGGCATAGGTGGTAACCGCAGGCTTGGCCGGTTTGTTGCAGGCTGCCATCGAAACGAAGAGGCCCAGGAGCGCACACCGGGTGGCATTCATCATGATGCGAGTTGGTAGCGACATATTCATCTCCAAAAAAACAATGGTGACGATCAGGCTCGAGAAGCGCTGAGCTTGCGTCGTTGAGCGTACTTGTTCTACCTGCGGCGGCCGCCACCACTGCTGCCGCCCCATCCGCCACCGCCGCCCGTGCTGGACGATCCACGAGCGCTGGCCTGCTTGGATTGCCAGCCCCCGCCGCCGCTGTCAAACGCCGAGCCGCCACCGCTCTTTTGCTGGCTGCCCCAGCCACTCGCCGACGAGCTTGGCTTTGAAGTGTTGTTGCTGTTTCCCTGCCAACCGCTGCCGGTATTTTTATAGGTGTTTCCGTTTGCGGTTGCGTACTTGTTGCCATTTGCGGTCTGTCCGACAGCGGCATTGTTGTATTGGCCCGATCCGCCCACTGCCTTGCCACCGTTTGAACCGGAGATCGCGCCAGTTGTGCCGTTCGAGTTTGTCGTGTGCTGGCTATTTACTGTTGTCCCATTCTTTGAAGCAGTGGAACTGCCGGAGCTGCCGTAGGCGTTGGAGTTCTGCACCGTAGAAGCAGAGGCGCCGGTCCTGGAGTTATAGGCTTGAGCGGTGCTTGTCGTACCGTACGCGTTCGAGGTTGTGGCGCCGCGCGCATAGGTACCGGTCGACGGGTTATAAGCCTGGCCGGCACTGGCGCTTCCGTAGCCGTTCGACACCGTACCGCCGCGTGCAACGGCTCCGTTGTTGGGATTATAGGCAGTGCTGTAGTGGGCAGACCCATAAGGGCCATAAGCGGAAGTGCTGGAACCGTGCCAGGCGCTGTTTCCGTAGTAATTGTTGGAATGGTAGACCACGGTGCTGCCATGCCAGTTGCAGTTCCAATAGCTATATCCCCAAGAATTGCTGGAGGCGATCGCGATGCCGATCCCGAAACCGATCGCAGCGGCAGCCACCACGGCGCCAGTGCTCGGGTAAACGTAGGCTGGATAGACATAGGGAGTGCCGTAGACCACTGCCGGGCTGTAAACCGGCACGTAGACTACCTGCGGATTTGTCGGCTGAATCACGATGATTTGCGGCGACTGCTGAACCACCGTAAGTTGGGAACTCGATTTCAGGTTTCCGGCTGCCTGTGCCTTAGCGCGCAAGAACTGAACGGCAGCCATCACATCAGCGGTCTGGGTCGCGTAGGCCTCGCCTAATGCCGAGGTCCAGCTCAGGTTCTTGGCCATGTCAGCCAATACCGAGGGAAACTGTGTGACTGCCTTGACGCTCGGCTCCCACGACTGAAGGTTCACCACGTCAGAGAGTGTCTTGCCCGTAAGATTGCTGTTCTGTTGAAGCCATGTAGCGGCAGCTGCAATCTGATCCGGATAGCTTGCCGCTCCCAGGATCTGGGCGACCAGAGCATCTGGGTAGAGGGCGATCGGGGCGACTAACTGATGCAGATCATCGGCGGATAGAGGAGCTCCCTGGCCTGAGTATCCGGGGGGCGGAGGCGCATCCTGTGCTGTCGATTGCGGTATCGTCGCAAAGATGAGCAGGGCCGAGAGTGACACCGACATCATCTGTTTCGCTATGTAGCCCATCATTGTCTTCTCCATCTGCCGGGCTGATAGCCGAGCGGACAGGGGAATGATCCAAACCGGATCGATTCATCTGCCGTTCACCATCGGTGAGTTCTTCCCCTTGGCATCTCGCCGCTCTGATCAGGACCGCAATGTTACGGTACTGGCAAAGTTAATCCGTGACAACTGTCGCTTGTGACAGTTGTCACGGGGTGAGAATCAACGAACACTAGCTAACGACCCGGGCAAACGCTGCCTGCGACGGATCACTGCAACTGCCACAAAGAATCTGCTAGGAGCCACCATGCACTTCGTAACCGGAAGAACGCCGCGAGTAGCGGCATTTGTGATGGCGTGCGCCGCCGCTATCTCCCCTTTGAACCACAGCCTTGCTCAAAACCCTGACCTGATGCAGAAGGTACAGCAGATCAAGCAGGAGGCGGCTGCGAACAAGGCCGCCCTCGCTCATTTCACCTGGCAGGAACAGCAGACGATCAGCCTGAAGGGTACGGTCAAGAAAACCGTTATCTCCCAGGTAAGCACCGGGCCGGACGGTCAACAGCAGAAAGTTGTTCTGAGCTCTCTGCCAGCGGCGGCGCCGCCGAGTGGAGGGCGGCTCAAGCAGCGGGTTGTGGCCAAGAAGACCGACGAATTCGAGCAGTACGGCCATGACATTGCCGCGCTGGTCAAGCGGTACAGCCAGCCGGACCCTGCGCTGATGCAGCAGGCCTACCAGCAGGGAAATGTATCGCTCCAGATGGGTGGCGCTGCCGGCACTATCAGCCTGGTCTTCAAGAACTACATCAAGCCCGGCGACTCCATGACCCTGATGTTCAACTCGGCGACGAAGTCGACTCTGAGTATGACGGTGGGCAGCTACCTGACTGATCCGAAGGATGCGGTGACGATGAACGTGCAGTTTGCCAAGCTGCCGAGCGGCGTTAACCACGTCACGAGCACCCAGGTGGATGGAATCAGCAAACAAATGACCGTAGCCATTCAGAATTCGAACTACCAGCCCTCGTAGGTGAGTATGCCTGCTGTGGAATGCCGGCCCTAAGCAGCAGCTAGATCAAGGAGCATGAATGAACTTCGCATCGGATATTCGCAAATCAATTGTCACTATGCTGATCGTCGCTGGTTTGTCGGCGGGTGTCGGTGCGAGGGGTGCGCAAGCACCCGCAGCGGCCGCCAAGAAACCAAACATTCTCGTCATTATGGGAGACGATATTGGATGGTTTAATCTCGGCTCTTACAACTCTGGGATCATGCTCAATGCAACCCCGAACTTGGACAAGTTAGCCAAAGAGGGCAAGCGGTTCACGGATTACTACGCTGAGGCGAGCTGCACTGCCGGGCGTGCCAACTTCATCACCGGCGAGTTGCCGATCCGCACCGGACTGACCACGGTAGGGCAGGCAGGTTCCCTGATCGGGCTGCCAGCCCAGGCTCCCACCATCGCCACAGCCTTAAAAGCGCTTGGCTATGAAACCGGCCAGTTTGGCAAGAACCACCTGGGCGATCACAATAATGCGCTTCCGTGCGTGCACGGATTCGATGAATACTTCGGCTACCTCTATCACTTGAATGCGATGGAAGATCCGTTTTACTACACCTACCCGCCGGAGTTTAAGAATACCGTCGGGCCACGCGACCTCATTCATTGCACCGCGACGGACGTCGATGACAAAACGGACGAGGCACGCTGGGGACCAGTCGGCAAACAGAAAATCGTCGATGAAGGGCCGCTGCCGCCAGAGCCCCGCCCAGGAATCAAGTACGACATGGGGACCTTCGACGAAGTCATTACTCAGTCGACGATCGGCTTCATGGAAAAGGCCAAGAAGGACGACAAGCCCTTCTTCGTCTGGATGAACCCCACTCGCGCCCATGTGCTCACCCACCTGTCGCCGAGGTATGACGCCACCCGCAATCCGACCACCGACTTCGGCCTTGAAGAAGCCGCGCTCAAGCAGATGGACGACAACGTCGGGACCGTCCTCGAATGGTTGAAGTCGAATGGGATGGACGAGAATACGATCGTCGTCTTTACCACCGACAACGGAGCCGAAGTTTATACCTGGCCTGATGGCGGCACCACACCATTTGCCGGCGCCAAGGGCGAAGTTACCGAAGGCTCCTTCCGTGTTCCCGCCATCATCAAATGGCCCGGGCATGTGCAGCCAAACACCGTGTCAAACGGCATTATGTCCGGTCTCGATTGGTTCCCAACCCTGGTCGCGGCAGCAGGGAACCCAGGTGTCGTGGAGGAACTCCTCAAGGGCAAACAGTTAGGGGATAAGAGCTACAAGGTCCACCTCGATGGATATGACCAGACAGACATGATCACCAATGATGGGCCGTCCAAGCGCCACGAGGTCTGGTACTTCGCCCAAACCAGGCTCGGCGCATTGCGGTACGACAATTACAAATATCAGTTCATCGTCCAGCCCCAGGGATGGATAGGACCAGTGACAACTCCCAACATGCCTCTATTGACCAATTTGCGCCAGGATCCTTTTGAGCGCATGGGTTGGCCTTCGAATGGCTTCTCGGGAGGCTCCATTGCCTATTGGGACTCATTCAAGCATGAGATGTGGCGCTTCGTGGTTCCGGGGCAAGTCATCGCGAAGTACATACCCTCCTTTATCGAATTTCCGCCGATGCAGGCAGGTGGAAGCTTCAACGTCGCCGATCTGAAGGCGAAAGTGGAGGAGGCGGCGAAAGCGGCACAATCCAACTCGCAGTAGCCGGGCGGCTGCAAGGATCAAAACGCGGGGATAGCCTTTATCGGTTATCCCCACTATTTTAAGAAGGGTGAAACCATGAAAATCAAATTTGCACTCTCCGCGCTTCTGGTAGCAGCATCTCTTTCTGGCGCATCGGCCATCGCCATCGGCCAAACCGTTTCCGTCAACTACAACCACAGCCAGAGCTTTGCGGCCTTCCACACCTACGCCTGGGCCTCCAATAACGCCAATCAGATCAAGAACTCCATCCTTGCGCAAACAGCCAAGCAGGACATCGACACTGCCATGCAAGCCAAGGGATTCCAGTTGGTGGCGGAAGGGCAGACCCCCGACGTGATCCTGCTGGCGAGCGGCGGCATGAAAGAACAGACCTCGTACAGCGCCATGGGCATGCGTGGCTTCGGCGGAGGCATGGGCACCATCACCCCGGAGCAGAACGTAATTGGCACGCTGATCGTCGATCTCTACTCCGGAAAAGATCAGACCCTGTTGTGGCGCGGCATTGCTCAAAACTCGCTGGGCAACAACGGGAACAAGAATCAGCAACTTGTTGGAAAAGCCGTTACTAAAATGTTCAAACAGTGGCCGACGACTTAGGTTGACGGTTCGAGTGGATTGAAGACCATCCCTTATGCGGGGTCAAGCTTTGCAGGGAAGGAGACACTCAGCATCCCGTGCAAGGCGTAACCCTGTTTTCAGTGCATACTGTATAGTTCTCGCCATCGTGATCTGCAAACGCTTAGTAATTAGAGACTTGGAGAACATTTGTGAAGAAGCCGCCTGCGAGCATTCCCAGAGCCGGACAGCGACCGGTCGTCGGGCTAAAGGGACGCCGCCGACAGCTGCTGGCGTTTGCAAGTGTGGTAATCGTGGCTGTCGCTGCCTGGAGATTTGTTGCGTCCGCGAAGGAGCCCGCCGCTCCTTCTGGCCCGGAACCGATCTCCCACGCAGCGGCGGTGCTCCCGGCAGCCTTCGTAGAGGAAACCACGGTTAGTAAGGCGGTCACCCCGCACAAGATGCCTGCAGGAATGGCATGGATTCCCGGAGGGGAGTTCTCCATGGGAGCGGTTGATCCGCCCGGCATGGGAGAAGTGGGCATGAAAGCAACCGAGGATTCCCGGCCGATCCACCGTGTCGCGGTTAGCGGCTTTTTTATCGATAAGACTGATGTAACCAATGCCCAGTTCGCGAAGTTTGTTCAAGCCACTGGTTATGTAACCGTCGCTGAACGGAAGCCCAGGGCGGAAGACTTTCCTGGCGCTCCACCGGAGAACCTGGTGGCAGGGTCGGTCGTTTTCACCGCTCCGGCCCACCCGGTTGCACTGGATAACCATTTTCGATGGTGGAGCTACGTGCACGGAGCCAACTGGCGCCACCCTTCCGGCCCGGAGAGCGACATCAAGCACAAGGATCAATATCCTGTCGTCCAGGTCGCTTATGAAGATGCCGAGGCGTACGCCAAATGGGCTGGCGAGCGGCTCCCCACCGAAGCGGAATGGGAATTTGCCGCGAGAGGCGGTCTTAGTGGAAAGCCTTTTGTTTGGGGAGATGAATTCCGTCCAAAGGGGAAATGGATGGCGAATACTCACCAGGGACATTTCCCTGACACTGACGCCGGCGAGGACGGATATATCGGTCTGGCCCCCGTGGCTCAATATGTCCCTAACGGCTATGGCCTTTATGATATGGCGGGCAACGTATGGCAGTGGACAAGTGACTGGTACAGTCCAGATTATTACCAGAAGCTGGCGTCGAAGGAAGGAGTCGCCCGAAACCCGCAAGGACCAGATACATCGTTTGATCCTGCCGAGCCTGGCCAGATGAAGAAGGTGCAGCGAGGCGGATCATTCCTATGCACCGATCAATATTGCTCCCGTTATATGGTCGGGACCCGCGGCAAGGGAGAGGTCAGCACAGGTACGAACCACCTGGGATTTAGGTGCGTAGCGAAATCCGCATGATTTGACCGTGTTGAAGGACAAGCCAAGATAACATTTTCTCGCAGCTTTCCTCGAAATAGTATCTGATTTACCCGACATATTACTGTGCCGCCCAGGCCAATTGCAGCTACCATCATCACAGGCTTGAAAGAGAAGCGGTGAGACGATGCAGGACAGGACTGTCGGGGGTAGTCCGGGCAAACGGCCTCCGTTCGGCACAATCGCTCGTCTTGCGTCCATCTTTGTCGTTGTGCGCGCCGGGTCCGCCCCGTCTTCTTTTTCCGCCGATGCTCTTCCCGAGAAGAACGTGCTTGTTCTTTATAGCTTCTCGCCTCGAGAGACCTTCAGCCAGCTCGAACCTTTACAGAAAACTGCCCGAGCACGATATCCAGGCGCAATCAATTTCGACGTCGAATACCTGGAATCTGCTCGCTTTTCCGACGCTGGATATCGCAAGGCACTCGCGGAGGCCACAACTCGCACCTACCGATGCAGGAAAGGGTTCACTCGATGAAAGGGTTTCTCACCATCCAGTCCGCGGCTGGGGAAAGCAAGATTGTTTCGGCCAGTGTCCCTTTCCCTTATGAGCTCGACCAGGTTGCGGAGAGCGAACTTGAGCCGCAAAGCGCATCAAGCACTCCATCTTCTACCCTCCGGAGACCAAAGTGAAACGAATCCGAGTTCTGCTCGCGGACGATCACGTGCTGATCTGTGACGGTTTTCAGAAATTGCTCGAGCCTTATTATGAAATAGCCGGCATCGTCGGAGACGGGCGAGCCCTGCTCGAAGCCGCTGCACGCCTGCTCCCAGACATCATCCTTCTCGACATCGGGATGCCATTGCTGAACGGACTGGATGCTGCACGAGAGTTGAAAAAGAAGACGCCTAAGGTAAAGCTCGTCTTCCTGACGATGAATGCCGACCCGGATCTTGCATCCGAAGCCATGCGCGTCGGAGCCTCGGCATACGTGTTGAAAACATCGCAATCTGCAGAACTCCTGCAGGCGATACGCGACGTCTCCGTTGGGCTCACTTATATAAGCCCGCAGATCAGGCAGGGCATGGAAAAGGCCTTTATCCGGGCTCCCCGAACGGCCACTGAGTTGAAGGTTCTTTCTCATCGACAGCGCGAAGTCCTGCAAATGCTCGCGGAGGGGCGGTCGATGAAGGAAATCGCTTACGATCTCAGAATTACCCATCGTACGGTGAGGTTCCATAAAGCCCGGATCATGGAGGACCTGCAACTCACCACCAATTCTGCTCTGGTCATGTATGCGATCAAGCACGGCATGCTTTCATCCTCCTGATCCAGCAACCAACGCTCTTTTGCACTTCGGTGCATCCTGCCTGAAACGCCATAGAGATTGCTTGCATCCTGTCGCAACAGACAGTGTTTTTATTGCTGTCAATCATGGAGACTCAGGTAGAGCCATACATGGACCTCTTGGCTGCCTTCCCAGAGGGTGGAATGTCAAAAATCCGAGTCGTGCTGGCCGATGATCATCAGGCGATGCTGGCCAGGGTACGCGAAGAACTCGGAGAACATTTCGAAGTCGTCGCTGCGGTGAGTAACGGCGCCGAAGCTCTGAAGGCGATAGCGGCTTTTGATCCAGATGTGCTCGTTGCGGATATTTCCATGCCGGTCCTGGACGGACTTCAAACCGCAACCAGTCTCCGAGCAAACAAGAATCGTGCCAAGAGGGCACCCGACTGTCTATCAGACGTCGGTTTCGGACAGCTCCATGATGACGCGAGAGCTTCGCTTTATTGATTGCGACGATGCGCGCCTCCTCCGGTTCTGGCACATCCACCTCGGGGTCACTTCAGAAACGGACCAGATTGTACGTTAACGTCCGGGAACAATATGAAAAGTCGCGCGGGCTTCCACGGACGTACTTTCATGGCTTGAGCGGATCAGCGGATTCCATGTAACAACCATCGTGTAGGTCCCAGGGTGCTTCGGTAGCCAACCTTCGTTGGTCAACGATCGTTCGATCGGATAAACTGACCCAAAACTCAAAAACTAAGCCGGTCTGAAGTTGAGAGATCGAGGCCGTCGTGGTTCTCTGGAAGTCGAGAGGAGAACCAGGAAGATGGCGAAGCGTGGACACACAGAAGAAGAGATCCTGCGGGTATTGCGGGAGGCGGAGTCGGGGACGACGGTGGTGGAAGTCTGCCGCAAGCACGGCATCAGTCAGCAGAGTTTATCTGTGGAAGAAGAAGTATTCGGGCTTGGGGCTGAGCGAGCTGCGAGAACTCAGGCAGTTGCGCGAGGAAAACGGCAAGCTGAAGCGGCTGGTTGCCGGCCTCAGCCTAGACCGGCACATCTTGCAGGAGATCGTCGCAAAAAAGCTGTGAGGCCTCGCCTGCGGCGGGAGCTGGCGGAGTGGGCAGAAGAGGCCCACCAACTGAGCTAGCGCCGCGCGGCGAGGCTCATTCCCGTCGACCGTATGACGCTTCGCTATGAGCACCATCGCGATCCCCAGGGCGCGCTGCGGGTGCGATTGCGCGAGCTGGCGGCAGCCGGGTGCGCTACGGCTATCGTCGGCTCACGGTGCTGCTCAAGCGCGAGGGCTGGGAAGTAAACGCCAAGCGCATCTACCGGATCTACACCGAAGAGGGTCTGATCGTGCGGACTCAGAAGCGCAAGGAACGGGCCCAGCGACAGCGTGTGCCGATGGGACAGGCGGTGCGTCCCAACCACAAGTGGAGCATGGATTTCGTCGCTCAGCGGCTGCCCGATGGCCGCTGGATCCGGGTGTTGACGGTCGTCGACCAGTTCACCCCGAGTGCCTGACCCTGCACGCCGATACCGCGTTGAGTGGAGAGAAGGTCGCTGCGGCGCTCGACCCAGTCGTTGCTCTACGAGACACGCCGCAGTCGATCACCGTCGACAACGGAACGGAGTTCGCCTCGAAGGCCATGGATCTGTGGGCCTACAAGAACGGAGTGCATCTGGACTTTATTCGGCCTGGCAAGCCCGTCGAAAACGGCTACATCGAGAGCTTTAACGGCAGGCTGCGCGATGAGTGCCTGAACGTGGAAGCCTTCTTCACCCTGGCTGATGGCCGCCGCAAGCTGGCCTTATGGAGGCATGACTACAACCACCACCGTCCACATTCAGCGCTGGCCGATCGAACGCCGGCAGAGTTCGCAGTCCGATGGAGCGGAGGAAAAGATGGCGATCAAGCCGCCTTGGAAAACGCTGCGCGTTTCCCACTTTCCCTCCGCACGGCTACGGCTGGGTTTTCTCCCAAAAGCACTCCGCCCTCAAGCTCCTGCGGCTCAGCTTTCCAGGGCGGGTCATAAACCGAGAATCTCTACCTATGGCGGGTTGAGAAAACGGGGCAGGTCAGTGAGTCGAGACGGCTCACCGTGGATTTACAAAGCACTGAAAGCAGGATCGAGCTCAAGATCACCGATGATGGCGTTGGCTTCGACTCAGCACATCCAAATCAAAATGGTGGTCTCGGATTGATCAGCATGCACGAGCGCGCCCACCTTGTCAGAGGCGTCTTTAACATAGAATCCAGCTTAGGACAGGGCACGAGCATCCGAGTGAGCATTCCTCTTCTTGCCAAGACGTTATTTCCTCGAAAGATGGGACGAGCCTCATCGGTGGCTTTACGAGATTGAGCTAGCAAACACTGATTGTGGCCTTGGCGATTTTGAACGTGCCAATGGTCCCAGTGGTTAAGCCGAATCCCAAGCACCTGTCGCAAGTGACAGTATCCATGACTGAGCAAACAGCGGACACTTCTCAGAGAAGGTCATGCATCGACTTGACCAAAGAGCGCGAAAGGTTTTGTGGCCAAATTTCGCGTTGTACTCGCCGACGATCACCCCGCTATCCTCGCAAAGGTTCGTCAGGAACTAAGCGAAGAATTTGAGATTGTTGCGGAGGTTGGGAACGGTCAGGCTGCTGTTGAAGCTGTGCTGATCCACAATCCTGACGTGCTGGTGATAGATATTTCCATGCCGATTATGGATGGACTTCAAGCGGCTACAATCCTCAAAGCCAAGCGTTTTCGCGGTAAAGTGATCTTTTTTACCATTCACGAAGATCCTGACTTTCTGGATGCCGCGTTCTCCTCTGGCGGATCTGCATATGTCACGAAGGCCAGGCTCAGTAATGACCTCATCTACGCAATCAGGCAGGTCATGCTCGGCCACACCTTTTTCTCGCCGCGTTGAAGGAACACGAGGCTCAAGAGCAAGCCTTCATTCCGAAGAACGATAAAGAAGTTCTTTCCAAATCTCGATTTGATATTCCCGACAGGTCACTCGCTAGATACAAAGGAAAACGTGAGCACACAGCCTATCCATTCCGGCCGCCCCCTTCTCCTGACAGCGGGAGGGCCCACCTACCGAATACAAAAACGTCTCGGGTTGATCAGCGAGAACTCCTCTCGTATTGTCAGTCGGGCCTTTTTGTCGGTATTGCTGACGTGGGTCCCTTTGCTCATTCTCTCGGCATTGCAAGGAAATGCGACCGGGCACCATTTGGCCGTGCCTTTTCTCAGGAATTTCGCCGTGCATGCCCGTTTCCTCCTGGCCGTTCCACTACTTCTGTTTGCGGAAACGGTCCTAGGGCCTCACCTTGCACATGCGGCACGCTACTTCATTACATCAGGCCTGGTAAAACCTGAAAGCTTCGCCAAATTCGATGCTGCAATCGAGCAAGGCTTGGAAGGACGAGATTCGGTCCTGGTGGAAGTGATTCTGGTGTTGCTGGCCTATGCGATAGGACTTGTGACGCTATGGTCTCTGGCGATACACGTGTCTACGTGGTATGCGGTCCAGACCGCCACCGCGGCGTCGCTTACATGGGCAGGCTGGTGGTTCGTGCTCTTTTGTGTGCCCTTGTTTCAGTTCCTGGCCATGCGGTGGTTGTATCATTTCTCTGGGGACAATTTCTCTGGCGCATGAGCCGGCTACCTTTGACCGTAATTCCTACTCACCCTAATCAGGCCGCCGGCCTAGCCTTCGCCGGCGATGCTCAACGGTTCTTCGCGGTTGTACTGCTGGCCTTTTCTATTGCAGTCGCGGGGGTTCTGGCGAACTCGGTGATATACAACAAGCTTCCTTTGACTTATTTTTGAGGAGCGGTAGCGGCATACCTAATCCTTGCAGTCGGCATAGTCTTAGCATCGCTGTTGGTGTTTGCTCCGACGATGATCAAGACCAAGAGGGACGGGCTCCACAGGTATGGTAAGTTCGCAACGGTCTATACGTCTGCTTTTGAGAGCAAGTGGATTACAGCGTCTGTTGCGCCTTCGGAACTACTACTCTGGACGTCCGATATACGATCGTTGGCTGATTCGGGTAACAGCTTTGCAACGATAGAAGAGATGAACCCACTTCCCATGCGGCCACGGACTCCGATTCACCTGGCGTTGGCATGTCTCGCTCCGATGTCAGCGCTGCTTCTCACCGTAATGCCTCTGGGAGAGATCTTGAAACTGCTTTTCAAAGCCGTCGGATAGGACCGCCTAGGAACGCTCCAGCCTATACCGTTTCCTCAGCCGCCAAGGGGCAGGACTAGCGAAGAACGTCCAGAGATGGCGTAGACAAAAAGCAATACGACCCGATCGTATCCTCTGATCAACGGATTTACTCTTTGTTTTAAGGGATGGCGGGCTATTAGGCACTTGTGCCAGTGTCTAATAGCGAGAAAAGATGCTAGCGTCGTCGCAGATGGTACAGCCCCAATCTATGCCCTACCCAGAAAGGAAGTCCATGAAAACGAGATTTCAGTCGCTCCTGCCATTGCTCGCGGCCGCGGCCGTGCTTACGCCGTTAGGTTGGGCCCAAGCTCCGGTCTTCGAGGTTACACCTGTATCGAGTTCCGTCACATTCAACGTGAAGTCGTCGGTCGCCATCGTCGGCAAGTTTGACAAGTGGAAGGCCTCTCTTACGATGAAGAGTCCGGATGTCACCACAGCTGCTTTGAACATTGAGGTCCAAGCGACCAGCGTAGACACCGGGAGCGGCATGAAGAACGGCAAGCTAAAGAGCAAGGACTTCTTCGATGCCGATCAGAATCCGTTGATCACGTTTACGTCCGACCACTGCGTGCAGACGAGCCCGAATACTTTTGACGTCCCAGGGACGTTTACCATTCGCGGAGTCACGAAACCGCAGACATTGCAGCTGACTCTGTCCGGCAAAGGGACAGGCGCCGGCACGATCAAGGGAAGCATGTACTTTGACCGTAAAGACTACGGGATGGACGGCAAAATTCCTTTCGTTACGATCGCTGACCGCGTCCAGGTGGATGTCAACCTGAACGCCAAGAAGGTCAGCGGACCCGCGGTAGTTTACAAGCAATAGCAAACTCTGATGCGCCATATAAATCCACCCACTCCGGGCCAATACTTATCCCGTTACCACCAGTTTGGTTGGGTCCATAGGATGAAGGCAAGGAGCCAGCCATTGTTTCTGGCCAACGACGCCTTGGCTCAATCATGTGTATCGCAAGTGCTCAACACCCTGCGCCGCCATCATCAAAGGCGCTGTTCTGACTGCTGACAGACGAGTGTTGCTGGTCGTCTTCGGATTAGTAACGAGAGACGTTAGGACCCTATCAGGGCGGCCCCTGCGCGAAGCCGGGAGCTGCAATGCGGTCCGTCGGGGCAGTTTTGATAGTGCGGTTTGAAGGGAGCCGCTGGCGCGGCGGATGCGGTGAGGGCCTATGGGATTGGAATGGGCGATTCCGTCTCGGACAGCGTCATTTCCTGGGCTTGGCAAGGTGTCGAAGGCGGTGGAGGTTGAGACGTGATGGTAGGAAGCTTCGGTTCGTCACCTGAAGCGGGATAGTTATGAAGCTGTTTGCGGTACAGGCAAGCGCGACGATGCGTTGCGTTTATGAGCACGGCTGAGGGCGACCGGGTTGAGAGTGGGCTCAGTCATGGCAGGTGAGGAGCTATCGAAGCGGGTCCTGGTCGTTGCAGAGAGGAGTTGACTACTGGTGATCCGTTCGACGAGGAGCATGGGCTCTGAGCAGAGCGGACACTTGATCTGAGCTGCAGGAGGGGGCTGTTGTGGTGGCGCAGCGGCCTTGAGCAGGAAGCGGCAACGCAGCAACGATGCGGACCGTTTACGGTTGGCGAAAACGCCGAAGTGACGGATGCGAACCAGGCCCTTGGGCAGAACATGGATGAGGAATCGTCGCAGGAACTCGTCGGCTGAAACGGTCATGATCTTCTGCTTGCTGCCAGCGGCGTAATCCTCCAGCGGAAGGAGACGGGGTCATCCTTGAAGCTGACCAGGCGATGGTTGGAGATCGCCACGCGGTGGGTATAGCGGGCCAGGTAGTTGAGGACGTGTTCGGCTCCACCGAACGGTGGCTTGGCGTAGACGACCCAGTCCTTCGAGAAGAGCTGCTGCAGGAAACGATGGAAGCGCTCCGGCGCTGCGAGTTCCTTGAGCGAACCATGGAACTGCAGCTTGTCCTGGAGTAGAAGCTGCTTGAGTTCCGCGGTGAACTTACCGCGAAAACCCGGCTCAGTCGGACAGGCAGGAAGAAGCGTGATGAGGCAGCGGCCGGGATAATGCCCCAGCCGCTGCCTTCTGGTTCGTGCTTACTTCACTTGCTTGATTGCCGGCAACACCCACGATCCGTCGAAAATCGTTGGATTTGTTTCCTTAGGCCAATACAAGCGAAGCATGGGAATGAACTGCGCCTTCGGAGCAGGTAGCCAATTGGCCTCCTTGTCCTTACCGGGGGAGTTGGCCTGAAGATAAAGATCGACTGACCCGTCGGCATTGGTCACAAATTTGTTGCGCGCGCTCACCGTGTAACGGTTCAGAGGGTTAGGTACGAAGAAGTAGCTTTTGTCATACATCGTAATCGACCAGAAGCCGTTGACTGGCGGGAACTGTCCCTTCTCGACATGCATCACGTACTTGTTGCTCGTCGCGTCATATTCCTTACCATCGCCGTCCTTTTCCGAGGTTGGGTAGATTGCATCCTGAGGCCGGTTCGCACCCAGTCCGATCGCTGTAATCAGGGCCCGATCTAGGTAGTTGGTTCCATAAAGGCCTGTCCCTGTGAAGAACTGCCATCCGTTAATGTTTTTACCGGTCTCCTTGAGATGGCCGATGATTTTGAGCTGGGCGGCCTTAGGTACAACTTTCAGCGCTTCCTTGTCAAAAGTACCAAGCTTGCTCGCGTCAAAATCCTGTCCGGGAACAAGTCCAATCGTCGCCATCTTCGCCACTAAAGGCGCATCGTCAGCTGCCGGAGGGTTCTTTTTCATCAATTCCGCCAAGTAGGTGAAATATGCGGTGGTGTCCATCGCGTCCACCAAGTCGCGGACCGATTTACTTTCATCGCCGACGGAAGGATCGACCACTCCCGCTGGGGGCGTGTAGGGTTTGCCATACGAACTCAGGGGAACGAGCGTGAACTTATCCTGCAGCGCGTGGACTGCCGCGTAGTCCTGCGGAGTGCCAGTGCAATAGATTCGTCCCAGTATCCAAATCATGTTGGTCGGCGCTTTGTACTCGGTCACGCCGGCAGGCAAGGTCCCTGACCATCCCGGTCCAGTGATGGCATATTTCTGCGCTTTATCCCCAGTCGTCCGCTTGCCTGGAACCTGGAAGACTTCAGTCCAGCCGCTAAGCATAGGCATTAAGAAGTAGCGGTCGCCCATATCGGGAATACCGAAAATCCACGGCTCTTTTGATAGATCCAGCCATGCCATCGTGTACAGCGTATCGGCGTTGGGCGCGGTGACTGCGTGATTGTCGACTGGCGGATAGGTCCGCAATCTGAGCAGTTGACCCATCGGGGCGTGGCTAGCATCGGGCGCGGTCACGTTGGTCAGACGTCTGCGCGTCATGTCCATCGTGATCAGCGGATAACCGTACACGTAGGCGTCTGTCGCCGTGCTCACTGCCTCGGCAAGTCCGGGCGAGCCTGCACTCGATGAATCCTGCTTGGGAGTACATCCAGTTGCTCCGATGATGAGTGCAGTGATCGGGAGCAATACCAACGATCTCAGATTCATAAGTTCCTTTAGTGTGGTCGTGCCGGAGCCTTTAAACGGGCGCCCGCCGTCCTAGATTTTGTGGTCCGCAGACGAGTTTAGCGACTTTTGGTTGGCTCCAATACTGTCAAAAGCGACAGTTTCACCCTGCCAGGGAACTAATTGGCGACGCTTTTTAGCGATGAACGCTCACTTTCCCCGACCCCTAAATTGAGCAGATTGAAGTCTGGCGTAAGCTGTTTAATTAAATGTCCAGCAGATCGTTAGAGAAGAGCCAAAAGCGACAAGTGTTCGACAAGGGTCGAGATCTGCTCGCCAAGACATGGGAAACGCAGTTGAACCTGTCACTTTTCCTGGGTCTGCTAGTTGCAATTGCGTTTGTGATGCCCGCATTGGGTCTGGAGCGACCCTATAGGCGCTTGTCGAATGACTCGACCATTTCCACTCTTTTGATTTGCGGGGTGTCGATTGCCTGGGGAAAACGTCGCCTATTTGTCTTCAGTTCCTGCATCGCCGCCCTCGCCCTAACGGTGCGGAGGGTCGCAAGGTGGATTGCTACCAATGTTTCGCCTCGCTTGACGTCGAGACTGTGAGCGACTCCAGCGGACTTGCGGCGGCTTGCAAATGGCGGCGGGATAAGTGCAGATAGACCGTCGTGTCGGCCAGCTTGGCGTGCCCGAGCAGCATCTGAATGATGCGAAGATCCGCACCGACCTCAAGCAGATGGGTTGCGAAGCTATGCCGCAACGTGTGCGGCGAAACCGGCTTGGTCGGCGATCTTCAGACGGCACAACCTCGGCCCGGCGTATGCCGGTTGCATAGAGCGTCATCACCATCGCACGATGCATCAGGTTGCCAGTCGAGTCGATCAGCCGGGACACTTCTTGCTGGCTGAGCACGGTCCGCAGACGCTTGTGCTGCTTCGGGAACGGGATCGCATCTGGCAGATAGGGCCGGCGCAGCGTCTTGACGAACAGGAGCCGCAGAGCTGCCGTCCGTCCTTCGATGGTCCTCGGCGACAGCTTGCGATCGCGAAACAGATGGACCTGGTACTCCCGGATATGGTCCGGTCCAAGTGCTCGGGAGAACGGTGGAAATATCTGGCGAAGTCCTCAATCGCGTGGACGTAAGACCGCACGGTGTTCGGAGAGTAGTTACGGCGCTGAAGTTCGTCGAGCATCAACTGGCGAAGATGGGTCACAGGGGAATCCTCCTTGTGACCCACACGCGAAACCCAACTACCGCCCACACCGCCAACACTGCAGCATCCGCCGCGCCAGCGGCTTAGTTCAAACGCGATTGTCGTCAGTTGGGCGACGTCGGCTTGTCGGATAGCCGCCTGATGGAGCTGCCGAAAGGCGACATTGAGACCAACTCCGCTCGCGCCCCATCTTTATCCAGCCACACACGCACAAAACCTCGCCAAGACCGCTCGGCAAGAGGAGCCGGTATACTTTTTCACAGCCGCATCATGAAGCGTCACGTCCTTATCTTCGGTCTAGTTGGCGGCCTGCTCATCGCTGTGCTTCAATACACCGAATACCGCTTCGTCGTCATCGAGCATTCGGTCGAGCTCTATGGCGCGCTCGTCGCGATCCTCTTCGCCGCCTTCGGCATCTGGCTGGGGCTGCGCATCACGCGAGGCCGTGAGAGGGTCGTGGAAACAGTTAGGGAGACGGTCGTGGTGAGGGAAGCGGTTGTTCCTGGGGAAGCCTGCGGCGCCGGTTCTTCCGGCATGGCCGCTCCCAGTACGGCCGCCTTTGCTCCGGATGCGGCCCAGCAGCAGACCCTTGGCATTACGGCGCGTGAACTCGAGGTGCTCGCCCTGGTCGCCCGTGGCTTGAGCAATCGTGAGATTGCTTCGCAGCTTTTTGTCTCCGAGAACACGGTCAAGACCCACTGTTCCCGCGCCTTCGGCAAGCTCGGAGCCGCCCGCCGCACCCAGGCCGTCCAGCGCGGCAAAGAACTGGGTCTGCTGCCGTGACCGTTTCATCCGAAAGCACGATTTTTGCTCGAATTGCTGCAAAATCATTAGAAAGAATGACGACATCCGGCCCCGGTATACTGCATCGTGGCTTCAGAGCAGGATCAGACCAGGTGTACCCGAGGAGAGTTGCGAGGCAGCATTTTTCCTGAGGAGCAACGGGTAGTGTGGTTCTAATTGGCTTGATTGTCACTCGTACCAGGAGCCTCACATGAAGAAAATCGTTCTGACCTTCGGCCTCAGCGCCGGCCTCATCCTGTCCGTGCTGATGGACTGCTCGCTTCTGCTTGCGGAAAAGATCGGCTCCGGCCACAGCATGGTTCTCGGCTACACCATCATGGTGGCGTCGTTCATGCTGATTTATTTCGGCATCCGCAGCTACCGCGACAATAATCTAGCCGGCCAAATCTCGTTCGGACGCGCCTTCGCCTGCGGCATCCTGATTACCCTCATCACCACCGTCTGCTACGTCGCCACGTGGGAGGTGCTCTACTTCAACTTCATCCCCCACTTCATGGACAGCTATTTCGCCGCCCAGATTCATAAGGTCCAGTCCTCCGGAGTTGACCCCGCCGCCACCGCCGCCCAGGTTGCCGCGATCCAGCACTCGCAGCAGCTTTACCAGAACCCCTTGGTCAACATAGCCTACACGTTCATCGAGCCGCTGCCGGTCGGGCTGATCCTTACTCTAGTCTCCGCTGCAGTGCTGCGCCGCAAAACGACGAACGAAGCGGCCGGAGCTCCCGCAGCGCTCACCGTTTAGTCGAATTCGACAGCTATTATGGACAAACAATTCTTGAGGAGGGTGCGTGGCTTCAGTTACGGGGTTCGGCGGCATATTTTTGCGAACGGATGATCCAAAGGCTTTATATGAATGGTACGAGAGGCATCTTGGCCTGGCGAAGGCCGAGGGAGCTTTTTCGTTTCCCCCACCGAAGCAGCATCCCCAGGTGGTCTTCGCCTTATTCAAACCAGAGAATGCCTACTTCCCGCCGGCGCAAAAGGCGATGATCAATCTCCAGGTGGACGACCTGGATGGCCTGTTGGATCGTTTGATCGAGGAAGGGGTGACGGTCGATCCAAAACGCGAGAGCTATGACTTTGGAAAGTTCGGCTGGCTCACCGATCCGGAAGGGAACCGCGTTGAGCTTTGGCAGCCTGTTGCCACTGAATGAGGCCGGGAGGCGCCCGAATCGGGCCCGTGCAGGCAGTGCTAAAGGCGCTTCGCTGACCGCCGTGGGTTTGGCCTTGTCGCTCGTCTTTATCGGCGGCGCGTTCGGAAAAGCGGCCTGCGGCTGGCTCGGTGTACGGCTTGCTCTTCTCGCCACCGTGGTCACAACCGAGGTTGGCACGGCGGCAGCCATCTTGACAGTGCTTGCCTTGCCTCTCTCACCCAGTCTGGCCTTGCTTCCGCTCCTCGGGGTGATGCTCAACGGTACGTCCTCCGTGCTCTACGGCACAGTCCCGGAACTTGTGACGGCGAAACGAATCGAGCGTGCCTTTGCAATCTTCTACACCGGCATTCTCGGGTCGAGCGCCGTCGCCCCCGTGCTCTACGGCCGGCTTGGAGATGCGGCAGGCCCGGTCATTGGCCACCATCGCGGCAGCGCTCACTGCCCTTGCGGTCGTGCCGCTTATGCTCCTCTTGTCTCCGCGACTGTCATTCTCTGCGAAAGCTCATAGGTCGTAACATCCCGGTAATCGCCGGCTCGCTTTATTTCCCTAGTTCATGACAAAGGCAAACAACTTGTCTCCCGCACCCACCACGACGTATTGGTGTCCGTCCAGTTCATAGGTGATTGCCGCATTCGATAGCGAACTCCCAAGATTGGCATGCCATAGTGGCACGCCGGTAGTTGCATCCAGGGCCACAAGGTTATTGTTGGGGTCTCCCGCAAAGACGAGGTTCCCCGCGGTGCTGAGCAGCCCGCTCTCAATTCCGGTTGTCTGCCATTTGTGGGTCCACTTGACCTGCCCGGTGCGGTAATCAAGCGCCTGCACCATGGACTCCGTCCAGCTGCCGAGGTCATGACCACCCCAGCCTTCCGGCTTGTTGCTGTCGTCAAAGATGTAAAAAATGCCAAAGGACCGGGTAGCGTTCACATAGAACAACCCGGTTTCGGGGCTGAAGCTCGGCGGCGGCCAGTTGACTCCGCCCGAGGCATTGGGCGAGACCAACACACCTGCGATCTGAGGCTCCTTGGCCGGGTTGGGAATCGGCTGGCCCTTTGAGTCGACGCCCTTCGTCCAGTTGGTTTTCACAAACTGCGAGCTGACGTAGTTCTTGCCGGTCTCGCGGTCGAGCACAAAAAACCAGCCGTTGCGGCTGGCCTGCGCCAGCAGTTTGTGTGGCTTGCCTTCAATCTCGCCGTTAAAGAGAACCGGGGTCTCGACTGCGTCCCAGTCATGGGTATCGTGCGGAGAGGGTTGAAAATACCACACCAGCTTGCCGGTATCGGCATTCAGCGCAACGATCGACTCCGTATACAGGTTGGCCCCGGCTCGTCCGTTGCCGGCTATCACGGGCTGCGGATTGCCGGTTCCCACATAGAGCAGGTTCAACTCCGGGTCATAGGTGGGAGAGATCCAGGTCATGCCGCCCCCATGGGCCATGGCATCGGCATTGGGCCAGGTCTCGGAACCCGGCTCTCCCGGCTTCGGCACGACCGACCAATGCCACTGCAGCGCGCCGGTCTCCGGGTCGTGCGCCTCAAGGTAGCCGGGGCGATCGAGGTCGTCTCCGCTGACACCGGTGATAACGTGGTTCTTGATCACCACGGGAGCCACGGAAGCGTAATACATCTGGTCGAGGTCGCAGACAGGCTGGCTCCAGCGCTTCGTGCCGTCAGCCAGGTTGAGCGAAACAAGATTGCAGTCCGGCGTCTCGAAGTACAGGGAATCCCCCGAAATACCCACTCCGCGGTTGCCAAGATGAATACCGCCTTTGGACGCCCACGTGTAACTCCATAACTGGTAGCTGGTGCGTGCATCCAGGGCCCAGACCTTATCCGGGACCGTAATGTACATGACGCCATTGACCACTAACGGGGTACCCGCGATGCGCCGCACCGAAGTATCGCCGCTGCTCGGCAGCTGGTACATCCATGCCAGGCTAAGCGCCTTCACATTTTGATCGTTGATCTTGGTGAGAGCGCTGAAGCGGCGCCCCGAGTAATCGCCGTTGTAAGTCGGCCATGCTTCAACCCCCGGGTGCTCGATCGCGGACTGGTCGAGCCCCGCCTTTTGAGCCTGCCCCGAGCTCACGGCAGGCAACGACGCCAGTATCGACAGGATAAGAATCGCGATCAAAACATATTTCATCGCAAGGTCTCCAGGTACGCCACAACGTCGTGGATTTGCTTGTCGGAGTATTCGTCGAGAAGCGCTATGTGCGCGGCGTAAGGATCATGTCTTTCCACTATCACCCCGGGGCCGAGCGCGAAGCTGTGATATGCGCCCGATTCGTCGCGCAACGATACGTTGAAGTCGTCGATTTCTGCCGGAACCCCAGTCACATTCTCTCCGGATGCCGTGGTCACCGTCACCGTGAGCTGCGGTCGCGGCTTGGAGGCGAAACCGCCGTGGGCGACAGCGCGGTTTTCCGGGAAGACGACCCTTTGCTGCAGACTCGGTGGATCATACTTGCTGGCGATGTGCGCCAGGTCGCCAGCCGCCGAATGGCATTGGCTGCATCTTCCAGGGCCGTCAAAATAGGCTTTCCCGGCCTGCGGATTTCCCACCAGAATGTCCAGTACGTTGTTGTAGGGCCCCGTGCGTAGAGTGTCGCCGACCTGCTGATGCAGAAAATGAGAGAGGTCCACAACCTGATCCGCAGTCAGCGCGACCGGCTTTGCCACGGGATGTCCTTTTGCCAGGTAGGGTCCGATCGTGCTCCCGTAACGATCATGCAGAACCACCAGCGAGCGCACCAGGTCGGCCCCGCGCTCGCCGCCCCGCGCCCGCGTTCCGTGACAGGTAATGCATTGCGCAATATAAATTGTCTTTCCGCGAGCCGCGGCAGTTTCGTCCACCACCTGCTTGTCATCGGAGCCGGCTTGGTCGATGAGGCTCTTTCTTCTGGGCGCTGCTGCCGGCGTTTTCGCCGCTGCTGCCGTTACGATCGTCTCGCCAGGCGGAAAAGTCTTGGAGAGATATTCGACCACCTCGTCAAACTCATCATCCGAGATCTTCGCCCCGCGGCCGATCATATTGGAGACAGTGGAGCCCCATTGCTCCCGCGTCATCCTTCGCCCAAGAACCATCTGCGCCGAGTGGCATCCTGAGCAGATTCTCTGCACAGTAGCCCGGTTCGGACCATCGGGCAACTGCGAGGCCGGCGCTTGCCCCTGGGCAGCCAAAGGAGCAAAGGAAGCTATCAGCAAAATACAGGTGCGTGTGAGGGTCATGAAGTGAGTGTCCTGGCAACTTGTGCGGTGCGGCGTGAACAAAGTAGGACTTGCGATGCCGCTCCGCGATTCAACATGAAGTACTGGCGGCGCAGAGACTTCACATCGCATTGGCAGGTGCAGCCGCTAGTCAACCGGCTGAAGAGCGGGGAAGTCCTGCATGCATATCGCCTGAGAGGATCAACCCGAAGCGCCGTCGCATTTCTTTTAAATACAGTGCATCGCCCGGTTCAAGTTCCAGGGTAGCCATCCCCTCATAACCGATATCGCCAAGCGCGTCATAGACGGCTAACCAGTCGATGTCCCCCTCCCCAAGAGGAACCCACGCAGCGATCAACTTGCCCGTTGCCTTGTCTCGAGTAAACGAAAAATCCTTGATATGCAGCTTGGCAATCCTCTTACCAAGGGTGCGGATCCAATCCTGCGGATAGCCGTACAGCACCACGTTTCCCACATCGAAGTAAGCGCGGATCCGTGGAGAATCGTACTCATCGATATAGCGGGCAAACTCCAAAGGGCTCAGCAAAAATTTGTTCCATACCTCCTCCAGTGCGAGGGTCACATTCAACTCCTCTGCCAGTGGAATGAGCTTGCGAATCGCCGCCTGCGACCGCTCATAAGCCTCTTTATAAGTCGTCTGAGCATTCACGACGGCAGGCACCAGCAGCACCGTCGACGCGCCCCACAGATGCGCATTTCGGATTGATACCCGCGCGCCGTCGAGACTCTTTTCCACAACAGCCGGATCGGCCGACGAAAACGGATACTGCCAATGGTCGGCATTCATGACGGAATGAATTGGCAGCCCCGTCTTCTCTGAGGCGGCTTTCATCGCGTCTGCGTCTCCCGGGGCGCGGGTCGTCGGGCATTCGATCCGCTCAAAGCCGCAATCCTTCGCGAGTTGAAACCGGTCCGTGATCGATAACGTGGTGGGCAGCATGTTGTACTCAACGGCCATCTTGATCGGTAAGCGAGTATTCGCGCAAGCGCGCGCAGCAGATAACAGCGCCGCAGCGGCAGCGGTTTTTAAGAAGCTTCGGCGATGCATCATGTGTGCCTCACATGTTCGCATCTCGCAATCGAGCAAGCAAGGTTTATCCACGGAGTGCAGGCAAGGTGAGCGGTTCCAGAGAGTACCGCTGCTTGCAGTTGCCGTTCTGTGCAGGACTGGCCAGCGTGCTCATCTAGGCATCGACATCGTGCTTGAGTCTGGCGAACGTCGGCGGTTCCGCTGGACCAGCCGTCGGTCGAACCCTCGTCTTTGTCGCGGCTCATGCCCGTGGCAGGATTTCGCCGGCCATTGTTCAGTCTGTTGTGAGCTGAGATCTTGGCTTCGCCATGAGCGAAGAGCTGCGAGCCAGATACCATCTCGCGATTTTTTCTGGCCCTCCTCGCACGTTTTCTCTTGCGCGCTTCCGTAACGAAGTGTTATATCTTTTGCAAATACCCAAATACAAAACCAATTCACGTATTTCCTTTCGAAATTCACAAGGACTTACTCGTGACTGAGGAGAAATTGGCCAATGAATATTGGTGCGACGATACGCGGATACCGGGTAGAGAAGGGCTTGTCTCAGTTCGATATTGAGAAGCGCACAGGTCTGATGCGCTGCTATCTCTCCCGCGTCGAGAATGAACACACATTGCCTTCTATCGATACTTTGGCGAAGATAGCGCAGGGCCTGGATGTTTCCCTCGCGGACCTTCTCATTGGGGAAGACCCGGACCAGAAGCTTATAGAGAGCCGGTTGACGGTCGCGGACCTGCACTTCCTCAATGAAATTCGCAGATACTCTCCGCGCCTGGACGATACAGGCAGAAAGCTTCTGCTGGCCATGGTGAAGAAGTTCGCGGCGCCTGCCGTGCAATAGCTGGCCGCCGCCCGGCTTCTCGACGGCATGCGCCGGCCCGGAAGCATGCCGGAGCGTCGCCAAGGGAAATCAGTCGAGCGCGAAGCCGTCATCGGAATCGGCGGGCTCATCGGCGAATACCCCCGAGCCCTCTCCGGGGTCTCGATGGGAATTCGGACACTCTCACTCCCGGTATGTTTTTTGGCCCGGCTCCGGAAACAAAGTCACCTCTTGTCCACCCCGCGCTCTGGTCGGCCGCCCCGCGTCGGGCAGGGAAACGAGAGTAACAAAATCACGATCCATACTTTTGCACGTTTGCCCGGGATTGGTTCAATATGGGTCGAATTGGAAGTGTATCTCTGCGCTCGCCGTGAAAGGTTGAATATGGTTCATCCAACATTGTTGACTGTGCTGTTTGTTGCACTCATTGCCGCAGTTCTCTTCGTGACCTGGAAATTGAAAATCTGGGACCTCGTCAACCGGATAGAACGACCATCCCCCAAAACCGTCAAGAAGATGAATTACCGCTCGTAAGCTCGAAGGCCACCCGTCTGGGTGGCCTTCGAGTTTCAACCGCTCCTCACGCGTCGCCGGAAGCAAGGCTCTTCCGCTGTGAGAATCCAACTATCGCTCGAACTCATAACGCTCAGGGCGACGCTCTTTGTCCGCGGCTCGGCCGCGCATTTCGCTCGGATATTTCCTCTCGTCACGCCGAGACGGGCCAGGGCCGTTACACATTTCCCATTCGCATCTGCTCGGCCAGGTGGTCTGAGGCGCGCATTGAGAGGGCAGTCAGGGTCATCGTCGGGTTCTGCCATCCTCCGCTTACAAAGCTGCTGCCGTCCACGATGATCAGGTTCTTGATGTCATGACTCTGGCTCCATTTGTTGAGCACACTCGTCTTCGGGTCATCGCCCATCCTGCAGGTACCAAGTTCGTGAATACTGTAGCCAGGAGGATTAGGATCGTAGTTCTTCGAGAGCACTTCGAAACCCGCAGCTTCCGCTAAGGCAATGCTGGTTTCCACCGCATCGCGCGCCATGTTGATCTCGTTGTTGGTGTACTTGGTGTCGATGCGCAGCGCGGGAATGTTCCACGCATCGACGACACTCTTATCGATGCTGACCTGGTGGTCATAATGGGCCAGAACTTCACCCATCATTCCCGTCGAGAATCCGCTGCCATGATAGCTTTGCAGCTTTTGTTGCAAGTCGTCGCCGTAGGTGGCGAAGTTGCGAGGGTCCATCGCTCCCTTGTTGCTGAAGACATTCAACGCATAGCCGCGGATGAAGTTCTTGTCCTTGGACGAAATGTTGCGAAATCGCGGCACCAGCGCGCCGCCGCCGATAAGATCCGCGCCGCCTTTGCCGTCGCGCGCTTCAGGAACCGAACAGACGATACCCGGCCCGTAAACCTGGTCGATCAGGTAGTGGCCCATTACCCCGCTAGAATTTCCCAGCTTCGAATTGAGCAGCAGCCTGGTACTCTCCAAGGTTCCAGCCGCCAGCACGACTACCCGCGCCTTGACGGACATCTCACGCTGAGAAAGGCGATCGACGAAGTGCGCTTCATTGATGAGGCCGGTGTTCTTATCGACGCTTAGCTCCCGCACCACCACGTTGGGAATAGCCCTCAACTTGCCGGTCGCGAAGGCATCCGGTAACAGCAGATTGACTGAGCTCGCCAGCCCGTTTATGCCTTGGGAACTGCGTTGTTTGCACACCGGAACGCCGGCCTTGACTCCCGCTGCGACAAACCTCTGCATGCATCCGGACCATGGCGTATCGTCGGCTATGAAATTCCCATCTGGATACTGCGGCAGCCCATCGGCATGGCCTCGAACCCGGAAAATCTCTTCGACGCGCGAATAGTACGGCGCAACGTCCGCCAGGCTGATCGGCCAGTCGTCGCCAAAGCCATCGTGCGACTTGCCTTTAAACTCGTAATCGCTCAGGCGGAAGGACTGTCGCGACCAAAAAAGCGAACGTCCTCCAAACAGCCTGACCCTCACCCAGTTATAAGGTGTCTTTGGGTCGTAAGTATAGGGAACTTCCTGCTCGTCGACCCACGTATTCGCATTGAACTCGTTAGACTGAAAGACATGCAGCAGGCGTCCCGGTTCCTTGAAGCCGCGATAGGGCAGGGCATAGGCAGGCTTCACCGCGGTGTCTTTGTGAGCATCCACAATAGGGCCGGCATTCAACATCAGGCATGAGATCCCCTTCTCGGTCAGTACCTTTGCCGCCATTCCACCCGAATGTCCAGACCCGATGATCAGAACGTCTACTATCTCTTCCGCCATATCGACAAAATCTTCCTTTGCTTCACCATTCTTGCTTCGCCATTCTCTTTCGCGTGTGCCGCATAGAGGAGTAACTGCCGAAGGTCAGGCGTCCTGAAACCAGCAGCTTCAAGCGCAGATCAGGGTCACGACGGCCTCTTGTCGCGAGCGCCTTGCCAAGCCTTCGCCGAGTGCTTAAGCCTGAGATCGGGATCGATGGGGTACCAATACAGACCGATGTTCGTCGTCTGCTGTCCGGCCGCCGTTGCCGCTTCGCTCCACGCCTGGGAGTTGATGGTTGCCGTGCGAATGTCGCTATGCGCAAGGTTGATGAACATTGCATATGGCTCTGACGGGGGGTGATCGGTCATCCAGGTCTTGAGCCATGGGCGCAGCAACTGATCGGCCTGCGCTTTTTCGACCGTCGCAAAAGGCCTTTTAAACTGCTGCGTCGCCTCTTTGTCAAGACGATCGAGGCCGCCTTGGTATAACTGCTGCCGTTCCAGGGGTGAACTGCCGATCAGAAAGTCGAGGAACTCCGGTGCCCCGGCATCCAGTGCTCCAGGGAAGCCCTTGGAGGCCGGCAGCAGAATTGCAGCTAAATGGCGCAGCGTAGCCATCTGTGTGTCAGTGAAGAAGTTGGCATTGGTTTGCGCGACTGCATCGGCAACCAGCGGAGTCATCTTTAAAGGCTTGACCTCGAGCAAGCCATTCATCCACGGCACTGGTCCCGGGGCAGGCGGAGCCGCCGGTGAAGGCGGCCCAGGCTGGGGTGCGGAAGGGGCAACCGCATTCTGCTGCCCCAGCATCGACTTAGCGCTCATCGAAGCCGCTACTACCGCCTTCACAAAATCACGACGTCGCATAGTCGCTAGGCTCCTCTGAGAGATCAGTAATTGACGCGTAGAGAGAACTGCAAGAGTCGTGGATTGTTCAGCTGACTGGTGATCACCCCGAAGTTCGACGTTCCCTGGGTCAAGCCCGGGTAGCCAAACTGCACACGGTTGAAAAGGTTGAATGCCTCTGCCCGAAACTGGACGTTCACTTTTCCATCTCGATCGACGGGGAAGTTCTTGAACGCCGAGGTGTCCCAGTTTGCGACGCCTGGAGCGCGCAGCATCGGGTCGAGTCTGGGTTCGTTGCCAAAAGTAAAGGCATCCGGTTGCGTAAAGCAGGCGGTGTTGAACCAGGCATTCAGCCTCGACGGTGCAGAACCCATCGTCTGCTTCGGGCAGCCCGCAACATAGTTAGGCCGGGATCCCCCGCCAAATGAGTTGGTCAGATTTTGATTGGTGCCGAAGCCCAACGGAAAGCCGGTCATCAAGGTCGTCACTCCGCCCAAGCCCCAGCCTCCGATGGTGTAGTTGACCAGCCTGGATGAGTTCGAGAGATACCGCATCCCCTTGCCGAAGGGCAGGTCATAGACATAGCTGATAACCAGACGCTGGGCCGCATCGTCAGCCGACAATGACTTCTCCGCTTTGAGGTTACGCGGATCCTGGACCCCTGGGACAGAGGACTCAAGCCAGCTCGTCAAAGTGTCGGTGTTGCTGAGGAGTTTCGACCAGGTATACGCTCCGTTGATCGAAGCGCCGCCCGCGAACCGCTTCTGCACCTTCAGCTGAAGGGAGTTGTAGGTTGAAGAAGCCAGCCCTGCTGCGCCGCTCGACATGCCCGAGTATTGCGGATAAGGCAACAGTAGCTGACCGGCGGGAATCGTCGATGCTCCCAGGCTGTAGATCGGGCTGATGACATTAAAGAACGGGTTCGCGACGGGCGCAACCAGGGCATTGCCGAGCGCGAGATCCTGATCGGGCAGCGTATTCAGATTGATCCCCCCGAAAGGGAGATGCGTGCCTTTCGCGCCGCCATAAGCCAGGTCGAAGACCAGCGTGCTGCCGATCTGCTGCTGGATACCCGCGTTGAACTGCTGCGTGTAGGCGTAAGGGTTATTCACGAAATTCTCGGTGAGTCCTTGGCCAAGCAGCGTCGCTTGGTACCCGGGGTTGCGCCCGATCGGCGCTACCAGCCCACCGGGAAAAGGATTGCTGATGTTGTTCGCCGGTGTTAGCCCATTGTTGATGGAACTTACGTAGTTCGTCGTGGAAGATAGGATCGGATCGCCATTGGGCAAGTTTGCGATGTCGTTCGGTAGCCAAAAAATTCCATAACCTGCACTCAAAACAGTCCCGGGATTCAATTGATAAGCCATCCCGACCCGCGGTGAGAACTGCATTAGAGGATTGTTGATTGCAAATCGCGAACTCCGGGTGCTTGAAGAAACAAGACCGATCGTTCCCGGAAAATTCCCCACGCCGGCTGCCGCGACTATTGGATTATCGGCGTTGGGATCGAAGTAGGTCAGCCGGTTATGACGGTCGGTGAAAGGCATCGTGTCTTCCCACCGGACGCCGGCATGCAGCGACAGGCGCTGGCTCGCCCGCCAGTCGTCGTTGGCGTAAACCGCCGGGTACAGCTGCTCTGCCGCTACCGGCGCCACCGTGATCGTGCTTCCGCTCGACGGGTAGCCCAACAGGAAAGATGCCAGGCCAAGCCCATCCACGCCAGTCAGCGGGTTTTGCGCCGTGAAGCCGTTATTGAAGTTATAGTCGCCCGCCGAGATATTGGTCTGCGCATAATTGTAGGTGGCGCGCAGAAACTCGCCCCCGAATTTAAGCGTGTGGTTGCCGATGAACTTGCTCAGATTGCCGGAGATTCGATCGTCGTCGGTGTGATTGTTGATTGTGCTGTCCGCACCCTGGCTGCTGAAAATTCCAGATGGGTCAAATCCACTGATCGACATTACAGGAGGGCCGGGGAATTGCACCTGCGACTGCAGCGCCGCCGGCATGCCGATGCTAGTCAGGTTAAAGTTGTTTAACAGCGCACTGCGCGTATACACGAAACGCAGGTAGCTTATCCGGATGTCCAGGATAGTCTTGCTGCTGAAAGCATAATCGTCAGCCAGCACGAAACTGTTGGTATTGAATAGCTCCTGGCAGCGGTCCACGCAGATGCCGTTGAAGGCGACAGTAGGCAGGTTGTTGTTCTCCCAGAAAGTATCGCGTGCGCTCAAGTGCTGCTTTTCTGAAAGATTATGATCGATGTGAACGACCGTCTCATAGTTGTTGCCGCCGGAGCTCCCGGTGGTCGTGTAGTTCAGCGAGCCGGGTGCAGCGCCGGCAATATTCGGCGCAGGGAAGAACGTCTTCAGGTAAGCGAGCGATGTCGCGTTCAGGCGGTTTACTGGAATTGTGGCGCCAGCAAACTGTGTGCGGCTATATTGCGTCTGTCCCGCGGCGCATGCCGGGCCGCCCGCGACGCCGCAGGTAGACATCGGGTCATAGATCGGAGTACTTAGGTCAGCCAGATTACCGCCCAGTTCCGCGACCGTAGGAACGGTAGTCGTGTAAGTAACGCCTTGGCGTAAGGCAAAGCCCTCCCAGTTCACGAAGAAAAATGTCTTGTTCCGGCCATCGTAAAGATGAGGAATATAAACCGGTCCGCCGAAATTGGCGCCATACTGATTCTGCGTAAAAGACGGGTTTGGCAGGTGCGCCTGGTTCCCGAAATAAGTGTTGGCGTTCAGGTCCTTGTTCCGCAGGTACTCCCAGACGCTGCCATGAATATGATTACTTCCCGATTTAGTTTGAAACTGAATGGCTCCCCCCGCCAACCTTCCATAATCGGGAGTCAAGTTGTTCGTTTCGACTTTGAACTCCTGTAGCGAATCCTGGGTAGGAACCAGGGACGTTAGGTTGATATATTCGGTGTTGACCGGAGCTCCGTCGAGGTAAGTAACACTCTGGTTGGCAAATCCGCCGCCTATCTGGTAATTGCCCCAGGCGAATGGGTTTGTGCCATTCGGATTGGATTGTGATTGTCCCTGCGGAACTACCGAAGGGACCAGGGCGACAAGGCTCATCGGGTTACGCCCATTCAGCGGAATCTCATTCGTCTCGCGTTCATCGACGACCGCGCCAAGTGATGAAGTCTCGGCCTGGAGCAACGGAGTGCTGGCAGTAACAACCACTTTCTCCGTGTCGCTTCCAACGCTTAGCTCTAAATTGATCTGCAGTGTGGAATCGACCTGTAGGTCGATCGGCTCACGAACCAGCTGCTTAAAGCCCTGTTTCTGCACCGTCACCCGGTAGTTGCCGGGAGGTAGGTTATTCACCTGGTAAAAGCCCGCGTCATTGGTCGTCACAACACGGTTCTCCGACGTTCCTATGTTGGTGACCGTTACCTGTGTGCCAGAAACTACGCCCCCCGACTGGTCGGTCAACGTACCATTGATAGCACCGCTCGTAGCTTGGGCGTGCCCGTAGGTAAGCGACAACAAAACAGTCATCATAAACAGTGCAAGGTGGTCCCAGCGAATCCGGGTTACGCCTGTCAGTCTTTGTGAAGAGGGGCTTGCGGAAAAGAGAAAAGTGGTTCCGGTATATCCCGGCGTTTGTTTCTTGCAAGTAGATGACACTATGCACTCCCTGGCCTAAGGTTTAGTTCTCAGCAAATAGGCTCCCTGCGACATCGAGGAAAGGCGAAAGGCACTTGGATCGGGACGATCGAGCAACGAAGTTGGTCGTCTCGTAATGCCGGCTGTCGACAATCCTTCGAGGATTCGATGTATGTCATGCACACATTAGAATCCACCTCGCAGGTGTTGTTACTTTCGGAATAGATTGATAGATGATTCGCTGTACGACTGTCAAGCGGGCGTACGGGAATGTGTCGCGAAGGTAACGCGCGTGGGGTGAAGATCTGGCCGGCGTCGATGCACGCTGTTGCGCATCGCCGAGCCAGGCTGCACCCTGGGCGATAATGAGGCATGCTGGCGCCCAGCCGGGATCGGTGCGGGCCGTGCAGTGCAAGCGACTCTTTTGCGAGATTATAAGGAGCACTAGATGTTCAGGTTCGTGCTTGCCGTCATCGGCGCAGCGACGGCGCTAGCCAGCATCTTCGTGGTCCAGCCGCCGCGTGGCGTCGACTTCATTCATCAGAACTCGCCGACAAGCCAGAAGTACCTCATCGAGACCATGGGGGGTGGTGTCGCGCTGCTCGATTACAACAACGACGGGCTGCTGGACATCCTGTTCGTGAACAGCGGCGAACTATCGCCCTTCATCTCTGCGCCGCTAAACTTTCATCGTAGCAAGGAAAAAAACTGGAACCGCCTTTATCGCCAGAACCGGGATGGAAGCTTCACGGATGTGACCGAAGCCGCCGGTCTGTCCAAGGCAGGCGACGGGAACTATGGTATGGGTGTAGCCGTCGGAGATTACGATAACGACGGCTATCCTGATATTTACGTTACGAACTATGGCAGGAACATCCTTTATCACAACAACGGGAATGGTACGTTCACAGATGTTACTGAGAAGGCCGGAGTAGCGGCCGGCGGCTGGTCCGCCTCTGCAGGCTTCTTTGACTATGACGGCGATGGACGCTTGGACCTTTTTGTCACCCGCTACATGGAGTGGAGCCCGGCAGAGAGCAAGGTCTGTGGAGGGAACTACCATACCTATTGCCCGCCGGGTTCTTTCCCGGCGGCCACGAACATCCTCTACCATAACAACGGCGATGGTACCTTTGGCGATGTGAGTAAGGTCTCTGGAATAGCTTCAAAGAAAGGACGCTCTTTAGGGGTAGCCTTCAATGATTATGATGCAGACGGATACCCCGACATCTTAGTTGCAAATGACGGTATGGAAGAGTTTCTCTTCCATAACAACAAGGATGGAACCTTTACCGAGAGGGCTTTGGAAGCGGGTGTAGCGCTTAGTGATGACGGAGCCGTCTTTGCCGGTATGGGAGTCGCATTCGGTGACTATGACAATGACGGAAGGCCGGATATCGTCATCACCGATCTCGCAAAGCAAAAATATGCAACCTACCACAATGATGGCAACGGTTTCTTCAGTTACAGCAGCCTGCAGACCGGGGTCGCATCCCTGTCTGCAGGTAGCTCCGGCTGGGGCGTCGGGCTGGTCGACTTCAATAATGATGGATGGAAGGATCTTTTTGTCGCGCAAAGCCATGTGATGGATAATGTCGAAAAGATCGATCCATCGATGCATTACAAGCAAGTACCTTTGCTAGCGTTCAACAGGAATGGCCTTTTCGAGCGCACAGACCCGGGAACGACTAAGGCTGTGGCAGGCAGAGGCGCAGCCTTTGGAGATCTTCGCAACGACGGTAACGTTGACGTAGTCATGAGTGTTTTGGGCGGCGCGCCCGAGATCTTTCTCAACCACTCCAACGGTGGTCACTGGCTCACCATAAGCCTGGTCGGCACGCGCAGCAATCGTGACGGCTCGGGAGCCAGAGTCGTCGTCAACGGGCAGACGCAGTATGCCACGACAGCCGGCAGCTACCTCTCGGCGAGCGATAAGCGCGTCCACTTCGGCCTGGGTGAGGCATCCACCGCGACCGTCGATGTCTTTTGGCCGTCCGGCATCCATCAGGTCCTCAAGAATGTCGAAGCGGATCACCTCCTGCGGATTGAGGAGTCGGCGAAGCAGTGATCCTTCTTGGTCTCTGCGTATTTGTGGCCGTCGCCCAAAGCCCAGTCCCGGTGTCCTGGACCATATGCAGCCCCGCATAACAGCCGAGCACGGCTGGTATCCCTTGAGCAGGAGACTGAGCTCGCAGCCGTCTATCGCGGCAGGAAAGAACAGCAGACGCCGCTTGGGAGATGCACTCGTTTTGAAAGCTGAAAGCGGCTTACTCTCCTGTCTTAGGCGTCCGCTGATTGCACCTTGGCATTGGATTGATCGACGAGGTACGTCTGCCGCCTCGTCTATCATTGTTTTCATGTCAACTGACCTGTTCCTGAAGTCCGTTCCAGAGGAAGTGCTGGCGCGAGCCCGCAAAATCAAATTGTTCCTGATGGATATCGATGGCACACTCACAGACGGCGGTGTCTGCCTGCTCTCGGCCACCTCAGCTGATGGAAACGGCCTCGGTGTTGTCACCGAAATGAAGGTGTTCAGCGCTCGCGATGGGCAAGGTCTGTCGCTGGCAAACACCATGGGCATCCAGACCGGCTTCATCACCGGCAGGCGGGCCCCGGCCGTCGCGAAGCGGGCTGAAGAACTGAAGGTGACCTATGTGTGCCTTGGGCAGGCGAAGAAAATGGAAGCGTTTGAGGATTGCATGCGGAAGGCCGGCGTCACCGACGAACAGGTCGCCTACTTGGGTGACGACCTTCCCGATATCCCAACCGCCCGGCGATCGGGGCTCGGGGTATGTGTCGCCGACGGCGCGCCGGAGTTGAAGGCCGTCTGTCACTATACGACCCAGCTCGCAGGCGGCAAGGGCGCTGCGCGCGAGGTAGTCGAACTCATCCTGAAAGCGCAGGGCCGATGGGAAGAAGCCATTCCTCTTGCGCTCGCCTGACAGCAGAGGAGCTCTCACCGGCTGTCAAGCGCAGATTGCGGTTTTCCACGGTCGCAAGGCCGAACTGGTACCGGTCGCCGCCTCGATTCCGCAGCTGCCGCCGTCCGCGCCCACCAAGCGGCAGCCCCGTCCTGTGCGCCAAGTCCGGCGCCGCCAACTCGCTATAATGGAGTAGGCGCGCTGCGAAGAGACCGTGACGCAGCTCCGGAACTGGATCGCGCAGCGGAACTCACGCGACAGGTCCAGGCAGAGCTCATCCGTGTTTCGTGCCTGCGCCATAGGTATCGTGCTCCAAGCCAGGGAAATATGACAAATGCCCATCAGCATCCGCTTGAAAGAATCCTCGAGAGCCGCATTGCGATCATCGACGGCGCGATGGGCACAACCATCCGCACCTACGGCATGGCCGAGTCAGACATCCGCGGAGAGCGCTTCAAACACTCGACGAAAGACCTGCTCAATAACGGTGATCTCTTCACCCTGACTCAGCCGAAGATGATCTGCGATATTCATCGGCGGTTTCTCGAGGCCGGAGCCGACATCATCGAGACCAATACCTTCGGTGCGACCAGCATCACGCAAAGCGAGTTCTTCGTCGACGATCCGCGCGAGCACGGTGGACGCAAAGATCCCGCCTTCTACCAAAAGGTCGTCGACGACCCTTTCCTCAGCGGCCTGGCATGGGAGATTAACGAGCAGTCGGCGCGGCAGTGCCGGGAATGGGCCGATCGGGTAGCTCAAGAGACCTCCCGTCCGCGCTTTGTAGCCGGCGCCATCGGGCCGCTCACCGTCTCTCTCTCCAACTCCCCCGATGCCGACGATTCCGGGTTCCGCGTAGTCACCTTCGACCAGGTCAAGGTGGCATACATGCAGCAGGTGCGCGCCCTCATTGCCGGGGGCTCCGACCTTCTGTTGGTCGAGACCATCTTTGACTCGCTCAATGCCAAGGCGGCGCTCGTCGCCATTCGGGAGGTCTTCGATGAGGATGGCCTCACCGCGAAAGGTAAAGAGCTGCCGGTGATGATCTCCGCTGCGGTGGGGCGTGGCGGCGAAACGCTCATCTCCGCCCAGACCACTGAAGCTTTCTGGAATGCTGTCAAGCACGTCAAGCCGCTATCCGTCGGCCTTAATTGCTCTCTCGGCCCCGACCTGATGTATCCCTTTCTCGAGGAGCTTTCCGGAAAGGCAGACGTGGCAATCTCGTGCTACCCCAACGCCGGCCTGCCCAATCCGCTCTCCGAAACCGGCTTCGATCTTGGCCCGCAAGACATGGCCCGCTACCTCGGTGACTTTGCGCGCGGCGGTTTAATCAACATCGCCGGCGGTTGCTGCGGCAATACCCCCGAGCACATTGCTGCCATCGCCAGGGCCTTGGAAGGCAAGGCTCCGCGCACGCTTGGTCCCGTCGAGGTCGCAGCTTGAGCGTTGTTACTGAGGCGAAGCCGCTTCGTCTTTCGGGGTCACAGCCATTCACCCAGCAGCCCGGCGTCTACATTATGCTCGGCGAGCGCACCAATGTTGCCGGCTCGCCGAAGTTTGCCAGACTGATCAAAGAAGGCAAGTACGAAGACGCGGTCAGCGTCGCCCGCCAGCAGGTTGAAAACGGGGCGAACGTCCTCGACATTTGCATGGACGAGGGCATGATCGATGGTGTTGCCGCCATGAGTCGCTATCTGCAGCTGCTGGCCAGCGAGCCCGAGGTCGCCAAGGTTCCCTTCATGATCGACTCTTCAAAGTGGGAGGTCATTGAGGCTGGCCTGAAGTGCCTGCAAGGGAAGGGAATCGTTAATTCGATTTCTCTAAAGGAAGGCGAGGTTAAGTTCCGCCAGAATGCCCGCACCGTCCTGAAATATGGCGCGGCCGCAGTTGTGATGGCCTTCGACGAGCAAGGCCAGGCAGCCACCTACGAAGATAAAACCCGCATCTGCGGCCGCGCCTATCGCATTCTCGTCGATGAGGTCGGCTTTCCTCCTGAAGACATCATCTTCGATCCGAATATCCTCACCGTCGCCACCGGCATGGAGGAACATAACAACTACGCCGTGGATTTCATCAACGCCACCCGCTGGATCAAAGCCAACCTGCCGCACGCCAAGGTCTCGGGTGGCGTCTCGAATATCTCCTTCAGCTTCCGCGGCAACAACAAGGTTCGCGAAGCCATGCACTCCGCCTTCCTCTATCACGCGATCGCAGCCGGCATGGATATGGGCATCGTCAACGCCGGCATGCTCGAGGTCTACGAAGAGATCGAACCCGAGTTGAAGGCGCTCGTCGAAGATGTGCTGCTCAACCGGCGCCCCGATGCGACCGAACGCCTCGTCGAATACGGCGAACAGCTGAAGAACGTCGGCCAGGTCGTCAGCGAAAAAAAAGCCGAAGAGTGGCGCAGCGGTACCATCGAGGAGCGCCTCTCTCACGCACTGGTCAAAGGCATCGACACTTACATCGAGATCGACGCTGAGGAAGCTCGCGTCCAATTGGGCCGGCCTCTTCTCGTCATTGAAGGGCCGCTCATGGCAGGCATGAGCGTGGTCGGCGATCTCTTCGGCGCCGGCAAGATGTTCCTGCCCCAGGTCGTCAAGTCGGCTCGCGTCATGAAAAAGGCCGTCGCTCATCTCACCCCGTTTATGGAAGCAGAAAAGCTCGCTCTCGAGGCCGCCGGCCAGGTCGTCAAGGCGCAGGGCAAGATCGTACTCGCGACCGTCAAAGGCGACGTTCATGACATCGGCAAGAATATCGTCGGCGTCGTTCTCGCCTGCAATAATTACGAGGTCATCGACATGGGCGTGATGGTCCCTGCCGAGAAGATCCTCGCCCGCGCACGCGAAGAAAAAGCCGACTTGATCGGCCTCAGCGGCCTCATCACGCCATCTCTCGACGAGATGGTGCATGTCGCGAAAGAAATGGAGCGGCAGGGCTTCAAGCTGCCTCTGCTGATCGGGGGCGCCACCACCAGCCGCGCCCACACCGCGGTCAAGATCGCGCCCCACTATAGTGAGCCGGTCGTCCACATACTCGATGCCAGCCGCGCTGTGCCGGTCACCACGAGTCTCTTGAGCGAAGACGGCAAAGCCGATTTCGTCATCCAGCATCGCGCCGACTACGAGGCCCTGCGCAAGGCGCATTCCGCGCCGCGTCAGCAGGTCGTCCCCCTGGCAACTGCCCGCGCCAGGCGGACGCCGATCGAGTGGCGCCCTGAAGATCTTCCCGCCCCGTCCTTTACCGGCGTTCGCGTGCTCGACAACTTCCCCCTGGCTACGCTGCGCGACTACATCGACTGGTCGCCCTTCTTTCATACCTGGGGACTGAAAGGCATTTACCCCCGCATTCTCGATCACCCCGGGCACGGCGAACAAGCCCGCCAGATCTTTACCGACGGCAACGCGCTGCTCGACACAATCATCTCAAGAAACTTGATCACGGCGCGCGGTGTCTACGGCCTCTTCCCCGCCAACGCGGTTGGCGACGATGTCGAGCTCTACACCGATTGCAAACGTATCAAGGTAATTGAGAAGTTTCACTTCCTTCGTCAACAGGCAAACCGCGAGGGCAGCGAACCCTGCCGGTCGCTCGCCGACTTTATCGCGCCGCGCGAAACCAATTTGCGCGATCACATCGGTGCATTCGCCGTCACCACCGGCATCGGCCTGAAAGACGTCTGCGATCGCTTCAGGGCGCAGCACGATGACTACAACGCCATCATGGCCGAGGCCCTCGCCGATCGCCTCGCCGAAGCCTTCGCCGAGTGCCTGCACAAGCGGGTTCGCGATGAATGGGGCTACGGTCGCGACGAAGGCCTCGCCCCGGCAGACCTGATTGACGAGAAGTATCGCGGCATCCGACCGGCTCCAGGCTATCCGGCCTGCCCCGATCACACCGAAAAAGGCGCACTCTGGAAACTGCTCGACGTTGAGGCACACACCGGAATGCTGATCACCGAGTCCTTCGCCATGTGGCCCGGTTCCAGCGTCAGCGGCATCTACTTTGCCCATCCGGAATCCAGGTACTTCAGCCTGGGCAAGATCGATCGCGACCAGGTCGTCGACTACCACCAGCGCAAGGGCATGAGCGTCGTCGAGGTGGAGCGCTGGCTTGGCCCCAACCTCAACTACGAGCCCGCCGACTCCGAGCCCGCCGACTCCGAGCCCGCCGACTAACGGCCCTCGCTCGTCTTCTCGATTCAGTAAGCGCCCGTAAGACAGCTCGATGCAGCTTCCCTAACATTCCTGTTGCCGCCATGAACGACCCACAGGTAGAGTGGTCTGTTCGTCCGGCCGCAGAATCCGGCCCCAAGGCCCGGTGACGCTGCCTCGATACTAAACAGCGCCAGGAGCGTTCCTGTCGACAGCGGACTTCCACGGTTCCGGGTCTCGGAACTGTTGAGTGGAGCAAACCATGAATACGATGGATCGAAGGACCTTTCTCCGGGGCACAGGAATTCTTGCCGCAGGCACATTTACGCCAAACTTTACTCTCGATGCTTCCGCGCTCAGCCCAGCCGGCCGGCAGATCGCTGACGATACCCGCGATCTGCCGTCCCCAACCTATGAGCCTTTCACCTGGAGCCAGGCTGGCCAGGTCTACGCATTCGAGTTCCTCGAAAAGAAGCTCCGCTCGCGGACGCTGCTGCCCGACGGCGTAGCTCCTCCGCAGGGCATTCCCGCTCCGGACGCAGCCTCCGGTGTCGAGACCTCGCTCCATTGCACCGGCGAAGATCCGGACGATCATCACGGCTTGAAAGCTACCGGTGGCACGCCGGGCATTCGACTGGAATACCTTGGGAAGCGTGAGGTCTCCACTCCAACTGGCAAACTTCTGACCATCTATCAGGGCGACTCGGCCCTGGCGCTTAGAGTCGAGTCATTCTATGAAACCTTTGGGGAGATCCCGGTCATTCGACGCAGTACCCGTGTGACCAATCTTGGCCGGCAGAGCGTTGGCATCGAATACCTCAGTTCAGCCATGCTCTACAATCTCGCACCGCCGCGTCACTTTGAGGAGCAGTTGCGCATCCACTTCGCGTACAACACTTGGCAGGCCGAGGCGCAATGGCGCACGTTCAAGCCATCGCAGGTTGGCTTTCTCGACAACGGCAACTTCACCGCATCGCCCGCCTCCTTTGACAGCATCGGCACCTGGTCGACGCAGCGCTACCTGCCCATGGGCATCGTCGAAAACACGGCGCTCGGCGTCACCTGGTTCTGGCAGATCGAACATAACGGCACCTGGCACTGGGAGCTGGCAAACACCTCAGCAAAGGCGGTGTATGCCTATATCGGGGGGCCAGACGAGCTCCATGGCCACGCATGGAAGAGCCTGCGGCCGGGCGAAACCTACACCAGCGTTCCTGCCGCAGTAGGATGCGTGCGCGGCGGTTTCGAAGAGGCAGTCGAAGCACTCACCCGTTACCGGCGCGCGGCCTGCTTGCGGCCCCGCAGCGATACCCGTAAGCTTCCCGTGATCTTCAACGATTACATGAACTGCCTCGAGGGAGATCCGACGACGGCCAAGGAACTGCCGCTGATCGATGCCGCCGCGGCTGCCGGTTGCGAGTACTTTGTCATCGACGCCGGCTGGTATGCCGAGCTGAGTGAAAGCTGGTGGGGATCCGTGGGAGCCTGGCAGCCATCCAAAACGCGTTGGCCGGGCGGCCTGCAGATAGTCCTCGATCGCATTCGCGAAAAAGGAATGGTCCCCGGTTTATGGCTTGAGCCGGAGGTGATCGGCATCCATTCTCCATTGAAAGACAAGCCCGACGCCTGGTTCTTCCAGCGTCACGGCCGACGCATCATCGACCACACCCGCTACCTGCTCGATATGCGCAACCCCGAAGTGCGGGCCTACTTGCACAGCGTGATCGATCGGCTTGTCGGCGGCTACAAGGTCGGCTACATCAAGATGGACTACAACGTCGACGGGCTCGAGGGCACCGACTACCTGGCAGACAGCCCTGGAGAGGGCTTGCTTGAGCACAACCGCGCCCTTCTCAGCTGGCTCGACGAGGTGCTCGCCCGTTATCCCGAGCTCACCATCGAAAATTGCGGCAGCGGTGGCGGCAGAATGGAATACGCCATGCTCTCGCACCTGCAGCTGCAATCCTCGAGCGACCAGGAGGATTACCGCCTCTATCCGACGATCTCTGTAGGGGAATCGGCAGCCGTTCTGCCGGAGCAACTGGCCATTTGGTCTTATCCATTGGCCAGAGGCGATGCGGATGCAACCAGCTTCAATATGGTCAGCGCCATGCTCTTCAGAATCCATCAAAGCGGCCATCTCGCGGAGATGACTCCTGCAAACTTTGCCCAGGTCAAGGCCGGCCTCCACATCTACAAAGAGAAGATCCGAAGCCACATCGGCTCTTCAATCCCCTATTATCCGCTGGGCCTTCCCGACATTACGGACGCAACATCCCCGGTCGCTCTTGGCATGCGCTCGCCGGGCAGCAACTTCGTCGCAGTCTGGCGCATGCGAGGGCAGGAGCGCGTGCATCTGCCGAAGCTCGATGCAAAGATGACCATCCTCTATCCCACCGATTTAGAGATTCGCCTCGAGCCCGCTGCAGATGGAATCACGGTCGTCTTCCCTCGGCAACTGATGGCGTGCATCCTGACCGCGCCGCTCCGCCTGTTGACATGAGCGGCTATGAGTTGCCGATAACGGCCGCATCTTTCGCCGCCGCTATCGCAAAAGCTTCGAGCGTCCTAAGGCGATCGAGCTAGATCAACCGCTGCCCTACATCTTTGCGTGTCGCCACCCCCTCTTTAGTCATCCAACCTGCTGAAGACATCACAGGAGCTTTTCTCATGGAGTACACACGCCTGGGTAAAACCGGTCTCAGCGTATCTCGCATCTGTCTCGGCTGCATGTCCTACGGCAAACCGGCAAAAGGAGCCCTGACCCCTGGCAGCCACGCCTGGACGCTGAATGAAGCTGATTCCCAACCATTCCTCAAGCAGGCCCTGGATCTGGGCATCAACTTCTTCGATACCGCCAACGTCTACTCGCGCGGAGCCAGCGAAGAAGTCATCGGCCGATTTCTGAAAAGCAGCACCCGCCGCGACAATACCGTGATCGCCACCAAGGTGCATGGCGTCATGCGAGACGAGCCAAACGGCGGAGGCCTCTCGCGTAAAGCCATCTTGAGTGAGATCGATGCAAGTTTGCGCCGTCTGCAGACGGATTATGTCGACCTCTACCAGATCCACCGCTGGGACCCCAACACACCCATCGAAGAAACATTAGAGGCCCTCCACGACGTCGTGAAAGCAGGAAAGGCCCGCTATATCGGCGCTTCGTCCATGCACTCGTGGCAGTTCGCAAAATCCCTCTACCTCGCCAGCCTTCACGGCTGGACCCGCTTCGTCTCGATGCAAAATCACTACAACCTGATCTACCGCGAAGAAGAGCGCGAGATGATGGGCCTGTGCCAGGCCGAAGGAATTGGCGTAATTCCGTGGAGTCCGCTGGCCCGCGGCCGTCTCGCCCGTGCATCCGGCGCGGAAGCCACCAAGCGCCTTGAGACCGACCAGTTCGGCAAGCACATCTACGGCAACACCGAGGATGCCGACCGCAAGGTCATTGATCAGGTGACAGAGATCGCCAAACGCAGAGACCTCCCGCAGGCTTCGATTGCCCTCGCCTGGATGCTCTCAAAGCCCTACATCGACAGCCCCATCGTCGGCGCCACCAAGTCGCACCATCTCGAGGCTGCGGTTCAGGCACTCGACGTCAAGCTCTCTGCCGACGAGATTGCGGAGCTCGAGGCTGCCTACATTCCTCACGCCGTTGTCGGCTTTTCTTAGTCGGCATGACGCTGTTCGCGCCTGTTCTCCACGAACCAGGCGAGACCCGCGTACGATGCGGCCTGCTCAAGGAGCAGTGGAGAACTGCTCATATTTCACATCTGGAAAGGGGCTCGTCTTCGCGCCATTCAGCAGCGAAGAGTCCCGCCCGCCCAGCGTCTTGTCGAAGAACGCGAGCATGTAGCTGCGAACGATGGTTTGCATTTCCGTTGTCGCGATCGGTCCACCCTTGGTGATACGGCGGAATGGGGAGATCATCGAGCGATCGGTGAAGTCGTCGTGGGTGGCGCCGGCGATGTGAATCCAATATCCGCCGAACTGCTGCAGGCTGGCTCGCACCATCGCATCGTCGGCAACATCCATCTCCGCCTCCACTCGCTGACCGGCATCGGACGAGTGCAACGCGCTCAGATCGGGCTGGTTCGCCCCCGCATACATCCATAGAATGGGACGGTCCCCACGCCGGTAACGCACCCCGTCAAACGTCCAGCCATCCATGTTCACTGCGGAGCGGATGCGGGGGTCAAGGCTGCAGGCCTGCATCGACGCCGAACCTCCGAAAGAGTGACCGAAGGCGCCCACCAGGTGCGTGTCTAGGTGGCCGTACCACGGACTCTGTGGGTCCAGGTTTGCCGCTTGTAGCGAGTCCAGCACAAAGCTCTGGTCAGCGGTCCATACCGCGAGTTCGCGATTCCAGATATTCTCCGTCGCAACTGAAGATGCCCGGCCCGGGTTGACGACCGGCGATCCCTTCAATCCCTCGACAATATGCCCGTCGGGAAACGCCACCCGCCCGGCATTGTAAGAGTGATCGATGGCCGCCACAACATAGCCATGGCTCGCAAGTTCTTCGGTGAGGAACTGATCATGAGTGCGGCTGTTGCCCCACCCATGGTTGAACAGCAGTACAGGAAATGGTCCGCTCTGAAGAGCAAAAGGCGCGCTCAGGCGGGAGTTCGTCCGGAGCACGCTCTCGTAAGAACTCCAGAACGTCGTCTCAGCTCGCGGGCGATAGGCAGACAGAGGGTTGGTCGAAGCTTCCGCCGGATACCAGACCTGCACCATCAGCTCCCGCTTGCTGGCGCGGTCCGCGCTCTTCATCTCAGTCTCATAGCGCGAGCCGTCTCGCATAAAAAGAGTGCGCGTTCCCACTGGAAACGGACCGCTCGGCCGTGGCAGCGAAAACATAGGTAGAGCCAAGCAGAGGCCAAGAGTCACTGCGCAAAGCGAGATCGGAACCAGGTAGAAACTCCGCGCTCGATTGTCGCGGTTCCGCAAACGCCGGTCGACCGGCCTCGGCAACGACTGCCCAACGATCCATGTCAGGGCAAGGTAGGCCGGAGCCATCTGCCAGTGAAGTCCCTCGTACCTCAAGTGGATGAGGAAGACGGCCATGCTAAAAGCGGCGAGGACGTTGAGCCCCGCCTGGCGGATTCGTAGCCGTCGCGCGATCGAGGCAGCGCACAAACCGACGACCAGCGCTATTTCCATGGTTCGCATAGGAGAAAGCCTTGAATGCCCCAGGCAGGAGCGAAAGGGCAGAATCTAAGGATCGGTGAAGCAGAAAGCTACGAATGGCCACCGTCTCCGGGGAAGATACACCTTCTCTGCCGAGACATAGTCTAGATTTGTTACCGTGCGTCGTCAATCTTTTCCGAGCGGAAGGTAGCAGTTCTAACATCCGGCAATTACGCATCCAGGTACTTCCCGGCCATGTTACTCGACCGGCACTAAAGTGCTAACTCTCGTAAGGCGACCGATTCTTGTGCCTCAGATACGATCACTCTGTCGGTTCTACCCGCTTTTAAAAAACGATCACACGGGATCGGCAATTTTCGGCAACGCTTGCACACTTGGTACTCAGGCTCCTGCGGCACTCCTCCTTGTTCGTGCCCACAAATGATGAAGTCAGGTCAGCATTGGCCTGAAACTGGGAGATCTCGGTGAGTCAGACAAAATTGCTCTTTGCCAATGGACTCGAAGATAGGCAGCTTTTCGCCCAAAACTTCGACCACACTGCCTTTGAGTTTCATCATCATCTTCATTGTGAAGAACTGTTTCAGATGTCGGCACTCAGGCAGCTGGCCGAGCGCCTGGTTCGTAAAAATGACCCCAAGCCTCACTTCGATTCCGGCAAGCAGGAAGTTAATAGTTACTTCCGTGGAAAAACTCCCGGCTTGACGCTGCTAAGTGCCCTTGATGATATGGCGACTGGGGATAACTGGGTCATTCTCAAGCGCATTCATGAGGATGCCATCTACGGAGAGCTGCTACGCTCTCTCCTCCCGGAACTCTCCGACATCTCCAGCGTCGACATGAAGTCCACCTACTACGACCCGACGCTCACGTTGTTCATCACTTCTCCCCATCGCATCACCCCTTACCATCTCGACGGCGAGACGAATTTTCTCGCCCAGATCCACGGCACAAAACTCGCCTATATCTATGACGGCCGCGATCAGAGGATTCTTTCCGATCAGGCTCTCGAAAAGTATTGGACGGGTCACCTTCGGAAAATAGAACATCCCGCATGGCTGGCAGAGGGAACTTGGAAATTTCAAATGAAGCCCGGCAACGGCGTCTTCAACCCGGCAGCTTTTCCGCACTGGCTGCAAAATGGAAATGAAATCTCCATCTCCTTGAGCGTCAACTTCAAGCGCAAGAAAAATGACATCGTCGCGGCCCATCGCTTCAACTATGTCACCCGTCGCTTAGGCATGAAGCCGACGCCTCCCGGCCGCTCCGCCGCCTTGGATCGCGTCAAGAGGATGACTCTCGGGCAGGTCATAGAAGCCGGTCACAAAGCCCGCCAGGTAGTTCGCAATCGTTTCGGAGTATGAACGAACTTTACGTCGCGTTGCTGCTGCCCACCCGGGAAACAAATTAGAAGTGCCGACCGGGCGTTGTCGACTCGTAGATGCAGCAGCGGATGACCCGTCCGTGACGGAAGTCACCGGCCCGGCGGTTACCGTGACTGCTGAGATTCCTGAATACGTCGTAACGCAACACTTGAAAAAGCCGATACACAGTTCACGGCTAGTTATGGAACAAATAACCGGGGTCGCTCCCGCTTAATCCTTCAAGCAAAGCGGGAACCTGGTTTCGAAACTTCAACAGGTGGGATGACCAGAAATGTCCATATATTCCGATAGCCTCCATTCGCGGGGCGACCACCCTCAGGCGGGGGCGCGAGGCACTTCCTTGCTGGAGGGTGCGAGTCGGAACGCGACAGACCTCATCGCTCGCTTTGAAGACATTAGTCGGCGCTTCGCCGATCGTGTCGCGATCACCGCCGGTTCCGTCCAGACGACCTACGCCGATTTAAATCGAGATGCCGATCGCGTCGCCACGCTTCTCGTCGCCATGCGGCTCGCCCCCGAGGCGATCGTCGCCATCTACCTTGAACGCTCCGTGGCCATGATCTCGGCGCTGCTCGGCATTCTCAAGGCAGGCTGCGCCTATTTGCCGCTCGATCCTGGCTACCCTTTGGTACGCACCCGGCAGGTCGTGCTCGATGCCGCGCCGGCGGTCGTCATCACCGATCAAGAATTGGCCGCCTCCTTGCACCAGGTACCCTGCCGCGTTCTGTTTCACGACACCGCTGCCTCAGAACGGCACAGCGACGCGAACTTTCTCCCGGTCGCCCCGCGCGCCGATTCTCTGGCCTACCTGATGTACACCTCAGGCTCGACCGGCAAGCCGAAAGGCGTCCTCGTCACCCGGCAAAATGTCACGCGCCTCTTCGACCGGACCGAGCCATGGTTTCACTTCGATGAGACCGATGTTTGGACGATGTTCCACTCCTTCTCCTTCGACTTTTCCGTGTGGGAGATCTGGGGTCCGTTGCTCACCGGCGGTAGGCTCGTGATTGTTCCGTTTGACGTCAGCCGCTCGCCAGGCGACTTCTACCAGCTTCTCTCGGAGCAGCGGGTGACCGTGCTGAACCAAACGCCCTCCGCCTTTCTGCTGCTCTCCCAGGCTGAGGAGTCGGGCAATACCCTGCCGCTGGCGCTGCGCTTCGTTATCTTTGGCGGCGAGGCCCTTCAGTATCGCGCGCTTCGCTCCTGGTTCCATCGTCACGGCGACACCGCCCCGCGGCTCATCAACATGTATGGCATCACCGAGACCACCGTCCATGTGACCTACCGCCCCGTGACCCAGGCTGATGCAGAGTTCGAAGAGGAAAGCCTGATCGGCGTTCCCATTCCCGATCTGCAGGTCTATCTGCTCGATGCCCACGGCCATCCGGTCGCCGACGGCGAGATCGGCGAAATGTACATCGGCGGCGCCGGCGTCGCCCGCGGCTATCTCAATCGACCCGAGTTAAACGCCCAGCGTTTTGTCGCCGACCCATTCGCGCCAGAGGGCTCGCGCTTGTATCGCTCCGGCGACCTCGCGCGGCGGCGCGTTGACCAGGAGCTCGTCTATCTCGGCAGGTCCGATGACCAGGTCAAGATCAACGGCTTCCGCATCGAGCTTGGAGAGATCGAAGCGGCCTTGTCAGAGTTTCCGGGCATTCGACAGGCGGCCGTCGTCCGGCTTCTCGATGAAAGCCTCGCCCAGAGGCTCGCCGCCTACTTCGTCACCACCGGCAATCGAGAGGTGGTCATCCGCGACTTGAGAAGCCGGCTCGCAGAGCGGCTCCCCTCTCACATGATGCCTTCGTTCTACACCCAGCTCCCCGCCATGCCGCTCACCGGCAACGGAAAAGTAGATCGCGCGGCCTTGCCGAAACCGACTACGGGTTCCAAGGTGGCGACGCTCGAGCGTTCTCCTCTTGAGGGGCAGATTGCTGCGATCTGGCGCGAGGTCCTCCAGGCCGAGGTTGTCGCCTTCGACGAAAACTTCTTCGACATCGGTGGCAGTTCGATTCTCTTGATGGCCGTGCGCGCCAGGGTTCACGCCCTGCTTGGGCGTCAATTTCCAATCTCCTCCTTCTTTGAGTTCTCGACCGTCAGGTCCTTTGCGAACTACCTCCTCGCTCTCACTCCAGGCACTGTCTCTCCGCCTCCAGCCGCGGAATCGCCAGCCATGCGATCCACTCAGGAGCAGGGGCAAAAGCAGCGCGATGCCTTCGCCCGGATGCGCTCCGGCAAAGCGAGTATCCGCCGCAATGGAGCCCGGTAGCTATGCCGAGTAACCCGGCAGGCTACGCGGACGAGATTCCGAACGGCATCGCCATCATCGGCATGTCGGGTAGGCTCCCCGGCGCCCGCAGCATCGCCGAGTTCTGGCAAAATCAGCTTGCCGGCGTAGAGAGCGTTTCCCATTTCGGCCCCAGCGAGCTGGAAGATCGAGGCCTCCACACCAGGGCGCCCAACTACGTCGCGGCACGCCCGATTCTGCAGGATATCGACCTGTTCGATGCGGAATTCTTCGGCATTCTTCCCCGGGAAGCCGCTGTCATGGATCCCCAGCATAGGCTCTTTCTCGAGAGCTGCTGGCAGGCGCTGGAAGACGCGGGCTACAACCCATTCGCTTATCCAGGCGCCATCGGCGTGATCGCCGGTTCCAGCTACAGCAGCTATTTCCTCTCCCAGCTCTGCACGCAGCCCGGCTTTATCGAGAACTTCACCAGTAGCTACCAGATCGGCAACTATCCGGCCATGATGGGCAACCAGCCCGAATTCCTGCCCACCCGCGTCTCCTACAAACTCAACCTGCGCGGCCCGAGCTTCGCCATCCAGTCCGCCTGCTCCACCTCGCTCGTCGCCGTCTGCCAGGCCTGCCAGAGCCTGCTGACCTATCAGAGCGACATGATGCTCGCCGGTGGCGTCTCGATCACGCTGCCGCAGCGGCGTGGCTACCTCTATCAGGAGGGCGGCATGGGTTCCCCGGATGGCCATACCCGCGCCTTTGACGCCGATGCCCAGGGCACCGTCTTCGGCAGCGGCCTCGGCGTCGTCCTGCTAAAGCGGCTTGATGACGCCATCTCAGACGGCGACCCGGTCTACGCCGTCATTCGCGGCTTCGCGACCAACAATGACGGCCTCGCCAAGATCGGCTACACCGCTCCGAGCGTCGAGGGGCAGGCCAACGTGATCGCCATGGCGCAGCAGGCCGCCGCCATCGACCCCGAGACGATCGGCTATGTCGAGGCCCACGGTACAGCCACGCCCCTCGGCGACCCCATCGAACTCGCAGGCTTGGAGAAGGCCTTTCGCCTGTCCACCGATAAGACAAACTTCTGCGTCATCGGGACGGCCAAGACCAACGTCGGCCACCTCGATATCGCCTCCGGCATAACCGGCCTGATCCATGCAGCCCACGTCGTGCGCCACGGCAGGTTTCCGGCGACACTCCACTTTCAGCAGCCCACCGGCAGCTTCGATTTCGCCGCCAGTCCATTTAAGGTGAACCGGGTTGTCGGCGACTGGCCCCCCGCCCATCATCCCCGCCGCGCTGGCGTGAGTTCCTTCGGCGTCGGCGGCACTAACGCTCACCTCATCCTCGAAGAGGCCCCGTTACCCCTGGCCGAGGCGCCCGCTCGTGCGGCACAGCTGCTCGTCCTTTCCGCTCGTTCCCCGGAGGCCCTCGATGCCGCGACCCGCAATCTTGTCGAACACCTCCAGCACGAGGCCGGGGAACTGGCCGACGTAGCCTACACGCTTCAGCTCGGCAGACGGCCCTTCGACTATCGCCGGGCCGTCGTGGCCGCCGGCAACGCCGAAGCAGTCGCCGCGCTCGAAGCCGCCCCGGCGCTGCCGGCCGGCGCCCGGCCACGGCATTCCACTCCCCCCGCCATCACTTTTATGTTTCCCGGCCAGGGCTCCCAGCACTGGAACATGGGCCGGGACCTCTACAAGGCCGAACCGGTCTTTCGCGCCGAGATCGACCGCTGCGCGGCAGTGCTCAAAAATCTTCTCGGCATTGACCTCCTGGGCACTCTCTTCGGCGCAGAGCCGTCGGCAGGCCAGGGGTCCGAAGTTATGCAGACCTGGCTCGCCCAGCCCGCCATCTTCACCATGGAGTACGCACTGGCAAAGCTCTGGATGTCCTGGGGCATTCATCCCACTTCTATGGTCGGCCATAGTGTCGGGGAATTTGTAGCCGCCTGCCTCTCGGGCGTCTTTTCGTTGGAAGATGCCCTCTATCTGGTCGGCATGCGCGGCCGACTCATGCAGGACCTGCCCCGGGGCGGCATGCTCAGCGTGCGTAGGAGCGCCGCGGATGTCCTGCCTTGGCTCGATGGCGGCCTCTCGATCGCCGCCATCAACGCTCCCTCCCTCTGTGTCGTCTCCGGTCCGCTCGCCGCGCTCGCCTCGCTCGAGGCAGCGTTGGCCGGCCGCGAAATCGTCTGCCGCCCTCTCCATACCTCTCACGCCTTCCACTCCGCCATGATGGACCCGATCCTCGCCTCCTTCGCCGCCGAGGTCGGCAACATCCAGCTCGGTGTCCCCGCCATTCCCTTTGTCTCCTGCGTCACCGCAGATTGGATCACACCCGGCGATGCCCAGAGCGCCCGGTATTGGGCCAACCATGTGCGGCAAGCCGTAGATTTCTCCGGCGCCATTTGCCGGCTGCAGCAGCAGGAAAACCCGCTGCTGCTCGAGGTCGGCCCCGGCAACGTGCTGTCGACCCTCGCCCTGCAGCACAAGCGGCCAGGCGCTGCCCACATGGTCGAGACCTCTCTTCCGGCAACGCCCCGCTCGACCGAGAGCGAGGCCCTGCTGCAGGCTTGTGGCCGGCTCTGGGTCGCGGGTATCGAACCGGACTGGAGCCACATTCACGCTGGCAGCCGGCGCCGCAGGGTCTCCCTGCCCACCTATCCCTTCGAACGAAAACGATTCTGGTTTCAAGCCGATCAAGCGTCGACAACTTCCGAGCAGGCGCCTCTTCCCGTCGAACAAACGCGAAACATGCCCGAAGCCGCCACAACGATTGTTCCCATTCCTCCTTCAAAGGAAGCCGAAGCAATGTCATCGACCTCTCCAACGCGAACCCGCAAGCTCCGTCTCCGGGAGATGTTGATTGCCATCTTCGAGGAACTCTCGGGCCTCGACATCTCCGCCGAAGACGACTCTGCCACTTTCCTCGAGCTTGGCTTCGATTCCTTATTCCTCACCCAGGTCACGCAGGCCCTGCAAACCAGGTTCGGCCTCAAGATCACCTTCCGCCAGCTGCTAGGGGACCTGTCGACCCTTGAGGATCTCTCCGGATTTCTCGACACACGTCTCTCTCCAGATCAGCTTCCGGAGCCCGCTCCCCTCCCCTCCGCCGAAGTCGCTCCGCCTTCGACACCCGCCGTGGCTGCAGCTCCGCCGGCCAGCTCGGATGACTTCAGTCAGCCCCGGCCGGCCGCACCCGCCGGCTCCTTGGCCCAGCTGCTCGAGAGCCAGTTACAGGCATTCAATCAGCTGTGTGCGCAGCAGCTCACCGCCCTCAACGGCGATTCCATCGCTCATCGGGCCAGCCATCCCGCAGTCACTTCGGTCGCCACGCCTTTAGCTGCCCCGCCAGTTGCGCCTCCGGTCGCCCCGCCCGTTGCTCCCCAAGCCGCAAACCGGCTCAGCCCTTCTTTGGAGCCTCCCCCTGCCGAGGTGAAAGGCTACACTCCGTTCAAGCCGATGCAAAAGAGCGTTGCCGGCGAACTCACCGCGAAACAGCGCGAACATATCCGCCATCTCGTGGAGCTATACACCAGCCGCACTGCTGAGTCCAAGCGCAAGACCCAGGAGTATCGCCCCTATCTCGCCGATCCGCGCGTCGTGACCGGCTTCCGTGTGCAGTGGAAGGAAATGGTTTATCCGATCATTACCGAACGCTCCGAGGGCGCCTACCTGTGGGATGTCGATGGCAACAAGTACATCGACATTCTCAACGGCTTCGGGCCGATCATGCTCGGCCACCGTCCGTCCTACGTGGAAGAGGCCATCCAGCACCAGCTGCGCAAAGGCTTTGAAATCGGCCCTCAGACCCTGCTGGCCGGGCAGGTCGCCAAGGCCCTGTGCGAAATGACCGGCAACGAGCGCGCCACCTTCTGCAATACCGGCTCCGAAGCCGTAATCGCCGCCATGCGCGTCGCCCGCACCGTCAGTGGTCGCAGCAAGGTCGTCTTCTTTGCTGGGGATTATCACGGCATGTTCGACGAGGTTCTCGTCAAGGGCTTCCAGCGTGGCGGCGTTCCGCACTCCGCGCCCAGCTCTCCCGGAATCCCGCGCGAATCCGTCTCCAACATGACGGTGCTCGAGTATGGCGCGCCCGAGTCGCTCGCCTGGATCCGCGCTCACGCTCACGAACTCGCCGCCGTTCTCGTCGAGCCGGTGCAGAGCCGCCATCCCGCCCTCCAGCCGGTTGCGTTTCTTCAGGAGCTGCGCAAAATCACCGCCGAACAAGAAGTCTGTCTCGTCTTCGACGAGGTCGTCACCGGCTTCCGCGTACACCCCGGCGGCTGCCAGGCGCTCTTCGATATCCGCGCCGATCTTGCAACCTACGGCAAAGTCCTTGCCGGCGGCATGCCCATCGGCGTCCTCGCCGGAAAAGCCAAGTACATGGACGCTCTCGATGGCGGCATGTGGCAGTACGGCGATGACTCGACCCCTGAAGCCGGAGTCACTTTCTTCGCCGGCACCTTTGTGCGGCATCCCCTCGCCATGGCGGCCTGCGCCGCCGTCCTGGACCACCTCAAGCAGGAAGGTCCCGGCCTGCAGCAGCGCCTGACGGCGGCTACTGCCGAAATGGTCGCGAGCATCCAGTCTCTCCTGTCGGCCAACCAGGTGCCCGCGACCATCGAGAGCTTTGGCAGCTTCTTCTACTTCAGCTTCTTGAGCGACTACCGGTTCTCGAGCCTCTTCTACTTCCACCTTCGCTCCAAGGGCATTCACGTGCTCGAGAGCTTCCCGTGTTTTCTCACCACCGAGCACACACCTGAAGATATCCGCCGGATCGTCCAGGCATTTGCCTCGACCATTCAGGAGATGCAGGCGGGCGAGCTGCTGTCGCAACCCTCCCACGCCCCACTCGCGAAGACCGCGCCTGCAGCACCCACTGCAGTACCCGTGCCCGACACTCTCTCGCCCGTTCGTGCGCCCATCTCCGAGTCGCAGCTGGAGATTCTTCTTTCCGCCGAACTCTCCTCCGAGGCAAACTGCAGCTTCAACGAGTCGGTCACCCTTCGGCTGAAAGGCCCGTTGAACGAGCCCGCATTGACGGCTTCGCTCGCCGCCCTCGTCGCCCGGCACGAGGCCCTTCGCGCTACTTTTGATCTGGAATCGAGAACCCAGGCCTTTGCTTCTCCCGTGCCTGTGACTATCGCCCGCGCCGACCTATCCAACCTCGGTCCCACGCAGCAACAGGAAAAGCTCGCTGCCATTCTTGCTGAGGATGCGCATCGGCCCTTCGATCTGAAGCAGGGGCCGGTGCTTCGCGCCACGCTCCTCTGCTTCGCTCCGCAACACCACTCGCTCGTGCTGACCTTCCATCACGTGGTCTGCGACGGTTGGAGCATTAACATCCTGCTCGACGAGCTCTCCTCCACCTACCGCGCCAGGGTCGAGGGCCGCTCCGCAGAGCTGAATGTCCTCATGCCCTTCAGCACTTACGCGCTTGCGCAGGAGCAGCACTTCAACGGAGCCGAAGGCGCTAGGATCGAAGACTACTGGCTTAAGCAGTTTGCCGCGCTGCCGCCGCTCCTCGACCTTCCTCTCGATCACAGCCGCCCCGCTGTCAAGAGCTATGCCGGCGCCACCTACCGGAGAAGCATCGACTCCTCCCTCCTCAAGGACATCAAGCGAGCCGGAGCCCAGCAGAAATGCACCCTCTTCGTGACTCTACTCGGCGCCTTCTCTGCGCTGCTGGCCAGGCTCTCCGGCCAGGACGACATCGTCGTCGGCGTCCCCGCCGCCGCCCAGTCGCTCGTCGAGCACGCCGTCCTCGTCGGCCACTGCGTCAACTTCCTTCCCATTCGTTCCGTGATCGCCGGCGATCTCTCCGCCGCCGCCTTTCTGCAGCAGGTCCGCCAGGCCGTCTTCGACGCCTACGACCACCAGAACTACACCTTTGGCCGCCTGGTCCGCAAACTGTCCATCCCGCGAAGCTCAGGCCGCCTGCCGCTGCTGGAAGTGCAATTCAACCTTGAGAAGGTCGGTAGCGATCTCGACTTCGGCGGCCTCCAGGCAGAGGTCGATCCGAATCCCAAGAGCTTCGTCAATTTCGACCTCTTTCTCAACGCCATTGAAAGCTCGAACGGCTTGGACTTTCATCTCGACTACAACACCGCGCTCCTCGATGAGTCCACCATCGCGCGCTGGATGGACTGCTTCGAAGAGCTCCTCAAAGGCTTGACCCAGGACGCCGCCCGCCCGCTCTGGCAGCTCCCCTTGCTCACCGCCAAAGAGCACAGCCTGGTCGCCATTGAACCCAACCGGACGGCACGCGCTTATCCCGCGACAGTGTGCGTCCACCAGCTCATCGAGCAGCAGGTCGCGCGCACCCCCCATGCGATCGCCCTGCAGTTTGAACAGCACCAGCTGACCTTCTCCGAATTGAATGCCCGGGCCAACAAGCTGGCCCGTTACCTGCTCCAGGCCGGCGTCAAACCGGGTCAGTTGGTCGGCGTCTATATCGAGCGTTCGGTCGAGATGATCGTCGCCTTGCTCGCGGCTTGGAAGATGGGCAATGCCTACATCCCCCTCGACCCGACCTTCCCTCCCGAGCGGCTCAAGATGGTCTTTGACGACGTCGCCGACCCCATCATCCTGACCCAGTCCGCGCTGTCCGCGAGCCTTCCCGCCACCCCGTCCAGGGTCTTTCGCGTCGACGAACTCTGGGCCGCCATCGACCTCCAGGAAGGCGGCAATCTCGATCGGCACTACGATCCTTCCCACGCGGCGTACGTCATCTATACCTCCGGCTCGACCGGGCGTCCCAAGGGAGTGCAGGTCACCCAGTCGAACGTCGTCAACCTGCTTGCATCGATGTCCAGAACGCCGGGCCTCGATGCGACCGGCGTCCTCGTCGCTGTCACGACCATCTCCTTCGATATCGCAGCCCTCGAGATCTACCTTCCCCTCATCACCGGAGCCAGGCTGGTTCTTGCCAGCCGCGCCGTCGCTAGCGACGGAGACGGTCTGCTCACTCTGCTCCGCGACTCTAAAGCGACCGTCCTGCAGGCCACTCCCGTAACCTACCGCCTGTTGCTCGCCGCCGGTTGGAAAGGGGATCCCAAATTTGAGAGCTGGTGCGGTGGGGAAGCGCTGCCTCGTGATCTCGCCAACCAGATCCTCGACTGCAAGGTCGCTCTATGGAATATGTACGGTCCGACCGAAACGACCATCTGGTCGTCGGTCACCAGGGTCGTTGCCGGGGATGGCCCCGTGCTCGTTGGCGCTCCCATTGATAACACCCAGTTCTATGTTCTCGACCCGCATCGGCAGCTCACTCCCACCGGCGTTGTCGGGGAGCTCCATATCGGGGGCGCGGGCGTCGCCGCCGGATATTTTAACGCCCCCGCGATCACCCGCGAAAAATTCCTCGACGATACCATCACTCATGCGCCCGGCGCTCGTCTCTATCGCACCGGCGATCTTGTCCGCCGGCTCCCTGACGGAGAGTTTCAATTCCTCGGCCGCAGCGATGGGCAAATCAAGCTGCGCGGCTTCCGTGTGGAACTCGGGGAGATCGAGAGCGTTCTCGCCGCCCATCCCTCGCTTGATCAAGTCGTCGTCATGTTGCGGGAAGATGTGCCCGGCGATAAACGGCTCGTCGGTTACTTCGCCGGCAAACGGAACGACGCCATCTCCGTGAATAGCCTGCGCAGCTACCTGCTCGCCCGTCTCCCGGACTACATGGTGCCGGCTGCCTTCCTCAAAGTGGAATCCTTCCCGCTCACCGCCAACGGAAAGATCGACCGGCGGCAGCTGCCGGCGCCCGAGTGGGGTCAACGCACCGGCGAATCGCTCTACATCGCCCCGCGCAATCCTCGCGAACACTTACTCGCCAGCATCTGGGCCGACGTCCTTCATCTCGAGCGGGTCGGCATCGAAGACAACATCTTTGATCTGGGCGCGGACTCGCTCCATGTCTTTCAGATCGCCGCACGGGCCAACCATGCCGGCATTCAGGTCAAACCCTTGCAGATCCTTCAATATCGCAGCATCTCGGCCGTCTTCGCCGACATGGCCGCCAGCGAAGCCGTACCCGAAGTAGCGCCGCTCGTCGCCAGGTCCCGATCCCAATACCGCATCAAGCCCTCCATGCTCGAGGTGGTAACAGAGACCAGGAACGGCAAAAGATGAACCCCTATGCTGCAATTGACGAGGCCTGTGCTGCGATGGAAGAAAGAAGTAGCGAGGCTGCCGTGAGGGAGGAAGACTACTTTGCCTTCCCTCTGACGGCTGCCCAGGCCCTCATGCTGCCGCAGAGTCTCGGCGAGATCGCCGACCCGCGCTACAACGGCTCCTTTCGCGTGGCTCTCTCGGGAAGAATCGATCCCGGCCTGTTGGAAGAGTCCTTCTGCACTCTCGCCCAGCGGCACGAAGTGCTGCGGGCCAGGCTGAGCCTGGTCAACTCCGTCCCCCAACAGATTATTCTTCCTCACTCGGCCGTCCATCTCGGCATCGTCAACCTTCGTTCCTTCTCCTCAGAGGACCGCCACGCGCGGATGGAAGCCTTCTGCCAGCAGGAGGCGACCACTGGATTCAACCTCGCGACCGATACCCCTCTTCGTCTTCATCTGCTGCATTTGGAAGAGGAAGAGGCCGTCCTCACTCTGACCATTCATCAGATCTATTGCGACGGCTGGTCGATCGGCCTTCTTCTCGAAGACCTCGTGCAGATCTATCCCGCGCTCGCAAAGCATCAGCGCCCCTCCCTCCCTCCCGTAACCTTCGACTTCGGCGACTACATCACCTGGCAGGAGGAAAGCGCAGCGAGCGCTCAAATTGCAGGGCAGCAGACTTATTGGCAGCGCAAGCTGGCCGGCTACCGGCCGCTCTCGGTCAGCCCCGATCTGGCGCCTCAATCCTCTTCAATTCACAGCGATATCGTCTCCCATCTGCTGTCCCGTGAGCTAATCGGCCGGCTGCAGCAACTGCAGCAGGCGCAGAGCACGACCTTCTTCGCCATCACCGTCGCCGCCTGCATGGTCCTCCTTCATCGCTACACCGGCAAGACCGACATCGCCGTGCAAACTCCTTTGGCCGGCAGGTCTCGCGTAGAGTTTGAGCCCGTCGTTGGCCAGTTCGTCAACCAGGTCGCGATTCGGTCCGATCTGGCAGGCAATCCCACTCTTCTCGACGCTCTCTCCCGCGTACGGGAAAGTGTCTGGGAGGCTCTGGCCAATCAGGACGCGCCCCTCACCAATCAGCCCTCAAACCTTGCATCCTCGACAGACGAAAACCTGGCCTCCCGCTTTCCAGTGAACTTCGTCTGCCAGCAGGAGTACGGCCGCAGAAGCACCGGCCACTATGACTTCGGCGGAACTCGCCTGACCACCCTCCCCTCAAAATCACAAGGCGCGCTCTACGAGCTCAACTTCTTCCTGGTCGAGAGACCGGCTGGCTGGCGGCTCTCGCTGGAATACAAGACTGACTTATACGAGAGAGCAACCGCAGAGAGCCTTCTCGCCCATTTCGAGCAGGTCCTCGACGTGATCTCGCACCAGCCGCACCTTACCCTCGCGGATGTCGTCTTATCGGAAACCGAAGCGCTTCAGTCGCGAACCAGGCATTCGGAATCCTCTCTCTCCGTGATATCTCCGGACGCAGTGGAGCTTGCAGAAGAGCCTTTCATTCACGCCATGCCCAGTAGCTTTGCGCAGGAGCGTTTCTGGGCTCTCTCCCAGGTCGATCCCTCCGACCCTACCTTCCACGTTCCCCTAGTTATGAATGTAAGCGGCGAGCTCTCAGCCCCGCTGCTTGAGAAAAGTTTTCAGCTTCTCATCGACCGCCACGAAATCCTCAGGACAACGTTCCTGGCAGTCGATGACGAGTTATCGCAGGTGATCTCCGGCGGCTACGCCTTCACCCTCGAGTGCATCTCGGTCGAGGAAGATCGAGAGCCGGGACTTTCTACTCGCCTCAACGCCATCGTTCGAGCAGAAGTCACCAGGCCGTTCGACCTCGCGCAGCTCCCACTCCTCCGAGCACTGCTCTGTCGCATCGGCCCGTCCGAGCACCTTCTTGCCATCACCATCCACCACATCCTCGCCGATGGCCGTTCCGTTCAGGTGCTTCAATCCGAGCTCTGGGCGGTTTACGAGAGTCTACGCTCCAGCCAGCCAATCTCTGTTGCTCCCCTCACTCTTCAGTACGCAGATTTTGCCGCCTGGCAGCGAGAGGCCGTTTCTTCCGAACTCGCAAAAAAAGACCTTCAGTTCTGGCTGCAGACGCTGCGCGGCCCGCTTCCTGTACTCGATTTTCCCACCGCTTACCCTTCAGGACACTTGCTGCCGCCGCGCGGCGAAGTCGAAACACTTCAAATGCCGGAAGACCTTCTGATGGGCATGAAGCAACTGGCCCAATCCTCAAACACAACCTTCTTCGTCGTTGCGCTCGCATGTTTCGGCATCGTTCTCTCTCGCGCCACGGGCGCCGAGGATGCAGTCGTCGGCTCTCCGCTCCTTAACCGCAACGCGGAGACCGAAGACCTCATAGGCTGCTTCGCTGGTCCCATGGCGCTGCGCCTCGATCTAACTGCGGATCCGTTCCTGCGCGACCTTATCGATAGGACCCGCAAGACTACGCTCAGCGCGTTGCAGCACAGCAATATTCCGTTTGAGCTCATCCTGCAAAACCTGCAGGTAAGGCCGGTGCATGGCAAGAGCCCTCTCTTTCAATTCTATTTCTTCAGTCAAAAGGCCTTTCTCCAGTCGCACGCTCTGCCCGGGCTGACGATTGTTCCTCGTCCCTCGATGAGCATCGGCACGCCCTTTGAAATGCAGTGGTCCGTCATCGAGCGCCCCGACGGCACCCGCACCGAGGTCGAATACAACGCAAATCTCTTTGACTCCGAAACCGTGCAGCAATGGCTCGGCTACTATCACTCCGTCGTCGCGGCGCTGCTCGCCAACCCCGATCGAAAGCTAAGCACTATCCCCGTCCCGTCATTCCCCGCCTCGTCATTCGTCGCTTCGTCGCCCGAGCCTCCGCAGCCGATCTCTGCAGGCAGTCAACCGGCGTGGGGTGCGCCGTCGGCGAGCTCGTTGGTCACCGCGGAACATTCCCTTGCAGGCGGCACGGTCCTCAACGGAACAGCGCACGCTGCCCTCCGGCATGATCTCCTCGAAATGTGGCGCAGTGCCCTGCATCGGCCCGATATCGGCCCGGAGGAAGACTTCTTTGAACTCGGCGGCAGATCGCTCACCGCTGCCCGGCTCATGACGAAAATTAATGAGCGCTTCAAGCTCAAACTGGGGCTTTCCACTCTCTTTCAATGTCCTACGGTAAACCGGATGCTGACCCTCATCGAAAGCCAGGGCAGCGTCGAGCATCCGGTCTCGGTGCCCCGGCCCTCTTCAGTAGTCGTCATTCAACCTCAGGGCACGGCCCTTCCCCTCTTCATGATTCACGGCGCCGGGGGCAATGTTCTCAACTTCTATGACTTATCCAAAAAGCTGGGGCCCTCCCAACCGCTCTATGGCATTGAGGCACAGGCGTTGATAAAGGACGAAGCCCCACTCACCGACATCGAAACACTGGCCAGGTATTACCTGCAGGAAGTCAAGCTGGTTCAGCCCTCCGGGCCATACCAGTTCGTTGGCTATTCCTACGGAGGGCTTCTTGCTTACGAGATGGCTTGCCAGGTCAGCCGGCAGAACGAAACCGTAGCATTGCTCGGAATCTTGGATACGCCTGTCTGGCGTCATGACATGAAAAAGCCATCAGGGATGGTGGGCATGCTGCAAAAACAAGGCAAGGCAATCTGGCTCCCGTTTTTTCAGCGCTTCCGAAGCTTTAATTTGAAGGAAGTTTATGCCGCTGGCAAGAGCACGCTCGTTCGAGCGGCATACGCCGTGCTTCTCGCTCGGGGAAGAAACATACCCGGCTTTCTGAGAAGCGCTTATCAGATTAATAGCTTTGCAGCCGTGTCCTATGTGCCGGAATTCTACGCCGGTAAGATCACCGTCCTGCAGGCTGCCGCCGAGCGCGGCCCTGAAGATCTAGGCTGGAATAAATTCACATCGGAACCCGCCAGGGTCTTCAAATTCCCAGGACAGCATCTTCAAATACTGGAAGAGAGTAACCTGCCCCTGGTGGCAGAAGCGCTTCGCGAATGCCTCGTAGGCTGATTCGCAACTAGACGATCACCTAGTTTGACTCATCAAGAGCCTGCCCCGTCCCAAACACGGCGACCAGGCTCTTCCTATACGGATCAGGTCTATACGGATCAAGTCTATACGGGCCAGGCTCACCGAAACCTGTTCCCCCAAGCTCGTTTCCCAAAACAACCTACTGCACATCTCCGGCTTCCAGGTGAGACTCGAGAAAATAAAGCTGCTCTTCAGCTTCGACGACCAACTGCTTAAAAAAGTCTGAAGTCGGTTCATCTCCCAGTTCGTCGATCTTGTCAGAAGCCTCGCGCAACTCTTCGCAGTATTGGCCGAGCGCGTTTGCCAGCGCTTCCACGTGTTCCAGGCCGGCGACCGTCTCGACCGGGTATTCAGGAATCTTCGAGACACAGGCAGCCTGCCGCACCGTGCCATTGGCAACGCCCCCAAGCTGGGTGATCCGCTCGGCGATCGGATCGATCTGTTTGAAAACCTGCTCTGCCACGGAATCGAAGACCAGGTGCAACTGATAAAAGTTATCGCCCTTCACATTCCAGTGGGCAAACTTTGCCTGGCTGTACATGTCGGACGCTTCCGCGAGCCGCTCCTGCATCACGCCGACGACCTTCCTCTTCACCTCATCCGGGAGAGCAACGCGATTGGAATACATCCGATCGACGATCTTGGTAACAGGTCCGGGTGCGTCACTATGCTTGACGGTGCTCTTTGGCATGAATCGATTCTCCTCATTAACTTTAAGAACAGATTTTGTGAGTTGCCGAAGAGTGGACAGACAACTACAGTTCGTCTGTTAAGATGCAGGGCTGCTAAATGCGTCCGGACCGGAAAACAGGGAATTACCATGCCCTCAAAATCCACCCTCAGCATTCGCCCATGAAATCCGTCCTTAGAATTCTTTGCCACCCGCCTCGCAAGCCGCACCCCTCATGCCGCCGTCCTCGTTTCACCCTCCCTTGGCAACCCCGGCAACCAGCGAATACTCTCAAGAGATGGGTCTTCTCGGCAAAGCGTCCTCGTTCGCGCAGCGCGTCAGTACTCGCCTCCGGGTGATGCAACAGGGCCAGTTGCCAAGCTTTGCTCTTTACCTGCCCTTCGTGGCAGGCAAAAGCGGCATCGAGATCGGCGGTCCAAGCCGCGTCTTCCAGCCGGGGCGGGCGCTTCCCGTCTACCGGCAGATCGGCACGCTCGACAACTGCGACTTTTCAAAATCGACGGTCTGGGCAAAGCACAGCGAAGACTTTTTCTTCAATCCGGAAAAAGCGCCCGGCAAGACCTTCTTCTGCGATGGTTCGGCACTTGATCCTGTGCCCGGCTCCAGCTATGACGTAGTGCTCTCAGCCCACAACCTCGAACACTTCGCCAACCCGGTCAAGGCCCTGAAAGAGTGGTGGCGGGTGTTGAAGCCAAACGGCGCCTTGGTGCTGGTGCTTCCCGACTATCGCAAGACCTTCGATCATCGCAGGGAACCGACCGCAGTCGATCACATGTTCCGTGACTACGAGCAGAACACCGGGGAAGAGGATCTCACTCACCTCCCCGAGATCCTCGCCCGGCACGATCTTCAACGCGATCCCGGCGCGGGCTCGAGAGAAGCATTTCAGCAGCGCGCGCAAGACAATTTCTCCAATCGCTGCATGCACCATCATGTCTTCGACGAGCGTAATAGCGCCGAGTTACTCTCGCGCTCCGGCTACGACGTGCTCGCCGCCGATCTTGCCGTGCCCTTCGACATCTGCCTGCTGGCCCGCAAAAACTCAGCCCGCCCGTTCTAAAAGCGCAGCAGCTTGTCACGGTGAACCGCACACGACACGCGGGTCAAGAAAACTCTTCGCCGCAGTGGAGCGCATGGCGAAAAAGCCGGACCAACGTCAACCCGCTGCTAGTCGCAAACCTAACCTGCTTCTCACCAGGTGTTCGAGTTTTCTCCGGTCCTCGGCAACCAGGCTGCCATACCACGCGGCAGCCAGCGTGCTCAGCCCCCACACGATCGTCATCGGCACGTTCAGCCTCTCCTGCGCCGAAGACCACCAGGCGGGGAAGAGAATCAGGGAGGGGAGCGCCACGAGCGCCGGTTGCAGCAAGCCTCGAACGAAGAGCCGGCTGCGCGACACCGAAAGAGCGCCTCGGCTGCGATGCATGCTCACCGCAAAATGCAGGCTGACGCTCACCGTCGAGCCGATCAGCGTACCAAGCGCCACCCCGATCGCACCGAATCGGCTGGCGAGATAGATGCTGCTGCCCAGGTTGACCACCGCTTCCAGCACCGCCGCCGTCGTCGCCGCTTCCATCTTGCCCGTGGCGATCAGCAGCGTCGCGTAAGGCCCGCAAAGACTCCGGAGAATATTCGCGAGAATTAGGATGCGCAGGTAAGTGAGACTATGCAAGGCATACAGCGGCCCCACCCACAGCTTCAGGATCGGAAAACCACAGACGATCAGCGGCAACCCGGTCAATAACAGCAGCAGCGTGGAGTAGCGCGTCACCCTCGTCAGGATTCCGCCCATCTCCGTCGCGGAGCGCTGCATACTCAAAGCCGAAGAAGCAGGCATCAGCGGGTTCAGCACCGAAGACAGGATCACCAGCATGAAGGTCGTCGGCAGCGTAGCGACCGAATAATAAGCCGTCTGGTCGTAGGAATAATGCCCCACGAGCGTAATATCCAATCCGGTCACGCACAACATCCCCACGCTCCAGATGGCCAGCATGAAGCAATACCGCATCACCTTCTTGAGAGTGCTGGCATCCACCAGCCGGAACGAAACACGAATATGCGATCCCAGTCTGCGCCACGCCACAACCTGGGCCAGGGCCGTAACCACGTTCACCGTCGCCACGACCGCACCCATCACGGCAAGAGAGCCTTGCAGCTTGACCGCCACGATCACGGCCAGTGCGAAAGCCAGCCGGTTGGCGACCGAGATCGCCATCGGGATACTGTACCGTTGCAGCCCCGTAAAAATAGCCGCGAAAACCGAACACACCAGCCCGAAACAGGACGAGAGCCCCACCAGCACCAAGCTGATCCGAACGTCCCGATAGAGCTCTGCGGGCATGTTGTGGAACAGCCGCGGAACCTGCGAGGCGAGAGCGAAAGTTAGCCCGCAGCCCGCCAGGGCGATCGCCGACATGATAACCAGGCCGACGCTGGCGTGGCGCCCGGCCCCGGCTTCATCGCCGGTCGCCTCATATTCAGCGACAAACTTGGCCACGCCCGTCTGCACGCCGATGTCGAGGAACGTGACATACGCCGCCAATTGCAACACGAGCACCCAGGCGCCATACGTCGTGACCGGCAGGTGGTGCGTCAGGTAAGCCGGCAGCGCCAGGGCGATCAGCGAGTTCGCGGCCACCCGCACTAGGCTCGCGGCAACATTTCTGGAAAGAGTCGAGGTCACCCCACGCAGCTGATTGGGCACCGTATTTTCCAGTTTCGCCGTAATCACTTCACCCCGATCGTCCCGATGCAGTGGGCGTCGATTGCGCAGGGCGTGGCCGGCAGCCCGTCTGCGTTCGCACCCGCTTTTCCCCTTATTTTACGGCAGCTCTCAGCGTATCCATTGCATAGCGCTTGTTCTTCAATCTCAACATGTGGCCAAGAGAGCGCTTCAGCAGCCGCAATCGGTGAAAAAATGGTCCGCCGCCCGACCCGGTCTCGCGAACAAACCTCCACTCTGCCGCCAGCAGGTTGGCATACCGCTCCAGGCTCATCTCCTTTTCCAGGCTCTCGATAGCCATCGTGTGCTCCATGCCGTTTTCCAGCAGCAAAACGCGCCCAACGCCGTCCTGCAGCCGATAAAACATCACGTGGTCCAGAAAGTCCAGCCAGTACTCGCGAGCAAATCCCCCTGCCGCCGCAACCGCCTCCACGCGTAGACACGCCGCTGAGTTCAACGCCGTCACCCGCCGCGGGTAGAGCCCTGAAAACGAAACAGGGATGGCAACATTGTGAAACCGCCGCACCTCCTGCGGAGACAGCATCACACCCTCCCGGAAGAGCTTCGGTACGATCCCACAGACCTCCGCCGCCACACCCTTCGCGATGGTCTCCCGAAGCTCCAGGAAGAACGCCGGAGCAGGAGACGAATCCTGGTCGAGCAGCAGCAGCCACCCGGCGTTCGACTCTTGCGCGTGGGCCAGCGCCCGGTTATAGGCCGCCGCGACGCCACCGTTCTCTGCATCGTGAATATAGCCCACCTCCGCAAAGCGCCACCCTTCGACCTGCGGCGTCAGCGCTTCTGGAGAGTTGTCATAGAGCAACAGAGAGAAATGCTCCGCCTCAAGCGGCATCTGCCGCGAAAACTCTCCCAGCGCGCGAACCGTGCTGGACTCATCCCAGGAGCACTTGTAGAGGACGACCACGCACTGGATCGAAATCTTTCTCATCAGCTAGAACAATATTCCACTGCCAGGCGCCGGTTCTTTCCGGCCGCTCGCGGCCTCGGTCCCGATCAGCGGATTCGCTGCAGAATCGGAAGAGTGGCCCGGTAATCCCGCATGCCGTCCCACACGCTCCTGCATCGGGCAAACCTCAACTTCGCTAGCCGGCGCCCAAATCGAATTGCCAGGAAGAGAAACATCGCCAGGCTAGGCATCTCCGAATGCAGCCTTAGGATGCGCAGACCCGAAGTGGTGAAATACCGGTCGAGCATCGGGCTCTTGCCTCCGGTACTCGTCCCTACTTTGTGCAGCACGCGAGACTCGGGCGCGGCCGCCAGCAGCCACCCCTTCTTGCGCAGGCGCAGGCAAAACTCGGTCTCTTCCCACGAAAAGAAAAAACCCTCATCGAGCAATCCCACATCCCGCAGTGCTGCGCAGCTAATGAGCAGGCTCGCGCCATACAGCGCATCGAACCACCCATCGCTGCGTGGCTCCACGCTGTTGTTCGTGTATCCGATCCACAGGTTTACCTTCGTGCCGCCCCACACCTGCACCCTCTCCGGCGAAGAGGCGTAATAGCAGACCGAAGCGACTGCGCCGATCCGGCTGTCCGTCATAGCCTTCGCCACCAGCATCGAGAGCGCGTCCGGGGCCGGCGTCGTGTCGCTGTTCAGCAGCCAGATGAAATCGGCGCCATGCTCCATCGCATAGCGGATTCCTACGTTGTTGCCCCCCGCAAAGCCCAGGTTTCTCCCGCTTTGCAGCACCAGCGTGTCCGCGTGCGCCGCCTTGATCCGCTCGACCGAACCATCGGTCGACCCATTGTCGACCACGATCACGGTCATCCCGTGGAAAGCACACGCCTTGAGCGCCCGCAGGCACTCATTCGTGTCCTGCCAGCCATTCCAGTTCACCAGGATGCAGCTGACTTTCACTCTCTCCACTGCCCGTGTCTCTCCACAAAGAATCTCGCCCGGCCATGCCGGCCGCCGCTCGCCTCATCTTAAATGTCGACCGTCACCTCGCGCTCGAGTAAGCGCCGGTGCGCTGCCGGCTTCGACTTTCCACCATTCAGAAGCGAAAGGCGTATAACGAAGAGTTTGCTAGTGCCCCGCGCCCGCATCCTTTAAGTCAAATCTCCGGGCGGGGGCAAGTGCCGGCAAAATTTCCAGGACGAACGAGCCTTCTTGACCTCAGCGAAGAATAAAAGAAAAACGCTCTGCATCGATCTACGTTGGATCGACGCCTCCGGTGTCGGCATGTATATCAAGGGCATCATGCCCGGCCTGGTCGAGAGCCTGCAAGACTTCTCGATCGTGGGCGTGGGAGATCCGGCGCGTCTCGACCACTTCCCCTGGAGCAAGGCCCCGAACATGCGCCTCGTCGAGTGCCGCGCCGCGCGCTACTCCATCGCCGAGCAGGTGCAGCTCCCGCGCGCGATTCCTTCAGAGACAGACCTCTTCTTTTCCCCCTACTACACCGTTCCACTCTTCTATCGCGGCCGCCTCGCCGTCACGGTTCACGACATGAGTCACCTCGTCGTCGCCGAAAATGCGGAGAACTGGAAGAAGCGTCTCTATGCGCAGACCATGTATCGGGCCATCCGGAAGCGCGCATCGCTGATCCTCACCGTCTCCGAATTCACCAAGACCGAACTGCTGCGCCTCACCGGCGGCCGGGCGGATAACATCGTCCCCACGCACCTGGGTCTCTCCAGAGAGTGGTACACGGCCGCGCAATCGCCGCCCGTGCGTGAGCGCCCCTATTTCATCCACGTGGGCAATATCAAGCCCTATAAAAACCTGGGACGGCTCGTCGAAGCCTTCCTGCAAGTTCGCGACCAGGTCTCCCTCGATCTCGTAATTGTCGGGCAGAGTGAAGGGTTGATCACCGGCGAGTCGGCCGAGTTCTTCGAGCGCGTCAAGGCCGCGGCCGACCGCATTCATCTGACTGGCTTTGTCTCGCACCAGCAACTGCTCTCCCTCGTGGGGCATGCGCACGCCCTGGTCATGCCTTCGCTTTATGAGGGATTCGGCCTGCCCCCGGTAGAAGCGATGGCCGCCGGTGTGCCCGTCGCCGTCGCCAGCTCTGCCTCGCTGCCGGAGGTCTGCGGCGATGCCGCCCTCTACTTCGACCCCTTGCGCATCGACGACATCGCCGAAAAGTTGGTAACTCTCGCGAATGAGGCGCCGCTCGCAAGCCAATTACGGGCGAGAGGTTTGGCGCGGAGCCGGCAATTTACCTGGGAGGCATGCTCTAACGCCACATCCCAGGCCCTCCGCGAGACTTTGTTGCCGATTGCGGGTTAAGTACCTTGCATGCCAGCGATCGCTGCCAAGCCCTGAAAAATGAAGGGTTTAAAAGTTCACCTCGAACATCGGTAACAAACGGTAGTCCTTCCAGCCGCGATGGCATCCTAAGAGGATAGACTGGTAGGCGTAGGCGATTTTCCGGCAGTGCGTTGTTCGGAGGCTTTTAACTGATGCGTGTTCTTTTTCTCAATCCACCTTTTCACCCGCGGTTTTCCCGAGAGCAGCGAAGCCCGGCCGTGACCAAGAGTGGAACCTTGTATTACCCCAAGTGGCTGGCGACCGCCGCCGGCGTTGCGATACAGAGTGGTCACGACGTCGACCTGGTCGACGCTCCCGCTGGCGGATTTTCGGTACAGGCCGTCATCGATCGCATCAACGCAAAGAATATTGACGCCGTCATCTGCGACACCTCGACTCCCAGCATCCTGAATGACATTACGGTCATCGATGCCCTGGTCGCCGCGAAGCCGTCCCTGCACACCATGATGGTCGGTCGGCACGTCTCTTCGCTGCCCAAAGAAACGCTCGCTATGTCTAACTCTCTGCAGTCGGTTGCCGTGCGGGAATACGAGTACACCGTCCGTGACTGGCTCGCAGCCAAGGCCTGTGGCGCCGATCTTGCCGATGTCGAGGGGCTCGTCTACCGCAACCAGGCCGGTGAAATCGCCACCAACAAGGGTCGCGACTCCATCAAGAATCTTGACGAACTCCCCTTCGTCTCCGAAGTCTACAAGCGCTTCCTGCATACGCCCGATTACTTCTACGGCCATTCACTCTGGCCCCTAGTCGTCTTCGACACCAGCCGCGGCTGCCCGTATCACTGCTCCTTTTGCGTCTACCCGCAGACCTTCAGCGGGCACACCATGCGCTACCGCTCGGTCAGCAACGTCGCCGACGAGTTCGAATACGTCGCCCGCGAGATGCCCGAGATCAAGACGGTCATGCTGGAGGATGACACCTTCATCATCAGCAAACCGCGCACCATGGAACTCGCTAAGGAGCTGATTCGCCGTGGCAACAAGCTCCCCTTCGACGCCAACTGCCGCGCCGATATCGGCGCAGAGCATGAGCTGCTCTCCACGCTTCACCAGGCTGGTGCGCGCCTCTTCTGCGTAGGCTTTGAAAGCGGCGATGTCGAAGTCATCAACGGCATGAAGAAGAACAATGACGACCGCCGCGATGCCAAGTACCACGAAGAAGCTCACAAGTTCGTCGGCCGCTGCCAGGACGCCGGCATCATGGTACACGGCTGTTTCATGGTCGGTAACCTGAACGAAACCCCGGCCAGCATGGAAAAAACTTTAAGCTTCGCCAAGAAGCTTCGTCCCGACACCGCTCAGTTCTTCCCCATCATGGTTTATCCCGGCACGGCCGCCTACAAGGAAGCCAAACAGCGAGACTACATCCAGATCGAGGATTGGGGCGCCTGGCTCACTAAGGACGGCCTGCACAACAGCGTCGTCACCCTGCCCAATATCACCCACGAACAGCTGGTCAGTTTTTGCGACCGGGCACGCCGCAGCTTCTATCTGGCCCCCTCCTATCTCGTCTATAAGTTAAAGCAATCTTTGAAGGATCGCCGGGAACTGCAACGTAATCTGAAAGGTTTCTGGACCCTCTCGAAATACCTCCTCAAAGGCAGTGAGCACAAGAAAGACGAAACCGCCGCGCCCGCTAAGCCCCAGCAGCCCGTCCGCGTCGGCTAGGGCCGCGCAAGATCCACCCGTCCAGTCCAATAGCCCCGCCTGACCAACTTCAGGCGGGGCTATGGTCGCAAAGAAAGTAGATCCGCGTGAGTTTTCCCGAAGGCCAGTCTGTTTCCGTGGTCATTCCCACCTTCAACGGAGCAGCGCGGATCGGCAGCTGCCTCGCGGCTCTGGAGAAGCAGGCCCCACGCGGCCTCGAGATCCTCATCGTGGATGACGGCTCGACCGACAATCTTGCGGAAGTCGTCCGTCGTTTTTCTGGTGCCCGGCTCATCACCCAGCTCAACGCCGGGCCAGCCGCCGCGCGCAATCGCGGGGCGCTCGAGGCGCGGGGCTCCATCCTGCTCTTCACCGACGATGACTGCGTTCCCACGCCCGCCTGGCTCGATGCCATGCTTGCGCCTTTCGCCGACCCTCAGGTCGTCGGAGCGAAAGGCGTCTACCGCACCCATCAGGCAAGCCTGGTCGCCCGGTTCGTCCAGATCGAGTATGAAGACAAGTACCGAATGATGGCGAAACTTCCCAGCATCGACTTCGTCGATACCTACTCCGCAGCCTATCGCCGCGATCGGTTCCTTGAGATGGACGGCTATGACACTTCCTTTCCCGTCGCCTGCGCCGAAGACATCGAACTCTCCTATCGCATGGCGGCACGCGGCTGGCAGATGAAGTTCGTTCCCCAGGCCATCGTCTACCATACCCACCCGGATGGCCTCTGGCGGTACCTCAAAAAGAAATACAAGTTCGCGTTCTGGCGTGTCCTCGCGGTGCGAAAAAATCCCGCCAGGGGAGTCAAAGACAGTCACACGCCGCAAATTATGAAGCTGCAGCTCTTGTTGTTGCCTGCGCTCGTCGCTGCTCTGGTTTTCGACTGGATGGTGCATCCGCTCTTTCCCGCCTCGGCGGTCGTCGTCATCGCCTTCTTCGCCAGCACCTTGCCCTTCGCCGTGGTAGCAGCGGGAAAAGACCCGCTTGTCGGCATTCTCTCTCCCGGCTTGCTCGCTCTAAGGGCTTGCGCCCAGTTTCTCGGCGTCGCTGCGGGAATCATCTACGCCCGTCGCAAGCCGGCCGGCAATCCGGCAAACTCGGCGGCGTGAACGTCGTTTCTCACCGCACCCGCCAACCTGCTATCGTCATGGCTGCGAACGCCGGAACGCCGCTGCGGAGCCCCTGCATGAATCGTCGAAAGTTTCTGGTTTCCTCGCTGGCTTCCTCGGCGCTGTACGGGGCGCATCGCGAAACTGTCGCCGCCTTGGGAGCAGCCTTATCCGCGCCATCGCAGGATGCACTCCCTGCAGGGGATGCGCTTCCTGCAGACCTCCGGCAAAAGCTGCAGCACGATCCGCTCCGGCCCCAGTTTCACCTCCTGCCCAAAGCAAACTGGATGAACGATCCCTGCGCGCCCCGCTTGCATCGCGGCGAGTACCACATGTTCTTCCAATACAATCCCGATGCCGCCGTCTGGGGAGACATGCACTGGGCCCACGCCGCCAGCCCTGATCTCATCCATTGGAAGCACCTGCCCGTCGCGCTCGCGCCCACCCCGGGCTCCTTCGATTCCTTTGGCATCTTCACCGGGAGTGCGCTTCCCGGTATGCCCGTCGCTACCGTCCTCTATACCGGCGTCAGCAAGACATCGCCCGAGTTCGAGACCATCCGTGGCGAGGGAACGCGCGAAGTCCAGTGCCTGGCCACATCGGCCGACCCTCATCTGAAAACCTGGAGCAAGCTCGACAAACCGGTCCTCGATGGCCCACCGCCCGGATTGAAAGTCACCGGCTTTCGCGACCCCTGTCCATGGAAGGACGGCGATACCTGGTACCTGATCGTCGGTTCGGGCTTCGACAAAGTCGGCGGCGCTGTCCTGCTCTATCGTTCTTCTGATGGCCGCGAGTGGGAGTACCTGCACCCCCTGGCGCAGGGCAAATGGAATGGCGGAACGCAAACCAATCCGGTCGATACCGGCGAAATGTGGGAGTGTCCCGACTTCTTCCCCCTGGGCGGCAAACACGTGCTGCTCTACTCCACAGAACGCAAGGTTTACTGGGAAGTTGGGACGTTTGACCAGCGCGAACTGAAATTTCACACCGAAACTCGAGGCCTCCTCGATCACGGCTCCTACTACGCAATGAAAAGCATGGTCGATGCAAAGGGCCGGCGCATTCTATGGGGCTGGGTGCAGGAGACGCGCCCAAACGCCGACTTAAAAGCCGCCGGATGGGCAGGCGCGATGGCGCTACCCCGCGTGCTCACCCTTGCGCCGGACAACACCTTGCACATGGAACTTCCGCCCGAGTTCGCCACTCTGCGCCAAAACACCCGGACAATCGACCGCTCACCCACGCTCGAGGCCATCGGCGCCGCGCTTGCCAGAGCGCCGATCGGCAATCGTGCAGCGGCCATCACCTGCAACTTCAAACCCGCCACGGATGCATTTGCTTTGGAATTGCGTACTGAAGGCGTTTCCACTCCGTTGATCGCCATCGCCTATGACGGATCGAAAGACAAACAGACCCTGAACGTCGCAGGCAAACCTCTCCAGTTAACACCCGCGTCCAGCGGCATCTCAACCCTGGAACTCTGGATGGATGGCTCGATCTTCGAAGCCTTGGTCGACAACCGGGAAGCGATGACCGCCCGCTGCTACGCCCCGTCTACAGGGTACATCCATCTCTCCTGGATCGGCTCCCCGGCGGCATTGCAGAGCATGAGCATCTCTGCAGTCGTCCCGATCTCCGGCGATCGCCTCACCAGCTGAACGAATCGGGAACCGCCCCGCAATCGGCGCCGACAGACTTGCCATCCTGAGCAGGCAAATCCTTTGATGAATAAGGATCTGTCGCCTGATGAAGAACAGTTGTCATCCTGAGCGACCCTGACGAATAAAGATTTGTCATCCTGAGTAAGCAAAGCGAGTCGGAGGATCTGCGTTGTCAGCACTCTCCTCGAGAGGTCCCATCTGGTTGCACCGTTCGTGCCGCGCCTAAACCTTGGGCGCCCAGCCCTTCTCGTACTCGCGTCCCCACATCTTCATCGCCTCGGGGTCCTTCTGGATTTTTCCATCCGTCGAGTCGAGGTGTAGTTCGCGGTTGACCTCCCACGCGATATTCGAGAGTTGCAGCATCGTCACCGCGACGTTGCCCACCTCGATCGGCGCATTCAGTTTTTCGCCTTTGCGAATTCCCGCAATGAAGTTGGCGAAATGGGCATCGGTCATCGAGTCGCGCCCGACAAGGTCATTCGACGAAGTCTCGGCCTTGTCTTTCTCCGCGACAAACTCGCTCGTCTTCTTCCCCTTTAGGTCATAGAGCTCGTAGCCGTCGCGGTCGACCAGCACCGTGCCCGTCGTCCCCACGATGGTCGACCCGCGGTCGCGATTGTAGAACTTCATCCCGGAACAGCTCTTGCCCTCCCAAGAGAGCAGCTGGTCCTCATATTCGAAGCTCGTCACCAGGGTGTCGTAGAACTGCCAGTCGTCTTTGAACTGGTATCGCCCGCCAGAGGCCGTGACCCGGTTTGGGTAGTCGGCGCCCAGCGCCCAGCGGCAGACATCCACCTCGTGTGTGCCGTTGTTCAGCGCCTCGCCCGTGCCGTAAATGCGGAACCAGTGCCAGTTATATGGCTGAATATTGTCGGTATACGGCTTCCGCGGCACCGGCCCCTGCCATAGGTCCCAGTCGAGCTGCGGCGGCACCGGCGCTTCTTTTCCCGTGCCGATAGTCTTTCGGGTATTGCTGTACCAGGCCTTCGCGTAATAGGCGCGGCCGATCAGCCCATTGTGGATCTTGTCCACGATCTCGATAGTGTGCGGCGAGGAACGCTGCTGGGTGCCCATCTGCACCAGCTTCTTGTACTTCTGCTGCGCCTGGATCAGCATGACTCCCTCGGCGGGGTTGTGGCTGCAGGGCTTCTCCACGTACACATGCTTGCCCGCTTCCAGTCCCAGGATCGCCATGGGCGTATGCCAGTGGTCCGGGGTCGCAATCGTGATCGCGTCGATCTCTTTCAACGCGAGCACCTTGCGAAAGTCCTGCTCAGTCGCCGGCGCCTCGCCCATCTCCTGCCGTGTGCTGTCGGCATACTTCTTTAAAATGTTGGTGTCGACATCGCAAACGTGCGAGATCCGCGCGTTGGCCTTGTTCGCCTTGAGCGCGGAGAGATGCGCGTACGCCCGGCTGTTCAAGCCGATCACGGCGAAGTTGAGCCGGTCGTTTGAACCTAATATCTGGGCATAGCTCTTCGCCGTCGAGTGGACCGCGAGCCCTGCCGCTCCCACCGCCAGCCCGTCGAGAAAATCACGTCGAGTAATCATGCATCTCCTTCTATGCCGACAGCGCCCCGGCAGCCTGCAAATCCGCCTTCATCCCCGCCCAGCTCTTCCGGCTTGACGCTTCGGGTGAGCCGGCTCCCCGCCAGTGCGTCTCGAGGCTGATGGCGTGGTCGTAGCCCATCGCCTTGAGCGCCTTGAACTGACCCACCCAGTCGATCACCCCGCCGCCGACCGGCGCCCACTCATAGCCGCCGCCCGCCTTCATGATGGTGTCCTTGCAATGGCAATGCCCGATCCGGTTTTTAGGCAAAAGATCGAATCCGTTCGGGTATGGCGTCTCGCCCAGCGCCGCCGCATTGCCCGGGTCCCAGTTCAGCATGAAATTTTCGGCCGGTATCGCAGCCAGCACCTTCACCGCCTCGGCCCCGGTCCCGGTATTGCAGGCCATCTCGTTTTCGAGAATAAAGATCAGCCCCTGCTTGCCAAACTTGTCCGCCGCGTCGGCCAGCTTCGCATTGATCGCCTTGCGATACGGAGCCGGATCGTCCAGCCGCCAGAAATCGAAGCCTCGCACGCGTTCCGTCTTGAAGGCCTTTGCCAGTTCAATGCCCTTCTCGATCACGTGGTCCTGGTCGTTGAAGGTATACCCGGCCTTGAACTCATCACGCTTCGGGCTGAACTTCGATAGCGGAGCATCCGGCCAGTCCACCTTGAAGAGCGGGCTGGCAATGTCCGTGACGCGGAGTTTGTACTTGTCGAGGATCTGGTTCGCGTCCGCGATTTCCTTCGTGTTGAGCGCCAGCACGTTCTTGTTCCACAAGTCCCGCACCTCGACCCACTGCATGCCAAAATCCTGCGAGGCCACCGAACAGGCGTGGTCGAAATCCTGCGAGATTTCGTCGGTGATGACCGAGAGCTTGAACTGCGATCGGAGCGGTGGCACATGCATCGTATCTGCACCGAATGCCTCCAGCGCCGCCGGCGCCGCCGCCAGCGTTGCCGCGCTGCTCGCACCGGCGAGAAAGCCTCGCCGACTCAATTGCACCATCGTTTCTCCTTCGCGCCAGAGTGCCGGCCCTGCATCGTCCGCTGCCTAAACCGCGTAACCCATCCCCGTCAGCAGGCCACGCATATAGGCGAAGCTCTCCAGCATGCCCGGCATCGGGTCATCCTCGTGGATCTCATATTCCAGGTCGACGCAGCCTTTGTAGTTGATCTTGATTAGTGCTTCAAAGATCCCTTGCACCGGCATCTTGCCTTCTCCAACCGCAACCTGGCTCTCCTTCACCCGCAGGTCGGCAAGGTCCTTCATGTGCATGTCAAAAAGCCTTGGCCCGCATTCCCCTATCGCCGCCACGACATCCGTTCCGGCGCGCTCCGCATGACCGACATCCAGGCACACACCCATCCGCGCGTCCATGTTCTTCACCGCTCTTAAAGAATCCAGTGGAGAAGGGAACTCCTTGTCCTCCGGCCCGTGGTTGTGGATCGCGATGCGAATGTCATATTCCTTGGCAAACTTCTCCACCCGCGGCAGCGTTTGAAGAGTCGGCCCGGCTACCATGATAGGAATGCCCGCCAGCTTCATGTATTCGAACTTCGGCCGCATGTCGGCATCTTCGTCCTTCGTGAGATAGATCGTTCCCGCCGCCGTCAGCGTCAACCCGGCGTCGCGGTAAGCCGCCGCCTGGGCCTTGATCTCGTCCGGCGTCCCCATCGGCAGATGAACGTCCTTCGCATTCAGGTACGGCGTTCTCAACTGCTTCATGTCCGCAATGACCTGCGTCGCGTTGAACTTCCGCAGCGAATAGCTCGCCACTCCCAGCCGGATCGGCGATGCCTTCCTGTCCTGTCCATTCGCAAACGGCAGCCTCCCGGGAGCAAGCCACGCGGCCGCCGTTAACGCGCTTCCCGTCCGCAGAAACTCTCTCCTGCTCCTCAAATCCTTCATGCACCGAAACTAAGAGTGCGTTCGATAATAGTCAAGCCGCACTCCCCAAGTGACGGAACAGCCCGGAAAAATGTTTAATACCTTTGTGATGAAATGTTGCCGCACATCCTGGCTGGTTCTCCTGCTGATGCTCGCCGGCCAGTGCGTCGCCGTCGCACAAACATCCAACCGGCGGATCATCCTTAAAGACGGCTCCTACCAGGTCGTCCGCAAGTATGAGATCAAGGGCGATCGCCTTAGCTATATCAGCGCCGAGCGCTCCGGCGACTGGGAAGAGCTGCCCGCCAGCCTGGTCGACTGGCCGGCCACCGAGGCCTGGGCCAAGGCGCACGCTCCAGGCGCTCCAGGTCCCGTCGTCGCTCAGCAGGGAGCCGCTCTCCCCGGCAGTCCTCAGGCCGGCGAGCTCGATAGAGAAGCTCGCGCCGAACGCGAAGAAGAAATCGCCCGCACCCCCACCGTCGCCCCGGGTCTCCGCCTGCCCGATGAAGACGGCGTCTTCATCCTCGACACCTTTCAGGGCGAACCCGAGCTTCTCAATGTTCCGCAGAACAGCGGCGGCCTCAATACCAGCACCCCGCACAACGTTCTCCGCGCCGCCATTCCAGACGGCGGCGCCAGGCAGCTCATCCAGCTTGAGGGTTACAAGGCCAAGGTGCAGCTGCACGTCAGCCAGCCCGTGATTTACATCAGCCTCGACAGCCCCCATAAAGAAACCCAGGCCGACGACGATGCCCTCCTGGTCGATACCCACGGAGCGAGCTCCGCCAGTGAACTCAAGAACAAGCAGTCCCATAGTTCGCCCGCGAGCCGCTATGCGATCGTTCGTGTGCAGGTCAAGCGCGAGACGCGGGTCATCGGTGCGCTCAAAATCAGCTCATTGGGCAAAATCGGCCAGTCGGTCGACATCGTCGATACCGTCTCGGAAATCCTCCCCGGCGGCCACTGGATGAAACTCACCCCCAGGCTTCCGCTCGACATCGACGAGTACGCGCTGATGGAGATTCTCTCGCCCAAAGAAATCAACCTCGCCGTCTGGGACTTCGGCGTCAACCCGCGCTCCCCCGAAACAAAGAACGCGATTCTACCCGTCCAGAGCACGCGATAGGCGAAATCCAGCGAGCTCCCGCCCCCGTTGTCAAACCAACCGATTACGCGGCCCGGCCCGGGTCTTCGATTTCGCCCTTCTCGATCTTCTCCTGGCAATCGATGCAGTAGGGCGTCCACGGCAGCGCTTCTAGGCGCTTCTGCCCGATCGTCTTGCCACAGTTCAGGCACTCTCCAAAATTGCCTTCCGCGAGCCGGTCGAGCGCCGCGCGCACCAGCGTCAGCTGCACATGCCCGTTCGTTCCCTGGCTGAAAAGCAATTCCTTCTGATAAGACGCGACCGCCTGGTCGGCGACGTCCTGCGTGTCGTCGGTGCTGGTTTCGCGTCCCTGCTCCACGGCGGAAATCATGGCGCGTTGCAAGTCCGCCTGCTGCTTCTTGAGCTTTTCTTCAAACTGACGGGCGGCTTCCGGTGTCTGGGTCAATGCACTTACTCCTTCGGTCAAACGATCAACCTCCTGTTGGACGCAGTTCGCGGCAAAGAGATGTGTCCATTTCGGAAGTCTTCTGCGGATCTCCTCTCCGAAACTCTTGTCCGCGACCTCGTCGTTTGTGACAATAGACGTCCAGGGGGCTTGCCGCGACGCAGCCATCCCAGTAGGCTAAAGACAAATGTACGAAGACTTTCACGTAAACGACCGCTGGACCGGCGAAGATCTGCATTGCCGATGGAAGGCGAATATCGTCGCCATCGCTACCCGCCACGCCGATGCCGTCGACGTCCGCTTTGAGGTCAACGCCCGCCCCGTCTGGATCGCCATGCCCTGCCTCGCTTGGGTCGAGCAGAAAAAGCGCACCGGCAACATCATCACCGACGCGCTCGCCGCCCAGATCGCCGGCCATTACCTCAAAGAAGCTGTAGAGTCCGGCTACGACAACGGCCGCGAGATGTACACCATGAGCGTTAACGAAGTCCTCCAGCATCTCGACTTCGTCCTCGCCGAGGTGAAGCATACCTCGCTCCTCCCCACCCTCCCCATTCTTTCGGAGTAGCCGCGGCCGCTTCACTTCCGGCCGCCCCTCGGCTCCTGACCACCAGCCCAGGCTCGCTGCGGCGCCATCAATTTTCTTTCTTGCCTTCGCATTACAACTTCAAACCCGCAGATCGCAACTCAGTGTTAGCCAACTCTTTGTGTGTCCGCTCACTGCGGCACTTCAAGCCTGGCGGAAACGACTCCGAGGAGAAAGACCATGTATCTCATTATTGGACTGGTGCTGATAGTTTTGTGGGCTGGCGGCTTTTTCGTGTTTCACACCGCGGGATTTCTCATTCACATCCTGCTGATCTTCGCCGTGATTTCGATTATCTTCCATTTTCTGCGTGGCGGCACTCGCGCGGTCTGACCGTCGCGCTGCCTAACCATAGCTCGGTTTAACCTGGACCGAAAAGACCGGAACATAAGCAAAGAGGGCGCTCCTAAGAGCGCCCTCTTTGCATGCGCAAAACAGTCCTTATTCGTCGTAATGCAGCAGGCTGAATACGTCATAGCCGGAAAACTTCTCTCGCCCTTTGAGAAAATCCAGCTCGATCGCAAAGGCCAGCCCCGCGATATGCCCGCCAAGCTGCTGCACCAGCTTGATAGTTGCTTCCATGGTGCCGCCCGTCGCCAGCAGGTCGTCCACCAAAATGACCTTCTGCCCGGGCTCGATCGCATCCATGTGGATCTCGAGAGAATCGCTGCCGTACTCCAGGTCATAGGTCACCTTCGCCGTCGGCGCAGGAAGCTTCTTCGGCTTTCTCACCGGCACAAATCCGGCGTTCAGCCGGTAAGCCAGCGCCGGCGCAAAGATGAATCCTCGCGCCTCGATGCCTAGCACCAGGTCGACGTCCGTCCCGATGTAATGCTGCGCCAACGCGTCGATCAGTTCGGCAAACCCTTTGCGGTCCTTGAGCAGCGTGGTGATGTCGTAGAAAAGAATTCCAGGCTTAGGAAAGTCGGGAACAGTGCGAACCAGCTCTTTCAGCGGCTCGCAATCAATAGGGGGCAAAGACATTCGGTTACCATGCTCCTTCGATCTGAAACGGGCCAAGGCCTTCGGCTTCAGAGTCTGCTAATTCTTGTTCGATGACGGCATCAACCCGGCTCCCGCGAGAGCCTCGATCCAGGGCTGTGCGAAGGTTGGACAATTGTTCCGGTTCACCTGCCGCCACTACCTCGACATGGCCATCTTCGGTATTCCGCACCCAACCGCGCAAACCGATCTCCGCAGACTCCCGATGCACGAACCACCGAAAACCGACACCCTGCACCCGGCCTTTGACGAGATAATGACAAACCATTTTATCGACTCCAAGTTGCGGGCCGCCCATGCTGGATGTTAGATGGCCGTTGCCGAAGCCCGGGTCGAACCATGCGTCAACCAACTCGGACGGCTCTTCCGGCAACTCGCCAGGCAATCTGGTGAATGGCCATAAACGTCCTAAACGAACTCGTCAGGGCCTTCAACGCGCACTCCACAGCATACCCCGCCAGGTAATAGGCTCCGCTGTAATGCTTCAGGTGCAACAACGCTTTGGCTTCATTCACCCGGATTCGCGAAAAAGATTGGAAGTCCATGCGATTTATGGTGGCTCTCATCGCAGTCAAATCCAATCTCTATGCCCGGCTCAGGTAAGCGCCTTCCGCCGTATCGATGCGGATCTTCTCGCCCTCGTTGATAAACGGGGGCACCTGCACCACCAGGCCGGTCTCCATCTTGGCCGGCTTGGTCACCGACGAGGCCGTTGCCGACTTGATGCCCGGCTCCGTCTCGGCCACCGTCATCTCCACCGTCTGCGGCAGCTCGATCCCGACTGGGATACCGTCGAAATAAGAGACCTTGATCTGCAGGTTGGCCGTCAGATACTCGACCGCGTCACCCAGCGTCGACGACTTGAGAGTCGTCTGCTCGTAATCCTCGGGGTTCATAAAGTAGTAGTCATCGCCGTCAGAATAAAGAAATTCCATCGGGATTTCGTCGACGATCACGCGGTCGATCGGGTCGGGCGAGCGGAAGCGGTGCTCGAACATCGCGCCCGTACGCAGGTTCCGCAGCTTGGCCTGGATGAAGGCGCGCAGGTTGCCGGGAGTCCGGTGCTCCACCGCAAAGACAGTATGGAGTTCGTTGTTGTGCTTGATAATCATGCCCGGGCGCATCTGGGTGGCGGGAATCGCCATAAAAAACTCCTTGGTTCTGGTGATTGTTTTGTGTCGCACTGGGGACTGAAAGGACAAGAACAGGTCCGCACCCAAACATCGATTGTAGCGCAGAGCGCAACTCTTCTTTTGCCTGCGACCTTTTCCTATGCCGCCAGGCCAGCCGCTGCTGTATCTTTAAAGCCGCAAGTTTTACGGCAGATTTCTTGGTACGGAGACCGAAGCGCCGGTTCCGCGCCACCAGGCTGCCACCGGACTTCCGGGCAAATTACAGGAAATCGCTGATTGGATCAATCGCGGGAAAACTGGTGACGCAGCAATGGTGAAAACGGATCAGGCGACGAGCACCACTCGTTCGAAACAGCCGGTCAGCGGCAAAGCTCTTCTGGCAGCAATCCTGGCACTCGGCTTGATCGCGGTCTGCCCGGCGTCCGCCCAGTCTCTCGGCGGCCGATGGGCGGTGACGGATCGCGTCATGGACAACGGGGAAGCCCATAAAATGATCCTCGATCTCAAGCAGTCCGGCGACAAGCTGACCGGAACGCTGACCACCAACAGCAGCACGTCGCCCTTGACCGGGACAGCGACCGGGAAGCACTTCGAATTGTTCGGCTCGCGGGACCCGAACAAGGCTTTCATCGTCGGCGATCTCGATGGCAGCGAACTGCACATGGTCATCCGCGGAAGAGACACGCTGGTCGCGAAGCCGGCTACCGCCGCCGATGCTATCCCCCAGGTCGGCTACATCGAGCCGCCCTCCAGCCTCCACAAGGTTCCTTCGAACGGTCTTGCCGCGACTCCCCCGATGGGCTGGAACAGCTGGAACAAGTTCGCCGGCAAGATCGACGATGCGACCGTTCGCGCCATCGCCGACGCTATGGTCACCAGCGGAATGCGCGACGCCGGCTACATCTACGTCAATGTCGACGACACCTGGCAAGGCGTGCGCGACGCTCAGGGCGTCCTGCAGCCTAACCATAAATTCCCCGACATGAAGGCGCTCGCGGACTACGTCCACTCCAAGGGACTCAAGCTGGGCATTTACTCCTCACCCGGTCCCAGGACCTGTGCCGGCTATCCAGGCAGCTATGGCCACGAGCAGATCGATGCCAAAACCTGGGCCGGTTGGGGCATCGATTATCTGAAATACGATTGGTGCGCGGCCCGCCTCGTCTACAAGGAAAAAGATCTCCATCCCGTCTATCAGAAAATGGGCGATGCCCTCGCTGCATCCGGCCGCCCGATCGTCTTCAGCCTCTGCGAATACGGTATGGGTGAGGTCGAAAAATGGGCCCCGGAGGTTGGCGGCAATCTCTGGCGTACCACCGGCGATATCCGTGACGAGTGGTCCAGCATGATCGAGAACGTCGAGAAGCAGGTCCCGGCCGCACCCTACGCCGGCCCCGGCCGATGGAACGATCCCGACATGCTCGAGGTCGGCAACGGCCACATGACCGATGAGGAATATCGCACCCACATGAGCCTCTGGGCTCTCGCCGCCTCGCCATTGCTCGCCGGCAACGACATTTGCACCATGTCTCCCGAGACCCGCGCCATCCTGATGAACAGGGAAGTGATTGCCGTCGATCAGGACACCCTCGGCAAACAGGCCTCGCCGGTCAAGCAAGGCGATCTCGAAACTTGGGTCAAGCCCCTGGCCGATGGCGGTGCCGCCGTAGGCGTCGTCAACCTGGGCGCCTCCCCGGCCGCCGTCACCGTGCGCGCCGGCGATCTGGGACTGAGCGGGACCGTCAAGACCGCCCGCGACCTCTGGGCCCATAAAAACGTCGCCCTCAACAACGGCGCTTACTCCGCCACCGTTCCATCGCACGGCGTCTTGCTCTTGCGCATGACTCTTTCGAAGTAGACACGGCTTCGCGCGAAGGAAACAAGAGCTTCGCGCCCTCGATTCACGATCGTCATATCTTGATTGCCGCAGCGGGAGTTCTCTCTTCATGCGGCGTTCCATTTCCTTGCCGCTCCAGGCAGGAGTCGTTCCACGTTTCCCCACAGTTTCCAAGGAGATGCCCGATGAAATCTCGTCTGACGTTGCTTCTCGCACTCACCTGCCTCTCTGCCTCGCAGCTTGCCATGGCCCAGGCCGCGTTGACTCTGCCGGCCGCCTCCGCCCCAACGGCCGTGCCGCCGCTCATCCGTTACTCCGGCATCGCCATCGATGCCGACAGCAGACCCTTGGCCGGCCAGGTCAGTATCGCCTTCCTCGTCTTTGAAGAGATGGAAGGCGGCTCGCCGCTCTGGAGCGAAAGCCAGCTCTTGCAGCTGGACGCCGCCGGCCGCTACCAGGTGCAGCTCGGCGCAGCTAGCCCCAACGGCCTGCCGCCAGGTCTCTTCGCCACCGGCGAAGCCCGCTGGCTCGAGATACAGGTTGCCGGCGAGACACCGCAGCCGCGCATCCTGCTGGCCAGCGTGCCCTACGCCTTGAAAGCCGCTGATGCGGCAACCCTCGGCGGCCTGCCCGCCTCCGCCTACGCCCTCGCCGCAACAACCGTCGCCGCGAGCGCCATCACCGCGAGCACCCAAACCGCCGGTGTCTCGCCGGACACGACCACAAACGTCACCACCACCGGCGGCACCTCGGGCTACCTTCCCCTCTTCACCGGAGCCGCCGCCATCACCGACTCCCTCGTCTTTCAGAACACGCTCGGCATCGGCATCGGCGACGTGCCCAACGGCGCCCTCGACGTCAACGGGAAATCCATCTTCCGCGGACCGCTGCAGGTCGCCCGCATCGGCAACGCGACCACCGCCGCCGGCGTCAACTCCAATCCCTTCGCCTTCTTCGCCCAGGCCTATAACAGCTCGACCAAGGCCAACGTCGGCCCTTACTTCGAACTTCAAGCCGAACCCACCGGCAACAACACCGCGACGCCCGGAGCCACGCTCCACCTGCTCTACGACAACGGCTCCGAAACCACTCCCCCCGAGACCGGCCTCTCCATCAACGCCAACGGCACCATCCACTTCGCGACCGGCCAGGCTTTCGCCACCACCGGCCAGCTGACCTCAACGGTCGCTACCGGGACCGCTCCCCTCGTCGTCTCGTCCACCACCGTCGTACCCAACCTCAACGCCAGCCTGCTCGACGGAGTCGCCGCCGGCGCCTTTGCCGCCCTCGCCGCCAGCAACAACTTCGCCGCCGAGCAGACTTTCAGCAAGGTCGGCATCGGCACCGCCACACCGCGATCGGCTCTCGAGATCTCGACCTCCGCCGCCCGGGCGCTCGGCCCGGTCCTGACCTTGACCAACACCGCCGGAGGAACCGGCGCCCAGGACGCCCTCGACTTCAACACCACCGCGCCCTCCACCACCGGCGCCTACAATCCCATGGCCCGCATCGCCGCCCAGGACGCCCTCAGGTACTCCGACAACCTCGTCTTCCAATCCAACATCCCCGGCGCCCAGAACGACGGCCTCCAGACCAATATGATCGTGCAATCCAACGGTCAGGTCGGCATCGGAACTGCCGCGCCCGGCGCGCAGTTCGAGGTCGATGCCAGCGCCGCCCTGGGCACCGACTCTCTCTACACCTACGGCGCCACCACCACTGCCGGCGTTGGGACCCTCGGCTTGCAAAGTCAGGGCGGCAATGGCCTCTCCGCGGGTGCCGGAGGCAACGGCGGCAGCTTCCTCGGCGGCTATGCGGAAGGCACCGGCGCCGGCGGCGACGGCATCTACGCCTCTGCCGGCGGAGCCGCCGCCGCCGGAGCCGCCCAAGGCGACGCCGGCTACTTCAGCGGCAACGTCGTCATCACCGGGACCACCTCCGGCGCCGTCGCGCAGATGGAGATCGACCACCCCCTCGATCCCGCGAATCAATACCTCGCCCACGCCTCCGTCCAGTCTTCGGAAATGGTCAATATCTACTCCGGCAACGTCACCACCGACGAACTCGGCATCGCGACCGTCCAGCTGCCCGCCTGGTTCGAAGCGGAAAACACCGACTTCCGTTATCAACTCACCGTGCTCGGCAAATTCGCCCAGGCCATCATCTCGCAGGAGATTGCCAACCATCAGTTCAAGATCAGCACCAGCGCGACCTTCACCAAGGTCTCGTGGCAGGTAACCGGCGTACGCCAGGACGCCTACGCCAAGGCCCACCCGCTGATCGTCGAGCGCGAAAAACCCGCATCGGAGCGCGGCTTCTACACCCATCCCGAGCTCTACGGCCAGCCCGCCGCCAGGCAGACCCAGTACGCCCGTCATCCCGAGGCCATGCGCCATGCCGCGGCAGCCCGCATCCCGCAGAAGAGTGTCGTCTCCCAAGCCGCAAACCCGCCCCTCAGTCACCCGTAACCTCAGGGCGCAGCAGGCAGCTGGGCAGCAGGCAGCTGGAAAGATGGCCGCTTTGCAACGATCATCCTTCGCATGACAAGCAGTTCATCTCACTTGCTGAAGGTGTACACCACCTCGACCGGCGGGCTCATCAGGTCGCCCGGTGCGACCGCGACCGCCTGGATCGTCGTCGAGGCCGAGATCGTCAGTGCCTTGCTGTACACATTCGACGAGGTGCTCGGCTGGCTGCCGTCGGTGGTGTAGTAAAGCACCGCCTTGGGCGTCGTACTCGTGATCGCCACCGTCTGCGGAGTGGTATACGTCGTCGAGGTGCTCAAGCTGAAAACAGGTTGCGCCGTCGCCTTCTCCGTCGAGTTTCCCGCCGCATAAGTCCACGTCAGTATCTTCTGGCTCGAGCTGCCATTCGCGTTCGTGCTCCCCGTGAATCCCGCATACGCCGTATTGCCTTCAATCAGCGTCTGGATGTCCACGTTGAACGCGCTCGACCAGGAAACATTCCCCAGCGTCGCATCGGCGATCGTGACATCCAGGGTCTTCGTCGACCCCGTATACACCAGGTGCGCCGTGAACTGATCGTTGCTGGTGCTCGCCAGGTTGATCCCCGATCCCGTCAGGTTCACCGCCGGTACCGTCGGCGCCGCCCCGCTTACATACACCCCGGTCGAGTTCGTTCCTTCTCCCGCATCGTTGTGAAAGTCGAACTTCAGCGCCACGCTCTTCGCCGAGATCTTCTCATACCCCAGCCCGCCGCTGTTCGACCCCACAGCCGTCGCCCCGGCACTCTGCAAGGTAAAGGTGAAGCCGTCCGCGACCGGGTTCGACAATTGGAAGCTGAAGTCCGTCGTGAACGACGAGGTCTCCACCTGCGAACTGAAAAATGCACTCGTCGCCTGGTTGAATGTGCCATTCGACAACTGCAGCCGGACATCATCCAGGTCCGCGCCTCCATTCAGCGTCATCGTGCAGCCTGTCGTGGTAAATCCCGTAGTGCCGCCGCAGTTGATGCTCGTCCCTTCCACGTTGATCTGGTATTGGCGTGAGATCACGTTGCTCGCCGTCAACCCCGATGCCAGCGCAATCACGTTCAGCGTCACCGTCGTCGTGTCCGCCGGCGTGATCGAAAATTGTCCCTTGTAGAGATTCGACTTCGCCGTCGGCGTCGAACCATCGGTCGTGTAATAGATAGAAGCTGCCGTCGAGCTGTCGTGAAGCGTGACAGCCACCGTATTCGTGTAAATCCCCGTCCCCGCGGAGATCGTCGGATCGGGCACCTGGGTCTTCGACGTATAAATCGCGCTCGCCGCCGCGCTCTGCAGGTACCCGGCAGCGCTCGCAATCGCCGTCAGCGTCAGGTTCGATTCCACCTTCACCGGCCCCGTGTAGCGGGTCGAAACGGCGCTCGGAATGCTCCCATCGGTCGTGTAGTAAATCGTAGCGTCCGGCGTGCCGTCCGTGATCGTCACCGCGAGCGGGGGAGTAAAAGCCTCGCCTTCCGGGTCGAAGACCGGCGTCTGCGCCGTCTTCATTCCGGCTAACAGCCCAAACACGCTCAGTTGTCCATACACCGCTCCGCTGGACGCGTTCGTCGCCGTGGAGGCAGCGTAAACCTTGCCGTTGGCCACCGTCGGTATCGCGAACTTCACTCCGGCGCCCAGCCCGTCGCGGCTCGCATTCGTCTGGCTGGAAAAGGTCATCTTCTGCAGGTTCGTCGCCTCATACGCCTCCAGCACCGCTCCCGGCGCGTCCGCGTTGCTTGCCTCGAGCAGCCACACCAGGCCGTTCTCCGTGCCATTGGCAGAAACCGATGGCGTCGGGGCTGGATAACTCAACAACTCCGTCGTGGTGCTGGTGGGTGTCGTCGAAAGCAGCCCGTTCCTCAGCGCAAACGCCTGCAGCGGAGCGTTCCGTCCCGGGTAATAGACCGTCTTGTTCCAGTAGGCCGGCAGCCCCCATAATCCCGCGCCCCAGCTGCTTGAGGTCGTTCCGTTCGCCAGCTCCTGCACCACCTGGTCAGGCGTGTGGTACGAACCGAGATTTTCGCGGTTCAGCAGGTAGATCTTTCCCTCTTTTCCCGCCTGCAGCAGCAGGTGCGTCGTCGCATCGGTGTCCGGAATCACCACCGCGCCGCCGGCGCCTAGGTCGCCATCGCCCGTGTCCAGGCTCTGCTGGTTCGATGGAGTAAAGGAATCCCCGACCGCCAGCGCACTCTTCTGCAGAGACAGCTTCAGCACGCTATCGCCAAAGTCGGCCCCCGTCTGCGCAGCCGAGGTCGCGGAGAAATCCCCGTTTCCCGTGACCACAAACAACCGGCCCATCGGGTCCGCCGAGGCATCGTCCGTATCCGCCGCAAGCCCCGCGCCTGACATCCAGAACCCTGAACCCACTCCTCCCGGCGAGGCGCAGTAAGCCGCCACCTGGGTCATGTAAGCCTCGCTGTACGCCAGCACCCAGCCATGCCACGGACCCTGGTCGCCATGAGCGGCAAAGCCGATGTACACCACTCCGTCGAGCAGCAGCAGCCCCGGCCGCTGGTTCTCCCACATCGGGTCAAAGGTCAGCTTCCCGTCCGAACTGCCATTGCCCGTCCCCGCCACGCTCGCTTCGATCGTCGCCGGACTGCTCTTTTGCTCCTGTCCACTCGTAATCTTCAGCGCGTGCAGGCGAAGCACGTAGGCGCCCTTCTCCTTGCTAAAGCTCACCACGTAAAGCGTGCCGTTCGCCGGGTCGATCACCGGCGTCCCGGTGATCCCGATCGTCGGCGAAATATCTTCTCCGATGTCGATGCTGGGCACCGCAGTCGCTCCGGGGGCCGCGCCATGCGCGGGCGTCGTCAGGCTCGCAACCCACAGCGGCACGCCGTCGATCCCGCCGTTGGTATCGGCGTCAAACGCATAAACTGTGTCGTTCTCGGTGGCCACGAAGACAACATTGTGCGTGCCCTTCGTCGGGATCGTCACGTTTTGCATGTAGAGAGGCTGGGCATAGATCACCCCGTCCACCACCCGGGTAAAGAGCTTCCCAAAGGCGGCCGGCGTGGCGTTGGCCGGGGACAGCGAGGTCTCATGCACATTCTGCCCGGTTCGGCCGATGTCGTTGTGCTGGGTCAGCACGCTCACCTGCGCAGCGCACCTGCCGCCCGGCGCGACCATCGCCAGGCCCAGCACCAGCACCGTCCCTGGCAGGCTGGCAAATACTTCAGGAAAGCAACGCGTCCATCCATGCCGGATCGTTCCGGAATGCTTCTTGAGCTGCATGATGAGTCCTCGCAATACGTGTTGGACGAGGATCGACCTAGGTCCTGGATCCAGGGGAAAGGCACGGCAGCGCCGCCGGTCTGCTTCGCCCGTGCATCAGAACGGTACCACGAAACGGCAGCCAGGATGATACGGATATCTTCGCCAGACGAGGCAAAACCACGCCCGAAACCGCCGGATTCGGGCGTTTCCCAAAACCTGTCAAGTCCCTTCCTCGCCAACACCGCCCATAAATCCATGTCACACAGTAATTTACAGGCTATAACCACGTGGCATAGTGAAAGGGTTCCATTTGGTAAAATCAAGATAGACAAAATAACAAAGCTCAGCGGTTCCTCCGGCATATCCGGGAGCCCCCGTAACCCCTTTAGAATGAAGACGCAGCCGCGTAAGTCCAATCCGCTCAGGTATTTAGCATCGCGCTCTGCCGTAAGTGCAATGCCAAGAGGGTTTTGCAGGAAAATACGGGGGAGGGGGGTACCCCGGTGGGTCCCCGACGTTAGGAAGGCTTCGCCAGCGCCGCCCCAAGCTGGTAACTGCCCGCATCCGTCTCAGGCCGGGCGAATGTCCCGTGAATGTCGGCATACAACGGCGTAAGGATAGCCGCCAGGTTCCGGGTCAGCACCATCACGTCCCCGGCCTGGGTGGAGATCGGCAACCCGCGGTCCCCGTAATACCTTTGGACCTCTGTCTCGAGTTCGGCAGCAGACGCCTGGATGTCCGGCACGGCCACTACCGTCTTGCCTTTCACTTCGTTGGCCATGGCGCGCATGACGACGGCAATCTCTCGTTCGAAAGCAATGTGGGCCGAGGCAATCGTCTTCGGCAGCAACTCGAGCGGCCTCATTAACCGGTATTGCGAGAACGTCATCTGCACCTGGAGAAGCGTGCGAATCGAGGGCTGCCATCGCCGTATGTCTTCCCGGACCTCCAGCTTCCGCCGCCTCGAGGCGCCGAACTCGAAGAGGACCGCATCCGACTGGGCGTTCACCGCCTGGAAGCCGGCATTGATCTGGTCCCGCAGCTGCCGGATCCGCACCACGGCCGCAACCCGGTCCTCTCGCAGCAACTGCTCCGCCAGTTCGGCAAACATCTCCAGGTTCCGGCCGAAAAGCGCCTGCATCTCGTCCAGCGCGTCCCTCACCCAAAGGCGGTCAAACAGCAGCCACATCGACACCAGGCCCAGCAGTACGCCAAAGACCCGGTCACGGGCAATCGCCAGCGAAATCTGAATAGTGAACTCCTGCATGTTGATCAGGTAAAAGGCCAGTGCAATCTGCACACCGAGGTAAGACAGTTTCGATGATGAACTCGAGACCCACGCAGCAATACCCGTCACCAACGCAAACAGCAGCCCAAACCCTGTAATCGTATCGAGGTAGGGAAGCACAAAGACCTGGGCTCCCATGCCGAAAACAACGCCGCCGATCAAGGCGCCCCCCAGGCGAAGCACCTGTTTCTGTCGCGACGAGCCGATCGTCGAGAGCGCGGTAATAAAGCAGGTCGCCACCGAAGTACTCAGGCCCGGCCAGTCGATCGCCGTATACGTGGCATAGCAGGCCATCGCCGCCAGCGTGCCGCGCAGGGCGAATTTTGCATGCGCAGAATTCGAGAAAGCGTCTTCGACGAAGATCCGCTGCCGGAGCTCTCCCTCCAGCGGAGCGGGGATGAATTCCTCAATCCCTGCGGATCCGGCAAACGCCTTCGGGATAAGGGCTATGGTCGCTTCAAGGGCCGGCAGAAAGCGAAGCTGCGAATGCTCCGGTGTGCCGAGCGGCACGAACTCTGCAGGAGGTTGCCGCAGGCTCAGGTTCCTTGCAAGTACCTGAAGATAGTCCGCTAGGTGCCGGCAGCGTTCGCGATCCTGTTCCTCGATGGGCGCGGTTCTTTCCGCCATGGCGAAGCGCAGGCTGCTCGCCAGGTCGATCATTCGCCCGATGAGGGCAACTGCTGCATTGATCTCAGTGGTTAGGTGTTCATCGAAGTCGGACCGCGACAGCAGCCGCCGCAGCCTCGATGTGCCGACCAGCGCGTACTGCGAGAGCCTCTTGTCCAGTTCGGCGTCGACCGAACGGCCTGCGGCCGCACAACGCAGCACCCCCTCCCCGATCTGGAGACGTATCCCGATGCCCTCGTTCAAGTCGCTCGCCGGATGAAACCGGCGGAAGACATATTCCACGGTGACCGTGACCGCGACGCCGATGGCAACCGCATACGTCGTCCAGAGTGTGTTTTCGAGGCGTGTATTGACGTTCGACGCAGTCTGGTCCCAAAGCGGAATCGCGCCGGCAATCATGAAGCCGAAACCCGTGGCAGTGCCATAGTCGGCCAGGATCCGGATCAGGTAGAACGCCAGGAAGAGACTTCCGACCACCCACAGGAAGTGAGTCAGCGGCTCGTCGAGGAACATCGCGATCGTGACCGCGGTATAGACGGTCGCCACCAGGAAAGCGACGACCGTGTGCAGTCCCGCCCGGAAGGTCGCAATGGGGTTTTCACGGCTTAGGAAGAAGGTGAAGATAGCGCCTAGGAAGCCGCCCGGAAGGCGGAAGGTCATCACCAGCAGCATGACGATGGTCGCCGAGATGGTGATCCGCCCGACGATCCACGCCCGCCCCGGATACGGCGCAAGCTCCTTCTTGAGAAAATCCCAGAACCACGCGCCCGCCTGATCGACGATGTTGGCCGGGTAAGTGCGCGGCAGGACCTCGATTTCAGACGGCATCGCTACTTTCTGCCTTCGTCTCCACGGAGAACCACGACCGCGGACTCGCTCAGCCGGAAGGGCTCCGATTCAGGCGCATTGATCCGCACCCGGACGGGATAACGGGTCGCCAGGTGGACCCAATTCAAGGACCGCTGAACATCGGGCAGTCCCGGAGAAAACTGCCCAACCAGCGTCGTATCCGGTTGAACGCCGTAACCGACACTGTCGACCACGCCGTCATACTTCACTTGCGGTCGCGAGAGCACATAAACGTCGGCATGCATGCCTGGCTGAATATGCCTCAACTGCGTCTCCCGGAAGTTCGCCACCGCCCACCAGACGCGGGTATCGATCAGCGTGAAGACCTGCTGCCCGGTATGGGCGAAAGCTCCTTGTGAGATCGTGAGATTGGTCACGCGAGCGTCGAATGGTGCATAGACCTTGCAGTTCTGCAGGTTGTATTCAGCGTTGCGGATCACCGCAGCACGGCCTCCGCGCTGAGCAGTGAGCGGATCGAGAGTGAGCACACTGTGCTGGGATTGGCCGAGTTGTGCATGACTCTGTTGTTGCGCCGCCCGCGTCTGCTCATACTGCGCCTGTGCCGACTGCACCTGTGCCTCGGCCAATGCGACCTGTGAGGCCTGCTGGTGAACTGCCTCCTGCCGAGCCGTTACCGTCGTCCGCGCCAGGTCCACTTGGTCGACGGTAACAAACTGCTTTGCCAGCAGTGGCTCCAGGCGGTGCAGATTGTTGGTCTGGTAGAGCAGTTCGGCGTTGGCGCTTTCGAGGGTAGCCTTTGCGCTCGCGACGTTTGCTCTGGCTTCGTTGACCGCAGCTGCAGCACGGTCGACGTTGGCTGCGGCGCTATGGGTGTTTGCCTCCGCCGCTCCGACGCTGCTCACCTGGGAGGCGATCGTCCTGCGCTGATCGACGATCTGGCCCTCCAGCACGTTCAGGTCAGACTGGGCCCGCTCTAGGGCGTATTCATAGGGCCGGGGATCGATCTGGAAGAGCAGGTCGCCCTGCTTGATGAACGCGTTGTCCTGCACGGCGAGTTGGGTAATCGGGCCGTCCACCTGCGGGGCCATCCCGATGAAATTGGCGAAGACTTCCGCATCGTCGGTCCGGGGATGTTGATTCGTCTCGCTGACCACGAGCAGGCCGGTGACCACGGCGGCGGCAATGATGCTGATACTGATGATTCTCCCAAGGAGGCGAGGTCGCGGGGCGGGATTGTTGTCAGCCATTGGGCTCCTTTCCAGGTCAGCTGAAGAACACCAGCCAGATCGAAAATGTGAAGAAAGCGGCCATGCAGGGATACACCAGAATGAGCGGCATCAGCTGCTCCTCAAGCTTCATCCGCACCAGCAGAAAGCGAATTGCGGTCGTTAGCAGGGTGCCGATCAACCCACAGAGAATCCAGGAAGGGAAAAAGGATCCCAGGATGTTGAAGGAAGGCGCCCGTGAACAACCCGCACTCAAAAAAACCGGTGCGGAGAGAGTGGCGCAAAGCAGGGCGCGAATCCTTGACGGTCTTTCCCGCGAGGGTTCCCGGCCGCCCAACTCACGGCATCTTTGCATGGAGCAGATCTCCAGTCTGGAAGGCCAATGCAGCCATGCCGGTCAGCAGTTGTGTGCGCGCACTCACATCGGCGGTTCGGGCAGCGGCAAGCGCCCGCTGCGCCGAGACGACATCGATCTGACTCCGAACTCCGTAGGTGTAGGACTGCAGCGCCGCATCGTAAGACTCGCTCGAAGCCGCCAGCAGCGCGGCCGCGGCCTTCTGCTGGCGCAGCGCGGTGCGCGCCGTCGAGTAAGCTGACCAGACATCGTTCTCCACCTGGTCGCGGGCGGCACTCACCTCGGAAGCAGCCTGCTTGGTCTCGGCCCTCGCGCGAGCCAAACGGCTTTCGCGCGCGAAGCCGTCGAAGAGGTTCCAGTTGAGGCTCAGCCGCGCGTTCCAGAACTCCTGGCTGGAGGAATAAATCGCAGGCATTTGATCCTGCTGCCCGTTGCTGCGGGCGAGCCCGGCGGCCCCATCGAAGCTGAGCGTCGGAAGGTAGGCCGACTTCGCCGCCTTGACTTCCGATTTTGCCGCGCGCAGTTCGGCTACCCGTTGCATCAGGTCGGGCCGCTGGGCGAGCGCGCGGTCGATGGATACTTCGACGGTGTCTGCGAAATCCTGAGGGATCACAAGATCCTGAATGCTCTCGACCTGTAATGGACTCAGCGGCGAGAGGCCGAGCGCGGTGGCGAGATCGCCATGCGCAATTTCTGAAGCGCCGATCGCCGCCTGCAGATCGTAATCGGCCTGAGCCGCCGCGCTCCGCGCCTCGAGCACGTCAGGCAACGTCGCGAGGCCCGCTTGCAACCTGGCCTCGGCGGCCTGCTGTACGGTCTCTGCGTTTTTCAGGTTGGCCTCGGCTGCGTCCTCCTGGCCTCTACTGTTCAGCACCCGGTAATAGGCCGCCATCACAGAGAAAATCAGCCTGCGATGCGTGTCATTGAATTGAAAATTCGCTGCCAGCAGGTTACTTCTGCTGATCGCGATTTCGTCTGTCCGTCTACCGAAATCGAAGATCGTGCAATCGAGCGTCAGCGCAGGAGAAAACGTTCCGGTTGTCTGGCGGTAGAACTCTGGCGCGAAGAACGTGTTGTTGCGAATCGTCTGCGCAAGAGCATTGGCGGCCAGTACCGGATAGAGAGCGGCCTTCGAGATGCCCAGGTCGGCGGCGCGCGCCTTGGCGTTCTCCCACGCGATCCGGGTTTCCGGGTTATTCTGCTCGGCAATATTCACCAGCTCCGGCAATGTATACGCCTTCAATGGATCGGGAGCAAAGGCAGGAACCGGCCGAGGTGCAACGCCGCCAAACCCGGGTGCGATATTCCACGGCCGGTCGGGCGACGGCGGAGCTTTTTGCGCGGCCGCGATCTCAGCCGCCAGCAGCAGAATGATCAGTGCTCCTAATCGTGATCGATTTCGATTCATCGGCAGTCGCAAGACACTGATGGAGCTCATATGCTGAGACAGTAGAGGGATAATAACACTCCAGAAAACCGCTGGAGCCTGTAGCGGCTTGGCGAAGAAGCCTACAGGCTCGAGCAGCCGTCTGATCCTGCCAACAGGAAAATGGTCGCATCGCATGGAAGCCCGGCATCCCCTATCCGGCCTTGCAGGTAGAGTTGCCTGCAACTAGACTGCTCGACATGACATTCAAGATGCCGTGCGCCTTCCTGTTGTTCGCCGCCCTGGCAATCTCGCTGGCTACAATGCCAGTAGAGGGGCAGGATTGGGCTAAGGCCCGTCTCGATGCCTCGCCTCGCCATCACGAATATGTTGCGCTCAAGCATGGCGGTCGTACCGTCCAGGCATTCGTTGTCTATCCCGAGGTCAAGACGAAAGCGCCTGTCGTTGTCCTGATCCATGAGATCTTCGGCCTGAGCGACTGGGCCAAAGAGATGGCGGATGAGCTTGCCGCGCAAGGCTTCATCGTCGTTGCTCCTGACCTGCTCTCCGGCTTCGGTCCGAATGGAGGAGGGTCCGCTGCCTTCACGAGCCAGGACGCGACCATCAAGGCTGTCTCTGGGCTCGATCCAGGTTTGGTCACCGCGGACCTCGATGCCGCCGCGGATTACGCCAAGCATTTACCGGCCGGCGACGGAAAGGTTGCGACCGTCGGCTTCTGCTGGGGCGGCGGCAAATCCTTTGCCTTCGCCGCCCACCGGAAGGATCTGTCTGCGGCATTTGTCTTCTATGGTCCTGGACCGGGAGACGTAAGCACGATCAGCGCTCCCGTCTATGGCTTCTACGGCGGCAACGACGCGCGTATCGGAGCCACTGTGCCGGACACAGTGGCGGCCATGAAGGCGGCCGGGAAGAGCTACGATCCTGTCACTTATGAGGGGGCAGGGCACGGGTTCATGCGTGCCGGTGAAGACCCGGCCAATACCGTAGCTGGCAACAAGACGGCTCGGGAACAAGGCTTCACCCGCCTAATCACCCTGCTGCGGACGATGAAAAGCACTTCCGGCGTCAATGGCGCAAATGCCGGAGAGCCCAAGGATGCTCAGCTCACGAGTTCAGCCAGGGTTTGCCACGATGCAGGCGTCGGTAAGATCCTGACAGCTATGTGATCGACCTGAACCGCGGCAGCGAGAGAACTGACCGCGCTCCTACCGAGAGCGGGTGTCTACTCGCCAGATTTGCGAAGGCGCGAAGACGGTACATCGGAGGCGATGACACCGTCGCGAATATGAACGATGCGGTGAGCAAACTCCGCGATATCGGGCTCGTGGGTGACAACGATGATGGTGTTGCCCCGAGCGTGGAGTTCGTCGAAGAGCGCCATAATTTCATCGCCAGTCTTCGAATCAAGGTTACCCGTCGGCTCGTCGGCGAGAATGATGGATGGGCGGTTAATCAGCGCCCGGGCAATCGCCACCCTCTGTCGCTGTCCGCCAGAGAGTTCATTGGGCTTATGGTGCATGCGCCCTTCGAGGTTCACCGCACGCAAAGCCGTTTTCGCCCGTTCCAGTCGTTCTTCCGCCGGGGTTCCGTTGTAAATGAGCGGCAGCTCGACGTTGTGCAGTGCCGAGGCGCGCGCAAGAAGGTTGAAGGTTTGAAAGACAAAGCCAATCTCGCGGTTACGGATGCGGGCAAGTTCATCATCGTTGAGATCGCTGACCAGGTGGCTGTTCAATCGGTACGTTCCACGGCTCGGCGTGTCCAGGCAGCCAATGAGATTCATCAACGTCGACTTCCCTGAACCCGACGGCCCCATGATGGCTACATATTCATTGTGCTTGATCTTCAGATTGATGCCCTGGAGAGCGTGGACCTGCTGTTCGGAACCCATGTCGTATGTTCGCCAGAGATCTTCGACGACGATGACATCGCCTTGGGGGATTGCGACTGGTTTGGGAGCGTCCACTTCGCTGATCATCTGAACGGCCATCGAAACTCCTGTTTCACTTACGCTGAACATCTTCGGATGCGAAGCTCACGTTGGACGCCGAAGCATCCGTTGCAGGCCTTAAGACGAGCTGGAATCAGTGTCTTTTACCACCAACGGAGTAGTGTCGCGTTTGACAGGAGTTTCGTCCTTTAATCCTCTAAGTATGCGATAAGTCCCCGTCACAATTTCGTCCCCAGGCTGCAAACCGCTTGTGATCTCAATGTCAGTCGCTCCGGTGATACCGGTAGTTACGGGCACGAAGACCGCTTTCAGCTTGCTCCCTTTTGAGCGAAGTACGAAGACACCCTGCTGCGGTTTGACCGGGGTAGCCGGAGCAGAACTTGCAGAAACGGTAGTCACATGGCCCTTCGCATCGACGGGCGGAGGAGTGTAAAGGGTGAGCGCCTGGATCGGAATCGTAATGGCGTTGTCCCGGTGCGCAGTGGTGATTTTCGCGGTGGACGACAGCCCCGGACGCAATTCATCGGAGGATTGATCCAAGGTGACTACGACTTTGAAATCTTTGGCCTCTTCAGTGCCGCTGGTTGTTTGGCTTGTCGCGACGCCGGTTGAGCGCAGCAGCGCCTGATCGCCCACTTCGGTCACATGGCCTTTGAAAACCTTGCCGGGCAGGGCATCTACCGACACATCCGCAGGCTGACCCAGCTGTACATTTACGATGTCGGTCTCATCAACCTTGACCTCGGAAGTAATCACAGAAATATCGGCGAGCGTCATCAACGTCGAACCCTGGGCGTTCTGGATGCCCTCGACCACCGTTTCGCCTTCCCGAACCGGCTCGTTGGTCACCAAGCCATCGAAAGGAGCAACCGCAATCGTGCGATTGAGCAGGTCGGTGTTAAACCGGAGGGTCGCAACTTGAGTCTGCATGTGGCCGCGCGCCGAGTCGGTCTGCGCCCTGGCCTGTGCCAGGGCTGCAACGCCTTGCGCTACGGTCGCAACATCAACGTCGTAGGCCGACTTCTTGGCGTCGAAGTCCTGCTTGGACACCAGCTTCTCGTCATAGAGAGACTGATACCGGTCATAGTCGAACTTCTTTTGTTCAAGATCGGCTCTGGATTTGTCCAGGTTGGCCTGTGCGGTCTTTTCCGCCGCGAGATACGACGAGATGTCTGTGTTCGCAGCGGCGATGGCGGCCTTCTGGCCTTCGACATTTGCACCCTGCTGCACATTCTCGATGGTAGCGACAACCTCACCCTTCTTGACCCGATCGCCTTCCTTGACATACAGATGAGTGATGCGCCCCATCGCGGTCGCACCCAGGTTGACATAGGTCTTCGGTTTGATCTGCCCCGTACCGCTCACCACTGAGGCAATGTCCTGCCGAACAACCTTACCCGTGATCACCTTGGTGTATCCGGATTGGGCGCGATACACCGTCAGCCCAATCAGGAGACCGGCAACGACCAGGACTGCGACTGCAATCAGAATGTTCTTTTTCACTCTTGTTTTCCTGTGTCCGATACTTACAACGCGTTTCTCTTCCGATTTTATGCGTTCTCCGCCGTAGGCCAGATCAGAAGACCAGGGCCAACGCTTCACCCAAACCAGGCACTCATGGAGCGAGATACGAAACTGTAGCTGTCCTGGTTCCCCCCGCAGCGAAAATCTAGAGAACTTTAGGCATTTCCCTGAGAAACACTTGGAGAGACTCGGCGTTTGGAAAGATGATAGCAGGCGGCTCAGCGTAAAGTTCACCTTGAAAGTGACCGAGGACAGCGGGATATTCGCGGGGTGGCGCGACAATCCGAGAAAACGGCTTGAATCCGTACCCCGAACCCCTTAAGATCAAGGATGCAGGACGTGCAGGAGCAGCAACCCCCTATGCCGAAGTCTTTTTCCACCCTGTTTTCAACGAAATATCCATTCAGAGCCCTATCGAAGACTTCTTGTACTGGGCTGTATGCAGCAGCCTTCGGTCTTGCCCTTATCGGGGTCGCACCGACTGGATTGTCCCAGCAGTCACCGGCCAGCAGTACTCCGTCGGCGGAGTCGACGCAGAGCGCGGGCCAGGACTCGGTGGACCCTCTGAAGAGGCAGCTCTCCGACAAGGAGAAATTTAAACAGCAGAAGCAGGTCAGGGAAGAGCTGAAGGGGCCCTACAAAAAGTGGGTCAACGAAGACGTCCATTGGATCATTACCGACCAAGAGTTGAAGGCCTTTAAGAGCCTGAGTAACGACGAAGAGCGCGACAACTTCATCGAGAACTTCTGGCTCCGCCGCAATCCGAATCCCGATTCGCCGGACAATGAGTTCCGCGAAGAGCACTACCGCCGTATTGCTTACGCGAACGAACATTTCGCTGCCGGCAAGCCTGGATGGAAGACGGATCGTGGTCACATGTACATCTCTTTTGGCAAACCGGACAGCATCGAGTCTCACCCCAGTGGAGGTCAGTATGACCGTCCCATGGAAGAGGGTGGTGGTCAGACCTCTACTTTTCCCTTTGAGACATGGCACTATCGATACCTGGAAGGTGTTGGCGACAATATAGATATTGAATTTGTGGATAGCTGCATGTGCGGCGACTACCACATGACGATTGACCGGTCGGAGAAGGATGCCCTGCTGCACACGCCAGGAGCCGGACTCACCCAGCAGGAAGAGCTAGGAAGGTCAAAGAAGTCGGACCGCTTCACTGGCGGCCTCGAGAATCTTGGCGCAGGCCCCATGTCGACCCAGAACCAGAGTAAGCAGTTTGATCGCATTGAGCTCTTCGCCAAGTTGCAAGCTCCTCCACCGATCAAGTTTAAAGACCTCGATCTCGAGGCATACATGAGTCAGCACAAACTGCTGAATGGCCCTTATTTCCCATTCGATGTCCGCACGGATTATGTCAAAGTTACGGATGATACGGTGCTTGTGCCCGTCACTCTGCAAATCAAGAATCGTGACATCACCTTCAACTCGAAAGACGGAGTTTCCAAAGGCGAGATCTCAATTCAAGGCAAAGTGACGACGATCACTGGGCGCGTCGTGCAGAGTTTTGAAGATACCGTCCTCGTCGAAGAGCCAAGCGAACTGATGACGAAGGTGCTCGACAATTCCAGGGTTTATTGGAAGGCGCTGCCGCTTCGTCCAGGCCGGTACCGCATCGACATAGGGATCAAAGACGTGAACAATCCAGATCACGTTGGAATCTGGGCGCAAGCAGTTGAGGTGCCAAAATACGACGAGGACAAGCTGTCCGCTTCGTCCCTGATACTTTCCGACAAGATGTATCGTGTGCCGTCGAAAGAGATCGGTACCGGAAACTTCATCATCGGCAACACGTACGTCCGCCCTCGCGTCATGCAAACGGCTGCCACGCCGGCATCATTTAAACGCGATCAAAAGCTGAATTTCTGGATGCAGGTTTATAATCTCGGCATTGATGAAAAGAGCAGGCAGAACTCGGCTACGATCCAATATCAAATTATCGACTCGGCGACAAACCAGTCTGTGTTGAATAGTTCCGAAGATAGTAAAACGCTTGGTGCCAACCAGGACCAGGTGACGGTGGAGAAAAGTATGCCTCTGGCAAGTCTCAATCCAGGCAAGTACACAGTCAAAATCTCGGTAAACGACAGCGTTTCCAAGCAAACCATCGCGCAGAGCGTTCCCTTCACCGTCGAATAGCGTGTCGTTCCGGAAGCCGCCGACAGAGCTGCAACCGGTCAACATAGTGGCAACCCAGGCCAGGGAGCAACTAGAGCGAATCAGGGAAGGAAAGTGGCAAGAACTGGTTTCGATGCCGAGCACGAGGCCGGCTACCGACAACCTGCTCCACTTTCCTACGTCTCATTCGTAATCGCGGCTAAGAGTGACCGGAAAATTCTCCAGATTCGCAACCGCTGTAGCGCTGATGCTCGCCGTCGGCGCAGTCTGTCTGAACGCCCTGGATGAGCCGACGGCTCTGACTGGAACGGTGCGAGACGGCCGCGGCGTCCCTCAGTCCGGCGCAACAGTAGAGTTGCTGCGGGCCGATTCCTGTGTCGTCGCTACTGTATTTACCGATGAGTACGGACGATTTCTGCTCGCTCATCTTGTTCCCGGCACCTATAGCGTGAAGGCAACTGGAACGCTCTTCCTTCCAACTTTGCGGGAAAACCTGCACGTGTTCGCCCATCGGCGGATGGCGGTGAACCTGACCTTGTCGACCGTAGTTGAGGCTTTCCAGTGGCTACCCGCTAAACGCCGCAGCGTTGACGAGCCTGATGATGAGTGGGCCTGGACCTTGCGGTCCTCTGCCAATCGGCCGCTCCTGCGCATGCTCGAAGACGGCCCCCTCGTCGTTGTTTCTGATATGGATACGGCGCCCGTCCTAAAGGCGCGGGTCACGTTGGATGGAGGCGCAAACCAGTTTGGCGAAGGTGGAATGCACCATGCTTTTGAGATTGAGCGGTCCAGGCAAGATGATCGCCGACTGATATTGAGAGCCGATGTAGGAGCGAACGACGGCGCCTCGATCTCGTCGGCTGAAACCCTGGTGGGCTACGAGCAGCAGCTTTCACCAAACAGTATCGTGCGCACTGTCGCCGCTTTTCAGATCCTGCCCGGCGTCGAGCAGACTGAGATGCAGCAGGGCATCCAGGCGCTAACGCTGCGTACTTCTGAGACTTCGCAGATCGCGAGCTTCCTCGACGCGGAGATGGGCAGCGATCTACAAGAGGTGCGAGGAGAGAAGGCGCAGTTTGTCAACCATCCCTTCGGCGCCGTGACCTGGCGCGGTGGGGACACGGCTGTATCTTATCGTTTCGCTACCTCCCGCAATGCGCAGCGTGCCGACGAAGTCGATCAATACGCCTCGGCGATGCCACTCATCACCGAGCAGAATGGGGTATTACAAAGCGAGCGGGGAATGCACCAGGAATTCAGGGTGACCCAGACCGGTGAGCGCAACCGCTTCGAACTCGCTGTTTACCGCGACCGAATCACCCACCCGGTGGTCAATGGAGGCGGCAATCTTTCGACCGCCGACCTGAACAGCGGATATGTGGTCTACGACCCGGCGACAGAGTTGCTCAACGTGGCCGGTGGCGATTACGCCACAGCCGGGGTCGTCGGTGATCTCAAGCGCCGGGTTCGCGGTCAGACTTGGCTAGCAGTCAGTTTTGCCGATGGCGATGCGTTGACCGCGCCTCAGTTCTCCTCCCCCGTCAGCCTGCAAAAGAGCTTGAGCGGCCTCAAGCCACGCCATGTGCAAATGTATTCTATCTCGATGAGTGGACGTATTGCTCAGACAGGTACTCATTGGCGTACGTCCTATCGCTGGCAGCCGGACGATACGGTCACTGCGGTCGCACCCTATGGTTCCTCTTCTCCAGACGCGTACCTGAGCATCATGCTTCGCCAGCCTCTCCATTGCTGGCACCTTCTGCCCAATGGTATGGAGGCGCTGGTCGACGTCAGGAATCTGCTGGCTGAGGGGTACAGGCCGTTCCTTACAGAGGATGGCAGCACACTTTACTTCGCCCAGGCAGATCGTTCTCTACGCGGTGGAGTTTCCTTCACCTTTTAGTAACAACTTGCGTCCAGCATGGAGATCGACCTGAAGATGCCTCCGACAGATGCTTTTCGATGCTATGATTGAACGGTGGGAAGCTCTGTGTTCCGGAACATGGTTGAACCAGAAAACTCCATTGAATAGTCGCCGTAACTTGCGGATTCTCGACTGGACGCGTAGCTCAACTGGCAGAGCATTCGACTCTTAATCGACAGGTTGGTGGTTCGATTCCACCCGCGTCCACCATTCCAAATTGCTCCTCAGAAGGCATTCGCCCTGCACCGCAGGGGCAAGCAAATGCAGACGCTCCCTAGCTGCTCTTTCCTGGTACCAGCTTTTAGCAGGTAGGCCACAGCTCAAGAACGGTATGCTCCTGCGCCCTGGGCCTCCAGTGAAGCGATTTGCTCTCACTACCCTGGACCGGGCTCAATGCAAGTTCATATGGAATTGGCTGGCTTTGGCTCCATCCAGAGTTTGCCGATTGCCATGAGGATGACGAGCATGACTGCGCACAGGGCGAAGACTTGGCGGACGCCGATATGCTGAGTGAGGACGCCGGAGAGCACGAGGCCGGCGATTTGTGAGGCAAAGACGATCGACATGAACGTCGACCCGACGCGTCCCATGAGTTCAGGCGGAGTGGCCTGCTGGAAAAGCGTCTGCGAAGGCACAATGATTCCAGCGACCGAGAACCCGACGATCAGATTTCCGAGAATGGTTGACCAGACGTGCGGCAGCAGCGTGAGCACAACCAGACCGATGGCAATCCCGCAGAGTCCGGAGTAAACCAGCAGAGTATTGCTTAGCTTCTTGGCGAAGCTATTGAGGCCATTGATGCCGATCAGCATGCCTAGGCCGATCATGGCTGCAACAATTCCGAAGACTTTGGTCGAGGCGTGCAGCGAGTCGCGAACGTAGACGGCGATAAGCGGGCCAAAGCAGCCCAGAACGAACATTCCCGCGGCCATGGCAAGGATGACAAAAAGCAACGCGGCGTGATGCACGATGAAGTCGATGCCCTGCTTCATGTCTAGCCAGACTTTGCCGAATATTGAGGAACTCTCCTTCCCAGCCCCCTTGTCTCCTTCCGGCTGCGCCACCTGAACGAAGGTTACCGATGCGATGAGTAAGGCGGACCCAACGAAGCTCACCGAATCCAGGACGTAGCAGCTGACAGGGCCGAAGGAAGCAACCATAAAGGAGGCGATGGCGGGCCCAATGATGCGCATGCCAAACATAACCTGCTGCATGAGCGCGTTGGCAGACCGGAGGCCGTGAAGAGGAACAGCGGACCGAATTGCTACTCCTTGAGCAGGCGAAAAGAAGCTCGAGACGATGCTGATGGCCGCGAGTATGGAGTAGAAGTGCCAGGGTTGTTTGGCGAAGACGAGCAACAACACCAATGCTGCGCGCAAGCTGTCGCTCGATACCATTGTTGGTTTCAGTGGCCAACGATCGACGAAAACTCCCGCTAAAATGCCGAGGACGGCAATGGGAAGCATGTACGCAATTTGGACACCGGTGATCTGTTGGGCTGTCGCGTGGAGCCTGAAAGTCAGGATGCCAATGACGGCAAATAGCGCGAGGAAGTCACCGAAAACCGAGATGATTTGAGCGTACCAAAGCCGGCGCAACATCGGGATGCTTAGTACCCCTCGCATGGAGAGGGGCTCGGGAAGCTCTGGATCGAGCGGAGTCTCCGCATGTTGTTGCGCGGTTGTGCTCATGACGATGTGCTTATGTTACCGCGTGTCTGCTGGTTGAATCGAAAGTCATTCAGGCTTCCAAGCATCGATCTTGCACCTTGCGCGAATCCACCACCGCGACGAGGTTTGATCGTGGACATCGAAAAGTTGGCGCTCTGCGGCGTGAACTCGGATGGCGTGCCAGAGCTCTGATGGCACTGGCCTGCCACCCGAAAGACTCTACCAGTGGAAGCTGAGAGTTCGTCGACGGGCTTGCCACTGGGCGGATGGCACGCATCGTGAGCGTGGTCGACGTGTACACGCGCGAGTGCCTGGCGCTGGAGGCCGACACCAGCCTCGGCTCGGGGCGCGTGACCCGGGCACTGGAGCGGCTGATCGAAGAGCGTGGCCGTCCCTAGAGTGTGCGCCCGGACAACGGACCGGAATTCACCTTGCGGCGCAGGCCTAAACCGAGAATCTCCAGTTAGCACTGGTTGAGAAAACGGGGCAGGTCAGTCGGTCGAAGAACGCTGGCTCTCCCGCAGGGTTAAGGGCCGTGGGGTACATGCCGAAGGAGTGATCGAACGAGACATTCTCTTGGAAAATCATTACTAGATGCTTGATCTGCGTCGTCGTAGGATAATCGCTCGATGCCGCGATGGCGGCAACGGGCGGCGCAAACTGTCCGGCCACAAGCACCGACGCGAATAAACATGCTGTTAGTTTATGCATCACCACTCCTGGTGGTAATCCTTTGCCCGCTACCAGACGTCCTGGTCGCCTTTCAAAAGAAGATCACCATCATATTGCAAAACTACTGCCATATGAGGCAATGGATAGCGATTGAGACACGACCGTTCACTCGCCGCGAAAAGCTCCGCGCAGCCGGAAAGAATAGATCCGGATCGCCAGCTATTCGAGAGGCACTGCCATGAATAGTAGTTTACGGAGTCCGTGAAGGACACGGGCGCGCCACAGGCTGTTCTGTCCCTTGGCCGCATCTCCGATCTGGGAATATGCATATCAGACTCATGCTCTCGCAGCTGTTCCTGACTTGTTGATCAAGGTGAAGTTCCTTGGTTCCATCACAAGGCCAGATGCAGGTCTGTCCGTCCCAGTTCAGGTATGCGGATCGCGGTCTCCTTCATATTTCCGGATGCCGTTCTTCGCCTGCAATCCCGACCCGATAAACTGAAGACACATGAAGCGCGTCATCGAACATTACGAATTGGAGCGCAAACTCGGCTCCGGCGGCAGCGGTGTCGTCTATCTCGCCAATGACACGCAGTTGATGCGCCCAGTGGTGTTGAAGGTCTTGCGGCGGACGACGCTGCCGATGGAGCAGATGCGGACGACGGTGCTGCGCGAGGCGAGGTTAGCTTCGGCGATCGAACACCCAAACGTGTGCGCGATCTATGAGGTTGGCGAAGAGGGCGAGGAAGCCTTCATCGTCATGCAGTATGTGCCAGGGCAGTCGCTCGATAAGATCATTGCGCAGGGGCCGGCGAGCCTGCAACTGGCGCTTTCGGTCGGTATCCAGATCGCCGATGGATTGAGCGCCGCGCATAGGCTCGGTATCTTCCATCGCGACCTGAAGCCCGCCAACGTCATGCTGACTGATGGCGGATTGGTGAAGATTCTCGATTTTGGGTTGGCCCGCCGTCTGCCCGCGGAGGATGCGGAGTTTGACCCGTCCAAGACCGCTCCACCCCGCGCTGGAGGTCCAAAAGCCACTTATACGGCGCGCGGGGGCACAATCGCGTACATGGCCCCCGAGCAGTTTGTGACCGGGCAGAGCAGCGTGCAGAGCGATATCTGGGCGATGGGGCTGATCCTCTATGAACTGGTGAGCGGACGCCACCCGTTCGCGCGCCCGGATGGCGACGAGTTTCAGAGTATCCGGGCGATCCAGTATGCCGACCCGGTGTCGTTTGCGGAGCGTTGCGCTGAGGTGCCTGCGGAGCTGGGCAGCGTCATCTTTCGCTGTCTGGAAAAAAACCCGCAGGAACGGTATTCTTCGGCCGCCGATGTTCGCGAGGCGCTGAAAACCATCATGAAGGCGCTGCAGATCGAGACGGGGATCATTCCGGGCGATGCAGCGGCCAATCTGCCCGTTTCCCCCGCAGAGGCGGAGAAGCGGTCGACGGGTTTTCTCTCCATGCTGGCAGAGCGTTTCCGGGAATCAGCGACGACCCAGGCGAAGCAGAATACAGTGCTGGTGCTGCCCTTTCAGAATCTCGGCGGCTCCGATGTCGCGCCGCTCTACGGCTTCGCGCTGGCCGACGCCATCGGTACGCGGCTGGCCCGTATGTCTTCGCTGGTCGTGCGGCCGGCGAGCGCGCTGATGAGTGTTCCGGTCCAGCAGATGGATCCATTGTCGATCGGTCACAAGCTGTTGGTACAGTTTGTGCTTGCGGGAAGCTTTTTTCGCTCGCAGCAGGGCTTTGATCTCAATTGGCAACTGGTCGATGTTCCGGGGGAGAGCGTAAAGGCGGGCGGCGCAATCAGCGTCCCCTCCTTTGATCTGATCGCCGTTCAGAACGAGATTTGTACCGAGGTCTTCTCATCGCTGCAGGGCCTGGGGCAGGGCTTTGTACAGAAGTCACAAGCTCCCACAGCGGGACGCAGTGAGCCTTTGACCAATACTTCGTCGGAGGACTACCTGCAGGCGCGAGCAATGCTGTCGGCCTTTATGCAGCGGACCAGCTCGAGGAGCGATCTGGACCGGGCGCGCGAGCTTTTCGAACGCGTAACCGCGAATGATGCCAACTTCGCGCCTGCATGGAGCGGCCTTGGCATTACCCACCTGCAGTATGTTCGCTACGGCTTTGGCGGCCAGATGCACGTGATGGCAGCGCGGCGCGCCTTTGACCAGGCCCTCGAGATTGACCCGGGTTCGGTTGAAGCGAATCTCTATCGCGTGTATATGCTGCTTTCGCGTGGGGAAAAAGAGAGTGCGCGGCATGGGATTGAACATCTGTTGCTCACCTCGGCGAACAATTCCGATGTGCATATGGTGGCCGGCGTGACGCTGCGGCTGGACGGCATGTATGACGAGGCGATGGAGCAGTTCAATCGCTCGCTGCGGCTGAACCCGTCGAATGCTCCGGTCGTCTACAACCATCGCGCCCGTGTCTACCAATATCAAAATCAGCTGGAACTGGCCGGCGAAGAGCTGCAGAAAGGGCTGTCGCTCGAGCCCCGCCATCCGCTGCTGCGCACCTCGATCGCTTACCAGCAGATGCGGCAGGGCGACACGCGCCAGGCGATCGAACTGCTGGAAGGGGTGATCTGCGATGACGCTAGCATGAGGATCGCTTATCCGACGCTTGCGATCTGCTATGTGCAGATTGGCGATCGGGAGCGGGGCGCTTCGCTGATCGAGGAAGGCTCGCTGGCGGCGGCGCAGGTGGATAGCGAGATGGCGTACCGGCTGGCAACTTACTTCGCTGTTGAGGGTGATGAGAGCGAGGCGCTTCATTGGCTTCGACGGGCGATCTATCTCGGTAATGAGAACTATCCCTGGTTCGCGAAAAATCCCTCGTGGAACCGGCTGCGGACGCACGCCGATTTTGAGCGGACTCTTGAGGACCTGAAGAAGAGCTTCCGCCGTAACCAGAAGAATTGGAAACGGCTGCTCGAGCGGGTGCCGAAGGAAGGTTGAAGCGAGCACGAGATCCATGTGGGGAGAGATCGTTGCAAACTGCAGGTCTCACCGTATGGTTTTCTCTCCCCTCGAGGTTACGTTCAATCCGTGGCAGAAACCAGGGAACAATGCGCTAGGGCTTGGCGGCCCACGCTACTGCATTGCGAAGCAGCCTTTCGTAATCGGCGCTTTGGTGGGTTCGTTCGTCGTGGCCTAGAGTAATGCAGACTATACGGGCGCTGCTGTCCTTGACAAGCCAGACAATCGGGTAGGTTTTCTTGCTGATCGGACTCGTTGCAGTGGCGAGCACCTCAACGGCAGCGCCGCTGCGCATCTCCTGGTGGTAGAGCTCATCGGTTACCTCAAAATGGGTGGAGACACCCTGCATCAGCGGGTTGTGGGCTTCCACCACATCCACCACGAATTTGCCTAGATGGTCGTGGTCGTGCGTTCCGCCAGCGACGTAACTGGTGTTGTAATCCGGCCAGGTCTTCCAGTTGTACCAGGCGCCGGCGTGTACGATGATGAGTCCGTGGCCGGCCTCGAGGAACTTGTGGAGCGCCTCGCGGACCTCGTTATCCGGATCAGGTAGCTGGTTGCTGGCCTGGATGAGGACGTCGATACCTTGGAGCGCGGCAGGAAAACCCTTAAAGCTTTCGGTATAGGTTACGGCATCGCCGGCGCTGCGCAAAGTCTCAGCATCGATCTGACTATAGGCTTGGACGAAGTCGTGAGAGGTGCCGCCTCCGTTGATGAGTACTCGCACGCTGGCAGGTGGGGCGCCGGGCGCCGGGCCAGCAAGCGTCGACGCCGCTATTCTTACGCTGATCGCCAGCAACACAGCAGCGGCGAGCAGAGGTTTCAGCAACACTGGTGTGGGTACGCGCACTTCGTTGGGCTTTCCTCTCAGGGTTGATCTTCTGTTGATCCGCCAGGCAATTGACTTCTCAGGCGCTGGCGCCTGCCATCGATTGCATGGCCAGCTCCATCTCCTGCGGAGAGACGTCTTTCACGTGCGTTCCTAGAAACCAGTGGTGACCGTAGGGATCTTCGACGCCTCCGGTGCGGTCGCCATAGAACTGGTCGGCAAGTGGGCGCCAGACGGTTGCGCCGGCATCGATCGCCCGCTGAAAGACCGCGTCGACATCTTCCACGTAGAGCATCAGGCCGATGGAAACGCCGCCGTAGTGTTTTGGGCCGTAGGCGGACATTTCAACGCTTTGATCGGCGAGCATAATGCGCGAGTCGCCGAACTGGAGCTCGGCGTGGCCGATCTTGCCGTTCTTGCCGGGCAGGCGATAAAGTTCGGTTGCGCCGAAGGCTTTCTTATAGAAATCGATCGCTTCGGCGGCGCCGTCAATGTAGAGATACGGCGTCACGTTGTGGTAGCCATCCGGAATGTACGGAACGGGAGCGTTCATGCCAGCCTCCAGGGGGAGAGTTGCTTCGCCGAGAAGGATAGAACCATTTCCTGCGAAAGAAAAGCGGTGAAATTCGAAAGTGCTCGACGGTCGAGATTGCTCGTCTCTCTTTCTGAAGTTCAGGGCGCCCGGGGTTGTACTCCAACTGCCCGGGATTGTGGCTGGGAAGCGATTGATTCCCATGGAGGGCTCTCTAACTTTTCGCGCCAAAAATACGGGAAAAGAAATGGCCTATGTCGTGCAGGAATCCTGCCTGCTTCTTCGCCGGTGGCTGCGTGGGCGGGGGAGCAACGGCCGCCGCAGCCGGTGCTCGCGCCGCATCCTGAGGCGGCAAGGGGGGAGGAGCGTCGCTGCTGTAGACAAGAGGAACGGTGACCTGGGCGTGAACTTGCCCGGGCGGGACGGCCGGGGTAGTCGGCGGGGATGGCTGCGGAGCAAGGCCTTCGCTCTGGGCCAGTGGGAAAGCAGTATCCGCCGGGGTTGAGGAGGGACCGCCAACGGGCTTGCTGGAAGTTTCCGGGCCACGGCCGGCGCTCGCCACCGAGACCGTTGCAGCCGGGGGGCAGCCGCAGGATTCGGACTCATTATCGACGACCTCGCGAAGGCTGCCGTGTTCAAACATGACCCGCTGATCCGGCTGCACGCGGTAGACGCCACCCTCGAGCAGGCTGGTTACGGTGATGTAGGGAGCGTTGGCGCCGTGGTTATCGAGGCAGGTGTCGCCTTTGGGACTGACGCGAAGCTTCAGATCGGCAACGCCGGGTCCGGAGATGAGGATGCGGAAGTCGGGAGTCATCAGCACGTCGGAGTATTTGCCAGTGACGTAGCTGGCTTCGAGCGCTCCGCGGTCGAGAGCTATCATGAGCGCGCTCGATTGGACGTCGGTGATCGACCTGTCGCTCGAGAGATGCACGGTAGTGGTCGAGCAGAGTCGAAGCGCGCCTCCACGCGCCAGGGTCACATTGGCGGTTCTATCACCGGCAGTGATTGCGCCATTGTTGCCGATGACAGCTTCGCCTTTGGCAACTTCGAGCGAGCCGGAGACGGAGACGCCGTCTGTCGCGACGTAGGCGATCGGGGTCGTCGCGGGTGGGGCCTGCTGCGATTGTGCGGGGAACGTCAGCGCCAGAATGGATGGAAGAAGAAAAGACGCGGATTGCAGCAATAGGGGCACTGGCTACAACTCCAGAAAGTTCTGGACCAATCTCTTGCCGTCATTTGTCAGGACGCTTTCCGGATGGAACTGGACGCCCTCGATCGGGTACTTGCGGTGGCGCAGCGCCATGATGGTACTCGTTCCGTCGGCGTTCCTGGTTCGGGCGGAGACTTCGAGTTCGGAGGGTAAGGTCTCTTCAGCAACGATCAAGGAGTGATACCGGGTGCAGGTCATCGGACTGGCGATGTGGGAGAAGACGGTCTTGCCGTCGTGCTCCACCTCGCTGGTTTTGCCGTGCATCAATTGCGGAGCGCGAACGACATCGCCGCCGAAGGCTGCGCCGATGGCCTGATGGCCGAGGCAGACGCCCAGGATCGGCAGCTTGCCGGCGAAATGCTGGATGAGGGGAATCAAGATACCGGCATCCTGCGGAGTGCATGGGCCGGGTGACAGGACCAGCCGCTCCGGCGCAAGCGCCTCGACCTCGTCCACGGTGAGTTCGTCGTTGCGGCGAATGACCATCTCCGCGCCAAGCTCGCCCATGTATTGCACGAGGTTGTAGGTAAAGGAATCGTAGTTGTCGAGGACGAAGACCATGGCCCTTCCCCTAGTGTAGCGTTAAACGAAAAAGGAATGTACCGCATGCGATCGAACCGCAAACCTGTCGTCTTTATCTTCGCCCTTCTCTTCGCCCTTCTCTTCGGCTTTGTTACCGGCACGGCCCTGGCGCAAACTTCTTCGACGATCCAGATCACGGCTGACCTTTCGGATGCCTCGCGGAAGCTCTATCACGCTGAGGTCGATCTGCCGGTGAGCGCCGGTCCGCTGACCTTGACCACCCCGAAGTGGATACCGGGCAACCACATGCCGACCGGCCCGGCCGAGGAAATTACCGGCGTCGTTTTCACCGTCAACGGCAAGCCGCTGCCGTGGCGTCGGGACGATGTCGATCTGTACCAGTTTCACCTCGAGATACCGCGCGGCGCGACAATGCTGCACGCTCACCTGGACTGCATCGTGATCGATCGCGTGACGCAGAAGCTGGCGGTGCTCGAGTGGGAGCGGCTGCTGCTCTACCCGGCCAATCGACCGGTGCGGGAGATTCCGATCCAACCGTCGCTGATTGTGCCGGCAGGGTGGGGGGTGGGCACTGCGCTGACTCCCCTGGGCGCGGCAGCGTATCCGGTACCCGCAAACGGAGCTACGATCCACTTCGCGGCGACAAATGTGGAGCAGCTTGAAGACTCCCCCGTTATTACCGGGCAATACTTCCACGAGTTCCCGTTGGCTCCGGAGATCTCGCCGAAGCACTACCTCGACGTGGTCGCCGATGCGCCGGACGATGCCAATCTTCGGGCGCCCTTTCTTGCCGAGGTGGCGAACCTGGTGCGCGAGGCGGACAAGATGTACGTATCGCATCACTACAACCAGTACCACTTTCTGCTGACGCTCTCAGATGTGGCCGGCGGCGAAGGACTGGAACACGGCCAATCCTCCGACAACGGTGTTGACGAGAAGGCCTATGCCGATCCCGGGCATCAGCTGGCCGATTCCGACCTGCTGGCGCACGAGTTTACCCATTCGTGGAACGGCAAGTACCGCCGCCCGGTCGGCCTCTACCAGCCGGATTTCGCGACCCCGCAGCAGGGAGCGCTGCTCTGGGTCTATGAGGGCATGACCCAATATCTCGGCAACGTGCTGGCGGCGCGGGCCGGGCTGAAATCGCCGGACCTCTACCGCGACCTGCTGGCGCTCTCGGCCGCAGACCTCGACAACCGCCCCGGGCGGGAGTGGCGCCCTACGCTCGACACGGCGGTCGCGGCGAGCATCCTGCGGAGCCCGGACCCGGCGTGGAACAACTGGCGGCGCGACCAGGACTACTACGACGAAGGAGAGTTGCTGTGGCTCGATGCGGATACGCTGATCCGCACCAGGACCAAGGAAAAGAAGTCGCTCAACGATTTCGAGCACATCTTTCTCGGCAAGGGCGGCAATACCGGCCCCTTGATCGTGACCTACACCTTCGACGAACTGGCCGCCGATCTCAACCAGGTGATGCCTTACGACTGGGCGGCTTTCCTGCATGACCGAGTGGACAAGATCAACCCCCGCGCCGATCTCGCGGGCATCGAGCAGGGCGGGTACAAGCTGGTTTATACCGACAAGCCGAGCGCCGGTGAAAAGATGCTGGCCGACAACGCCGGCAAGCATTCGGGCGGCGTGGATGCCTGGTTCTCTCTCGGCTTTCGCGTCTCGGCCGAAGGGAACATCAGCGATGTGCGGTGGAACGGCCCGGCCGATAAGGCGCGCCTTGCGCCCGAGCAAAAGATCGTTGCGATCAACGGCCAGGTCTTCACACCCGAACTGCTGAGGTCTGCGATCCGGCAGGCGAAGGGCAAGACCGAACCGATTCACTTCATCCTGCAGTCGGACTCGTTTCTCTCCATGGCCGACATCAACTACCATGAAGGCGAGCGCTACCCGGTGCTGGAGCGGGTGCCGGGAACGCCCGATTACCTAGATGACATTACAAAACCGCTGGCGCAGTCGCCGCCGATTCCTGCGGAGGCAGCCGACTAGGGCCGCTACTTCGGAAGTATGTGAAGATCAGGCATTTTCGAGCGGGTGAATCCGCCCGAGGCTGGCGGCCGTAACTTTTGCGTACGGTGGCGAGTCTTATGGGTGCAGGGTTGAGGTGGAACAATGTTTCGTGCAGAAGATGCAAATGACCGGCAGTCGAAAGCGATGACGCGGCGAGTCTTTCTTGGTACGGGCGCGGCGGCGGCCGCCGGCCTGGCGGTGCTGTTGACGCGCAAGCCCCAGGCGGTAGTGGAGGCGAGCGCTGCAGGGAGGGCCACGCCGGGCGAGGTGACGATCGTCAAGTTCGGCGACGACGGTAAGAAGATCGGCAAAGAGATGGTGCCGAAGGTGGTCAAGACCGATGCCGAGTGGAAGAAGCAACTCTCGGGAAATGCCTATGACATCACCCGTCACGCCGATACCGAGATGGCGTATACGGGCAGTACGTGGAACGAACACAGTAAGGGCATCTTTCGGTGCGTCTGCTGCGAGCTGGCGTTGTTCGATTCGCAGACCAAATTCGACTCGGGCACGGGCTGGCCGAGCTTCTGGGCGCCGATTGCCATGGAGAACGTAATCAGCGCCAATGACTCGTCGCTCGGCATGGACCGCACCGAGGTGAAGTGCAAGCTGTGCGATGCGCACCTGGGACACGTTTTTCCCGATGGGCCGCCGCCGACCGGCCAGCGTTATTGCATGAACTCGGCGTCGATGCACTTCGTGAAGGCGTGATCGAGGCTTTCGCGCTTTCGTGCCACGCGCCGGGAAGAACCCGGCGATCCGTGAGCAGGGATCGCGGAGGAAACCCAGGACCGCCAAAAGGAAAGTATGACGCTCCCGACCATTTCGGCCCCGCTTCCGCCGGCTGCTTCTCTCGTTGCGACACGATCGCCGGCGAGCGGGGACGATGAGGCGCTGGCCGCGGTGCTGGGCGAGTTCCGCACGGAGGCCGGCCGTACGCTTCTCGAAGTGGCGCAGGAGTCGCCGGTCCTGCTGATCTTTCTGCGCCATTTCGGCTGTTCGTTCTGCCGGGAGACGCTGGAACGGGTTTCCCAAATTCGCGGCCAGCTGGAAGCGCGTGGAGTGCAGCCGGTCTTTGTGCATCTTGCTACGCCGGAACGGGCGAAGCCCTACTTCGACTACTACCGCCTGGCGGATGTGGAGCGGGTGAGCAATCCCGAAGCAACGCTCTACCGGCACCCGCTCTTTGCCCTCGGACGTACGAACCCGTGGAGCCATTTCTTTCGCCCCGCGGTGGTGAAGGCGTGGTTCTGGGGCGGAGTTCGCGCGCATGGCATTGGCCTGCCGCGCGAAGATGGCCACCAGATGCCAGGCGTCTTCTACTTGCGGGGTGGGAAGATTGCGAATTTCTACCGGCATCACACCATTGCTGACCGGCCCGACTACCTGGCGCTCGCGGGTTAAGAAGTACCCGGGTACCCCCCCACCCCTGCCCAGGGGTAAGTAGCTTGCGTTTCAACAAGATGCAGCAGGGGTAGTGCGGTAAATTCGTCATTCCAAACAGCTTACCCGCAGGTTCCTCAAAGCGAAGGACTTAGGACAATTTGCCGGGAATTGCTTGTCTCACTCCTGCCCAAGGCGGCTGCAATGGGGTAACCCTTGGCGGCGGTTCTTGCAAACTTCGACGACAGGGGCCTGCGCCGCTCTGCTTCCACTCTGTTCTTATTTTACCAAATTGAAGGGTTTCACTATGCCAACTTCCCCGATCTTTTTGATCTTTAGGATCAGCAGTTTACGAGCGTGTTTGCTAGTTGAGCACTTGACAGATCTGGATGCCGGGCCTGAACCGGGCTTCCTGAACCGGGCTTTAGGAACCGGGCTTTAGGAGAGCGGGCGGCTCAGGCTGAAGTCTTCCAAGGTGAGTGCCTTCCCTTGGGAGAAGGCTTCTGGGGATGCCCGTCTTCTCATTTCCACTTCGCCTTCGTCCGGGCGCATATCTCGCGCCGGAAGCAGCCTGGGGAATGATCGTTGACCATCCCCGAGGCCTGCATCCAGGCGTAAGCGATGGTGGGGCCGACGAATTTGAAGCCGCGTAGTTTCAGCTCTTTCGACATGGTTTCGGAGAGCGGCGTGCTGGCCGGGACGGGGCCGGTGCTCTGGATCGGCTTACCGCCGGCGATCGTCCAGGCAAAGGCGGCGAAGCTGGTTGCGGAGCGCTGCATGTCGAGGAAGAGCCGGGCGCCGAGGATGGTGGCTTCGATCTTGGCGCGGGCGCGGATGATGCCGGGGTTCTGCATGAGGCGTTCGATGTCGGATTCCTGGTAGCGGGCGATGCTGGCGGGATCGAACTGGTCAAAGGCGGCGCGGAAGGCTTCGCGCTTGCGGAGGACGATGATCCAGGCGAGCCCCGCCTGGAAGCCCTCAAGCATGAGGAGCTCCCACAGGGCGCGGGAGTCGGTTTCGGGCACGCCCCATTCCCGGTCGTGATAGTCGAGGTAGAGGGGGTCTGCGCCGGGCCACGCGCAGCGGGGTTTGTCTGGTTTGGGGGCGAGGGTCATGGGTGACATCGTAGCAAGCAGAGCGTTGGGCCGGGGCCATACTCAATGAAAGTATTAGCCAGCCTTTCCAGCTTCGGCTGAAATCCCCCAAAGTCGAGCATGTTTGCCGGTGGAGTCATAACGGACATGCTAAATCGGGCACAAGGCTGAATTGTTGAGCAAATTCAGGGGCCAGGTGTTACTCTTAAATTGCGCTCAGTTGTTTGGTAGTGAGCCGTTCTTGCCCTGGAAAGCCAGACCGCCTGCCACAGTAGTCTCCAAGCCCCTAAAGCGTAGTCGCCCGCAGATACGATGTGCGTGGCGGTGTGTGGGAGCATCCACTGCTTCCCCGCAAAAGGCATCGCGGCAGAGCCGAGCCTGGGATGAACTTCAACCCCCGGTTTTCTGAATTTCCGGCACTCCCTGCGAACGATACAATTTTCTGTCACGGACGGATGAAGCCGTCGCGAGGCAGCAACTCGCGTTCCGGACCGGTCTCACTTTCCCCGCCAAAGGGAAGGCCAGGGAAAGTTCCAGGACCAAAGACCAAGGGAAGATTTTGACACAATTTAACGACTTTACTCTCTCTGCCTCACTGAAGAAGCGTTTGGCAGTTTGCAACTTTACGACGCCGACCCCGGTACAGGAAGGCGCGATTCCTCCCGCGCTCGAGGGCCGCGACGTGCTCGCGACCGCCCAGACCGGCACCGGCAAGACGCTCAGCTTCCTGATCCCGGTGATCGAAAAGCTGATGGCGACGCAGAGCAGGAACGCTTCGGCGCTGATCCTGCTGCCGACCCGCGAACTGGCGATGCAGGTCGAGCAGACCTTTCGTACGCTGGTGCAGGGCTCGGCGCTGGCCTCGCAGCTGAATGTGGCGCTGGTGGTTGGCGGACTGGCCGAAGGCCCGCAGATCCAGGCGATCCGCCGCGGCGCGCGGCTGATCGTTGCCACCCCCGGCCGGCTTGAGGACTACATCAAGCGGCGCATGGTGAAGCTCAACGAAGTGCAGATCCTGGTGCTGGACGAAGTCGACCGGATGCTCGACATGGGCTTCAAGCCGGCGATCAAGCGCATAGCCGGGGAACTGCCTGCTGACCGGCAGACGCTGTGCTATTCGGCGACGCTCGATGCGGCGATCAAGGAAGTGGTTCGCGACTACCTGAAGAACCCGGTCCGGATCGAGATCGGTTCGGTGTTGAAGCCGGCGGAGAATGTCCGGCTGCAGACTTTTGAGGTCACCTCCGACAAGAAGCAGGAGCTTCTGGAGCACCTGTTGAAGTCGGAAGAGGGCAGCTTCCTGGTTTTTGTCCGCACCAAGCATGGCGCGGAGCGGGTGGCGCAGCGGCTGACCCGTTCGGGGCACGGCGCGACCAGCATTCATGGCGATCGGACGCAGGCGCAGCGCAGCGCTGCGCTGAAGAGCTTTGCCAAGGGCGGCCACCGCATCCTGGTAGCGACCGATGTCGCGGCGCGCGGGCTGGATGTCGATCACATTGCGCACGTTGTGAACTACGACATGCCGAAGGTAGCCGAAGATTTCGTGCATCGCGTCGGCCGTACGGGACGCGCGTCGAAGAAGGGCGTTGCCTCAACCTTTGCGCAGCCGGACGAGCGCGGCGATCTGAAGAAGATCGAGCGCGTGCTCAAGATTTCGATGGAGCGCTTTCGCGTGAAGCCGAATATGAGCGTCGGTTCCAGTATGGGAGTGGGTGCCGGACCGGTTCACGCCTAAATCCTTTTTAGAGTCCGGCTGTTCCATCAGCTTGAGCGCATGATCCCGGTTGGGGTTGTGCGCTTTTCTTTGCGCTCTACTCGGCGGCGACGCGCGAGATGGCCGTCTCGAGGATCTCGCGGGTGAAGGTCAGCTCGGAAACCTGCCTTGTCCGTCGGCGATAGAGGGCGGTGGTCTGGCAGAGGACGACGATGTCTTCAATCTCGGCGGGGTTGATGGCGGACTCGAGCACCCGGGCGCGGAACTGCTCTTCGGTCATGCCCTGCAGGCGAAAGCCCTGACGCTGCGCCTCCTGGAGGTAGAAGACGGCGACCTCGGCGAGCATCCGCCTGGCGTCTTCGGGAATTTCGCGGTTGTCGCCGTGGGTGACCTCGGCGCCGGGGAGGGTGAGCTTGATGCCGAAGAGGTTGTCGAGGTCGCTGTTGGCTTCGAAGGTGACGGTGGTGGCGACGACCAGGACGTTGAGCCGTTCGGAGGTGGTTTCGATGAGCGCGTCGAGCTCGGTGAGCACATCGGGGTCGCTCTCTTTGTAGGCGAGGTCGATGCGGGGCAGCAGCAGCATGACTTTTTTCGATTTGTAACCGCGAACGATACTTTTTGCCTTGGCGAGGGCGTCGGAGTCGCGGGGGTTGTAGACGGTGACCAGCCGCTCCATGCCGGCCATCTGGGCGATGCGCTCGGCGAGGCTCTTTTTGCCGCTCTGCACCGGGCCGATGACGAGCACCTCGTTGCCGATCTTGAGGTCTTTGTAGGCGGCGGGCTCGCGGGCGCGGTCGATGAGGTCGGCGATGCTGGCGACGAGCGAGTCCATGCCGGCGAGGCGGGGATTGAGGCTGCTGACGGGAACGTCTTCGAGCGAAAGATAAATGCGCTCGCGGCGCTTGCGGACTTCGGAGATGAACTCGATAAAGGTCGGCAGGGTCGCGATCGAGCCGACGACGGTGGCAAAGACGAGGAACTCCTCGGTGAGCAGGAGTGCCGAGTCCGCCGATGCCTGCGGGTTGAACATAGGTTGAGGATAGCAGTGACACCTTCATCGCCAGGCAGACTGGGTCCGGGGAGCAGCCAACGACCCCTGTGCCTGGGCTGGAGCGCGCCATAGCACTCACAACGGCGGCTGCAGTAGAACTTGCGACAGGAGACCGCCCTGATGGCTACAGCCCTGTACGTTCCCGTCGAGACTTACCTGCGCTCTTCCTATGAGCCAGATGCGGAGTACGTGGATGGCGAAATCGAGAGAGCGGCCGATGGGGGAGCAGGATCATGCTGCCTGGCAGAAAGCAATCCTTCTCTGGTTCGCCAAACATGAGCGGGAGTGGAACGTTGAGGCGCTGCCCGAGTACCGGGTGCAGGTGTCGTTGACCCGCTTTCGAGTTCCAGACGTAAGCGTCATCGACTTTGCGTCGCCTTCACAGCTCGTCGCAACGTCGCTAGCGGCTTATCCATTTCTCGCCCGCTCGATTGCCGTCACCACGGCCTTCGCTTTATTGACGGACTCCTCGTATTCCTTCTCCGGCACGGAATCGGCGACTATGCCGGCGCCGGCCTGGATGTATCCCTTCTTGCCTTGGAGTAACAGGGTGCGGATGGCGATGCAGCTGTCGAGATTTCCGGAGAAGTCGGCGTAGAGGATGCTGCCGCCGTAGATGCCGCGGCGGGTGGGTTCGAGCTCTTCGATGATCTCCATGGCGCGGATTTTTGGAGCTCCGGAGAGGGTTCCGGCGGGGAAGCAGGCGCGGAAGGCGTCGACCGGGGTGAGTTCGGCGCGGAGCTTGCCCTCGATGGCGCTGACCAGGTGCATGACGTGCGAGTAGCGCTCGATGAACATGAAATCTTTGACCTTGACGCTCGAGAAGTCGCTGACGCGGCCGACGTCGTTGCGGCCGAGATCGACGAGCATGACGTGTTCGGCGCGTTCTTTTTCGTCGGCCAGCAGCTCTTCGCCGATGCGGCGGTCTTCGTCTTCGTCGAGCGAACGGGGACGGGTGCCGGCGATGGGGCGGTATTCAACGTTGCGCTGCTTGACGCGCACCAGCAGCTCGGGCGAGGAGCCGATGATGTGGGTCATCTCCGGCCTGGCATCCTTGCGGCTCCTGGCGCCGGGTTTGCCGCCGTCGCCTGGCTTCTTCAGGCCGAAGCGGAGGAAGTACATGTAGGGCGAGGGATTGACGATGCGCAGGGAGCGATAGATGGAGAAGGGCTCGACGCCGGGCTCTACCTCGAAGCGCTGGGAGAGGACGACCTGGAAGATGTCGCCGGCAGCGATGTATTCCTTGGAAGTTTCAATGGCAGAGAGGAAGTCTTTCTTGTTGCTGCTGGCTTTGACTTTGAGCTTGCCTTGCGCGGTCGATTTCTTCTTCCTGGGCAGCGGACGGGCGAGCTTTGTCTCCAGGCGGTCGAGGCGCGCGATTGCGTCGGCGTAGGCCGCCTTGGGCTTGTGGCGCGAGAGATCGGCGGTGACGATCAGCAGGATCGCCTTGCGGACGTGATCGAAGGCGAGCACCTCGTCGAAGAACATCAGGCAGGCGTCGGGCATCTGAAGGTCGTCTTTGGCGAGGGAGGGCAGCCGCTCGATCTGCCGGACGACATCGTAGGCGAAGAAACCGACCGCGCCGGCTGTGAAAGGCGGGAGGCCGGGAACGCGGGCGGGTTCGTGGCCATGCAGTTCTTCTTTGAGCAGGTTGAAAACGTCGCCCTCGAAGTTGCGGGTGTGGCCGGATTCGGTGACTTCGATCGAGGTTCCCCAGGCGACAATTTTCTTGTAGGGGCGAACTCCGATGAAGGTGTAGCGGCCGACGCGCTCGCCGCCCTCGACGGACTCAAGCATGAAGCATTCGGCCCGGTCGCCGGCGAGGTGAAGGAAGGCCGAGACGGGGGTTTCGAGGTCGGCGGTCAGGGTGCGATAGACGGGGACAACGCTGTGGCTGGCTGCCAGCCGCTCAAAGTCTTTGCGAGCGGGAATGCTGGGCGGCTGCGATGAGGGAGAGGCGGCCATGGTGAAGCCATGGTACATGACCGAACTGCGGGAGCGAAGACCGGGCGGCGTTGGTTTGGCTTTTCGCCGGTGGCGGTTACCCGCTGCGATTGGCGTCGTAAGGAGAGCGTGGCAGCGCGGGTAGGAACGACGACGGCGCCTTGGTTTGCGCGGCATGAAAATTCACTTTTCGAGGGTGGTTGGGAGTCTCGAGTCAAGCACGTTGGGGAGGAAAATACCCATTCGGAACGCTGCGGTTGGCCGGCCCTGTTCCGGGAAAAGCACGCGCCTTTGCGGCGCGACCTGGCACCATGGTGCTTTGCCGGGGCCGGACAGCAGGCCTATACTCAGTGAGTTTGGCTTATCGCCGCATTCGTTGCTCGTGCGGCGATGTTTTAGGCCTGTGCAGGACAATTCCATGTGCCTGCCAGACGTGACTCTGCCGCCCGGTTCTTACCGCCCCGCACACTCTTGGTGAGGCGTCGCGGCCTGCCGGAGAGAAGCAACCAATACTGGAGAGATCATGGCGACAATTACACTCGAGCAGGAGATCAATCCCTGGGAAGCCCAGGCTGCTCGTTTCGACTACGCTGCGCGTAAACTGAACCTCGATGAGGGTATCTGGAAGATCCTTCGCTACCCGGCGCGAGAGATCATCGTTCACATCCCGGTGATGATGGACAACGGCAGTATTGAAGTATTCACCGGTTTTCGCGTACAGCACTCCGTCGCCCGGGGTCCGGGGAAGGGCGGCATCCGCTACTCGATGGATGTGACGCTCGACGAAGTGCGGGCGCTGGCGAGCTGGATGACGTGGAAATGCGCGGTGGTGAATATACCGTTCGGCGGCGCGAAGGGCGGGATCATCTGCGACCCGCGGCGCATGTCGATGGGGGAGATTGAACGGATGACGCGGCGGTATACGTCGGACATCATCGAATTTATCGGGCCGGAAAAGGATGTGCCCGCCCCGGACGTCAACACCAACGAACAAGTGATGGCATGGATCATGGATACCTATTCCATGCACATGCGGCAGACGGTCACCGCGGTGGTGACAGGCAAGCCGCTGTCGATCGGCGGTTCACGGGGCAGGCTTGAAGCGACCGGCCGCGGCATTGCGACGGTGTGCGATGAGGCGCTGCGTTACCTGAATATGCGGCAGGATGGGTGCCGCGTGATCGTCCAGGGCTTTGGCAATGTGGGGTCGAATGCGGCGCGCATCATGAGCGATCGCGGGTACAAGATCATCGGGATTGCCGAGCAGCAGGGCGGCCTTTACAACGCCGACGGCATTGACGTCGGCGCGCTGCTTGAGTATCGCGAGCGCAATCGCACCGTCCTAGGTTTCAAGGGAGCCGAGGCAGTCGACACCGACCAGCTGCTGCTGGACGATTGCGAAATTCTGATTCCCGCCGCGACGGAGAATGTGATTACCAGCCGCAATGCCGATCGCATCAAGGCGCGCATTGTCTGCGAGGGCGCGAACGGCCCGACGACGGCCGTTGCCGACGATATCCTGGCCGACAAGAAGGTCTTCGTCATTCCCGACATTCTGGCCAATGCCGGCGGGGTGACGGCTTCGTATTTCGAGTGGGTGCAGGACCGCCAGGGCTATTTCTGGAATGAGGCGACGGTCAACGAGCGGCTGCAGGCTATTTTGCGCGAGAGCTTCGATGACGTGGTGCGCTATGCCGAGGCGCACAATGTGAACAATCGGATTGCCGCCTATATGCTGGCGATCGATCGCGTCGCTTTCACGATCAAGCAGCGGGGCATCTATGCGTAGGCGGGTTGCCGGCACGCGGAACCGGCACGCGGAACCGGCGCGCGGAAAAGGAGCCCGAACGGCGCTCTTGGTGGTTTGGCGGGAGTCCTGAGCGCGACCGCCCTTGATCGATCTTCCTGCGAGCCGCTTTGCTGGCGGCCCGCATCGGTGCGTCGAGGGGATTTGCCCGTTGATGAGACCAGCTCTACCGCTCCGCTTCGGGTGAGGCGGGCTCCTGGACGGCGAGAATGCGATAAAGAGTGGAGCGGCTGATGCCGAGCAGCTGGGCGGCGCGGAGCTTGTTGCCCCGGGTGTGCTCGAGGACGCGGACGACATGGTTGCGGATGGCGCGATCGAGGTTGACGTCCTGCTCGATGCCGGCTGTGGGACTGCCGCCGAGGGAGCTGTTGACGGGCTGCGAGGCTTTGCGTATGGCGGGAAGCAAGGGGGGCAGGTCGATCGGGCGAATCCACTGGCTCTGGGTTTCGTGAGCGGCGGCGGTGATGACTTCCTCGAGTTCCCTGACGTTGCCGGGCCAGGAGTGGCGCAGGAGCGGGGCGATGGTTCCCGGTCCCAGTCCACGAACGGGTTTTCCGTAGGTCCGGGCGAAACGCTGGATGAAGATCTGAGCGAGTAAGGGGATATCTTCGCGGCGCTCCCGCAAAGAGGGCAAGCGGAAGCGGACGGCGCAGAGCCAGGAGGCGAGATCCTCGCGGAAGCTGACCGAGGTTTCCGGGTGGCGGAGGGTCACGGAAGACGAAAAGAGGAGCTGGCGGGGTAAGTTCCTGTCGGGGGAGTCGTCTTCGCCGGTAAGGCGCAGCGCGCTCTGCCGTGCGTGGCGATCGTCGAACCAATGGAGGAAGTCCGCCAGCCTCTGCTGTTGTTCCGGCGAGAGCTGATGGACGCGATCGAGAAAGAGGGTGCCCCCGTGGGCCTGGCGCAGGAGAGCCGCCGACCAGCCAGAGCGGTCGTCCGCGGGGAGGGTGGGGGCGAAGAATTGCGCGGCAGGGCAGGGAATGAAGGGCGAGAGCGCTGCCGGTCCTGAGGTATGAAGCGCATAAGCGGCGAGGGTCCTGCCGGTGCCGTCTTCGCCCTCGATCGTCGCCACGGTGACGTGGGAGGCGACGCGTTCCATTTGCAGGATCAGGTGGCGCATGGCGGGGCTGCGGCCGATGAGCCCGTGGAAGCTGGGTGTGTTTTCAGCGAGTTCCGGGGGAAGCGAGGACATGGATGAAGCCGACGAGGCGGGGGTCGACTCCTGTATGCCGACTGCGGTAGCCATCCTGGATGTCGATGCCATTCGGTCGAAGACCCCTCTCGATGCGAGCTGCGCAGGCCGGGCAGCCAGACGGAATCACGCAGCAGCGCCGTATCCCAGGGTTATCGGCAGGGTGTTGCAAAGGATGATTCCTCGCTTGACACTGCTCGGAGATATCGCTAGTCTCGGCTCAACTACTCCAGAAAAGGCTATGGATTGCCGGTACGCGGTGTTGCTGCGCGTACGGAAATCTTTCTATGGACACATCCGTCAGCGCGATCGACGCAGAGGCTGCAGCGGCGGAGGTTCAGCTGGCCTGGCTGGTGTTGTCGCTGGCGCCCGGCCTCGGGCCGCGCCGGATTCTGCAGGCTGTCGACAGCGCCGGGTCAGCGGCGCGCATTCTGGAGCTGTCGTTGACCGAGCTCGAGGCGCTGCGTTTTCCTGCGCCGGCGGCGCAGTACCTCTGCGGCGGTCATGCACTCAAGGATGCCATCGAGGAGCAGCGGCGGGTGCATGCCGAAGGAGCGTCGCTGGTAGCGTATGCCGACGAGGCCTATCCGGAGCGGCTGCGGGAGATCTTCGATCCTCCGCCGCTGCTGTGGGTGCGCGGCGACGTGAGCCTGCTGAGCCGGCCGGCACTGGCGGTGGTAGGAACGCGGCATCCTACCCCTTACGGGGTGGGAATGGCCGAGATGCTGTCACGGGACCTGGCCTTGCGGGGGCTGATCATCCTGAGCGGGATGGCCCGGGGGGTGGACACGGCGGCGCATAAAGGCGCGATCGCGGCCAAGTCGCCGACGATAGCGGTGTGGGGAACGGGCATCGACGTCATTTACCCCAAAGAGAACAAGGCGCTCGCCGAACAGATCGTCGCCGGGGGAGGCGCTATCGTCTCCGAACACAAGCTTGGGACTTTTCCGGCGCCGCAGAACTTTCCCCGGCGGAACCGCATCCTGAGCGGCATCAGTATCGGCGTACTGGTGGTGGAAGCCGGGGAGCATAGCGGCACTCGGGTGACGGCGCGCTGCGCGATCGAACAGAACCGGGACGTGTACGCGGTTCCGGGCAACGTGACCAACAAGGGAGCGTGGGGGCCTAACACACTGATAAAACAGGGCGCGCGGCTGGTCGCGACGTGGGAGGACGTGTGGGAGGACCTGCCGTCGCAGGTGCGTTTGCTGCTGGAGTCGCGGCTGGGAGCGGAGTATGGGGCTGAATCGAAAGGCAGCGCTGCCGCATCGTTATTTGAAGAGGCCCCGCTGCCCCGGACGGAGGCGCTGGTGCTCGGCATCCTGCGCCACGATGAAGCGTTGCTGCTGGATGAAATCATGGAAAAGCTTGCGCCGGAATTGAGTTCTTCCGAGATTTTTACTGCCTTGTTCGAACTGGAACTGAGCGGCAGAGTGAAGCAGCTTCCTGGCAAGAATTACGTCAAAAGCTTTTAAGCCGGTTTGCGTTTCTGGGGGAAACCGTGCAATCTTGACCGGCGGGTGCTCCCGTTCGGCGCGGTGACTGGCCGAGCAGGGGAATTCGAAGGAAACGCCGAGGCGTGATAGTTTCCAGAAGAACCCGGTATGAGTTTTACCGAAGACATTTTCTCGCAGGTCTTTCAGGGTTTTGCAGAGGACCTTTTTATATGGTGTTGACCGAAGGCGGGCTGATCCGTCTTCTCTTTATTGAACGTGCAAAGAAGGAATAATGAGTAAATCTCTCGTGATCGTCGAATCGCCTGCCAAGGCCAAGACGATCAATAAATATCTCGGGAATACCTATCAGGTCGAGGCTTCGATCGGGCATGTCAAGGATCTGCCCAAGAACAAGATCGGCGTCGACCTTGAAGACGGCAGCTTCGAGCCGGAGCTGATCGTGATGCCCGACAAGCAGAAGATCATCGACCATCTGAAGAAGCTGGCGGCCAAGGCGGACCACGTGTACCTGGCGCCTGACCCCGACCGCGAGGGCGAGGCGATCGCCTATCACCTGGAGCAGGAGCTGAGTGGAGTCTCAAAGGCCGGCGCGATCCAGCGCGTGACCTTCAACGAAATCACGCCCAAGGCGGTCAAGGCGGCGTTCGATCATGCCCGCGATGTGAATCGCAACCTGGTCGATGCGCAGCAGACGCGCCGGGTGCTGGATCGCATTGTCGGCTACCAGATCTCCCCGCTGCTGTGGGACAAGGTGCGTCGCGGCCTCTCCGCGGGGCGGGTGCAGACGGTCGCGGTGCGCCTGATTGTGGAGCGGGAGCGGGAGATCAAGGCTTTCCATCCGGTTGAATACTGGACGATCGAGGCTTCGCTGCATCCAGCGCCGAAGGGCATGGACTTCACCGCGCGTTTTGTCGGCATGAACGGCAAGAAGGCGGAGGTGGCGACGGTGGGCGCGGCGGCGCTGCCGGATGGCGTGACGGCACGATCGGTCGTCGCTCAATTGGAAAAAGCAAAGTGGGCGGTTCGAACGGTGGAGAAGAAAGAGCGCCGGAAATCGCCGACGGCCCCCTTCACCACCAGCAAACTGCAGCAGGATGCCTCGCGCCAGCTCGGCTTCAACGTGAAGCGCACGATGGGCGTTGCCCAGCGTCTCTATGAAGGTCTGGAGCTGGGCGAAAAGGGGACGGTCGGCCTCATTACTTATATGCGTACCGACTCCACCCGTGTCTCGCCCGATGCGCTGACCGATGTGCGCAGCTACGTCGAGAAGAGGATCGGCAAGCACTACCTGCCGCCGCAGCCGAATTCGTACAAGTCGAAGAAAGACGCGCAGGACGCCCACGAGGCGGTGCGGCCAACCGATGTCACGCTGCATCCCGACGAGATCAAACGCTATCTCTCCGACGAACAGTTCAAGCTCTACCGGCTTATCTGGCAGCGCTTCGTCGCCTCGCAGATGCTGCCGGCGATCTTTGACCAGACGACGGTTGATATCGAGGCCAAGGCGGACCGCAGCTACGACTTCCGGGTGAGCGGATCGGTGCTGAAGTTCGACGGCTTTCTCAAGGTGTATGAAGAGGCGAAAGACAAGAAAGACGACGACGACGAGGCGCTCGAGAACAAGCTGCCGGAGTTGAACAACGGCCAGGCGCTGGCGCTCAACTCGGTCAAGACCGACGAGCACTACACCGAACCGCCGCCGCGCTACAACGAAGCCTCGCTGGTCAAGGAGCTGGAGGAGCGGGGCATCGGCCGGCCGTCGACGTATGCGTCGATCATCAACACCATCCAGGACCGGGAATACGTTACCAAGCTGCCGCCGACCGGTCGCTCGGGACGGTTCTATCCGACCGAGATCGGCACCGTGGTGACCGGTCTGTTGATTGCGAATTTCCCCTACATCTTCGACACCAAGTACACCGCCAAGCTCGAAGAGGAGTTGGATGGCGTGGAGGACGGCAGCGAAAAGGGAACGGACCTGCTCGCGGGGTTCTATGGCCACTTTACCAAAGAACTGGCCCACGCCGGCGCGAACATGGAAGACATCAAGCGCATGGAGAAGGCCACCGACGAGGTGTGCGATCTTTGCGGCTCGCCGCTGGTGCTGAAATGGGGCAAGTTCGGTTCCTTTTTCGCCTGCAGCGCTTATGACAAGAAGAAGGAAGGCAGCTGCACGTTTACCAAGGAGAACTTTGCAGCCAAGCCTGACCTGAACGCCGCCGAGGCGCAGGATGCGGAAGAGAAGGAAGAGTACTGCGAGGCGTGCGGCCGGGTGATGGTGCTGAAGCGGGGCCGCTTCGGCATGTTCATGGCGTGCCCGGGTTATAACGAAGATCCGCCGTGCAAGACGACCCGCAAGCTCGACCAGAAGGTGCAGCAGAAGCCGCCGGTTCCGCTGGAAGCGGATTGCCCCAAGTGCGGCAAGCAGCTGGTGCTGCGCAATGGGCAGTATGGGGAGTTTGTCAGCTGCTCCGGCTACCCGAAGTGCAAGTACATCAAGCAGAACTCCATTGGGGTGAAGTGCCCGCAGTGCGGCGACGGCGACTTGATCGAGAAGAAGGCCCGGCGCGGCAATCTGTTCTATGGCTGCTCCAATTACCCGAAGTGCGATTTTACTTCGAACAACAAGCCGGTCGACCAGAAGTGCCCGGAGTGCGGCAGCGCCTACCTGTTAGAGAAGACGCTCAAGTCGGGGGTCTTCCTGGTGTGCCCGAATAACAAGAAAACCGCAGCCGACGAAGAAGCGCCCAAGAAGCGCGGCAAGAAAAACGCCGACGACCCGGCGGCAGCGATTGCGTGCAGCTTTATCAAGAAGATCGGGGAGGCGCCGCCGCCTATGCCGATGCCGCCTTTTCCGACGGCCGCGACCCACGCTCCGCTGGTAGAGCAGCCGGTGGGTTAGGCAGTTCATGACAGTGAGCCCAGATGTGACGTTGCCCAAGTAGCGAGGCGAAGCTCATAATAGACACGTTCGTTCAAGACCTATGCACGCGGAGGATCTCCCGATGAAGAAATTCCTGGTATTAACGCTGATGTGCGGAGCGGCTGCGTTTGCGGCCGATCAGAGCACCAAGCCAATCGACGGCTGGGTCAGCGATTCGATGTGCGGTGCGAAGCATGTAGGTGGCGGAGCCGCCTGCGTCAAGAAGTGCGTAAGCGGAGGCGGCAAGCCGGTCTTTGTCGACGACGCGAGCAAACAGGTCTGGACGATTGACGATCCGGATGCGGTCGCCGGCCATCTCGGGCACCATATCGCTATGCAGGGAACGGTGAACAAGGAAGAAAAGACAGTGCATATCGCCTCGGTCACGATGTTGAAAGACCAGGGGGACCAGGCCAAGCCGGATGAGATGGGCGGTACGTCGCACTGAGTCTGCCGCGGTCGCTTGCTGGCCGCGGATGCAACCGGCTTCGTCATCTCAAAAAATATAAGGGCGCAATTGCGCCCTATATTTGTGCCAAAACGGGCGCTTCCGTATATTTCTCACAGCCGGCATCCATCTTCCATGAATCAAGAAGCGCCTTTTGACAGTCAAAGAACTGTTCCCAATATTTAGTAGCAGGGATGATGGGCCCGGATGACGCATTGCTGCTGCTCAAAGTAAAAAACAGAGGTAAGCTTTCCCCTTGAAAATTGCCCTCATGACAGAGTCGTTCCTGCCGAAGATAGATGGCATCGTAACGATGCTGCTTAAGACTGTAGAAGCTCTCAGGAACAATGGCGACGAAGTGATGATCTTCGCGCCCAGCGGTGGGCCGGCAGAGATTTTTGGCGCGGAAGTGGTCGGCATGCCTGCGATGGCCTTTCCGCTATACCCGGAGCTGCGGCTGGCGCTGCCTCGTACGTCCATGGGCCGCAAGCTGGACAGGTTCAAGCCGGATGTGGTCCATCTGCTCGAGCCGGTGCTGCTCGGGATCGGCGGCATTTATTATGCGGATCAACTGCGGATTCCGCTGGTTGTTTCGTATCATACAAACCTTCCGGCCTACCTCAATTACTACAGGCTCGGGGTCATCGAGCCGCTGACCTGGAAACTGATGCAGTGGCGGCATGGGCGGGCGAACCTGAATCTCTGCACGTCGACGGCGATGCTCGACGACCTGAGAAGCCATGGCATCGAGCACCTGGCGCTATGGGACTGGTCGGTCGACGCAGAGCGCTTTCGTCCGCGGGAGTTTGCGCCGGCGGCGGCCTGCTCGCCATCCCGGTCTCTGCTGAGCGGCGGGGAGCCGTACAAGCCCCTCTTGCTGTATGTGGGCCGACTTTCGGCTGAGAAAGATGTGATCCGGCTGAAAGAACTCTTTGCCGCGATCCCCGGCATGCGGCTGGCGATTGTCGGCGATGGGCCCTTGCGGAAGCAGCTGGAGAGAGAGTTCAAGGACACGGCGACGGTCTTTACGGGTTATCTTGAAGGCGACGATCTTGCAAATGCCTACTCGGCGGCCGACTTGTTTTTGCTGCCCTCGCAAACCGAGACGCTGGGGCTGGTGCTGCTGGAAGCCATGGCGGCCGGCTGCCCGGTGATTGCATGCCGGGCGGGCGGTGTTCCGGATGCGGTGCTCGACGGAGTCACGGGATTTCTCTTTGAGCCCAATGACCCGACCAGCCTGATCACCACGGCGCAGCGCGCCTTGAACGGCCGCAAGCAGCTGCAGTCAATCCGCGAGAATGCCCGGAACGAGGTCGCGGCGCACAGCTGGGCTCGAGCCACGGAGAAGCTGACGCTACTCTATCGCCAGACGATCGAGAAGACGCAGCGCGACGGGCTGAAGGAGAAGACCAGGGAGGTCAAGCCGCTTCCGCGGCGAATTGCCGCCAATATCGCGCGGGGTACGCTGCGTACTTTGCTGCCGTGAACCAGGGCGCCTTTTGCGGATTTTCTAGACACCCGAATCTGCTACTGTGAACAAGGTACGCGGTTCAAGGGAGAGACGAACGGTTATGGCTAAGGCAGTGTGGAACGGCACAGTGATCGCGGAGAGCGATTCCTACGAGACCGTTGAAGGCAATGTGTACTTTCCCGAGAGCTCCCTGGTGCGTGAGTTCTTCCGCCCGAGCACGACGACATCGTCCTGCCCATGGAAGGGCCAGGCGCGGTATTATTCTCTTGTGATCGACGGGCAGGAGAATCCGGACGCTGCCTGGTATTATCCCGATCCCAAGCCGGCGGCGCGGAACATCAAGAACCACGTGGCGTTTTGGCGTGGGGTAGAAATCGAGAAATAGCGGAACGTACTATCCCGGGAAGTGAGAATTGCATCTTTTCCCCATACCTGGTTGATGGAGATAAGTATGCCGCGTGTTGGCGAATTCTGTGCTGCGAACATCAGCCGGCTGTTGCTTGGAATTTTCATCGTGACCGTGGTCGTGCTCGGCCTGGGCATCTGGGCTTTTTACTCGCCGGGCCATGGCGCCTCGATCGAGACGCCTGCTAAAACCCAGCCCCATGAATGAGCTTGCAGCCACCCTTTGCGGACAGCAGCAGACGCTGTCCGCAAAGGCTTCTCTCCACGGCTCTACTGTTAGAGGATCTTGAAGGGTGAGGCCTGCGCCGGGATAGCGGGTTTCGGCAGGAAGGCCGTCTTCAGATTGCGCCAGGCCTTGCCCATCCGATCGGACGCCATGAAGAGTTGGCCGGCGGTGAGGGAGCCCAGAACCTTGTAGTGGCCAACCGCTGCCAGGCCCATCGAAGCGATACAGCCACATTGCTCGCAGTCCGGATCTCCCCCGAACTGGCAGGGCGTGATCTGGGTCTTGAGATCGGCGGAGATGGTCTCGGTGGTGCGGGCAAAGATGCATTCCTCCGGGCTTTTGGGCGGATTCGCGATTTCGTCGATGACGATCTCCTGCATATCCAGCTTGGGGTAGATCTTGCGGAGCTGGTGCAGTTCGGTGACGACGAGGGCCCGCTGCGCGGGAGTCAGGATCTCGGGATCGGTGGCGCCGCGTTGTGGGGTGAAGAGGCTGAACCAGATTTTGGCGATCTCCGGCTGTTCGCTCCAGAAGCGGAGGAATTCATCGAGGTAGCCGCTCCGCTGCGCGATCTGCGAGGTGATGGTGCAGTGGATGGTCACCTTGGCGCCCTTGATGCTCTTGAGGATTCGCTCATAGGTTGCAGGTTTGCGCCGCTCGTCGTGTTCGGGCTGCAGGCCGTCGATCGAGACGACGACGTTGACCTTCTGATATTGCTTCCATGCCGCCGGGACCACGCGGAAGGCGCTCGTGACGACCTGGGTATGAATGCCGCGCTTCTCGAGCTGCGGCAGCAGCATTTCGAGCTCCCGGTAGCGGACCAGCGGATCGCCGCCGACGAGCGAGACGTGCAGCGGTTTGCGATCGTCGATCACCCCGAGAACGCGCCTGACTAGTTCTTCCCCTTTAAAGTCAGAGAGCTCGCGGAGTTGAACATCGCTGCCCAGATGGGCGGCGTCGAAGGCATAACAGCCGGGGCAGCGCAGCGGGCATTCTTTTGTAATTTCGATCGAGAGCGATGGTGCGCGACCGGCAAGGATCGACGACCAGGCTTGCATGACTTCAGACTTCTTCATCTTCTCTCCAAGGAAACAGGCCATCGCTGGCCACTTGTGCTTCGGAAACAGGTTGGCGAGCTACTCGCGAGGGTGTCAAATTCGTAGGAGTGAAGAGAGATCAGATCTGAAGAACTGGACAATACCGATCCAGACCAGGGCCGGGTCGATCCTGCGCGGCGGCAAGGACGCCGGCTGCCCGAAAACGGCGTGCCCGCGAAGGCTCCAAGCCATGCACCGTGCCGGCCCGGTTGAAGAGCCGGCTATAAAGCAGGGAACGGACGGCCTGCTTGCAGTTGTGGCAGAGCACTAAAGCCAGGCAGAGAACGACGGCTACGGACAGCAGCCCCAGTTCGAAATCCTGTCCGCCGCGAAAGAAGCGGTCCCAGTCCCAAAGCCGCTCGGTCAATGGCATCACGGCAAGCAGAAGGCTGATCGACAGCAGGAGAAGCCGGCCCGCTACGACGCAGGCTGCAGACATCTTCGCAGCGGTGACAACTCTGAGCCGTCTAGAGGGGTCAATGTGCTTCAAATCATCCTCGAAGTTGTCTCATTCTACTCCGTTCCAGGCAATGAGACGGTGATGGAGCGGCTGCCATAACTGATGCCCATGCCGAGCGCAGTCATGGCGAGACGCAGGGTACTAGACTGCCTGGTTTTCTGCAGCGACGGCTGCTTCGGCAGCTTCAAAGCCGATCTTCGAGTGGGTGCCGTCACAGAAAGGCTTATTGGTCGAGGCGCCGCAGCGACAGAGAGAGATGGCGGGTTTGCCGGTCAGGTCGATCTCGTTTCCATCGGCATTGATCAGCGTGATGGGGCCCTCGACACGAAACGGGCCTTTTGGTTTGGCGGTAATTTTAACGGCGGTATCGGACATCGGTGTCTCCAGGTAAATGCAAGGTAGCTTTAGTGTTGAGTCTATCAGTGAAGTGGGGGGAAAGCGGCCGGCCGCAGCAGACAGCAAGGCCGGTGAGGCGCACAGCGTTGGCGATGCAGGGTGAGAGCGCCCGATCGTAGAGCGCCCGATCGTAGAGCGCCCGATCGGAGCGCCCGAAGATTGTTTCTGGCAAAAGTCCATCGACGTCTGCCCTCCCGGATCATGCAGTACGCCGGGCCTTGGGAGCGAACTGTTTGTGCTCTGCCCGGAGCGCGGCTTCGCGCATGGGTTTTTCGTGCAGCAGCAGCTCGGTGGCTTGTAGCTGCGGGTTGGAATGGAACCAGGTCTGCACGATATTGCCATGAAGCAGGTTCAGAATGGCCAGCAGGGACATGCCTTGATGATGGGCCATCCACTCACGCACCAGTTTGGCTTGACCTTTCGCCTGGGAGTAGTCGGCAGCCTCGTAGAAACCGTAGGCTCCGATCCAGCCGGCCTTGGCCATGCGGCGAAGATTTTTGACCGCTTCCGGCGCATCGGTACCGAGGGCGAGGAAGCTCGAGTATGGCGAGACGATCGGGCCGGGCGAAGCGTCCCACTTCAGCGCCATCCCGGGAATGCCCCAGGCGTGGTAGTGATAGTGTCCCGCGTCATCCTGGGCGGCGTATCCTGACTCTGAAATTCCCCACGGGATCCGTGCCCGGCGTCCGTACTCGCGCTGGATCTCGACGGCGGCGTCGAGGGTGCGGGCGACCAGGGTATCGGGATAGCTGCGCATCCAGAGGGATGGCATGAGGTACTCAAACATCGTGCCGGTCCAGGAGAGCAGCACCGGGCGGTTGTAAGCGATGGTGTGAGTGCGCGCGAGTTTGAACCAGCTTTGCTGGGGAATGTCGCCTTTGGCGACGGCGAGAAAGGTGGCGATGCGGGCCTCCGACGCAAGCATGTCGTAGGTGGCGCTATGCAACTTTTTAGTTGCGACCTCGTAGCCGATCGAGAGCAGCAGGCGGCTGCGGTCGAGCAAAAAGCCAAAGTCCATATCGTCGGCAAGCTGGAAGGCTTCGCCGGCGATAGTGTGCAGGGAGGCATTGAGGCTCATCAGGCGGACGATGGCCTCAGGCAACAGGGCGCGCAGCTGCTCGCTCAAGACGGAGTTGGATTGATCGGTGGAGGTAGCCCACATGCGGTCGAGGCGCGATTCGAGCTGGGTGGCGAACTCGGGAGCGGTGGCGAGGGCGATGGGGGTTTCCAGGGTGAAACCAAGCTGTGGCATGGCCCGCAGGGCGGCAAATTCGGGCAGCATCCAGGGGCGGTATTCGCGGACGAGCTTATTGATGGCGACGATTCGTCGATGGGTCTCGCGCAGCCACCAGGCGGCTTCTCCCGTGAGCTGCAAGGCGGCCTGAAAGGCTTCGAGCGACTCGGCGGCAAGGCACCAGGTAATCCACTCGTCGTTGCCGGCTTCCTCCTTGGGCAGCGGATGGCGCGAGATCTGTTCCGGGATGCCTTTCTGCATCAGCGTCAACTGCCAATGCACGCGAAGGCCTTTGAAGACCTGCGGCTGCAGCAGCGGTAGCTTCAACATAGCCAGGGCACCGGCGCGGAGGGTGTAAAGCGAGGCGGCCAGGTTGCCGTTATCGACGCTCGAGATGGTGATCGGCTGCAGCGGCGCGAGGGTCTCGGTGTCATACCAGTTGTAGGGATGGCCGTTCAGCTTCTCGAGCTTGTGGATGCTGCCGAGGGTGCGGCAGGTGAGTTCAACAAATTCGGGTGCGGTGATAAAGCCGAACTCTGCCGCTGCCTGGCGCGCGTTCAACAACATGCCGATGTTGGTGGTGGACAACCGGGCTGCTTCAAAGAGCCCGTCTTCCTCGACGTTGTCGGGGATGAGGAAGTTATGTTTTTCGCTGCCGAACTCGGCATAGAAACGCCAGATACGCAGGGCCTGCTGACGCAGAAAAGTGTCGTCAGAAGGGCTGATGCGGGCGTGCTGTTCGCGGGGCGGAGCATTGAGCCAGTTGGTGATGGAGCCGGCAAACCCCCACAGGACGAGGACCGGAATCGCGATGTGCAGCGCGCCCCAGTTGAAGTACCAGATGATCGCAGCCAGGGCGATGGCGATGAGCGGCATCGCGGTGAGATAGGTATCGACGGGGGTGCGCTTTTTCGCCTTGATGCTGGCTTCCGACTCGGCGGCCGTCTCCCACTCGAGCAGGCGCTGCCCGGTAATGAAGCGGCGAACCAGCGAGCGGAGAATCGCGTCGAGCGAGAGCAGGGTCTGGTGAGGGAGAAAGGCGAGTGTGAGCAGCGAGACGCCGAGCGCCTGGAAGAAGCCCCGGAAGGCATCGCCGACGACCCCTTCCTGATCGGAGACGGCTGCGTGGCCGAGGGAAAAGAGCAGCTGTACGAAGTTGGGCAGGAAGAAGATCAACAGCGTGGCGACGGTCCAGTAGAGCGGTCCGCCGGGCAGGCCGAGCCAGCCGGCGGTCAACAGCAGGAAGGTGAATGGCTCGACCAGGGACCTGCGAAGGTTATCGAGAATGCGCCACCGGGCAATGGTGGTGATGGGATTGGGCACGAACTTGCCGGTCTCATCGGGAACCTTAGAGAACATCCACTGGGCGATCTGCCAGTCGCCGCGCACCCAGCGATGTTTGCGGCGAGTGTAGGCGCTGTAGTGAGAGGGATAGTCGTCGATGACCTCGATATCGGTGGCCAACCCGACGCGCGCGTAGGAGCCCTCGATCAGATCGTGGCTGAGCAGAGAATTGCGAGGGAAGCGGCGGTCGAGGACGGCGTGAAAGGTCGAGACTTCGTAGATGCCCTTGCCGGTGAAGATGCCCTCGCCGTAGAGGTCCTGGTAGGCATCGGAGACGGCGCGGGCATAGATGTCAAAGCCGGTCTGGCCGGAGTAGATGGAAGCAAGCCGGGAGCGCGAGGCGGAGCTGACGCTGACGCCGACGCGGGGCTGCAGCAGGCCATATCCCTCGGTGACAATGCGGGATTGCGGATCGATGATGGCCCGGTTCAGCGGATGGGCGATCGCGCCGACCATCTGGGCCGCCGTGCCGCGGGGGAGCTGCGTGTCTGAATCGAGGGTGATGATGTAGCGGACGCGGCGAAGGATCTCGAGATTGCCGGCTTTTACGGGGAAGGCGTCGAAGTCGCCCTGCAGGTATTTGTTGAGATCGAGGAGCTTGCCGCGCTTGCGCTCCCAGCCCATCCACACTCCCTGGCGGGCATTGAAGATGCGATGGCGATGCAGCAGGAAAAAGGATCCGTGGGCACCCTTGGCGTAGCGGGTATTGAGGTCTTTGATGAGCTCGAGGGCCAGGTCGACGAGGGGGTCGCTATCGTTTTCGGTCGGCCGGGTGACGGAGTCGGGCAGGTCGGTGACCAGGCCGAAGTGCAGATTGGGGTCGGGGTTGGCGAGGAAGCGGATTTCGAGGTCTTCGACGAGTTCGCGAAGCTGCTTGTCGCTGGTGAGCAGGGTGGGTACGGCGACGAGGGTGGCAAACTCGGCGGGAATGCCACTGCTGAAATCGAGTTTCGGGAGGGGATGCGCCTTGAAGAGCGCGGTGACGATGTTGTTGAAGAGGTCCACGGTTCCCTGGGCCGCGGGCAGCAGGAGCAGGAAAAAGGCCAGGGTGAGTCCGCCGAGGACCGGATATCTGGAGGCGAGCGGGGCAATGACCGCGGCCATGAGCAGGATGGTGATGATCTCGATGCCACCGATATAGAAATCATCTGCATTTTTGCGGATCGTCGCGCGGAGCCGGTCGATGAAGGCAGGACGATAGCCGATGCGGCTGGATAGCTGGCTGAAACCCTTATCAACAAGGTAGTACCCGATATGACTGCGGCGTAGATAGACGCGCGGGTCGGTGATGGGAACCTTCCATGCTTCGCGGGCGAGGGAAAGGGCGGCGGCAGCTACCTGGAGTTCGCTGAATTCGGAATGACGGGCGTACTTCGCGACCTGCTTACGATAGGATTCGCGGGTCTCGAACTCCATTTTGGCGTAGGACTGCGAGGGATCCTGGCGAAGGGTTGTGTCGAAGAGGATCAGCGACTCGAGCAGCGAAGGCCAGTCGGTAAAGCCCACCTCACGAAGATTCCTGATGCGGGTGACGAGCAACGCCTTGGTGGCTTCATTGATGCTCGACGGATTGTCGAGCATGCTCTGCGCCTGGGCGAGAATGTCTTCGAAGAGGCTGAACTTCAGAAAGACCGGGACGGCCCAGAGCTCCTCCAGGTCGAGAGGATCGTCCTGCTGGACCTGGTCGCAATAGATGCGGAAGGCGTCGACGTGCCAGACCGAAGCGGTCGTCTCAAAGAATGCAGAGGAGAGCAGGGCAACGCGGGGCAGATCGCCCTGCCGGTCGCTGGGGTGGCCGGAGGCCTGAGTGTGGCGGGTGACGACGCGAGGAAGCAGGAGGATTTTGCGGCGGAGGGAGCCGGCCTCAAGAACCACCGCGCGCAGCAGGCGCGGGCTCTCGCGGAGCTGAAGAATGGGATCAATGCCGACGATCTTCGAGTAATCCGGCGGCGGAAGCCGGTCGAGCTGAGCGTAGAGCTTGTCGAGCGAAGCACGCCCGGCCTCGATGCGGGCGGGGAAGGTGCCTCGTCCCTGCGGCCGGCGGGTCACTCCCCAGTTGCGCGCCGCGGCCCGGGCATGCTCCCGCAGGTGACTGACCGAAATCGGAGGAGCGCTGGGGTTCTGCTCGTCAGCTATTTGAATCAGATCCGTTGTTTGAGCCAAGTCTTCTTCTCTGTTCCTTCTAAGCGCGTCTTTTAGAGTCTGATGTCGCCTTCTTGTGGTTCGTGCAACTCATGGGTAGCGATTTTCTGGAAATTGGGGGATTGCCGGTGCTAACGATAGCTTGCTGCCTGCATTTCGAACATCTCGGCATAGAGGCCGCCGAGGGCCATCAGTTGCTTATGGTCGCCCTCCTCGACCAGCCGGCCGCCGGAAAGCACGACGATCCTGTCGGCCATGCGAACGGTTGAGAACCGGTGCGAGATGAGCAGCGCCATTTTGTCTTTGGTGAGCTCGGCGAAGCGCTCAAAGACCTCGAGCTCGCTCTTGGCGTCGAGGGCCGCGGTCGGCTCGTCGAGGATCAACAGCTGGGCGTCGCGCAGGTAAGCGCGGGCGAGGGCGACGCGCTGCCACTCGCCGCCGGAGAGCTCAACGCCGCCCTCGAAGCGGCGGCCGAGCATCTGGTCGTAGCCGCCGCTGAGCTTGGCGACGACGCTGGCAGCGAGGCTCTTTTCGGCGGCTTCTGCGATCTCTGACTCGGTATGGTCGCGCTCGACACGGCCGACGGCGATGTTTTCACGGGCGGTCATTTCGTAGCGCATGAAATCCTGGAAAATGACGCCGATCTCGTGATGCAGATCTTCGAGCTTGTAATCGCGGAGGTCGACACCGTCGAGCAGAATCTGGCCCTCGGTTGGATCGTAGAGGCGGGTGATGAGCTTGACGACGGTGGTCTTGCCCTGGCCGTTTTCGCCGATCAGCGCGATGCGCTCGCCCGGGGAGAGGGTGAAATTGAAGTCTTTCAGCACGCGGCGCGTGGTGCCGGGATAAGCGAAGGAGACGTTGCGGAACTCGAAGCCTTGGCGAATCGGCCGTGGCATCAGCCTGCCGTCGGGCTTCGAAAGCACGGTCGGCTTCATCTCGAAGAAGGCGATGAGGTCGGTGAGGAAGAGCGCCTGGTCGGCGATGCCGGAGGCGGTCGAGAAGACCTGCTGCAGGTTTGACTGCGCCTGGATGATGGAGGTTGTCAGGAACAACAGCGTAGTCATGTCAAGCGTGCCCTGGACGGCGCGCCAGATGACGAAAGCATAGGAGCCGTAGTAGCCGAGCGTGCCGATCATGGTGAGAATGCCGCCCCAGAAGAGCTTGCGGCGGGAGAGATCGACATTCTCGTCGTAGATGGTCTTCGACAGCGCGGTGAAGCGTCCGGTGAAGTAGTCGGCGAGATTGTAAAGCTTGAGCTCCTTGGCGCCCTCGCGGCTGCCGGCTGCCTGGCGCAGGTAGTCCATCTGCCGCTTGGCGGGGGTCTGGCGGAAGTTCTTGGCGTAGCCGAGGAAGGCGTAATGCGTCTCGCCCAGAAACGACGGCAGGACGCCGAGCGTCAGCAGCAGCACGAGCCAGGGCGAGTGATACATCAGGATGCCGGTAAAGGCGGCGGTGGTGATGACCTGCTGCAGCAGCCGGCCCATCATCTGGATCATGGCCAGACGGTCGGTGGCCTGGACGCGGGCCCGCTCAAGGCGGTCGTAAAAGACAGGGTCTTCGTAGGTGGTGAGGTCGAGATCCGCCGCCTGCTTCATCACCCGTACGCTGACGGTGAAGGTATAGCGATCGGCGAGCAGGCTGTCGAGATAGTCGATGACGCGATTGATGGAGTTGGCAAAGACCGCGAGTGCAACCTCGGCGGCCACCGCCCACCAGAAGATCCTGGGCTCGAGCTGGTGGTCGACGACCGCCCGGACGTGGCCCAGAATCCAGGACGACACGTAGCCGAGCAAGACCGGCAGGCCGGCGGTCACCAGCCGAAGAGCGATGCCCCAGGTGACGACTGCCGGCCCCGACTCCCAAAGAATCTTGAGAACGGAGGGCACATTCTTGAGCGCGCTGACGCGCTCGCGCCAGGCGCTGCCGGGGACCTCGACCGGGTTTGCGGCAGTAGCTTTTGGGAGTGCGCCGTTGCGACTAGGGTTAGCTTTTTCGTCCATAAGCAGGAAGCGTCGCCCGGTGGAAGCGGCGCCTGGTTCAAGGTCTATCGTTTGAAAACGGCAAGCAATGCGATGCGGATACGGCGGGATACGTTGGTTCGGTCAGTATATCTGAGACAAAGAACGGGCTCCGATCCTCGAAGGCAGGGAGCGTTGACCCGCTTGCCGTTTGCGCTCACAGAAACGGTGGCGGCGGCGCAGCCATCCTTGCCACGGCCGGGGCATCGAAGAAAAAAGCAACGAGGAGATGACGATATGGCAGAGCAGGGGAAGAAGGAGTTCCGGTGCGCGAGTGTAGGCTATACCGATTGCGGGTGGCGCCTGGAGGGAAACTCGGCGGATGAAATGGTGCCTCAGATCGAGGACCATGCGGCGAAGGTCCACCATTTGGAGTTGAAGGATGAAGCGGTTGAACATGTGCGGCAGGCGATTCGCGACGTGGCGTAGCGCCGGGATTACCGGCTTGCCGGGGCGGCCCAGGGTAGCGTCTTCGGTTTGACGTGCTGCCGGATAAAAGCGACCGTCGTCTCGAGAGGGGTTCCCGGTCCGAAGATTTCCGCCACGCCCTGGGCCTTTAAGGAGTCGATGTCCTGGGCGGGGATCGTGCCGCCAAGTACGACCAGGATGTCTGCCGCCCCATGCTGCTTCAAGAGTTGCATGATTCGGCTGACGATCAGGTTGTGGGCGCCGGAGAGGATACTGAGTCCAATACAGTCAACGTCCTCCTGGATGGCGGCATTGACGATCATCTCGGGTGTCTGGCGCAGGCCGGTGTAGATGACTTCCATGCCGGCGTCGCGCAACGCGCGGGCGATGACCTTGGCGCCTCGATCATGGCCGTCCAGTCCGGGCTTGGCAACGAGGACGCGGATGGGTGGCGGCGAAGGCATTCGGACAGCTTCCAACATACTCCCATGGACGACTCTTTGGCGCGACGCTGCGCGCGTCAGGAAAGTTGCCAGAGAGAGTTCGGCTGCGCGGCGACGAGCGCCAATCCGCGGACCTCTGCGAATCCGCATCTGCAGAGACCCGCCGGATTGTTTCCACGAAGCCGAATCACGATATCTAACGCCTCTACCCTCAGGCCGCGGAGCTTAACTGCTGAAGGTCTGTGCGCCGCCCCTTACACGGTAGTCTTTGCTTCTGCCATCCAAGCCTCGGCATCTGCACCCGCTGCCGTGCGCAGGGGCGAAGATGGATCGCTGACTACCCGCCAGACAGCTTCTGCAACATCGGAGGAACGGGTCACGGGGCCGGACGCCTCACGAAGTCTGGCCAGAACGCCGTTGATCATCGGTGCGTAGTCTGCATTATCGAGGCCACGCAGATACGGGAGCGCGTTCTCGCCAAAACGCGTCTCGGGCGAGCGCCCTGGCAGCACCAGATGCACGCGGACGCCGAAGGGCTTCACCTCCAGCGCGAGTGACTCGGTGAAGGCGTTCACGGCGGCCTTACTGGCTCTGTAAAGGCCGATCAGAGGGAGCGTTCTGAGAGTTACGGATGAGGTGACATTAATGATGACGCCTGCGCGGCGCTCTCGAAACCGGGGCAAGACCGCCTGGACCATCGCGAGTGTGCCGAGCGTGTTGGTGTCAAACAAGGCGCGGGCTGTCTCGGGCTCGGTCAGTTCGATTGGCGCCGGGGCGCCGAAGCCAGCATTGTTGACCAGAACATCGATATCGCCTGCTTCGGCGACGGCCCGAGTCACGCTAGAGGGGTCGGCGATGTCGAGTGGCAGGATGCGCAGGCGATCGGACTTGGGTAGCACCTCGGCCCTGGGTGTGCGCATGGTCGCGATAACGTCCCAGCCGCGATCGAGAAAGACCCTTGCAGTTTCCAAACCAAAGCCAGACGAACAACCCGTAATGAGAATTTTTGGCATAGTGCACCTCCCGATGCGTTCGAACAGGTCTGAGACTATGCTGCGCAGGCAGGACTTTCTATAGTTGACAGTCCATAATTATTTTGCGAAAGTCCTTTTATGTCTGTCGATCCGCTGGCGGAAGTCGTCACTCTGCTACAACCGGCCGCTCGCTACTCCAAGTTGTTGGAGTGCTGTGGCCGATGGAGGATTCAGCGTGAAGGAACCGGCGAGCCGTTTTTCTGTGCGGTGCTGGAGGGGCGCTGCCACGTGATCGTGGATGGGCATCCGCCGATGACATTGCAGGCCGGCGATTTCGTGCTGGTTCCTGCTATGCGCGACCTCATCAGTGCAAGCCTGGACGCTTCATCCAACGAAGTCACGGCCAATCCGATCGAAGTCGCTCCGGGTCGCTTTCGCATCGGCACTCGGGACGAACCGGTAGCGTTGCGCATGCAGATTGGGCACTGCAGCTTCGCTTCGCCGAACGCAGAACTGCTCGTATCGCTGCTGCCGCAGATCGTGGTCGTACGCAACGAGCCGCGGCTCGCAGCACTGATGCAACTGGTCGACGGGGAGACACGTGCGCGGAGGCCAGCGCGGGACTTAGTGCTCGAGCGACTGCTGGAGGTGCTGCTCATCGAGGCGTTGCGATGCGGCGGCGAGACTACATCTGCGCCGGGTTTGGCTCGAGGCCTTGCTGACGATCGCCTCGCGACAGCACTTTGCTGCCTGCACGCACGCCCGGAATTTTCCTGGACCGTGCCGAAGCTCGCCGCTGAGGCGGCCCTGTCGCGGTCAGCCTTCTTCGCTCGCTTCACCCGGGTTGTGGGCATGCCGCCAATGGAATATCTTCTGGCGTGGAGGATGGCATTAGCCACGCGGTTGTTGCATGCTCACGAACTTGGCATGGACCAAGTAGCAGAACGGGTGGGATACAGCTCGGCAAGTAGCTTTACCGTTGCTTTTGCCCGACACATGGGCATATCGCCTGCGAGGTATGCCCGAGGGCGCTCCGCTTCTCCGGCCCTGGCCTATCAGTCCTCATAGACGCGCTTCTGTTGATCCTCGACTAGAACGCTGCCCGACACACCGCAAAATCGGTCACTCGGGAACGTGCTCCGGGGTGCGGTGCAGTGTTATTTATCCCTCGCCACCACGAAATCCGGCACCCATAGCAAGGCGCGCTTGAATTCGTTGTCTGGCAGGCAGGTCAGTTTGAGGCGGGCGGCTTCGGCGCAGCGGAATGCGGCGGCCATGGCGTAGTCGACGGATCCGTTGCGATGGAGGATCGCGAGAATCTCAGCGTGGGCGACGCGCTGGAAGCTTTGGTCAAGGAGAACCTTGTCGATCGCTTCGCGGTCGGAGCCGGTTCCGTTCTCGAGCGAATGGATGACGGCCAAAGTGGCCTTGCCCTCGCGCAGGTCGCTGGCGACGGGCTTGCCGAGCTGCTCTTCGGTCCCGGTGAGATCGAGGACGTCGTCGACGATCTGGAAGGCCATGCCGAGAGAGCGGCCGTATTCGCCGAGCTGGTCTTCGGTCTCTTCCGTTGCTCCGGCGAGCACCGAGCCGAGGCGCATCGAGACCTGGAAGAGGCAGGCGGTCTTACGATAGATGAGGTCGAAGTATTCGGCCTCATTGATCGCGCGGCCAAGGGTTTCCATCTGTAAAAGCTCGCCCTCGACCATCTGCTGGGTGAGCGAGATGAGCAGGTCGAGGATACGGAAGTTGCGCTCTTCCAGGGCAATGTGGAAGGCCTGCATGTAGAGCCAGTCCCCGGCCAGGACGCACTTGGCATTGCCCCAGGTGGTGTTGGCCGAGGGGCGGCCGCGGCGGGTGTCGGCGGCGTCGATGATATCGTCATGGACCAGGGTGGCGGTGTGGACCATCTCGACAACCGCGCCGAGCCGGACCATTCCATGGCCGGTATATCCCTGAACCTTAGCGGCGAGCAGCAGAAGGGTGGGCCGGATGCGCTTGCCGCCGCCCTCGCGGAGGTAGTCGGCAATCTCGGTGATGGCGGCTACGTCAGAGACGGCATCGCGACCAAGTTCGCGCTCGATCAGGCGCAGATCGTCGCGCAGCAGATCGAAGACCTCTTTTGCCGTCGATAGTGCGATTGTGCTCAACCGTTCTCCTGATTGTTCGTGCTCGTCTGATCGAAAGCCCAGGCCTAAAGGCCTGCCGCTTTCTCCTGGTCAGAGGGCTCAAGCCCTCTGCTTCCACCGATATTACTTGCCCTGTCTCCGAGCGAAAGCGCGGCCCCTCGCCGAGAAATGCTAATTCGTGCGGAAGTTGGTGAACTGCATGTCGATGCCGAAGTCGTGATTTTTCAAGAGCGCAATGGCTTCCTGTAGAGTATCGCGGTCTTTGCCGGTGATGCGGACGGTCTCTCCCTGGATGGATGCCTGAATCTTCTTCTTGGAGTCTTTGATGACGCGAACGATCTCTTTTGCCTTTTCGCTGGCAATGCCCTGGGTGAGCTTGATCTTTTGCCGGACGCTGTTCCCGGTGGCGGGCTCAAGCTTCTCGAAGGTCAGGGACTTGAGCGAAATGCCCCGCTTGATGAGCTTCTGCTGCAGGATATCGATCACTGCCTGAAGGTTGTACTCGTTGGCGGAGGCGAGCTGGATGGTGTCTTCGCCCTCCAGCTTGATGCTGGAGTTGGAGTTTTTCAGGTCGAAGCGGGCGTGTACTTCCTTCGACGCCTGGTCGATCGCGTTCTTGACTTCCTGAATTTCCACTTTGCTCACGATATCAAAGGAATTGTCTGCGGCCATAACTGCTTCTCTTTCAGGCGAGCTTTTTGAGGGCTCCCGGTACTTAGATTATCCGCGCAGAGGCGGATTGTTTCGGTTGGATCATTTTTCTGCTTGCGGCGCTGTACCAAAAAAGCGATGGAAGTTTTCCGTGGTGCGGAGGGCGACCGTTTCGGGATCGATCTGGCGGACTTGCGCAACCCGGGCGGCGACCTCGCGAACCCAGGCCGGCTCGTTCCGCTTGCCGCGATTGGGAACGGGGGCGAGAAAGGGCGCATCGGTCTCGATGAGGATGCGGTCGAGCGGCACCTGCGCGGCGGCGTCGCGAATGGGCTGGGCCTTGGGAAAGGTGATGTTGCCGGCGAAGGAAATCAGGAAGCCGGCGTCGAGGGCGCGGCGGGCGTGCGACCATTCGCCGGTGAAGCAGTGCAGGATGCCGCCGAGGCCGGTAGGCTGCCAGTGAGATTCAAGCAGGTCGAGGGTGTCGTCCCAGGCGTTGGTCGAATAGTCCGACGGCCGGCAGTGGATGACGATCGGTTGCCTGTGCGCGGCGGCGATCTCCATCTGACGGCGGAAGACGGTTTTCTGGGTGTCGCGGGGGGAGTGGTCGTAAAAGTAGTCGAGGCCGATTTCGCCGCAGGCGATGACTTCGGGTTGTTGGAGGAGATCCTCGAGCTTGGCGTAGGCTGCATGGTCAGCGAGCTGGGCCTCGTGGGGATGGATCCCGGCCGAGGCGAAGATCTTTGGCGTCGCGGGACGGTCTTTGTACTGGCGGGCGAGGTCGAGGGCCTGGTGCATGGTGTCGGGGCCCTCGCCGATGCCGATCGAGAGCACGGTGCGCACCCCGGCGGCCCAGGCGCGGTCGAGCAGGGCCTCGCGGTCTTCGGCGTAGCGGGGCGAGTCGAGATGGGCGTGGGAGTCGATGAGCATGGGGTCTGGTTCTTATCCGGTACAAGTGCGTCAGGATGACGCTTGCCGCTGGTTGAGCAGCGCTTCTCTGGCCGCTATTTCAGTCGCGCGCCAAGCGGGACATCCTCCAGAAAACCGGCGAGCACGGGTTTGTCGCCTTCGCCTAATGAGGCGGCGAGGAGCATCCCGTTGGACTCGAGGCCGCGCATTTTGCGGGGGGCGAGGTTGGCGATGATGACGATCTTGCGGCCGATGAGCGATTCGGGCGTGTAGTGTTCGGCGATGCCGGCGAGGATCTGGCGCTGTTCATAGCCGAGATCGACCTCGAGGCGAAGCAGCTTGTCGGCCTTGGGAACGCGTTCGGCGACCTTGATCTGGGCAACGCGCAGCTCGACCTTGGTGAAGTCATCGATGGTGATCTTCCCAAGCGCGGGTGAGCTGCCGGAGGCCGCGGGGGCGGACTCGGCCGGGTGGGGCGAGAGCGCGGGGTTTCCCTGGGTTTCCATGCCGGAGGGGAGCGGCACGGCGTGGATAACTTCGGTCGGAGCGGGCGTCTTGTTCTCTTCGAGTTCCTGCATGGTTTTGATCGCGTCCTTGTCTGCGCGGGGAAAGATGGGGCCGAGTTCGCCGAGCTGGGTGCCGGGCTTAAGTCCGCCCCACTGAAGCAGCTCTTCGTACTCGCCGGGATGATATTTTTCGGTCTTGCCGTCCTTGAAGGCGCCGAGTCCGAGCTGGCGCCAGACTTTGCTGGCGGCTTCGGGAATGAATGGGTAGAGGAGGGCTGTAATAATGCGAATTGACTCGGCGTACGCATAGAGCGCGTTCGCTAATTGACTTCGACTCTCCTGCAATGTAGCCAGCTTCCAGGGTTGAGTCTGGGTAATTGCGACATCCGTCAGAGCGACTGACTCAAAGATCACTTCAAGAACGCGCGTAAAGTTCTGCCGCTCAAAATGAGCATCCAGCAACGGAGGGATGCCAATCAGAGCATTGAAGTTGGCGGCCTCTGGCGGCGCGTCAGGTATTACGCCTCCAAAGTATTGCCGAATCATCGCCAGCACCCGGCTAACCAGATTCCCATATCCATTCGCCAGATCCGCGTTGTATCTCTGCACCAGGGCATCGAACGAAAAACTCCCGTCCTGCCCAAATGGAATCTCCCTCATCAGGAAATACCGCAGCGCGTCGCTCCCCAGCACCTCGATAATCGTCTCGGCGCGAACGATATTCCCGCGCGATTTCGACATCTTCGACTCTTCGAAGAGCAGCCAGCCATTCGCGGTGATCGACCTGGGCAGCGGCAACCCGGCGGCCATGAGGAAAGCCGGCCAGTAGACGCAGTGGAAACGGGTGATCTCTTTGCCGACGAGGTGCAGATCAGCCGGCCAGTATTTCGCAAACTTCGCGAGGTCTTGGGGCGCGTCGCTGCCGTAGCCGACGGCGGTCATGTAGTTGGCCAGTGCGTCCAGCCACACATAGATGACGTGCTTTTCGTCACCCGGGACCGGGATGCCCCAGTTGAAGCTGGTCCGCGAAACCGACAAATCGCGCAGGCCGCTCTTGACAAACGAAATCACCTCTTTGCGGCTGCTTTCGGGGCGGATGAAATCGGGGTTTGCGTCGTAATGCTCCAGCAGCTTGCGCTCAAATGCCGAGAGCTTGAAGAAGTAATTTTCTTCTGCAACTGTCTCCGTCGGCCGGCCGCAATCGGGGCAGGGAACACCCGGGGGCGTGTCGACATAGAGCTCGTCGAAGACGCAGTACTGGCCGGAATAGGAGCCCTTGTAGATGAAGCCGCGCTTCTGCAGCTCGGCGAAAAGCTTTTCGACGCCGCGTTTATGCCGCGGCTCGGTGGTGCGGATGAAATCGTCATAGCTGAGGTCCATGCGGTCCCACAGGCTGCGGAACTGGGCGGAGACCTCGTCGGTAAAGACCTGGGGGCTTTGGCCGGCGGCCCTGGCGGAGCGCTCAATCTTCTGGCCGTGTTCGTCGGTGCCGGTGAGAAACCAGGTGTCGTGGCCGAGCAACCTGTGGCGCCGGGCGAGGATGTCGGAGACGATCGTCGAGTAGGCGTGGCCGATATGCGGGCGCGCGTTGACGTAGTAAATCGGCGTGGTGATGTAGTACTTGGGAGTATCGGACATGAATCCTGCTTCCCTATCTTAGAGCATCCCGGCCCGCTCCGCGAAATGCCGGTCTGCTAAAATTGTCAAGAAAATCAGGGGTTTACGCGTCGTTTTCTGCCTGGAGGGACGGGACCATTTTGTATCTGGAACAACAAAAAGTGTTGCTGGAGCGGCTCGAGACGGCGCTCCGCGAGAGGTATCGGATTACCGGCGCGAAGCTGGTCATCGAGCAGCCGCCGGAGATTAAGTTTGGCGAGTATGCGCTGCCGGTGGCTTTTGAGCTGGCGCGCCGGTTGAAGAAGGCTCCGCGGAAGATTGCCGAGGAGCTGGTGGCGGAACTCGGGGCGATTCCGGGGTTCTCGGGCTTTGAGATTGCCGGCGCGGGGTACATCAATGCGCGGCTCGACCGGGGCGCGGCGACGGCGGCGATTGCGGCAGTTCCGCAGCCGGCCGCGGCGACCGGCGCGCGTTCGCTGGTCGAGCATACGAGCATCAATCCCAACAAGGCCGCGCACATCGGGCACCTGCGCAATGCGGTGCTGGGCGATACGTTTGTGCGGCTGTTGCGGGCGGCGGGGCAGCGGGTCGATGTGCAGAACTACATCGACAATACCGGCGTGCAGGTGGCCGATGTGGTCGTCGGGCTCACCCGCCTGGAGCGGCTGAACCTGGAAGATGTCCGCAGCCTGATGGCCAGCCTGCTCTCAAGCAACCAGCGGATCGACTACTACTGCTGGGAGCTGTATGCGCGGGTCTCGCAGTGGTACGAGGCGGCGGACGCCAGCCCCGGCAATCTGGATTCCGACAAGAAGGCGCGGCGCCAGATCCGCCTCGAGGCGCTGCACCAGCTGGAGGCAGGCGGAAACGAGTTTGCCGAGATCGCCGAGCTGATTTCGACGGCAGTCCTGCGGCGGCACCTGGAGACGATGTTGCGGCTGGACATCGATTACGACTTCCTGCCGCGCGAGAGCGACATCCTGCAGCTGCATTTCTGGGACGCCGCCTTTGCCCAGATGAAGGCGAAGGGCGTGCTCTATTTTGAGACCGAGGGCAAGAACAAGGGCTGCTGGGTGATGAAGCGGGCAGGGTCAGAGGGTAAGGTCGAGGCGTTGTCAGCAGACGCGCCGGACAGCGCCGGCAGCAGCCCGGACAGCGCCCGCGGGCCGGATGAGGACGCCAAGGTGATCGTTCGCTCGAACGGCACTGTGACCTACGTCGGCAAAGACATTGCTTATCACCTATGGAAGTTCGGGCTGCTGGGGAAAGACTTCCAGTATCTGCCGTTTTTCGAATATCCCGAGCACACCTGCTGGATCTCGACCTCGACGGGCGGCGCGGCGGAGCATCCGCACTTCGGCGGCGCGACGGCGATCTATAACGTGATCGACAGCCGGCAGTCCGACCCGCAGAGCAATGTCATCGAGGCGCTCCGTGGCCTCGGCTACGTTGAGGAGGCGGCCCGGTACACGCACTTTTCCTATGAAATGGTCGCGCTGACGCCGCGCTGCGCAATGGAGCTGGGCTATGCCGTCTCGCCCGAAGACCAGGCGCGGCCGTATATCGAGGTCTCGGGGCGCAAGGGTTTCGGCGTCAAGGCCGATGACCTGATCGACAAGCTGATCGCGGCCTCGCAGAAGGAGGTCGATGCCCGGCATCCCGAGCTGAGCGAGGCAGAGCGGCTCGAGACGGCGACCCAGATCGCAGTAGGCGCGCTGCGCTACTTCATGCTGAAGTTCACCCGCAACACGGTGATCGCCTTTGACTTTCGCGAGGCGCTGAGCTTCGAGGGAGAGACCGGGCCTTATGTGCAGTATGCGATCGTGCGGGCGCGGAATATCTTTCGCAAGGCGGAGACGACGGCTGCGGTGGTGCTGGCGGAGTTCGCCGGGGTCGATCCTTCTTCCTTTATCAACGGCGAGGAAGGCGACAGCATCTGGTCGCTGTGGCTGCGCGCGTCGAAGCTCGGCTTGCTGATCGAGCAAGCTATCTCGACCGCGGAGCCGGCTTACCTGGCCAAGCATGCCTTCCAGCTGGCGCAGGAGTTTAACAACTTCTACCACCGGCACCATGTGCTGAACGAGGCCGATGCCGCGCGAAAGACGTTTCTGCTGGCGACGGCGGCGGTGGCCGAGCGGGAGATGGTGCGGGCGCTCGGGTTGCTGGGCATCGAAGCGCCGGAAGTGATGTAAGGCCTTCGGTTCACAAGCCGTAGCAAATCGCTCCAGGCGTTTCGATTCGAGAAACAGGGAGTGAAACTCCGGCATCGTCGAAGCAGTGAGCAAGTATGTTGTCATCCTCGAGCGAAGCGACGGATCTACGGTTCAGCGGTGGATAAGCGGTCGGCATCGGTCAGCCCGGAGCGAGCGTGAGGCTCACCGTGCTGGCGAGGCCTCTAGCGGCAGCCCGGTTTGCGGGCGAGCCAGACCGGGCCGCCGGGGGTGATCTCGATGAGGTCGATCGGGCCGCCGATGTCACTGCGGCGGCCATAGCTGCGGGCCTCGGCGCGGATGGTCTGCGACTCAATGGCCAGCAGCCGCCGCGGCCAGGCCAGCGCGTTGGCGGCCGGCGCCGAGGCAATACTGAGCGCCTGCCGCTTGGCTTCGTTGGTGCCGGTGGCGACCAGGTAGCCGGGCTGGGCTTCGGGTTCCTGAATGTTCTGGAGCGCCCCGGTATCGTCGAGCGCCACGCGCAGGGTGATGCCGTAGACCGTGCCGGTCGACGTGGCCGCATAGAACGAACCGGTTGCGCCGGTGGTCTCAATGGCCCCGATCGCGGCGTGGGAGGCCGGCTGCAACCTGTCTGCCGGCGCTTCCGCCTGCAGCTTGGCGAGCAGGCGAGCGTGGACTGCGGCCTGCCACGCGAACGCCACGCGGCGAATCGCCGCCGGATCGATCGGGCCGGGCGGCAGCGTACGGGCCGCGTTCGCCGCCAGGGCGTAGATGTTGGTGCGCACGTCTTGGGCGGAGAAGAAGGCGTTGCCGGTGCCGACGAAGACAACGCCATCGTTGAGCACGCGGATCTTGCAGGCTCGATCGTCCGGCACTTGCCGGACGGGTGCAGGAGCCGCCGAGGTGAGCCGGCTGTCGGCCGCGACGTAGACCGTGCCGGGGCTGGCCCGGTAAGAGAGCGCGAGGCTTGCGAGCAGCGGCAGGGCGGCAATGGCGTTCAGAGACATGCAGTGGTGAGAACCCCGATGGCGGGGGAGAGTGGCGGCGATTGCAGCATGGCCGGGGTTTGTTGGCTGGGGGTCTTTGCTGCCCGGCTTCCTGGCCAGAACTTCCTGCCCGGGCATGGTTGGCCGGCGAGTTCTACTCGGGCGTTGCCCGGTAGACGATGGCGGTGATCAGGCCGGTGAGGATGATCCAGGCGATCTGGTACCAGTAGAAGAAGGGGATCTCGAAGAGCTCCGGGGTGGCGCGGGCGTAGACGCCCGGGAAGGCGAGGGCGACGGCGGGAAGCAGCAGAAGCAGGTTCCAGGCGTACCGGGCTTTCGATTTGGGCGGCGTGGCCATCGGCTGTCTCCAGCAGTCTACCCCAGGCGCGACCCGGCCGGCTTTCCCAGCCCCGGCAAGCGGCGCCGGCCAGCCATTGGCTACGGCTGTGCCGGCATGTACTGCTGAAACCAGGCGAGGGCGCGGGCGATAACATCGGCCTGGTGCGCGGGGTTGACGAAGTGGTGTCCTTCGTCGGGGTAGACGACCAGCTGGGTCGGCACATGCTGCGCCTTGAGGGCGTGCCAGAACTCGAAGGACTGCGGCGCCGGGCACTCGCCGTCTCGGTCGCCGACCACGGCCAGTGTCGGCGTCTTGACCTGGTGGATGAAGTTGACGGCTGACATCTTGGCGTAGACTCCCGGGTCGTCGTAGACCGACGCGCCCATGAAGGGGGTCATCCATTGGTCGATGGCGTTTTCGCCATAGTAGCTCTGCCAGTTGGAGATGCCGGCGCCGGCGACGGCGGCCCGGAACCGATTGGTCTGGGTGACGGCGAACATGGTCATGAAGCCGCCGTAGGACCAGCCGGTGAGGCCGACGCGTTCGGGGTCGATGTTGTGGGATCTGGTGACCGCGTCGACGCCGGCGAGGATGTCGCGGAGATCGCCGTAGCCGAAGTCTTTGCGGTTGGCGGCGGTGAAGGCCTCGCCCTGGCCATAGCTGCCGCGCGGGTTGGGCATGAGCACGAAGTAGCCGAGCGCGGCGAAGGGTGCGGGCCCGAAGCCGACTCCCGGCCAGCGCGGGAGGGTGGCGGAGGAGGGACCTCCGTGGACGTAGACGATCAGGGGGTATTTCTTGCTGGGATCGTAGTTGGCGGGGTAGAGCAGCCAGCCCTGGACGTTGAAGTTTTTGGGGTCGCTGCTGGCCGGGATGGTGGGGGAAGGCTGGACGGCGCTGGTCCAGGTGACGGATTCGGATTTGCCCCAGGCGGGTTTTAGGTTGTCGTTGTAGTGGGTCACGGGTTTCAGGTCGTCCTCGAGACCGCTCTGCCCGAGGCGCCCGAGAAAGACCTCGGGCGCTTCCTTAAAGGAGCTGCGGAGGAAGACGACATCGCCAGTCCTGGCGATCGAGAGGCTCATTTCAAGCCGGCCGTCGCCGATCGAGGCGGGCAGAGAAAAGCTGGCGACGGGCGCTGCGACGCTCGTGCCTGGCTCTACCGTGCTGAAACCGCTGGATCCGCCGGTGACGTAGGAAAAACCGAGGTGAGTCGAGTCGATCCAGGTGATCCAGGTAGGAGAGATCGACGGGGCGGCGGCAGCGACCAGCTGAGGTTCCGCCCCTCCCGCGGGAACCACGTACATATTTCCACCCGTCGCGCCCTGGTCGGACATCAAGCCGCCGATAAAGGCGATTTGTTTGCCGTCGGGCGACCAGCGGGGAACCGCGATCTGCAGGCCGTGGAGCGGGCCGGGGGTATTGGCTGGATCGAAGATGGGCCGAGGCTTTCCAGGCAGGAAATCGCAGTCGGTATTCAAACAACCCGGCCTCTGGACGGACGGTAACGACTCGGTGTAGAGCTTGGCAACCCACCAGTTATTTTCGCCAGGCGGAGGAGCGGCGATGTAGGCAAGTTCGCCGGAGTCGGGCGACCAGTCGAATTCGTAGGTGTAGAGGCTGGCAGGGGTGATCTGGCGGACTGCTCCTGTGGCTGCATCGGCTGCAGCGACGCGCTTGATCTCGAGGCCCTCTTCGCCGATGACGCCGGCGGGCGGCTTCTCGGCGGCGAGCGGGCTGGCGCGGCGGGTGGCTCCCTCGACGTAGAGGAAGCCGATCTGCCGGCCGTCGGGGGAAAAGGCCGGGGATTCAGGGATTCCGTGGAGGTGAGTCAGGCGCCTGGCGGTGCCGGTCATCGCGGGGCGGTAGAGATAGAGGTCGCTCTGGCCGTTGCTGTCGGCCGTCGCCTGGCAATCGGAGAGAAAGGCCAGCGTCGTTGAATCGGGCGACCAGGCGAGGTCGCTCTCCTGGCAGAACTGGCCGTGTTCGCCGGCCGTGGCCCGTATGGTCTGCCCGGGTGTAGCGAGCGGGGCGACTTCGATCTCGGTCCCCTGGCCCCTGCCGTCCTTTTCGCCCTCCACCACCCAGGCAAGCATTTTGCCGTCGGGCGAGATGGCCGTCTGATAGAGAGAGCGGACCTTGCCGAGGCCGGCCAGGACCTGCTGGATCTTCGGGTCTGCCGGCGCAGCCGAGGGACGGGGCGGGGAACTGCCGGGCGCCTGGGCGTGAAGCAGCGGGAAGGCGGCAAGTGTGCCGAGCAGGAGGTAGGCTTGAGGGAGGCGGCGGAAAAGGAGAGGCATTGGTGAGGATGCTATCAGCGATGACGCTCCGCATCCAGGTTGGAGTCAACAACCTGGCTTCAATTGCCTCCAACGGGCTCTTTTCGTGCCATTTCGAGCAGGAAAGTGGCTGTTTTCGCTCGTCAATTGGGCCGTAAAGTCGTCAGGCACCAGAGGAATTGACGAACCGAAGTTTGCTTGTTATTCTTTGGAAGTTCCGCGAGACAGCTTTTGCCGGAGAAATCCTGGCGAAAGCGACAGATTGTGTCCGCAGAAAGCCTCAATCTGCCTTATAATTATTTCAGGGCATTCATTGCTTTGAAGTTGTAAGAGCGTTGTCGAGCCTTTCGGGGCCTTCCCTTCCGACCTCCTTGAAAAAGAAGTCCTAAGGCGAATCGCATTGGAGCCTGCGCTACCTTCCACCTTGGAGGGCTATGCAGGCCGGAACCACTGAAACGGAGTCGGCTTTCCCTGGCCCTCGTTGTACTTGAGGGAGGAAGCGGAAGCGCTCGGCCACCGTCGTGGTTTTAGTTCACGGGTTGGGTACGGCTGTTTTGCGCCATCGCTGGCGCGGCAGAATGTATGGGTTTGAAGCGTTCCTGGGTAGATTGCGGGTTGATTCCGCGCGAGCCCGGGCGCAAGTTTTGACTGGGTTTGTTTTGACTGGGTTTTGAGGAGTTGAGCGTTGCCGACATTTAGCCAATTAGTCCGGAAGGGCCGTACTGCGCCGCGATACAAGACGGCCAGCCCGGCGTTGCAGGGTTCGCCACAGCGGCGCGGAGTATGCACCCGCGTGTATACGCAGACCCCGAAGAAGCCAAACTCGGCGCTGCGCAAGGTTGCGCGCGTCAAGCTCACCAATGGGATCGAAGTGACCACCTACATTCCAGGCATCGGCCACAACCTGCAAGAGCACTCGATCGTGCTGATCCGCGGGGGCCGTGTGAAGGACCTGCCGGGTGTTCGCTATCACGTGGTACGGGGAACGCTCGATTCGGTCGGCGTCGCCAACCGCAAGCAGAGCCGGTCGAAATATGGCGCGAAGCGTCCCAAGGCCGCGGCCAAATAAGTTTTGCAGCAGACAGTTTTGAGATAAGGGAACTATGCCGAGAAAAGGTCATATCGCGAAACGGGAAGTCGCAGCCGACCCCGTGTACAACTCGACGCTGGTGACGAAGTTTGTCAACTCGATGATGTGGGGCGGCAAGAAGTCGACCGCGCAGAACATCTTCTACGAGGCGATGACGAACCTCGAGTCGCGCGGCGGAGACGAGGCGCTGAAGCTCTTTAAGAAAGCGGTTGAGAACTGCAAGCCGCTGCTCGAGGTCAAGAGCCGGCGTGTGGGTGGCGCGAACTACCAGGTGCCGATCGAAGTCAACCCGGAGCGGCGTACCTCGCTCGCGATCCGCTGGCTGGTGAACTATGGCCGGGCGCGGGGCGAAAAAGGCATGGTCGACAAGTTGACCAACGAGCTGCTCGACGCGGCCAATGGCCGGGGCGCGGCGATGAAGAAGAAGGAAGACATTCACCGCATGGCCGAAGCCAATAAGGCCTTTGCGCATTATCGCTGGTAGGGAAGAGCTTTCCCGCAGAACAGGTTTTCGTAGTCCGTTGCCGGCCCCGGCCGGGGCGAGCTTGCCGGAGTGGCGGCGGGTAGATTAAAGAGCAAGTCAAGGCAGGCCACGGCCTGCGAGAGTGAGAGATTCAAAGTGCCGCGTCAAGTACCTCTAAACCGTTGCCGCAATATCGGAATCATGGCGCACATCGACGCCGGGAAGACGACGACCACCGAGCGCATCCTGTTTTATACCGGGATCACGCACCGGATCGGCGAAGTGCATGAAGGCACGGCGACCATGGATTACATGGAGCAGGAGCAGGAGCGCGGGATCACGATCACCTCCGCGGCGACGACTTGCACCTGGAAAGACATTCGCATCAATATTATCGATACCCCGGGCCACGTGGATTTCACCGCCGAGGTGGAGCGCTCTTTGAGGGTTTTGGATGGCGCGGTGGCGCTGTTCGATTCCGTTTCGGGCGTGCAGCCGCAATCGGAGACGGTGTGGCGGCAGGGCGATAAGTATAAGGTCCCCCGGATCTGTTTCGTCAACAAGATGGACAAGGCCGGCGCGGACTTCGAGCATGTCATTGAGACCATCCGCAAGCGGCTGGGCGCGCGTCCGGTAGCGATCCAGATCCCGATCGGCGCCGAGGCCAATTTCAAGGGCGTGATCGATCTGATCGAGATGAAAGCGATCCTGTGGCACGACGAAACCATGGGCGCGAAGTACGACGTGGAAGAGATTCCGGAGAGCCTGCTGAAGAAGGCGGAAGCTTTTCGCATGCAACTGGTTGAGTCGGTCGCCGAGAACGACGACGACATGCTGCACAAGTTCCTCGAAGGCGAGACCCCGACGGCCGCCGAACTGAAGAAGGCGCTACGCGGCGCGACGATCGCGATGAAGGTCTTCCCGGTGCTTTGCGGAACGGCATTTAAGAACAAGGGTGTGCAGACGCTGCTCGACGCGGTGGTCGATTACCTGCCCAGCCCGCTCGATGTTCCTCCCGTGATCGGCATCGATCCGGACGATCCGGAAAAATCGATTGTGCGCGAGGCCAAGGACGATGCGCCCTTCTCCTGCCTGGGTTTCAAGACGATCAACGATCCTTTCGGCAAGCTTGGTTTTATCCGGCTTTACTCCGGCCATCTGAGGACCGGCGACACGGTGTTGAATCCCCGAACCGGGAAGACCGAACGCATCGGCCGCCTGGTGAAGATGCACGCCAACAAGCGCGAGGACATTACCGAGATCTATGCCGGCGACATCTGCGCCTGTGTTGGGCTGAAGGAATTGAAGACCGGCGATACGCTGTGCTCGCCGAACGATCCTGTCGCGCTGTCGGCGATCAAGTTCCCGGACACCGTCATCTCGGTGGCGATCGAGCCGAAGACCAAGGCCGACCAGGAAAAGATGGGTATGGCGCTGGCCAAGCTCGCCGATGAGGACCCCACCTTCAAGGTGCGGACCGATGAAGAATCCGGCCAGACGATCATCAGCGGCATGGGCGAACTGCATCTCGAGATCCTGGTTGACCGCATGAAGCGGGAGCACAAGGTCGAGGCGAATGTCGGCGAGCCGCGGGTGGCGTTCCGCGAGACGATCCGCAAGATCGCCGAGGCGGAGGGCAAGTACATCCGCCAGACCGGCGGTTCGGGCAATTACGGCCACGTCAAGATCCGCCTTGAGCCGAATGAGCAGGGTAAGGGTTTTGAGTTCGTCAACGAGATCAGGGGCGGTGTCGTTCCGAAGGAATACATCAAGCCGACCGAACAGGGAATCCGCGAAGCGCTGCATGGCGGCGTGCTGGCCGGATACGAGCTGGTCGATTTCAAGGCCGTGCTGTATGACGGCAGCTATCACGATGTCGATTCGAATGAAATGGCATTCAAGATCGCCGGATCGATGGCGTTCAAGGAAGCGGCCAGGAAGGCCAGCCCGGTGCTGCTCGAGCCGATGATGGCGGTCGAGGTCACGGTGCCCGAAGAGCATATGGGTACGATTATCGGCGATATCAATTCCCGGCGCGGGCGCATCGAGGGCATGGAGCATCTGGGTGGTTCACAGGTGATCAAGGCGATGGTGCCGCTCAAGGAGATGTTCGGTTACGTGAACGACATCCGCTCCTCGACCCAGGGGCGCGCTTCTTATAGTATGCAGTTCGCCCATTACGAAGAGGCGCCGCGAATGATCTCAGACGAGATTATCGGGCGCAGCCAGGGCAAGTGACTTCGGTTTGAAGATAGCGAGTTAGTCAGTCCAGTATTAGATCGGGCCTGGAGCTAGTTGGTCCGGCGACCACGAACGCAGTAGCTAGGAATTCACGAGTAAGGGAAATAAGGGGACGAGATGGCGAAGGAGAAGTTTGACCGTTCGAAGCCGCATGTGAACGTTGGGACGATCGGTCACATCGATCACGGCAAGACGACGTTGACGGCGGCGATCACGAAGGTGTTGTCCAAGCACAACCCGAATATCAAGTTTCGTTCGTTCGATACGATCGACAACGCTCCGGAAGAGCGGGAGCGCGGGATCACGATCGCGACCGCGCATGTCGAGTACGAGACGGGCAACCGTCACTATGCGCACGTCGACTGCCCGGGGCACGCCGATTACATCAAGAACATGATCACCGGGGCGGCGCAGATGGATGGCGGCATTCTGGTGGTTGCGGCGACCGACGGGCCGATGCCGCAGACCAAGGAGCATGTGCTGCTGGCGCGCCAGGTCGGCGTACCGAGCCTGGTGGTTTTTCTGAACAAGTGCGATGCGGTGGACGACCCGGAGTTGATCGACCTGGTCGAGATGGAAGTGCGGGAGTTGTTGTCGAAGTACGATTTTCCGGGCGACGATGTGCCGGTGATTCGCGGCTCGGCTCTGGGCGGGTTGAATGGCGAGGCGGAGTGGGAGGCGAAGATCGACGAGCTGATGGCGGCGGTCGACAGCTATGTTCCGCTGCCGGCGCGGGCGATCGACCAGCCGTTTCTGATGCCGATCGAGGATATTTTTTCGATCTCGGGGCGGGGCACGGTGGTGACCGGCCGTATCGAGCGGGGCAAGGTGAAGGTGGGCGAGGAGGCCGAGATTGTCGGGTTCCGGGATACTCGCAAGACGGTCGTGACCGGCGTCGAGATGTTCAAGAAGCAGCTGGATGAAGGCCTGGCCGGCGACAATGCCGGACTTTTGCTGCGCGGCATTGCGAAGGAAGATGTGGAGCGCGGGATGGTGCTGGCGAAGCCGGGATCGATCAAGCCGCACACCCAGTTCAAGGGCGAGATTTACGTGTTGTCGAAGGAAGAAGGCGGAAGGCACACTCCGTTCTTTAACGGGTACCGCCCGCAGTTCTACTTCCGCACGACGGACGTGACCGGAACGGCGAAGCTGCCGGAGGGTACGGAGATGGTGATGCCGGGCGACAATGTGCAGCTGGAGATTACGCTGCATACGCCGGTCGCGATGGAAAAGGGCCTGCGGTTTGCAATCCGCGAAGGCGGACGTACCGTCGGCGCCGGCACGATCTCGGAGATTATCAAGTAAGCCAGCGCCGCACTCCGTGCGGCCGAGTAAGTGGGCGAGCCGGTAAGCCAGCGTAAGGTTGGCTTGCCGGCCGGGTTAAAGGAAGCTTGACATGGTAGGACAAAGAATAAGAATTCGGCTCAAGGCTTACGACTATCGCGTTCTCGATACTTCGACAGGCGAGATCGTCGACACGGCGAAGCGGACCGGAGCGCAGGTAGCGGGGCCGATTCCGCTGCCCACAGTGCGTAACCGTTACAACGTGCTACGTTCGCCGCACGTGGATAAGAAGTCGCGCGAGGAGTTTGAGATCCGCACGCACAAGCGGCTGATCGATATTCTCGAGCCGACCCAGCAGACGGTCGATGCCTTGATGAAGCTGGATCTTCCGGCGGGCGTCGATGTCGAGATAAAGGCTTTCGAGAAGTAGGACCAGGCCGTCCAGGAAATTGCGCCCTCCGGGCGCAGACGGCTACAAGCAATTAGGCGCCGGCAGTGCCTGCGGAAGTGGGCATGATGAGGAGGAGAAACGATGGCGGTAACAGGGATTTTAGGCAAGAAGATCGGCATGACGCAGGTGTTCGACGAGCGTGGGGAGGTCCATCCCATCACCGTCCTGCAGGCTGGCCCTTGTGTCATTACACAGTTGAAGACGCTGGCCCGGGACGGGTATGACTCGGCCCAAATCGGCTTGATCGAGTTTGTGAAGAGCTCGAAGGTGAACAAGGCGCAGGCCGGGCACTTTGCCAAGAATAACGTTCCTCCGGTGAAGCTGGTGAAGGAAGTGCCGGTTGAAGTCCTGGTGAGTACCGGGGAGGTTGCCGAAGGCGGCGAGAGCGGCAATGGCAAGGTCAAGGCCGGCGACAAAGTCCTGGTTGACATCTTCTCCGATGACAAGTATGTCGACGTCAGCGGCACCAGCAAGGGCCGCGGCTTCGCGGGCGTGATTCGCCGGCATGGTTTTGGCGGCGGCCCCAAGTCGCACGGACATATGTTCCAGGTGCAGGGTTCGATCGGAGCTTCTTCGTTCCCGTCGCGTGTCTTTCCCGGGCAGAGAATGCCCGGGCATATGGGAGCGGAGAAGGTGACGGTGCGCAACCTGCGGATTCGCGGGATCGATCTCGACGAGAACCTGTTGATGGTCGAGGGCGCGGTTCCGGGACCACGGGACGGGTATGTGTTGATCTCGAAGTCGAAGGCTCCTCCGCGCGAGCGCCGCGGCTTTGGCGGTTCGGGTACGGTCGATCCGTTGAAGGCATCGAAGAAGGCGCAGGCAGGCAAGGCTCCGGCCAAGGGCGGCAAGAAGAAGTAAAACTGGCCGGGAGTGGCTGTCCAGGCAAGCGCGTTTTCGCGCAGGATTCACGGACCGAGATTTGAAGCTGAGGCGAGTTACTTCTCTCAGGCTGAAAGAGACAAACGATGGCAAATGTAGATGTAGTGGATTTCGGCGGACAGAAGGTAGGCTCGATCGAGCTGGCCGAAGAAGTCTTCGGGCCGAGCCAGGCGAACGAGGCGTTGCTCTGGGAGGCGGTCAAGCACTATCGCGCCGCGCTGCGCCAGGGAACGGCCGCGACCAAGAACAAGAAGCTGGTCTCGGGCGCAGGCAAGAAGTTGTGGAAGCAGAAGGGTACGGGACGGGCGCGCGTGGGCTCGATCCGGTCGCCATTGTGGCGCCATGGTGGAACGGTACACGGGCCGCAGCCGCGTTCGTATGACTATGCGTTTCCGCGGAAGAAGGTCCTGGGCGCGCTGCGAGCGGCGCTGGCCGCCAAGCTGGCCGACGGCAAGCTGACGATCGTCGAGAGCCTGGAGCTGAGCGAGCCGAAGTCGAAGCTCTATCGCGCGGCGCTCGATAAGCTCGAGGCCAAGCGGACGACGCTGATCGTCGAGAGCGGACAGGCGCTGAGCGAGAAGCTCTACCTGGGCGCGCGCAATCTAAAGAATGTGGAGTTGGTGCTGACGACGGAAGTGCATCCTTACGATCTGTTGCGATACGAGCGCGCGATCTTTTCGCGTTCGGCGATCGAGAGGTTGCAGGAGTCGCTCAAGAAGACGGTATCGAAGCGCCGGCTGGCGGCAGCGCAGGCGGAGGTAGCTTAAATGACGACGACCTATACGACGATTCGCCGCCCGGTGATTACTGAAAAGGGCCTAGGCGTAAAAGAGACCGAGAACACGCTGGTCTTTGAAGTAGCCGCGGATGCGACCAAGACCGCGGTGAAGCAGGCCGTGGAAGCGCTCTTCAAGGTGAAGGTTTCCGGAGTACGCACCGCGAATTACGTGGGTAAAGAGCGGCGCCGGGGCAAGTTTTCCGGTTTTCGCCCGGACTGGAAGAAGGCGTATGTGCGCCTGAAGGCCGGGGAGAAGATGCCGGAATACGTGAACAGCCTGTAGGAAACAGAGTTCCGCTATGAGGTTTAGTTTTTTAGCGGGGACCAAAAGAAGCAATCGCCCAGATTGAATCGGGCTAAAGGCTAGCGGCTAAGAGCTAGCGGCTAGAGAGAATAACGATGCCGATCAAGACATATCGACCGACGACCCCGACACTGCGCTTCAAGACGACGCTGGTCAACGACGACCTGACGACCGATAAGCCGCACAAGCCGCTGCTGGCAGTGAAGCAGCGTACAGGCGGCCGCGCCAATACGGGCCGGATCGCCGTCCGCCACCATGGCGGCGGCCACAAGCAGAAGCTGCGGCTGATCGACTTCAAGCGCGACAAGTTCGGGATACCGGGCAAGGTGGCGACGATTGAATATGACCCGAACCGTTCTTCACGCATCGCGTTGATCAGCTATGCGGACGGCGAGAAGCGCTACATCCTGCAGCCGGTCGGGCTGAAGGTGGGCCAGGTGATTACCTCCGGGCCGGAGGCGGATATTCTGATCGGCAATGCGTTGCCGCTGCAGAACATTCCCGCCGGGACGACGGTGCATAATGTCGAGCTGCGGCCGGGCAAGGGTGCGCAGATGGTGCGCTCGGCTGGTTCATCGGCGCAGTTGATTGCCAAGGAAGGCGACTATGCGTTGCTGAAGCTGCCCTCGGGCGAGACGCGCAAGGTGCTGGTGGCATGCATGGCGACAATCGGGCAGGTGGGCAATACCGATCACGAGAATGTCTCGATCGGCAAGGCTGGACGGAACCGCTGGAAGGGTATCCGGCCGTCGAACCGCGGCGTCTCGATGAACCCGGTCGATCACCCGCACGGCGGCGGCGAGGGCAAGACCTCGGGCGGCCGGCATCCGGTGACCCCGTGGGGCCAGCCGACGCGTGGTTATAAGACTCGGAACAACAAGCGGACCGACGCGTTCATCGTGAGCCGCGCGAAGAAGTAAGCGCTCTTAGCTTGTAGCTCTCAGCTATGGGCATGAACGGGGCGGCACGGATTGTGTGGTACGGACTAGAAGCTAGAAGCTAAAGGCTGATAGCTAGGAGCTGACAGAGTTATGGCACGTTCGACAAAGAAGGGTCCATTCATCGACACCCACCTTACGGTAAAGATCGAGGCGCTGAACCAGGCGGGCGATAAGAAGGTCGTGAAGACCTGGTCGCGCCGTTCGACGATCCATCCGGACTTTGTGGGGCATACGATTGCGGTGCATAACGGGAAGAAGTTCATTCCTGTGTATGTGACGGAGAATATGGTCGGCCACAAGCTGGGTGAGTTCTCGGCGACACGTACATTCAAGGGCCACTCGGCCAAGGCTTCGGAGTCGTCGGCCAAGCCGCGGTAGTTCGATATTTTTCCGCAGCCTCAAGGCTGCGGGACAGAGAAGGTAAGCCATGCAATTGGATACGAGAGAGTTTCGGGCCGAGGCCAGGTTCCAGCGCGTGTCGCCGCAGAAGGCGCGGCTGGTACTGGAGTTGATCAAGGGCCGCAAGGTGGAAGAGGCGATCAACACCGTCATGTTCACCAAGAAGGGTGTTGCGCCGCTGGTCGAGAAGGTGCTGCGTTCGGCGGTGCAGAACGCCAACTACCTGAGCGAGGAACAGGGCCTGGATGTGGACGTCGATAACCTGTACGTCAAGACTGCAGTGGCCAACGATGGTCCGCGGATGAAGCGTATCCGGCCGGCGCCGATGGGCCGGGCGTACCGGTACCAGCGCCGCCTGTCGCACATCGTGATCTCGGTCGCCGAGCGGAAGACGGCCGGCCTGGTCGAGACGGTGGGCGAGGGCTCGGCGCTTCCGGCAAGGAAGCGCGGGTTGAAGAAACCGGCCAAGAAGGCAGCGGTGAAGACGGGCGCGGTCAAGAGCAAGAACTGGAATAAGAAGGCGACCTCGGCGAAGTAGGCCGGCCGGGTAAGGCAAGTACCGTTGCTTGTTCCCTCAGGGCAGAGATTCAGTACGGTGAGTCAGTAGAGCGATTGAGTACGGTTGGTTGGTAGTAGTCAAAGGATCAAGAGGAAACTATGGGACAGAAAGTCCACCCTTACGGATTTCGGCTCGGAGTGAACAAGCCGTGGAAGTCGCGCTGGTTTGTGGAGCGCGATTACGACAAGCTGCTGATTGAAGACGTCAACTTGAAGAAGGAACTCAAGGAGAAGCTCAAGGCGGCGGGCGTGAGTTCGGTCGAGATCGAGCGCCCGGGCAACAAGCTGCGACTGATCATCCGCACCGCGCGTCCCGGCATCGTGATCGGGCGCAAGGGCGCGGAGATCGACAAGTTGAAGCTGGAGCTCCAAAAGCGGACGAACCGCGACGTGTTCATCGATATTCTGGAAGTGAACAAGCCGGAGCTCGACGCGCAGCTGGTCTCGGAAAATATTGCGTTGCAGCTGGAGAAGCGGGTTGGCTTCCGGCGCGCGATGCGCAAGTCGGTCGATTCGGCGCTTCGCTTTGGCTGCAAGGGCATCAAGGTCAGGGTTTCGGGCCGCTTGAACGGCAACGAGATTGCGCGTTCGGAGTGGTACCTGCAGGGCCGTCTGCCGCTGCATACGCTACGCGCGGATATCGATTACGGTTTCTCCGAGGCGCACACGACTTATGGAATTATCGGCGTGAAGACCTGGATCTATCGTGGAGATATCTACGAGCAGAAGCGCCGACAGCCGAAGGAGCTGGGCACGTCGGTATTTTAGGAGCAGCTTTCAGCTACTGGCATTCGGCTTGTAGCGACAGCTTTGCGGTTTGTAAAATCATGCTCGGTTAAGAGCTAGCAGCTAAAGGCCAGGTATTCGTTATGTTGATGCCAAAGAAGGTGAAGTTCCGCAAGCAGCAGCGCGGAAGGATGAAGGGCAAGGCGTGGCGCGGCGCGGAGCTGTCGTTTGGCGACTTTGGCCTGAAGGTCATGGAGTGCGGCTACATTACTGACCGCCAGATCGAGGCCAGCCGTATCGCGATGACACGTTTTATCAAGCGCGGCGGCAAGATCTGGCTGCGGGTCTTCCCGGACAAGCCAGTAACCAAGAAGCCGGCGGAAACTCGTATGGGCAAGGGCAAGGGGGCGCCGGACCACTGGGTCGCGGTCTGCCGCCCGGGCAAGCTGCTCTTTGAGATGGAGGGCGTGTCGGCGGAGGTCGCGCAGGAAGCGATGCGGCTGGCTTCGCACAAGCTGCCGTTAAAGACCAAGTTCGTGCAGCGCCATGACGCCAAGGTCGTGGTTGCGGCCAAGTAAGTCAGGCGTCCGGCTGGAGACGGTTTGGGCGTGACGAAGATTCGAGCGAGAAGAGAGAAGCGATGGAAACCGAAAAGATCCGCAATCTGAGCGACGGGGAGCTGGTGGAGCAGGAGCGCCAGGCCGCCGAGCAACTGTTCCGGCTGCGCTTTCAGATGAAGCTGGGGCAGAACGAGGGCGTGAAGAAGGTGCGCGAACTGCGCAAGGATGTGGCCCGCATCCAGACGATCGCCCGCGAACGTGCGCTGGGCGTGCATGGCGCCGCTCCGAAGAGCGAGCCGTCGGCACCGGCAAAGAAGAGCAAGAAGTCGAAGGGGGCTCGCTAGGTTATGACAGAAACAAATGCAGGCGAAGCCACGAAGGCAGTTCCCGCAGCGGCTGAGAAACAGGCGCGCCGGAATGAGAAGGTCGGCAACGTAGTATCGACCAAGATGCAGAAGACGATCGTGGTCGAGATCGAGATGCGCAAGGCCCACCCGAAGTACAAGCGGGTAATGAAGACCAACAAGAAGTTCTACGCGCATGACGAGCAGAACTCGGCGCGGGTCGGCGATGTGGTCCGGATACGCGAGACGCGGCCGCTCAGCAAGCTGAAGCGCTGGCAGCTGGAAGAGATCGTCCGCCGTTCGGCCCTGGCGCAGGCCGAAGAAGCGGCGGCGGCAGCGAAGGCTGCGCAGGCGTAGGTTTCACGAGTTTCAGGCTTAGGTAAGGCTGGCGGCCGGTTCGGGCCGGGCGAGAGGGAGACGAAGATGGCAGTACAGATGAGGACCATGCTGGCGGTGGCCGACAACTCCGGCGCGCGCAAGCTTCAGGTAATTCTTCCGCTGGGCGGATCGAGCGGCAAGAAGGCCGGTCTTGGCGATGTTGTCACCGCCGCGGTGAAGGAAGCTTCGCCCGATGGCCAGGTAAAGAAGGGCAAAGTTGTGAAAGCGGTCATTGTCCGGACGCATAAGGAGTATCGCCGCCGGGACGGGACATACATTCGCTTTGACGAGAACGCCGCGGTGCTGATCAACGATGCCGGCGAGCCGGTAGGGACGCGTGTCTTCGGGCCGGTGGCCCGCGAGCTGCGCGAGAAGAAGTTTCTGAAGATTGTTTCGCTGGCGCCGGAAGTCATCTAGTTCCGAGCGGCCCCGAGTACGAGTAAAGGACAGGTTATGCCAGGTTTGAACATACAGCGCAACGACAAGGTCGAAGTCATCGCCGGAAGCGATCGCGGCAAGCAGGGGCGCGTACTGCGCGTGATTCCGGACAAGAACAAGGTGCTGGTCGAGCACGTCCACGTCGTGAAGAAGAATATGCGGCCCAATCCGCAGAAGAACATCAAGGGTGGGATTGCGGAGCAGGAAGCGCCGATCAATATCTCGAACGTGATGCTGGTCTGCCCGAACTGCGGGCCGAGCCGGGTAGGGCACAAGTTCGAGGGCGACAAGAAGGTCCGCGTCTGCAAGAAGTGCGACCAGGTAATCGAGACCAAGGGCAAAAAGAAGTAGTCCTGCGGCGCTACGCGTACGGTCGACTACGCCTTCGGCGTAGTGCAACATTCACGCAACGGTAATCAATCCGAGACCGTGAGAAATGGAAGAGACGAGATGGCAGCGAGACTGAAAGAACGATATCTGACCGAATTGAAGCCGGCGCTCCAGAAGGAGCTTGGCCTGACCAACCCGATGGCGGTGCCGCGGCTGGAGAAGATTGTGGTCAACATGGGGCTGGGCGAAGCGACCCAGAACGCGAAGATGCTCGATCCGCTAGTCAACGACCTAGCGTTGATTGTGGGACAGAAGCCGGTCACGACGCGCGCGAAGAAGTCGATTGCCGCCTTTAAGCTGCGCGAGGGGATGCCGATCGGGGCGATGGTGACGTTGCGCGGCGACACGATGTACGAGTTTCTCGACCGGCTCATCTCGGTGGCTCTGCCCCGGGTCCGGGATTTCAAAGGGGTCTCGACCAAGAGTTTCGACGGCCGCGGCAATTATACGATCGGGGTTCGCGATCAGCTGATCTTTGCCGAGATCGACTACTCGAAGGTCGACAAGCTGAAGGGAATGAACATTACGATCGTGACGACGGCTGCCGATGACAATGCGGCGCGGGCATTGTTGCGGCAGTTTGGCATCCCATTCCGGGCGGCTGCGTAGCGCGGAGTTGTGGTGGAACCGGCGCTGCTCTCGAGGATGTGGGGCAGAGTGACACTTGGCGGCAACGCCAAGATTGAAGATTGAAGATCAAGGACAAGAGGAAGCATGTCAACTACAGCGAAGAGGGTGAAGGACGCCCGCAAACCCAAGTTTTCATCGCGCCAGCACAACCGTTGCAAGCTCTGTGGCCGGCCGCGCGCGTATATGCGCAAGTTCGGGATGTGCCGCCTCTGCTTCCGCGGGCTGGCGCTGCGCGGCGATATTCCAGGCGTCACCAAGTCGTCCTGGTAAGTTGAATTGAGTTGGGGCGCCGGGCAAGAGGACCCGCCTGGGCGCCAGAGACATTCCCGCTGGTTCTCCGTAGATCACGGAGCGAACGGGGGATGAAGGAGAGACGATGAGTTTGACCGATCCAGTAGCAGATTTTCTGACCCGCATCCGCAATTCGATCCGTGCGCGTCACCAGAAGCTTGATGTTCCCGCTTCGAAGCTGAAGACGGAGATTGCCCGCATCCTCAAGGAAGAGGGCTACATCGCCAATTACAAGGCTGCCGAGGAAGAGGGTCGCGCAGTGCTGCGGGTTTACCTGAAGTATGGCGCCAACAACGAGGCGGCTATTCGAGATCTGGCGCGGGTTTCGCGTCCGGGGTGCCGCGTGTATGTCGGCCGGGACGAGATCAAGCGTGTCCAGGGCGGACTGGGTATCAGCATCATGACCACCCCTCGGGGCGTCATGACCGGGCGGCAAGCGCGCCGGGAGCGTGTTGGCGGCGAGATTCTCTGCGAAGTCTGGTGACACTACGCGTGTCGGCGGGATGCGCCCTTTTGGGCGCAAGAGCCGTGCAAGAACGGAATTATGTGGCTGAAGGCCATAGGGCTGCAGTGGAACGAGAGGCTGAAGTAAAAAGCTTTCGGGACTCGCAAGCCGTGAAGGGTGAAGAAACATGTCGCGTATTGGAAAGAAACCGATTCCGCTTCCCGCTGGTGTGAAGTACACCGTGCTGGGAAACCTGATCGTGGTCGAAGGGCCCAAGGGCAAGGTCGAACAGCCGATTCCTTCGGGAATCAAGCTCGAGACGCAGGACGGCTTCATCATCGCTTCGCGCGATAACGATTCGCAGGCGGCGATCCACGGGCTGACCCGGGCGCTGGTATCGAATGCGGTCGAGGGCGTCACCAAGGGCTGGTCGAAGGACCTGGATATTGTCGGCATCGGCTATCGTGTGGAGTTGAAGGGCAAGAACACGGTGGTCTTCACGTTGGGGTATTCGCATCCGATCGAGTTTGTGCTGCCTACCGGCATCACGGCGGTGATCGATCCGAAGCAGACGCGGATCACGGTCAGCGGCATCGACCGGCAGAAGGTGGGCCAGGTGGCTGCCGATATGCGGTCGCTGCGCAAGCCCGACCCTTACAAGAACAAGGGCGTCCGCTATGCGGATGAGAAGCTGAAGAAGAAGGTCGGCAAGACAGGCGCGAAATAAGAGAGTTAACCTCTCGCCGCCAGCTTTTTGCTCGATGGGGGCAAGACGCAAGGTGTAACGAACGCGGCGATAAAGCGTAAAGTGAAGAGCTGTTTACCGAACGGGGCCGTAGGGCGGCTCCGCTTTTAGGAAGGAAGACACGATGATTCCGCAGAGAAAAAGAAACGAGATCCGGCAACGCGTCCATGACCGCATCCGGGCAAAGATGCAGGGGACGCCGGTGCGTCCGCGACTGAATGTGTACCGCTCGTTGAACCACATCTATGTGCAGGTGATCGATGATTCGCAGGGGGTGACGCTGGTTTCGGCGTCGACCGTCCAGGCGAAGATCAAGACCGGCGGCAACATTGCTTCCGCCAAGGAAGTCGGCAAGTTGATTGCCGAGCGGGCGCGGGAGAAGGGCATCAAGAAGGTGGTCTTCGATCGCGGCGGTTATCTGTATCACGGGCGCATCAAGGCGCTGGCCGATGCGGCACGCGAGTCTGGTTTAGATTTTTAAAGTGTTGGGCGCGGCAGGCTGCCGGCCAGAAGGAATCGGAAGCGAATGGCAATGCTTAAGAAGAAATTGGATGCCGGGCAATACAACCTGAAGGACCAGGTCGTGGCCATCAACCGCGTCACCAAGGTGGTAAAGGGCGGCAAGAACATGTCGTTCGCGGCGCTGGTAGTGATAGGCGATCCATCGGCCGGGGTGGTCGGGTATGGTTCGGGTAAGGCGAAGGAAGTGCCGCAGGCGATCCGCAAGGGCATCGAGTCGGCCAAGAAGAACCTTCATCATGTGAACCTGACCGAGTCGACGATTCCGCACCAGGTGCTGGGCCGTTATGGATCGGGACAGGTGCTGCTGAAGCCGGCTCCCGACGGTACGGGCGTGATCGCCGGCGGCGCGGTGCGCGCGGTGATGACTTCGGCGGGCGTGCAGAATGTGCTGACCAAGAGCCTGGGCAGCGCCAATCCGCACAATGTGATCAAGGCGACGTTCGACGCGCTGATCCAGTTGCGCAACAAGGCGGATGTGGCGCTGATGCGTGGCAAGACAGTTGAGGAGCTCTAGCGATGGCAGAGACAAAAGCAATGATCAAGATCCAATATTTTCGTTCGATGATCTGCACCCCGGTGAAGCACAAGAGTGTCGTCAAGGGACTCGGCTTTACCCGGTTGAACCAGATTGTGGAGCGCGAAGATACGGCCTCGGTTCGCGGAATGGTCAAGAGGATTCCGCACCTGGTCAGGATCGTAGGCTAGCGGTTCAGGCGAGGGCGCGCTCCGGGGCGCAGTACAATGGCAGAGTCGTTGCCACAATAGAAAGCGAGTCGGTTGGATAAAAAGCCAGCCGGCGTTGAGCGAGGAAGAAAAATGCCGACAAATCTGTCGAATCTACGGGCGCCGAAGAAGGCGAACAGCAATAAGAAGCGCGTGGGCCGCGGTATGGGCTCGGGCATGGGCAAGACCTCCACACGCGGACACAAGGGACAGCGGTCGCGTTCCGGCTCGCGCATGATGCGTGGTTTTGAGGGCGGCCAGATGCCGTTGCATCGCCGCCTGCCCAAGCGTGGATTTACGAATATCTTCCGCACGGAATATACCGTTCTCAACCTGGACCGGATCGCCGAGTTGGGTGAGGCCGAGCTGACGGTCGAGAAGCTGGTCTCTCGCGGGCTGCTGAAGAAGCGCAACGAGTTGATCAAGGTGCTCGCGACGGGCGAGTTGACGACCGCGATCACGGTGCATGCGCACAAGTTCTCGAAGGCTGCCCAGGAAAAGATCGAGAAGGCCGGCGGCAAGGCCATTCTGATTGGCGAAGCGGCCTGATTCCTCCTCCTGTCCCCGCGAAAGCGGGGATAGAGATTCGCGTTTGTCCCGGTCACCCAGTCGTTGGAAGTATTGACACCTATGCTTGAGAAGCTGACAAATATCTTCCGCGTGCCGGATCTGCGTAAGCGGGTCCTGTTTACGCTCGGCCTGCTTGCGGTCTACCGGCTGGGGAGCTTTATCTCGACCCCGGGAGTCAACCCGCAGGTGCTGGCGCAGTTCTTTAACCAGCAGGGCGGAAGCGCTCTGGGCCTGGTGGATATGTTTTCCGGCGGCAACCTTCGCCGGCTTACCGTATTTGCCCTCGGCATCATGCCGTATATCACCGCGTCGATCATCTTCCAGCTGCTGACGGTGGTGTATGAGCCGCTGGCAAGGTTGCAGAAGGAAGGCGAAGTCGGCCGCCGGAAGATCACCCAGTGGACGCGATATACGACGGTGGTGCTGGCGATCTTCCAGTCGTTTGCTATCGCCGTGGCCCTGAATCGCGGATCGGGCGGTGTTCCCTTTGTGATCAATCCCGGGGTCGGCTTCATCCTGATGACGGTGCTGACGCTGACCACGGGGACGGCCTTCATCATGTGGCTGGGCGAACAGATTACCGATCGCGGCATCGGCAACGGGATGAGTCTGTTGATTTTTGCGGGTATCGTCGTTGGCCTGCCGCATGGGATCGCAGACCTGGTGGAGAAGGCGAGGACCCAGGCATTCGGTGCGTTTACGGTACCGGCGATCATCCTGCTGGTGGCGGTGATGGTGGCGATCGTCGCTTTCATCGTCTATGTGGAACGGAGTGAACGCCGGATTCCGGTGCAGTATGCAAAACGGATCGTTGGCCGCCGCCTGATGGGCGGACAGTCGACGCACCTGCCGCTAAAGGTGAACTCCGGCGGAGTGATGCCGGTGATCTTTGCCGCCTCCGTGCTCTCTGCGCCGATTCTCTTCGCGAACTTCGGCGTGGTGCGGAACAGCGGCTTTCTGACGCGCCTTTTTGAAGGTTTAAGGCCGGGTGAGCCGTGGTATGAGCTGATCTACATCGTGATGATCATTTTCTTCGCGTATTTCTATATCTCAATCGTCTTTCGTCCGGACGATATCGCGGATAATATGCGCAAGTATGGCGGCTTCATTCCCGGGATTCGGCCGGGCAAGCGCACCTCGGATTTTATCAATGATGTGCTGACGCGAATCACGCTGGTCGGCGCTATTTATCTCATTATTATTTCGCTGATCCCGCAGATCCTGATCAGCGGAATCCACTTGAACGATTTGTGGCTGGTAGGGCCGTTCTTTGAGCGTCTGCCGACATGGGTCACGCATGGATTGAACCTGAACTTTTACTTTGGCGGCACATCCCTGCTGATCGTGGTGGGCGTGGCGATGGACACGGCGAACCAGGTCGAGTCGCAGTTGATCATGCGCCATTACGAAGGCTTTTCGAGCAGCAGCCGGACCCGCGGAAGGCGGTCCTGGTAAGTGGGTACGCAGACCTCCGACCTCGCCGACAGGACTGAGGTCAAGACCAGCTTCCTGCCCGGACCGATCCTGCTGATCGGGCCGCCTGGAGCGGGCAAGGGAACCCAGGCGAAGAGCGTGATGGCGCTGTGGGAGATTCCGCAAATATCGACCGGCGACCTTCTCCGTACTAACGTCGCCGCCGAGACGGGGCTGGGATTGAAGGCCAAGGCGGTGATGAACCGGGGCGAACTGGTTCCGGACGGCCTGGTCAATGAAATGGTGGCCGTGCGGTTGGCTTTTCCCGATTGCCGGCGCGGTTTTATCCTGGATGGATTTCCGAGAACGCTGGGGCAGGCAGAGTGGCTGGATACGCATCTTGCCGGGTTGACCGGATGGCTGCCGGTAGTTGCGATTCGACTCAAAGTCGATTACACTCATTTAGTGCGTCGAGTCACCGGCCGGCGCAACTGTCCTGTCTGCGGAAGTATTTATAACGTCTACCTGCAGCCGCCGAAAGTTGACGAGCTCTGCGACCTGGACGGTACGCTGCTGTTGCGGCGCTCAGATGATACCGAAGTGGTCTTTGCGGAGCGTCTTCGCACTTATGAAGAGCAAACCGCCCCGGTCGTTGCGCATTATTCTGCGCTTCACCGGCTGGAAGACATGGACGGCGATCAACCGGTGCCTGCTGTGACTGACGGGATCCTTGCCGCAGTGAAGCGGTTGAGGAGCTAAGGCAATCATGGCGATTTTGATCAAGACGCCGCAAGAGATCGAGAAGATGCGGCGCAGCGGCGGGGTGGTTCGTGATGTACTCGAGACGGTGCGAGGCTTGGTGAAAGCCGGAGCCACGACGCTGGATCTTGAGACTGCGGCCGAAGCGAGAATGAAGGAATTGGGAGCGGTGCCTGCATTCAAGGGGTATCGCGGTTACCCGTGTGTGCTGTGTACTTCGCTGAACGAGGAAGTGGTTCACGGTATTCCATCGAAGAGCCGGGTGCTGCGCGACGGAGATATCGTCTCGATCGATTGCGGCGTTGTGGTGGACGGGTACTACGGGGACTCGGCGATCACCGTTGCGGTTGGGGAAGGGATCTCTGACCAGGCAAAGCGGCTGCTGGATGTGACCAAGGCTTCGTTGCAGAGTGCGATCGCGATTGTCCGGCCGGGTGCGACCCTGGGGGACATCGGGGCGGCGGTGCAGGAAGTGGTCGAAGCCGATGGATTCAGCGTGGTGAGGGATTTTGTGGGTCATGGGATCGGGACTCACATGCACGAAGACCCTCAGGTGCCGAACTATGGACGGCGGGGCCAAGGAACGAAGCTCCGGCCGGGTATGGTGCTGGCGATCGAGCCGATGGTGAATGTCGGCGGTCCGGGCGTCCAGGTGTTGAAGGATGGATGGACGGCAGTGACCGAAGATGGAAGTTTGAGCGCTCATTTTGAGCACACGGTGGCCGTGACTCAGCAGGGCGCAATGGTTTTGACGCAGTAAGTTCGAGAGCCTTGCCTGCCGGATGAGAGCGGGCGGAATCAGGATACGGTTTGTCGAAGGAAGACGCGATTGAAGTAATGGCGGTGGTCGTCGAGACGCTGCCGAATGCGATGTTCAAAGTGGAGCTGGAAAATAAGCACCAGGTTCTGGCCCATGTTTCCGGCCGTATGCGAAAGAATTTTATTCGCATCCTTCCTGGGGACCGGGTTGCGATCGAGTTGAGTCCGTACGACTTGAATCGTGGACGGATCGTTTACCGGTATAAGTAAAGCTCTTCGCCGTCAGCTTTCAGCTGCGGTTGTTGTGGGACGGGCGATTGTGCTCTCAAGGTAGAAGGCTAGAAGGCGAACAGCTAACAGCCAGGAGTTGTTTTCATGAAGGTTCGTGCATCAGTCAAGAAAATTTGTGACAAGTGTAAGGTCATCCACCGCCGCGGGGTGGTGCGGGTGATTTGTGAGAACGCCAAGCATAAACAGCGCCAGGGCTAAATTCCTGCGCGGGTGCGTGGTTGCGAAGTGAATCGGGCTGGTTGAGTTGAAAAGATAAGACCAGACGGGGCGAGTTAGTCGAAGCGGGCTTGCGAGGAACCCTGAAGTCTCCTGATTAGGGGGCTGCGATTTGCGAATCGGCTTTTCCGAAGACGGAAGGGCATAACTATTCCGGGCAGCGATGCCGGGAATTACCAAGAGGACGAAATATATGGCACGTGTTGCTGGAGTCGATCTGCCGCGCAACAAGCAGGCACGCATCGGGCTCACTTATATCTACGGCATCGGCAATCCCCGGGCTCTGCGGATTCTGACGGCGGCGAAGGTCGATCCGTTCAAGAAGATCCAGGACCTGGGAGAAGACGAAGTCAACCGGATCCGCCAGATCATCGAAGAAGAGGGCCAGGTCGAAGGCGATCTGCGTAAAGACGTTTCGATGAATATCAAGCGGCTGATCGACATTCAGTCGTATCGCGGCCTGCGCCACCGGCGGAACCTGCCCACGCGCGGACAGCGTTCGCACACCAATGCCCGGACACGGAAGGGTCCGCGCAAGGGCACGATCACCGGCAAGAAGAAAGTGACGGGTAAGTAGCCATGGCGAAGCCAGCACAGGGCGCCGGGAAATCCGCTGCCGGCAAGAATAAGAAGTTCAAGAAGCGCGAGCGCAAGAATGTGCCGTACGGTCTGGTGTACATTCAGGCGACCTTCAACAACACCATCGTGACCATCACCGACGGCCAGGGCAACACGCTGTCGTGGAAGAGTTCGGGTTCGCTCGGCTTTCGCGGGTCGCGGAAGGGTACTCCGTTCGCGGCGCAGCAGGCGGCGATCAATGCGGCCAATATGGCCCGCGATCACGGCCTGCGCTCGGTCGATGTCCGGGTTTCCGGGCCCGGTTCGGGTCGTGAGTCTGCAGTGCGTGCGTTGGCTGCGGCTGGGCTGGATGTGCGCTCGATCCGCGACGTGACGCCTATTCCGCACAACGGATGCCGTCCCCCGAAGCGGAGACGTGTCTGATGCCGCTTGAGATGCGTACCCGTTGCCAAGGCTGCGGGACGCCTCTCAACCTGCGTGATGAGGCTTTCATCTGCAGTTATGAATGTACTTTGTGCCGAGTGCGCGGCGAGCGTCCATGCGCGCTGCACAAACTGCGGCGATGAGTTGCTGCAGTGGCCGAAGCGGTTGAATGAGACGTGTGAGTGCGGCCGGTAATCCGGCCTGACTCGTAGAAAGTTTGGAAGATGTTGGATTGGGATGAAGGATTGCCATCCGTAAACCAATCGGCCTCTGATCGATAAGGAGATTTACCTTGGCACGTTATACCGGACCAGTATGCCGCCTTTGCCGTCGCGAAGGCATGAAGCTTTTTTTGAAGGGCCCCAAGTGCTTTACCGACAAGTGCCCGATCGAAAAGCGTAATTTTGCTCCCGGCCAGCATGGCCGCGACCGCAAGGCCAAGATCGTCGGCTACGGGCTTCAGCTTCGTGAAAAGCAGAAGGCGAAGCGGATTTATTTCACCCTCGAAGGCCAGTTCCGCGCTTATTACGAGAAGGCATCGCGGACACCTGGCGTTACCGGCGAATTGCTTCTGCAGCAGCTCGAGCGCAGGCTGGACAACGTTGCTTACCGCATGGGCTACGCGAGTTCGCGGCGCCAGGCGAGGCAGATCGTTCGCCATGGGCACGTTGAAGTGAACGGCCGCAAGGTGAACATTCCTTCGTACCAGGTGAATGTGGGCGATGAGATTCGCATTCGTGAAGGCAGCAAGAACCTAACTGTCGTCGAAGTCGCCCGCGAGTTTGCGAGCCATCAGCATGCGCCGGCATGGCTGCAGATCGATGCGGCGGCGTTGTCGGGCAAGATCGTTGCGCTGCCCAAGCGCGAAGATGTGAACCTGCCGGTGAACGAGCAGCTGATCGTCGAGTTGTATAGCAAGTAATCGTCGAGTTGTATAGCAAGTAGGGGAGCTTTAGAGCAAGTAAGTCGAAGTAACGGAAGTCAGAGGCATGCGCCTCAGGCTTCCGTAAGAGTAGTCAGGGCAGTCAATCCAACCTGGAGAAAACGGCGCAGCCGTCGCAGAATGCTTCGCGGCGATCGCTCGCGCAGGAGAAATGCTTATGTTGTGGAGAGGGTTTCAAAAGCCAAAACGTCTCGCCGTCGATACCGACACTCTTACCGAAAAGTATGGCAAGTTCAGCGCCCAGCCTTTCGAACGCGGATTCGGTACGACCATCGGTAATGCGCTGCGCCGTACCTTGCTGTCCTCGATCGAGGGCGCGGCGGTTACCGCCGTTAAGGTTGAAGGCGTGTTGCATGAGTTTCAGTCGATTACCGGCGTGGTCGAAGATGCGACGGATATTATCCTGAATCTGAAGCAGATTCCCTTCAAGTTGAGCGGTGAGGGCCCGAAGGCGCTTTACTTGCGCGCTGAGACTCCTGGTATCGTCACCTCGGGCATGATCGAGGCTGATGGCGACGTAGAGATCCTGGATAAGGATGTCTATATTGCGACGGTAAGCGAGGGCGGCAAGCTGGACATGGAAATGCGCTTGAAGCGCGGTCGCGGCTACATCTCCGCAGACAAGAATTTCGACTCCGACCTGGGCCTTGGCTTCATACCGGTCGATTCGGTCCACTCGCCAGTCCGCAAGGTAAATTACACGGTTGAGGCGGCCCGTCTTGGCCAGATCACCGACTATGACAAGCTGACGCTCGAGGTCTGGACCAATGGTTCGGTGCTTCCGGCCGATGCGATTGGCCTCTCGGCGAAACTGCTCAAGGACCACATGAGCATCTTCATCAACTTCGAGGAAGAGATTCAGCAGGAAGGTCATCTCGATGAAGGCCGGATGCTGCTTCGCAATGAGAACCTCAATCGCTCGGTCGAAGAGCTGGAGCTTTCAGTGCGCAGCTACAACTGCCTGAAGAACGCGAACATCCAGACTATCGGCGAGCTCGTCCAGAAGACCGAAGCCGAGATGTTGAAGACCAAGAACTTCGGACGCAAGTCTCTGAATGAGATCAAGGAGATCCTGGCGCAGATGGGCCTGTCGCTCGGTATGAAGATCGACGAGCACGGCAACGCGGTTCCGGGACCGACAAGCGTACTGCCTGCGACCACGCTGGCCGCGAGCTATAACCGTTTTGGCGATGACGACGATGACGACGATGTGGACGGGCTGGAAGATGACGTCGATCTCGCGCTGCAGTCAGAGCCAGAAAACTTCTAAGAGCAGTGGACAGTCTTCAGATGTCAGTCCTCGGCGTCTCTGCGAAGTCAGGGTTACTGAGGACTGAAGACTGACAACTTAGACTCAACGATTCCGCAAGAATAGAGAGACATCGCCATGCGCCACCGCAATGCAGGATACAAACTTGGACGTAACACCAGCCACCGGCGCGCGTTGCTGCGCAACCTGGTCACGTCCATCGTGATGGAAGACCGCGTCCACACGACGATCACCAAGGCCAAGGCCGCCCGGCCGCACGTAGAACGCCTGATCACGCTGGGCAAGAAGGGCGACCTGCACAGCCGGCGCCGCGCCTTGTCTTACCTGATGACTCGCGAGGCCGTTACTCGCCTGTTTGAGACCGTCGCTCCTCGATATGGGGACCGCAACGGCGGCTATCTTCGCATTGTTCGTACCGGCTTCCAGAAGGGCGATGGGGCAGAAAAGGCCTTTATCGAGTTACTGGGAGCGGAGCAGATCCTGGACGAGAAGCGGCAGCAACGCGCCGAAGCTCGCGCCAAACGCCGTGAAGAGGCGCAGAAGCAGATGGAAGAACAGCAGCCACCTGCCCAAGGCGGCGCGGAAGCGTAGGTTTTGTTCTTCTCTGCGATTGAAGGGCACTTGTTTTTCAATTGAAGGCGCGGCTCACGCCGTGCCCTTTCAAGGCGATGATTCGGCCGAGCCAACGCACTCCATAGGAGTGCGTTTTTGTTTGCATCCCCATTGTCCGGCGGCTTGCCAGATGATTCCCTTCCTGAAGTAAGCTAAAGTTATCTCTACCTATGGCAAAGACGCCGGGCTTCGATGATGTTGAGGTGCTTCCCGAGAGGCCGGGTCATGCGGGCAAAGATCGATGGAGCTTGATTGGCTCGAGTTGGCCTGGCATGCAGGGCGCGCTCGTTCTCATCGGCATCTCTTCCTGGGGCCTGTTCAAATTCGTGGGGGCCCACACTAGTTTTTTGGGGACATTAATCTTCACGCTGCTGGTGGGCAACTGGTCGTCCATATTTCTGAACATGAGCCGGCCTCTTTATGTCCCTCGCAGGCCACCGTGGAACTGGCTCATCTACATCCTTTTGATTCTTGGAGTGGGAGCCACGGGCAGTTTGCTGGGCGATGCGGTCGTCAAGCTCGTCTTGTTCCGGTCGGGGGCCAAGCTTCTCGAACACCCGGCTGCGGATATTCCTGTGGGCACCCTGATCACGCTGATCATCGCTGTGGTGTTTTATCTCTTTGCCGGGCAGAAAGAGGTGCTGGAAAGCCGCAACCGCGAGCTGCAAGGGCAGGTGCAGCTGGGCCACAGGAAAGAGCGATCGCATGAAGCTGAGCTTGCCCAGGCACATGAGATTCAGCGTCACCTGCTGCCGCAGGAGACTCCGCAGTTAGCGGGTTTTCAGATTGCCTGCGCGTGGCAGCCGGCACAGCAGGTGAGCGGCGACTATTTCGATGTGCTGCCACTCGGCAACGAGCGTCTTGGCGTGTGCATTGCCGATGTCTCAGGCAAGGGGATTACCGCGGCGCTCTTGATGGCAAATCTGCAAGCGTCGGTCAAGGCTTTCGCGCATGCAATCGATTCTCCCGCCGAGCTTTGCGCCAAGTTGAACTCGGTGCTCTGCGAGACTGTAGCGCCGGGCAAGTTCGTTACGCTTTTTTATGGAACGATCGATGCAAAACAGCGCAAGTTACGCTACGAGAATGCCGGGCATTGCCTACCGTTGCTGGTGCATGGCGACGGAACAATCCTCATGCCGGCCAGCTACAGCGGAGTGATGGGGCTGTTCTCGCATTGGACATTTCAGGAGAGCGAGTTGCAACTCGCGTCCAAAGACTGCCTGGTGCTGATGACCGATGGTGTGCTCGAGGCGGCCAATGACGATGAAGAGGAGTTCGGCTATCAACGGCTGATCGAGGTGGTGAAGAAGAGCCGGGGCTCGGGAGTGCATGGAATGAGGACTGCGATTATGGAGGCGGTGTCCGCGTTTTGCAAGGGAGAGTTCGATGACGATGCTTCGCTGATTGTGATGATGGTGGATTGACGAGGCAGCGGGCCGGCTATAGGACGGTTAACAAGTTAGGCAGAAGCGGTCAGCGGTTCGCACGGCTGCCGAAAGATCTGCTCGGCAGGGAGAAAGGTTCATCGTTTCGCTAGACCTGCTCATCTGCTGTTATTCCACATGATAGTTCGGTGCTTCGCGGGTGATGATGACGTCGTGGACGTGGCTCTCGCGCAGGCCGGCGTTTGAGATGCGGATGAAGCTGGAGTTCTCCTGCAGGTCGGTGATCGAGCCGCAGCCGAGATAGCCCATGCCCGAACGTAACCCGCCGACCAACTGGAAGACCATCGATTCGAGCGGACCGCGGTGCGGCACGCGTCCTTCGATGCCCTCGGGAACGAACTTGGCGAGGCGATTGCCGCCATTACGGCCCAGATTGACGACGCCTTCGCTGCGATTCAGTTCGGCTTCGTCGAGATCGCGCGAGCTTTGGAAGTAGCGTTCCCCGGAACCCTGCGCCATGGCGGAGAGAGAGCCCATGCCGCGGTACGCCTTGAAAGACCGGCCCTGGTAGAGGATAGTTTCGCCAGGACTCTCGTCGACGCCGGCAAAGAGCGAGCCGATCATGATGGAGCTGGCGCCGGCGGCGATGGCCTTGGTGATGTCGCCTGAATACTTAATGCCGCCGTCGGCGATGAGCGGGATATCCCGCTCGCGGGTGGCTCTGTAGGCGTCGGAGACGGCGGTGATCTGGGGGACGCCGACGCCGGTGACCATGCGGGTGGTGCAGATCGAGCCAGGGCCGATGCCGACCTTGATGGCGTCGGCTCCAGCGTCGATCAGGGCGAGGGCGCCTTCATAGGTGGCAATGTTGCCGGCGAGCAGGTCGACATGCGGGAAGGCTGCCTTGACATCGCGAACTGCCTGTAACACACGGGTCGAGTGACCGTGGGCGGAGTCGATCGAGAGCACGTCGACGCGGGCGCGGATCAATTCTGCGGCGCGCTCCAGGTAATCGCCGGTCGCGCCAATGGCAGCGCCGACGCGAAGCCGGCCCTGCTCGTCCTTCGAGGCGTTTGGATACTTCAACTTTTTCTGGATGTCCTTGACGGTGATCAGGCCTTTCAACTCGTAATCCCCGTTGACGACCAGCAGCTTTTCCACACGATGCTTGTGCAGGATGAGTTCGGCTTCTTCGAGGGTGGTGCCGACCGGGACGGTGATGAGGTGTTCCTTGGTCATCACGTCGCCCACAGGAATGTCGGTGCGGGTCTCGAAGCGCAGGTCGCGGTTGGTCAGGATGCCGACGAGGCGCTTGCCCTTGGTGACCGGCACGCCGGAGATTTTGTAACGGCGCATGACCTCGAGAGCGTCCGAGATCAGTTGCTCGGCGGAGATGGTCACGGGGTCGACGATCATGCCGCTCTCAGAGCGCTTGACCTTGTCGATCTCGCCGGCCTGCTGCTCGATGGTGAGATTGCGATGGACGATGCCGAGGCCGCCCTGCTGGGCCATGGCTATCGCCATACGGGATTCGGTCACCGTATCCATGGCAGCCGAGAGCAGCGGCGTATTGAGCGTGATCTTGCGGGTGAGGCGGGTCTGGGTGCTGACCTGGGCGGGGACTACTTCGCTGAATGCGGGAACTAACAGGACGTCGTCAAAAGTAAGAGCTTCACGAACCGGCGTTTCAATCATGATTTTTAGAAAGCCGGCGTGGCAGCGGTGGGAAGGCGGGCTGGCAGCTGCTTTTATCCATTGTAGTGGCGGCTGGTGACGAGGGCAAACGTTGAGAGCCGCCGTCGACTGGTGGAGCGAGTCTCGCCGCCGCGATTTCTTTGTCGGATTGCGGAACTACGGAAGCGGAACTACGGAAGCGGAAGGTGTACACCTTCTCATGAAGGTCCTCTAACTTTTCAGGCGGCTTTTGGGATCACTCCGGTCGTTCGACTGCTTGAGAGAAGGCATGCTCTTCCCAAGGCAGGGCTGCGGAGGGACGATGTCACAGGCAAGTGATCTCCACGTTGGCCTTTTCAAGCAAGATTTTCTGCTGGCGGAGGATTCCGTGGGCGCGGCGGGGCCAACCCTCGACCCTGTCGACTGGAAGAGCTTCCGCACCCAGGCGCACCGCATGATGGAAGACATGCTGGATTACGTCGAGCACATCCGGGATCGCCCGGTGTGGCAACCTATGCCGCCCGAGGTCCGGGCGAGCTTCCGCGCTCCCCTTCCGCTTGTGCCGCAAGATCTCGAGCTGGTTCATGCAGAATTCATGCAGGAGGTACTGCCGTATGCCGCAGGGAACGTGCATCCGAGCTTTCTGGGATGGGTGCATGGCGGCGGCACGCCGGTAGGCATGCTGGCAGAGATGCTGGCGGCCGGCCTGAATGCGAATCTTGGCGGACGCGACCAGGCCCCGGTCGAAGTGGAGCGCCAGCTGAACCGGTGGGTTGCGGAGATCTTCGGCTTTCCGGAGAGTGCGACGGGATTGTTCGTGACGGGCGCCTCGGTAGCCAACCTGATCGCGGTGATCGTGGCCCGCGACCGGGCGCTCGGCTTTGAGGTGCGCGGCAACGGCATTGCCGCGGCAGGAACGAATCTTACGGCGTATGCGTCGACCGGCGCCCATGGCTGTATCGGGAAGGCCCTCGACCTTGCGGGCATCGGCAGCAGCGCGTTGCGGCTCATCCCGACCGATCGCCGGCACTGCATGGATCTGACGCTGCTTGAGGCCGCGATCTCTGGGGACAGGAGCGCAGGACGGAAGCCCTTTCTCGTCGTCGGGACGGCAGGAACGGTGGACACCGGAGCTACGGACGACCTTGCCGGAATCGCCGCTGTCTGTGGCCGCGAGAATCTCTGGTTCCATGTCGATGGGGCGTATGGCGCCCTGGCGCGGCTGGCGCCCGATCTGGCGCCCAGGCTGGCGGGGATCGAACAGGCGGATTCCCTGGCCTTTGATTTTCATAAATGGGGACAGGTGCCCTACGATGCCGGCTACGTTCTTGTCCGGAATGGCGAATTGCACCGAAAGGCATTCGCGTCGGCGGGGGCTTATCTCGAGCGGGCGGAGCGGGGACTGGCGGCCAACTCTCCGTGGCCGTGCGACTTCGGCCCAGACCTTTCGCGCGGATTTCGCGCGTTGAAGGCCTGGTTCACGTTGAAGGTGTATGGCACGAGGGCGCTGGGGGCGGTCATCTCCCACAGCTGCGAGCTGGCCCGCAGCCTCGAAAGCCGGATAGAGGAGTCTCCGGAGCTCGAGCTGCTGGCGCCGGTGGCCCTGAATATTGTTTGCTTCCGCTATCGCGCCGCAGAATCCGATCGGATCAACCAGGCTATTGTCATCGCGCTGCAGGAGTCCGGCATGGTGGCTCCGTCGACGACCAGGATCAACGGGCGCCTGGCAATACGGGCGGCGATCGTCAATCATCGCACCAGCGCGGCCGAGCTTGAGGCGCTAGTCGAAGCGACTCTCTCTCTGGGCCGCGCTCTGGATCGCGCGGCTTCGCCGCAGAAGGCCGCGAAACCGGCGCAGGAGCCTCCTTCTCGAGCTCTGCTGCAAGCGGCGCTGCAAACCGTGGAGGGGAGGCTGTGCGCCGAGGGCGTTTCCACGGCGCTGCTCTTCGAGCAAAGCAGGTTGCTCGAGAGGCTGGGTCGCAATCTCGAGGCCAGGAAGAGCTGTCTCCAGGTGATCGAAATGGAAGCCACGCATAGGGGAGCGCTCCACCTTCTGGGAGACTTGCTGCTGGCTGCGGAGGAGATGGCGGAGGCGCGAAGCATCTACGCGGAGGCGGTCGCTCTCTATCCGGACGATGTGCTGGGGCTGGTCAGCCTGGCCCGGTCATTGATGGTCGAGGGGAAAAGAGAGGCTGCCCGCGCGCATCTGGAACACGCCCTCAGCGTCGATCCGAAGTGCCGCGCGGCCCACGCGGCGCTCTCCTTTGTTCTGGCCGAGCTGAACGAGGCCGAGCTGGCGCTGGTTCATCGCCGCGCCGCTTTTCAAGGGCGGTGTGTGATTCCTGGCGCATACCGGGGCGAAGGACCGCCGGTCACGGTGCTGAAACTCATCTCGACCAATGGCGGGAACTTACGCACCGAGGGACTGTTGAGCGATTGTGTCTTCGAGACCCATCTTGTGGCTGCGGAGTTCTACGACGAGACGACGGTGCTGCCGCCTCACCATGTCATCGTGAACGCAATCGGCGACGCCGATATCGCCCGGTCCGCGCTGGCTGGTGCGAGGTCCCTGCTCGACCACACCACTGCTCCGGTGATCAACCTGCCGGCGGCGGTCGCGGCCACGGGCCGTGGTGAGATCGCCCGGCGCCTGGCGGGAGTGCCGGGCGTGATCACGGCGAAGACGTTGCAGGTTTCCCGGGATGTGCTGGCTGGTTCCAAGGCAGGGATTACCCTGGCCGATCTGGGTTTCGCCTTTCCTGTTCTGCTGCGGACCCCCGGTTTCCATGGCGGTGAAAATTTTGTATTGGTCGAGGCGCTGGAAGGGCTCTCTGCGGCGGTAGCCGAGTTGCCGGGGGCCGATCTTTATGTGATCCAATTCCTCGATGCTCGCGGAGCCGATGGGAAGACACGCAAGTACCGGGTCATGATGATCGGCGGTGAGCTCTACCCGCTGCACGCAGCAATCTCCAATCACTGGAAGATCCACTATTTCAGTGCCGACATGCAGGACTCGCCTGAGCATCGCGCCGAGGAGGCGGATTTTCTGGGCGATATGCGAGGCGCCCTGGGGCCGCGCGCCGCGACTGCGCTCGAGCAGATCCAGAAGACGCTCGGCCTGGACTATGGGGGGATCGATTTTGGCTTGAACGCAGACGGGGATGTGCTGCTCTTCGAGGCAAACGCTACGATGGCCATCTTTCCTCCCGGCGAAGATTCCCGGTGGGACTATCGCCGGTCGCCGGTCGAGCGGGCCCTTCGCGCGGTGCGCAAGATGCTGATCGACCGCGCTATGTCGAGCCAGACGGTTTTAGCCGATAGGGAAGATATGGGCTGCATTGAGGGCGAAGTCTGCCGCAGAGCGAACTAACAATAAAGACGAAGTCAGGGGAAAACGATCATGCAGATTGCCGGTCTTACCTCCATCGCGCCTCTTACGACGATTGTTGCGCCTGGTTCCACGGCCACAGCCTCAAAGCCCGCGGCCACTCCGCCCTCCGCGCCTCCAGCACCTTCGACCACCGCGGCGTCTCCGGCGACCGCTGCCGCCTCCACGAAGGCAGCGACCGGCGCTGCCGCATCGGCGAAAAGCTCATCAAGCCGACCGGCCTCGACGCAGAGTTCCTCGGACGCTTCGCAGGAAGACACGCTGGCCGCGGTGTACTCTGCGAGCGTCGGCGGCAAGGCCTATTCGGGAAGCGTGGATGAGTCAGGCGGCCAGTACTCGGCATCGGTTCCGAACCTTCCCGGCGCTACCGCCAGCGGATCCAGTATCCAGGCGGCGGAGAGCAACCTGACCCTGAAGATAGACATGCTGGTGTGACCAGTATCCTGTGGGCACCGGGGAGGCGCCGCCCTTGGCCTCCGAGCGATCAAACTCCGGCCGGTATCGCTCCGACGGTTGGCTGCTTCGATACCTGTCAAGCCTTCGCCCGAACCGTTCTCCATTTGAATTCCTCGGCAAAGCGTCGTATTCTGTAATAGCAGACGTAGTTGTCCCTTGCTTTACCGTGGGTAGTCCGGCGGCGTGGAGCGATGAGTGGGCGAGAGCCCACTTTTTCTTTGGTGTAAAGAAAGCCGGATGGTTGGCGAGGAAAAGGCGAAAGCTGCTCTCTGCTGCACTGCTCCGATCAGGTTTTCAGGTATGGCGGTCGATCTCGATACAATTCGTGCTGCGGCGGAACGAGTCGCTGCTTCTCATGGCTTAGAAGTTGTAGAGCTCGAATATGTTTCCGCGGCGAAGCAGAGGGCGCTTCGGGTGTTCGTCGAAAAGAATGCCGTGGAGCGGGCGAGGCTGGCGGAAGCGGCCAGGGACGAGGGCGAGGCCGGCGCGGCAGAAGAAGGACTGATTCCCGCCGCGGTGGCGCAGGGAACGCTGAGCATGGACCAGCTGGCCTGGGTCACGCACGAGGATTGTGAACAGTTCAGCGTTGATTTTGGAACCCTGGTCGATGTCGAAGACCTGGTGCCAGGCGCCGAGTACACGTTGGAAGTCTCTTCTCCGGGTTTGGAGCGGAAGCTTCTGCATCGCGATGACTATCAACGTTTTTGCGGCAGTCTGTTGAAAGCGCAGACATTTCAGCCGGTTGAGGGGAATCGTCACTGGTACGGCCGTCTTACCAAGGTAGAAGACCAGACGATCGTGATGGACCTGTCGGTCGTGCGTCAGAAGGGCAAGCACAGAAAGACCACGGCGCAAACCGTGGAGCTAGAGCTTTCGAATATCGAGAAAGCGAACCTGGTGGCGGAAGTCTAGGTTTTCGCGAGTGCGGTGCGGCAAGAACCCTGTCCTCAGAGTCGAGATCCAAGACATCGGTTCAGTCTGAATTGAGAGAGAAGAGATATGGCAAGTGTGCTTTATCAAAGTATCGAAGCGTTAAGCCGCGAAAAGGGCATCGATCCAGAGATCGTTGTGGGTGCGGTTGAGGACGCCATCGCGCTGGCGACGAGGAAGTATTACAAGACGCAGGAGAATATGCGCGCCGAGCTGGACAAGGAAACCGGCGAAATTCGGGCGTATATCTACAAAACGGTCGTCGAGGCGCCCATGCCTGCCGAGGATTCCGAGAGTACGGCGGAACTGGAAGACCCGATCAACCAGATCACGCTGGCCGAGGCCCATGCGCTCTCGCCGGATGTCGAGGTGGGCGGCGAGATTCGCTACTACAAGCCGACCGATGTGCTCGGGCGCATCGCCGCGCAGATGGCTAAGCAGGTCATTTTCCAGAAGGTTCGCGAGGCGGAGCGCGACACGATTTTCAATGAGTACAACCACCGCATGGGCGAGGTAGTCACGGCGGCGGTCAAGCGGGTCGAGCTGCAGGATGTGATCTTCGACCTAGGCAAGGCGGAGGCGCGGATGCCGCGCCGGGAGCAGTCGAGGCTGGAGCAGTTCTCTGTCGGCGAGCGCGTTCGAGTGGTCCTGCTGCGAGTGGATCGAGCCGCGAAGGGTCCGCAGGTGATTGTCTCCCGGGCGGTTCCGGAGCTGGTACAGAGCCTCTTCCAGAGCGAAGTGCCGGAGATTTATGACGGAACGGTGGTGATTCGGGCGACGGCCCGGGAAGCCGGGGAGCGGACAAAGATCGCTGTCATGTCGCGGGACAAGGATGTCGACCCGGTCGGCGCCTGTGTAGGCATGAAGGGTATGCGGGTGCAGTCGATCATTCGCGAACTGCGCGGCGAGAAGATCGACATCATCGAGTTCAGCGAAGAGATCACGACCTTTGCCGAGAAGGCGCTGCAGCCGGCGAAGGTCAGCCGCGTGAGCATCGCCGATCTGGGCGAGAAGCAGCTGGAAGTAATTGTGGACGATACTCAGCTTTCGCTGGCAATCGGCAAAAAGGGCCAGAACGTTCGCCTGGCCGCCAAGCTGCTCGGCTGGAAGATCGACATCAAGAGCGAGGAAGAAAAGCGCCAAGAGGTCGAGAACCAGATGACTGGAATGGGCGGCGGCCCGACAACTGCGATCGAACAGGTGAGCGAGTTAGGCGAAACGATCATCCAAAAGCTCGTGGCCGCGGGGATTACGACCGTCGAAGCACTGGCAGATATGACGCCAGAGCAGCTGGAGGAGATCCCGGGCATTGGAGAAAAGACTTTGGAGAAGATCAGCGTAGCGGTACGCCACTATTTTGGCGAGTACGAACCGGGAGAAGAGAGAACGGGACCGGCATCGATCTCGGCGGAGCAGCAGACTCGCCTCAGTGAAGAGGCAAGCCTCGACGAAGAGATCGACGCACTGACCCAGGATCTGACCCAGGAGGGCGAGCAGAGCGTGAGCCGCGATGGGTCAGGGCATATCGTCGACGAGCTTGCAGAAGAGCGCCTGGCTGAAGTGACCGAGGTTGGGCCGGACCTGGACACCGAAGGTGGAGAATCTCTCGAACCCGGTCGCCAGGACGTGAGCGAGCGGATCGCCGAAGACCAGCCGCATGGCCTGGTGCGCGGCGAGTTTCTAGCGGAAGATGCGATTCTTGAGGGAAATACCGAAGAGATCAAGGACGAAGGGCGGCCTGATGTGGACGATGAGACGAAGCTGAGGACCGATCCGGAAGAAGGCGGCGCATAAATGCGCCGTCTTTTGATCACGACTAGCAGCGCGGATTTCCGCGTTTCAGAGGATAATAGTAAGAGCGCTTATACCCAAAGCCGAGGGTTTCAGATGACTGACTAGGCGGCTGGGAACGGCGCATTAAAGGGGCGGATGAGTAAAGTTCGAATTAATGATCTGGCGCGTGAACTGGAAGTCAAGAGTCGGGAGATCCTGGATACTCTGACCGCGGTTGGCGTAACCGAAAAGAAGACCCATTCGAGTTCGCTCGAAGGCGATGAGGCCGAACGTGTGCGCGCCTATCTGCAGCGGGGATTCCGTGGAGGTTCCGACTCGCAGCGTAATGCCGGCGGCAACGGGCAGAAGCCTAAGATTGACTGGTCGCAGGTGTCGAAGCCGGGCGATGCCATGCGCGAAATTTTGAGGCGGAAAGAAGAAGCGTCTGCCGCGGCTACTGCGCCTCGACCGGCTGCGCCGGTAGCGGCTGCGCCCCAGGCTGTGCTTCCGCCTGCGGTTGCCCCCACCCCTGTTCCTCCGATTCAGGTCCAAAGACCAGTCGCCCCGGTGCAAGTCGCTCCGCCGGCTCCGCGGAGGATTGTGCCTCAGCCCAGGCAAGAGCCTCGGATTGTGGTCGCGCCCCCGCCGCCGGTACCAGCAATTGCGGCGAAGCCGCCGGCCGGACCGGTGGTTGCCAGGCCGCCTATGCAGGCGGCCAGCACCTCGACAGCGGGGGATGTGCGCGCTTCGGTGACGGCCCCGCCGGTCATCAAGGCTCCAGCGCCGGACGCTCCAGCGGCCAGCGCAGTTGTCGCTCCCGTCAAGTCGGAGCCGCCAGTTCCGGTCGTTGCTCCGGTCGCGAGCGCTCCAACCGGAAGCGCTGCAGTCACCAGCACTCCGGTTAGCCTGGATGCTGCTGCACCCGCAGCTCCGTCTGCTGCTGCTGTCCCGCCAGTGGGTGCTACGGAAGAGGTACGCACACCATTGCCGACCCCGGCGCCTCGTCGCGTGATTATGCCGCAGACCGGCCCGCGGCCTGTTTATTCCGCTCCGGCGCCTGTGGCTCCGCCACCGAGACCGGCTACTCCGCCCAATCCGGTCGCCGGCAACGCTGGTGGTCCTGGCGGTATTCAACGCGGCCAGCCGATCTTCCAGCGGAATCGTCCGGGCGGAGCGCCCGGCTCTTTCCAGCGTCCGCAAGGTGGCCAGCCCTACAACGCAGGAGCCCCCGGTTCGCAGATACGCCGGCCCATGCATCCGACCCGGAGTTCGCCGGCAGGCGGTCCTCCCGGAGCACGTCCTCCCATGGGCGGCCGTCCTGGATTTCCGGCGCGTCCCGGCTTCGGCGCGCCACGCCCTGGCCCCGGCGGCGCTCCCGGGCTAGTTCCGCCCCCGGGCGAAGCACCGCGGCCGCAGCGGCCGAGCGGTCCTCCGCGTGGACGCGGCGGTAACCGGCGCTACGAAAAGAGCAAAGAAGGCCCGATGAAGGGCTTCCAGCCGCCACCTCGATTTGGCGGTATGCAGATGTCCCGCGAGCCGATTCCGATCACTCGCACCATTACGGTGACGGAGGGGATCAGCGTTAAGGACCTGGCCGAAAAGCTGGAAGTCCGCGGCAAAGACCTGATTGCATCGCTTTTAATACGCGGCGTCTTTGTTACGGTGAACCAGTCGCTCGACGCGGAGCTGGTCAAGGATGTAGCGCGGCAATTTGGCGCTGACACCCAGGTCATTACCTTTGAAGACCAGATGGCGAATGAGGCCATTGAAAACCTGCTGCAACAGCCGAATCCGGATGAACTCGAGGTGAGCCGTCCGCCGGTGGTTACGGTGATGGGTCACGTCGACCACGGTAAGACTTCGCTGCTCGACGCCATCCGTGAAACGGATGTGGCGGCGGGTGAAGCCGGTGGCATTACGCAGCACATCGGCGCCTACAAGGTGAAGTTCACGAAGGAAGGTTCGCCTGCTTCGGGACGCGAGATCGTCTTCCTGGATACGCCGGGCCACGAAGCCTTTACCCGGATGAGAGCGCGCGGCGCCAAGGTGACGGATATCGTTGTCATCGTGGTGGCAGCGGACGACGGGGTGATGCCGCAGACGCTCGAAGCGGTCGACCATGCGAAGGCGGCCGGAGTGCCGATCATCGTTGCGGTCAATAAGATCGACAAGCCTGGCGCACAGCCCGATCGCGTCAAGCAGCAGTTGAGCGACCGTGGCCTTTCTCCGGAAGAGTGGGGCGGGAGCACGGTCTTTGTCGAGGTCTCTGCCAAGAAACATCAGAATCTCGATCTGCTGCTGGAAATGATTTGCCTGGTCGCCGACCTTCAGAACCTGAAGGCGACGCCGGATCGCTCTGCGGTCGGAACCGTCATCGAAGCGAAGCTGGATCGCGGACGCGGCGCCGTGGCCACGGTTCTCGTGCAGAACGGAACCTTGCGCAACAGTGACAGTTTCATCATGGGGAATACCTTCGGCAAGATCCGCGCCATGTTCGACGATCGCGGTCGGACGATCAATGTCGCAGGGCCCTCGACCCCTGTCGAGATACTGGGCCTCGAGAGCATGCCCGATGCAGGCGACACTTTCCTCGTGGTCGCCGATCGCGACAAGGCCAAGGGCGTCTCACAGTTCCGCAAAATGCGGGAGCGTGAGCAAACTTTGGCGAAGTCGTCGCGTGTTTCGCTCGAAGGGCTGGCGGAGCAGATTAAGCAGGCGGGGGTCAAGGAGTTGCCGCTCATTCTCAAGGGCGACGTTACCGGTTCGGTCGAGGTGCTGGCCGACTCTCTGCAGAAGATGTCGACTGAGAAGGTCCGCATCAAGGTCATTCACACCGGCGTCGGTGCGATTACCGAGAGCGATATCCTGCTGGCTTCGGCATCGAACGCAATTATAATCGGCTTCAATGTGCGTCCCGAACGTAAGGGCGCCGAGTTGGCCGAGCAGGAAGGCGTCGAGATCCGGCTGCACTCGATCATCTATGAGTTGCAGGACGAGATCCGCAAGGCGATGCTCGGGCTGCTTGACCCCGTATTTAAGGAGAACTACCTTGGCAAGGCGGAGGTTCTCAATATCTTCCGTATTCCCAAGGTCGGCACGATCGCCGGTTGCCGTGTGCTCGATGGGGTCCTGCGGCGCGATGCAGATATCCGGTTGACCCGTGGAGGCGAACAGGTGTTCAAGGGCAAACTGGGGTCGCTGAAGCGCTTCAAGGATGATGCCAGGGAGGTTACCAGTGGCATGGAGTGTGGCATTGGAATCAATAACTTCAATGACATCCAGGTCGGTGACCAGGTTGAGGCGTTTGTGACCGAACGGGTTGCGGCGGAGTTGACAGCTCAGTAACGACGTACATTTACTTGCACTTGAGGGCGCCCGATCATCCGGGCGCCCTTTGTTTGTTGAGAGTCACGCCAGGGAGCCCCTGCACAAGCACGCAAAGCCTGGCATCCCGACGTCCGATGAACTGATCGTCTGTGAAACCCGCAGCGGCGAAGCATGAGTCGCATCGTCCTCGATACTTCGGCGTTGGTGGCGTACCTGCGTACCCATTCGCGTCGGAGAAAGCGAGGTTGGCGGGGGGCTGGTTGCGCGTACTCACCAATTTGGCCTCTCTTCGGGCGACAGAGCCTGCCTTAACTTGGCTATCACGCTCCCGGGTTCGGTCTACACGTGCGACCGGCTTTGGAAGTATTGGAAGATAGGCGTCCCCATCCATTGATTATGGTGAGTTGTTCTCTCAGAGCCTTCCGTCTCTTCCTCTGGCCAGAGTGTCCGGAAACGGACAGCCGGTTTTGAAATCGGCCAATGGGAGGTATGCGGATTTTAGCCGATCTGCCGTAACTCGTTTCTGTTCTTTTACTTAGAAGCCTCTCTTTTGTGGCCGGAGACGTGCAGTCTTTTAATCCGATGGATATCGCCAGGCCGGACATAAAACGTAAGAAGACCCAAAGACAGGTGGTCGTTGCCGTGATCGCCGTACTCGTGCTGGGGGGAGTCGGTTTTGCCGTCTCCCGGTTGAAGCCGGCTGCTCCCGCCGTGGAGCGGGGTACCGTATGGACCGACACGGTGAAGCGCGGTCCCATGCTTCGCCAGGTACGCGGGTTAGGTACGCTGGTTCCCCGAGAAGATAGCATTCAGTTAATCCCGGCGCAGACGGATGCGACGGTGGTGCGGATTCGTGTGCTGCCGGGGACCAAGGTGACTCCAGACACGATCCTGATGGACCTTGCCGACCCGGAACTGCAGCAGAAGCTGCTCGACGCGCAACTGCAGTTAAAGGCAGCGCAGTCGGATTACTTGAGCCTTCGCGCAACGTTGCAAAGCACCTTAATGGACAAAAAAGCTGCGGCTGCAGCCGTGAACTCCGATTACACTCAGGACCAGCTGCAGGCGCAGACCGATAAGCAGCTTTACGATTTGGGTGTTATCTCCGGACTTACTTATAACGCCTCCAAGAATAAGGCCGACCAGCTCACGACTCAGCACCAGATCAGCCAGGACCAGATCAATATGAATGCCGCGGGCATTAAGGTCCAGATGGCCTCCCAGCAGACGAAGATCGACCAGGCGCACGCCCTACTGGATCTTTATGAAAAGCAGGAACGGGCGCTGCAGGTGCGGGCGGGGATTTCCGGAGTGCTCACTACCCTTGCAACTCCGTTGCAGGTGGGCCAGCATGTCACGGTTGGGACTTCGGTGGCGGAAGTAGTGCAGCCGGACAAGCTGAAGGCAGCGCTGAGTATCGCCGAGACCCAGGCTCACGACATTCAACTGGATCAACCGGCGGAGATCGATACGCACAACGGCATCGTTTCCGGCCATGTCACCAGAATCGATCCAGGAGTATTGAACGGCACGCGCGTCGTTGACGTAACACTGGATGGGCCGTTACCTCCGGGCGCGGTTCCGCAGTTGAGCGTAGACGGCACAATCGATCTGGAACGGATGAAGGACGTTCTCTATGTCGGGCGGCCAGCTTTTGGCAATGAGAACAGCACGATCAGCCTCTTCAAAGTCGATCCTGACGGCAAGGGTGCCGTGCGCGTTCCGGTTAAGGTGGGACGGGCATCGGTGAACGAGATCCAGGTACTGGATGGATTGCATGAAGGGGACACGGTGATCCTGTCCGACATGTCGCGCTGGGACAATACAGACCGTATTCGACTCGACTAATTTCGATTTGCAAGGGAGAACAGAGAAATGGGACAGCCGCTCATACAAATTGAAGAACTCACCAAGGTCTTCTACACCGACGAAGTCGAAACCCATGCGCTTTCCGGTATTCATCTGACGATCGACAAGGGGGAGTATGTCGCGATGTCGGGTCCATCGGGTTGCGGCAAGTCGACCCTGCTCTCGATCATCGGGCTGCTGGACACGCCGACGGGCGGCAAGTACCTGCTCAATAATCACGCTGTCGAGAGCTTGAACTTCGCGCAGCGCTCGCGGATCCGGAACCAGGAGATCGGGTTTATCTTCCAGAGCTTTAACCTGATCGGCGACCTGACGGTATATGAGAACGTCGAACTGCCGCTGACCTACCGCTCGGGAATGACGCAGGTGGAGCGTAAGCGGCGGGTACAGGAATCGCTCGAGCGGGTGAGCATGGCGCATCGCATCAAGCATTATCCGTCACAGCTCTCGGGTGGTCAGCAGCAGCGCGTGGCCGTGGCTCGGGCGCTGGCGGGTTCGCCATCGATTTTGCTCGCCGATGAGCCTACCGGAAACCTAGACTCGCGCAACGGCGAGGCGGTCATGGAACTGCTTCAGAACCTGCATAGCGAGGGCGCAACGATCTGCATGGTGACGCACGATCCGCGTTTCGCGCGCCACGCCGACAGAAACGTTCATCTCTTCGACGGCAAAGTGGTGGCCGAGGGCGATGCGCTGGAGCAGATGCTCGAGGCGCGCTGAGCCGTGCATGGGCATGGTTCTCACCCAGCGGCCTGACATCCGCATTTTGTTGCCGGTGTAGCGCGCGGCAAAGATCGACTCCGATGATTGCGCTGAGATCGGTAGAGGAGAGCCACGCATGTACAGGTCGATGGAAGACGTGCGGTACGCGCTGCGCCAATTCCGGAACAATCCCGGGTTCACGTTGACGGCGGTGTTGACGCTGGCTTTGGGGATCGGCGCCAACACGGCGATCTTCACCTTGCTGGACCAGGCATTGCTGCGGAGCCTGCCGGTAAAAGATCCCGCGGCGCTGGTGCTGCTGCGCAATTCCGGAACGGACGAGGGACATCTTCACGATTATGGCGGCGAGCGGGGAGATTATTTTTCGTACCCGATGTACCGCGATTTGCGCGACAAGAATGCGACCTTCGACGGGCTGATTGCCACGACGCGAGCCGATACCGGCGTGTTGTGGAAGAACAATCCCGGTCTGGCCAAGACCGAACTGGTGAGCGGCAACTACTTCGATGTGCTGGGGGTACATCCCGCAGCGGGGCGGCTGTTTGTGCAATCTGACGACCTGCAGCCGGATGCGAACCCCATCGTCGCGCTGAGTTACGGCTACTGGCAGAGGCGTTTCGGATCTGACCCGCAGGTAATCGGCCAGGCCATTCTGGTTAACGGTCATCCCTTCACTGTGATCGGCGTTACCGCTCCGGCGTTTCAGAGCGTACAGATGGGCTATGTCCCCGATATCTTCGTGCCGATGACGATGAAGAAGGTCATTACTCCCGGGGAAGACGACCTGCTGAACCGGCGATCGCGATGGATGAACATCGCCGGACGGCTGAAGCCCGGGGAAAGTGTCGCCCAAGCGACTGCCGGCATCGATCCGCTCTGGCATGCGCTGCGCGAGGAAGAGTTGAAGCAGATGCCGCATGTGAGCCCGCGCATGCGAACCGGCTTTCTCACCAGCAGCCATCTCATACTGCTCGCGGGAGCCAGAGGTTTCTCGCCGCTCCGGGACACCGTGCGCACACCCCTGTTGGTACTGATGGGGATGGTTGGGCTGGTGGTGCTGATGGCTTGCGCGAACGTCTCGAGTCTGCTGCTGGTGCGGTCGGCCGGGCGTATCCGTGAAATGTCGATCCGTTACGCCCTCGGCGCCGAGCGCTCGCGCGTGGTGCGGCAACTGCTGACCGAGGGATTGATGCTGGGAGCGTTCGGCGGCGTGCTTGGCATCGTGCTTGCACCCGCAGTTTCGGCCCTGCTGCAACGCGGCATTGTCGGTGGGGGCGCCGACGCGCTGCCGTACTCCAATCACCCGGATTTAAGGATTCTAGGCTTCAGCTTTGCGCTGGCATTTCTAGTGAGCGTCCTTTTCAGCCTCGCCCCCGTGGCGCAGTTCTGGCAGCCGAACCTGGTTCCGGCTTTGAAGCAGCAGACCACCACCGCTTCCGGCGGCGCGACGCGATTGCGAAGCATCTTTGCCTGCGTCCAGATCGGGTTGAGCCTGGTGCTGTTATTCGGGGCAGGGCTCTTTGCGCGCACCCTCTACAACCTCAAGAATACCGACGTAGGCTTTGCGACGGACCACCTGATCGAGTTTCAGCTGAATCCTGCGCTCGCCGGGTATGACCCAGCGCAGCTGCCTGAGTTATACAGGCGCATCCTGGGAGACCTGGCGGAGATTCCGGGAGTGAAGAGCGCCGCGGCAACCGACGACCCTGAACTGATGGATGACAACACGGGGCGCAATATCACGGTTGCAGGCTATACCGCTAAAGAAGAAGAGGACATGGATATCGAGACCGAGGTTGTCAGCCCCGGCTACCTCTCGACGCTTGGCATGCCTCTGATTGCAGGGCGCGGCATCGGCGAGCAGGACAGTGCGACGGCTATGCCGGTCGCTGTCGTGAACGAGAGTTTTGCGAAGCACTGGCTTGGAAGCGCAACGAACGCCGTGGGCCGTCAATTTCATAACGGTGACGCCGAGAACAACAAGCATCAACCCTGGTTGACCATCGTTGGAGTCGTCAAAGATGCGAAGCACAGTGGACTTCGTGAAGATGTGCTGAAGACGGCTTTTTACTCTTACCAGCAGGAGACACCCAAACCGGCGATGGTGTTTTACCTGCGCACCCAGCAGCCGCCCGAGGGGGTGATCGCGGAAGTTCGGCAGACGGTGCAGCGAATCGATTCGAAGCTGGTCGCTGACTCTCTCGAGACGGTCGATGTGCAAATCGGCGAGGACCTGAATTCGGAGCGGACGCTGTCGCTGCTTGCGGTAAGCTTCGGCGCTTTGGCTGCGCTGCTCGCCGCAATCGGCCTGTACGGGATGCTCGCCTTTGCGACGGCGCAGCGAACGCGAGAGATCGGCATTCGCATGGCGCTGGGCTCGACGCGCATGGAGATCGTACGCCTGGTTCTGGTTGGAGTGGGCAAGCTGCTGCTCGTCAGTATGGCGGTCGCGCTGCCAGTCGCGCTGGTTCTCTCGCGGCTGGTGAAGAGTCAGCTTTTCGGTGTGAGCGCGCATGATCCGCTGGCACTCGTGGTGGCGACGCTGGTGGTGGTGACGGCCGCGCTGCTGGCAGCTGCGCTGCCTTCGCGGCGGGCGGCTTCGGTCAATCCCAGTGAAATGCTTCGTTACGAGTAACGCAAAAGCAGGAACAGACAAGACGGATGTGGAGACAGGATACGGAATGATTCAACTGAAGAACCTGGAGCGTAGCTACAAGACCGGCGCGGGGCAGACGTGGGTGCTGCGGCGCATCATGCTCGATATCGCTCAGGGGGAATTTTTGACCATTATGGGGCCCTCCGGAGCGGGGAAGTCTTCGCTGCTCAATGCTCTCGCATTGCTTGACGACCAGTGGCTGGGGGAATACTGGTTTCGCGATGAGGCGGTGCATGCGATGAGCCGCAAGCAGCGCGCCGCGCTGGCCAAACAGAATGTCGGCATGGTCTTTCAGAGTTATCACCTGCTCGATGACCTGACGGTGCAGGAGAACATCGATCTTCCGCTCTCTTACAAGAACATTTCGCGCAACGAGCGCCAGGCCCTGGTTGCGGACACGCTGGATCGATTCAACATCGTGGGCAAAAAGGACCTGTATCCTTCGCAGCTATCGGGCGGCCAACAGCAGCTCGTGGGAATTGCGCGAGCTGTGATTCATAAGCCGGCTTTGCTGCTTGCGGATGAGCCCACTGGCAATCTTCATTCCTCGCAGGCAAAGGAAATCATGGAACTCTTTCGCGAGTTGAATCACGAAGGCACGACGATCGTGCAAGTCACTCACTCGGACGTGAATGCAGCCTTTGGCAACCGGATGATCGAAGTTCGGGATGGATGGATGGTGGTCGATACAGCCAATCCGAGCCTCGGGACCGCGCCGGAGGTGAGTGCATCGTGAGCTTACGCAAGGAACGCTCTTTTCCGGAACAGATGCTTGCGGCGGTGCTGTGCGTGGCGATGACATCATCAGCGTGCGCCGCGCAATCAGCGGCGCCACCGCAGCAGCCGACTGGTACCCAGCAACCCGCCACGCAGCAACCGGCGCCGGATGCTCCCGCACCGGCAGCGCCGCCGGCAATCCCATCGACGCCAAGTATCGCGCAGCAAGACAAGTCGCTCAGCGGACCGGCTGCGGCGATGAGCGGCCCCATCATGCCATTTCACGTGGAGCTGCCGCACTCACACAATCCATTCAGCGCTTACCGGCCGAGCACCGTAGCGCCGACCGATCTGGCAAATTCACCGCGGCTGCAGGCGCTGATCCGGGACGGCAAGCTTTACATTTCGTTGCAAGATGCGATCGCGCTGGCGCTTGAAAACAATCTTGACCTGGCGTACTTCCGCTATAACCTGCCGATTGCCGACACCGATCTTGCCCGCACCAAGGCGGGCGGCCAGTCGAACGGGGTCAACACCGGAATAGCGCAAGGCACGCAGGGAGGTTTCTCCTCCAGCGGTCAGAGCGGTTCGAGCGGCACAGGCGCGGGTTCAAGCGCTGGTGGCGCAGGCGGCCTGGTTACCTCGACGCTGGGCAACGGCACGACTATCATTTCGTTCGATCCGCAAATCTATCTGCAGGGCTATGTGGACCACACGACGCAGACGCTGACGAATACTGTTCTTTATGGTGTGCCGTTGCTGCGCACGAACACGATCTACGGAGTGACGCAGTTCTCCGAGGCCTTCCCGCTCGGCACCAACATGCAGATGACCTACCTGGGCGAGCGCCAAACCGCCAACAGCCCATTCAACATCATCAATCCAAACCTGTTTTCCAACTTTAACTTCACCATCAATCAGCCCTTGCTGGCTGGTTTTGGGCTGGCGACGAATGAGCGCTACATCCAGATCGCCAAGAAGAACCGGCAGGTCACCGATCTTGCTTTCAGGGCGCAGGTGATCGCCACCGTCACGCAGGTTGAGAATATCTATTGGGACCTGGTGAATGCCTATCAGGATGCGCAGGTGAAGGAGCGATCGTTCGCGTTTGCCAATGAAACTCTGAGCAACGATCAGAAGCAGCTGCAGCTGCAGAATATTCCGGCCATGCAGGTGATGAAGGACCAGGCCGACGCCGCGACGCGGGAGGGCGATCTGACCGTAGCCAAAGCGACCCTGAAACTAAACGAATTGTTGATCAAGAATGCTCTGACCAAGGCCATCGAAGATCCGGCGCTTGAGGACATTCCGGTGGTTCCGCTGGATCGCCAGGGATTGCCAGACCAGAATGCGACGCGACCGGTCGATGAACTGATCGCGGACGCAGAAAAGAACCGGCCCGATGTGGCGGAAGACGAAATCCAAATGCAGATCGCCCAGAACAGCCTGCGAACGATCAAGAACGAGCTTTTACCTTCGCTGACGATGTATGGCGAATTTGCGGGTAGTGGTTCGGGCGGCGTCTTGAATCCATATTGCGGGCTGGGGAGTGAATGCACGACGACTCTGCCGGGTGGTTATGGCGGCACTCTGCTCAATACGTTCAACTACTCTTCGCCCGAGTACCAGGTGGGTTTCAAACTGGCAATCACACTGCGTAACCGAATCGCGAAGGCCGACCAGTTTCGCGCGGTGCTCGAGTATCGCCAGAAAGAACTGACCTTTGAGGAGCAGAAGAAGAGCATTCGCTTTGACGTGCGCAACTCGCAGTACGCTCTGGAGCAGGCGCGTGCCCGGGTGGATGCGGCCCAAAAGGCTAGCGACCTGATGCAGAAGACCTTTGACATTACCAAGGAGGAACAGCGGCTCGGCGCGAAATCAAGCTACGACACGCTCTCAGCCGACCACGACCTGGCCGTGGCCCAGTCCGCGCTTGTCACGGCGCAGACACTCTTCGAAAAGGCCAAGGTCGACATCGATCGGGCTACCGGAGAGACGCTGAACCGTATGGGTGTGTCGCTGGATGATGCCAAAACTGGGGTCGTCAACCATCCCGGGCCTTGAGATGCTTTGAGACTTGAAGGCTGCCTGGCGGCGCCTTGGTATGTTTCGATTTGACTTGCACCGAAGGTCCGATTGGACGCACATCATGTCAAACTCGTAATCGAAGCAAATGGTCCAGTTTCGTACAAGAGATTTTGGAAATCTGTCTCGGAAATAGAAAGGCTTCATGGTTCGAAGCGAACAGGCCGGCGTTGTGCAGCCTAAATCCTTGAGCTCCCTGGAGGGACCGTGCCTCCTGGTCGCCGACGATCAGCCGCATATCCTCGACGCAATCGAGCTGCTCGTAGGGCCGGAGGGCTACCGGGTCGATCGCGCGCGCTCGCCGCAGATGGTGCTGGACGCATTGCGCAGCCGTTCCTATGACGCGCTGCTGATCGACCTGAACTACACGCGCGACACGACCTCTGGCCAGGAGGGGCTGGATCTGCTGGCGCAAGTGACGGCGCTCGATGCGCAATTGCCGGTGATTGTGATGACGGCCTGGGCCAATGTCGAGGTTGCGGTGGAGGCGATGCGCCGGGGCGCTCGCGATTTTATCCAGAAGCCATGGGACAATCCCCGTCTGCTGACCATTCTCGCGACACAGATTGACCTTCATCATGCGGTGCGCCGGGCCGAGCGCCTGGAGGCGGAGAATCGGCTGCTGCGCGCACAGGGGTTGCCGGAGATGATTGCGACTGCGCCGGCGATGCAGCCGGTTCTGCAGACAATCACTCGGATTGGCCCTTCTGACGCGAACGTGATGATCACCGGCGAACATGGGACCGGCAAGGAAGTCGTCGCGCAGATGTTACATGGACTTTCGGCAAGGGCGAGCCGCTCCCTGGTTGCGGTCAACACCGGTGCGCTGCCGGAAGGGACGTTCGAGAGCGAACTCTTTGGACATATCAAGGGCGCTTTTACGGATGCCCGCACTGATCGGATCGGGCGCTTTGAACTGGCGGATGGCGGCACTCTCTTTCTCGACGAGATCGCAAATGTGCCGCTGCGGCAACAGGCAAAGCTGCTGCGGGTGCTGGAGACGGGCGAGATGGAACGGGTAGGCTCGTCGAAGACGCGACGGGTCAACGTCCGTGTGCTCTCTGCGACTAATGCTGACGTTCATGTCGAGGCCGAAGCAGGACGCTTTCGGCCGGATCTTCTTTTCCGATTGAACACGGTCGAGATTCGGCTGCCGCCGCTGCGGGAACGCCGGGAAGATATTCCGGCGCTGGGGGCGCATTTCCTGAGCCGCTATGCGGCCCGATACCGCAAGCAAATCCAGGGACTGGAGCCCCCGGCGTTGCAGGCGATGCTGGGTTACCCCTGGCCTGGCAACGTTCGCGAGCTGGATCATACCCTGGAGCGTGCCGTCTTGATGGCTGCCGGCTCGCGGATTGCGGTTGCCGACCTGGGTCTGAGTGTTCCGCGCGTCTCCAGTTCGAGCCTGGAAGAGATGAGCCTGGAGGCGGTTGAGAGTATTCTGATTCGCAAGGCGCTTGCCCGCTGCAATGGCAATGTGAGCCAGGCTGCGGAGGCGCTGGGTCTCAGCCGAGGCGCACTCTACAGGCGGATGGAAAAGTATGGCCTTTGATGGGCCGTCGACTCGAGCAGACTCACGGCGCGGCCGGCAGGAACGAAGACGAAGACTCGGCCGGCACTTTTCTTTTGAGACTCGCGTTCGTATCTACTGCCTGGCGCTGTGCCTGCCCACGGTTGGTTTGCTGCTGGTATTTTTGTGGCGATCTTCTGTCACCATGCAGGCATTAGTTCTCGGTTTCACTGCGTTGGGCCTGCTTCTCCTTTGCTCGCTGCTGATGGAAGAGATAGTTCGACCGCTGCAGACCCTGACCAACGTCGTCGCGGCGCTGCGCGAGGAAGACTATTCTTTCCGCGCGCGAGGCTCGCAGCGCAACGACGTCCTTGGCGAACTGTCGACCGAGGTCAACGCACTGGCCGATATGTTGCAATCCCAACGGCTGAGCGAGTTGGAGGCAAGCGCCCTGTTGCGCCGGGTGATTGCATCGATGGATGCTCCGGTGCTGGCCTTTGACCAGGGGCGCAGGCTACGCCTGCTGAATCCGGCTGCGGAGCGTGTGCTGGTCCTCAGCGCGGAACGTGACTCGGGCCGCGACGCTGAAGAACTGAAGCTCGGGCATCTTCTTGACGATCCGGATGAGGTCGTGATCGGCCTGGATGCTGCGCCGGTGGATGGCGAGACTGCGACAAGGAAAGCTGGACGGTGGATGGTGCGGCGAAGCAGCTTTCGCCAGCGGGGTGTTCCTCACACCCTGCTGCTGCTCTCGGACGTCAGCAGTGCGCTGCGTGAAGAAGAGCGTACTGCGTGGCAGAGGTTGATCCGCGTGCTCGGGCACGAGATCAGCAATTCGCTTGCCCCGATTAAATCGATCGCCGGAAGCCTGCTCGCGCGGTTACCTGCGGGTGCGGCGAATGGTTCGACCGATTTCGCCCGCGGACTTACGATCATCGAGGGCCGTGCAGAGTCGCTGAATCGTTTTGTCCAGGCCTATCGGCAGTTGGCTCAGTTGCCTCCTCCCTTGATTCGTCCGGTCGCGCTTCGCCCCTTGCTGGAGCGAGTGGTTGCTCTCGAGACGCGGTTCGACGTCGCGCTTGCTGCGTTTCCAGAGATGGAGATTGCCGCCGACCCCGACCAACTGGAACAACTGCTGATTAACTTGTTGCGTAACGCGGTGGAGGCCGTCTTGACCGCGCGGGAAGAGTCGCAGTCGAACTCGCAGGTGGGGCAAGCAGAGCCGGAGGTCACGCTCAGCGCGAGAAGACTGCCCGATGCCATTGCGCTGACGGTGGAAGACAGGGGTCTCGGCCTTACCAACACCGCCAACCTGTTTGTGCCGTTTTACACGACGAAGAGAAATGGGTCCGGAGTGGGCCTGGCGCTTGTGCGGCAGATCGCCGAAGCCCATGGCGGCAGCGTGACGCTACGCAACCGGGAAGATGCGCCCGGTTGCGTAGCGGAGGTCCATCTTCCCTTATGACGTAGCTAGTATTTGAAGCGATAGCGAACTTCGCCGTAGATCTGGCGCGGGTCGTTATAGTGGAAACCGCCAAAAGTAAGGCTGTTGTCGAGCAGAAGCCGGCGATTGGCGACATTCAGTGAGGTTACCGAGACGGTCACCTTGTCACTGAACTGCTTTCCCAGAGTGAGGTCGAAGGTGGTGTGGCCGGGAAGGTATTGGCCGGAATAGGGCGACGGTGGTCCAGGATAACCATTCGTAAATCCCGAACCATAATAGACATTCGTCGACCCATCGATGTGCCAAGGCAGCGTCGCATTGAAACCAACGTTCAGCGTGTTGCGTTGATCATGGTCGACTGGAGTGTAGCTGAAGCCGGCATCGCAGGCCGGGGAGCCGATGGGAACACAAATGAGGCCGCCGGTGATGTTGCCGCGCTGCTGGGCGATCTGGTTGGAGTACGCGAGGTGACCCTGTCCATACTTCCATATGCGCGGTGTGCGCAGGGTCAGCTCCCAGGCTTGAATGAGTGCGCCGTCGATCGTCACGGGGTAATAGATGCTGGACTCGCCGATATTCGAGTGATCGAGGAAGTTATTGACCCGGTTGTGAAAAGTATCCGCATCGAGCAGCCAGCCTTTGAACGGAATTTGTACGCCGAACTGACGTTCCTCGTCGCGCTCGCCGTGCAGCGGCTGGAAGCTGGTGTTGTTGGCGTTGGCGTAATTGACCACGGGACCGGAGGCGGTCAAGAGCGGCGGCGGCTGATAATACCTGCCGTAGAAGGCGCGGAAGACCCAGTTCAGCCTGGGAATCTGGAAGGCGACGCCCACCCGCGGATAGGTGTAGTCCTCAGAAAAGCTGGAGGTGAAATGGGATTGGCGCAAGCCGGCGATGAGCGTCAACCAAGACGTAGCCTTGTAGTTGTCAGAGACATATTCCTCAACGAGGCCGCCTGTCGCCGAATCGGGGATGCTGAAATTGGTATAGCTTCCATCGTTGAAGATGGAGCCGAAGAGATAGCTGTCGTGCTGCCCCCAACTATAGATGCCGGCCTGAATCGCGTTTCTTGCGATGTTGGTCGTGATGTTCGCTTCGGCTCCTCCGTAGTTTGAGGCGCGATTGGAGGTGGTGGCGATGGGGAAATCGTCGGATTTGGGAGTGTAGTCGGCAAGATTGTAATGATAGAAGGGCGAGACTTCGAGCATGGTGGAGGCATTCAGAGTATGTGCCCAGGTGAATGCTGCCAGGCCATCCGTCTCCCGTTGAGCGTCACGAAGGCCGTAAGACGGAATGAGCTGGTTTCCGTAGCTGTCCGGATCGGGGTCGTAAGGAATTTGAAAAAAGTCTGTACGCAGTTGGGTGATCAGGCGCAGTTGGTCGTCCGGGGTGCGGTTATAGATGAGAGAGGCAAATCCTCCGTATCCATTGGCTGCATCGTGCATGACCCGGGCGACTGGGGGCGCCAGGCCATAGTCGCTGCGGGTTCCGTTCAGGCTGGTGTACCAGGCAAACTTCTCGGAGTGATCGCCGAGATTGACCTGGTCATTGGTCTGCCAAAAGTTACCGAGGCTCATGGTCAACTCTCCCTGGCGATTTTGGTCGAAGCCGGTACGCGGGACTACGTTGAGAACACCATAGGTGCGGTCGCCTACATTCGAGTCGTAACTTCCACGCTGGATCTCCAGGTAGTCGATGTCTTTCGGGTCGATCTGCGGGCCGAGATTGCTGGCGATGTTGGTGTTCGGTATTTCGACGCCGTCGATCAGCCAGCTTACCTGGTGGCCGCCACGCATATGCAGCATGTCGTGAGTCATGTAAGCTCCCGGAACGTAATCGGTGATCATCTGCATGCCGTAGGTGCGATCGGCACCGGCGGTGCGGGCGATGTCTTCGCGGCGGAGCGTTGTGGTCGGCGTGACGGAGTCTACGTTCGCTGTCTCGGCCTGTCCGACTGCGGTGATGGATTGCTGCACGGTAGCAACCGCGAGCTCGACGTGCAGGATCGGGGACGTTCCCGAAGCGAGCGCGAAGGACCGGGTGAAAGAGTTAAAGCCGGCCTGAGAGACAGTGATGGTGTAGTCGCCAAAGGGGACAAGCTGGAAGCGGAAGCTGCCGTCGCGATCGGTCTGACCTGGTTGCGTTGCGCTGGAGTTGGCGCTCCTGAGGACGACGTTGGCCCCGGCGATGGGGCGATGTTGGGGATCGTGAACGATTCCTTGTACTTCGCCGAAGACGGTGGCGCGCGCTCGTGGAACGGTCGATAGAAGCAGCAAAAACAGCGGGAATAACCATGCGAATCTGCGCATTGGCGAAGAACCTCCGCGTCACCTGGGGCGACGGAGCTAGAGCTTGGGTCTGCCGCTGGGCGGCCGGGCTTCAGCTAGAGGAGGTTGTGGGGCGGCCCGCGTTTCTGGCGGGTTCGTGCGTGGGAGATGCGATATCTTGCTTCGATCTGCGGCCGGGTGGCCGGGTGAGTGTAGAGGAGGGTACTGGTTTCTAACTCCCGGGCCGGGGCGATGCCGGCCGGGAGCGGGGCGATGGCGGCCGGCGGGTAGTTGGGACAGCGTGGAGCGATGGTCGAGACGGTGCGGTCCGCGGCCTCGGCCATTCCAGCGGCGCAGTGATGGCGGCCGCTGCGGCGGCAGCACTCCGGCAGGTTGCCGAGGGCGGTGTCAGTGGCGAAGAGCGGAGCGGCCAGCGTGATGCTCAGCAGGAGTGTGATCGTGATGGCGAGGAAGCGGCGCATCCAGCTTGAGGATACTGGAAGAGCCGGGTCCGCGCTAATGCCGGCCTGTCAATCGTGCTTTGCTCCCTCATCCTGCTCGGTGGGGATCGGTGCGCCGGGCAGCAGGCGGAGGAGCCTGGGAAAGACGAAGGCGACGACGAAGTAGGCGCCGGTGACGGCCAGGGCGAGCCTGGGCAAGCCGGCTCCGCAGGCCATACCGACGCCGGTGACCAGCCAGACGGTCGCGGCGGTGGTGAGGCCCTTGACGGTCTCGTGGTGGACGAAGATCAGGCCTGCGCCGATGAAGCCGATGCCGGTGACGATCTGGGCGGCGACCCGGGAAGGATCGAGGACGACGGCGCCGCTCGCGAGCACGTCGTTGAAGCCGTATTTCGAGATGAGCAGGAAGAGGGCGGCGGTGGTGCCGACGACAGTGTAGGTACGGAGGCCGGCGCTCTTATGACGGAATTCGCGCTCCAGGCCGATGGCGGCGGAGAGGATGAAGGCCCAGGCGAGCTCGACGAACTGCTTTGCGCCCTGTCCGTCAAGTTCTGAGAGCGTCATGAACTATCCCTGCTGTCGAAGCTACTTTCCTTCGCTGTAAGCATCGGCCGGTGCTGCAATGGCGGAGACTGCGGAAGCTCGATGCCGGACTACGGCAGGTAGCCCCCTCCCCCATACTTCTTGTCTAAAACCTTCTATCGATAAGGCTTACGAGCGATTTTCGAGGGAGACGGCAGCTAAAGTATTGAAAATCCCGGAAGTTCTTTCTTTTGTTGACTTCATGGTGCAAGGGGATAGGTCTGTTGTCTGCATGGTTTGTCCCTCTTTCTCTTTCTATTTTACCGGATTTACCCCTTTCACCATGCCAACTATGTTTTCTCGTAAGCGATTGATGGGAAAAGGGTTATTGCTGCTGTTGACGAGTAAGGCACTTGACAGGCTGGATGGAAGGGCTGTTTTCGGGGCAGGGACTGGTGCGCCTGCGGCGCGGCTCTGGTTGAACCGCAGACTCTTCCCTGTAGGGTCAGGACGATATTTGCTCCTCAGGAAGACTCTGGTTCGCTCAGGAAGACTCTCGGGGAGGACAGCTGCTTTCTAGAAGAGTTCAGGGGCCGGAGATGAAGGTGATTGGCCTGTGAGGTGGAATTGTCCTTCCCATCTTGCGACGACTACGCTGGCCAGGCAGTTGCCGGTGACGTTGATGGCGGTGCGGCCCATGTCCATGAGGGCGTCGACTCCCAGGAGCAGCACGATCGGTTCGGGGGGCAGGTGGAAGCTGCCGGCTGTGGCCAGGAGGATGACGAGGACGGCGCGAGGGACGCCGGCGACTCCTTTGCTGGTAAGCATGAGGGTGGCGAGCATGGCCAGCTGGGTCTTCCAGTTCATGCTGATACCGCCGGCCTGGGCGACGAAGATCGAGGCGAGGGCGAGATAAATGGCCGAACCGTCGAGATTGAAGCTGTAGCCGGTGGGGATGACGAAGGCGACGATGTTTGCGGGGACGCCGAGAGCTTCCATCTTTTCCATGGCGATGGGCAAGGCGGCTTCGGAGGTGGAGGTTGAGAAGGCGAGGAAGGCGGGCTCGGCGACGGCGGTGAGGAAGCGGCGAACGGGGACGCGAGCGAGAAGCGCGGCGGGGAGCATGCCGACGAGAAGGAACGCGGCGAGCGCGGCGTAGAGGGTGGCGACCAGTTTCGCGAGGCCGAGAACGACTCCGGAGCCAGAATGGGCGATGGTGTAGGCGAGGGCGGCTCCGACGGCGAGGGGCGAAAGGTACATCACCAGGCTGGTGAATTGGAACATGGCCCTGGTGAAGGACTGGATGACGGTGAGCAGCGGGCGGCGGGTCTTTTCATCGAGGCGGGTGAGGGCGAGTCCGAAGAGAACGGCGAAGATAACGACCTGCAGAATTTCGTTATCGGCGATCGACCTGGCGAGATTTTCGGGGAAGATGTGGAGCAGGAACTGGTCCCACTTGGGAGTTGCGGCTGGCGGGATCGCCAGGGTGTTGCCGGCAGCGAGGGTTTGTGGGGCGGGGAGTTGGAGGCCGACTCCGGCCTTGGTGATGTTGATGGCAGCGAGGCCGACGAGGAGCGCGATGGTGGTGAGGACCTCGAAGTAGACCAGCGATTTGATGCCGAGGCGGCCGACCTCTTTGAGGCTGCCGTGCGCGGCGATTCCGGAGATGAGCGTGCCGAGGATCAGCGGGGCGACGATGGCCTCGATGAGGCGGAGAAAGATGTCGCTGAAGATGTGGAGGTTGAGGGCGAGGGCTGGGGCGTCGAGGCCGAGCTCGACGCCGGCGAACATGGACCAGAGGATCCAGGCGGTCATGTTGCGGCGGCGGACGGCGTAGATAGCTGCGATAGCGAGAGCGGCGATGCGCAGGACCTCGGCGGAGATTGAATGTGTGTTGGTGAAAGCGGCGATGGCAAGTGCGATGGCGTAGAGAACTGCGGCGGCGGGCAGGAGCGTGCGGGACGGCGGATTGGAGAGCGCAACCTCGACTTCTGCCATGGTTTCGGTCATCTTACCTGCTTGCCGGATCTGTAGTATCGGAAGTAGTTCTCTATCGGTTCGATCAGGATTGCCTCCGCGGCTGAAGCCGTCCGATTCGCTGCCTGCGATGGCGCGACTGAAGCCGTGCCCCCTTCAACACACGCCCTCACGAGGACTCTGGAGAGACTCACTTTTTATGCCTGTTATCGCTTATCTGGAATGCTCCCGTTGCCATGCCCATGTCTCGGCCGATACGGCGCAGACGCTTTGCCCGGTTTGCCCGACGGCGCCGGCCGGCTCGCTCTATGTTCGCTATGATCTGTCGCGGCTGGTGGGCACGTCTGCCCGTGAGGTGATTGCGAAGGACGCGGCGGCGCGTGCGTGGCCGGGGATGTGGCGCTATCGCTCGGTGCTGCCGGAGGTCGAGCCGGTGACGCTGGGCGAGGGTTGGACGCCGATGCTGGAGAGCAAGCGCTATCGCAATGTATTTCTGAAGGAGGAGGGTGCGAACCCGACAGGCACGTTTAAGGCGCGGGGACTGGCGATGGCCGTGACGATGGCGCGGCACTATGGGCTGAAGAAACTGGCGGTGCCTTCGGCCGGGAACGCGGCAGGAGCGCTGGCAGCCTATGCGGCGGCGGCGGGGATGGAGGCGCACATCTTCATGCCGAAGGATGTTCCATTTGCCAACTACGTCGAAGCGAAGGCCTATGGGGCGCATGTGACGCTGGTCGACGGGTTGATCTCCGATTGCGGGCGGATGGTGGCGGAGCGCAAGGCTGCGGAGGGGTGGTTCGATGTTTCGACGCTGAAGGAGCCGTTTCGCGTCGAGGGCAAGAAGACGATGGGTTATGAACTGGTGGAGCAGCTTGGCTGGGAGTATCCCGATGCGGTGTTTTATCCGACCGGCGGCGGGGTGGGATTGATCGGGATGTGGAAGGCATTTGGAGAGCTGGAAGAGCTGGGCTGGGTGAGTCCGGGCAAACGGCCGAAGATGGTGGCGGTGCAGGCTGCCGGGTGTGCGCCGGTGGCGCGGGCTTTCGAGGCCGGCGAGAGAGCGAGCGAGATGTGGCAGAACGCGGCGACGTTTGCCTCGGGGCTGCGGGTGCCGAAGCCTTATGGCGATGCGATGATGCTTGAGATCCTGCGGGAGTCGGAGGGAATTGCGCTTTCGCTGAGCGATGAGACGATGCTGGCTTCGCTGCTGGACTGGGCGCGGACGGAAGGGATTTTTCTTTCGCCGGAGGGGGCGGCGGCGACAGCTGCGTATGACCACCTGATTGCGACCGGATTTCTGAAGGATTCAGACAGAGTGGTGTTGTTCAACACGGGCGCGGGGTTGAAGTATACGGATGTGACGGCTGCGGCGATGGGGTTGGCGCGGCCTGTTTAGAGCATTTTCCGTATGAGAGTGAACCTTATAAAAGACGCGGTGTACGGCTTTGTCGTAAGGAGATGGCTGGCCGAGGGTCTCTGGTTGGTCTCGGCTTCTACGGAAAGTGTTTTAGCTGTGGAGGGTGATCTCTTCGGGTTTTGAACGGCTGCGGTAGGAATCCATCAGGCGGGAGATGAGCACGGCGAGATAGAGGACGCCGAGGATGGATTCGATGATGGAGAGGGAACGGGCTTCGGTGGCCACGGGCGTGATGCCGGGAGCGCCGAGCGAGGTCATGGTGCCGAAGCTGTAATAGATGAAGTCGAGCCTGTCGGGAACGGTGTGGGTGTTAGTGAGTGGGTCGAGATAGAAAGAGTGCGGCTGGAAGCTGGCGATCATGGCAAAAAGGCTGGCGAAGCTGAAGCCGACGAGCAGATAGATGCAGAGCGCTCCGAATATGGTTTCAGCATTGGGTTGCTGGTGAGCAAAGACGCGGCGGAAGATGACGACGATGATGAAGATGTCAAAGATGAAACTGAGGGTGACCCGGACCAAGGGAAGGGTGCTGGCCTCGAACTGGTAGAGCACGGTGTGCTGCAAGATCGCGGGGATCGCGAGCACCACGGCGAAGACGACCAGGCTGCGGCGGAAGCTGACTGCGTAGACGCTCAGCAGGGTGACCGCCGTGCTGAAGAAGCGGAAGATCAAATAGCGGTCGCCGTGGGTACCGGCCAAGGGATAGAGAATAAGGCTGGCGAGCAGAAAGACGAAGAGCAGGAAGAATTTGCGCGCGGTGAGCATCTCGGCGCGCTTTGAGTAAGGAGTCCTGGGATGCGGCGTATCCGGCATGAGGAAGCTTTGTATCTGCCGCTGATAGTACAACATTCCGGCTCTTCGCCGGTGGAAACGGGTTTAGCGCGAAGCCGCGGCGGCGAACGGGCTGCCGGCCTTGATGAATTCGATGGGGATGCCGGGGAAGATGCCTTGCAGCCACTTGGCGCAGTATTCCATGCCGGGTTCTTCAGAGACTTCGTGACCGAGGAGGACCAGGGCTTTGTGGCGTCCCTGGGCGGCGGCATCGCGGGCGTATTCGACGGTCTCCCACTCGGAGGCTTCGCCGGCGACGAGGACATCGACATCGTCGCGTTCGAGGGCCTTGACCTGCTTGACTTCGCCGGAGGCACCCGGGAGCAGGGCGACGCCGGTGAGCCGCATGTCGGGGTCGCCGACGACGCGGAAGGAAGTTGCGCCGAGTTTTTGCTTGAGGTCCGATTCGAGAGCGGCGAGGGTGGTGGGGGGCAGTCGAAAGAGGTGGGGCTGGGTGGGGTTCTGGAATTTCTGCCAGCCGAGTTTCGCGGTCACGCCCTCGAGAATGCCGTCGGGATTGCGCAGATGCCAGAGGTCGTGAAAGCGCCAGACGACGAGGTGATGATCGCGGATGAAAGCTGCTTTCTGCGCCTGGACGGCGTCGTCTGCGAGGATGCTTTGGTCGTCGGTGTGGGTGTAGAAGGTCGGCTCATGCGTGATGATGAGATTGTGGCCGTCGGCTGCGGCCTTTTGCAGGACGGCGTAGGTGTCGAGGAAGGTGGTCACGATGCCGGTGACTTTCTCGTCGGGATCGCCGCCTTTGAAGGTGTCGACGGTTTTGGCGGGAGGCTGGGCCCCGGTGGCCTGCTGGATGCGTTCGACGACCTGGCGCGCGGTCAACTGCTGGGCGCATGTTGGATGGCTGGCGGTCAGAGCCAGCAGCGGCGCTGCCAAGAACGAGAGCCAATTTTGGGGACGGTGTCGACTCAAGGTGCTCCAGTGGAGTGGATTTCGGGGCCAAATGACGATGGAGTCGAAGCGGATTCCACGAACGAGAAGAGGCTGCCGGCGGGCAGCCTCTGAGGTGGAGTCGAGCTTTTGGACCGGATTACTTGCTGAATGAGGCGATGGCGGATGCTTCGTCGTCCTTCACATCGAATACGGTGTAAAGCTTGGTGATCTGGAGCAGGTCGTGAACCTTTTTGGTGAGGTTCAGGAGCTTGAGTTCGCCGCCCTGATTGCGGACGGTGGTGTAGGCGCTGACCAGCTCGCCGATGCCGGAGCTGTCGATGTAGTTCACGTCGCCGAGATTCAACAGAATGTGCTTGGTGCCCTTGGAAAGAAGGTCGCGCGTCGCGTCGCGCAACTGCACGCTGCCCTCGCCGAGGGTGATGCGGCCGCTTAAGTCGAGAATGGTAACGCCGTCTACCTGACGGGTGCTGAGTTTCAAGCTCACTTAGAAGATCCTCCTTGAATTTCGAAAACTGAACTGACAAGTACTTCACTTGATTGACACCGGCAAGCAAGATTGTGGAAGTGAGGAGAGGGCTTATTTCTCCGCCTGGGCTGCTCCCAGATGCTTGATGAGGGTCAATTCCGTGCCGGGATTCAACACCCTGAAGTGTACCTCATCCATAAAGGAGCGAATGAGGAAGATACCGCGACCGGAGCCGCGCAGCAGATTCTCTGGCGCGAGGGGATCGGGAAGGGTATCGGGATCGAGGCCGACGCCCTGGTCGGCGATGCGGACAATAAAATCGGTGCCGGTGTTTTCAAACGATGCGGTGATTTGTTTCTGCGGGTCGTAGGAGTTGCCATGGAGAACGGCGTTGACTGCTGCTTCGCGCACGGCCATGGTGATGCGGAAGATTTCATCCTCGTCGATGCCAGCCTTCTTCGCGAGCTCCTCAGCCGTTTGTTCGACGCGGTTCACGCTATCCAGCGAGGACTCGAGCGTATATGTAATCCGGCCTGCCTGTGATTCCTTCAATCGCTGACCCTCGGGCACTGCCATGGAGACCTGCTACATGGCGGAGCGGCCTTGCTCCGCATTCACGAAGTTTGCTTGTGCAAGACGGCAATGTCAAGCATTGCCGTGGATGGGACCGATTCCGGAGTTTTGCGGGTGCGGGTAAGGCCTTGGGCTGTGCGGCGGCGGCGGGTGCAATCGAGGGAGCTTGCTGCACCCGGCGGGCTTAGCCCAAGGCCGAGGCGCCGGAGGGCCGGAGGTCTTCTATTTCAAGTTCGACGCCGCCGTATTCGGGATGGGTGTTGTAGCGAAGCCGGTAGGCGAGGTCGAGTCTGGAACCTTCGCGGATTTCGAGAGCGCTGACGCGCTCGGCCCAGCGCCAGGCGAGCGCTGCAATGGCGGCATTGCCGTTGCCGGTGGCGAGTTGCAGCTTGACGTGACGATCTTTCAGGATGCGCGGCGCGGCGGCGACCGGTACACCGTTGGCGATAAAGAGCGGATCTTGATTGCCCATGCCGGTAGGGTGCAGGCGCTGCAGCTGAGTGTAGAGTTCCGGGGTGACCTGGTCGAGGGACAATTGAGCATCGCAGAGCAGCGCCGGGGCCAAGCTTTCTTCGGCGAGGTGAAGATTGGCGTAGTCGACGAGCCGGCGGCGCAGCTCGGGCACGCTGGCGGAGGGCAGCGAGAAGCCGACGGCGTGGGCGTGGCCGCCGAAGCGGGTGAAGAGTTCGTGGCAGCTCTCGATCGCCTGGAGGAGATGAAAGCCTGGAACGGAGCGGCCGGAGCCGTGGGCCTCACCGTTTTCGTGGGTCATGACGATGGCCGGGCGCGAGGTCTGCTCGACGACGCGCGAGGCCAGGATGCCGATGACGCCGCGATGCCAGCCTTCTCCGTCGAGCACGACGCAGCGGCCCTGGGCGATGGCGGGGTCGGCCTGGAGCAGGGCTTCGATCTCGGCGAGCACGCCGGCCTCGGTATTACGCCGGTCGGCGTTGAGGCGGTCGAGTTTTTCGGCGAGCTGCCGGGCGCGTGCGGCATCGCGAGTGGTGAACATCTCGACGACCTCGGAGGCGACATCCATGCGGCCGGCGGCGTTGATGCGGGGCGCGAGGCGAAAGGCGATGTCGGTCGAGGTGAGCCGGCGCCCGGCGGGCTCGAGCTTGGCGAGAGTGAGCAGAGCGCGGAGGCCGGGGTGCGCGGGACGGGCGAGCTGCTCAATGCCCAGAGCGGCGATGGTGCGGTTCTCGCCGAGCAGGGGGACGGCATCGGCGATGGTGGCGATGGCCAGCATCTTGAGGAACGATGGCAGGATTCTGGTGCGCGCCCTGATGGGGTCCTGCGCCTCGAGCAGCGCCTGGGCGAGTTTGAAGGCGACGCCCGCGCCGCAGAGATGCTTGCAGAGGTAGGCGCAGTCCTGCTGATTGGGATTGAGGACGGCGAGCGCCGGCGGCAGGCCGCGGGTCGCATCCGGCAGATGATGGTCGGTGACGATGAGGTCAATGGCGAGCGCGGCGGCGGCCTCGGCGGCGGCAAAGGCGCGAATGCCGGTATCGACGCTGATGATCAGCTTTGCGCCGGCAGCGGCGGCGGCCTCGACGACCTCGGTTTTCATGCCGTAGCCTTCGCGAAGACGATGCGGCACGTGGAAGCGGACATCGATTCCGGATGTGCTTCCGGAGGGGGCGCCGCCGAGGATCTCGATGGCGGTTTTGAGCAGGACGACGGCGACGGTTCCGTCGACGTCATAATCGCCGTAGATGAGGATCGGCTCGCGGGCGGCAATGGCCCTCTGGATGCGACTAACGGCGACTCTCATGCCGGTCATGCTGTAGGAATCGTGGAGATGGTCGAGACAGGGATTGAGGAAGAGTTCGGCCTCGGCGGGGGAGCCGATACCGCGAGCCAGCAGCAGCCCGGCGAGGACGGGATGCAGGCCGAGGCGTTTCGCGAAGGCCTGGGTGGCCGCGGGGTCAGATGGGGGAAGCACCCAGCGGGTCGTATGCGGAGAGGCTGGCGCCGGGTTTAGCCCTGCGACGGCTATCGGGGCGGAAGACGCACTCACGGCTCTTCGTCTTCGTCATCGGCGCCGCTCTCGATGACGATGTCCCCGAAGTCCTCAATAGTCTCGAGCAGCTGTTGATAGCGGTCGTACCACGGAGTGGAGTTCTCGTGAATGTAGACGAGGCCCTGGCAGGCGAAGCCGAGCTGGAGATAGCCGAGCTTGCCGACGTACTTCACCAGAAACTGCACTTCGTCGAGTTCCGGAGCTTCTTCATCGGGGAAGTTCTGATCGCGGAGGTGTTCGATCAAGGCTTCGAGATCCTCTTTTTCGAGGATGCCGTCGCTCATGGTGAGGAAAGCGGAGGATGCGGTCTTCGCCATCTCGACGAAGTCTTTCCAGCTATCGGGGTTGTCGTTGCCTTCCCAGAGGATGCTGGGAACATCTTCGCCGACGAAGCCGGGGAAACGGCGCATGCCGTGGCCCTCGATAAAGGCCACCATGTCGTCTTTCAGCGAGAGCAGGTTGTCGGGTTGCATGATCAAGTGGGTATTGTCGCAGATTTGAGGGTGAGGCGCGACAGAGTTTTGCACGGCCCGTGAGCGGTAGCTATCATGAAAAATTGAGGCCGGGTATGGCGACGAAGACTTTTGCCGAGTTTGTAGCGAGCCAGCAGCCGGGACCTGAAGAGGTCGCCATCGACTGGCTGGCCGAGCGCGATCGGTATCTTCACCAGATCGAAGGAACCCTTCTGTCCGGAAGCAAGGGGCGAGTGGACGCTGCCGGTCCCACTGCCCGGTGCCGGGAGAGATCGAAAGACGACTTATCAACCCACTTCCGCAGGATCAAGAGATATCGGGGAACCCGGGTACGACTGGATGAGGACATCCTGGGAGGCTGGAAAGCTCATGGCGTTGGTTCATCCAACCTGGTTGCGCAACTTCGAGCGCCTTCAAGCTGCGGCACTGGATAGCGCACGGACGGTATTGGAATCCGAAGTCGGGAAGAGCCTACGATTTCACCTCAATTCATCGCATGGCGGACGCAGTTTTCAGCGCCTTTCCGCTAAGAGCCTAGTCTCTGAGAGATTTGAAAGAAAGACACCAAATAAAGACACCAAGGAGTGAGGTTGCCAGAATTCGATCGACATATTTTTGTATGCACCAATCAACGCGAGGCCGGGGCTGCGCGGCCTTCCTGCAGTCCGGATGGCAAAGCAGCGCTGCACTCGCTGCTGAAGGACAAGGTGAGGGCGGCAAAGCTGCCCGGGGTGCTGCGGGTGAATAAGGCCGGCTGCCTGGAACAGTGCGAGCATGGGCCGACCATCGTGGTGTATCCGGAGCAGGTCTGGTACGGGTTTGTGCAGCCGGAAGACCTGGATGAGATCGTCCACGAGCACCTGCGGCACGGGCGCCCGGTAGAGCGACTGCGGCTGGCCTCGGAGTGCCTGAATACGCCCTCTTGCCCGCACCGGCCGGCGAAGCCGTAGACGGGTGGAAGCGAGATGAAAGGCGGGCGGAAGCAGCAGGAAGCTGACGGGCGCCGGGACGAGGAGCGGGAGTTCGGTGTGCTATATTCCCTATTGGATCAATGATTTTTTCTCGTGAGTATGTCGGATACCTGGCCCGCCAGACGGTAAAACACCTGGTCGAGGCGAAGATGATCCAGACCGAAAAACTGAAGGCCGTCGAAGATCGTGTGACCCAGGGGTTGCAGGAAGAACTCTCCCTGGAGGACCGGATCAACGAAGAGGTGCGGGTGATTCTGGACGCCTACTCCGACGACATGCGACGCAGCGGCGCCAGCTACATGGAGATGTTTAAAAAGGTGAAGGTGGAGCTGGCGCGCAAGTACAAGGCGGTCCTGTGAGGATTACCCGGGACAAGTTGAACAAGCTGGCGCATACGGTCGCCGATACCCTGGCCGAGACCGAGGAGTGCGAGTTTCTTGAGGACCGCAATACGATCCGGCAAGAGGCGCGGAAGGCGCTTGAGAAGCTGCTGCTGGAAGAAATGAAGATCGATACGGCGGCCAAGCAGAAGATCGCCTCGCAGCGACGGATCATCCAGGAAGGCAGCCAGGAGTGGGACATCCTCTACCGGAAGTATTACAACGAGGAAGTGAAGAAGCTCGGGATCTGAGCTTGCCGGGTGCTCGGGATGCCGGGATTGCGATTTCCCGGTAGGGCTGCCGGTTGGTATACTGAGTGAGTACTTGCCCTTCGGCCTGGTATCCGGCCATCTGTGGCGTCATGGTGTAACTGGTTAACACGCCGCCCTCTCAAGGCGGAGAGTACGGGTTCGATCCCCGTTGACGCTACCAATCCAATCAATAACTCAGAGCATCAGCCCAGAAGCCCAGAAGCTTCGCTTCCTTGCTTCCTTGCCGGATCCAAAAATGGATACTTCGCAGAAGGCCTGAGCTCCACCTTCCGCGTCCGGGGCGCAGCGCTCACCAGGCCATGCCTCCAGGAACGTCGCGGGTGGTGTTATGCGGTCGCTCTTTCGGCTCGCTTGCTCGCCACCCTATTTAGGTATCAGTTCGCAGCTCCATCAGGGGTTCCTCGATGCGCAACCCGGCCATAGAGTGGAGTGTACAGGCGCAATCCGGAGGGCAAAAACCATGAACCACGCGAGCTCGGCTTTCCACAACAAGGGAATTGAGGAACGGTACGACTTCATCGTTTGCGGAGCGGGATCTTCCGGCTCGGTCGTTGCTGGAAGGCTAGCCGCAAATCCAGATATCAGCGTGCTGCTGCTTGAGGCGGGCGGAAGCGACGAGACGGACGTGGTGCTGGATCCTGATCGCTGGCCCATGAATCTCGGCGGTGAGCTCGATTGGAGCTTCCTCACCGAACCGAACTCTAGAATGAACGGCCGCTCCATCCTCTACTCAATGGGGAAGGTTCTGGGCGGCGGCTCGAGCATCAATGTCGCCACGTGGTCTCGAGGACACCAGGCGGATTGGGAGATGTACGCCGCGGAGGCTGGAGATCGAAACTGGGGCTACGACGCCATTCTCGACCTTTATCGAAGCCGAGTGGAAGATTGGACCGGCACTCCCGACCCGGCCTTTTACGGCAGCGGCGGAGCGATGCATGTGCAGCCCTTTGACGATCCAGATTCCTTCTCTCTTGCGATGCTCGATGCTGCAGATTCCTCGGGGATAAAGCGGTTTCCAAACTCCGGCGGTCAAATGATGAAGGCGGACGGAGGGTGCGCCATTGTGGACAATATTATTAAGGACGGGAAGCGGCAGTCTGCATACCGTTCCTATGTTTATCCTCGCCTGCATCAGTCCAACCTGACCGTGCTGACTGGTGCGGTGACGACGCGCATCCTCTTTGAAGGCAGCCGCGCAACCGGCGTCGAGTTTGAGGTCGGAGGCAAGCTTCGCCAAGCCAGGGCGTCGTTTGAGGTTGTGATCTCTCAAGGCGCCATTCAAACGCCGAAGCTGCTGATGCAGTCGGGCATTGGCGACGAGGCCGAACTTCACAGGTTTGGCATCTCTGTGAAGCAACATCTGCCTGGCGTTGGGCGTAACCTGCATGATCATGTCGCTTTGGCTCTGGTATGGGAGGCGACTGACGTGCCCTTGCCGCAGATTGCGAGAAGCGCGGCCGTGGCTTTCTGGAAGAGCGACGCGGCGCTCGATGCGCCGAATTTCTACACCTATGGAATCGGGATTCCCTTCCTTACGCCTGAGAACGCTGCCAAGCACCCCCCGTCGGGCGCCGCCTTTTCACTCTTCATGGGAATGCGGCCTGCGAGTCGAGGCTCCATCCATCTGACCGGCGCGAAGGCGGCTGACCCGCTCCAGGTCGACGCCAATTTCCTTTCGGAGGCAAGCGATATGAAAGACCTGAATCTCGGTGTGGAACGCGCCCGTGAAATAGGGAATGCCGCTGCGCTTCGTCCTTACGTGAAACGCGATCACGCGCCGGCGAACCTTTCCGGCGCAGCACTGGAGGAATATATCCGTAACGGCCTGGTGACTTTCTGGCATCAATCCGGCACAGCGAAGATGGGTTGCGATGCCATGTCCGTGGTGGACAGTAAGCTTAAGGTCTATGGCGTGGAAGGCCTTCGAATCGCGGACGGCTCTATCCTTCCGCGCGTGACGACCGGGAACACGATGGCGCCTTGCATCGTGATCGGCGAACGAGCCGCCAGCATGCTGCAAGAGGAGTATAGCGTCGAGGCGGTGCATGCGCTCGCGACCGCATTGTGACGGCGCGACGCGGGTAGCGAAGGCGATCCTCTTGGCTGGGGTCGAGAGGCGGTGGTTTCCTCGTCAGGAGGTGCGCAGCGTACGGATTCGATCTTCCGTTGACGCTACCAATCCAGCGAAGCTCTCCTGAATCGGTTCAAGATCAGTGCCGGTGCTCGGCGGGCATAGATGCGGCTTGTGGTCGCAGGGGTTATTTGAGGCTTTCGAAGCTTTTCATGATGTTCATCACTGCCGGTCCGAGCAGGACGATGAAGATGGTGGGAAAGATGAAGAGGACCAGCGGGAAGAGGATTTTGACCTTGGTCTTGGCGGCAGCCTCTTCTGCTTTCTGGCGGCGCCTGGCTCGAATTTCGGCGGCGAAGCGGCCGAGGGCGCGGATGAGCGGCGTTCCGAAGCGGTCGGTCTGCATCAGCATGTTGACCAGAGACATGAACTCCGCAATCTGGGTGCGTTCGGCCATGCTGCGCCAGGCATCGATGCGCGGCTTGCCGGCGCGCTGCTCGAGATTGACGCGCAGCAGTTCCTGGCTGAGGGCGGGCTGGACGACGGCGAGCTCCTGGCCCACTTTGAGCAGGGCCTGGTCGATTCCCAGGCCGGCGTCTACGCAGATCACCATGAGGTCGATGGCGTCGGGAATTCCTCTGCGGATGCGGTTTCTTCTGCGGGTTTCCATCCTGGAAAGCCACAGGTCGGGAAGCATATAGCCGAGGAAGGCGAAAGCCGCGGAGGCCAGGACGGCGTTGCCGCCGAGAAACATTCCGATCGTGAGGCCCACGACAGGGGCCAGCAGGCGGATGGTGAAGTAGGCTTCGACGATCGGCCCGGGGCGGAAGCCGCTGGCCACGAAGCGTTGGCGCAGCTTCTCGTCAAGGGAAAGCCCGAGGCGGGAGCGGAGCCAGTACGTCAGTTCGAGGGTCCTGCTGAGTACGCGATCCCGGACGGTGGGGTTGCGGGCGGCGAGCCGGGTGGTCTGGGCGACTTCCAGAATGCGCTTGCCGGCGGCGGAGGGGCGAAGCAGAAGCGGGATGGCGAGCAGTGTCGCGGCGAGACCGGCGACCAGCGAGATTGCGGCATAAAAGACGAAGGTCATGGGGTAGTCCTCAAACGTCGATGCCATTCACAATGCGGTTGATGATGAAGCTCCCAAGGGCCAATAGCGCGATGCCGGCGTAGATCAGTTTGCGGCCGAGGGGTTCATGGAAAAGGATGCTGGAGTAGCCGGGGTTGACGATGTTGATCAGGATCAACATCACGACGGGAAGGGCGCACAGCACCCATCCGGTCATTCGGCCCTGGGCGGTGTGGGTGCGAATCTCGCCGCGCAGGCGGATGCGGTCGCGGATCATGAAGGCGACGCGGTCGAGCAGCTCGATGAGGTTGCCGCCGGTGTCCCGCTGCACGATGATGGCGGCGATCAAGACACGGAGGTCCTGGGACGGGACCCGGTCGAGCATCCGGGTCAGCGCGTCGCGCAGGGGAAGGCCGAAGTTCTGCTGCTTGAAGACCTCGCCGAACTCAGAACCGACGGGATCGGGGGCGTCCAACGAGACGATTTCGATCGCCGCCGACATTGAATGGCCGGCCTGCAACGCCCGGGCCATCATATCGATAGCCTCAGGCAGCCCGGCGGAGAAGGTCGCGACCCGGCGTGAGCGGCGCCAAAACACATATACCGTAGGAACGACGCCGAGGACGGCGCCCCCGATCAGCGCCAGGGGAAGCGCGCGAGTCAGCAGAAGGACCATGCCGCCACCCGCAGCCGCGAGGCTGGCGGTCAAGAGAAAGACTCCGGAGGGAGTTTCCTTGCCTCCCCCCTGGGCGACGCAGCGACGAAGGATGTCGGCGGAAGCGTAGTTGACCAGAAGCCACTGGAGGCTGCCTTTGCGAAGGAGCTCTCCCTGCTTGAGCACCTGGCCGGTTTCGCCGCCCTCTTCGGCCGCCGTGGAGGCGGGAGCCGAGATCGCGGCCAGCCGTTGACCAACGATCTTCTCCGGGTCCGCCGGCATCGATGCCAAAGCGAACAGGCCGAACAGAAGAGCGAAGATCGAGGCCACGCCGATTGCCAAGAGGATCATAGGTGTCGAGTGTCAGGACGAGTTCTCACGGAGTCAGGCCAGATGCCGATGGAGCCGCGGAGCTTTCCGTGGTGAAAGGCCGGTCGTAGATTGGCGCGCAGGGGCAAGTCCATCGAGATATCGCCTAGACCTCCAAAGTCTCTTCGGGCGAGGTGGCGGGAATATTGATGCCCGCGGCCTTGAGGCTTTCGCTGAATCTGGGCACGATGCCGGTGCCGTGAAAGAGGCCTTTCACCGCGCCATCGGGCTTCAGTCCCTGCCGGTCGAAGAGAAAGAGATCCTGCATGCTGATCACTTCGGCATAGTTGCCGGTCAGCTCGGAGATATGGGTGACGCGGCGGCTGCCATCGCTTAATCGAGCCACCTGGACGATCAAATTGATCGCCGATGCGATCTGGGCGCGAATCGCTGTTTCGGAGAGGCGGATGTCTCCCATCATGCTCATCGTCTCCAGCCGGGCGAGGGCATCGCGGGGAGAGTTGGCGTGGATGGTGGTGATCGAGCCGTCGTGCCCGGTATTCATGGCCTGGAGCATGTCGAGCGCCTCGGAGCCGCGCACCTCGCCCAGGACGATGCGGTCCGGGCGCATGCGCAGGGCGTTGATGACGAGCTCCCGCTGACGCACGGCTCCCGTGCCTTCGACATTGGGTGGCCGGCACTCCAGGCGAACCAGATTCCGATGATTCAGTTGCAGCTCTGCGGAGTCTTCGATGGTGATGATGCGCTCTTTCGGGGAGATGAAGCTCGAGAGGGCATTGAGCAGCGTTGTCTTGCCCGAACCCGTGCCTCCGGAGATGACGATGTTCAGCCGTCCTTTCACCGCGCCGCTCAGCATCTGGAGCATCGGGGGGGACAAAGCCTTGTTGCGCACGAGGTCGTCTGCCCGCAGCGGCGAACTGCCGAAGCGGCGTATCGAGAGGGCGGGGCCGTCGACCGCCAGCGGTGGAATCACGGCATTGACGCGCGACCCGTCTTTGAGACGCGCGTCCACCATGGGTGAGGACTCGTCGATGCGGCGGTCCACAGCCGAGACGATCTTGTCGATGATCCTGAGCAGGTGGTGATTGTCTTTGAAGGAGATGTTGGTCAGCTCCATCACACCTTTTCGCTCGACGTAGACCGAGTTATAGGTGTTCACCAGGATGTCGCTAATCGTGTCGTCCTGAAGGAGGGGTTCGAGTGGTCCGAGGCCTAACAGCTCATCGAGCACCTCGCGCGCCAGGTTTTCGCGCTCGCCGCCGCTCAGCGGTATGCCCTGCTCGCCGACGATCTGGAGGATGGCGGCGAGGAGTTGTTGCTGGCCGGCGCCGGTGTCCTGCAGGACATAGAGCCGGTCGAGGTCGAGCCGGGCGATGAGCTCCTGATGGACCGCGGATTTGAGCCTCTGCTGCTCGGTGACATGGAGAGACTTGACGCTGTTGCCGGACGCCGGCCGGCCGGGCGCGGCCCCGACGCTCGAAGCCCGGAGAGGCGCTCGATCGAGCGTCTCGTCCTGTTGCGCAGAGTCTTTGTCAGAAGAGCCGGGGAAGGCCGGATCGGCGACGGTCGAAACAGCGCTGGTCGAGCGGGTAAGCCGGCGGAGCGGTTGAAGCACGCCATCGATCTTGTCAGCCATTGCTTCCTCCGTGCCGCGCGTGTCTTTGGGAGTCCGGATTTTCACGGCCTTCCATCAGCGCCATAAGGCAAAGCGCTTTTTCCCCGGAGCGGCCGGCTTGATTTCTTCCGGGCCGGAGAGGGAAGCGGCCCATGCCGCGAACTGCGAGGTGAACTCAGATTTCTGGTCGGGAGTAATCGGCGAGCCGATGTTCGCGGCCCGGGTGCATTCGGCGTAGTAGTTGCAGATCTTGATTTCCACCGGCAGGCGGACGGCTTTCTCGATGTGCTCGAGGCTGACCGCGCTCTGCGAGGAATAGCGATTCATGACCACGTGGAGCCGTTCGGCGCGCTGCCCTTTTTGGAGCACTCCATCGATGTAGCGGGAGAGATCGCGAATGGCGCCGATCAAGGGTACCGCGACCAGGTAGACGTAGTCGGACATCTCCATGACGGCGAGGTTCGAGTCGGCGGCCGAGGTATGGCAATCGACGATGACGTAGTCGTATTCTCCGCGCAGAAACCGGAGCGTCTGGCGGAGCGGTTCGGGTTCCGCTCCGCCCTGCTCCTCATAGACGTCGGGGGAAGAAAGGACATGGAGCCCGCTCTTGTGGGTGGCGATGAAGCCTTGCAGAAGATCGGAGTCCAGACGGCTGACGTTACGGATCAGCTCTTTGAAGTGGTAGCGGGTGCCATCGAGGCCGAGGTAGAGGCAGATGTGGCCCAGGTCGCGATGGTTGTCGATCAACAAGACCTTCTTGTGGTGAGACAAGACGAGAAAGATTGCGAGTTGCAGGGCGACGGTGGTGGTGCCGACGCCTCCCTTGGCGCCGAAGAACGAGAGCACCTGCCCGGCGCGTTCGGCCTTGCCGATTCGCCCCGTCCATTGTTCATCGAGGCGTTTCAGGATCGACTGAAACTGTTCCGGGTCGAAGGGCTTGTCGAGGATTTCGGTGCAGCCGGCGCGCATGGCGCGACGCAGCAGGTTGGCATCGGGATTGCGGCATAGAGCGATGGCTGCGATCCGGCCGAAGAAGTATCGCTGCAGGTAGAGGGCTGTTTCGATCGCCTGCTCCGGGTCGGTATCGAAGTCGATGACCGCGATGACCGCCTGCGCGGCCTTGGCTTCCGGGGAGAGCTGCGGACGCATCAGGGGAGAGATGTAATGTTCAAATTCCAGGCACTCGATCGACCAGGGAGTGGCGACCGCGGCCTGCATCAGCTGCTCGGCGTGAACGGGGTCCACGCACACCGTCAGTAAAGCCACGGCGAGGGTTGAGGCGGGCGCGACGGCGAAAGCGGCTTCGTGACTGCTCATGGCTTGACGCTCGCGGGGGGTACCGGCTTCGTGCCAGGTGTTTTCTGGTCGAAGGGTTTTGCTTCCAGCATGGGGATGGGGAAGGTGGGGGCCGGCGGGACGGAATCAGTCTGCGGGTCGACCAGGCTGGGGGTCACCAGGACCAGCATCTCGACCAGCGAATGGTTGATGCTCTTGGACTTGAAGAGCTCGCCGAGGATCGGCACGCTCGCGATTCCCGGCGTCTTCTGGTAGAGGTCGGTGGTGCGATGGTCGAGCAGTCCGGAGATCGCGAAGGTCTGGCCGTCGTGAAGTTCGACCTGGGTCTCGGCGCGCCGCGTGGAGAGAGCGGGAATGGTGTATCCGGAGATGGTGACGGCGTTGGTGTAGTCGAGCGCGCTTACCTCGGGAGCGACCTTTAGCCGGATCAGTCCATTGGCGGTTATGGTGGGGGTGAAATCCAACCGGACCCCATAGGGGCGAAACTGAATGGTCACGGAGGTGAAGCCGCCGGTGCCGCCCTGGACGACGGGAAAGGGAAATTCTCCGCCGGAGAGAAAGGAGGCCTTTTCGCCATCCACTGCCGTAATCGTCGGCTCGGCGAGTATCTGCGCGATCTGGCGGTTGGCGAGATCTTTGATGGCCGCGCCGATGCCGAGCGAGCTGTTGTAGAGCAGAAAGTTGAGTGGGTCGGTGAGCGAGAGCAGGGAATTGGTGAGCCCGTTGCCCGAGGTGGAAGAAGTCGATGAGCTTGAAGTCGAATTGGGAGAGATCGACTGGAACTGCTGGGTGGAGGAGTTGCCGGTGGTACCTCCCGCTCCGAAGAGATTAAAGCCCAGCTGGTCGAGCTTCGACCGGTCGACCTCGAGAATCCGTACCTTGAGCCTGACCTGGCGTGTCCGCGGGGGAAGGACCTGCAGCGAATCGGCCACGTCCTTCGAATAGAGGCCGGCGAGCTTGATGGCGGCGTCGGCCGCGGCGGCGCTCGGGACCAGGCCGGCCAGAGAGATGGTGCTTCCGCGGCCTTCCACCTCGATCCGTTCGCTGGGGAAGGCCCTCTTCAGGTCCTGGCGGAGTCCGGTGACGTCGACATCGACGGAGAGCGGATAGGACTGAGCCGATCCATTCTCGTCCCAGAGCACGACTGTGCCCAGGCCGGCGGCCTTGGCGGAGATCACGACCTGGTGGGGACTGGCGGTATAGCTGTCGAGCACCGCCGGATTATTCACGAAGACCCGCCGCAGCCGGGCCCTGGAGGTGACGAACATGGACCGGCCGATGGTGAGATGAAGGACTTCGCCGCCGGCAGCGGCCACGCTCATGGCCGCGCTGCCGGCGCTATCCGGGCTGACGCTCGAGAAAGAGGGACGAGTGGGGGCGGCTGCGGGAGCTTCGTCGATCTGGGCGTTGAGCGCAGCCGCCAGGAACAGGAGACAGAGCGGCGCATAGGCGGCCGGAGCGATCTTCATCGGAAGCTTTCCGTAGTCTGCTTGGCCCCGATAATCGTCTCGACGACATAGGGCAGCGGTGGCGACGGCAGGGTGGCCCGCACCATCGCAGGTTTGATGGGCGCGGGATGGAAGAGCTGGGTCAAGTCGACGGGCTGGTCATCGGTTTGTTCGCGATCGGCGCCGCTGCGCAGCACAAAATGGATCTGGCCCTGGGAGCTGGCCAGCACGGCGCGGACCGAATCCCGCGGAGTCAGCAGCAGGGTGACGACATCGACGCTGACCGGTTTGCCCTCGGGATCGGGCTGCAGCTGGTGGCCGGCGGCGAGCACCTGCGCGTCCTGAAGAACGATCGCCGTGGTGGGCTCGGGATGAGTCGAGTCGCGGAAGGTGACCAGCGCATCGACGTGGGTGCCGGGCAGCAGGAAGCCGGCAACGCCGGCTACTTCGTCGGACTTCAACGCGATCGCGCGCATGCCGGCGGGGATTTTGCCCGAGAGGCTGGCGCCCGAGCCCGGAGCCGCCAGCTGCCTTTCGAGGACCGGTTCGCCTTCGGCGAGGGGATAGAGGACGGTGCGCCCGGCGATTTGCTGGGCGGTGGCGAAGGCGCCGGCGAGTGGATCGGCGGCCGGCCATTTCACTACGGAGAGGTCTTCCGGCTTGAGCGTTTCGCCGCCTTCGAGAGCGCGCCCGGCAGCCACGTAGTGCAACTCCGCCGGAGCGGGTGCGGGATGACTGATGGCCCTGCGGCCCAGCCAGACGGTGCCCGGTACGGCAATCATCAAGGCGGCAATGAACGCGAACATTAAACGGCGCGCCAACATCTGTCACCTCGTCAAGACAACAAACAAGAGAGCCGCGCGGATGGAACAGAATGCCGTTTCCAGGACCGGGAGTCTTTGTCCGCCAAACTTCTGTTCTCTTATCGGCGATCCGGGCGTCCAGAATAGGAACAATCGATAGCTCAAAGTACCGCGTGGGCCGCGGGTGGGAAGTTGCAGTTTGCTGCGGTTGGAGCTGCCGAAGGTCTGACGGTTGCCGCTCAGCAGGCGGCTACTGAAAGATGCCGACCGAGCTCGAGGTGGACGTTGTCGAGCTCGAATTGATGTTGAGCGTGCCGCTTCCTCCGAGTGTGAGCTGGTCGACGACCATGGCGCCGATGGCGTAGTTGGTCGAGGAGCCGGCGCCGCTCCAGGTGACTTGATCGGAGTAGCTGGTGTTGTGGAAGTAAGCCGAACCGCTGAAATTGAGCGCCGCGCTGCCGCCGACCAGCGTGCCCTGGAAGCTGTTCGAGTGGGCGGAGAAGAAGACCAGACCTCGCCGGCCGCTGGAGGAATAGCTGTCGGAGCTGCCCGCGCCGACGTAGGTGCCGGAAGCGCTGCATTGCGCAACGAGTAGATTGCCGGGGAGCGAGGCGGGGGCTCCCGCCGGCGCCGCCGTGCCGGAGCAGTTGACGTAATAGGAGGGCACACTCGAGACCGAACTGCTGGCGGCTCCGGAGGCGCCGGAGAGGGTGGGGCCTCCGGAGAGGAAGTAGAACATGACGCCGGCGGTCGAGGGTTGGGTTGCTACCCAGGCGTTGCGGATGGTCGTGCTGCCGCCCACGTTCAGATTGCCATTCAGGTAGTAGATTCCGGGCATGAAGATCACCACGTCGCCGCTCGACTGGGCCGCGCTGGTGTCGAGCCCATTGGGGTAATAGCCGGGATTGAACTCCAAGCAATTGCCATAGTGATTGGCGCCGGCGCCGTACGACAGATAGTGTTGCGTGGCATTGGTATTCGGACAGCTGTCGGTGCCCGTGGCCACCCAGGTGCCGGAGATATAGCCGTAGGTGGCGTCGACGGCGGGGGTGTAGCCCTGAGCCGGTGTCGCGGCGGGCGTGGCGGCTTCGGCGACCTTGCCGGAAGGCATGGTGGGCGCCGCGACGCTGCTATAAGGGTCGGCTATCGGGGCGGCTCCGCTTTTCCAGGCGCCCTTGGTTCCGCCATTCAAAAGGACGCTCGATCCACAGGTTGGATTGGTGGTCGGTCCGCCAACGATGGCCAGGTTTCCCCCGGTGCCGGTGGGGCCTGCTGCGCTGGTATTGATGAGGTAGGGAGAACTGCTGCCGCAGTAGACGGCATTGCTGGAGCTATTGCTCGAGGGGGATCCATTGGCTGAGGAGTTCACCTGAATGCTGGTCGCTCCGCCGCCGGTGATCGCGATGCTGGCGCCCCCGGAGATGTTGAGCGCAGAGGCAATTGTCGGATTCAGCACCAGCAGGGGCGGCGTCGAGGAGGTGCCGGTCGTCCCGCAGCTGCAGGAAGCGCCGATAGTTTGGGTCTTGAATCCCAGCATGCCGGCGAACCAGGTTGCCACCTTCTGCTCGACGGCGACCTTGAGAAATGGGTACGTCACTCCCGAACTTCCGGTGGCGCCGGTCACCGTCGAGGGGAAGGTCCAGCTTACGGCGACCGCGCCCGGGGGAGTACTCGAGCCCCACGATGCGCCCGAGACGGTGGTAGTGAAGCCGTTGAAGCCGGCGTATTTGCAGAGGGCAGCGAGCGGGGAGGTGGAACACTGCCCGGCGGTGCCCGGGGTGAAGCCAGGCGCGGTGGAGAGTGTGCCGTTCTGCAGGTAGAGCATGTCGAGGGCGCCGGCAAGGCAGGCGGCGTCGGCGGCGGTCTGCGCGGTCGAGCGGCGGAACCAGAGGTTGGCCAGGTCGACGGCGAAGGCCACGGAGGCGAGCAGAAAGATGCCCAGGATCAGGAGCAGGAAGATCGATGCCTGTCCCGATTCCGGATCGGCGGTCAGGATGCGGCTGCGGGGCGGCGCGGCCCGGTTCTCAGCCGCATTTATCGTCGGCATCGGTTCCTCAAAAGATGATGTTTCCCCGGGAGGACAAGGTCACGGCGTTGGCGAACCCCCCGAGTTTGACGAACGGAATGTAGGTGTATACCAGGGTGACTGCGACCGGGTTGCCGGGCGCCGCGGTGCCGTTGGCATAGCTGACGGTGACGGTCATGGCGCTGGTGTTATGCAGGGATGCGGCTGCGGCGGCGGCGACAACGGCCTTCACATTGGCGTAGGGAGAGTTATCCGTGCAGGCCGAGTCCGGGCCGCTGCAGACCGAGCTATCGGTGCCATGCACGATCGCATAGCGGACCCCTTGCTGCGCGGCGCTGTTGAGCACATTGCAGGTGTAGGTGAACATGCAGAACTCAAAGAGCCAGAAGACTACCGCGATGGTCACCCAAAGCGAGAGAGCCGTCTCGAGAAGCGACTGAGCGATTTCGTCACGGAGCAGTGTCGCGATCGGGAGGGCCTTCATTGCACGCTTCTCATCTCGGCCGTGCGTTGAAAGGTCAACGAGGGCAGGATCGAGGCGGGCATGGGGACTGGCGGCTTCACCGTGTAGACCACGTCGACCCGGTTTAACAGAAATGTGGGCGACTCGGGATCGACGTCCGGCGTTCCGGAGACGGAGCCGCCCCCGGTCTGGGGCGTTGAACACCGAGTCGTATTGGTCGCGGGAGTGACACCGACGGAGCTCGAACAGACTCGCACCGAGACGGTGCTCGCGGTGGCGGCCGGCAGGCCGATGCTCTGCGTCGCCAGCGTGGAGACCAAGGACGCGCTGGGTACCGACGCCTGCACTGGCGAAGACGGCCCCTGCACCGAATATTCAACCCCGCTGCGGGCTGCGGAATCGAGCGAGGCGGCGACCAGGAAGAAGTATCCTATGTCAACGGCGTAGCAGATGAGGGTGATGAAGATGGGCAGGAAGATCGCCACCTCAATGAGGCTCTGCGCCTCCCGCCCGCTCACCAGTGCCGCCGGCGTTGGCGGCCAAAGGATGTGGGCCCCCACCCCGGACGGAGCGGATCTGTGCGCGACGGAGCCGCCGCCGGAGACGAAATGATCGGCGATCGGTGCTTGCCTCTGTGCCAATGCCGGGCGCTCCATTCGCTGGGGTCGCAACGCTCCCATAGGAGTGCATTATCGGCGGGAAAACCAACCTGGCGAGGGCGATGACGCCGACACCTCTGCATTGGCCGATGCGCCCGCGCCATTTTGAGAGGGGGACCTGGCTGTGGAAGGCCGATCCGTGTGATTGCGGCGTGGTTGCGGCAGTTGAGTTCCTCAAGGATGGTCTACCGGCTTTGCGAAGTTCTGCAGGCTGCTTTCCAGCCGGTAAGGGGACTGGTCAGTCGCTGGATATCGATGGGGTGGGGACTTCCGGTTTTATGGAGAGACGTTTACGATCGGTGTGGCGTAAAAGACGAGGGATTCAGGAGATTTCGACTATGTTCCATTTGAATGGAAGATGGCTAGCGGCCTGCGGCACAGCGTTGGCGCTTCTCACGCAGGCCGCTTTTGCTGCCGAGATTCTTGTTGCCGACGCGAAGTCGCAACCGGAGAGCCTGACGGTTGCACCGGGCGGAATCCTGATTGTCGGCAGCGCGAGCACTCCATTCATTTATAAGGTTCGCCCCGGCTCGACCGCTGTGGAGAAATTTGTCGATGCGAGCACGGAAGGCGCCGGCACTTTTTTCTTCGGGATGCTTGCCGATGTCGCCACCAATACGTTGTGGGCGTGCCAGCTAACGCCAGTGCCGGATACGGCGCCGGCGAAGCGGCACACGGCGTTGCGGGGCTTCGACCTTTCCACTGGCGCCCAGAAGCTTCGTTGGAACCTGCCTGGGGATAACAGCACCTGCAACGATCTCTCGATCGGCCCGGACAAGGCGCTGTATCTCAGCGATACGGCCAACAGCAGAATTTACAAGCTGCCGGCCGGCGCCACTACTGCAGCACTCCTGCTGGAGGATCGTGCGCTCTACGGGATTGACGGGATCACCTTCTTAGACGGCACCCTGTATGTGAACAATGTGTTCTCGAACAATCTTTACCGCATTCCGGTGGATGCCGCCGGGAAGGCCGGCCCACCTGTGGATATCTGGATGGATCAGCCAGTAAAAGGGCCGGACGGGATGCGGGCCGCCAATGGCAAAGTGCTTCTTGCCGAGAATGGCAGCGGAAAGATCGACGTTCTCACCATTACGGGGGATAAGGCCAGCGTCACCACGATCAAGGAAGGACTCAAGACGCCGACCGCAGTTGAGCCTGCGGGGGACACGATCTGGATTGCGGAACGGGGCGCCGGCAAGGCCGTGTCTATGCCCATGCCGAAGTAGGAAACGCAATGTTGTTATGCGAACGCCAGGCGTGTGGCACAAGCTCAACATACCTGAGCGTTCGTTAGAGATGCGAGCGGCCACTCGGGTTATTGGGCGCGATTGCGTATGTCGCGGCGAGTGTAGAGCGCCTCAATGAGGGTTGCAGCGAGCGCAGTCCATCCAGTCTGGTGGCTGGCGCCGACACCTCGGCCTGTGTCCCCATCGAAGTACTCGCTGAAGAGGACGAGGTCTTTCCAATAAGGGTCTGTCGCATAACGGCCCTCTCTTCCGTGGCTGGGGCGATGGCCGTCCTCGCCGGGGAGAAAGAGATTGACCAGACGGCGCGAAATATCTTCTGCAATTTCGACGAGACTGTGCTGCCGGCCGCTGCCGGTGGGATATTCCAGCTTGTAGTGGTCGCCATACACCAGGGAGTAACGCTCAAGCGCGTTGACCAGGAGCATGTTCATTGGAAACCAGACTGGGCCACGCCAGTTGCTGTTGCCGCCGAACATGCCGCTGTCGCCCTCGGCCGGCGTGTACCGAACCGTAAAAGGCTGCTCCCGAAGCCTGATTTCGAAGGGATTTGCAAGGTGGTGGCGTGACAAGGCGCGGACGCCATTCGGCGAAAGAAACTCAGCTTCATCGAAGACCCGCTGCAGAATGCGTTGGAAGCGGTCGTGGGGTGCAATCGCGATCCATTGCGAGCCATGAATTTCCTGGTTGGAGCTCTCGGACGTGCTGACGTACTCCGAAAGCTGCTCTTTATTGCGCAGGAACCACCTCGTGCGCCTCTGAAAGTCTTTTAGGTCTTTGACGGTGTCTCGCTTCAGAATGCACACTGCGAACAGGGGCGCGACGCCGACGATGGAGCGCACCTTCATGGCGGTAGTGTGGCCGTGGTCATATTGCAACTGGTCGAAGTAAAAGCCTTCCTCTTCGTCCCACAGGCCGGTGCCGCCGACCGAGTTGATCGCGTCGATGACGGCGATGTAGTGCTCGAAGAATTTGCTGGCTATGTCTTCGTAAGCCTTGGACCGGTGATGCGCCAGTTCCAGGGCAATCTGCAGCATGACGGAGCAGTAGAGCCCCATCCATGCGGTTCCATCCGCCTGGTGGAGGGTGACTCCTGGAGGAAGGGTGACAGACCGGTCGAAGACGCCGATGTTGTCGAGACCCAGAAAGCCGCCGCCGAAGAGGTTATGGCCGTGCTCGTCGTTGCGGTTGACCCACCAGGTAAAGTTCAACATCAACTTTTGAAACGCGCGTTCCAGAAAATCGAGATCGCCGACGCCATGCTCGTCGACGCCCAGGCGATAGACGTGCCACACGGCCCATCCATGCACCGGAGGATTGACGTCGCCAAAGGCGAACTCGTAGGCGGGCATCTGTCCGTTCGGGTGCATGTACCACTCGCGGAGCAAGAGGAGGAGTTGATTCTTCGCGAACTCCGGATCGATGCGCGCCATGGGAATCATGTGGAAGGCGGTGTCCCAGGCGGCGAACCACGGGTATTCCCATTTGTCGGGCATGGAGAGAACATCGCGACAGAAAAGGTGCCGCCACTCTTCGGACTTCTTCACGCGCTCGGGTGGCGGCGGCATTTGTGTCGGGTCGCCGGACATCCAGCGCTCCGCGATGAAGTAATAAAACTGCTTGCACCACAGCAGCCCGGCAAAGGCCTGGCGCGAGACGTTGCATTCCTCCGCGGTGGCCTCCTGCGGAATGTGCCGGGCATAGAAGCTGTCGGCTTCCGCCTTGCGCGTTGCGAAGATCTCTTCTGCGCGGGCGAGGTCGATCGAAGGCGGCTCAAGATCGGGTTGGCCTTCTCTTACCTCTTCGCCCGTGCCCCCGTCGATGCGCACCAGGCGGAGGTATAGCGTCTGGCTGGCGCCCGGCTCCAACTGCAGGCGATAGAGCAGTGCGCATTTTGTCCCGCTGCCTTTTTTGACTGCATTTTGTTCCCCGTGGACAAGGTAGCGATCAAAGCCGTCTTTGCTGAAGTGGTCCGGGCCGCTGTAGTTCGGATCGAGGCGGCGCATGTTGCTGTCGTTTTCCGTAAAGAGAAGCTGCTCGGGGACAAGTTTGTTCCCATGGATCGGTTCGAAGCGATAGGCGCCAAGAATCTTGTGCTCCGCGCGTACCTGGAATGGGCCGCTTTGCGTGATGATGGGACGGGTATTTCCAGTCGCCTCAAGGTTCTTCCACGACCAGTTGTTGCGCAACGTGAGCTGCGGCAGCACAGTTAGCGTCGCGGCCTCGGGACCGCGATTGTGTGCGGTGATGCGGACCAGGGTGTCTTCCACGTCCGATTTTGCGTACTCGATGAAGAGATCGAAGTAGCGATTGTCGTCGAAGATGCCGGTATCGAGCAGTTCATACTCCGGCTGGTCGTAGCCGCGGCGCTTGTTTTCTTTGCGGAGCCGGTCGTAGGGAAACGCGGTGTGGGGGTATTTATATAAGGCCTTGCAGTAGCTGTGGGTAGGAAGTGAGTCCAGGTAATAGAACTGCTCTTTGACGTCTTCACCGTGGTTGCCTTCCGGGTTGCCCAGCCCAAAGAGCCGCTCTTTGAGCGTAAGGTCATTGCCATTCCAGAGGACGGTGCTGAAGCAGAGCCGGCACTGCCGGTCGGTCCACCCGAGCAGGCCGTCTTCACCCCAACGATAGGCACGGTATTGCCCCATCTCGTAGGGAAACGAGTTCCATACGTCGCCATTGTATGAGTAGTCCTCGCGAACGGTGCCCCACTGGCGCTCGGGCAGGTATGTCCCCCATCGCTGCCAGTTTCTGGTGCGTGCCTTGTTTTGGGCAAGACGCTCGTCTTCTGCAGTACCAGGTTTTGCGCTGTGCATCGGCCCCCAAGTGGAAGAGAGTTTCTCCTTATAGTATCCGGGGCGATTGGATAAGCGCGCCGGTAAACCTTATGCATGCCAGCCGGACGATGACGGTTGGTATGGCCAGCGCCTGAAGTCCTGACGGCGTCGCCGTCTGCAGGAGATCACCTAAGGGACAAAGCGGCACCAGGCAGTTGAAGCCGCATCCTTTTGAGGCATTGTCGATAAGTCGATTGATATACGATCAGAATGATCGTATATTTAAGACGGACTGAACAGGTCGTAGTTTAAAAGCGCTATTGCTTTGAAGAGATATCCCAGGCCCCGTGCGTAACTCTTGGCCGAGAAGCACGGAACCCGGGCCAACCCGAGGCTTGGCAGCCGCAGATTCCCTCCATTATAGGTCTCTGCTGCCGCCCTGTTAACCGCGAGCAGGTTGGCGCACTGCGTCCAGCGTTGCTGCGAAGAGATCAAGCAGGAGACCCATGACCGCCAGCACTCGCAAATTGCAGGCTTTGAAGCCGGGACCACGCAACAACGCTCGAAGAGCGTGGCTGACGCTCGGCACAATTGCAGCCTATGCTGCCGTGTCGATTGCGAGGCCGACGTTCCTGTGGGCCGAGGCGGCAAACCCGTCGCCGGGGAGAGCGGAAGAAGCACAAGGCTTGACGGTACGAAACTTGACCATTCCTGAAAGCGCTCTCGATGCGACGATCAGCGCTTATGAGCAGCTCACTGGCATTGCGGTTCGATTCTCCATTCCAGCGGAGACGATTGCGGGGTTCAGATCGCCGGGGTTGAACGGTTTGTATACCGAAGACCAGGCGCTCCGTGCGCTTCTGACCGGGACCGGGCTCTCGTATCAAATCGATGCTGCGGGCGGGGTGACCATTTCAGTCCGGGCGTCGGAGTCGATCACGGTGCAGGACTCGACGCCGACGCTGAGTCTGGACGGATACCCGGCGCCGCTGCTGGATGTTCCGCAATCCGTGTCGGTGATCTCGCAGGCCACGATCCAGGAACAAGGTGCGACGACCTTGCGCGATACATTGCGCAATGCGCCGGGCATCAGCCTGGCAGCGGGGGAAGGCGGCTCGCAGGGAGACAACCTGACGCTGCGTGGATTTACCGCGAGGAACGATATCTTCCTGGATGGCATGCGCGATTTCGGGAGCTACTATCGCGACCCATTCAATTATCGCGAGGTTGAGGTGCTGGAAGGGCCATCGTCGGTGACCTTTGGCCGAGGGTCGACTGGCGGCGTGATCAACCAGGAGAGCAAAGCGCCCGTGGCGCAGCAGCACTTCATCACCGGCGAAGGAGATCTGGGCACTGACATCACGCGGCGCTTTGCCGCCGACATGAATGAGCCGCTGGAGAAGCCAGGGCATGGAGCGGCAGTCCGGCTGAATGTGATGGTCCATGATGCATCCGTGGCTGAGCGCGACGTTACGGAGAACCGGCGCTATGGAGTTGCTCCGAGCGTGGCCCTGGGCCTGGGAACTCCGAACCGGCTGTTCGCGGGGTACTTTCATTTCGCCGAGGACGATATTCCGGATTACGGTATTCCCTGGTATTTCAACAAGCCTGCTCCGGTAGCACGGCATAACTATTACGGCTTTGAGCACGATAACTACTTGCGCACCAATGTGAATATGTTCACGCTGAAGCTGGAGCACGACGTCTCCGATTGGGCGATCCTGCGCAACCGATTCCGTTTCGCAAATAATGAACGCGATGCCAGGATCACCGAACCGCAGTTGAACAACGCTACTGCGGGCGCGATCACGCTTGCGACTCCGCTCGACGAAATTTCAGTAAACCGCAACCAGATCTCTGTCGCCAGCAACGAGGGCTTTCTCTGGGACCAGTTGGGTGCGATTGTCCATAGGAAGGCTTTCGGTATCCGCCACGTGATCGTTGCAGGCGCCGAGGGTGGACGAGAGACTTCCGATCCGGTGCGGCCGACCTTCAACTATGTGAACGCTGCGGGGAAAACCATCAATTCTGTTCCGACCACGAATTTGTTGAACCCCGACGAGGGTCAGGCCTTCGGTGGCACATCCGCTCCTGCCTCAAATGTCCATGTGACTTCCGACAGCTATGGGCTCTATCTTCTGGATACTATGCAGTTCGGCCGACGCTGGGAATTGACCGGCGGGATACGCTGGGACAGTTTCGATACAAATGAAAAGAGCATTGCTTATCCGGCACCGGTAATGGCCATTACCGGGGGGCCGCCGATACAAGGGCCGGCGGTGATCACCTACCCGTCGCGCCTCGACCGGAAGCCGAGCTGGCGGGGCGCGGTGGTTTACAAGCCGACGACCTCGGGTAGCATCTATTTCGATTACGGAACATCGTTCAACCCATCGGCGGAGTCGCTGTCGCTTACGGTTGGACCGGCGGGAACCGGCAGCGCAAACCTGGCCCCGGAAGAGAACCGTTCTTATGAGATGGGTACGAAATGGGACCTTCATGGCGGACGACTTTCGGTGCGCGCCGACGGCTTCAGCACGACCAAGCTAAATGCCCGCGAAACGTCGCCCACAAATTCGCTTGTCTATGTTCTGGCAGGAACGCAGCGCGTAACCGGCGCCGAGGCGGTCATCAACGGCCGCATCAACAATCGATGGCAAGTGCTTTCCAGCTATACCTACATGCACAGCGATGTGGTCGACTCGCAGTATTATCCGCTGTCGGCCGGGTATCGGCTGGCGAATGTGCCGAACAACCTGTTCAACGTGTGGACGACTTATGAGCCGACGAGCCGATTGACGATCGGCGGCGGCGGCAACTATGTCGACAGCCGCACGGCGAGCTCGACGGTGCCGCTCGACCCGACAACGGGGTTGGTCAAACAAGTGCCGGGCTATGCGATTGTGAATGCGATGGCGCGGTACACGCTCACAGACCACTTGTCGCTCCAGGTGAATATCTTCAACCTGGCGAACAACAACTATATCGACGAGATCCATCCCGGACACCTGGTTCCGGGGGCCGGCACTTCGGGTCTTTTCGGGCTCAACTTCAAGTTCTAGCGATGGTTTCAAAGACCGCCTCGAAGGAGAGGCATAACGCGTCATGCTGATTACGATTCCGGATGTATTAACTTCTGCGCAGATTGCGCATGCGCGAAAGACCTTATCTTCAGCGGAGTGGATCGATGGCCGAGTCACTGCCGGTCACCAGTCTGCGCAGGCGAAGGACAACCTGCAAATTGCAGAAGGTCACCCCGCGGCGATGGAGATCGGCGACATGATCCTGACGGCGCTCGGACAGAATCCTCTCTTCATCTCAGCCGCATTGCCGATGAAGGTTTTCCCTCCGCTGTTCAACAGCTATGGAAGCGGACAATCGTTCGGGACTCACGTGGATAATGCAATCCGCCATGTGAAGGGAAGCTCGCACCGGGTGCGAAGCGATCTATCCGCGACGCTCTTTCTAACCGCGCCGGAGGAATACGATGGCGGGGATCTGATCATTGAAGACACGTATGGCATTCATCGGGCGAAGCTGCCGATAGGGCACATGGTCGTGTATCCCTCGTCGAGCCTGCACCGGGTGGAGCCGGTCACTCGCGGACGGCGGACCTCATCATTTTTCTGGATTCAAAGCATGGTTCGGGGGGATGCGCAGCGGACGCTGCTCTTCGACCTGGACAATGCTGCCCAGACCGTGAATCGCGATATGCCAACCAGCCCGGCCGCGGTGCAGCTGACGGGGATTTATCACAACCTGCTGCGGCAGTGGGCGGAGGTATAGCGGGTTGCGGCGGATACTCTTCTGGACGCATCTGGGCGCGGGCGTGGTCCTCAGTTTTCTGATCCTTTTCTTTTCGGTAACCGGGGCGCTGCTTGCGTATGAACGACAGATTTTGAACGCTGTCGATCAGCGCTCGTTTCAATTTGGCGCGCACGGAAGCGCGGTGCGGATGCGGCTCGCCGTGCTGATCGCTGCTGTTCCCGGAGTTCCGGAATCGGTGACGATTCATCCGGGCGAGACGGCGCCGGCAGAAGTGCAGACCACCAACCGCGAACTATTCCTGGTCGACCGGTACTCCGGTACGGTGCAGGGGCCCGCATCGCCGCGGCTTCGCGCATTCTTTGCGGAGGTCACCGCGTTGCATCGATGGTTCGGGCTGAGTAGCGCCCAGCACGCGACGGCGATGGCGATCAAGGGCGCCGCGGCGCTGGTGTTCCTTTTGCTTCTTGTGACGGGACCGTTTCTCTGGATACCAAAACGCTGGACATTGAACGCAGTTCGCGGAGGCGTTGTACCGCGCTTCGATACGCAAGGGCGCGCGCGCAATTACAACTGGCACAAGGTCACCGGTTTCTGGATAGGGTTGCCGCTTGCGATCCTCGTGCTGACCGGCGTGGTGATGGCTTATTCCTGGGCAAACGCGTTGCTTTTCCGCGTGGCGGGGAGCCCGATGCCTGTTCGGCCCGGCAATGGCGCGGGTTCGCGTGGTCGCGAAGGAGGCGCGCCGCTAAGAGTTCCGCCTCAACTCGATGAGGCCTTCGCACAGGCGACCAAGGGCATCGGCGATTGGCAGAGCGCGAGCCTTCGCTTGCCGGCGGCCCGAAACGGCCTGAATTTTTCGATCGATCGGAGCAAGGGCGGACATCCGGAGAAGCGTGAAATGATCATCGTGGATGGGGCAAGTCTACGCGTGCTTCGTCGCGAACCATTTGCTTTGCAGAGCCGCGGACAACAATGGCGCGCCTGGGTGAGATTTCTGCATACAGGCGAAGCCGGTGGCTGGCTGGGCGAGAGTGTGGCGCTGGCATCGGCGTCGGGCGCGATCGTGCTCGCACTTACAGGCCTCGGCTTGTCCTACGATCGACTGCGTCGTTGGCGAAGCCGGGCTGACTGAACGTCGTTGGCCGGCTTCGATGCTCTTTCGGGACTATGAATCCGGTCAAGAGGGACTTCGCTCGAGGTCTGAGAAGCGTGGATCGAGAAACTTTCACGGAAGCCACTCAGTTTGTGTCTTGCATGTTCTTCTCCTAACCTGATTTTATGAAGCTGAGTTCAGGTTTTCATTCGCATATGCCCAAGGCCGCCCTCTTAGAACTGCAACCAAGAAAGACACCGCAACAGAGCCGGTCTGTGGCGACAGTGGAGGCAATTTACGACGCAACGATCCAGGTGTTGCTGAGGAATGGGGCGGACCGGCTGACGACGGTGCTTGTGGCCGCGCGCGCTGGTGTCTCCGTCGGGACGCTGTATCAGTATTTCCCGAATAAGCAGGCGCTGCTGCTCGCCGTGCTGGAACGGCACGTGCTGCGGACGGTGAAAGCTGTCGAAGACGCCTGCCGAACGAACCACTACCAGCCCCTTCAGGTGATGCTGACTGAGTTGGTGAACCGGTTCATCGATGCGAAGCTGGTGGACCGGGACACCTCGATTGCGCTGTACCGGATTGCTGCGGAGGCTGGTGGCAACGCCATTCTCGAGCGCAATCGAAGGCGCTATGAGGCGGCGATGACGTCGATGCTGCAGACCGCAGAGCTGCCCGCCTCGGCAGATGTGAACTTCATGGTGCATATGATTTATCTGACCATGGCGGGGACGCTTCGGGGCCACCTGGAAAGCAACGCCCCGCTGAAGATGACCAGGCTGCTGCGGGAGCATCTTGCCAAGCTGATCGTTGCTTATTGCAGGGCCATGTAGAGGGTGCGGGAGGGTGCTCGCAACCATGCTTGCTGGCCTTTTGTGTGCGCCTCCGCCGCGGGGTATGAAACCCGGAGCTGGATCCATCGTTACTTCTGGCTGGGGACAAACACTTCCATTACCGCCTGGCGCATGAGATCGGGCGGAAGCAGGCCCTGGGCGAGGATGAAGTCGTGGAACTTAAGAACGCTAAACCTGGGCCCGAGTGCGGCCTCGGTCTCTTTCCGCAGCGCGAGCAGCTTGGTGTAGCCGTAGAAGTAGCTGTTGGCCTGGCCGGGTGAGCGGTAGGTGAAGCGCTCGACTTCCTCCTTGGCAAAGGCGTGGCTGAGGCAGACGTCTTTCTCGAGGACGTTGTAAGCATCGGCGGTGGTCATCTTTCCCGATTGCAGCTCGGGGTCGGTGAAGGCGCGGGCGGCGCGAAGCAGGCGTAGCTGCAGGGTGAAGAGTTGGCCCTCGGCAGGCTCGTAGGGCTGCATGATGTATTCGGAATAGAGTCCCCAGCCCTCGACGTTGGTCGAGTTGAAGGCGAAGAGCGCGCGGGCGAGCGAGACGCCGTGCTCGACCATGGAATCGAACTGCAGTTCGTGACCGGGACGAGCTTCGTGGGCGGTGAGCGTCCAGGAGACCGCGTCGAAATTGAAGTCGTCGTACTTGTCTTCCGCCTCTCCTCTTGCCCCAGGAATGTTGAGAGGCAGGACGAACTCGCCGCGCTGGCCGGTGTTATGGAGGAACGGCGGAGGATCCATGTGGGGGGCGGGCTGCGCGGCTGTCTCCGCAGCAGTGGCGATGCGGATGATGGCGGGGCGGTCAGGCAGGGTGACCAGATGCTGAGCGACGAGAACGGCTTCGATCGCCTTGAGCCGCGCCTGGTAGAGGGGCAGGATGGCGTCGCCGGTGACCTGATCTTTCTTCAACTGGTGAATGACGTCGCGGTAATCGGAGGAGGAGAAGCCATGGGTCTTGGCGATCTGGGCGGCGAGCGGAGCCATCTCCGCCTGGTATTGGTTAAAGGCGGCGTGGGCCATCGAGGCAATCTGCGCGGGCGGAATATCAATGCCATAAGACTCGAAAGCGAGGGCGTACTCCGCTGGAGGCAGGCGAAAGTCAGTGCGGCCTTTGGGCAGCAGATTGGCGCGCACCCAGTCGTCGTAGGCGATGAGTTCGGTCTTCAGCCTGGCGTAATCGGCTTCGTAGCCGGTGATGTTGTACTTGGCGAAGAGCGTGGGAATACCGTCGACGTAGGTATGATCGCGGCTCAACTCAGTTTCCATCTCACCCTTGCTCGGATAGAGAACGTTGGGCTTGGCCATCTGCTCGATGATGCGTTGCTTGAGCACATCGGTGAACGGTTGATAACCCGGCTCGGCGCCGGCGTACTTGCGCAGACGCACGAGGGCGGCGGGGCGCCGCGCGGCAGCGACCTGATCGTCGAGCAGAAAGCGAAGGCCATAGAAGATGCTCTGGCTGGCATTGATGAAGCTCACATCATGCTGTTCGGTGTAGTCCTGCTGGCGAAAGCTTAGCTCGAAGGCCTTACGGAGGATGACGAGATCCTCGAGAACATTTTTGTCTTTTTCGGTCGCCTCCGCAGCCTTGAGCTTGATGAGGACGGCCTCTAACTCGCGGCGCTGCTCCTTGTCGTCGGTGAGGGTGCCTTTGCTGATCAGCGGGTCGAACTCGGCCAACCCCTGCTGGGACGCGCCCTCAGGCCCGTGTTTGAGCTGGATGGCCAGCAGCTGGCGAGTGTAGGCATCACTGGTGGCGATCCAGGCGGGGGTTGCCGGCGTCTGCTGCGCAAGCGCTGCGCCTGCAAGAAGGAACGAGAGGGCGAGGAGGAGCGGCTTGCGCATGGGGGAAGGTTCTCCTGAGTCGATGGGTATGTCTGAAGGCGCTGAGTACCAAAGCCATGATACCCAAAGCCGATATCCGAGCCAGTTGACGGAATTTCCGGGGAACCTCGGAGGGTTTGTGGGCGAGGAGTGGTCGTCAGTTGCTCTATCAGGGCGGTATGCAATACTCAGGTGGTCTCTCGCGGTAGCAAATCTGTGGGCTTCGCTCATTGTCTTCCTTCACGCCGAAGAAAAGGTCAGGACCTGTAAGCAAGTCTTCGAAAAAGAAGTGTCAGTATTGCCGGTGGATGCGGCTTCAGAACGATTGTCAAGGCTGCGGTGACAAGTTACAACGAAGGGGCACCTGAGATGGAGAGCAATGCCGGCGCGCGGCGAGCAGCAACGAACCGGCGCCAGTTTCTTGGCACGGCGGCTACACTCTTAGCTTCGGCGGCCTTCGAGTGCGGGTTGACGCCAGCGCAAACCCGCTTGCCGTCCATCAAAGCAGTGGCATTTGACGCTTTTGCGATCTTTGACCCAGGTTCCGTGTTTCGCCTTTTGGGAGAGTTCTTCCCTGGCCGCGGAGCGGAGCTGAGCAGCGAGTGGCGTACGCGACAGTTTGAGTACGCATGGCTGCGCAACTCCATGCGCGCATACGAGGATTTCTGGCATGTTACCCGGGATGCGCTGAACTATGCGGCCCAACAAAGCAGGGTGAAGCTCAATGCTGAACAGAGCACGCAACTGATGGCGGCCTACCTACAATTGAAGCCGTGGCCCGACGCAGTTGCTGTGCTCCAAACGCTCCGAATGCGCGGCTTTCGGCTGGCGCTCCTGTCGAATATGACACCCTTGATGATGCAATCGTGTGTCAAAGTTTCCGATCTGGAAGGAGTGTTCGAGTTCCAACTCAGCACGGATAAGGTGAGAGCTTTCAAACCCGATCCCGCCACGTATGGCATGGGGACGGAGGCTCTTCACCTCGAGAAGCAGGAGATAGCGTTTGTGGCATTGGGCGGCTGGGATGCCGCGGGAGCCAAGGCATTCGGCTATCCGACGTACTGGGTGAATCGACTGGATACGCCGCCCGAACAACTCGGCGTGATGGCGGACGCGACTTACCATGATCTGACATTTCTGCCAGACTTCCTGACTGGGATGGGCAGCGGAAAGCCGGTTTTCCGGTAGTGCTGACAGCTTGTCGAACGAATTGAGACCGCCGGCGTTAGCGGCTCAGCGACAAGGTGAGCCGGGCGTTACCGAGGATAGCGCCTGCCCCACTGATGATCGCCGCCTGCGCACCGTGTCCAGAGGCGAAGGTAGGGAGTTCGTTTATAGTGTGGAGGCGACTCAGATTGATCGGCAGGTCGCTTGTGTATCGACCTATCTGTTCTTTACGTTTTGAAGTGATAGCTGCGGCACCCGGTAAGTCACTTACACTGTAAGTCGCAATAGCGAGGCAAGACAATCCAATGAACGACTCCGAAATTCCCATTCAGCAGATCAAGAATTCCATGAAAGCGACGTGGATGGCGGGGGACTTTGGCATGGTCGCCAAAACCATTGCCGGGAGCGGGGAGGAGTTTGTGCAGCGGCTGTCGATCCCTGCGGGCGCGCGGGTGCTGGATGTTGCTTGCGGCACCGGCAATCTCGCGATTCCCATAGCCCGGATCGGAGCCGTCGTTCATGGAGTCGACATCGCTCCCAATCTGCTGGCGCAGGCCCGGGAGCGCGCCACGATCGAGAATCTGACAGCTGTTTTCGACGAGGGAGATGCCGAGCAGCTTCCTTACGAAGATGCTTCGTTCGATTTTGTGGTTTCGATGTTCGGAGCGATGTTTGCGCCTCGCCCGGAGGTGGTCGCAGCCGAATTGGCCCGTGTGCTCAAGGCTGGCGGCAAGCTGTGCATGGCAAACTGGAACCCCGCCAGCTTTACCGGGCGCATGTTCAAGGTCGGTTCGCAGCGCGCACCGGCGCCGACGCAGCTGCCGGCCCCGGTTCTCTGGGGCGATGAAGCCACGGTGCGGGAGCGCCTCGAGCCGGGTTTCGTCAACATTGAAACAACCCTGGTACCTATCGATTTCGACATGCCTGTCGATGCTGCCGGCGCGGTTGCTTTCTTCCGGAAGTACTTCGGTCCGACGCAGGTTGCTTTCAGCCGTCTGGACGAAGCCGGCCAGGAGGCGTTTGCCGCCGATCTGGAGTCTCTCTGGGCCGGCGCAAACGTTGCACCGGACCCCACAAAGCAGACGCTGGTCCACAACCAATATCTGCAGGTCTTCGCGACGCGCCGCTAGGCGAGGGGCACCGGTTCTGCAAGTGCAGCGAGCATCCTAAGTCCACGTGAATTCCCAAACGGCCGCCCGTCGCGCAAACCAAGTTACCGCGTTGTTGTTCTTTATCAATGGGGCGACAGTGGGCGCATGGGTGCCGTATATCCCGGACCGTGCCCAGGTGCTGGGGCTGAACACGGCGCAGCTTGGGACGACGCTGCTGGCCGGTGGAGTCGGCGCGGTGCTCGCGATGCCGCTGGCCGGCTGGCTTATCTCCGCGGCAGGCAGCCGGAGGGTGAGCACATTTGCGGGAGCGCTCTTCCCTATGGCATTGGCTGCCGCTGTTCTAGCGCCAACGGCGCCTGCCATTCTCATCGCGCTCCTGCTCTTCGGTTTTTCGGGAGCCTCGATGGACATCGCAATGAATGCCCAGGGTGTGATGGTCGAGGAGCAGCTGCAGCGACGGGTAATCTCGGGGCTGCATGGAATTTTCAGTCTGGGATGCCTGGCCGGTTCCGTGGCCACGAGCGTGGCGCTTGCCCGGCATGTACCCCCGGGAGCGCTTGCCGTGCGGACTGCCCTGGTGCTCGCCCTGGCTGTGCTGCTGTTCCACCGCTCCCTGCTGCCCAAAGCTCAGGAGATTGTGAACGAAGGCGCGAAGCCGGCACGACCGGACGCGAAGCTGCTGGCGCTTGGAGGGCTGGTTCTCGCTGCCATGGTGTCGGAAGGAGCTGTCGCCGATTGGAGTGCGGTTTATTTGCGCGCGGTGCGCGGGGACGGGCCTGGGGTGGTGGGCGTTGGTTTCGCGGTGTTCTCGGCTGCGATGCTGGCGGGGCGATTTAGCGGCGATCGGATCGTTACATGGATCGGCGAAAACCGGGCGCTACGGGCGGGAGGAGTGCTGGGGGCAGTTGGGGGGCTGCTGGTGGTGCTCGGTCGCGGCGGTCCGGTATCCCTGGCGGGCTTCGGCCTGCTCGGCCTCGGCCTGGCGAATGCGGCTCCGGTGTTGTATCGAGCGGCCGGCCAGACAGGGAATCTGCCGGCGGGAGTCGGACTGGCGACGGCAGTCGGCATGGGCTACGCCGGGTTGATGGTGGGTCCGCCGGCGCTCGGATTTGCGGGGCAGAGATTTGGCGTGAGAATTATCTTCCTGATCGTGGCCGCCCTATGTACCCTGCTCGCTTTGGGATCGCCTATGGCGCAGAGAACCCAGACTTCGGGAGGCGTGAACCGCTGAAGCGGCCTGCTTTCAAGCGAAGCCTTCGAGGCTTTTTTCCGGGTGCGCAAGCGAGCGCAGTGACCTCTCGGAATGCCGCTGCCCCGTCAGTTACGACGTGCGCGTTCCGGCCACTACCGCTTGCGTAGAAGCACCGTCGCGTAGCTGCAAAGATGCGGGGAGGGATGGCGTAGAAGAAAACGCGCTTTGAGTCCTTCAGCCTTGTGTAGCCAAGGGAATCGATGGTAGTCGTTATGTCCAAAGTATCCGTTGTACTCGACGATATCAAAGCCGAGATCCTGGACGAGATCCTGGAAGCGCTGGAGCATTGTTTTTGAAGGGCCTCGGCACCACTCATAGCGTGCAGGAAACTTGGCGTGCTTGTAGGGGTCCCGCGGATCGATCGATCGGTTGATCCGACTCGATAGGAATTCAGGCATGAGCAGGTTTACGACAAACGGGGTAGCCCACAGGGTAGAAAAGCAATGGAAAGAGATGCCTCCCGGGCGTAAGAGTTTGTGTACGTTGTGATGAAATCGCCATCCATCCTTGATGTGTTCTCCGACCATTCGGGAAAAAACGCAATCGAACTGCCCGAGCACATCTCATCAGAAACTTTTCTCGACCTTGTGCGGGTGCCAGGTCAGCTGGACGGCGGTGGTGGTGTCGCTCTGCGCCCCTGAGGCCAACAGGGGGACGTTCCAGCGTTCATACTGCAGCCAGCCGTGGAGCTCGAGATCTTGTCCGATGCGCTTGACGGCGTCGACGCCATAGATGTTCTGCGTGGTGCCTCCCTCTACCGGGGCAGGCCCTGTGGAGCCGGGGATGAAATCCTTGGCGGCCTTGGCGCGGCGGTAATTGAACTGGATCCATTCGTTGCCGCTGAGATGATAGGTGAGCCACGCCTGGCCGCCTTTGGCTTCGCGGCCGATCCAGTCGCCGGTGATGTTGCCCTTGTTGGTGTAGCCCTGGACCTGCACCGCTTCCCAGTACATGAACTTTCCGCCAACGCTGCGTGCCTGATCGGGATCGGTGTAGACGGCTTCGACACGGAAGTCGAGTTTGGGGACCGCGGGAACGTGGGAGAGATAGAGTCCGGAGCGAATGGCGGCGCGGCGCGGGGCATCGACGGGGCTGATGTCGTCATGAGCCTCAGAGTCGGTGTAGAGGGTCAGCCATTTGCGCAGATACGGCAGGCGGTAACTGAAGTCGAAGGCGCCGAAGCGAGCTCCGGGATCGTTCCTGCTGAACTTCGTCGCTCCATCCGGGGCGGAGGTGCTGAAGAAGCTTCGCAGGAAGGTATGGATGGTGATGGGCACGTGTCCGTGGCCGCCCCAGATGACCGTGCGTTCGAAGCCGAACTCGAGGTTCGGCGTCGGTTTGAGGGAGATTTTTTCGACGTGGACCCAGGGGTCGTTAGGATCGGTATGTCCCTTGAGGCTGCCGACGAAGAAATCGTAGCGGATCGGACCGAAGATTCGGGAGAAGCCCGGGATGCGAAGCGGCTCAATGCGGTCGATGCGGAAGGAGTAGATGTTTTCCGCGTTGTTGCTCCAGGCGAAAGCGCCGCCCTCGCCGGGCCCAAGCCACGCATCGGTCTTGCCGAAGGAGATCTCATGGCCGATGAGATGGTAGGCGAGGTTTGCCTCGACGATGCGGAAGTTGTTAACGGCCCCGATGGGGCCCTCGGGAATGGTGGCCTGGTTGGGCCCGAAAGGCACTATGTCAACCGCGGAGAGGGTTTCGGCGACGGCGACGGAATAGCCGGCGGCCGATGGTGCGTGCTGATACTCGCCACGGAAGTAAGCCGAGAAGCGGCCGGCCTGGGCACGCGCGCTGAAGCCGGTAATGTCGTTAAAGCCGGACTCGTAGGGGCGGCCGTAATCGTTGATGATCGTTTGGCCTACGTGAAAGCTGTCGCGGAGCGGAGTTCCGGCGATGCCGAGCGGACGGGTGTAGACCCCTTCGAGCACGACATGACCATGGGGAGCGTCGGACATTGCCTGGATGTCGGGCGTCAGCGCATTTTGCAAGGCCTGGAAGGTCTCACGCGCATCTTCGTCATCGCTATCGTTGATGCGGTCGGCGGAGAGTTCGAGCATGTGCTCGATGCTGAGGCGGGTCCAGGGCCGAAGGCCAAGAAAAGCAGAGTCCAGATATCCCTTCGAGTAAAGCCGGAGGAGCGCAGGGTACATCCAGCTATCCACGGGAACATAGGTGGATCCCTCAGAAAAAAGATAGCGGGCGGGCGCGGCCGGAGTATAGGCGGGAGCAGCCTGCGGCGCCGGAGCGGCGTCGGGCAGGATCGGCTGGAGGTCCGAGACCGGAGAAGAGGCGACGGCGGCGAGTTCCTCAAGTCGGGGAGAGATAGCGGGTATACGCGGCTCATACCCTTGAGCTGAGGAGAGCGCCGCGGTCAGCAGAGAGAAGCCAATCAGGGCAAGAACAGGGGAAGAATGGCGAACGCTCAAATGCACCTCAGGAAAGCCGGCAAGTCAAAGAATGTGTGAAGATCGCGTCCCTTGGCAAGGAAAGGCAGAAGGTTGCAAAGGTGGCGCATTGATTACTCCCAGTCTAACCCCAGGGTTCTTTGCCGGTGGATGGCCCGGAACACGGAACGCGCCCAAGCCGCCGATCTTGCGCGGGCTGGCTGTGGCCGGCCGTCAAGGCGTTCCAGACCGCCTGGAAGCGGCCTCGATCTGCCGGCTGAACTGGTCCGTCACTCTCTGCTTCCACGTCGGCGAAAAAAGCCCCTTGGCGGACAGATACTCTTCCATCCTGCCGATCGGGTCGGCGGCGGACCCTGCCAGCAATTCCGACAGTGCGGGGGAGCTGGATGCGGGGAAGCTGACTGCCTCGATCAGTGTCGGTCCTCCGCCATGGCGGGCCTTGTGAATGGATTCGTGGGCGACCCGGTAGATGGCAACTACATCTTTGCTGTCGACCGGAATAACCGGGGCGGCCGCATGGGACGGTTCGCTCTGACGATGACCGGTTTCGGCGGGCGCTCTTCCTGCGAAAGCATCGTTCCAGGTCACCAGGAGAATGGGCAGAGTGTGCCGGGCGGCGTAGTGCAGGGCCTCGCGCCAAGCTGCCGTTGCAGGGGTTTTGCCGCCAATGAATGTAACGACAACGCCGCCGCTGCTTTTCTTCTTTTGCGCGAAGGCTATTCCTAACGCTATATCGACCTGGGCTGACGCTGAGGAAGCTGCCGGCAGGATGCCGACCGGCGTAAGGTCGACCTCGCCTGGGTGCGGCCGGGACGATGATGACGTTGTTGCCGGGCCGAGGTGTTCAAGAATGGCGGCAAGCGACAGGCCCTTGACGAAGGCGGGGATCGACGAATCTGCTGCCGGGGCGACCCAATCGTCAAGGCGGAGATCCATTCCCGCGCCGACGAAAACCGCTTCCTGGTGGAACGAAGAGGCGTAGCACCGGGAAGATCGCGGCTGCCTTAGAAGCTGCCGAATGTGCGCGTCGAGGAGACGACAGTGCAGCATGGCGACGTAAAGTTCTTTCAGGCTGAGGTCGCTGATTAAGGATGGCGTTTTCGCGGGTGCAGGCGGCGGCGAGGAAGGCTTTAGCCGAGCGGCTTTTCGGGCGATGCCGCCAGCGCTCGAAAGGGCGCTTCGCTGTTCGGTGACGCGGGTTGCCATCTGTTCGTATGTCCTTTGGAGTGGTGATTGTAAACCAGTGTCGAGCCGGGCAGCTTCGAGGCTATGGAAAGGGGGAGCGAGATTCCAACAGGACTGTTGATAAGCCTGTGCAATTCGGGGGTGAAGATGGGCGAAGCGCTTACTCCGGCGAGGGGTTTCTCGGTTTGCACCGATGCTGAGGCATTCGGCCTGGCAGGCGCAAGATCTTCAGGATGAGTAGTCGGCGTTGATGGCCACGTACTCCCTGGTCAGATCGCAGGTCCAGAAACGGCATGTGCCATTGCCGACGCCAAGATCGATGGACACCTGGAACTCGGGCTGGCTGAGATAGCGATGCGCGGCACTCTCGTTAAAGGCCGGAGAGAGGCTGCCATGGCGACATATTTCGTGCTCGCCAAATCGTATGTCGATGCTGGAAGGATCGATCGCGACGCCGGAGTAGCCGATGGCGGCGAGAATGCGTCCCCAGTTCGGATCATTGCCGGCCCATGCAGTTTTGACGAGCGGCGAGTGGGCGATGGCCTTGGCGACCTTAAGCGCATCCGCATCGGTGGGCGCTCCGGCAATGCGTAGCTCGACCAGGTGGGTCACTCCTTCACCGTCGGCAACGATCTGTTTCGCGAGGTCGGTACAAACGGCGGTGAGGGCTTCCCGGAAGTCGATTGAAGACTCGTCGATCACAACGCCGCTTGCGCCGGAGGCGAGCAGCAGGACGGTGTCATTGGTGGAGGTATCGCCGTCGATCGAGATGCAATTGAAGGTGACTTCCACTGCCTGGGCGAGGAGCGTCTTCAGCGCATCCGGCGCGATCGATGCATCGGTGAAGATGTAGGTAAGCATGGTGGCGTGAGGGACGAGTTGCGGATGGACCATGCCCGCGCCTTTGCATGCGCCTACCAGCTTGACCTGCCGGGTGGTGTTTTCTTTCCCGGGCGCCGTGAAGTGGCGCGCGCTGACCTTGCGCCGCGTGTCGGTGGTGAGGATGGCGTGAGCGAACTGGTCGAAGTGAGCGCTGGTCTTCCCCAGCGCTGTTCTGGCCTCGGGGAAGGCGTCGATGAGCTTCTCCGCCGGTAGCGGAACCCCGATGATGCCGGTCGAGGAGGGGAAGACTTCGCTACTTTCGCAGGCGAAGGTCGAGGCGGCGGCGGCGCAAACTCTCCGGCAGGCAGCGAGGCCGGCTTCGCCGGTAGCGCAGTTGGCGTTGCCGGCATTGACGGCGACGACCTTCATCCGGTCGCCGGAGGTCTGCAGATGTTCCCGGCCGACGATCACGGGCGCTGCGACCACGCGATTGCTGGTGAACATGGCAGCCGCGGCAGCGCCGTGCTCGGCAACGGCAATGGCGAAATCGGGTTTGCCGCTGGGCTTGATACCGGCCTTGACGGCAGTGAACTGGAACCCGGAGGGAAGCAGAAAATCGGGAAGGTGCGGAGAAGAAATCATATCCGGCTTTTACTGTATCAATAGGAGAGAGGCGGCAGCGAAAGGCGAACACAGGGGTGCAGCAATTGAATGTCAGCGCAGAGCATTTCAAAGCGAAAAGACCGGGCCAGGACAGCGACATTTTTCTCGAGATGGAGCACGTCGATGTGGCGCGTGGAGACAGCATCGTGCTGCACGACGTGAGCCTCAAGATAGCCATCGGGGAGCATGTGACGATCCTTGGGCCAAACGGATGCGGCAAGTCAACGCTGATCAAGACGCTGACGTGCGAGTGTTATCCGATCGCGAAGCCGGGAACCAGCATTCGCTTGTTTGACAAGGAACGATGGGATGTCTCGCAACTGCGGCGGCGGCTTGGCGTCGTCTCGGCAGATTTGCCGGGCGAGCGGACGCCGGTGACGCTGGGACGGGATGTGGTGGTCTCCGGCTTCTTTTCGGCGTCGACGTTGTGGCCGAATCTGCACGTGACCGGCGAGATGCGAGAGCGGGCGGACGCGGCCATGGCGCTGATGCAGGCGGAGCACCTTGCCGGCAAGCTGGCCGGCCAAATGTCGGCCGGCGAACAGCGAAGAATCATGATCGCGCGGGCGCTCGTTCACAGGCCGCAGATGCTGCTGCTTGACGAGCCGTCGAACGCCCTTGACATGCCGTCGCAGAGAGAACTGCGCGAGGCGCTGCGGCGAGTGGCGCAACAGGGAACCGGGATCGTGATGGTGACGCATCATCTCGCGGACATTCTGCCGGAGATGGATCGGGTCATCCTGATGAAAGATGGAAGGATCTTCGCCGACGATACAAAGGAAGAGCTGATGACGGCCGAGATGCTTGGCGGCCTGTTTGGCATCGATCTCGAACTAACGGCGCGCCACGGGTACTGGCACTCGTGGTAGCTGAGGTTCGGACGGGGATGGACGGCGATGCCGCTTCGCCGCGACAAAATTTGAGCGGCGAGGGGCCTTTTGACGAAATAAAACTCTCCGGCCGGGAAGGCTCCGCCGCTCTTGACCGAACCAGCCTCTGCTCTTAATCTGAACTTACACGGGAAAGGAGGATGATCCAGCCTATGACAAGTTCTGACGGTAATAGTTGTAGCAGTGCGTTACGTGAGGTGACTGAGGCTTAGAGCGTCCTTGCTCTAGTCCTGGCGATACTTTCGAATTCACTCGCCGAGGCCCGTTCTTCCTTGATGGAAGCGAGGACGCCTCAGGTCAAACTCAACAGCTCACCGATGGAAGGGGCCCATTGCCAGATTCTGGCTTGAGCCCTTTTCCATTTTTGGCGAAGCGATGCCCTCTTATAGGCCCTGTGGGCGTCCTTTGTAAGCATCGGGCGCCGGAAAGACGACCTTGGCGCGCTTATCGGGCTTCATTCCCAGGCAAGTGCCAAGCGGTCTTCTTCGACGCCAGGGGCGTCCCTTGCCTCCAGCCGATGAAGGCATTGCGGGGTGCGGCCCCGCGAGTTATCCCGGGGAAAGAGACCGCCTTTACAATAGAGGTATGGAACCTCTGGTCATTGCAGGGAAGGCTTTTCAATCGCGCCTGATCGTGGGCACCGGCAAGTATAAGGACGGGCAGGAAACGCAGGCGGCGATCGAGGCCTCGGGCGCTGAGATGGTTACGGTTGCGGTGCGACGGGTCAACCTGGATCGATCGAAGGAATCGCTGCTCGACTTCATCGATGCGCAACGGTATTTTCTTCTGCCGAATACGGCTGGCTGTTATACCGCGGAGGAGGCGATTCGCGCAGCACGGCTGGGCCGTGAAGTTGGCCTATCCGATTGGGTGAAGATCGAGGTGATTGGCGACCAGGCAACCTTGTATCCGGACGTGCAGGCGACGCTCGAGGCGACGCGGGTGCTGGTCAAAGAGGGTTTCACGGTGCTGCCTTATACGTCGGATGACATCGTTTTTGCACGACGCCTGATCGACGCAGGAGCGTCGGCAGTGATGCCGCTGGGCGCCCCGATCGGGAGTGGGTTGGGCATTCAGAACATCGCAAACCTGCAGATTCTGCGAGAGCGGATAACGGAAGTACCGCTGATTGTTGACGCGGGTGTGGGGACTGCTTCGGATGCGGCAATCGCGATGGAGCTTGGCGCGGACGCGGTATTGATGAATACCGGAATCGCCAGCGCCCGGAAGCCGGTATTGATGGCCGAGGCGATGATGCATGCCGTTCTGGCTGGACGCCAGGCCTTTGTCGCCGGGCGAATGCCGCGGAAGCTTTATGCGGTGGCCAGTTCGCCGCTTGAGGGCATCTCGAAGTAGCTGTCTCTCGGATGAGCTTCCTTCTGCGCGGTGACGGCCCGGTGGTTGAGGTATGGAAAGTCTGCCGAAGCCGGAAATCTTGAAAGAGATCGCGCCGGATGTGCGAAAAGCGAGGCAGCGGCTCGATCTCCCTTGGAGGCGCATGACGCTTGCATTAAACTCGAAGTCGCATGCGAGTCTTTGGCATTGATTGCGGCACCGATTGTACGGGGTATGGCGTGGTCGAATGGTCGGAGACCGGCCATCATGGCAGCCGGGAGCCTTGTCTGCTGGCGTTAGCGTCGGGGGGGATTCGCCTGCCTAAGAAAGACACTCCGTCCAAGAAACTTGCCTTTGTTTATCGTGAGCTGATGGTGCTGCTCGCGGTCCATCAACCGGAGGTGGTCGCTATCGAGGAAGTCTTCTTTTCGGCGAACGTCAAATCGGCGCTGAAGCTTGGACAGGTGCGGGGCGTGGCCTTGCTGGCGGCGGCGAACTGTGGTCTGCCCGTGGCCGAGTATGCTCCATTGAGAATCAAGTCTTCGGTCGTCGGCTATGGACTGGCCCAGAAGGAGCAGGTCCAGTTCATGGTGACACGCCTGCTGCGACTGGAGTGTGTTCCCGAGCCGGCCGATGCGGCGGACGCGCTGGCGGTGGCAATCTGCCATCTGCACACCGCGCAGACGCTCGCCGGGCAAGCGGGTGCCCGGCATTGATTGCTACGCGGCGTCGGTCTGCTTTCCTGCTTTTTGCGTCGCTGCCCTTCCTGCTTGCGCCTTTGTGGCGGGCACGGGGCGCGTCTCAACTCCCGGCGCAGACAGCCGAGGCCATGGGGCCGGCCTCTCCGGGGGCCCAGGTGAGTTTCAGCTTTGAGAATGCGCAGTTGCAGCCGGCGAAGTACAGCCTGATGATCGCCGAGGACGGAATGGGCCGCTTTCGTTCGGAGCCGGCTGTGACGCCGCCTCTGGACACTGCCTCGTATCATCCGCTGGCGAGCCCGCTGGATCGGCCGGTGCAGCTCTCGAAACCGCTCGTTGATGAGATCTTTTCGACCGCGCGGAAGCAGAAGTTTTTTGCGATCGCCTGCGAGGACCAGAAGAACAAGGTCGCCTTCCAGGGGACGAAGCAGTTGAGCTATCGCGGTAGCGAGGGGAATGGCTCGTGTACCTACAACTGGTCGAAGGTTGCAGCTATTCAGAAGTTGACGTCAACGTTTGAGGCGGTTGCTTTTACGCTGGAAGAGGGCCGGCGCCTGGAGGTTGAGCTCAAGCATGACCGGCTGGCCATCGATGCGGAGCTGATTGCGCTGGCGGATGCGGCCAAGGACGGCCGCGCGATCGAGATGCAGACCATCGGTGGCACCTTGCGCGAGATCATTGGGGATGAAGCAGTGCTGGAGCGGGCTCGTTCACGGGCGAAGAGGCTGCTGGATGACCGGGACAGTACTGCATCGCTACAGTAGCGGATTGCGTTGAGGCCCCAAAAGCAATCGCGTCCGCAACGCAGGAAATAACTGTACAAACACAGGCAATGAGCCGAAACTTCTATTGGCGAGGCGGTTTTCGCTAATGCGGCGATCCGGATCAAACGCCCAGGGCATAACCCCCGGGAAAGAATCCGGAGCGCATCGAAATGGAGGTGCTGTGATGCGGCACCAGAGAATGCCTAGTCAAGATGTCCGTGGTTCGCTAGTTTTTTCTATGAGAGTCCTGGTGAAATCCTTCTGCGGGATGGCCCTTTTCCTCGTTCTGCTGGTCGCATCGTCCGCTACGGCGCAGGCGGACGATCAGGTGCGGGCGGTCAGGGTGAGCAATGTGGTCGGCACCGTGCAGGTGTTGAACGGGACGGAGACGCAGTTTTCTCAGGCTTATCCGAATATGCCGCTGATGCAGGGATCGACGCTCAGGACGGCTGAAGACGGGCGCGCGGAGATCCAGTTTGAAGATGGAAGCCTGGTCAGGCTGACGCCGAATACCTCGGTGACGCTCGGTGTGCTTAGCCGGACGGCAGAAGGAAACACGAAGACCGAGGTCGACCTGCAGACCGGTCTGTCTTACGTCGAGATGCGCGGAACGGCAAACCAGCGCTTAGTGGTCCGTTTTGGTAATAACGAGGTGATTTCTCCGGCGCCCGTGAGTTTCAGGGTCAAACTGGACTCCAACCCGGTCCAGTTCGCGGTCCTCGATGGAAGCGCCCACCTGAGTAACGGAACTGCTTACTCGATCGATGTGAAGGCGAATGAGACAGTGCGCTTCGACATGAACGATGGCGCGCGTTACTTCCTGGCGCAGGGAATTGACAGCGATTCGTGGGACCAGTGGAACAGCGACCGGGATCAGGCCCTCAGCCAGATGGCAGCGCGGGAGACGCGTGAAGCCCGGGGCAGCAGCAACCCGAACGATCCGAGCTGGAGCGATCTGGATTATTACGGTAACTGGTACTCAAGCGGCAACGGAGCCTCGGTCTGGGCACCGAACGGAGTGGGAGCAGGGTGGGACCCGTACGGGTCAGGATCCTGGGGTTTCTACGGCGGTGGCGGCGGGGGCTATAGCTGGATCTCCGGCTATCCGTGGGGCTGGCTGCCCTACCACTGCGGACTTTGGAACTATTACAACAGCTTCGGCTGGGGCTGGAGCCCAGGTGGCTGTGGCTCGGTCTGGCTCCCGGTCAACGGAATCGGCTATGCATCGCCGGGATATCGCCGTGTGCCTCGTCCGAACCCGATTCGCGGACCGGTCCATGTCGGGACGGCAACAACTTCCACGCGTTTAGCGACCAACCATTCAATCATTCATGTGGATCGTGGGCCGGAAGCGACCAAAATCTCGCCTTTCTCCGGGTCTGCTCCGAAGACGATTGCCCTGAAGGGGGGAGAGCCGGCGAAGCTGATGGCGAAGAGCACCGCGGTGGGAAACCCTTTTTCATCGCGGCCGGTGGCGACTCTAAGTTCGCGTCCGTCGTTCGGTGCAGGCGCCCCGGGTCAGCCGGGGGGAGTGGCGGTCTTTCGTCCAGCTGCTCCGGTTTCGACGGCGAATCGCGGCGGCGGGGCATCCTCTTTTGGCGGTCATGTGAGTAGCGGCGCGACCCACGCATCCGGGTTCAGCGCTGCTCCAACATCCTCAGGAATGTCCGCAGCCAGCTCTTCTCATGCGGGGGTGAGCTCCGGTGGCGGCGGTGGTGGCGGAGGCCATGGGAAATAGCCAAGGTTGAAGCGTTCGGGCCGTACCGCAGAAATGTGGCGCGGCCTTTCTCTTTGGGACAGGGCTATCTCCGGCTTTTTCGAAGCAGGAGCTTTCGAAATTGAAACCAGGGGTTATCCGGCGTGTGTCTGTTGCCGAAGCGCAAGGTAGAGCCGTGCTGCTGACTCGAGCGGCAACGCCTCGGCGCGGACCCCTGGGGATATCTGGGCATCGGCAAAGCCGGCGGCGATGGCAGAGGCGCTCATGCCGGTGAAGCGCAGATTGTTGGCGAGCGTCTTTCGTTTCTGCGCGAAGATCGCTCGAAGGAACTGGATGAACTCTCCCGGCTCGATACCCAGTGCGGCGAACCGGGGTTCAAAGGTGAGCCGCAGTACGGTGGAGTGGACATCGGGCGGCGGCGTAAAGGCGGCGGGGGGCAGGGTAAAAAGACTATCGACGCGCGCGTAGAGTTGAGTGGTTGCGGTGAGCAGGCCGTAGTCGCGGGTGCCGGGCCGTGCAGCGAGACGATCGGCTACCTCGCGCTGAACCATGATGACGGCGCGGTCGATGACCTGGTGAAATTGGAAGAGGTGCAGCAGGATCTGGGAGGTAATGTAGTAGGGCAGGTTGCCCACGACGGTGAGCTTCTCGGCTGGAAGTGCAGTAGGGAGCAACGCCGAAAAATCCACGGACAAGATGTCCTGCTGGAGCACTTCGACCTTTTCCTGCTTTGCGTAGTGCTGCTTGAGCAGCGCGGCGAGGTTTGGGTCGAGTTCAACGGCGATCAGCCGCCGGGCTCGCAGGGCGAGCAGCCGAGTGATGGCGCCTTTGCCAGGACCGATTTCGAGGACCGCCTTCGCCGAGATATCGCCGGTCGCCTCGACGATAGCAAGCGCCGCCGAGGGATCGGAGAGGAAGTTCTGGCCGAATTTGGGTTTGCTGGTCATGCGCCGGTCTTCCGCTGATCGTTATTCACGGTCTTGCTTCATTCGTGGTCTTGCTTCGCGCCTCGTAGTTCGCTTTGCGACTCCTGCAGAGCTGGAGCGGTCGAGCAGGCGGCGTTGCTGCGACCCACCCTGACATTTAGACTACGCAAGGCAGCGGACTTGTGTGTCATGCCTTCGAGAGTTCGTGCCGGGACGGAGTTGGATTATGCGTATTGTCTTTGCTGCCTCGGAATGCGTTCCTTATATCAACACGGGCGGTCTTGCGGATGTGCTGGGAGCGCTGCCGAGAGAGGTTGCACGACAAGGTCACCAGGTGACGATGTACCTGCCGTTCTACCGGCAGATGAGTTCCATGGTGAAGGAGCGAGTCATCGCGATCCGCAGCCTGACGATTCCGTTTCCATACTACAACCGATTTGTGACCGTGCTGAACGGCGGCGTGCAACAGGGGGTGCAGTTCTACTTCATCGATTGCCCCGAGCTTTTCGACCGTGAATATGTCTACGCAACGCCGACCGGCGATTACCAGGACAATTGGGAGAGGTTTGGACTTTTTTCGCGGGCGGTGCTCGAGAGCGTCAAGCTGCTTGGCATTCCGGATGTTTTCCATGTGCATGACTGGGAGACGGCGATGCTGCCCGTTTACCTGCGCACCAGCTACTATTTCGATCCGGCGCTTCGAAGTACAGGCGCAGTGCTTACCGTGCATAACGCCGGCTACCAGGGTTGGTTTCCTCCAGCCACGGTCGAGAAGCTGCTGCTGCCATGGGACATTTACACCCCGGAGCGGGCCGAGCATTACAACACGCTGAACTTCCTCAAGGGCGGCCTGGCTTATGCCGATATGGTCACGACGGTGAGCCATAAGTATGCCGAGGAGATCCAGACGGCGGAGTTCGGCAATGGACTGGAAGATACGTTCCGGCGCCGCGCAGCCGATCTGCACGGCATCATGAATGGGATCGATACGGCAAAATGGGGTCCGGCGACGGATGGGAACATTGCTGCCCATTACACGGCAGACAACCTGGAGGGCAAGGCGAGCTGTCGCCGAGACCTGCTGCATGCCTTTGGGCTGGAGCATGTGAGGGAGGAAACGCCGGTGCTGGGGATTGTGTCGCGTTTTGCGACGCAAAAGGGTTTCGACCTGATCGCGAAGATCGCCGACCAGCTCGCGGCCGACGATATCTACCTGGCGGTATTGGGCGATGGCGAACCGTATTATGAAAACGTCTTTCGCTCCCTGCAGGAGCGGCATCCAGGAAGGATTTCGGTGCGCATTCCGTACGACCGGGCGATGGCTCACAAGGTCACGGCGGGAGCGGATATTTTCCTGATGCCCTCGCGGTACGAGCCGTGCGGGTTGGGTCAGCTGTACAGCCTCCGTTATGGAACGATCCCGGTGGTACGGGCGACGGGTGGTCTCGACGAAGCAGTCGCCGAGTGGAACCCTGAGACGCAGGAGGGAACAGGATTCAAGTTTGACGGGTATGAACCGGGAGGCTTTCTGGCCGCGATTTGCCGGGCAGTCGAGTTGTTCAAGAGAGACAAGGCCGGTTGGCTGAAGCTGGTCCGGAATTGCATGGCGGAGGATCATTCCTGGGTCGGGCCGGCTGGGGAATACATCAAGATTTATGAGGAAGTCGCGCGGCGGCGGAGTTGACTTCGGCTATCTGAATTAGAAGGCTAGAGTTCGCGGCTCCAGCTTACTTTTTAAGTGAGTGCGATCCGGCCACGTCTGCGTATCAACCCAAACAGCGGAATTCCCAACAAGATGATCGCTGTTCCGATCAGGGAGTTCTTCAGATTTTCGGCATACGAGAAAAAGAGCAGCACTCCGGAGGCTGCTACGAAGAGGGCTGGGAGGACAGGGTACCCCCAGACTTTGTAAGGTCTGACTGCGTTGGGGAGTTTTTTGCGGTATACGAAAACCGTCGTTGCCGTGATCATGTAGAAGAGCCATTCGGCGAAGATGGCCAGCTCGAAGAGCTGCTGGAAGCGGCCGACGGCGAGTAGCAGCAGCGTTGCCAGCAATGCCTGCACGATCAATGAGACAGAGGGGCTTTGGAAGCGGGGGTGGATGGTGGCCATCTTCGCGAAGAAGAGCCTATCGCGGGCGGCGGCAAACGGAATTCTGGCTCCCGACATGATGGTCCCGTTCAGCGTCACCAGAATGCTGGTGGCCATGGCGATGGAGACGAGCGCAGCGCCCCAGCCTCCGGTGATCAGGGCCATGGCGGTCACGGCGGGGCGGGGCGAAGCGGCGACTTGTGCTGCGGGCAGAATGTATTGGATCGCCGCGTTGGTCGCCATGTAGAGCGCGCCGACGATAAAGAGGCCAAGGATAAGGGCGATGGGCAGGCTGCGCTCGGGGCGGCGGACTTCGCCTGCGACCATGGTGAGGTCGTTCCACCCATCGTAGGCCCAGAGGGCTGCGATGAGGGCGATCATGAAACCGCCGAAACCGCCGGTCGAGCCGGGAAAGAAAGTGTGGAAGTTGAGCAGATGGCCTTTGCTTGAGCCGAAGCAGAAGCCGGCGATGACAAGGATCAATGCGCCTTTGAGCCAGGTGAAGAAAAGTTGGAAGTCTCCGGCCTTACGGATGCCCAGATAGTTGAGGCCGGTGATCGCCCAGGTAGCGGCGATGGCGAAGACCTGCGACCAGGTAATCTCCCAACGGCCCCCAACCGGAATAACGGTCGCGACGCCATCGAGCCAGGCGAGAGCAGGGAAGATGGCGAGGACGCGGGCGAGCCCGGTGGTGACCGAGGCGATCGAGGCAGGTTTGGCAACCGAGAACCAGGTCCACATGTAGAGGAAGGCGGGCAGGTCGCCGTACGCGTTGCGAAGGTAGACATATTCGCCGCCGGTCTCAGGCATCATAGCGCCGAGCTCGGCGTAAGTCATGGCGCCGAAGAGCGAGAGCAGGCCGCCGACGATCCAGGCGAGGTAGACCATGGTCGAAGAACCAACGGCGCGCATCATCTCTTGCGGGACGAGGAAGATGCCGCTGCCGATGATGGTGCCGACAACGATTGCAGTCGCGTGAGAGACGCCGAGGACGCGCGGCAGGTCGCCGGGTTTGACGGGTGCGGCGGTTTGGCCGGATTCCGCTACTGACATGGGTGGTAGAAGGGTACCATGCTGCGGGGCATTCCCGAGCGTCAGATGTAGTGCTTGCGTTCGGGCCAGATGGCGGTGAAATTTGCCTTGCGGCCGCGCACAAGATAGATCTGGCGTCGTTCATAGGGCATGGAGTATGGGTTGTCGGTATGTCCCGCGACCTCGACCGAAGAGTAAAACTCTTGCAGGCGCGCGATGGAGTCGCCGCTGACGATGATCATGACCTCGCCGGAGTAGCCGTGCGGCCCCCATAAAAAGTAGTTGTTGTGGCCGCTGACCGCAAAGGGAAGTCCATGGCCAAGGAAGTTGATCGCGCTGGCTTCGCCGTAATTGGAGCAGTAGATGCCCACTTTGGATTGGTCTTCGGGCGAGAGGGAACTGTAAATTCGCGCGACTTCGCCGGTTAGCTCCTGCCAGCCGAAGCGGTCGGCGTAGAACTGCGGCAGTACGCCGGTGGACATATTCTCCTGCTGCTTGCTGACGAGGTGAAGGGTCTGGGTGTAGTGGATCCAGGCGCCGGGCCGCAGGATTGGCGAGGCCATGGGAAAGATCAAGGCGGCAGTGATGACAAGGACAGTTGAGATCGAAGCGATGCGCCAGGCTCGGGCGACGGAGTTTGTCGAAGTGCCTTCCCACGCGAGGCCGCCAGCGGCGAAGAGCATCGGATAGATGGGCACGAGGTAATAGTCCTTGGCGTGGAGCGCGATCATGATGGCGAGAAAGAAGAGGTAGGTTGCGCCGATCCAGCGAAGACCTTTAGCGCGTGGAGAGACGAAGAGCCAGACCAGACCGGCGCCCCAGATAAAGATGTTGAGTGGATGCAGGGTGAGTATTTGTTCGAGGATGAAAGCCGGTGGGCTCACCTTGACGTTCTTGTTTTCCACCTGGCCGTTGTGGAGGAACTCCCATGTAGGCCAGTGGTGATGGATTTGCCAGAGAAGATTCGGCAGCGCTATCAGGATGGTGGTAGCGATGGCCGCGGCGAACCAACGATTGGCCAGGAGGCGGCGCTGAGGCGTGACCAGCAGGCCGGCGACAAGTGCGATGAGGAAGAAGGTCATGGAAGGCTTGTTTTCAAGCCCGAGCCCTGCGAGCGTGCCGACGAGCAGCCAGCCACGGGGATCGGCGCCGCGGGTTATCGGAACAACGGCGAGTACACAGCCCATCCAGAACATGGACTCGAATGAGTTCATCGAGAGATACCCGTCGCCTCCGATGTAGCAGGGAGCAACAAGCACGGCCAGCATGGCAAGAGATTGAGCTGCGCGTCTTCCGCCGAGCGACCAGGCGATCAGTCCGGTGAGGAAGACCCTTGCGGCGCCGGCCAATGCGGAAAACATGCGAATGCCAACGAGGGACTTGCCAAAGAGCAGAATCGATACCCGCGCCTGCAGGGCGACCATGGGGGAGTGGTCGACATATCCCCAATCGAGGAAGCGTCCGCAGAGGATGTAATACATCTCGTCGCGGAAGTATCCGTAGCCGAGATGGGTGGTGTAGAGAGTCGCGCATACCTGCAAGGCGAGCTTAAGGGCGGCGAAGATTGCTGCAAGCTGGAGCGCGCGACTCAGGCCGGAGTTGGCAGGCATTGGTTGGGTGATAGTCATGCGTCCCGGTACCCTATCACTCCAGATTCACTTCGTAAACGGAAATAGAGCAGGCATCGCGCAATATCGGGCGAGACGGTGCAGCACTCTTCGGGCAGGCTGGAAATATCTGGGGTGAGATCGCCGGCAGAAATGCTAGCCGCCTACGCGAGAACCTGACGTAAGGTTTCTGGCAGCTGCGATTCGGAGGACTCATTCGCGTCGAAGAGACGGCCATCGCCGGGGTCTGTGCCGCAGGAGATTAGGCGCATCCAGGGCCACCTTACACGCATGACGCGGGCGAGCGAGGCTTGCTCCTCGATCGGCAGGGAGACGTCGTAAACCGCGGCATCGAAGTGCCGGGCTTCCGCAAAGATCTCGGCATAACAGACGTTCTCTGCAAAGGTGATGTCGAAGCCGTGATTTTGAAGAAGCGATTGCTTGCGTTCGAGCGCAGGCGAGAGTACGCCAACGAGGAGGACGGAGTTGGGGGAAGCTGCCTGGACTTTCTCATTCTTAGGCTTCCTGGGCATTGCTTCATTGTCGAGGTGCTTGTGGAGGAACACAACTCCGGCAACGGGGCGTTTTGAATGCGGTCAACGTTTGGCGGGCGTTTCTGGAGCGAGAGTTTCCTTCACTCGGATGAGGAGATCGAGTCTCCAACAAATGCGCGTTCTCTTGCCGGCTCGCGATCGCTGCGGGCTTAGCTGGACTTATTCAAGATGGGAAACGGACCCGGCTCGGGCGGCGCAGGTGTATGAAAAAAGCTGTGGATGGCGTCGGCGGTCTTGCGGGGAACGACAGCGGTCAGTGCGGCAATGTCGGCTTCCTTGACGCTGCGGACGCTGCCGAAATGCTCGACCAGACGGGTGCGGGTGAGAGCGCCGACGCCGGGAATCGAAAGCAGTTCGGAGTCCCGATCTCGCATCTCACGGCGCTTGCGATGGTAGGTGACGGCGAAGCGGTGGGATTCATCCCGGACACGCTGGACGAGGTGGAGCACCGGCGAGCGGCGGTCGAGGACGATGGGGTCGTCTTCCTGTCCGTAGAGAAAGATAATCTCTTCGCGCTTGGAGATGGAAGCTAAAGGCTGCGTGGTGATGCCGAGTGCCTCGAGAGCGGCAGCAGCAGCGTGGAGCTGGCCGAGTCCGCCGTCGATGAGGATGAGGCTCGGCATCGGTTTACTCTCTTCGACGAGGCGCTTATAGCGGCGGGTGACGACCTCATGCATGGAGGCGAAATCGTCGACGCCGGTGACGGTCTTGATCTGAAATTTGCGGTAGGCGGCCTTATTCATTGCGCCGTCTTCCCAGACCACCATGGAGGCGACTGTTTCCGCTCCCTGGATATGGGAGATGTCGAAACACTCGATGCGGCGGGGCGGTTCCGGGAGGATGAGGATGTCCTGGAGGCTCTCCTGAATGGCTTTCTGAGTGGGCTGCAGGACGCGGAAGCGCTGATCGAAGCTCTGCTTGGCGTTCTGGCCGGCAAGGTCGACGAGCGAGCGCTTTTCCCCCCGCTGGGGCACGGCGAGCTCGATCTTGTGGCCGGTTCGTTCGCAGAGGAGTGTCGCCAGGGTGGCGCGGTCGGCGAAATCGACGGGTACGTAGATGCTGCGCGGAACGTAGTGCTGGTCGATGTACAGCTGCTTGAGCAGCGCGGAGAAGAAGGCCCCGGCGTCGAAGGGCAGAGGACTGCCGATTGCGGAGTTGTCGAGGAGTGGAGATGCTGCCGGGGCGGGCTCGGCGGCATAGGTGATGACGTCCGGCTCTACATCGGCTTCGAGGAAGTCGGGGAGCTCTTCCCAGAAGAGCTCGCGGCGATCGACGATCTTGCCGCCGCGCATGTGGAAGAGATTCACGGCTACCATGCCGTTGTCATAATGAAAGCCGAAGACATCGGATTCATCGCCGTCGGTGGTGGCGATCCGCTGCTTGTCCTGCATCTGGTTGACGGTGATGAGCAGGTCGCGGTATTTGGCGGCAAGTTCGAACTGCTCGCTGGCGGCGGCTTCGTTCATGCGCTTCTCGATCGAGCGGCCGAGCTCTGCTTGGCGGCCCTCGAGGAACATCTGGGCGTCACGGACGGCCTCGCGAAAGATCTCGGGCGTGGTGAGCGACTCGACGCATGGGCCCAGGCAGCGCTTGATGTAGTACTGAAGGCAAGGGCGGGGATAGTAGCGGGAGAGATCGAGTTTGCAGCTGGGCAGCAGGAAGCTGCGATGGATCAGCTCGACGATGCGGTGAGCGAGATTGCCGGGAAAATAGGGTCCGTAGTAGGCGCCCCCGTCTTTGCGCAGCTTGCGGGTGACGAAGACCTTGGGATAGCGATCGCCGAGCGTCAGCTTGACGTAGGGGTAGGTCTTGTCGTCCCGCAGCAGGATGTTGAAGCGGGGCTTGCGCTGCTTGATCAGGTTGTTTTCGAGGGCGAGGGCTTCGCGTTCGTTGTCGACCAGGATGTAGTCGAGGTCAACGGCCTCGCGCATGAGAGAACCGGTCTTGGCGTTTGCCTGGGAGGCTTCGAGCAGGTAGGAGCGGACGCGGGAGCGAAGATTCTTCGCCTTTCCGACGTAGATGACCTCGCCATTGGCGTTCTTGTAGAGGTAGACTCCCGGCCGGGTGGGCAGGGTCCGTATTTTCTCCTGGAGGTCCATCGGAAGGCTCTTCTTATTTTAATTCGTTGTCGGCTGAGACGCCGACTCTCGTTAAATAGACGGTAAAAACTCCCCGGGCGGTAAAAAGGAGGTAACTTGGAATGCGGAACCCGAACGCTAAAGCGTTCCTTTCTATGGCGTCGGTGGCAATGGCGGGTATGGCAACAAAATTGCTATGCTCGCTATGTATAGACTCTCCACGTCATATCAGGATCTTGTGGATTTCCTCGTGGAGGGGGAGTGGCCGCCGCGTGCGAGCCTTCCGATGGAGTGGTCCTGAATGCCGTATTTTGGGGAAAAGGTCTTTCGTCTTGCTGGTGTTGTGAGTTTCACGGCCACCCTGCTCGTCTCGGGCTGCAGCACAAAGAACTACGTTCGTAACCAGACCGCTCCGCTCGTGCAAAAGACGAATGAGCTGGACGACGCAACCGCAGCAAATACTCGTAATCTTCACGACGTCGACCAGCGGGCGCAGTCGGGTATTGCGAATGCGCAAAAGTCTGCCGACACAGCCACCCAAAGCGCCCAGACTGCGGGCCAGTCGGCGAACCAGGCACAACAGCAGGCACAGGAGGCGGTCAACCGGGCCGACACGCTGGAGAGTGTCATTTACCGGTTGGACACCTATAAGCCGATCAGTGACGTCTCGGTCATGTTTGCCTTCGACAAGGCAGATCTCACCAAGGCCGGAAAGGCGGAGCTCGACCAGCTGGGCTCTCAACTCGCATCGACGCGCAGCTATATTCTGCAAGTCACGGGCGGGACGGACTCGGTAGGCGCGGCGCAATACAACTACGATCTCAGCCAGCGCAGGGCTTCAGCCGTGGTGCAATACCTGGCGGCGAAATACAACATCCCGCCTCATCGCTTCTACCTGATCGGTATCGGGAAAGACAAGGAAGTGGCCTCAAACCAGACGGCTTCCGGACGCGCCAAGAACCGTCGCGTCGAGATCCAGCTGCTCTCGAACGATGCTGCCCTGGCTCCTGTCGTGGGAAGCGCGCCGGCCGCTGCTCCTGCCGGCAGCGGCGGATCTACATCGCCAAATGGCTCACAAACTCTGCCCGAACATCCGTCGCAGTAAAGAGGCGGAAGAAGGGCATTCCCTCCAGGGCCGTCTCGACATCGGGGCGGCCTTTCGCATCTTCGCGCTCGACCAGGCATATCGCCGCGATTACGTGCATGCCAGCTTCCCGCGCTGCTTCAATGGCGTTGATGGTCGAGGCACCCGTGGTGCAGACGTCGTCGACGATCACGACGGGCGCTCCCTTTTGAAAAAAACCTTCGATGCGCCGGCCAGTGCCGTGGGCCTTCTCCGCCTTGCGAACGAGGAAACCGTGAATGAGCGGCGCATTGCCGGCATGCTGGGCATGCCAGGCGCTCGCCGAGGCCACATTGGAGACGATCGGATCGGCCCCCATGGTGAGGCCGCCGATGGCCGCCGGCTTCAACTTCTGCTGATGAATCAGGTCCAAGATGGCCAGGCCGGTAAGCCGCCCGCCTTCGGCATGGAGCGTGGTGGTGCGGCAGTCAATGTAGTAGTCGCTGGTACCGCCGGAGGAGAGTTGAAACTTGCCGAGCTTAAAGGATGTGTGGGCGAGGAGAGTGAGGAGGGAATCGCGGTGAGATGTTGTCATTTGACTTGCTGGCTCTTTCAGATTTAGAGAGTCGCGATTAACTGTTCAGTTTTTCCAGATGCCGGAAGCCGTCGCTGGCGAAGAGCATTCCGGCGAAGAGGGAGAAGTTGTAGGTGGCGTGAACGAGGGTGCTGGCGGCAAGGGAGTCGGTCCAGAGCCTGACCAGGCAGAGACCGACGCTGACCAGGCCGATGAGCATGACGGGAGCCCAGGCGTAGGAGACCTGGAGCGAATGCAAAATGGCGAAAAGTGTACTCGTAAACAGGATTGAAGCGGGGATGCCAAGGGTCAGCAACGCCTGGCGCGACAGATGTCGGTTCCGTTCGAGCCTATGGCACACGTTGATGAGCGCCGGCAGCAGGAATCCGCGGAAGGCGAGCTCTTCAAGGAGCGGGGCGCCGGTCGTGCCAAAGATAAACATCATCCATGCACCCGCGGTGGTGTGCATGAGGTCGTTCAGGATTGGAGCCTCTTTGGGCATCGGCAGGTAATTGCCTGCGATGCTGGTGCCGAGGCCGAGCACGATCCCGATCGCGAGGAGCCAATACCAGCCTTGCGCAACGGCGGCGCTGTTCCAGCGGATCGCCTTCCAGAAAGGCTGTTGCCACATCATGCGGAAGAGCAGGGTTGTCAGCCACAGCAGCACGGCATACTGCACCGCCTGGGCCGGGATCATCAGGCGCGCGTCGCTGGCGAGGGTGACGAAATCTTCATGGTGAAAAGCCGGGAGTTTGCGGCCAATGCCGACGGTGACCAGTTCGCCAACCAGCAGGACGATGAGAGCCAGGGTGAAGAAGAGAAGGGTATGGACGACGCTCGGTATGTCGATCGTGCGCGGCGGCGCCGGCCCAAAGAGTACGTGACCTCCGGCGGCCTGAGTTGGCTGCTCCGAGACGCGTGGCTCGTCCGTCTCCACGTTGCTTTCGGAGTAGTGGCCGTGAGAGAAGAGCGAGGAAGAATGGTCGATGGTCATGAGACCAGTTCCGCTTTGCGTCTGCGTACGGGACGGGCCGCCTTGGCTTTGGAGGTATGGGAGCTCCCGTTGGACGCCGGCAAAACTGGCGAGTCTACGGGGGGAAGTGTCTGGGAGGTCAGAGGCGGGTTGCCGGTCTGATTGTAGTAGCGGCGGAGAAATTCGCCGGTGTGAGAATGGGCAACGGTCGCGACATACTCAGGCGTACCTTCGGCGATGATCTGGCCACCGTCTTCGCCGCCCTCCGGGCCGAGATCGATCAGCCAGTCGGCATTGCGGACGACATCGAGGTTGTGTTCGATGATGATGACGGTGTTGCCGAGATCGGTGAGCCGATGCAGCACCTCGAGCAGCCGGCGCACGTCGTCGAAGTGAAGGCCGGTGGTCGGTTCGTCGAGGAGATAGAGGGTGCGGCCGGTCTGCCGCTTGGAGAGCTCGCGGGCGAGCTTCATCCGCTGGGCTTCTCCGCCGGAGAGGGTGGTTGCAGCCTGCCCAAGGTGAATATAGCCGAGCCCGACATCGACCAGCGTCTGGAGCTTCTGACGGACGTTGGGAATATCGGTAAGCACAGGGAGCGCATCCTCGATGGCGAGATCAAGCACGTCGGCGATGGAGTAGCCGTTAAACTTGACGGCCAAGGTTTCCTGATTGTAACGGCGGCCGTTACAGACTTCACAAGTGACGTAAACATCGGGCATGAAGTTCATCTCGATGCGTCGCTGGCCGTCGCCCTGGCAGGTCTCGCAGCGGCCGCCGGAGACGTTGAAGGAAAAGCGACCAGGTTTGTAACCGCGTTCGCGCGCCTCGGGCAGCATGGCAAAGAGATCGCGAATGGCGGTGAAAACACCGGTATACGTTGCTGGGTTGGAGCGAGGCGTGCGGCCGATCGGCGACTGATCGATGCGGATGGCCTTATCGATCAGCTCGAAGCCATGGATCTTGTCGTGCGCGCCGGGCTCTTCGCGGGAACCGTAGAGTTCCCTGGCAAGGGAGCGATAGAGGATGTCGTTGACCAGGGTGCTTTTTCCGGAGCCGGAGACGCCGGTAATGACGGTCATCACGCCAAGCGGAAAATGGGCCGTGACGTTCTGCAGGTTATGGCTGCGGGCTCCCTCGACCACGATCTCCTTGCCGGTAAGGGCCCGCGGAGCGATGCGGTGAAGAATGCTGGTTTCGCCCGACAGGTATTTGCCGGTAAGCGAGCCGGTATTCCGGATAATCTCCGCCGGTGTACCCTGGGCAACGACGTAGCCGCCGAGCTTGCCGGCCCCGGGGCCGAGGTCGACGACGTAGTCGGCGTGGCGGATGGTATCTTCGTCGTGCTCGACAACCAGGACAGTATTGCCAAGGTCGCGGAGGGACTCAAGCGCGGCGATGAGGCGCTGGTTGTCGCGCTGATGGAGTCCGATCGATGGTTCGTCCAGCACGTAGAGAACGCCGCGCAGGCGGGAGCCGATCTGGGTGGCGAGGCGAATGCGCTGGCCCTCGCCGCCGGAGAGGCTGGCGGCGTTGCGGTCCAGGGCGAGATAGCTGAGGCCGACGGAATCGAGAAATTCGAGACGCTCGACGATTTCGCGGCGGAGACGGTCCGCGATGAGAGCTTCGCGCCGGGTGAACTCAAGCCTGCGGGCGGCTTCGAGCGCGCGACGCAAGGGGAGGGCCGTGTAGTCGGCGATGGAGAGCGTGCCGACCTTGACGGCGAGCGACTCCGGGCGAAGGCGCTTGCCTTTGCAAACCGGGCAGGTGGACGCGGACATGTAGTTCAACATGTACTCGCGGCCTTCTTCGGACTTCACGTCCTGCATCCAGTTCCGCAGATAAGCGAGGATGCCGTGGAAGCCGGTGCGCGGGGTCTCCGCCTTAGGCGGTCCGTAGAGCAGTAGATTCTGTTGTTTTTCAGTCAGCTGATCGAAGGGCAAGCCCAGGTTGATCTTGTATTTCTGCGCGGCGAGGTGGAGTAGCTTGAGCAGGTACTGCGAAGCGGAGCCGGGGCCCAGAGCTCCATCGAGCAGCGGCCTGCTCCAGTCGGTGATGACCTTCCCGGGATCGAAGTCGTAGATGCTGCCGAGACCGTGGCACTCGGGGCAGGCCCCATAGGTGCTGTTGAAAGAAAAGCTGCGCGGTTCGAGCTTGGGAATGTCGAGGCCGCAGTCCGGGCAGGCCATTGAGGACGAGTAGAGCTGGTCTGGTACGGGGTTGGCGCTTCCGTTGTTGGCCGCTCCGGCGAAGCCGATGAGAACGAGTCCATTGGCCATCTGGAGGGACTTGGCGACGGAGGCTTCGAGCCGTTTTTCGACGCCAGCCTTGAGGACGACACGGTCGATGACGGCTTCGATGGTGTGGTTCTTGCGCCTGTCGAGCTGGATGGTATCGGAGAGATCGCGCAGCTCGCCGTCGATGCGGGCGCGAAAGCCCTGCTGGTCGAGTTCATCGAGCAGATCTTTGAACTCGCCTTTGCGGCCGCGGACGACCGGGGCATAGATGATGACGCGTTCGCCAGGAGAGAGAGCCAGGATGCGCTCGACAATCTGCTCGGGGCTCTGCCGGGAGATGGGGTTGCCGCAGCGCGGGCAATGGGGAACGCCGACAGAGGCGAAGAGCAGCCGGAGATAATCGTAGATTTCGGTAATGGTGCCGACGGTCGAGCGGGGGCTGCGGCTGGTGGTCTTCTGCTCGATCGAGATGGCGGGGCTGAGGCCTTCGATCGAGTCCACATCGGGACGTTCAATCTGGTCCAGAAATTGTCGCGCGTAGGTCGATAAAGTCTCGACGTAACGGCGCTGGCCCTCGGCATAGATGGTGTCAAAGGCAAGCGAAGATTTACCCGATCCGGAGAGGCCGGTAATGACGGTCAGGGTGTTGCGCGGAATCTGGACGTGAATGTCGCGGAGGTTATGTTGACGCGCGCCATGCACGGTAATGTGAGTGATTGCCATTTTGGAATTCGAGAAAGAACTTCGGGAAAACGGCGTGCGGTCATTGATCAAGAGGCGAGGCTTAGCCGACTTCTCAAGCTAGAATCGAAACGTTGAGCTCCTTTAGGTATCTTATTCGGCAATAGAAATGGGGGTCAATGCTTCCCTGTTTCTAGATCAACCCATAGGATAAAAAGTGGTACAGGGCGCATCCTACTGGAGCAAGACAGGGGTTCTTCCTTCCTGGAGGACGCCGGAACTGATTGATCTTGAGGCCGAAATGCAGGATTTGGTGAACACAGTTGTGTTGATATGTGCGGCCATCGCTTCGCTGGGCCTTGGTGTGTTGCTGGCTCTGATTGCTTGCAGGGCTGGCTTTGCGCTGCTCAGGCTGCAGGGCCGGCATTCCTCCACGCCGCCTTTGCCGGCCTCCACGCAGATCGCAGAGGTTTAATCCGGCGATCGAGTTCTCCGTCCCCCAATGGATTGAGCAGTTTAAGCCACTTCTCTGGTCGCTGGAGGGCGGATTCTGGACAACAGCAAGGTACAAATACCAGCCAAAGCTGCTACTGCGGGGGAGGAGGCGCCTGCTGCTGCTGCTGACGCTGCTGCTGAAGTTGCTGCAGGATTTCCTGAGGGCTGCGCTGTGGCTGCGAGCCATCGTTCAGTGGTTGATTCCCGAACTGGCCCTGTTGTGGCGGCGGTTCGGGTGGCGGAACCTGCTGCACGTCCTGATCGGAATCATCGTCGTCAGTACCGCTGGCTTTTGCGGCCCCCGACGGGCTGGTCGATACACTCATCGAGCGTTGAGTAAGGGACAACTCCCGAGGCGCACCACTGCCGACGTCGCCGACCATTACAACGTTGTAGCCAGAACCCTCCAACAGAGCGAGCAGCACCTCGCGGGTTTCTCCCGGGCCGTAGTCGCCGAAGACCCGTTCATCTTTACTTAGACCCTCAATTTTCATACCGGTCGATCCGGAGATGTCATGAAGGATCTGGGAAAGCGCCGAGTTGTTGGCCTTGATGGCGAGGCTGTGGGCATTGACGACAATCTCAGCCGGCCGGGCGGTCTGCTGCAAGAGCGAGTTTCTGGGGACAGGTGAAGGCGCTGCAACCGGGGCAGCGGCCCCGGCGGCAGCTGCGGAAGGCGGCGGCGCGTGTTCGACCGCAGGCCGCATCAAGCCCTCGCCGTGAGCCGCACGCTGCGCAAGCATAATTTGCGAGAGCGCCGGTCGGCGCAGGCTGCTGTTTGGATACCTGTTGATGAAGAGCTGAAGGGCTGAAACCTTAAGGTTTGGATTCGTCTCCGCGCTGGCCGCGGCATAAGCAGCGCTTTCGGCCGGATCGCGGGGCGTATCCGGTTGCGCATTGCCAAAGCCTTGCTGAAACTGGGGCTGCTGAGCGCTCATGAAGCTGCATGCCAGAAGGCCACCCAACGTCAAGGTAGTAACCGGACAGATCCACGCACGAAGCCCGACCCGGAAGGGAGTGGGTCGAGGCTGACGGGTTGATCTTTGTCTTCCGTGCATCGAAATGATGAGAGCAAAGCGGGGAGTAGATTTCCAGAGCTCCAGCTCTCGCCTATGCTCTTTGTATGTATAGACTAGCAGTGGTTCGGTTTCGTTCGAGGTATTTCCATGGGATCAGGACCAATTAAGGGATGACCAGCGTGCCTCATCCGGGAATTTGCCGAACCGTGATCGCCAGGGTAGTTGTCGGGATCGGAATTCTGATCGTGGGAACCCCGCTCGCGGTAGCGGTCTCATGCACGACACAGTCTCAACTTCCCGAGGCTGACCGAAGCTCCATCGTTCACTCGGCAAAGTCACTGGCGACCCTGGCACAGTCGGGCGATACCGGCGGGTTGAAGGCCATGACCATCTCGAGCGTTGCCGCAAAATTCGATCCGATTGCCGCGGCAGTGGAGGCGGCGTCGCCCCTGATCCAGAGGGCCTCTATCACCGTCGATGCCCTCTATCTATTGGATTCCAGCGACTTGAAGAAGACTGAAGACGAGACCCAGTTCTTTTGCGGCGGGGCGAACGCACATGAAGTCGTGCTGACGATTCCCAATATTCCCTCCGGGAAGTATGCTGTCGTGGTGCTGCACGCGACGGGAGTGGATTCCCCGCAATCGATGACCTTTATCCTTGCCCATGAGGGGAGCAATGCCGCCGAGTGGAAGCTGGCGGGGTGCTTCATTCACGCATTGACCTCGGCAGCGCATGACGGAGTCTGGTACTGGAGCCAGGCGCGTGAATTCGCCAGGAAAGGCCAGAAGTGGAACGCTTATTTTTACTACCAGACTGCGGCGTATCTGCTCAGTCCGGTTTACTTCTTCTCCAGCCCTAACCTCGATAAGTTGTTGAGAGAGCAGGCTTCTCTCGGATTGTCCAATCTCCCGAACAACACCCAGCCGATGACGCTCAGCGGCGGAGGGCCAAGCTTTGAGATTCAGGATATGCACACAGACAGCTCGCTCGGCGGCCTTGACCTCGTTATTAATTACAAGTCCAGCGATACTTCCGACCCGGTTGCTGCCCGCACTCGCAATGTCGCTCTTATGAAGGCGCTGTTGTCTCAACATCCGGAGCTGCGCGATGGTTTTCACGGATTGTGGGCTTACGCGAACGCGCCAAACCAGCAGCCTTTCGCGAACGAGCTCGCCATGGGACAGATCCAGTGACGGAAAAGTCCCTCAGTCAGACGATCTCCGCTCGCCGAGCGACCTCCAGCTTCGATGGCAGCCCGGTGCCAGACGCCGATCTGAAGAAAATCATCGAGGCCGGCCTCCAGGCGCCCAGCGGCTACAACATGCAGCCGTGGAGGTTTGTGGTCGTCCGGTCGCCGGAGCAGCGCAGGCGGCTCCGGGGCGCCAGTTATAACCAGGCCAAGGTCGAGGAAGCCTCAGCGGTGATCGTCGCCTGCGGAGACGCTGACGGCTGGCGGAACGGGGACCTCGAGGAGATGCTGCGACTCGGCCGGGCGGGTGGAATGCCGGAAAACTACGCGGAACAGGCCAAGACCTATATTCCAGAATATCTGTCCAACCATCCCAACCTGCCGATGTGGTTGACGCGGCAGGTGATGATCGCCTTTACCACGATGATGCTGATGGCCGAGGCTTTGGGCTACGACACCGCTCCGATGGAGGGTTTCGAGGAGGAAAAGGTGCGCGAGATTCTTCGATTGCCGCTCAGCTACACTGTGGTCGCGCTTTTGGCAATCGGCCATACCAAAGGGCCGGGCAAGTTTGCCGGCGGCCGGTTCAGCATGGGGCGTACGGTGTCGAGTGAAGAGTATGGCAAGCCGGTGAAGTTTTAGAGCCGGAACTTTCTGTGGCGCGTGTTCGCTACATGAGATCGTGGGTTGCGAGGGCCGGGTGCGAAGAAGATTTCCGGATGCGCCGGTGGTCGCCGTGGGCGCCGTGGTGCTGGATGAGAACCGGGTTCTGCTGGTGCGCCGCGGCCAGGAGCCCTTGAAGGGGGAATGGTCGATTCCCGGTGGCGGGCTGGAACTTGGAGAGACGCTGGAAGCTGCAGTCTGCCGGGAAGTTCTGGAAGAAACCGGCCTTCAGGTGCGGGTGGCCGGCCTGGTCGAGGTGCTCGACAAGATTGTGATGGAGGAAGAACCCCGGCAAAACTTTGCGGGCCTGAACGGAGTGGGAGAGCCGGCTCAAGCTGTCATGGGAGATAGACGGGAAGCCGGACGGGTTGTCTACCATTACGTACTCATTGATTATTTGTGTGTTTCCGAGGGAGGGACCCTGCGGAGTGGGTCGGACGCGAGTGAGGCGCGCTGGGTAACGCTTGAGGATGCAGAGCTTTACCGCTTGGCGCCGGTGACCGCGGCGGTGATTGCCAAGGCTTTTCAGATGCAGCACGGAGCGCCTGCGCCTCCGCCTGACGAGTTCCAGATGAGGCGCCTGTAGGGCAGCCGGATCAAAGCAGGTATTTGAAAGATTGCCAGAGCATAAAGCCAGCGAGAAAGACCCCTGCGTTGAAGGCCATCACCCACATTACCCCGCGAATGCAGCCGATCGGATTTTCGCCCTCGAGGAAGGATTCGAGCTCTGCCGGCATGGAATGAAGTTCAGGGGGGGCGACCAGCTGGGCGGAGGGTGCGATGGAATAGGTGAGTCGCCGAGGAGAAGCGCTCGGCGCGACAAATGTTTCGGCACTGTTGAGAGTCTTGACGGACATAAGGACTCCTTCCACAGCGGGTATCGGCGCTTCTGAGAGCTTCCGTTAACCTGCGAAAAGAACTTCGATGGGCTGTGTCATCATGAAACAAATTGCGCGATACTTGAGAGCTAAACACGGGACCACGAAAAAGTTTTGCGAGCTTGCTCTTCCTGCATCCCACAGTTACCTAAGGGCGATCCGGAATGGGTAACCTAACTCTCGATTGAAAGGCCACAGCAATGACATTGAACGCTTCTACGCATCGGCAATCAGGCCTCACCAGTTCTCGCCGCGAGCAGGTCCTGACTTCCCCCTCGTCCGCACCCACGCCTCGGCTGCGGCGCGCTTCCGGACATGGCGCAGACTATCGCTTTGACGGGGGCTTTGACGGGGCGCCGGTCTCCTGTACCTTCGGCCTCCAGGCGGATAAGTTTGAAATTGCGGATGATCCTTCAGGCGACGTGAGCGGGTCCGTCGTGATGGCGCTTTCAGGAGAGGCAATCTCAGCCGGCGAGCCTCGGGCCGCGGCGCTCGTCGACCAGGAGGAAGACGACGCAGAGGAACTGGACGATGAAGATGACGAGCTGGATGAGGACGATGAGGAAGACCTGGAAGATGAGGACGAGGATGACGACCTTGACGAGGAAGATGACGATGAGGATGGCATAATCGACGACGAAGACGACGATGATCTGGATGACGAGGAGGAAGAGGAGGAGTAGTCCCTTCGCCAGATTCTGCATAAGGGACCTGGGCACGGCTGGGGGTGGAAACCTCGCAGTGTTGCCTGGGTCGTCTTGTTCTGACGATCTGATCGTTCTCCTCAGCGTAGAAAGCGCCGGCTGGCGATTGTCGAATGCCTTTACGATGGTTGGTGATGCGGATCCTGCACGCCATTCACTCTTTTTTGCCGGAAAGCGGCGGCCCCGCTCAAGGCATACGGCATTTAGCCCGGGCTGCTCGCTCTACGGGTATTTACGAGACTGAGGTTGTTTGCTTAGATACTCCCGGCTGCCTTCCCGGGAGCGACGACGGACTTCCCATCCACGCCTTGGGTCCGGGGCTCGGCCATTACGGCTACACGCGCCGCCTGGATCGATGGTTGCAGGGGAATCTGGATCGATTTGACGGGGTGATCGTCGATGGCTTGTGGCAATATCACGGCCTCGCAACGTGGAGGGCCTGCCGGAAACGAACCCCTTACGCCGTCTTCGCGCACGGGATGCTGGATCCCTGGTTCAAAAAGAAGTATCCAGGGAAGCATGTACTGAAGGCTTGCTACTGGAAAGCGGCGGAGCATCGTCTGCTGCGCGATGCCAGGGCGGTGTTGTTCACGGCAGAGATCGAGGCGCGGCTGGCACAGAAGACGTTCCCCCGAGCCCAGTGGACGAGCGTCTTGGTTCCTTTTGGAACAGTCGAGCCGGCAGGAAATCGAGAAGAGCAGATCCGGCAGTTTTACGCGGTATGCCCAGAGGTGCGGTCGAGGGCTTTTCTGCTCTTTCTGGGGCGGCTTCACGAGAAGAAAGGCTGCGATCTGCTGATCGAAGCTTTCGCCAGTCGGGCCGGTTTCGATGCGACGACAGATCTCGTGATTGCCGGGCCCGATGAGCAGGGAAAGCAATCTGAGTTGCTTGCTTTGGCCCTGCGGTTGGGTGTCGGCGCCCGGGTCCACTTTGTCGGGATGTTGCAGGGCGACGCGAAATGGGGCGCCTTCAAAGCCGCGGAGGTGTTCGTGCTGCCGTCACACCAGGAAAACTTTGGAATTGCGGTCGCGGAAGCGCTGGCCTGCGGAGTTCCCGTGCTGATTTCCAACAAGGTAAATATCTGGCGGGAGATCGTGGACGACGGAGTGGGTCTTGTGGACGACGACACCCTGGAGGGGACGATGCGATTGCTGGAAGCGTGGCGCCGGCTGCCGCGTACTGCCAGGGAAGCAATGGCGGAGAAGTGCCAAGCCAGCTTTAAACTCAGGTTCGACATCCAGCGAGCGCCCAAGGTGTTGGCCGGACTCTTTGCGAAAGGCCCGGACTGAGCGGGGCGCAGTGGCTGCTTCCTACAGGCGGTTGTAAGGCTCTGGAAGCGAGGAGCGCAGGCGCTCCTTCACTTTCTTTGCCGGCATTCCCGCATAAATGCCAAACGGCTCGAGGTCGCTGGCGGCTATCGAACCGAGGCCGAGTATGGCTCCAACGCCGATGTTGACGCGAGGATGGACAATGGCTCGTGCACACACCCATGCATAGGCTCCAACCTTCATGGGAAACGAAAGCAGCGGAAAAGACGGATCGTTGTAGGCGTGGGTTGCGCCGCAGAGGTAGGCTCCCTGCGAAACGATACAGTGAGAGGCGAGATAGAAGAGCGAGGGATTGTAGAGTTCAGCCGCATCGCCCAGCGTCACGCGATCTTCGCAGATGAGGTTCCAGGGCGCCCAGACCTTCGATGTGGGGTAGAAGTGACACTCGGGTCCGAGTTTTGCGCCGAAGAGCTGTAGCAGCATGGCGCGCCAGGCATGGCAAGGGCGCGGCGACGGCCGGTAGAGTATCGTCCAGCATAGACCCCAACCTGCGCGCGCCAATCGATTCTTCAACGAATAGGAAGGGAGCAGGGTTGGGTCGGTCCCTTCGCCCGGAAGCTCTTGACTCATGAACAGACTTTCTGCAGATGCCGCGAATGCTGCCATAGTAATACACGATCCGGCGGGGGACAGCGGGGGAGGCGCGGTTGGTGCAGGCCGTGTGCCGGTACGCGGAATGATCGGCCGCTATTTCGCGTCGAAGGAGGTTCCGTCGCTACCGTCGGTCAGCAAGTCGCCATTCGTCGTGTTGGTTCGCCGGCCCGGAGTGCGGTGTGGGTAAGCCGACGCCAGGGGCGAATTGATGCCGTAATGAGTGGCACTGGTCGACAGCTGGTCAGAGCTCATCCATGTTTCTCGGCTGCGACGCTGCCGGGCAGCGGAGGACGGCTGGGGCAAGGAGATTGGGCGCACAGCCAGAATCGATGGGTTGAAGAAGCTCAGTTCCTGACCTCCGGCGGGCGATGAAAAAGGAGAGGCCCCGAAGACGAAGCCGGAAGAAGAGCCCGGAGAGAACTGCAAGAGTTGTGCCAGGGTCTGGGACGCGGCGGGAGTTCCGGCGCCCTGCGAAAGGGGTAGCTTCGATGCAGATTGGCTGGGTACCTGGCTTCCAAGGCCGCTGCCGGAGTTCCAATCATGGCCAGAGCTAATCCTTGTATTTCTCTGATTCTCACCTTGGATAGATCTAAAATCCTGGTTCACGGTTTCGCGTCTCGCCGTGAACCTGGAAGACCCCTGGCGTTGGCTTCGCGCAGAGGCGAAGCCTGTTTCTCTGGCCGATCGGTCGTCGAGCGACGCGTCCATTTCTCCCGTTGCACCGGTCGTGAGACCCATAGGGACGGCGGGTGAAACCTTTACGCCCCAGTTGCTGAACCTTGCCTGAGCGCCAAACGACGAACCGGTTCCCCAATGGCTCTGATCGTTCCTCTCCTTTGTCGTACCAAAGGCCAGATCGGAATCCGCGTCAGAGGAGGCCCGGTGTGTTCCGGCGATGGACTCGTTTTCGTCAGGCGTCAGAAGGTGGGAGCCTCCGATGCTATCTCTCAACGCAAGACTTGCCGGGTTGATGCGTGCGCCTGTCTGATTGAACGGACTGGCCTGGCCGGCTTGCAGAGAATCGCGAATCGCCGGGTCCGTTTCGACCAGTGCCGGGCTGGGGTCACTTGAATAGACCTCCGGGCTGAGGGCCGTCGAGGCTATGGCTGCGCCCGTTCCGTCGTAGGTGAAGGACCGCAAGGGAACCAGCAGGTCTGGCGCCAGCGTCGTGACGGGCGCGGTCGCCGGAGTGTCTGTAAGCGCGGGCGCCAGGGTGGGAACGACTTGCGCGAGCAGAGGCATCGTAGCAATGACGTGCCACGTTCCCACGATTAAAATGATGCGAATTGATTGCAATCGAAATCGCGACATGGTTCCTGTAGGCGCTGTATAAGCTAGTGTATCCAACGACGGGTCTGTGCCTGGTGCAGTGCCGGCCCTTTTGTTTTCTCCCAACTTGAACCCTCGATTGAAAAATCGTGCCAGGGGATCGCTTGCGTATTCTGCTGATCGCGAATTTTAAGCCGGACGAGCAGGAGAGCATGCAGCGCTTCTGTGAGCTGATGAGCCGGGGACTGGCAAATGAAGGGGAGACGGTCGGGACGCTGGCTGCGGAGCCGTTCTTCGTGCGGCTCGTTCGCGGAACGGGATCGCTACACAAATGGCTTGGCTATCTGGACAAGTTTGTGGTTTTTCCCTTGGTCCTGGCGCGGCATGCAAAGGATTGGGATGTGGTTCATATCTGTGACCATTCCAACGGCATGTATACCCGATTTCTCGGTGGGCGACCGAACGTCGTGACGTGTCATGACCTGATGGCGGTTCGCAGCGCGCTTGGCGAAGTTGCCGAGAACCCTACTGGCTGGAGCGGGCGCCTCTTGCAGGCTTCGATCCTGCGTGGTTTGCGACGAGCACAGGTGGTCGCTTGCGCCTCCGAACAGACGAGACGCGATGTGTTGCGCGTGGCCGCGCGCCGACGGGAGGTGACCCCATGCGTTCTCAACGGATTAAATTACCCGTATACACCGATGGATCGGGGCGACGCGACCGGCCGGATTGACGGTCTGCTGCCGGATGCGAGCCGGCCCTTCCTGCTGCACGTCGGAGGCAACCAGTGGTACAAGAACCGATCGGGAGTACTGGAAATCTTCGCCGGCATTCGGTCACGGAAGGAATCTCGAATGCTGCGGATGGTGATGGTTGGCAAGCCGTTTACGACGGAGATGCGCACTTTCATTCAAAGCCGAGGTCTGGGCGGGGATGTCGTGGAGCTTACGGCGCTCCCGAATGAAGATCTTCGGGCGCTCTATTCGCTCGCTGAAGGGCTGCTCTTTCCATCGTTGGAGGAGGGCTTTGGATGGCCGATTCTCGAGGCGCAGGCCTGTGGATGTCCGGTCTTTACCTCCAATCGGCCGCCTATGACCGAGGTTGGCGGGAACGCTGCGGTTTACTTCGATCCATCGGACTGTAGGGCCGCAGTTGAAGCGGTGGTGCTGGGGCTGGAACGGCGGCAGCAGTTGAGTGTCCGGGGCGTGGAGAACGCCAGGCGTTTTCAAGTCGGCGAGATGCTGCAGGCCTACAGGAAAATGTACCGCGGGCTTGCGACGAGTGAGTCTGCCTGATCGCTGCCAGGCGCCGGAGCGCCGGCTTCTCTAATCAGCGTGGCGCAACTGAAACCTGGGGAGCCTCTGAAAGAGGTAAATGAGCGCGGCCAGAATGAGAGCATTGCGCACCTCGGTGAAGTACCCGATGAGTACTTCCTCGGCCTGCAGCATCTCGAACACAAATGCCAGGCAGACAATCACCGCGCCCACGGTGGGCATGACGAACTGTGCCCATTCCAGAGTGACTCGCATCAGCAGGACGACCAGAAGCGGATAGATCAGGACGCCAGTTATGCCGAAGTCTGCCGCGCCGGCAGTAAAAACCGAGTTGGCTTCATCGGCGTAGCTGAAGCCCCACTTCATATCGACCAACTGCTCTTCGCCATAGGGCGTCAAGCCAAATTTGTCGGCCGAAAGCGCGGAGGGGATCAGCGACTGCAGGTTCATCGCAAGGATCTGGCCCAGGAGCGGCGAGGAGTGCTGGCTGGCCTCAAGCAGGTCAGAGAAGTAGCCGATGTCGAAGGTGCGGGTCGATGCATCGGAGCTCAACAGCTGGAAGACCTCGGAAGGACTGCGTTTTTCGAGCGTCTCGACCGCGAGGCTGACCCGGGTGCCGAAGTTGCTTGCGCCTTTCTGTCCCCATCCAGCGACGCGAAGGTAGAGGAAGGCGACGGAGGCGGTCAACACAAGGGCAATCCCCAGCGTGGCGACGACAGCCTTCGTGACCAGCGACAGGCGGCTGCGGTAGCTGCCCAACCGCGCGGCAATCACCGCAAGCAAGACGGCAAAAGCGAAAATACGGCGTCCAAACGGCACGAGAGCCAGGCCCTGGATGATGGTGCAGACGCCGACCAGCCAGCGGGTCATGCCGGTGGTGTTCAGCGTAGCGCAGACCGAGTAGGCGAAAGCGGGAATCGACCACCAGAGAGTTAGTGCGGAGATCGGGCTGACGTGACCGGTGTCACTGCCGGCAATGCCCATGTAGCCGAGGTTTCCGGCGGCGTAGGCGCCGACCAGCAAAGCGGCACTGACGACCACCAGGGCTGCCGAGCCATTGTCGAAGCGGATGCGAAATTCCCGTCCGAAGATGGGGCGCTCGTAGAGTTCGCCGAGGGCTAGCAGGAGAGCCGCCGATCCCAGGCAGGCAGCCATGGCGCGGGCGAGGGCGGCGGGGTCGCGAACAAAGTATTCGGCTATCGTTAGCTCGGCCCTGGGTACGGTGAGCCAGCTATTCAATGCGCCGAGGTTATACGCCAGCAGGAGGGTCATGGCCAGCAGGGAAGCGATTCGCAGAGGCGCCCCGCGAAAGACGATGTCCAAAAGAATGTAAAGACCGGTGAGGGCTCCGATGGCTGCTCCAAGTACGAAGCTGGTATTGCCGGCGAGCAGCCAGACTGTCATTGCAGAAAAAATTAGCAGGAAAGGCAGATAGAAAAGGTAGACGCGGCTTTGTGGAGCATAGTCCGACCCGAAAGGCCGATGCCACCCATCGGCGGCCGAAGGGATGCTGCTTGGATCGACACTGGTTTCAACAGTTGACATAGATCGCCGGTCAAGCTCCGAGCCCTGAACAGCCGGACGCCTGGGACGCTTCCTCTGCCGATGCTTCCTGGGGACTGCCTTGCGCCGCTGCCGAAGCGAGAGGATCGAAGGCTTCCGCGCTTGCGGCTTCATCCAGAATAGACTGAACGACCTTCATGTTTTGCCAGGGATTCTTAAGATATCGCCGGTGCCCGCTTGCGGCTATGGCTGTGCGGCGCTGCTGGTCGGCCAGGAGCGAGAAGCAAGTTGCAGCACATTCCTCTGGAGTTGCCCAGAAGACCGCCTCATGGTCTTGCTGGTAGAGCGCGAGATGCTCCGGAGTTCGCTCTGCGCACAGGAGGCCTCCCAGCGATGGAATCTCCATGGTGCGGGTGGTGTGCTGGTCCCGGTTTCCCTTTGAGAGCAAACCCAGGCTGACTTTCGCGGCCAGGATGGCACTCGCGTAGTTGTCGACGGAGTCCGCATCGTCGGCTCGCCAGCAGTGTTTGAGGATCGGCCATTCCGGCAGGCGCTGGTAACGATTGCCGTAAAGGGTAAGCGGAACGCCGAGTGCCACCAGTCTTGAGAGAAACGGCCCGCGCTCGGGGAACGCGGTTCCCACGAAGACCACTTCCGATTTCCAGCGTTCGTGTTGGCTGGCAGTGAGCTGCCGCGGGGCGTGGGCGATCTCATCGGCGGACATAAAGACTCGCAAGACCCTCTTGGCGCCAAGTTCATAAGCCTCCTGCTGATTGACTGGACGTACGACGACGAGCAGATCATAGGCTGGCAACGCTTCTTTGAACTCGCGCCAGAGCCTGCGGTCCCGGCTGCCGAAGGGGTCATCGATGTTGTAGCAGAGGATGCGCGGGATGCGCTTCCTAAGATCGTGAACCAGCCGGGCGCTTACCAGTTCGCCATGATCGACCCAGGCGAGATCGAACTCGCGGAGGCCAAGCAATTTGAGTAATCGATGATGGACGACGTCCACGAGACCCAGGCCGCCCGTCTGCCGCCGCCATTGATTGACCAAGCGATTGGACGGGATGAGGTTGTATGGATCGATGACCGTGACTTCGTGGCCAAGACGAAGTAAGGCCGACGTGCGATGCCCGGAGGTCCCGCCGCCGCTGCCTATGTAGAGGATTCTCATGCGGAGAACCCAGCCTGCTGCGTGGCGGCATTGCCTGGCGGCTCCGACGCCGCTGGAGCAAGGCGGTAGAGTGCCTGGCGCAATCCAGCAAGATCATGCTCGAAGCTATAGCTGTCGATGATGCGCAAGCTCTGCTGGCCCATGCGCACCAGGTTTTCAGGTGAGCTGATTGCTTCCCGCAGGGCGCTGGCGAGAGACTCGATATCGAGTGCCTTGAAGACGTAGCCGTTCACGCCCGGATGTACGAGATCCGGTTGGCAGCCTACCTGGTCTGAGACGATGACGGCACGGGCGGCGTTCATGACCTCGTTGACGACCAGCCCCCAGGGCTCATGGATGGATGGAAGAACGAACGCGTCGCAGAGATCGAAGAAGCGAGGCAGCTCCTGCTGATTTCGGAAGCCGAGCATACGGATGTTTGTGTTTCCTGCTACCCGGCGCTCGATTTCGAGCCTCTCTTCGCCGTCGCCCGCAATCAGCAGGTAGGACCGCCGTACAGCAGACGAGTCTCCGGCGCGCAGAAAGGCCTCGATAAGATCCAGGCAGCGTTTTCGTTTCTGCAGCTTGGAGGCAAAGAGAAAGATGGGGCGGCCGGATTCGAGACCCAACTCGGAGCGCAGCTCCTCGCGATGCCGGGCAGCCTGGCAGGCCTGATGTCGAAAGAATGTATTGTCGACCGCGTAGGGCATGTCAAAGACCGGAATGTCTTGCCCGAGATGATGCCGCCAATACTGTCGATTGGCCTTTCCGCAGGCCAGCGCCCCGGAAACTCCCAGGCGGAGCACTTGGAAGAAGCCATCTTTCAGCTTGAGTTTCAGGGGCGAGCGGGGACGATCGTAGAGATTGGAGTCGCTGCGCAGCAGGACTGGAATCCTGAGCAGCCGGCTGGCAAGGATCGTCTGCATAGAGTTGAAGGAGCTGTAACCATGAACCCAGACAATATCGAACTTTTGCCGTCGAAGGCGCTGATAGATGCCCGCACTGATCTGGCGGTCGTGATGGGCGGTTCGGAAGAGGCCTGGAGGCAGGACCTCATACCTGTAGCCGTCGAGAAGCGGGATGTCCCATTGGACATTGACCCCGAATCCCTCGTCGAGATAGCCGCGGGCGGAGAAATCGCTGGTGAAGTAGACGGTAAGATCGATATCCGGCTGCGCGGCAATTTGCCGGAGCAAAGGCGCTTGATACTGGATCGGGTGCGAGACGAAGTATGCCAGCTGGAGTTTGCGTGCCGGCGGAGTCTGGCTTTCTTCCTTCACTTGACGACTCTTCACGCGCAGTAGCGATTCTCCCCCCTGGCCCATCCGGGTCATATATTTATCCGATAAGCCCTCGTAGTAAGCCCTCGCAGACGCGAGGCAGGTCAGAATTTCCTCGCAAGTGAAAGCAGCGAGGAGTGGGTCACTGACGGTAGACAGCCAGTCCTGTGGTAATTGCAATCGCCGCTTCGATTCCTCGATATCCGAAGGTCTTCAGCTGGCTCGATGGTACCCAGAGGATGTCGCCGTCATTCAGCTTCAAGTCTGCCTGTTCTCCCTTCAGTAGTTTACTCAGGTCGAGGACATATTCCTGTCGTCCGCCATCGACCTTGCGAATGAGCCGGGTCTTGCTCAGGGAAGCGGTCCGGTTGGCCCCGCCGGCAAGAGCCAGCGCTTGCGCAGTAGAGAGACGTTCGTTGTTGTCGACCAGAAAGCCCCCCGGCTTGCCGACGTCTCCGACAATATAGACGACTCCGGCCTTGCCGACGACGATGGTATCGCCGGGTTGGGTCTCCGGGTTTTCCTGCATAGCGAGGCGGTCGACGGTCGATTGCAGAGCTATCAATTGCGGATGGGCGGGATCATCGCGATGGATAATCGAGACCTGCTTGCCGGCGGTCGAGGAGAGGCCGCCGGCGATGGCCAGCATATCGAGCAACCGGCGCCTGCCGAGCGTGGGATAGACGCCTGGCTGGCGGATCTCGCCGGAGACGGTCGCACCCTGGGAGGCATATTCGAGGATGAAGACGGTGACGTGCGGCTCCAGCAGGAGATTGCGGGCGCGAAAATCAGTCTCGAGCCTGCGAGCGGCCTGGTCGGCGTTCAAGCCATTCAGGTCGATACGCCCGATTACCGGCAGGTTGGCAAAGCCATCCTGGGTGACGCGAACGTGACCGGAGAGATCCGGATTGTCAAAAATGACGACATCGAGCAGGTCTCCCGGACCGATGACGATGGCCGGCGATTGAGAACGAACCGCACTTTCGGCATTCGGCGGCTGGACGCCAGCAGACGATTCTATCTGCTGGCCGTATGCCGTGTATCCGGCTGGCGCGGCGATCAGCACGAGGAGCAATGCCGCCGCTCGGCCGGAGAGGCCGCAGGCTAAGCAAACGAGAGAGAGCGAACGGCCAGGATTACTCTTCATGGTCGCCCACCCCGTAGCCGCCGCCGTAGTTGCTGGAGTAATCGTAGCCGTAGTTCTTCGAATACGTGTAGTAGTTTTCCAGGCGCAGGTCGATGTCGTTGACGACGATCCCAGTGATTCTTGCCTGGGTGCGGCGCAGGAGGGACTTTGTCCGAAGCAGGGCCTTTTTGCGGGTGGTTGCGGCGCGGACCACGATTACGGTCGAATCGCTCAGCGGCGCCAGGCTGAGCGTATCGGCAACGGGAAGAATGGGCGCCGAATCCAGGATGATGTGATCGAATTCCATCTTCCATTGCTCCATCAGGGCTTCCATGTTGTGGGAGGCGAGGATCTCGCCTGGGTTCGGGGCGATCGGGCCGCGCGGAAGAACAAAGAGATTGGGAAGATCGGCAATGGGCGTCTGGTAGGCCGCTGCGCCAGATTCCCGGACCACCAGGGTGGAGAGCCCCTCGCGATTCGGCATTCGGAATTTCAGGTGCAGGGTTCCACGGCGAAGGTCGGTATCGACGAGAAGCACGCGGGCATCCCGGCGCGCGAAAGAGACTGCCAGATTCGCGGCGATCGTGGACTTTCCCTCACCGGCGAGACTGCTGGTGATCAGTACGAGGCGCGCCTGTTGATCGGCGGAGGAGAGCAGGATCGACGAGCGGAGCGTCCGGAACGCCTCCGCACTGATGGTCTGTGGCGCGAGATAAGAGATCAGGTCAGGCGCAAAAGTTGAGTTGGCCTGTGTCGTGGGCGCAGGGCTGTGTCCATCTCCGTTCTTCCCTCCCTTGGCGGCGCTCGAGAAGCGCGGAACCACGGCAAGAGAGGGCAGACCGGAGATGGCTTCTGCATCTTCCGACGTACGAATCGTGTCGTCGAGAGTCTCGAGGAAGATCGCGGCGGAGATCCCGAGAAACAAGCCAAACAAGGCTCCGAAGGCAAAGTTTTTGCGCTTGGTCGGGGCTACGGGAAAAGCCGGAACCCCCGCCGGGTCAACCAGGTTGACCTCATTGGAGTTGAGGCCGGCGGTGATGCTGGCTTCCTTCAACTTCATCTGCAGAGCGTCATAGAGCTCGGCAGTAGATTCGGCCTCGTGCTTCAAGATTTCATAGTCGGCGGAGGAGTCGCTGACGCGAAAAGCCTCCTGCTTCACCTGGTCAAGCCGGCCCTGCAGCAGATTTTCCGTCTTGATCGCAGCGTTGTACTCTTCTTCAAATCGTTTGAGCAGGTTGGTGGTTTCAACATCGATGTCGGCCTGGACCGCGGCGAGTTCTTTATTCACCTCGCGAACGCTGGGATAGTCCGAACCGTACTTGGCCTTCAGCTCGGCGGTCCGCACCATTAACTCGGCCTGCTGGGAACGAAGGGTCACGAGCGTCGTGGTTGGGGCGACGGAGACGAGCAGTTCCGGGTTGCGGGTCTGCGCCAGTCGGAAGCGCGCTTCCTTGACGATGCGATCGGCCTCGGCCTGGAGCAATTGCTCATTGACCATACGCAGACTGTCGGTGACGAGATTGCTGCCTTCCGGGTCGATCCCGATCAGGTTATTGGATCGTTGGAACTGGGCAACTTTGCGCTGGGCATCGGCGGCATGGCCTTTCAGCTCGTTCAACTGGCCGGAGAGCCAATTGGAAATGCGTAGTGTTCCGTCGTAGCGCGAACGAAGGTCGAGCTCCAGATACTGGTTCACTACCGCATCGGCAACCTTGCTGGCCTGGACGGGATCGGGGTCCCGGTAGTGGATTTCTACGAGGTCGGTATTGGGAATAGAGACGACCTGTAAATTTGCCCGGAAGATACGGTTCAACGAGACGCGTTGTACGGGGGTCAGCGGCTTACCCGGGACATAGGGCGTGGTGAGGAAGACCCGGGAAAAAGGCTTACGGGTGAATAGATCTTCCTGCTGAATGACGCCGGAGATGACAGAATCGCTCTGCAGGATGCGGACTTCTGTGAGGAGCCGGCTGGATGGATCGCCGCCGCTCACCTTGTTTCCAACCAGATCGCCGATGCCGATATTTGCCGAGCGGCTGGGGTTGATATCAATGCGAGCGATGGATTCGAAGACGGGAACCGTGAAGTAGTTGACCGCTGCCGCGATGAGGACGCCGAGCAACAGGATGGCCAGGATAACGCCCCGGCGTTTGATGAAAACCTTGCGGAAATCCGCCGGCGAGAGAATGAACTGGTGGCTCTCAGGATCGTGCGGCGGAGTTGCTGTCGGCGCGCCCTGCAGCTTCTCGGATGCTACTTCCGGCCCTTGCATCCTGCAGGCTCCTTGGCCACGGTCGTACGGAAGACGTCGTCGACGAATCTGAGGCGTCGGCTGGCAACGCCAGGTGACTCGTCGAGCACCGAGATCAGGCCGGCAGCCATTTCAGGCTGGTGATCAGTAGCAAGGCTTTTTGGTTGTGCCATGAGTCTCTAGGAGAGGCTACCACAAGAATTAGACCCTGCGCCGGAATGCTTTTGCCCTCCCTTGATTGGGAGATTGACCGGCCAAAGTCTCTTCAATCCGTTGATTTGATAGAGGAAGCGCAAGCCGGCGCGATATACGATTCAATTGGTCGCCTTTGAGATATAGTAGAGACAGTGCAAGTTGGCTCGCCAACTCTACAGGGCCGGGACAAGCGAGTTGATGGCATTGAGTGGGTTGGTTGTCGGGGAACACGCCGTGGTCTCAAAACTCGATCTGCCTGAAGATGTGCAGCACCACCTGATGCATATGGGGTTCGTTCCCGGAGCGAGAGTCACTGCACTGTGCCGCGCCCCGGCCGGAGACCCAACGGTTTATGCGATTGACGGGCTGGAGATCGCGTTGCGCCGGGATACGGCAGCTTTCATTCAGGTGCGGGAGCTTCCCGGCGCTGGAGAAGAGAATTCATGAGCTGCTGCACCCCCGTTAGTGTCGAGCTCCCCTCCGGGCCCAGGCTCCCGGGGAAGATTCGTACGGTCGCCCTGGTGGGGCCGCCCAACTCCGGCAAGTCGACCCTCTTTAACCGGCTTACCGGTTTGCGCCAAAAGGTTGCGAACTATCCCGGAGTGACGGTCGAACAGCGGGTCGGGAAATTGAGCGGCATCGGACGTAGCGATCTGGCATTGATCGATCTGCCAGGAATCTACAGCCTCGACTCTTATTCTGAGGACGCGCGGGTTGCGGTCGAGGTGCTGAACGGCACGATGCCCGGTACGCCCGTGCCGGACGCGGTGTTGCTGGTGCTGGACTCGATGCACCTGAGCCGCCAGCTCATGCTGGCTGGACCGATCCTGGCTTTGGGTTTGCCAACTCTGATCCTGCTGAACATGACCGATGTGATGGAGGCACGCAGTGGCGAGGTCGATTCGCTCGCGCTCGCCCAGGAACTCGGCGTGCCGGTGGCCAAAATCAGCGCCGCGCGCGGCACCGGGCTTGACGCAGTCGGCAACTTTCTGGCGCGCAAAAACGAGGAGAGTCAACGGCCGCTGCAGTTGCCGATCATGGGCAATGCCGCCTCATACCGGCAATGGGCTACCGGCGTCAGCACCCGTACGAAATATAAAGCCCCACTCTCTTCGGAGACGACCCGCAAACTGGACCGGGTGCTGCTGCACCGGATTTGGGGGCCGCTGCTGTTTCTCGCCGTCGTCATCACGCTGTTCCAGGCGGTATTCACGCTGGGGCAGCCGCTGAGTGATGGATTTCAAGCGCTGCTCGACGGAGCAGGCGCCCGTGTCGGGGCGATCCTGCCTTCTGGATGGATTCAGTCGCTGCTGATTGACGGCGTCTGGAAGGGTGTTTCGTCGATCCTGGTTTTCCTTCCGCAGATCTTGTTGCTTTTTCTATTTATCGGGGTGTTGGAGGATTCTGGATACCTGGCGCGGGCGGCGCTGATCGCGGACCGGGTGATGCGGGCGATCGGCCTGAATGGAAAGGCGTTTATCCCCTTATTGTCAGCTTACGCTTGCGCGGTGCCGGCCATCATGTCGACGCGGACGATCGAGAACAAGCGGGATCGCATCGCGACAATCCTGGTCACGCCGTTCATGACGTGTTCGGCGCGCATTCCAATTTATTTATTGATCATCGCCGCGTTCATCCCAAATCGGCCCCTGCTGGGCGCCTTCTTCGGGATGCGGGCGGCTGTCATGCTGGGCCTCTACCTGTTGGGGTTCGTTGCGGCGCTGGCTACGGCACGGCTGCTCAAGTCCTCTATCTTGAAAGCGTCCTCGGCCCCATTCATCCTTGAATTGCCGCAATATCGGCTTCCGACTTTGCGTTCGCTTGGATTGCGGCTGTTGGATCGGGCCAAGGTCTTTATCCGCCAGGCGGGCACGGTGATCCTGGCGGTCACCCTGGTGCTCTGGCTGCTGAGCCATGTGCCGACTCATGCCGGGTCCTTTCCGCAACTGGCCGACAGCATCATCGGGAAGCTGGGCTTGTTGATCGAGCCGATCATTCGGCCTCTGGGCTTCAACTGGAAGATCGGTATTGGCCTGCTCACCTCGGTCCTGGCAAGAGAAGTGATCGTCGGTACTCTGGGAACGCTTTACGGAGGAGATCCCGCAACCCACAGCATGACCTTGCAGGTGGCGCTGCGCCACGATCTGCATCTCGGCGGTGCGATCGCCCTGGTGGTTTACTTTGCGCTGGCGATGCAATGCACCTCGACTCTGGCGGTGGTCAAGCGGGAGACGAATAGCTGGAAGTGGCCGGCGATCCAGTTCGCCTACATGACGGTGCTGGCCTATGTGGCGGCGCTGGCGGCCAACCAGATCATCTCCAGGTTGACTTAGGAAGAGCGCGGCCCGCGCTCTTCTAAGTCGCACGATCCCGGTGGATTCACCCCTTTTCCTTTCCCGGCACTCGCTTCAGGCCAAAATGCCTGCAAAACCAAGTAAACTCAGAGAGAGACAATCATGATTTCAGTTAGCAATGTGAGCATGCGGTATGGGGCGAAGGTCCTCTTTGATGACGTTTCGATCAACTTTATCTCTGGTCGCCGCTATGGCTTGACCGGACCGAACGGCGCTGGAAAGTCGACCTTCATGAAGGTGTTGACCGGCGAGATCGACGCTCAAAAGGGCAACGTTGTGCGCCCGAAAAAGCTGGGGATCCTGCGCCAGGACCAGTTTGCCTTCGATGCTTTCCGGGTGATCGATACCGTCATCATGGGCAATAAGGGGCTTTGGTCGGCGCTCGAGGAGCGGGACAAGATCTATGAAAAAGCCGAACTGACCGACGCCGACGGGATGCGTCTGGGCGAGCTTGAAGGTATTGTGGGCGAGGAGGACGGCTACACGGCCGAGACCGATGCGGCGATTTTGCTGCAGGGGCTGGATATCCCGGACGAGATCCACGACCGGAGAATGGGGGAACTGCAGGGCGGCCAGAAGGTTCGCGTTCTGCTCGCCCAGGCGCTCTTTGGCAAGCCCCAGGCGCTGCTGCTTGACGAGCCCACAAACTATCTCGATCTGGACTCGATTCACTGGCTGCAGGACTTTCTGCTGGGCTTTGAAGGTACCCTGATCACCATCTCGCACGACCGGCACTTTCTGAACAGCGTCTGTACCCATATCGCCGATATCGATTACGAGACGATCATCACCTACACCGGCGGCTATGACGACATGGTGATGGCGAAGACGCAGATACGGTCGCGGCTTGAGTCGCAGAACGACCAGCGCGAAAAGAAGATTGCGCAGTTGAACGAGTTCATCGCCCGGTTCTCTGCCGGCACGCGTTCGAGCCAGGTGACCAGCCGTAAAAAGGAAGTTGAGCGACTGCAGACAACGGACCTGGCACGATCGAACATCGCGCGGCCGTACATCCGCTTTGAAATGATGCGGCCCTCGGGCAAACACATCCTCGAGGTCGAGAAGCTGGTGAAGGGCTATGACGATCTTGAGGTGATCAAGGGTTTTAGCGCCAGTGTCACGCGGGGAGAGAAGATCTGCCTGATGGGGCGCAACGGGCTGGGCAAGTCAACTTTGCTCAAGTCGCTGCTGGTTGGCGACAAGGAGGTCGACAAAGCCATGCGTGGGGAGTTGCACGACCCGGGCTTCGTCAACGATGGCGGGACGGTGAAGTGGGGCCACGAGGCGCAGATTGGCTACTTCCCGCAGGACGTCTCCACCGTCATCGAGAAGGGGTTGACCGTTGCCGACTGGCTCTATCAGTTCGACCCGAAGGCGACAAAGGAAGACATCCGCGGCATTCTCGGGCAGATGCTCTTTCGCGGCGAAGAAGGCATGAAGAAGACCGACGCTCTCTCGGGCGGGGAAGCGGCGCGGCTGATTTTCTGTAAGCTGATGCTCCTCAAGCCGAACATCCTGATCTTTGACGAACCCACCAACCACCTCGATCTGGAATCGATCAATGCGCTCAATGTCGCGATTCAGAAGTATGAAGGCACGGTGCTGCTGGTGACGCATGATCATGACCTGATCGATGAAGTTGCAACTCGCGTCTGGCACTTCGACGATGGCGCCATTGAAGACTTCAAGGGACCGTACGCAGAGTACGTTGCCGCTACTGTAACCGCACGCTGAAAGAAGAATGGCACCCTCAACTCCAATCCTGAATGCGCAGAGCCTTGCAAAATCTTTCGGCGCGACGGCGCTGTTTCGCGGTATCTCGTTCACCGTCAATGAAGGCGATCGAATCGGCTTGATAGGGCCGAATGGCTCGGGAAAGTCGACCCTGCTGCGCATCCTCGCCGGGGAAATCGACCCCGACTCGGGCGAAGTGGCCGCGCGCAAGCGGGCCCGGCTCAGCTATGTCACCCAGGAGTCGGAGTTTGCGCCGGGAGATTCGGTGCGCGATGTTGTCCGTCATGCGCTCGAACGCAGCGGTGTTCCCGAGCGAGAGTGGGAAGCCCGGCTTCGCGATACTCTTGGCCGGGCAGGTTTCGAATCTTTCGACACAGAAGCAGTTACCTTTTCCGGCGGCTGGCGGAAACGGCTCGCCATCGCCGAGGCGTTGGTGCAGAACCCGGACGTCCTGCTGCTGGACGAGCCGACCAACCATCTTGATCTCGCGGGCATCGAGTGGCTGGAGTCGCTGCTCGCCGGGGCCTCTTTCGCCTGCGTGGTGGTGAGCCATGACCGGTACTTTCTGGAGGGTGTCGCGACGGAGGTTTGCGAGCTGAACCGCGCCTATCCCGACGGCGTTCTGCGGTTTTCAGGCAACTACAGCAATTTTCTGGAGAGGAAAGAAGAATATCTGCATGCCCAGGGCAAACGGCAGGAGGCCCTGGAGAACCGCGTCAAGATCGAAAAGGAATGGCTTCGCCGCGGGCCAAAGGCGCGCACAACCAAATCCAAGGCGAGAATCGACAAAGCCAACGAGTTGATCGGCGAACTTGGCGGCATGCGCACTCGCAGCCAGACGGCGACCGCAGGTATCGATTTCGTCGCCACTGACCGCCAGACCAAGCGGCTGGTGGAGTTTATCGATGTCGATTACTCGGTAGACCAGCGCAAGCTCATCCGCGGACTTAATTTTCCGATTACGGCAGGCATGCGGGTCGGACTGGTTGGTCCCAACGGCAGCGGCAAGACGACGCTGCTCAGGCTGCTGCGCGGGGAGGTTGTTCCGGAGTCGGGGGAGATCAAGAAAGCAAACCTGCTGCGTACTGTCTACTTCGATCAGAACCGGGTTCTCGACGGCAACCAGACGCTGCGCCGTGCCCTCGCGCCAGACAGCGATGCAGTCATTTACCAGGATCGCGTTATTCATGTCGCGTCATGGGCTTCGCGCTTTCTTTTTACCGGCGAGCAGTTGAACCAGCCAGTGGAGAGGCTCTCGGGCGGGGAACGCGCGCGCGTGCTGATCGCCAACCTGATGCTGCAGCCGGCCGACCTGCTCTTGCTCGATGAACCGACCAACGATCTCGATATTCCAACGCTGGAGATTCTGGAAGAAAGCTTGCTCGAGTACCCCGGCGCGCTGGTCCTCGTCACCCATGACCGGTTCATGTTGGATCGCGTTTCTACCGTTGTGCTCGGTCTCGATGGCCTTGGAAGTGTGGAGCGGTTTGCCGATTACGGGCAATGGGAAGAGTGGCAGATTCAGCAGTTGCGGCAGGGCAGCAGTCGAGCGGTAGAGTCGGCGGGCGCCAAGGAGTCGAGTAACGGAAACAGTGCTTCCGCTCCTTCCAAGAAGAAGCTTTCTTATCTTGAGGCCCGCGAGTTCTCGAGCATTGAAGAAAAGGTGACCTTGGCGGAAGACACCTTGCAGGCGCGCCGAGAAGCCGTTGAAGATCCCACCGTCGCCACGGATGCAGGGAAGCTGCAGCAAGCGCTGATTGCCCTCGATGAGGCTCAGGATGTTGTGGACCTTCTGTATGCGCGCTGGGCGGAACTCGAAGCCAAGCGCGCCTGAGTGGTCCTGCCGGCTGGAGCTTTTTTCATACGCGCCAGTAGTCTGGTCTCCAGCGCTGGATGGATTTCTTGATTGCCTTAGGATCAAGCTTCTCCCTGAGTGTCTTTTCAACCAGGGCCGGTATTTCGTCATCGGCGGCGAAGCGCAAGGCGACTAACTGGCGTTCTTCCAGCTGAGGAATCTGGCTTCGGAGCGGCTCTGACAGAAGCGCCGAAAGGCGCAGGCGCTCCTCCAGCCGGATCACGCGGTCTTGCACCTTCAGTGCGTAGCTCCTGCATAGGAAGGCAAGCAGCAGAATTGTGAGTGAGAGCGCCGTCAGCCAGATATGGATCGCACTGGCCCGGCGAACAGTAAAGTAAATACTCCATAAAAAGCAGATCAACAGGATCGGAGCGATCCCATAGTGAAACCAGGGATCGGTACGACCGTGATTTGAGTAACTCTGTGGGTACTTCTCGTTCATTGGTTCTCCTCGGTTTGACTACCTGGCCCAAAGGGCAAACCCGTTATACAGCAAGGAGGCCCGGAACCAGATAAGTCCATGAATTGTTTCCCTGATGGTGGTGTGAAAGCTACTTTCACAGTACACTTCGGCTGTTCGGTGATTGTGGCTTTCAGCCCAACGCGAATCAGGAGTTCCGCAATGTCACTTTCAAAGAAGTTAGGCGCTGAGTTCCTTGGAACGTTTTGGCTGGTCTTTGGCGGATGCGGCAGCGCCCTACTTGCGGCCGGATTTCCGAAGCTGGGAATCGCCTTCGCAGGCGTCGCGCTGGCCTTTGGCCTTACCGTGCTCTCGATGGCTTTTGCCGTGGGCCACATCTCCGGCGGCCACTTTAACCCTGCCGTCACGGTCGGGCTTTTTGTAGGCAAGCGGTTTCCAGCAGGTCAGGTGGTTCCGTATATTCTTGCGCAGGTCGTCGGCGCCATTGTCGCGTCAGTGGTTCTGTATGTCATCGCCAACGGAGCACCCGGGTTCGATATAACCGGCGGCTTTGCTTCCAATGGGTATGCAGCGCACTCCCCAGGCGGATATTCGATGGCTGCCTGCCTGGTGGCAGAGATTGTTCTTACCGCGTTTTTTCTTATCGTGATCATGGGATCGACGGATAAGCGGGGTGTACCGGCCGGCTTTGCGCCAATCGCTATCGGGTTGGCTCTTACCCTGATTCACTTGATCAGTATCCCGGTGACGAATACTTCGGTCAACCCGGCGAGGAGCACGGGGCCGGCCCTCATACTCGCCGTCTTCGGCGGAGGCGGTTGGGCATTGCAACAGCTGTGGCTCTTCTGGATAGCGCCGATTGTGGGCGGCGTCATTGGATCGCTGCTCTACCTGCTGATTGCAGGCGTCGATGATCCTCACCTGCCACCCGGGAAGGCTATCGTCGATTGATCGATTTGTTGTTGCGGCCGAGCAGTTGCCTTAAAGGGCGGCTAAACTCTGGAAGTCTTCGATTTGCCCACGGAGGTTAGAATGCGAGTACCCTGTTTCCTATCCTTTACAACATGAGGTTCTCAGTCCAGTGAAAGCTAGTCAATACTTTCACCTGGCAGCCTTTGCCCTGATTATTCTGGCGCCGATTTTGGGATTGTTCTTCGCGGCGCACATCAAGCGAGCTTCGTCTTCGGCGGCAAGGCTGCTGGGCTACAAGGTAGCGATCGCTTCTTTGTTGTTGGGTGCCCTCGCTGTGCTTCCCCTGGCGTCCTTGGCAGATTTTTCCACGATTCGCCTCACCAACAAGGGGGCAGGCTGGCTGCCCAGTCGTGAGTTGATCACCGGGCTGGCGCTCGGGCTAGTGTGTATCACGGAGCTCCCGGTCCTGTTAGCCAGGAAGAAGGGTCCATTTCAAATCGCTTTCCGGCGGCAAATGAAGCAATTGAGCGAGCTCCTGCCGCAGAGCCGTCCGGAACGGGCGTGGTTCGCTGGGGCTGGCGTCTGTGCGGGCGTTTGTGAAGAGTTCCTGTATCGAGGATTTCTGCTGAACTACCTTCATGTTTTCCCCTGGAAGCTGGATATTGCCATCACGCTGGTCTTCGCCTGCCTGGTATTTGGAGCGGTTCATCTTTACCAGGGGACCGGCGCCGTGCTGCAAACAGTTTTGCTGGCTCTTGGCTTGTCTGTTCTTTTCCTTACGACGCGATCTTTGCTGCTGCCCATTGTCCTCCACGTACTGATTAATCTGCGTGTCCTGATGGTTTTGCCGAAACAAGTCTAGGCGAGCCGCGGCCGGATAAAAGAGGATTCTCCATCGAAGGGTGGATAGGAAATCCATGCCAGGGACTGACGACGGAGAGCGAAGCCGGGACTACTCTCAGTCTTGTTCAACCCCCTCCCATGCCCCGGAGCGCAGAGTGCGCCCGGGGCACTCTTTTGCTGCGAGAACCGACGTACGGACGGGCGTCATGCATGCGGGGTGTCTCCCGTAGTAAGCTGTTCCTTCGCACCTTACAGGCCAACTATGACCAACTCTGTCAGTTCACGCCGCACGTTTATGAAAACCGGCATTCAAGCCGGACTCGCCGCAGGACTCGCTCTTGCTTCGGCCGATGCATCTGCGGCTTCACCTTTGGAGGGGCAACCGCAGGCAGCGGCGACGCGGAAGGGAAACATCCGCCAGTCGGTCAGCCGCTGGTGTTATAAGGACGTTGCGCTCGATGATCTCTGCGCCTACTCGGCGAAGATCGGCCTCAAGGGAGTCGACCTTCTCGAGATAACCGAGTGGGACGCTCCCCGTAAATATGGTTTGATCTGCACTATGGGCTATGCCGGGGGCGGTACCATTCCCGAGGCGCTCAACCGAGTTGAAAACCATGCTGCGATCGAGGCGGCCTTCCGCAAAAACATCCCGCTCGCCGCCCAGAAAGGCGTACCGAACGTGATTACCTTCTCCGGCAACCGGAAAGGAATGTCCGACGAAGAAGGCGCGCGGAATTGCGTCATCGGCCTGAACAAGCTGAAGAAGATTGCTGAAGACAATGGCGTCACGATCTGCATGGAGCTGTTGAACAGCAAAGTAAACCACCACGACTACATGGCCGATCACACGGCGTGGGGTGTCGGCGTGATGGAGCAGGTAAACTCGCCGAACGTGAAGCTGCTCTACGACATCTACCATATGCAGATCATGGAAGGCGATTTGATTCGCACCATCCAGGACAATCGCAAGTGGATGGGACATTTTCACACAGGCGGGGTGCCCGGGCGGCACGAGTTGAACGATCAGCAGGAAGTGCAATGGGACGGCGTCATGCGGGGCATACTTGCTTCGGATTACAAGGGCTATGTGGCACACGAGTTCGTGCCTACGGGCGATCCGTTGACCAGCCTGCGGCAGGCGGTCGATCTCTGCGATGTCTAGTACGGCGCGGATTCAGTAGAGCAGGTACTTCGCCCGCATGATGCTGAACTCTGCAATCTGGTCTTGCCAGGCCTCGGCGATGCGGCGCGGATCTTGCCCGGCGACCAGTGCATCGAGGCTGGCCTTGCTCACCATCAGTGAGTCGAAACCGGCGATCTTGTATTGCCCGGGGTAAAGGCCTAACAGCGCCGAGGCGACCTCGATTCCGAGCTCCGGCGCATCGAGTGCATTGCGATCTGTAAGGATCATGTTGACGCCGCCGCATTTCTGATTGGCATAGACCGAGGCGTTCGGGGTAAAGTCGATCGGAATGAAGCGCACACCGCCGATCTCGCGCGCATTGAGATACCTGCTGAGGGCGACAGGATCGATCCACGGCGCGCCGAGCACCTCGAATGGAGTATCCGTTCCGCGGCCTACCGAAAGGTTGGTCGCCTCTAACATGCCGATGCCGGGATAGAGAATCGCCTCGGTCAAACTGCGCATATTCGGTGAGGGGTTGATCCAGAGATTGCCGGTCGAGTCGAACCAGTCTCCGCGCATCCAGCCCTCCATGGAGATGACGGTCAGGTGCGAGTCGATCTTGCGTTCGGAGTTGAACATTGTGGCCAGTTCGCCGATCGTCATGCCGTGGCGAATGGGCGTCTGCCAGTAGTCGATGAACGATTCGCGGTTCGGATCGGCAACAGGCCCTTGCACAAAGGCGCCCCCGACTGGATTAGGCCGATCGAGAACGATGATCGGCTTGCCGGCCTTGGCGGCGGCTTCAAGGAAGTAGCCAAGAGTGCTCTCGTAGGTATAGAAGCGAACCCCCACATCCTGGATGTCATACACGATTACGTCGAGACCCGCGATCTCAGCATCGGTGGGGCGGCGCTTGGCATCGGTATTGCCATAGACGCTATCGATGGTTGCGCCCGTCGCGCTATCCACGGAGTCGCCGATATTGGCAATCTCAAGCTTCCCGGCAATCCCGTGTTCGGGGCTGAAGATTGCGGCGAGCTTCAGGCCGGGAGCGTGGGCGAGCAGATCGGCAGTGCGCCTGCCTTGCGAGTCGAAGGCAGTCTGATTGGTGATCAGGCCGACTCGCCGCGGATGGGCTGGGTCCGGTCCCAGTTCGCGGAAGTTGTGCTCTTCGAGCACGTCGATGCCGGTTTTTACCTCGCCGTTGCGAGTGTCAATACGGCGGGCGGCCATCAGGGATTCGTTGTATCCCGTAATCCGGGCCAGCCGCATCTTCTCACCCTCGGTCACCGTGAGCGCAAGCGATTGTACCACCGCCGTGGCGAGGCGCGAACGCAGTGAGACGACGGATTTGCCCACGTGGGGGTGGGCTGCGTTGGTAAGCAGAATGATGTAAGTATTGGTCACTGGATCGATCCAGAGTGAGGTGCCGGTAAAGCCGGTGTGGCCAAAGGACCCCACGGGAAGCAAGTCGCCGCGATTGCTGGCGAAAGGCGAGTCGATATCCCAGCCCAGCCCTCGCAGACTAGCGGCTGTTGGCGGCTGCTGCGGCGTGGACATCTTCGCTACCGTCATTGGGCTGAGCACTCTATTTGTACGAAGCAAGTCTTCCGCAAACCTGGCGAGATCGTCCGCAGTCGAGAACAGGCCTGCATGCCCGGCGACGCCGCCCATTCTTCGCGCCGTCGGGTCGTGGACGACACCGCGAAGCATTCGGCCGTCTTCGTCGTATTCGGTGGGCGCTATGCGCTGTGACCAATCCGGAGGAGGAAGATAGCGGGTATTCGTCATGCCCAGCTTGGTGAATACGTTGGCGGCGGCAAAGTCATTGAGCGGCATGCCGGAGACTTTTTCGACGATAAATCCAAGTACTTCGAAGTTGATGTCGCTATAGACGAAACGTGAGCCCGGCGGGTACATAGGCTTCTGCTGCATGGCCATCTGGAAGGCCGCTTCGCGGCCCTGCCATAACGGCTTCAGGTCGAGGTCGGGAGCAAGTCCGGAATAGTGGGTCAACAGTTCGCGAATGGTGATGTCTTGTTTGCCATTTTGCGCGAACTCCGGGAGGTAGGTAGCGACGGGATCGTTGAGCCTTATGCGGCCGTCTTCGAAAAGCTTCATCAGCGAGGTGGTTGTCGCGACACACTTCGTGAGCGAAGCGAGATCGAAGATCGTATCGACGGTCATCGGCTCGCGGGTTGGTTCGAGCGAGCGAAACCCAAAGGACTTGCGGAAAACGATCTTGCCGTTGTGACCGACGACTACAACCGCGCCGGGAATGTTTCCATCGCTCACCGCCTGGTTCATCATGGCGTCGACACTTGCAAACGCCTGCACTCTGCCGCTCTCGATCGGCGGTTGCTGATCGAGAGCGGGTGCGGTTGTCGACAGGGCGAGCAAGCATCCACAAATAGCGATCACTCGTGGGCATGACCACCGGCGATGTTGCATCCACGTAGCGTTTGCGACGATCGTACTGCGCGTGTCACGCATCTTGTCCTTTCACTTCTAAACTTCGCTGGCTTGCCCTGGGGCCATCTTTTGCGGCAGCAACCAACTCGCAGCATAACCTGCCAGAAAGGTCGCGATGCTGCCGAAGACCACGTACCAGGTGAAGGCGATCCTGGTGAACTGCCAAAGATAGATGTTCAGCGCGAAACCGAAGAGCATTCCGGCCATGGCTCCAGGTTCCGAGGCTCGCCTGGTGAGCACTCCGAGAAGGAAGACGCCAAGCAGGCAGCCATAAGCGACCGATGCGATCGAGAGTCCCATCTCGAGCACCTTGCCGCCATGACGGGCGAGGAGTGCCAGCCCGAAGAGAGCGATCCCCCAACCAACGGTCGCAATTCTTGAGTATCGGACACGCCGCTCTTCGGTCGAACGGGGACGCAGGTGAGCATAGAAATCGACGATGGTGGTCGACGAAAGGGAGTTAAGCGCCGCACTCAGGTTCGACATCGCCGCCGCCAGGATTGCGGAGATGAGCAGGCCGCTGATGCCGTGCGGCATGCGCGAAACTATGAAGACCGGAAAGATCGTGTCGGTGCGGGTGAAGGCCGCCAAGGGGGCAAAGAGTTTGTAGAAAGCAAAGAGCATGGCGCCGATGAGCAGGAATAACGAGAATTGAAAGAGGATTGCCACGCCGCTTGACAGTAGAGCGATTTTAGACTGGCGCTCGCTGCGCGCAGATAGCAGGCGCTGCACGATGAGCTGATCCGTGCCATGACTGGCGGCCGTCAGGAAAGCGCCGCCGATGATTCCCGACCATAACGTATAAGTCGTAGACAAATTCCAGGATAGGTCCAGCATGCGGAATTTGCCTGCGTGGCCGGCAATGGCGTGTACCGTGTTCCACCCTCCCGGCACGAGGTGCAGGATGGTGAAGAAGCCGATTAGCGTTCCGCTGACGTAGATGGCTAACTGGATCACATCTGTCCAGATGACGGCCGCCATGCCTCCTTCGAAGGTGTAGATCAACGTCAGCGCGGTGACGATGGCAATGGCGGTGAGGTCGCGCCCGAAGTCGCTGAAGCCTGACAGCAGACTGCCCAGTGCGACCTTGACTACGATGGCGACAGCAAAGACGCGGACTCCCTCGGCAGCGGCGCGCGTGATGAGAAAGAGGCCCGCGGTGAGCGATCTTAGCCGCTGGCCGAAGCGGCGCTCGATCACCTGATAGGCGGTGACGAGTTCCCCGCGAAAATATTGAGGGATGAAGAGGAAGCTCACGATCACCCGGCCAATCAGGTAACCCATGACGAGTTGCAGGAAGCGGAAGTCTCTTTCATAGGCCAGACCGGGAACGCTGATGATGGTCAGAGTGCTGGTCTCTGCGGCGACGATCGAGAGCGAGATAGCCCACCAGGGAATGGTGTTGCCGGCGAGGAAGTAGTCTTTGATGGTCGGTTGTTTTCTGCGGAAGCGCAGGCCGAACAGCGTGACGCCTGCGAGGTAGGCGACAATGACCGCGAGGTCGAGTGCATTAAGACCCATCCCAGCTATCTTCTCCATGTCAACGTGCGGAATTCGAACTACTGCAAGTCAGGCTCTCAGGGCCGTAGCTTTGCGTCCGAAGAACAACCAGAAAGCAATGCCAACCAGAGCCCAGGCAGTGCCAACGATGCGGGCCAGGTGGCCGAGATTGAGCCAGATGAAGAGACAGATAGCAAAGCCGAACAGGGAACTGAGAATCGCCAGCCACTGGGTCCACCGGGAGGTTCGCCACGCCAGCACCGCTGAAGCGATATTGACACCCATGAAGGCAAGCAGTGCGCCATAATTCAACAGTTCGGTACCCAGCTGGTAGCTGAACAGCAGAGCACCAGCAAGGCAGATCGCGCCGACAAGGAGAACGTTATTGCGCGGGATACGGTTTTTGGGGTGGACCGCGCCAAAGAACTTCTTCGGTATTGCGCCATCCTGCCCCATCGCCAGCAAGAGACGTGCAGCCCCTAACTGCGAAGCCATACCCGAGCCGATCGTGGCGAGCAGCAGAGACGCATTGACCAGCGCGAACATGAAGGCGCCACCGGCCCGGCCGGAGATGCTGACGTAAGCCGTATCAATGTCGGGGAAGGCCAGTCCTCTGGGCCACACGAGCTGCCCCAGGTAGACCTCGATCGACGCGAGCACACCGGTAATGAGACAGGTCAGCACGATCGCTCGCGGAATGTTGCGAGCGGGATCTTTGGCCTCGTCGGTCAGCGTGGAGATGCCGTCAAACCCGATATACGTCAAAACCGCAATGGACGTGCCTCGGAAGAGCGCGCCGGAGGAGAAGGTCGAAGGATCATAAAACGGAGTGGTATAGAACGAGCTGGGCTGGTGCGGCAGGTGGTAAAGGTACCGCAAGATTGAGATAACCACTAGCACGATGACGACGCCCAGCGCGGCGGCCATTATGGCGTTGATGCGCGCCGAGGTCTCCACCCCTCTCAGGTTCAGCAGAGTGAAGAGGCCGGCAAAGAAAACTGCCCAGAGCACATACGGCACCTCAGGCACGAAGTTCAATGCCGCCTTGCTGCACCAGATCGTACAAATCAATGGATTCAGGATGTAATCCATAGCCATGCACCACCCGGTAATGTAGCCCAGCGATGGGTGCAGCTCGCGGCCTACATACATAAACGCAGATCCGCCCTCGGGGTAAACTCGCGCCATGCGGCCGTAGCTGATCGAGGTAAAAAGCATCGCGACGAGAGCGCACAGGATTGCGGTGACGACGTGGCCGTGGGCCTCCTGGTAGATGACGCCGAAGCTCGGCATCGGGGCCGTCGGCTGGATGAGGATGATGCCATAGAGGATAAGGTCGCGAAAGCGCAGCGTTCGTTTGAGCGTCGTCACTTCCGCGACTGGACCTGGCATCTATCTCCTTACTTCACTACTACCTTGATTGCGCGACCTGGTGGATCGCTGCGGTATCGTGGGCTGCTTTGAGCGTCTCGGGAGGAATGTTCCAGCCGGTGACATCGACCAATGCTTCTGATCTGGCGTCGGGAGGTTTGGCGGAGACATCGCGTGTCTCGCCGGGCAGTAGCTCGATATAGTTGTCGGACCATGGCATTGGTGTAAGGTCCTGCCCAGCCTTGTCGATCCCAGATACGGCCACCTGAAAGGCAAGCGCCGCAGAGGGATTGTGCAGACGTACGACCCACGTGCCGTCGCTTTCGACATGAAGCGCTGCGTCTACCTTCGCCTCCGGTAATTGGCGCAATGCGGTGAGGTCTTCATGAGTGATTGCGGGGGTGTGCGTGTAGTCGGTCTTCGGCCAGTCGAAAGTCGTCAGTTTCGCCGGCACCCAGTAGAAGTTCCGCGACACCACCTCGCCTTTCGCATTCCTTGCTGAGAGAGCGACAAAGTGCAGTGATGCATCGGAGGAGAATCTATCGTCGGGAATGTTAAGCACCTTGACTGCCGAATCAGCCCCAGGCGTGACAGAGGTTTGTTGCGAGAAGAGTTCCTTCATTTGCAGGTCGTAAAGCTTCACGCTGACTTCTAACGGTCCCGCTTCACGGTACTCGCTGTTGATGACATAGATGCTGTGGTCGTCATAGGAGTACTGCACGTGCAGCGGCTCGCAGGCCTTCTTGGTTCCATAGTAGCCGCCCCCGGTGTCGAGATAGTAGTCGTAGAGGTGCCAGATCATGGAGGGCCACGCATTGTTCAGCATCCACTGGATCACTCCCGTCGCGGTGTACTTATTGCGGCCGTAGGCTTCAAACATCGCGCGCTCGCCGGTATAGGCCATCGTCTGCGAGACAAGGAGGTACTCCGCGAGGTTCTTGGCCTGGCCGTAGCTTGCCACCATGGCTTCGTTATAGACGGTCAGCTCCTTGAATCCCTCTCCGCCGTAGTGCAAAGACCAGATGGAATCCGGCGGCCACATATTGCCCGGCGGGATGAATTTCTTCAGGCTGCTTAGCGTCGGGATGGCCGGGCCCGGACTTGTCTCGGTATTAAAGCCATAAGCCCCACCATATCGGCCGGTGTCGGCCAGCCAATACGACGGCGCCACATAGTCATAGGGTCCATACATCTTCACGCCGCTTTTGCCGGTGACAGTGGTGGGCGCCTGCGTGGCAGAGGACAATGTCGGATTGGGCCAGTGAGTATCCGCCTCAATATCAAGATAGTTTTTCTCGACATCGGCGGGCGGCGGGTTATCGCTGCCGTTCAGCCAAACCAGCAAGCTCGCATGGTGACGCAGGCGCAGCATCTGGGCGTGCAGGGAAGCACCTGCCACCGCGTGGTTCTCGGGCGTCCATTTGGCCCAATGCTCCCATTGATCACAGCAGCACCATCCGAGCATGACGAGGATGCCTTGCTCGTCCGCCAGGCGGAAGAAGTGCTCGGTCTCCATCTTGCCTTCAAGGCGGATGGTGTTCAGGTGCATGTCTTCGACGAGCTTGAATTCTTGTTCAAGATACTCCGGGTTCTGGCGCAGCAGCATGTCCTGCGACCATCCGGCGCCGCGGATCAGAATCGGTTTGCCGTTCACTTTGAAGAGGCGAGAGCCCTGATCGGTCAGCTCCGAAGTAATCTCGCGAATGCCGAAGCGAATCGATTGCTCATCGGAAACGGCGCCGCCTTCATTGAAGCTGACGGTGGCGGTCTCGAGATGCGGTGTGCCCATCTGCGCAGGCCACCAGAGAGCAGGTTTTTTCATCCGCAAACCAGGATATTGTTGCGGGTCGAAAATTACGGTCTTGTCTTCTCCCGGTTGCAATTCAATTGCCTGCTTCAGCGCAACCCCGGCGACGGTGGCGTTGACGTTGCCTTGGATCGACCGTGCCGAAGCGTTATGCAACTCGGCGTAGGCGGTCAACTCCGCGATACCCCCGCTTGCGTCCGGCAGATGCGTGACTACCAGCGGAGATCGGACAGAGACGGGGCCGCTGGTAGCGAGATCGACATCGCCCCAGAGACCCATGTCCTTGTCCGGTGGGCAGGGATTCCAGTCGACCCAGTTGATGCCGAGGTCTGTCTCTGTCGGCGCAAAGGTCTCAACGGCGACGACATTGCTCTTGCCTGGCAGCGCAAAGGCGGTAATGTCAAATTCATAGGTACGGTATGCGCCGGCTACCGCTGTCGAGTCCGCGACGCGCTTGCCATTCACCCAGATGTTAGCCCGATAGTTGATGCCGCCGAAGCGCAGCCATAGGGTGCGGCCCTTGTCTGAGGCGGGAATGATAAATTGTTTGCGATACCACCAGCTGCAGCGATACGGGCTGTCCTGCGGCATCGGCAGGTTGGAAAAGTTTTCACCGACAGGATATTCCGCGCCGGGGATCTTGCGCAGGTTATCGCTGTAGTAAGGGTTCTTGATCTCTCCGGCAGCAACCTGGGCTGCGAGCACCGTGGAGGGCACGCGAATGGCGTACCAGCTATGCGTGTCAAAGCTGCTGCTGGAGATCGCCTCGCCCTGGGCCGGCGTCTTGCAGCCGGATTGAAGACTCCACCCCTCGCGCAACGGCAAGAGTCCAGGGACCGCAGTTCCGCCCGCCGCGGCGTAGCCGATCACACTCCAGGCAGACAGAAGGGACAACGCAGCGACTCGTAAAAACATGGGAAAGTTACCTCTCTTATCACGTGACACATCAAAAACGGGCAACAAAAAAGCACACGACACCGGACGTGCCTGCCAGGGGCAGGCATGCCGACGGTAGGGCCGCCCACCGGGAGCGAGGTGCGCCTTCAAGCGAGCCAAGGCCAGACCAACTCTATTCAATCGTTTGAATATAAGGAAATACGCCCTGCAATTCTGGCTGTCAAGAAAAAACTTCTTGCCTCGTCCTCAGTGGCTTGCTTCGCGAACTGTAACGGGCGGTCGACTCACGAGTGACCAGTTCCGGCGGCAGCAGGTGGAGTGTGCCGGAGAGTAGTGGCGTTTCTGCTTCGGTGCGAGCGGTTTGTGGCGCTTGCAAATTATTGAGCACCCATTCGGCAGCCAGGCTGCCCATCTGCTCCATCGGCTGGCGAATGGTTGTTAACCCGGGAGTGTTGACGGCGGCGAGAGGCACATCGTCAAAGCCAATCACCGAGCAGTCCTCCGGTACTTGTCGCCCTGCATGGTGGAGCGCGCGGATAGCCCCGAGGCCGGTCAGGTCGTCAAAGGCAAGCAGGGCCGTGAATTCGATACCGCGATCGAGAATCGACGAGGTGAGGCGAAGGCCTTCTTCAAAGCCGGAGATTGCCTCGGCAGCTGCCGCGAGTTGCCCAATGCGTTCAGGGGCGAGAGAGAGACCGGCTTCCGAGGCAAAACGCTGAATACCCTGCCAGCGGCGGTCGCTGTCCGATAGCTCGGAGGGACCGCGAAGCACCACGATCTCCCGGTGACCGAGCTCATACAGGTGCTGGGCCGCGCGATACCCGCCGGCCTCATTATCGACCTGCAAGGAGCGCACCCGGCTGGAGGTCAGATCGCGACCTACGCCTACTGTCGGTATCTGGTACTTCTCGATTTCTTCAAGCAGGTCGAATTCCCCGAAAAGCCAGTTGGCGACCAGAATGAGGCCCTCCACCCGGCGTTCCATCAACATCTCCAGGTGCCGTTCAAACTGCTCGCGGTGGTTGTGGGCGATCATGATGATCGGCAGGTAGGTCGTAGGGTACAGGGCCTTTTCGATGCCTTGCAGGATCAAGGTGCAAAAAGGGTCTGAAATGTCGGAGATCATGATTCCGATCGTGTGGCTGCGCCGGCTGCGCAGCGAGCGGGCGAAACTGTCTGGGTGGTAGCCCAGTTTCAGGGCGACCGCCCGGATGTGTTCCTTGGTGCTGGCGGCCACGTAGCGCGAGAGTGGCGCCTCATTGAGCACGATGGAAACGGTTGAGGCAGAGAAGCCGCTGACTCGCGCAACGTCGACGATCGTGACGCGTTGCGATGATTGTTTTCGTTCCGGCAAAACGTCCGACCTCGTGCGCTTGCAATCGCCTCAGCCAGGCAGGGCTGAAGAATAGTGACCTTTGAGAAAACTATCACGCTTGTCAATCGCCGCCGGGGGTGCCCGGTTCTTCCGGGCGCAGTCGAGCGCATGGTCGTGACGGAGCAAGCGGATCACCCGCGGCTGGTGTTCTCGGGAGCGAAGCTTCGCCGCGCGTTCTTCTTACAACGTAAATATGTTTTAAGATGAGTGCCAACCATGCAGAACTTCACCCGCCGCAACTTTCTCTCCAATGCTGCCGTGGCTTCGGGGGCGCTCCTGCTGCCGCGGCTGGCAGCCGCGCAGCGCGCACTCAAGCCAAGCGACAGACTCACCGTGGCCTGCATCGGCGTCGGTTCGCAGGGGCAGCGGGTCTTGATGGACCTGTTGCGCATGCCGGAGGTGCAGATCGTCGCAGTTTGCGATGTCAATCGGCAAACCAGCGATTATCTGGATTGGGGCCCCAACGAGCTTCGCAATAAGGTACGCCTGCTGCTGCAGGACCCCGGCTGGGGGTCATCTTTAGCCGGACCGACGGCGGGCCGGGAGGTCGGGCAGTCGATTGCCAATGCGTTTTATGCCAGGGAAACGGGGAAGAGCAGCTACAACGGGTGTGCGTCCTACGAAGATTTTCGCGAACTGCTGGCGAAAGAGAAAGATCTCGATGCGGTCGTCATCAGCACGCCAGACCACTGGCATACCGTAATCTCGATTGCCGCCATGCGCGCGGGAAAGCACGTCTACAGCCAGAAGCCGATGGCACATACGGTCCGGGAGGCGCAGCAGATGGCAGCGGTCGCCAAACAGACCGGCCGGGCCACCCAGGTGTCCATTTTCAACTCGCAAACGCCTGAGTCAAAACGGGTGATCGAGATGGTGCAGACTGGCGCAATCGGTTCCGTCCACCGGGTGGACATCTGGACCACCCGCGCTTCCGCCTTCTGGAAGCAGGGTTTGGCCACACCGACGACTGCGGATCCGATTCCAGCCGGATTCAACTGGGATATGTGGCTGGGGCCCGCGCCCCTGCGGCCTTACAATCATGCCTATCTGCCATTCGTATGGCGGGCGTGGTTCGATTATGGCTGCGGAGCCATCGGCGATATGGGGGAGTACGGCTTTGACACCATCGTTCGCGCTCTCGACCTGGGGCCTGCCGACCGCGTTTATGCGAGTTCAACGGAACTCTTCCCGGATTGTTACCCGGTCGCCTCTACGCTGAGCTATCACTTTCCGGCGAGATCAAGCAAGCCTGAAGTCGAGCTTCATTGGTACGATGGCGGCATTCGGCCGGAGCGGCCGGCTGGCCTTTCCCTCGATGCACAGATGAGTGTAGGCGGCGAGGGCGTCATCTATAGCGGAGACAAGGGCAAGCTCCTCACCGGCTACATGGCACAGGCCCCGCGCATTCTTTCGCCATCCGGAGAGTTGTCCTCGCCATTGCCGCCTTTGACCCCTGCTAACGCTCCGTTTGAGCCGTCCCGGCCGGAACTTGGCCCGAGTGCGACCGCGGCTGACACGGCACACTATCTGGAATGGATCGACGCCTGCAAGGGAGGACCCGCGGCCAGCGCAAACTACGCGTTTGAAGCGCCGATTGTCGAGAGCCTCATGCTGGGTAACGTCTCGATCCGCACCCAGGAGATGCTCGAGTGGGATGCTGCCGGCGCTCGGCTGACGCGCGGTTCGGACAAGGCGATCGCACTGCTCAAACCCGTTTATCGCGAGCCCTGGTCTGCATCGTAACGAACAGATATGTAAGCTTGAATGCAGGCAGGCCGGGAACTCACTGCCAGCTTCGCAAGATCACTCTGCAACGCCGGAAAAAGGAGCTTTCTGCTATGTCGACTCTGGCCTCAATCACCTCCCCCACTGCAGATCGCGCAAGTGCTTCCACCTTAAAGGTGCATCCGCTCGAGCCGCTCACTGCCGCGGAAGTCGAAAAAGCTCTGGCTCTGCTCAGAGCCATGCCGTCTTTTACACAGACAACGCGCATTATCAGCATCATGCTGCATGAGCCGCCCAAGGAGCAGGTCTATAGCTGGCAGGACGAACGCCACCAGGACCGCGAGGCGGAGGCAGTCCTCTTTGACAATGCTACGAACTGTGGCAGCAATGTGTTGCTCAACTTGACGGCCAGCCGGGTCAGCAGCGTCAAGCCGATGCCCGCCGGCGCGCAGCCGACATTATCGACCGATGAGCAGGCGGAGTGTGAAGCAGCAGTGATTAACAGTGAACTCTTTCGCCAGGCGCTCGAGCGGCAGTATGGCGTTTCCGACACCTCGCTGGTGATGGTCGACATTTGGAGCGCCGGGAACTACGGCAGCGAAGAAGATCAAACCAATCGCCTGGCGCGGCCGCTCTGTTTCCTGCGCGGTGAGCCGGGCGAGAACGGCTACGCGCGGCCGATCGAGGGTCTGCGACCGGTCGTCGATCTCAACAAAATGGAGGTCATTCGCGTCGAAGAGTATGGCAAGTGGCCCTTGCCGCCAAAACCGGCTGAGTACGCGGCCGCACGGATGACCGATTTCCGCTCCGGCATCAAGCCGCTACTGATCACGCAGCCCGACGGGCCCAGCTTTGAGCTCGAAGGCAACCGGATGGCGTGGCAGAACTGGCAGTTTGTCATTGGCTTCAATGCACGCGAAGGTTTGTCCATCCATGATGTGCGGTACGTCGATCAAGGCCGCGTGCGCCCGGTGCTCTATCGAGCTTCGCTCACCGAGATGGTGGTGCCTTACGGCGACCCCACCGAGACGCAGGCGCGCAAGAATGCCTTTGACGTCGGTGAATATGGAATGGGCATGTGCGCCAACAGCCTGCGCCTGGGCTGCGATTGTGTTGGCCACATCGAGTACCTCGATGCGCATCTCTGCGACAGCCGCGGCCGTGCCCTCACGATCCAGAACGCCATCTGCATTCACGAGGAAGACTACGGAATTCTCTGGAAGCATACCGATCGCCGGCTGCCGGATGCTCCCGAAGTGCGTCGCTCGCGGCGCCTCGTGGTTTCTTCGGTCTCGACGGTGGAGAATTATGAGTATGGTTTCTTCTGGTATTTCTACCAGGACGGAAACATCCAGTTCGAGATCAAGCTCACCGGCATTCTTTCGCTCGGAGCGGTATATGAAGGCGAGAAGCCGATTCACGGCACGCTCGTGTCCCCGCTTCTCTACGCCCCCAACCATCAGCACTTTTTCAATATGCGGCTCGATGTCGGTATCGACGGGCAGAACAACACCATTCAGCAGCTCGACGTCGTTTCAGACCCGGATGACGAAAGCAACCCCTATCACAATGCCTTTCATGTCGAGGCCACTTCGCTCAAGACGGAGTCACAGGCACTCGCCAACGTATCCCTTGAAACCGGAAGGGCATGGAGGTTCACCAATCCCTCGGTGAAGAATGCAGTGGGCGACACGGTCGGCTACAAGTTCGTTCCCGGCGACAATGCCTTCCCCTTCGCTTCACGCAAGGCTTGGTGGCGCAAGCGGGCCGGCTTTGTCGATCATCATGTTTGGGTCACGCCGTTTGATCCCGACGAGCGCTACGCGGCGGGCGATTATCCTAACCAGAGTCGCGGCGGCGAGGGACTGATCAAGTGGACTGCCGCTGATCGTCCTATTGAAAACACCGATGTCGTCTTCTGGTATACCTTTGGCCACACCCACATCCCCAGGCCCGAGGATTGCCCGGTAATGCCGACGGCGTATATCGGGTTTCTCATGAAGCCCCACAGCTTCTTTGACCAAAACCCGGCGAACGATGTGCCCCCGTCCAAGCCGGCCGCCACTTGCAGCCACTGCTGAGGCTATTGCTGAGCGGCATCCTGTGCATCGGCCGAATGGACCCCTAAAGGGTCCTGTTGCAGACGGTCGTTGAAAGACTTGAGTAGCGTGGCGGACGTGCTGAACTCCTGGCGCGCCTTTGCCGATTGCCCGAGGCGCGCCAGTATCTGTGCCCGCGTGAAATGCACACTGGCGCTCTGCGGAGCAAGACTTTCTGCGTGATCCAGCATCCCGAGAGCCTCCGGGTAGCGGGCCTGCCCTCGATATAATTTTGCCAGCCCGAAATAGGAATTGACCAGCGTGCCGTTAAGTTCGACCGCTCGCTGGAATGCGCGCTCGGCCTTTTCCGGTTGGTCGGTTTCGGCGTAGAGAATCCCCAGATCTTCGTAGTTGTAGCCGAGATCCGGGTCGATCGTGGCGTCCTTTTTAAGCTCTGCCTCGGCTTGCGCAAAGGCATGCTGCTCCAGGTAGGTGCGGCCCAGGAAGTAATGCACCATGGGAAGATCCGGGCGAGCCGCCGCCGCCGCATGAAATTCCTGCAGCGCTTTTGCCGTATCATCCTGCACGAGGTAGGCCTTGCCGACGTAAAGGTGGAACTCCGGAGTATTTTGACCTGACGCGAGCATTTGCTGAAAAGCTTTTGCCTGGAGAGCCGTGTCGGCCGATTTGCTGGCGGCGATGCTCACAACGTAGAGATAGTTCAGATTGCTCGACTCTCCCTCCCACAAGGGCGCAAGCGTCTCGGTCGCTTCTTTGTACTTGTTCGTGAAAAAATAGCAAAGCCCCAGCAGATATCGAGCTTGCCGCGAGTCGGGCAGACGCTGGAGCGTTCTCGAAAAAGGCTCGATCGCGGCCGTGAAGTCGTTTTTTCTGTAATAGGCGAGGCCGATATTGAGTTGGATCCCGGGCTGGCCGGGCGAGAGCGCTTCGGCCTTTTTCAATTCCATCAGGGCCTCGTCCCAATGCTTCTGCCGCATATAAGTAACCCCAAGGTTCACGTATGCCGCGCTTGACTTCGGGTCGAGCGCGATCACTTTGCGAAAGTCCGCTTCGGCAACACCGAGCTGGCCGCCCTGCATGGCTTGCTTCCCCTCGCGGAAGATCGTCGCCGGGTCGTCGACCGATCCCACTGCGTTGTTCGATTGCGGAAGAGCAATAGGCTCAATGGCCGGCGAAGCACTCAGCACCGCTATTGCGAGCGCGCTGCCGCTGGCCGCCCGGCACACGAGGACGCAGAACCGCCCCAGGGAGCGAGCACCGCGATTATGCGAGCTTTGAGCCATCTAGAAAAAGTTTACCGGGAACTGAGGGCAGAGGAGTTGTCGCGGCCCGCATCCCATACGCATCCGGGGAAAGAAATCCTCTGCAAAGTAGGAGTTCATTGTCCGCGCCGGTTCCGGGGCAAAGATGGCGAGCGCGACCATTTGTCATCGAAAGAAAACTTTCTCTTGACATCATGTTCAAACGTTTTAATATTCAGTCACTCACTTCTTGAAAGCAAGCCGCAACAAGACCCTTTGGACCTTAAAAAACTAAACGATAGTCCCAAGTGCTTACGGAGGCATTGCCGCCCATGTATTTCCCAGATTATCCTGTGTCGACACCATCCCGGTATCTCGGTCCAGCTTCTTCCCGACTCTCCCGATTCCTCGAGCGTGCCAAGGCATTCGACCTGAGAGCCCGCTGTTATCTGCTCTTCGGCTTGTGCCTCTTGCTGCCGTGCTCGGTCCTGGCGCAGCAGTCGGGCTCGATCAACGGCGCGGTCACCGACGAGAGCGGCGGAGCGATTCCTAATGCGCAGGTAACGCTTACTAAAGGCGGTCAGGGGACGGTGACCAATGTCGTCACCAACAGCGCCGGCGAATACTCCTTTCCGGCGCTCGATGCCGGCACCTACGGTCTGCAGGTGACAGCTCCCGGATATAAAAAGTTCGAGGCGAGCGGGATTGTGCTGCGCGTGTCGCGGAACGAGCGAGTCGACGCGAAATTGACGGTGGGCGCCGTTTCCACCGAGGTCCAGGTCAGCGGCAGCGATCTGGGCGCCATTCAGACGGAATCACCGGAAGTCTCCTTCACCATCACCGGCAAGCAGATCACTCAGTTGGTGCTGAATGGCCGTAACTTCAGCCAGTTAGTTACGCTGTCTCCCGGCGTCATCAACCAGACCGGGCAGGATGAAGGCGAGACCGGTGTCGCGGGCAGCGTTGCCTACAGCATCAACGGCGGCCGCACCGAGTACAACAATTGGGAACTTGATGGATCGAGCCTGCTCGATAACGGCAGCAATACTTCGCTGAATGTCTACCCCAACGTCGACGCCATCGCCGAGACCCAGGTGCTGACTTCTAACTACGGCGCGCAATACGGTCGCAATGCCTCCGGCACTATCCTGGCGCAGACGAAGTCAGGCACCAACAAGTTACACGGAGATGTTTTCGAGTTCCTGCGCAACAACGCCTTTAATGCTCGCAACTACTTCGAGACATCTGTGCCAACTTACAAGAAACACGATTACGGATTTACGGTTGGCGGCCCGGTCTACATCCCGAAGTTCTACCATCCCGGCCAGCCGAAGACCTTCTTCTTCTATTCGCAGGAGTTTCGTCACGAAAATGTGCCCGGCCAGGTCTTCAACCAGCAGGTGCCGTCCAATGCAGAGCGCACCGGGAACTTCTCCGATCTTTGTCCGGCCGCGGGGAGCGCTGTAGACTCAACCGATTTCCCTAACTGTCCAGTCAATCCCAATACAGGCGCTTACTATACAAATAACCAGGTTCCAGTCGATCCAAATGGCGCTGCGCTACTGGTGCTCATTCCAGCGTCCAATTTTGGGTCAGGAACCTCTTCGTTCTACCAGGCTTCGCCCTCGCAACTCACTACTAACCGTGAAGAGCTCTTCCGCGTCGACCAGGTGGTGAACGATAAGCTGCGTGGCTTCTTCCGCTTTATTTACGATTCGTGGGCGACGGTCAGCAATCCCCCAACCTTCCAGAGCAGCTCATTTCCAACAGTGCAAAACAGCTTTGCCGGCCCTGGTATCGACATGGTCGCTAACCTGACTTATGCCGCCTCTCCATCACTGGTCAACGAGTTCGTCGCCGACTACACCACCGATCACATCACGCTGCTTAATACCACGCAGGGTATCGGCAGGCAGGACTTTACCGGGCAAGGGTTCTTCAATAACGGCTATGGAGGCGTACTGCCGTGGGTAAGCGTAAGTGGAGGTTCTGCGTACGGCAGCGGCTTCTCCGCCAACACCGGTTATTTTCCCTGGCAGAATTCGAACCCGACCTATACCTATCGCGACAACCTGACGAAGACGCTCGATAAGCACACCTTCATCTTCGGCGCTACCTTGATAGCCGCCCAGAAGAACGAGCCTGCGGTAGGAAATAACAATGGTGTTCCTGTGCAAGGGGTCTACTCCTTTAGCGCTTCTTCGTCGGTAAGCACCGGCAACCCTTTCGCCGATCTGCTCGTCGGTCAGATCGGCTCCTTTACTCAAACCTCGGCGCAGCCGAAATACTACAATCGCTATAAGATTTTCGAGCCTTACTTCCAGGACAACTGGCGCATCACCCCAAAACTTACTCTGAATATGGGTCTTCGGGTCAGCATGTTCGGCACCTATGAAGACATTAGCAATCAATCGGGCAATTTCGAAGCCGCCGCCTGGAATCCTGCAGCCGCGCCGCAGGTCAGCCCGGTCGATGGCTCGATTGTTCCTGGCACGGGCAACCTCTTCAACGGCATTGTGAGTTGCGGGGTGAATGGTGTGTATGCCGGTTGCATGAGCGGTCACCTCTTCAATCCCGCGCCAAGGGTAGGCTTCGCCTACGATGTCTTCGGCAACGGAAAGCTCGCGGTTCGCGGCGGCTATGGTGTCTTCTTCGAGCATACCAACGGCAACGAAAGCAACTCCGAGTTCCTGGAAGGCACGGCGCCGATTGTGCAGACGCCGATCCGTTCAAACTTTGTGGGATACAACGCGAACACCGGCGTAGCCGAGGAGTTTCCGCTCAGGTTAATCGCCATCCCGACACATGCTGTCTGGCCCTATGTTCAGCAATTCAACCTCTCCGCACAAGGCGAGTTGCCCAGCCACACCACGCTGCAGGTGGGCTATGTCGGCAGCCTCGGGCGGAAGCTACCCATGCGGCATGAGTACAACCAGCTGCAACCACTTTCGCCCTCAGAGAACCCCTACGGCCCAGGGCAGGCAATCGGCAATGACTGCAACAGCATCACCGGCGACAGCTCGGCGGGCTACACAGGGACAGCGAATGGTCAGGCAGTGTCGGGCAATGTGGCCGCTCACCTCGCCGTTGCCTGCGGCTTCAACGCAGACCCGTTCCGCCCCTTTGTCGGTATCAGCGGAATTACCCACTCCGAAAACATCGCCCAGTCACAGTACGATGCTCTTCAGGTCGTCGTCAGTCGGTACTTCGGCCGGCTGAACGGTAGTCTCGCTTACACCTATGGCCACTCCATCGACGATGCCTCTGACGGCGGCAGTGGTATCGAGGTGCCTAACGCCTATAACCCGCAGGGCAGCCTGGCCACCTCCAACTTCGATGAAACGCATGTATTGGAAGTGAGCCTTGTCTACGACCTGCCTTTCTTCACCAAGCCTGGAATCCTGCACTCCGTTCTCGGAGGTTGGCAGGTCTCCGATCTCACCGGCTACCAGACTGGTACGCCTTTCAGCGTATCGAACCCCTTGAACTCGGATAATGCAGGAACTGGAAACAGCGTCACCAGCATCCAGTCGTATCCCGATCGCGTGGGTAATATTCACGGCCCGGTGGGCGACCGGCATCCCATTGGGGTTCAGGGACCGCGGCTCTACAACAGCGATGCCTACGCTGCTCCCCAGGGTTTGACCTATGGCGACGCCGGGCGCAATATCCTGCGGCTGCCTACTCGCACAAATTACGATATGGGGCTCTTCAAGAACTTCGCGGTCCATGAAGATATGCACTTCGAGTTTCGAGCGGAGGGCTTTAACATCTTCAATCACACCCAGTGGAGCCAGATTGACACTACGGCCTGTTACGGTGCCGCTGCCTGCAACGGCGGGGGCGGCGCATCGGGAGATCCTTTCCTGACTGCGACGGCGGCCCACAATGCACGCATCCTGCAGCTTGCGGGTAAGTTTGTCTTCTAATTGGCTCGCAATGCAGCGAAACATCTGGATTCACTACAGGCAGTACGGCGCGATTCCCGCGCCGTACTGCTTTTATTTTGGTCGCCGCGCCGCGGTAAGAAAATTGTTTGCACAGGAAAGTGACACCCTATGAGCATCGATAGACGTTCCCTACGCATAACTGCCCTTTGTTTCGCTTCCATCCTGCTGCCGGCATTTTCGTCGATGCGTGGCCAGGCGACGTTGCCGGTCATGCCGCTGCCCGCGCAGGCAGTCATGGGCGACGGTTCTTTCAAGATCGATGGCGGATTTAGTATCGTCTTCGAGGGGTACACGGAGCCACGCCTGGAGCGGGCGAAAGAACGCTTTCTTGCCAACCTCTCCCGCGAAACTGGAATCCTCCACTTTCCGCCTTCAACGGCCGCCCAGCCCGAGTTCGTCATCCGTACTGCCGGAGCGAGCGCCAAGGTCGAGGAGCTTGGGGAGAACGAGTCCTACCATCTTGAGGTCACGCCGGCAAAGGTCGTTTTGAGCGCGGCTAATCCCCTGGGCATCATGCATGGGCTACAGACCTTTCTGCAGTTGGTAAAGACTGCGCCCGAGGGTTTTGCTGTCGCCGCTGTGACGATCGACGATAAACCCCGCTTCCCCTGGCGCGGACTGATGATCGACTCGGGCAGGCACTTCATTCCGCCTGACGTGATCCGGCAGAATCTGGACGGTATGGAAGCCGTGAAGTTGAATGTGTTTCACTGGCATCTCTCCGACGATCAGGGTTTTCGCATCGAGAGCAAGACCTTCCCCTTGCTGCAGGCAAAGGGCTCTGACGGCCTTTACTATACCCAAAACGACGTTCGCGGAATTCTGGAGTATGCGCGGGACCGCGGCATCCGCGTCATCCCGGAGTTCGACATGCCCGGCCATGCAATCTCGTGGTTTGTCGGCTATCCCGATCTAGCCAGCGGAACCGGCCCCTACCACATCGAACGCAAGTGGGGAGTCTTCGACCCTGCGATGGATCCCACACGTGACAGTACCTATGCCTTTCTTGACCGCTTTGTCGGCGAGATGACTGCGCTCTTTCCTGACGCGTACTTTCACATCGGAGGGGACGAATGCAATGGCAAGGAGTGGGACCGGAACCCGCGCATCCAGCAGTACATGCGTGAACACCGGATCAAAGACGATGCCGCGTTGCAGGCATACTTCACTGGCCGGGTGCAGAAGCTGGTGACGAAGCGGGGCAAGATCACCGTTGGCTGGGACGAAGTCCTGCAGCCGGACACTCCTAAGGACGTTGTTATCCAGTCCTGGCGCGGGCAGGATTCACTCGCCCAGGCGGCGCGGCGCGGCAATCGCGGCATTCTCTCGTCGGGTTACTACATCGATCTGAACGAACCCGCCTCGCAGCATTACGCCGTCGATCCGCTCGTCAATGCCACCGGCGCGCTTACTCCCGAGCAGGAGAAGAACATTCTCGGCGGCGAGGCTACCATGTGGACGGAGTTTTCCACTCCGGAAAATATTAACGGACGCATCTGGCCCCGCACTGCGGCCATTGCCGAGCGGCTCTGGTCACCGCAGGATACGAAGGACGTCGATTCGATGTATCGCAGGCTAGCCATCGTCTCTCAAAATCTCGCGTATTACGGATTGCCTTACGATGCGGTTCACGCACAGATGTTGCAGCGGATGGTCGGCAACGCAGACCCGACCTCGCTCGAGGTACTCGCGAGCGTGGTCGAGCCCCCTAAGGAATACGCCCGCGAGGAGTTACGGGCCTACGACCTTTACACGCCTCTCAACCGGATGGTGGATGCGATTCCCGCGGAGAGCGATCGGGCGCGGGAGTTTCGCAACCTTGCCAACCGCGTCGCGGCCGGCAGCCCAACACCTGCCGACTGGCAGGAAGCGCGGGAATGGCTGACACTCTGGCGCGATAACGATGCCACGCTGCAGCCGCTGTTACCGCAGTCGGCCCTGACCGCGGAGCTTGTACCTGTGTCGCATAATCTGAACCAGGCTGCTGCTATCGGGTTGATGGCTTTGGATGCCCTGCAGAAGCACACGGCAGTCAGCGCCATATTCCGCCAACAGCAAACCTCGACCCTCAAGTCTTTGGAAGCTCCGCAGGCCGTGCTCCTCGATATGATGGTTCCCGGCGTACAAGTCCTGGTGAATGCTACGAAGCCTTGACCGGCGCCAGGCGCGGCCCTGAGTTACTCTTGAGGCAGCTCGGTGAAGTTCTCGTTCATTAAGAAACAGGCCATGGGCAATGACAAGACAATTCGGATACTCAGTGTCGAGGACCATCCTGTCTTTGGCGAGGGCCTGAGAACGATCATTGAGTCGCAACCGGACATGACTCTTGTTGCTCATGCTGCGACTGCTGAGGCGGGTATCGCCGAATTCCGACGTCATCGCCCCGACGTTACGTTGATGGATCTTCGCTTGCCCGGCATTAACGGAACCGATGCGCTGATTGCCATTCGCGGGGAGTTCCCTCAAGCACGAGTGATCATGCTGACCACCTCTGACGGAGATGGCGAGATTCAGCGCGCCCTTCGGGCAGGCGCCTCGGCGTACCTGCTGAAGAACACTCCCAAAAAAGACTTGATCGCCGTGATCCGGTCTGTTCATACTGGCAGGCGCCACGTTCCTCCCGAGGTCGCGGCGCGCCTTGCCGAGCACCTCGGAGAAGAGAGCTTGAGCCCGCGGGAGTTGGAGGTTCTTCGTGCCATTCAGGACGGATTCCGCAACAAGGAGATCGCCTCGCGCCTTTTTATCTCCGAGACAACCGTCAACTTTCACATTAAAAATATCGTGGACAAACTGAGAGCCAACGACCGGACTCATGCCGTGACCATCGCCTTGCGACGCGGCCTGCTTCAGATCTGATTCTTGACCTGTAGAGAACTATGGGTGTGCCACTAAAGATTCTCAGGGTTACGAGTTGTTGAAAGCCGACTAGGCTCGACCGAGGAGCTCAGATACCTGCAGACGCCATTCTCAAGTTTTCCGGATGGCCTTCGCGGCGTGGCGCTGTTTTGGCTGCGCGTCTCCGTGGCCGTGGTGCTCGCTCAAGGGGTGAACACCTGGATCGGCAACCATCTGTGGGTCCGGGTGCTGCTGGAACTGGCTGCCTTATGCATCGGCGCCGGGTTGCTTACTCCTGTCTTTGCGCTGCTCGTAGCGCTGGTCGAGATTTTCCTGACCGTCGCTCCTTCCACCGTGGAGTGGCGTGCCCCGTGGCTGGCAGCGAGTATTCTTGTCGCATTGCTTTTGCTAGGCCCCGGTGCATACTCAATGGATAGATGGCTTTTCGGGCGCAAGCGGCTTACGATCCGGCGACTTCCCAGCTAGGCGCTATGGCATGGCGCTGAACGGGCAAGTGCGACGATTGGCATCATTGCTTTTGTACGCAGCTGTTTTTTCAGGGCTCATCATGCCTCGCGCAGCGGCGCTCGACGAGAATCGACTGATTTCTCAATACGCACACTCCGCGTGGCGAACCCAGGATGGCGTGTTTGGCGGTACGCCGGTGGTTATCACCCAGACGACCGATGGATATCTATGGATCGGGACCAATATTGGCCTGGTTCGCTTCGATGGAATGCGCTTCGTTCCATGGACGCCCCCAGAAGGAAAGCGTCTCTTGGATTCCCGGATTTATGCGCTCACCGCAGCTTCAGACGGAAGCTTGTGGATCGGCACCGGCAACAGCGTCTCTCACTGGAGAGGCAGCGAGCTGATCAACTACCCGGAGCCGCGCGGCCGAGTCGAGTCCGTAGTGGCCGATGCGGACGGCGCGGCATGGATGGTTCGCAGCCAGGCCGCTGACGGGAAAGGGCCGCTCTGCCAGATCAACACCCATGTGCAATGTTATGGCGACCGAGATGGTCTTCCCTTTGCAAACGCCACCATGCTGGCGAGAGGTGAAGCCGGTAGTCTCTGGATTGGCGGCTACTCCGGACTCTCTCATTGGATACCGGGGGTCGCGCAATCGAGAGTAGTGCAGACGTACTTCGAAAATAAAATCTCCGTCAGTAAAGGCATCGACGCCATCAAGGCGATAGCTGCGACCGCCGATGGAGCGCCCTGGGTTTGTGTCGAGAAGAACAGCGCCATGCTGCAGCTCGAACGCTTCGAGCACGGTCGCTGGTCGAGCCGCTCTTACCCGGCCATTCGCGTCAGCAACGCGGAAGTGGAGAAGCTGTTTGTCGATCGTGACAACGCGTTATGGATTGGAACAGCGCAAAAAGGGATTTATCGAATTCAGGGCGACGCCGTCGATCACTTCGGCAGTGAAGATGGCCTGTCAAGCGACGCGGTCGCAAGCTTCTTCCAGGATGCCGAGGGCTCCATTTGGGTCGTGACCTCTGGAGGGGTCGACAATTTTCGGGATCTTCGAGTGGAGAGTTATTCGATGCATCAAGGTATGTCGGCCGATGGCGCCAGCTCGGTCATCGCAGCGCGGGACGGCACCATCTGGGCGGGCAATTTTCAAGCGTTGAGCTTTGTTCGCGATGGGAGGGCAGGGGCGGTTCAGAAGGCGCAGGGCTTTCCCGGGAGGAATGTCACAACTCTCTTTGAGGACCACGCAGGAAAGCTCTGGCTCGGCATCGATGGCGGACTCTGGACCTATGACGGTAGCCGATTTGAGGCGATTCGCCATGCCGACGGCAGCTTGCTGGGAAATGTCTTCACGATTGCAGAAGATCGCAACGACGACCTCTGGGTTCGCGCCGGGCCAAACCTGGATCGGATCCACAATTCGAAGATCGAAGAAGAACATACATCTCTCGAAATCTCTACCGCCTACATCATGGCCGCCGACCCGGCAGGTGGTGTCATTCTAGGTCGAGTCAATGGAGACCTGGTCCGGTACCGGGACAGCAAGCTCGAGACAATCTCGCCAGGCGAAGGGACGAATCGGCAGCAGATACGAGATCTGCTGGTTGAGACCGACGGCTCAATCTGGGCTACCACGCGGGAAGAGGTCGTGCGATGGAAGGATGGCCAGCGTCGAGATCTCACCATGAAGAACGGCTTTCCTTGCGATGAGGTTCACGGTCTCACGCGAGATCATCTTGGTTCGACCTGGTTTGCCACCAGATGCGGCCTCGTCTCCATTCAGAATGCGGAGTTGGAGAAGTGGTGGGCACAACCAGACCATATCGTCTCTTTCAGGATGGTGGATCCTTTCGAAGGCGTTCAGCCGGGCCTGGCCTCCTTGAAGCCGCAGATTGTCACCGCGCCCGACGGTCGCTTATGGTTCGTCAACACACGCGTACTCGAGATGTTTGATCCGGCCGATACGCGCAAAAATGTCATTCCTCCCCCGGTTCACGTGGGCCGGATCTATGCCGACCAGAAATCGTACTCGTCACAGGATCGTCCCCATCTTCCCAAGTTGACCCGCGACCTGGAGATCAATTACACGGCCCTGAGCTTCGTTGCTCCACAGAAGGTGCGCTATCGTTACAAGGTCGAGGGCTACGACACAGGCTGGCACGATCCCGATACGCGCCGCCAGGCGGTCTACAACGATCTTCCACCCGGCAGCTACCGCTTTCGGGTGATCGCCTGCAATAACGATGGAGTGTGGAACGAGACCGGGGCTACATGGAGTTTCTCGGTCGACCCAGCCTATTACCAGACCTACTGGTTCCGGGCACTGTGTGTCCTGCTGGCTGCTCTTGTGCTTTGGCTTATGTATCGACTGCGCATGCGGCACATGAGAGAAACCGTGGATGCGAGATTTGACGAACGCATAGCCGAGCGGACGCGCCTGGCTCGCGAGCTTCACGATACTTTGCTTCAGACGATCCAGGGGAGCAAAATGGTCGCCGATGATGCCCTCGATAGTATCGATGACCCGAGTCACATGCGAAGGGCCCTGGAACGGCTCTCCATCTGGCTGGCCCAAGCTACCGAGGAGGGCAGGACCGCACTCAATTCTCTGCGTACGGCGACGACCGGCGAAAACGATCTTGCGGGAGCCTTTGAGCGAGCTTCTACGGAATGCAATGTGCTGACCAAGATGGAGGTCTCCCTGGTGGTCGACGGCGCCAATCGCGAGATGCATCCCGTGGTCCGCGACGAGGTCTATCGAGTTGGGTATGAAGCGATCCGCAACGCCTGCCGGCATTCGGGCGGTACCCGCATGGAGGTGGAGCTGACCTACGGGCGCGATCTCGTTCTTCGGGTCCGCGATAACGGAAAGGGAATCCCTGCTGACATGGCATCCAGTGGAAGGGACGGGCACTACGGACTGAGAGGCATGGATGAGCGTGCGGCTCATGTCGGCGGCGTGCTTACCCTCTCGAGCTCTACCTATGCGGGTACGGAAGTAGAGTTGATCATCCCAGGAAAAATCGCCTTTGCCGACGCTGCTTCCAGGTGGCCGGGACTTGTGGCTGAGCTCAAGGACCGTGTCCGATCCAAGAGACGGAGCGGGTCGCCGTAGCTGCAGCGGCAAATCGTTCTCGCCCTTCGACTGGCCGGCTTTGCTCGATACCAGCCTTCTTCCTGCAGAAAAGTGCAGCCATGCCGCTGTGGTTTTCGAGGTTTCGCTCCGTTGCAATGACGCTTAAGTTGTAACCAGCAATCGACTCGATCCATTGTGTTGGTCGGCAATCTGAAAGGGTCTCGATGACTACTTCCGGCATCATCAAAGTTCTTTCGGTCGATGACCATCCGCTCTTGCGGGAAGGTATTCGGCTCGTCATTCAATCGCAACCTGACATGGAACTGGTAGCGGAGGCAAGCAACGGGCAGGAAGCCATCGACATGTTCGCCCTCCACCGGCCGAGCGTCGTTCTCATGGATCTGCAGATGCCTGTCATGGGCGGGATTGAGGCGACGATCGCTATCAGAAACATAGCCCCGTCAGCCCGCATTATCGTCTTGACGACCTATTCAGGCGACGTGCAGGCCGCTCGTGCGTTGAAGGCGGGCGCGTCAGGATACCTGCTGAAGAATTTGCCGCGCGCCGAGTTCCTACAGGCCATCCGGGACGTTTACGCCGGCAAACGCCGAATCGCCGTAGAGATTGCCGCGGAGATAGCGGGTCACGTCGATGCCGATACGCTCACGCAGCGGGAGCTTGGCGTCCTGAAAAACGTCGCAGAAGGGAATTCTAATAAATGCATCGCTTCGGTTCTTGGCCTATCTCAGGACACCGTCAAGGGGCACATGCGAAATATTATGGCGAAATTGTGCGCCAACGATCGCACCCATGCGGTGACCACAGCGATGAGGCGTGGCTACCTGGAATGTTGACCCCGCTTCGGTGCTCAGCAGGAGTGGTACGCTGTTGGGACGAGGTGGGAACAATGCGAAGGATGTGTCTGAAGTACGCGACGGCAGCCGTGGTGGCCATGGTCTGTTCAGGAAACGGTTTCAGCCAGATGGCGGCAGGCGCATCGGCGGCCGGCTCTGCCAATCCTCTCTCCAAAGAGGTACAGGGAAGCTATGAACGGGTAAAAGCAAACGTGATCAAGGCGGCAGACAAGATGCCGGCCGAGAACTATACCTTCAAGCCAACTCCTGACATCCGCAGCTTCGGCCGAGTCGTCAATCACATTACCGAGGCCCAGATGCATGTTTGCGGAGCCTTCAATGGAACCAAGGCAAGCGATCCCGCGGCGCCTGCGGAAACAGCTGACAAGACGGTCATCGTCGAAGCGTTGAAAGCTTCATTCGCCGAATGCGACAAGGCGTATGCCGCACTGACCGATGCCACGATCTCAGAAATGATTCAGGCTGGCCCGGCAAAGCGGTCACGGTTGGGAATGTTGTGGGGAAACGTCTCTCACAATAACGAGCAATACGCTACGCTCGCCACGTACATGCGTTTGAAGGGGCAGGTGCCCCCAAGCAGTGAAAAGTAGTCGAGCCCTCCTGGGGTAAGTCGTCGTGAGTCCTCCTTCGCGGGATGAATCAGTGCAAGAGCAAGGAGCTGCGGGTCATAGCTGACTCAGGAAGCTGCCGATGCCGCCAGCCATCGTAAGAGCTACGCTTTGTTCCAGCCGTCCAGGTGGCGCTCCAAAGCTCGTCAGGCTTACCGCTCAGGTCGGGCAGACGATCAGTGTTCATGGGTTGTCCGAGGGTTCCAGAGGCAGGAATGGAAAGGTCTCCAGGTGCCTCCAAGGGCCGGAAAGATATCGCCAGAGATCCAGCCCCTGGCCTTCGATCGTGCCCGGTTGAAAGCCGCTACGCAGTTCGCCAAGCAATCGCTGTGCCGTATCGGAAGAAACTTTATTCTGCACCACGATGTGAGGCTGGAATCTCTGCCGGTCCTGGGCTGTTAGGTCCTCCGAGAAGGCTCCGGCCAGCCGTGCATGAAGCTCTATCAGCGTTGCGGAGGCAAGTGTAAACGCAACTCCATTCCCGAGTGACCGTATACCGGTCACGTCGATCGCAAAGGCTCTTTGCGCCTGGCTTACCTCGTTCAAAAGCGGCCGGAGGGCTAAATTGTCAGGGAGTGTATGAAAGAGAGTCAAATGCGCGGGGATGTGGTTTCTCTCTGCGGGAAAGTATCGCTGGCGCATTCGCTCGAAGTGCGCCTGTGCTTCTGCGTTGAGGCGCAGTGTCAATATGTTGGTCAATGCAGACACCGTCACACCCCTCGTTCATAAAGTCTGCCGGCGATGACTCAATGGAACTTAAAGCCAAAAACCTCTGAAGTAGCCAGAGAGACGGTCCGCCGGTCTATGTGGTTGTACGTGTGCGTTCCGTCATTTTAACGGCCCCGTGGCAACAGCCCTCTGTGCGCCTCGACTTGAGGCGCTCGACCCGAAGCGGCACAAACGCTAAAATCGGAGTGTGCCTCATCAAACTGAAGAAAACGCGCTGCAGCCTTTCCGGCTTGCCCCTTTCTTTCGCACTCGTATCTGGGGCTTCAATGATCTCTCGCCTTGGTTCGATTGCAAGACGACCGGGGAGCCGATCGGCGAGGTCTGGCTCACGGGAGATGAGTGCGTTGCCGACACCGGTCCTCTCGCCGGGACCAAGCTCAACGATATCGTCCGCAGTCATAATCTTGCCCTTCTGGGCGACGGCTACTCGGGCGAGACGTTCCCGTTGCTGGTCAAGGTACTTTTCCCCAAAGAAAAGCTGAGCGTCCAGGTTCATCCGGATGACGCGATGGCGCAGCGCTATGGTGACCCACGGGGCAAGACTGAATGCTGGTATGCCCTCGATTCCAAGCCGGGAGCTCAGGTCGCGCTGGGCATACAGCCCGAAGTTGCGCCCGCAAAGGTCCGCTCGTCAATTGATGACGCGACGCTGGAAAATCTACTGCACTGGCTTCCTGTCGAGAAGCAGGACATGATTTTTGTCGATGCTGGCACGGTACATGCAATTGGGCCGGGCCTGGTGCTACTCGAGACACAGCAGAATTCCGATCTCACGTATCGCATGTACGACTACGGGCGTCCTCGGGAACTGCATGTCGATCGTTCCTTGGAAGCGATGCGGCTCAAGACGAATGCCGGAAAGATCAAGCCGGTTGCGGAAAATGGGCACACCCGGCTGATCGATGTTCCTTACTTCCGTCTCGACCGGTTCTCCGGCAGCGGGTCCGATTCTGAAGAAGTTCTGGGAAGCGCCAACCGGGAGTTCGCCGATCGGGCGCAGGTGTTGTTTCTCTCCGCCGGCTCCGCCGTCTTACACGGCGATGGTGTGCCGCCGATAGCACTCAGCCGGTGTCAGACAGTCATCGTTCCGGCGTCCGCCGCTGCGTGGAGTCTCAAGGCGTCAGCTTTCGCGGAAGTCATTCGTATCGTCCCCCAGCCAGGCAAGTAGTCAAAAAGTACAACAAATCACAATTCGAGACGGAGCCAAACGACTTGACGAAAGCGGACACCGAATTTCGCCCGATCATCCTTGCCGGGGGCAGTGGAACCCGGTTCTGGCCCTTAAGCCGCCGGGCTCGCGCCAAGCAGGTGCTGGTCCTCGACGGCGAGCGCAGCATGATCCAGCAGACCGTTGAGCGTCTCGCGCCTCTCGCCGGCCCCGGCAACGTCTGGGTCATCACCAATGGCCTGCTCTCCGCCAAGATCACCGAGCAGCTCGACTGGCTGCCCGGCGAACAGATTCTCAGCGAACCGGCCGCCCGGAATACGGCCCCGGCCGCCGGGCTCGCTGCATTCCTTATTGAAAGAGAGTCCCCCGATGCAGTGCTCGGCATGTTTCCCGCCGATCACGTGATCGGGGACGAGCCGGGTTTCGTCTCGACCCTCGCTCACGCGATCAAGCTGGCAGCCGCAGGCGAAAACATGGTCGTTTTAGGCGTAACTCCCACCCGTCCAGAGACCGGGTACGGCTACATCGAAACCGGTACGACGACCAGGGACGGAGCCGTCCATGTTCGCCGCTTTACCGAAAAGCCGGATCTCGAGCGCGCCGAAGCTTTTCTGGCAGCCGGAAATTATCACTGGAACAGCGGCATCTTCGTCTGGAGCGCCCGTACGCTGGCCAATGCCATTCGCGAACATCTACCGAAAACCGCTCCGTTGCTCGAAAAGATCGCGGCTGCTTTCGGGACGCCGCAGTTCGAACAGGTTTTCGCGGAACTCTATCCCCAGTGTGAAAATGTAAGCGTCGATGTCGCCATTCTCGAACCCCGCTCCGCCAAAGGGGAAGGCGCTTCAAATCTTTTCTGCCTGCCGGCGGATTTTGGCTGGAACGATCTCGGATCGTGGACCACGCTCTACGACCATACCCACGCCAAGAAGACCCACAGCGATAAGGACAACAATGTGACCCAGAGCGCGGGCAGTGTCGCAATCCAGGCCAGCGGCAACTATGTTTACAGCCCGAAGAAATTTGTCGCGATGGTTGGCGTCAGCGATCTTGTGGTGGTTGAGACCGATGACGGCATCCTCATCACCACTCGCAGCAATTCCCAGGATGTCGGCCATGTTGTGAAGCATTTGACCGCGACGGGAAAGACCGAGTTGATATAAAACGGGCTGGGCGCCTCGAACCCGGGCAAGACATCCACGATGCCTCTCGCCAAGATCGTAGTCCGCCAATTTAGCTGCACTGACAGGAGAGAAACGACGCATGGGTCTTCCAACGCAGATCAAATTCGGAACCGATGGCTGGCGCGGCCTTATTGCCGACGACTTCACCTTTGCCAATGTCCGCATCGCCGCTGCGGCGATCGGGAGCTATGTCGTTGCGAAGGAAGACCCCGCCAAGGGACTGTGTATCGGCTACGACACCCGTTTCGGCTCGCGTGACTTTGCCATGGCCGTCGCCAAAGTCGTCGCTGCCATGGGCATTCCGGTCTCGTTCGCCGACCGTTATACGCCCACTCCCGCGTTGTCTTACGCCGTCTTACATCGCGGAGCGGCCGGGGGCGTCATGATTACGTCGAGTCATAATCCGGCGCAATGGAATGGCGTTAAGTACAAGGCGTATTACGGGGGGTCCGGCAGCCCCTCCATCATGACTGAAATCGCCACTCACCTGGGAGAGGAACCCAGGCCGGCAGCCAAGGCCGCGTCGATCACCGAGGTCGATTTCCAAACACCCTACGTGCAGGCGATCTCGGAGTTTGCCGACCTGGATCTCATTGCCAAAGCAGGTCTGAAGCTCGCCATCGATTGCATGTACGGATCGGGCCGGGGCGTTCTGGCCGGCATCCTTGCTCCACGGGGCGTGGATCTGATCGAGATCCGTGGCGAGGTCAATCCGCTCTTCCCGGGCATCAACCCGGAACCGATTGAGCCGCATATTCGCGGACTTGAGGAAGCTGTAGTCGAAAACCATTGCCAGGCGGGACTGGCGACCGACGGCGATGCCGACCGCCTCGGCGCGGTCGACGAGCACGGCAACTTTGTCGATCCGCACAAAATTTTCTGCATCCTGCTGCGCTGGCTGCTTGAGCGCAAGCAGTGGCCCGGCGACGTCACTCGCGCCTTCAATACCACCAGCATGATCGACCGCATCGTCGCCAAACATGGCCGCAAGTTGTATGAACATGGCATCGGCTTCAAGTTCGTCGCCGACCTGATGCTCGATCCGGACAAGAACATCCTGATCGGCGGGGAAGAATCGGGCGGTATCGGCATCAAGCGCCACTTGCCCGAACGCGACGGCCTGCTCAACTGCCTGCTCTTGGCCAATGTCATGGCCGAAGAAAAGCAGACCCTCGGCCAGCTCGTGGCCAGCCTGCAGGCAGAGTACGGAGAACACCAGTACGGCCGTATCGACCTGCATATCGACGACCGCACCAAGAACGCGGCGATTGCCCGCGCCCAGGCGGGGGTCGACTCCATCGCCGGGATGAAGGTACTACGCGTCGCGACTCTCGACGGCATCAAGTTTTTCCTCGACAATCCCGAAGCGAAAACCAAACCCAACGCCGCCGAAACCTGGCTGCTGCTCCGCGCCTCGGGCACCGAGCCGCTGCTGCGTGTCTATTCTGAGTCGTGTTCCAAGGAATCGGTCGCCAAAGTGCTCCAGGCGGGGAAAGAATTCGTTATGGGAAGCGGGGAATGAGCAGCGAACATCGGCCATAACTTTTCTAGCGCCCGCGGGTTCAAATCAATGACGCTTCCTTGGCCTGGTACGTCTAATCGGCAGGGAACGCGTTATGTTTCGACCTGGAGAAATAGCGATATGTTAGGCGAACGATTCAGCAACGGAATGAACCTCACCCGCCTCAGCGCGAAGCTGACATTGGCTGCAGTATTATCGACCGGCCTAACGGCCGTCGTGGCGACTCCGCGGGTCTGGGCGCAGGCAGCGCAGACGGCCGGCCGCTCCGATTCCGACATTCAAAGTGATGTCGCTTACGCTTTGGCAAACTCAAAGTCTCTCAAGGACCAGCAGATTACCGCCGCGACGATTGAAGGAGATGTCACTATCTCCGGCAATGTGCGCGACGAGGCGTCAAAGGAACTGGCCGAATCCCTCATGTACCGGGTAAACGGCGTCCGTTCCGTCACAAATAATCTGACTGTAGGCGCAGCCGCCCTGCCAGATTCTGCCCAGGCAGGTAACCAGCCGGCCAATCCAAATGCCAATCAGCAGCAGGATCCGAATTACGATCCAGCCAGCCGGAATATGGCACAGGTACCGCCAGATGATGCCGGTCAGGGGCAGCCGCCGCCTGTGCCGGATCAGGGACAGGGCCAAATGCCGTCTCAGCAAGATCAGGGACAGTACGCACCGCCTCCCCCCAGTCAGGCCGGCCAGTACCCGTCTCAGAATCAAGCTGGCCAGTACCCTGGTTACGGGCCGGGTAATTCCCAGCAACCTCAGGGTTACGCCCAGGCTGCTCCTCAGCAGCCGGTCGGTCCCGTGACTATCCCCAGCGGAACCCTGCTTCAGATCAGGACAAGTGAAACCCTCGATTCCACCCGCGTCAAGCCTGGCCAGGTCTTCCAGGCTACCGTTGCCGCGGATGTCTACCAGGGCGGCGTGCTCGCACTTCCCCGCGGTGCAGTGATCACCGGACAGGTCATCGACACCAAGACGAACAAGGGCGATCTGGCCGGGAAACAAGGCTTTCAGCTCGGCCTCACCAACATCAACCTCAACGGCCAGATTTATCCTTTACCCACTGACGCCTGGACCGGGCAAGGCCCAGGGAAGGGCGGCTACTCCGCTGCGAATACCGTGGGCGGCGCCGGTGTTGGCGCGTTCATCGGAGCGCTCGCCGGCGGTGGCGCCGGCGCAGCCATTGGTGCGGGCGTCGGCGGTCTCGTCGGAGCCGGCGCTTCTGCCGCAACCAATGGTCCGCGCATGTTCGTCCCGGCCGAAGCGGTCTTGAACTTCCACCTGACTGCGCCGCTGACCGTAACCCCCGTCTCGCCGCAGGAAGCTCAGCGGCTAGCCTCGACCGCTTATCCGGGACGGCCGCAGCTGCGCCCGCGCTACGGATATCCCTACGGCTATCCGCCGCCGCCGCCAGCCTACTATTACGGCTACCGCTATCCCGTTGCTTATGGCCCGGGCTACTACTACCGGTATTGAGCTTCAGCCGGTAATCAGCAAGAGGGAGCCGCTTTGGCTCCCTCTTGCTGTATCGAACCCCATCCATCTATCTGGCCGAATCAGCCCGCATGTCACTCTCGCATGTCACTCTGTGGTTGAGCGAACGCCTTCCCTCAGGCAGGCCGCTGCGAAGCAGGCTTGCGACCCAGTAAAAAGATCATCATTCCTAAAGCAAGGACGGAACCCATGGCCGCCAGGCCCATGATTCGAAGCACCGATACCGTGTACCGGCCCTCGCTGGGAGTGTAGTTACAGCAGTAGAGCAGCACCGCGTCCGTTGCCGTGCCGATGTGATCGTTGCTGGCCTCGATCAGGGCCAGGCGCACGTCCCGCGGCTGGTAATCGATGCCGTTGAGATATTTCGACATGTGTCCATCGGGAGTGGCAATCATGACCACGCTCGAGTGGGCAAACTGGTTCATCTGTCCGTCCGGGCCGGGTACCCGGATGTAGTGAAACCCGGTCGCCTCGGCCAGATCGTTGATGGAACTTTGCGGTCCAGTCAGAAAGTGAATGTTGGCGGCGGCAGGGTCGGTCGCGGCCAGACCCATCTTCGCCAGAAAGTCCTGCTTGGCTGTTGCGGCATCAGCCGGCGTGTCGGTCGGGTCGATGCTCGCAACCACAATGTCGTACTCATGGCCGGCATGGAAGCCAGTCTGTTTCAGAGAGCCGGCCATGCCGCGAAGTACCTGCGGACAAAGCATCCGGCACTTGAAATAGACGAGAGCGAGCATTGCCGGGCGCTTTCCAAAGTAAGCGCCAAAGGCCGTATCGTTGCCGGCCTCGTCACGAAAATGGTCAGTGAGCGGCAGCAGGTGATTGAGGTTCTGGTCGATGCCTGCATGCTTCAGATACTCAGGCGCATTCTGGGCGGCCGAACCGAGGCCCTTGCGGTCGGCGGCATATTGCTGGGCATGCGAGTAGCACACCCCGATCGCCAGCAAGGCCGCCGAAGCGATGAGTTTACGATGGGCTTTCACATCTCAGGATAACGCCTTTCAGCCTCACCGAGCCGATGCGCACGCTCGCGCGATGCACCCCCTCAACAAACGGCTCTGGGGTCTCAGTGCGGCAGCGGCTTCAGCATAACCGTCTTTCCCGTCTTTGCCGACTCTCGCGCGGCGTCGAGTATCTGCATGACGACCATGTTGGTGTCGAGCGCGCTCAGATCGCCCTTGGGTGCCAGTTGACCATTCACGACCGCAGCCAGGTACTGCATGGAACTCTGGTCAGGAGGGCTCAAAGGGGGCGCCGTCGCGGTTGACTCTTCCTTTTCACCGGCGAGGCGCAGCCGCAGGTTGCTCGGGCCAACGGTAATCAGGTAGCCGGTAGCGCCATAGATCTCAGAGTCTTTCCGGGCGAAGGGCCAATTCCACGAGGGCATCAGCACCGCCTGCGCCTTGGGGTAACGAAGAATCACCGTCGCGTCGTCGTAGACATCGTAGATTCCCGGTTTATCCGTCTGACCGACAGCCGTCACCGAGATCGGCGCCTCCCCGTGCATGAACCACGTCATCAAGTCGGCCCCGTAGCAGCCGAAATCGTAGAGCGCGCCTTGCCCGTTCTGCTCCGGGTCATTGAGCCATTTGAAAAATTCCGGCTGAACGTGGATCTCCTTCGGCCCCTCATGCCCATCATGAATCACGACCTTGCGCAGATCGCCAAGCTTGCCCTGTTCGATTTCGTCATAAGCCGCGCGATTGCTCGAGTACCAGGTCGTCTCATAGTTCACCAGCACCTGAATGTGCGCTTTGGAGGCGGTTTCGCGAATGGCCAGCGCGTCGGCGAGCGACATGGTCAGCGGCTTCTCGACCATGACGGTAAGGTGATTGCGCGCGGCATCATCGATCGCCTTGCGATGGCCGTTGATGCTGGTGAAAACCAGCAGCGCCTGCGGCTTCTGTGCCGCGACCATCGCATCCACATTTGTGAAGAAGAGGCTGTGATCGAACGCGTATTTTTTCTCATAGGTGGCCGAGAGACCCGCATCGGCATCCACAATGCCGACCAGCTGGACCTCGGGGTGTTGTTTCAGGCCGTCGAAGAAGCCGCCGACGTGGCCATGCTCGAGGCCCACGACCGCAACCCGCACCGGGGCAGCGGTCTGGGCGTGAAGGGCAAGCGAGAGGCTGGCAGCAAAGACTGTTGTCGAACAGAGTGCTGCAAAACGAAAATTCAGAAGTTTCATGAAGGAGCTCCCAGGCAACTGGTGATTCTACTTTGAATTGTTTCTGCCGGTGTTTACGGTTTGGCATTTACGGTATTTGCGGTTTCGCTCCCGCTGCACGATTCATCAGCTCTTGCAGTGCAGGCAGCACGGCGAAACTGGTGAGCGCGACTGGCTTTGCCGCCCCCGCCAGCAGCAGGTTCTGCTGCTCGGCCCATCCCGAAGGTAGCGGCTTACCGTCGAGGGCATCCAAAGCCTGCAATCCGGCTTGGCCCAATGCGCCCAGTTGTTGTCCGCGAGTTTCGGCGTCCGAGAGTCTTGGCGACGCGCTCAGAACTACGCCCAGCCCGGCGCTTGCCGCAATCCAGGACTGAAAGCGCTGCCGCAGCAGTTGCCTTGCCGCCGTGGCGCCGGCAGCGCCGCTCGTTGCAGCTGCAACCTGCTGCAGGAGTTCAAAGCGCGACGGCGGGTCCGGCGCAAGCGCGTCTACCAGGCGATCGAGGGGAGTGCGCGCATCGGTATGCTGCAGCTGATAGCGCTCGTGAAAGCTTACCGGTTCGAGGACTGAAGCCAGCGTCTCCAGGTCAGCGGGATCCTGCGCCTGAGCAAGGTTGCGCCGCATCTTCTGCGGCCCTGAAATGTGAGTCAGGCCGGCCGTCTCCAACTCCAGCGAAATCGGCTGCAGACGCATATACATGCTCGTCACATTCCGGTCGCTCTGCGGCGACCAGAAGCGCTCGGCGATCGCAGCGGCGCGAGGCCAGATGCGCGAGTCGATGGTGTTGGCATTGATCTGCTCGGCCCACATCGCCACCTCGCCGCCCAGAATGTGCTGCTGGTCTGCCGGGCTCAGCGGGGTATCCGCCGGAACCGGGTCTACCAGAAAGTGTTTCTCCGCCGTCGCCATGCCGTCGAGATAATATCCGGCCGAGAGCAGCCCCTGGTATCCCTGGGCCGCACTCTTCGTCAGCGATTCCTGGCCCCGCCACGACTGGATGACGACATCCTTCGGTAGTCCCGGCGTGAAGACCTCGTCCCAGCCGACCATGTGCTTGCCGTGCTTGGCCACGATCTTGAGAAGCTGGCTGTTGAAGTAGACCTGCAAGGCATCCGTGTCCTTAAAGTCGTGCGCCTTCATAAATGCGGCGATCTTTGGGTTGGCCCGCCAGGCATTGCCGTTGTTCTCGTCGCCGCCGATGTGAAAATACGCGTCCGGAAAGATGCCGGCCATCTCGCCAATCAGCGTATCGAGAAACTTGTAGGTACTCTCGCGAGTCGGGTCGAGTGCCTCATCGTGGACGCCGAAGCGGTCCGGGATCTCGAACGGTCCTGCGGAGCTGCCCAGTTCGGGATAGCCTGCCTGCCAGCTTACCGTGTGTCCCGGGATGTCGAACTCCGGGATCACGCGAATGCCGCGGGCCCGCGCATACGCGACCACGTCGCGCATTTCCTCCTGCGTGTAAAACTCACCGCGTGAACCGGCGCCGGTCAGTTTCGGAAATTTCCTGCTCTCGGCCCGAAAGCCCTGGTCATCGCTCAGGTGCCAGTGAAAGACATTCAGCTTGACCAGCGCCATGCCGTCGAGATTGCGCTTGATCACGTCGACCGGCTCGAAGTGGCGTGCAGTGTCGATCATCAGCCCGCGCCAGCGGAAGCGGGGCTTGTCCTCGATCGTTACCGCGGGCAGAACTGGCTGCGCATTCTCGAACTCGACCAGTTGCAGCAGCGTCTCCATCCCATGCATCGCCCCGACTACCGAGCTGGATTGGAGAGAAATGGCCCGCGGCGTCACCGACAGGCTGTACGATTCATCTTCGTCAAGGCTCTGCACGGCTGCATCTGGGCCAGTGACGGCGATCGTCAAGCTCGCGGAAGCAGTTGCGACGGCCGCTCGCGCCACCGCCACTCCCGAGGCATATTGCAGGCGCGCCAGCATGCGCTGGACTGCCGCAGTCAGCCGCTGATCCGGCGCCTGGCTGTAGGCAACGCTGAAACCGGCGGCCAGCGGGAACACTCCCTCCCCTGTCTGCACCGAAGAGGGCAGCGGCATCAGCGCGGGCAGGGTATCGGCAGCGGCAGCGATCGAAAAAGCGAGAGCAGTGGAAGCCATGATCGTTCGAAGGTTCAAAGCGTGTCACTTTCTGAGCCGTGCGCCGTGACGACGCACTCTAAAAATTCAAAGTATATAAGGGAGGCGCGAAAATCATGCCAGCTACTCCGGTCAAAAAACCTCGTCCCATCGCAGCCGGCGCCAGGATCGGTCACATTCACCTCAAAGTCGCCGATCTCGACCTTGCCCTTGGTTTCTACTGCGGCGTTCTGGGTTTTGAACTGATACAGCGACTCGGCGACGGCGCCGCTTTCATCTCCGCCGGCGGATATCACCACCACATCGGCCTGAATACCTGGGAGAGCCTCGGCGGGGCTCCGCCTCCTCCGCGCGCCACCGGCCTCTACCATCTTGCGATTCTCTATCCCACCAGGGCCAGCCTTGCCGATGGCCTGCGCCGCTTGATCGAAGCCGACGTCATGCTCGACGGAGCGAGCGATCACGGCGTCAGCGAGGCTCTCTATCTCCGCGATCCGGATGACAACGGAGTCGAGCTCTATTGGGACCGTCCGCGCGAGCAGTGGCCGCGCGCGGAGGACGGCAGCGTGAGGATGTCGACCCGCGCGCTCAACCTGCGCAGCCTCCTCGCCGAAGCTGAAATCGACGAGCCGATTCGGGAGATGGGCCCGCAAGCGCCGACAGACCTCTAAGAACGGTGGCCGCGGACAGGCCCAGCCATCTTTGGTTCCCGGCCGCCGCCGTTGCCACTCCTCGCGGGCAGGTGTTAGCCTCAGTTGTTCTGATTTGCGTGCTTATTCTTCCCTTCTTCGGAGACACCCCGATCCATGCCAAGCAGCTATAACGGTTTTCCCCTCCCGGCAGACGGCGAGGCCATTCAGTATGCCGACGGCAAGTTCAATATCCCCGATCATCCCATCATTCCTTTCATCGAGGGCGACGGTACCGGCCGCGATATCTGGAAGGCGTCGCAGCGTGTCTTTGACGCGGCGGTAGCCAAGGCCTACGGCGGCAAACGCTCCGTCAAATGGTATGAGATCTATGCCGGCGAAAAAGCCTATAGCGAATTCGGAAACTGGCTGCCCGACGAGTCCGTCAACGCCGCCCGCGACCTGCGCGTCTCCATCAAAGGGCCGCTCACAACCCCCGTCGGCGGCGGCATTCGTTCGCTCAACGTCGCACTGCGGCAGATTCTCGATCTCTACGCCTGCGTGCGCCCGGTGAAGTACTACGCCGGCGTGCCCAGCCCGGTCAAGCATCCCGAGAAGCTCGACGTCGTGCTTTTCCGCGAAAATACCGAAGACGTCTACGCCGGCATCGAGTTCAAAGAGGGAACTGCCGACGCCAAGCGGCTCATCGACTTCCTCAACGAAGACCTGCTCAAAGCCACCAAGAAGCGCGTCCGTGCCGACTCCGGCGTCGGTATCAAGCCGATCTCTATCTTCGGCACCAAGCGCCTGGTGCGCTACGCCATCAAGCACGCCATCGAGTCGGGCCGCAAAACCGTCACCCTGGTCCACAAAGGCAACATTCAGAAATTCACGGAAGGCGCTTTTCGCGAATGGGGCTACGAAGTTGCCGTCGACGAGTTTCGCGACTCCGTCGTGACCGAGCGGGAAAGCTGGATCCTCGGCAACAAGGATGCCAATGCCGGCCTCACCATCGAGCAGAATGCAGCCTTGATCGAACCCGGCCTGGAGTTCGGTTCCGACGCCTTCCGCAAAGAGCTCTACGCGGAGATCGCGCATGTTCTCGACACCATCGGGGCAAGCCACGGCGGCGGCAAGTGGAAGCAGAAGGTGCTCATCAACGACCGCATCGCCGACTCCATCTTCCAGCAGATCATCATTCGCCCTGAGGACTACAGTGTGCTCGCCGCCCCCAATCTCAACGGCGACTACATCTCTGACGCCGCCGCGGCCCAGGTCGGCGGCCTCGGCATCGCGCCCGGCGCCAACATTGGCGACGGCTATGCCGTCTTTGAAGCGACGCACGGCACCGCCCCGAAATACGCCGACAAAGACGTCATCAACCCCGGCTCGGTGCTGCTCTCGGGCGTGATGATGTTTGAATTCCTTGGCTGGCCCGAAGCAGCAAAGCTGATCGAATCCTCTCTCGAAAAAACCATCGGGCAGAAATTCGTCACCTACGACTTCGAGCGCCAGATGCAGGGCGCGACCAAGGCAAAGACCAGCGAGTTCGCCACACGCATGATTGAGAATATGTAATTGGCCTGCTCCTGAGCACATATCCGAGTCATCGAACAGTTGCGCCTCGGCCAGACTCCAGCGCCAGATGCTGGCGTTTAGAATGAAGGAAGCACAAGGGAGAACTATGCGCAAGAAAGTAACAATCGTCGGCGCGGGAAATGTCGGCGCCACCGCCGCCCATTGGATCGCCGCCAAGGAGTTGGCTGATGTCGTGCTAATCGACGTCGTCGAAGGGGTTCCCCAGGGCAAGGCGCTCGATCTGCTCGAAGCTATGCCTATCGAGAAGCGCGACAGCCACATCCTTGGATCCAACGACTACGCCGACACGGCAAACTCCGACATCGTCGTCATCACTGCCGGCATCCCCCGCAAGCCCGGTATGAGTCGCGACGACTTGTTGAATACCAACTACAAGATCATGTCGGATGTCGTCGGCAAGGTGACCGCTCACTCCCCCGAGTCCATCCTGATCATCGTCTCCAACCCGCTCGATGCCATGGCCCAGGCCGCGTTCAAGCAGGCGAACTTCAACCGCGAGCGCGTCATCGGCATGGCCGGCGTCCTGGACTCCGCTCGCTTCCGCACCTTCATCGCGGAGGAGCTGAAAGTCTCCGTCGAGAACGTCACCGCCTTCGTCCTCGGCGGCCACGGCGACACCATGGTTCCGCTGCCGCGCTACTCTACGGTGGCCGGCATTCCAATTACCGATCTCCTCGACGCAGCCACTGTCGAGCGCCTCGTCCAGCGCACCCGCGACGGCGGCGCAGAGATCGTCAAGTATCTCAAGACGGGCAGCGCTTATTACGCTCCCTCAGCGGCAGCTGTTGAGATGGTCGAGGCCATCCTCAAAGACAAGAAGAAGATCCTTCCGTGCGCCGCTTACCTTCAGGGCGAGTACGGAATCAAGGATCTGTACGTGGGCGTCCCTTGCAAACTGGGCGCTCGCGGCCTCGAACAGATCATCGAGATCAAGCTCACCCCGGACGAACAGGCAGCCTTGCAGAAGAGCGCCGACGCGGTAAAAGAGCTCTGCGCCGTTATCGGCGTTTAGTTCCCCCCTACAGCAGGAAACGACAAAGCCCGCCATCCAGCGGGCTTTGCTATTGCTCAACCGACACAGAGCCGTCGAACTAAACCACCCGCTCAATCACGATGCTCTCGAGCACCACCGGCTTGTGCGGCTTGTCTTGCCCGTTGCGGGCAACCTTGGATATCTTCTGGACGATCTCCTGGCCTTCCACCACTTCACCGAAGATGGTGTGCTTGCCCGTCAGCCACTCCGTATTGCCGAGCGTAATAAAGAACTGCGAGCCATTCGTATTCGGCCCGGCATTCGCCATCGCCAGCTTGCCCGGCTTGTCAAACTTGTGCGGCGATCCCTTGGTCTCGTCTTCAAACTTGTAGCCCGGACCACCCATGCCGTTGCCGGCCGGGTCTCCGCCCTGGATCATGAACTCCGGAATCACGCGGTGGAAGACGGTGCCGTCGTAGAGCTTCTCGCCAGTTTTCTTGCCCCCCGTCGGGTGGGTCCAGTCTTTCGAGCCCTCCGCAAGGTCGATGAAATTCGCTACGGTCTTCGGAGCATGTTCGGGAAAAAGCTTCGTCGTGATCTTGCCTTCGCTGGTCGTGAAGACAGCATAGGTGCCGGGGGAAAGAGACATCCGTTTTCTCCTGCTGCAATTCGCTGAATTACTGGTTAGGTTGAGGTGACGTCTGTGCCGGTACCGCAGTTCCCGCTGGTAAGGGCGGCAGCGGCTTGCCAGCCGGCACAATGGTGACTTTGTTCAGCACGACGTCGGTAGTCGGTTTGTCGTTGCTGTCGCGATCCACGCGGGCGATCGACTTGACCACAGAGATTCCCGCATCGTCGCACTGGCCGAAGATTGTGTGCTTCTGGTTCAGATGCTCCGGCGTTGCTTCGGTGATGAAAAACTGGGAGCCATTGGTGTCCGGGCCGGAGTTGGCCATGGCCAGGCGTCCGGGTACATCGAAGTTGAGGTTGTCATTGAACTCATCCTTGAACATGTACCCGGGATCGCCCATGCCGGTCGCCGTCGGATCTCCGCCCTGGATCATGAAATCCGGGATCACCCGGTGAAATACCGTGCCGTTATAGAGCGGCTTGTTGTGCATCTTCTTGTGCGTAGCCGGGTCTGTCCAGTCCTTCGTTCCTTGAGCAAGGCCTATGAAATTGGCGACCGTCTGGGGCGCTTCCTTGTCGTAAAGCTTGCAACTGATGCGTCCCATGCTGGTGTCGAAGACAGCCGTCGGCCCGGTGGGTTGCAGCACGATCGGCGCGTTCGACGTTGGCGCATCTGGCAATGGCTCGGCCGGCGCTGGCGTGGACTGCTGAGCGGGAGGTGGCGAGGAGGGGGTGGTCGGCGTGGACTGCTGGCCCAGCGAAACCACGGCGCAAAAAGTCCAGGCGAATGCAAAAGGGGTCAGGTTACGAATCAGCTTCATGCAGTGTTCCTTGTTCAGGGTATCTCATGGCCATGGAAGAAGACCAGCGAACCGGCTGCTCTTGAACTCGCCTGCCGCTCTTCCTCTATGCGGAAGAATCACATTCGGAAGCTCACGCCGCCGCAGGTTACGTCCCGCCGGCGAAAAGTGATCATTTGGCTGGCCTGTCAAGGTGCCTTTTGAGATAATGCCACCAGACTCACGGCCCTTGGTGTTCGAGCGGCAACCGGCGAGCGTCGACTTGATCCGGGTTTGCGGTCCCCTTGCATCTTCTTCCCGGTCGGAATACCACAGGATTGGGTGCAATCGATGCTTTCGAGTCTTCTAAAAGAAGAAGAAAAGTCGTCCCGTATGCCGCCTTTGCCGAGGCTGGTTCGAGTTGCGTTGCTTCTTTCGCTGCTCTCTTTTGCTTCGAGACAGTTGAACCAGGATAGCTGGGCCGCCGGTGGCGTGACGCTTCTATGGCCTACCAATGGTTTTCTGCTGGGAGTCTTGCTCTGCAACCCCAAACGTCATTGGCCGGGGTATGTTGCCGTCGCTTACCTGATCGACTTCAGTGTCAACTTCAGCTTGAATGATCCGCTGTATATCTGCGCGTATCTGAGCTCCTGCAATATGCTCGAGGCGATCCTGGGAGCTCTCCTGCTCTATTCCGTGATCGCTCCAAAGCCCGATCTCACATTGAGGCGACAGCTTGTTGCGTTTCTCTTTTACGGTGTTCTTCTGGCGCCGGCAATCGCCTCGCTCGCTGCTTCTTTTGGGCAGGCAGGCCAATTCGGCTGGCCTACGCTTCACGACTTCCACCGCTGGTTTACCGCCGATGCTCTCGGCACGGCGACGGTGACGCCGCTCTACCTGGCGTTCAACCAGAGGGACCGCCTTGAGAACAGATCTCGGCGCGAGATCGCGGGTCTCTTTGCCCTGCTCGGCGCCGTGACCTTCGCCGTCTTCTGGCAGACGAGTTTCCCTTTTCTTTTCGTAGTGCTCCCGTTCTTGCTGCTGCTGGGAGTCAGACTGGGACTCGCCGGCTCCGCGCTTGGACTGCTGCTGGTCTCCGTCCTCGGCGGCTTTCTGTCCAACTCCGGCCACGGTCCCATCAGCCTGGTCAATCACACCGGCGCCGCGGAACGGGACCTCATCTTTCAGTTCTTTATCGCCATGGCGATGCTGCTGCTGTACATCGTCGAAGTGTTGGGAGCAGAGAGCAAACGTTGGCAGGCAGACCTGAAGAGCAGCGAGAGGCGCTTCCGGCTCTTGGCTGAGGCCTCGAACGACATCATCTTCCTCAACGACCTCTACGGAAAAAGAAATTACGTGTCGCCGTCAGTCGTCGACGTGCTGGGGTGGCGCCCGGAACAACTGCTCGAAACGACGTTTCACCAGCTTGTGCATCCGGACGACAGCGAACCGTTGCGCCATATGTTCGAAACCTACCGCGACGACAGAGTTCCCCCGCCCCCGGAAGAGTTCCGCTACAGGAAGGCGGATGGCAGCTACTTATGGCTCGAGTTTAACTTGCGGCTCTATTTCGACGACAGCGGAGAACCGGCTGGATTTGTCAACGTGGCGCGCGATATCTCCCGTCGAAAAAAGGAGGAGGAGGAGTTTCAGCGGACTTTTGAGACAGTCGAGCACATGGCCAGCTCTGACGCGCTTACCGGGGTAGCCAACCGGCGTCAATTTGACCTGGTCCTGGGCCGCGAGTGGCTGCGCGCCGCCAGAGAACAGTCGAATCTCTCGCTGCTGCTGATTGATATCGATCGGTTCAAGCCATACAACGACGTCTATGGACACGTGACAGGCGACGAATGCCTGCGGCAAGTGGCTGCCGCCATTAACGCTTCAGTCAGCCGTCCTGCCGACCTGCTGGCCCGGTATGGCGGCGAAGAATTTGCCGTTGTGCTGCCCAACACCGACATCGCCGGCGCCGGCCAGATGGCCGAATGGATCCGCCACACCGTGGAGGCTTGTTGCCTGCCCCACCCCGGCAATATGCCTCACGCCGTAATCACGCTCAGTATCGGCTGCGCCACCAGGGTTCCTCACCCTGAGATCACGCATGTGCATTTGCTCGAAGCCGCTGATCAGGCGCTCTATCGAGCGAAATCGTCAGGTCGCAACCGCGTCCAGGTGGCCGAAGCTTTCCCCGGACCGGGGCCAGTTCTGCTGACGGGATAGCAGGTGCCAGCGTCGTCCACGCCTACTTCTTGTCAAACGGCTGCTTCTCCATAATTCGCGGCCGATTGTCCGCCTGCAATTGCTTGCTTACTTTTTCCACTTCGCGGAAGACCCGCAGCAGGTTCCCTCCCAGGATCTTGTCGCAATCGGCCGCGGAGTAGCCTCGCGCCACCAGTTGCGCGGTGATCTTGGGCAGGTCGGCCGCGGAGTTGATTCCTTCCGGCAGTTGTCCAGAGACTCCGTCGAAGTCAGACCCCAGGCCGACATGGTCGACTCCGGCCACCTTGGCAATGTGATCGATCTGATCGATCAATGCGCTGAGCGGTGGTCGCGGAATGCGGTCGGCATAGCTCCGCTGCAGCTTTTCCAGATCGCCGTAGGTGACCTGGCGGCCCTCAGCCTTGGCCTTTTCTTTGAACTCCGCGATCGCCTTGTCGACTTCAGGTTTCTGCGCCTTGTCTGCGTCGCGATATGCCTGGCTCACAAACGCGGAGTAGTAGTTGACCTGCACAACTCCGCCATTCACGGCAACCGCCCGCAGCATGTCGTCTGTCATATTGCGCGGTGCATCGCTCAGCGCACGCGCCCCGGAATGTGAGGCAATCACCGGCGCCCGGCTGATCACCAGCGTTCGATAAAAGGTCTTGTCCGCCACATGCGAGACATCGACCATCATCCCGAGCCGGTTCATCTCGTAAACCACATCCTTGCCAAACTCCGTCAGGCCTTCCTTGGTATGCGTCACCTTGGGGTCGGTATAGTCTCCGGAAGAATCCGCCCAGTCGAGGGAGTTTGACCACGTCAGCGTCATATATCGAACGCCCAGCCGGTAGTAGTCCCGGAGCAAGGGAATACTGTCCTCGATCGAGTGGCCGCCCTCGATACCCATCAACGCCGCGAGCTTATGTTCCCGATGAGCCGTAACGATGTCCGCCGCGGAGAAAGCCATCCGCATTTTATCCGGGTGCTTGGCGGCCTGCTGATAGACGGAGTCGATCAACTCCAGCGTCCGCCGCGCATAGTGGTCCTTCCAGAGATCGGGCTCGACCCAGATCGAGAAGAACTCCGCGCCGAGGTTGCCTCCTTTCGCAGAGTCGAAATTCAACTGGCCTCCATTCAGCGGGTCTGCCATGTCAAAGTTTTCATCGACAAAACGCTGGGTCGTGTCCGCGTGGGTATCGATGACGATGGCGCCGCTATGGATTGCGGATGCAGTCGGCTTGGCTTTAGGCATGGGAGTCGTTTCGGGAGCGGGGACAGTTTGCGCGCCTGTCGGGAGCGCTGTCGCGAGCAGCAGGGCGATGCCGAAAAATTCTTTCATAGTTTAAGGGTCGAGCGAGGGTGTTAGGGGGATTGTAACGCAAGCCGAAAGAAGCGCCGTCACGACCAAAGGCCAGGTATGCTGCGGAGGCGCGACACGCCTGGCCTTGAAAGATTGAGAAGAGACAGTCCTAGCGCGTAAAGATGTCTTTAATCCCTTGCACAATCACATCCCGGCTCACATCGGAGATAGCGCGGGTAAGCGGCAGCTGCTTCGGGCAGGCGTTCACGCAGTTCTGTGCATAGGCACAATCCGCGATGCCGCCATCTCCCATCAATGCGTGCAGGCGCTCTTCCTTCAACACCTTGCCGGTCGGGTGTTCGTTGAAGAGCTTCACCTGCGCGATTGTCGCCGCACCCACAAATCCGGTCGTCTCGTTAAACTGCGGGCAGACCTCCATGCAGATCGTGCAGGAGATGCAACGCGACAGCGGGTAACTCTCTTCCTGCAGTTGCGGCAGAATGCGCGGCCCCGGGCCCAGATCGTACGTGCCGTCGACCGGGACCCAGGCCTTCACGCGCTTGAGGTTCTCAAAAAGGACGCTGCGGTCTACAGAGAGATCGCGAACTACGGGGAACTTCGACAGCGGTTCGAGCTTGAGCGGCTGCGCGAGTTTGTCGACCAGCGCCGAGCACGCCATGCTGGCTTTACCGTTGATCAGCATCGCACAAGAGCCGCAAATCTCTTCGAGGCAATTGGCATCGTAGGCGATCGGCGTCGTTGTCCTCCCGTCGGCCGTCACCGGGTTTGCGGCAATCTCCATCATCGCCGAGATGACATTCATCCCGGGGCGGTGAGGAACCTCGAACTTATCCCAGTGTGCCTTGCCGTCAGGGCCTTCCTGGCGCTTGATCTCGATCTTGATGGTGCCTGGCGCTGTTGCCATTTCCCTCTCCCTGCGGCGCAATCGCCGCAATGTTACGCCGAATTTGGTTGCTGGCCCGCGTACGTAGCGCGCATCTGATTGATCTCGTAATGCAGCAGGCCGATACCCGGGTCTTGCTCAAGGATCGTGCGGAGAGCTAACTCGCTCTCCGCCTCGATGACGCCAATTCCGTAAATTCCGGCCGGGTCGAGCACCGGGCCGCAGACTGCGGCAATTCGTTGCCGTACCAGTTCCGTCCAGAACGCCCCGTGCCGCAGCATGATCTCCTGCTCGCTCTGACTGATGTCATGCGCAAAGGTGCTCCGAGGCGGAACTAACTTGACGAAAAAATGCATGATGATCGAGTCTCTTACTTCACCGCGTCATACCGCCGTGGCCTTGGCTTGATAAATTGTGTATCGACCGCCTCGTACTCGAAACGCGGCTCGTCCGCGTCCGGAGCAAAGTAGGCCTTGGTTGTCTTCAGGAACTTCTCATCGTCCCGCTCCGGAAAATCCGGCTTGTAATGAGCTCCGCGAGACTCATCCCGCAACGCTGCGCCCTGCGCCACAACCCGGCCAAGCTGCAGCATGTTATAAAGCTGCCGGGTAAACGCAAAGCTGGTATTTGCCCACGAACTCTTGTCGCTCAGGTTGATATTGCGATAGCGCTCAAGAAGCTCATAAATCTTCGCATCGCTGTCGTGAATCGCCTTGTTATAGCGAATGACCGTCACATTCTTGGTCATCGTCTCGCCCAGCTCGCGCCATATCTTAAACGGATTTTCATTACCCTCGGAACTCGTCAATTGCGCGTTGATCTCTTCCTGGCGCTTCTTTTCTGCAGAGTGCCCACCATCGCCTTGCGCCGCCGGCAGCCCCTTCGCGTATTCGATCGCCTGGGGTCCGGCCATAAAGCCGCCATGAATGCACGAGAGCAGGGAATTGGCGCCGAGCCGGTTAGCGCCGTGATAGTTGTATTCGGCCTCGCCGGCAGCAAAAACCCCGGGCAGATTCGTCATCTGGTTATAGTCGACCCACAACCCGCCCATGGTGTAATGCATGCCGGGGAAGATCTTCATCGGCACTTCGCGAGGATCGTCGCCCACAAACTTTTCATAGATCTCGAGAATGCCCTCCAGCTTGCGGTCGAGAGTCGCGCGGTCGATGTGCGTCAGGTCGAGATAAACCATCGGCTGCCCATCGATGCCCAGCCCAAGCTCATAGACAACCTTGTGAATCGCACGCGTCGCTACGTCGCGGGGAACGAGGTTGCCGTACTTCGGATACCACTCTTCCAGAAAGTAAAAGCGGTCCGCAGCAGGAATGCTCTTCCAGTCGCGCGCATCGCCCGCCTTGCGCGGCACCCAGACGCGGCCACCCTCGCCACGCGCTGATTCCGACATCAACCGCAGTTTGTCTTCACCGGGGATTGACGTCGGATGTACCTGGATAAACTCGCCGTTCGCATAGTAAGCGCCCTGCTGGTAGACCGCCGATTGCGCGGAGCCCGTGCAGACGACTGAGTTCGTGCTCTTGCCGAAGATCGCGCCGATGCCGCCCGTCGCCAGTATGATGGCGTCTGCCGGAAAGGTGCGTACCTCCATCGTGCGCAGATTCATCGCGCAGATGCCGCGGCAGACGTTGCTGTCATCGAGAACGGCGGAAAGAAACTCCCAGCCCTCGTACTTCGTGACCTTGCCCTCGGACTCATGCCTCCTCACCTGCTCGTCCAGAGCGTAGAGCAGTTGCTGGCCGGTCGTCGCGCCCGCAAAAGCCGTACGCGAGAAAAGCGTTCCGCCAAAGCGGCGAAAGTCGAGCAGGCCCTCCGGTGTGCGATTAAACGGTACGCCCATGCGGTCGAGCAGATCGATGATTGCCGGCCCACCCTCGCACATCGCCTTGATTGGGGTCTGGTTGCCGAGAAAGTCTCCGCCGTAGACGGTGTCGTCAAAATGCGCCCAGGTCGAGTCGCCCTCGCCCTTAAGGTTTTTGGCGGCGTTGATCCCGCCCTGCGCACAGACGGAGTGGGATCGCTTCACCGGAACAATGGAGAACAGATCGACCTTGCCGCCGGCTTCCGCGATCTTGATGACTGCGGCCAGTCCGGCGAGACCGCCGCCGACTACGATGATTCTAGGACTTGCTGCCATGAAGTGTGGCCTTTCTCCGTAACACGGGACTTCAGTGTCCCGACAACTGGTCCGTCCTGTCGCTCCGGATGAAGGAACAGGACCCCTCTTCTATTTTGACGCAGGCGTGTCCCCGCCGGCAGGAGGCGAAGCCATGGCCCCGGCGCTGATTTGCGCTGGACTTAAATCGGGCGGCGCATTTTGATACTGAGGTCCGACAAAGGCATACAGGCTTGCCAGCCCGACGATCATCAGCACCGCGCCCAGCGCAGCACACGCATAGCCGAAGCGCTTCCGCGCCCGGTCGCCCGGCGTGATGCCCCACTTGGCGGCAAAAAGCCAGATGCCATATGCAAAGTGCCAGCAGGTCGCGATCATCGCGATCGCGTAGACGGCCAGCATCCAGGGGTTCGACAACTCCACCTGCACCTTGTGAAATGCCGCGCCCGGATGCTCCGGCAGGCTCACTCCCGCAAACCGCTGCCGCCATACATGCTGGATAATGTAAGCGAAGGCGATCAGCCCCGTGACCCGCTGCATGAGATACATCCAATTGCCGGCCCACGGATACACATTCACGTTCTGCCGTCCGCGGAAGGTAATGTAGAGGCCATAGAGCGCGTGATAGAGCAGCGGCAGGAAGATGAATACCCACTCCAGCACGCGCACAAAGGGCAGCCCATTCAGGAACTTGACCTGGGCCGCATATGCTGCCGGGCCCTTGAGTGCTTCAAAGTTCGAGATCAGGTGCTCGACCAGGAACGCGCCGATCGGCACGATGCCGCTCAGGGAATGCAGCTTGCGAAGCAGAAACGCGTTGCCCTGACCGGCGCGCAGCGGCTGGACCCCGCGTAACGGCGGAACAGCGGCGGGGGCGATAGTGGCCATATGCAATCAACTCCTGGGAAATCTAGGTGGCGGCAAAGCTATTGCGCCGTCCGGGCATGAATTACCAAAGATCATTATTGGTGTCGCGGAGAAGCAGAGTCAAGGCGCCAACGTTCCCCCGGCGGATGGAACGAAATGTATTGCGCTCATCTGGCCATCTCGTTAAGTTTTAAAAAAAGACTGCGAAGAGCGTGTCCTCGATGGCTGAGCGCGTCCTTCGTCGCCAGATCCACTTCGGCCATCGTCTTGCCGAGTTCCGGAAGGAAGAAGACCGGATCGTAGCCGAATCCCCCGCCGCCCTTGGCCTGCATGGCGATGCGGCCTTCTACCGTGCCGTCCGCGGTCAACAGGCACTCCCCATCGCGGGCATAGGCGAGCACGCAGCGATACCGGGCCGTGCGCCCGGCCTCTGGAACATCTGCCAGCTTCTGGAGCAGCAGAAGGTTGTTCGCTTCGTCATGGCTCGCGCCGGAGATGCCGGCATCGGCCGCATAGCGGGCCGAACGTACGCCGGGGCCGCCATCCAGAGCGTCCACTTCCAGTCCCGAATCATCGGCCAGAATGTCGATCCCCGGCGCAAGCCGGCTGTAGTAGACCGCCTTGATGCAGGCATTGCCCTTGAACGTCAGTTCGTCCTCGACTGGCGGCGGAATCCGGTCCATGCAAGGCATCGGAACCAGGGCGAATCCGTGGGCCTGAGCGGCGGCAGAAAAGTCCCGAAGCTTGCCGGAATTGCTGGTGGCGACATAGAGCGGATTGGCAGACATGCTTTCAGAGTACAACGGTATCGCCGAAGCCCGGCTTACGCCGCCGCTTCGGCAGGAACTCCGCCAGCGGACAGCCCTCGCACTTTGGCCGCGGTCCACAGTGCGTCTTGCCCACCATCACGATCAAGGCGTGAAACTCGTTGCAATGCTGCACCAGGCCCTCCGGCGCTTCCTCTTCGAGAGCCGCCAGCGCCAGCGCCTGGATCTCTCCATACTTTGCCGTCTCGGCGGCCAGTTCGTGCCGCGTCGTCACCCGGCGAAGATATTCATCGACTACCATCGCCGGCTGCCCCAGCGCATACAGCAGAATCGCGTCCGCGGTCTCCGGCCCGACACCCGGTAAAGCGAGCAGCTTGCCGCGAGCCACCGCAGCCTGTTCCGATGCGAGGCCGTCAAGCGAACCGCCGTACTCCCGATCCAGCAGCGTCACAAAGGCCTTCAATGCCGCGCCTTTGCGCACCATATATCCGGAAGGCCGGATCAACAGCCGCAGCTGCTCGTCCGCCAGCCCGCGGATGCCGGCAACACTCAGAGCCCCCGCTTCCGCCAAATTGAGAATGGATCGCTCGACGCCACGCCACGACGTATTCTGCGTCAGGTAAGCGCCGATCACTACTTCGAAGGGCGTCGCGGCCGGCCACCACTGCTGCGGCCCATAGACCGCAACCAGCCGATCATAGATCGCGCGAAGTTGCCGGGTCGCGCGGCCCCTGGTCTGGCCAGGTCTGACGGCCTTCATTCGCCCGCCGAAACTCCACGCGATCCGCGCAGCTCCAGTTTCCAGCCAAGCAGCTTCGCCTTGAGCGCTTCTGCCTCCGCTTCGGGTACCATCCCCTTGTGCTGGTAGAGGATCGAAAGGCTGGTGTGGGCCAACGTGTCCTCCGCGTCGCGGGCGATTAACCCCTGGGCCGTGGCGATCGCCGCATCGTAGTCGCCCACATCCTGCAGCGCGCGAATCAGGCCATGCATCGCGTCCAGCAGGTCCGGGTTCAGCTCCAGTGCCGCGCTGAATCTCTGTGCGGCGCCGGCCGCATTCCCCGCCGCTACAAGGTCGACCCCCTGGTAATAGAGCTCTTCCGCCTGGCGGCGTATTGGCGATTCAGACGACATAAGCAGCATCCATCATAACGAGGAAAGCTGCGCAGCTGGAGCCCTCTCAGCGCAGGGGCGCCTTCCGTGTTGATGGCGCGGCAACCGGCGCCTGCGAAGGCAGGTTCAACTCGGCATGATCGATGGTTGTGCGCGGCAGCACGATAATATCCACCCGCCGGTTCTGGCTCCGGCCTTCTGCCGTGTCATTCGGGGCGACGGGGTGAAACTCCGCATACCCCGAAGCAGAGAGACGGTAGGACGCAAAGCCGTCCGCGACAAAGATTCGCGTCAGACGGGTCGCCCGCGTCGTGGACAACTCCCAGTTGGAGTCGAATTGCTCCGTATGGATCGGAATATTGTCGGTATGGCCCTCGATGCGAATATCGAAGGGCGTCCTCGCCAGCGCGGTCGCAATCTTGTTTAACGTAGGCAGCGAAGCGGGATGCACCACCGCCGCGCCGCTGTCGTAAAACCCGGCCTCTCGCAGGGAAATTACCAGCCCGTCCCGGCCGATCCTCATCGAAACCACATGGTCCGCGATCTGGTTCGACAGCATCCCCGACAGACGCTCCTGCAGCTTCTGCAGATCGACCTTGACCGCCGGCGGCGCCATCAGCTCATCACCCATCACGATGTTCATCGGAGTCACCGGGCCCTCTTTATTGTGCGCCAGCCCCGAGGCCCCGTTTTTGGTCGGTATCTGTTGGAAAAGACCTAACGTCCGAAAGGCCGAGTCGATCGAGTCGGCCATCTGCACCTGTTTCTTGACGTCCGCCTTCGACGTCGCATACATGACGACAAAAAACGCAAACATCAACGTGATGAAGTCGGCGTACGAGACCAGCCATCGCTCATGGTTCACATGCGGCTTCGCCTTCTTCTTTCTCATGCTCGCCTCAATCGTTAGGCTTACGCCCTCGCCGGAGCCTTACGCAGTTTGTCTTCCACCAGGAAGCTTTGCAGCTTGATCTCGATCATCCGCGGATTCATGCCCTCTAGAATCGAAATCACACCCTCCAGCACCATCTCTTTGTGAATGCGTTCCTCCTGGATGCGAATCTTCAACTTGCCCGCCGAGGGCAGCAAAATCAGGTTCGCCGCGCCCACCCCGTAGATCGTCGCGACAAAGGCGACCGCAATCCCCTTGCCCACCTCGTCGATCTTGTCCAAATGCTGCATGACCTGGATTAACCCAAGCACCGCACCGATAATGCCGATCGTCGGCGAAAAGCCCCCGGCCGATTCGAAAACAGCCGGAATCCGCTCATCGTCCTCGGCGCGGTTCTCTATCTGGATCTCCATGATCTTGCGCAGCTCCGACGGCTCCGTGCCGTCCACCGCCAGCATGATCGCCTGCTTCAGAAACGGATCGCTAATGCTCTTTAGGTCCTGATCGAGCGATACGATCCCGCTCTTGCGCGCCTTGTTGGCGAAGCTGATGATCTGCTTCAGCGCCTGGTCGCCGTCTTTTTTGCCCCCGACAAAGACCTGCACCACCTTCCGAAAGGCGGCCAGCACGGTCGCCAGCGGGAACTGCAGCATCACCGCACCCAGCGTGCCGCCAAAAACGATCATCATCGCCGTCGGCTGCAGCACCTGGCGCAAACTGCCGCCCTCGATCAAAAGACCGGCCATAATGCCGGTAACGGCGACCAAGATTCCGAGTACGCTGCTTGTGTCCATGGGGCCTGAATGAGTCCTGAAGTCTTTCGTCCGCGTTCGGGTTCTGAACCGGTTTGCCTTAATGCCGACTAGCTCGTTTCCATCTCCTGGTCCGAATCCAGCATGCGCGTGTCCTGGGCAGCGGCCATATTGCGGGTCCAAGGCTGGTGAAACGATGCCGCCGCCGCAACCTGAGGCAATGGCCCCGCGCCCGGCGTCATCCTCGCCACCTCTCCCAGCAACCTCACACGCTGCGCATTCACCCGTTCCACGACCTCCGCACAAGATTCCCTGACCACAACCTTTTCTCCGCTGATCAAAGTCAGCATGGTGTCAGGCGCCGCCTCGGCCCACTTGATCAAGTCGCAGTTGACGAAGAGCGGACTGCCGTTCAGCCGCGTCAGTTCAATCATTCCGTCCGCCTTCCTCGTCTTCCCGTCCTCTTCATCGGCGGTACAGGCGAAAACTTGCCCAAAAGATGGAGAGAGACGACGGGCCGCTACTTAACCCTGTCGAAGCTCTAAGGAAAGAGCCAATCCCGGGGCCGACATGTACCAAAACGGAACTGAAGATTCGCGCAAAAGGGGTTAGCTCGGAGCCGCCCCGACCCCAAAACCTAAAGTGCTCTAGGGGGTCGCCGATGAGGGCAGTGGGTAACGCGGCTCCTTCCGCAAGGTGACCCGGAGCGAAATCGTTCGTGACCGGTCAGGCACCCAAAGCAGGGAAGCCGTGCAAATCAATCTCGAGCACTAAGGAGCAGAACCATGTCTTTGGGTGTCCTGAATAACATCTCGGCAATTTACGCGGAGAATAGTCTTACATCCACGCAAGCCAGCCTGCAGACCACTCTGCAGCAGTTATCGACCGGTTCGCGCATCAACTCCGGCGCCGACGACGCCGCCGGCCTCTCGATCGCCAACGGCCTGTCGGCCAACTCGGCCGCCCTCACCCAGTCTTCCACCAACGCCACCGACGGTGTCGGCCTGCTGCAGGTCGCCGACGGCGCGCTCTCCCAGGTCACCAGCCTGCTCACCCGCGCCATCACGCTCGCGACCGAGGCCGGCAACGGAACTCTCGACAGCTCCCAGCTCTCCGCCGCCCAGCAGGAATATGGCGACATCCTGAGCGAGATCAACACCATCGGCAGCTCCACCGTCTTCAACGGCAATGCGGTCTTCAGCGCCGGCAGCACCAGCATCTTCACCAGTGACGGCACCACCACCGGCACGACCAACTACAACGTCGGGGTCGGCTCGTTGAGCACCGCAACCGGCGTCGGCGTCACCGCCCCGGGCGCCAGCGGCTCGAGCTCGTCGCTCACCGCCCTGCCCATCAATACAGTGGTGGGAACCACCGCCACCACAGCTGCAGCGGCCGCCGCAGACGTCTACACCTTGGCGAGTACCAGCACCACCGCCAATACCGACGTCATTACCGCCAACTCCACCAATCCTTTCGCCATCGTCGTCGGGGGAAACACCTACAACATCGCGGTACCGACGGCGGGAGAAACCCTCGGACAACTGGCAACACAGATCAGCAGCGCCCTGGGCAGCACGATTGCTTCCGCCACCGCGACAAACGGCACTTTGACGATCACCGGCCTGACCGGCACCGCAAATGCCGTTACCCTGGAAAACGCAAATCTGTTATATGACAACACCGGCACTGCCGCAGCCGTCACCGTCACCCAGACCGGCATCGCCAGCAACGCCGTCTCCTACTCCCCCGACGCCGCGGAACAGTATCAGATCAATGCGGCCAGTACGGGTGACTCCTTTACTGACAATGGTCTGGCCGTCACCATCGGCGGCGTCACGACCGCTGTCAAGTTCAGCGGCACCGGCGGTAGCGACACCCAGACCCAGTTGATCGCCGATCTGCAGACAGCCGTGGGATCGGCTTACACGGTTACCGCCGGTGGCACCGCCTCGTATCCAGGAACGTCCTCAGCGGCCGATGTCGTCGTGACGGCGACGGCAACCGGAGCGGCCTCTAACTTCAGCTTCTCGGGAAGCGTCACCGATAACGTGGCGGCCGTGGCGGGAGCCAACACCGGCGCGGCGACGGCCGGTGTCCAACTCGCCGGCACCGACCTCAACACCAATGCCGACGCAGCCAGCGCCCTCACCAAGATCTATGCGGCAATCGGCGACGTAGCTTACCAGCGCGGCGCGGTCGGCGCGAACATCAACACCCTCACCGCCGTCTCCAACGTCGAAACCACCCAGAACGTCAACGTGGCCTCGGCCGAAAACTCCATCACCGCGACCGATTACGGTGCGGCCACCTCGAACCTCTCCAAGTACGAGATCCTGAGCCAAACCGGCATCAGCGCTCTCGCTCAGGCCAACAGCGTTCAGCAGGAAGTCCTCAAGCTGCTGCAATAATCCCACGCCGTTCGACCACCAAAGGGCGGAGCGCAAGGTCAAAACAGGCCGCGTCCTCCGCCCGCTCTTTTTAAGAGCTTCTAACTTTCTCCCGCCGGGCACTTCGCGCCATTGCACACCCTGCATCGTCGAAAAACGACTGTCCTCCTCAATAAAGCGAAAAATCTGCGGTTCAGCAATCTCCCCACAACCAACAACTCCGGGTGCCCCAGGTCTCGCATTTGAGACATGGGGCGCTTTGCCGATAACGCCTAAGGACAACCTAATCTCGGCGGCCCAATCACGGCGCATGAATTGAACTAACGCAATCGCAACGGAGGCGCAATGGGCGCGATCGGTCTCAGTTTCGGCAATCCCACCGGCGGCACTGGCTTTGACGTCACCACGACTGTCGGCGAGATCGTCACCAATTTGCAGGCGATCGAGACGCCCTGGAAGACCCAGCTCACCGCGCTCGAAGCGCAGGATACCGTCTTCACCAGCCTGGGCGGCGATCTCTCCACCTTGACGACCGACCTCCAAGCGCTGACCGATCCCACCGGCGTGCTCGCCAACAAAGAAGGCTCGAGTTCCGACACTGGCGTGCTCTCGCTCACCTCAGCCTCGAGCAGCGCGGTCGCCGGCACTCACACGGTGATTGTCGGCAATCTCGCCCAGACCTCCTCGGCCGATACGGCGGTCGTCGGCACCAGCGACACGCTCACCGGCGCGGTCACCATCCAGGTCGGCGCCGGGACGGCGCAGACCATCGATGTCGACTCCGCCAACCCGACCCTCGCCGGGCTTTCCGCCGCCATTAATGCCGCCGGCATCGGCGTTACCGCCAACGTCATTACCGACACCACGGGCTCCCGGCTCTCGCTCGTCAGCGCTACCGGCGGCACCGCCGGCCAGCTTACCGTCAGCAGCACCTTAGACGACACTACGGCCGATGTCGGCTCAACCGGCAGCCCTGCGCTCGCCCTCACCACCATCCAGGATGGCGTCGATGCCTCCCTGACTGTCGACGGCGTCGCCGTCACCAGCGGCAGCAACACCGTCTCCGACGCCATCCCCGGCGTCACCTTTCAACTGCTCTCGGTTCCCGCTACCACTGAGGATGTCCAGGTCGTCATCACCAACAATACCTCGGCAGTGACCAGCGCCTTGGATACCTTCGTGACCGACTACAACACCGCCTTTCACGCCATCGCCGCGCAGGAGGGGAACGATTCTTCCGGCAACCCCGAGCCCCTCTACGGCAGCCCGGTGCTTGCCCAGCTGCAGGAGCAGCTGCAGACCACCTTGAGCGCCCAGTACGGCACCGGCAGCGTCACCTCCCTCTCCCAGCTCGGCATTGCGACCGCCCAGGACGGTACCCTCTCTCTCGACAGCGACACGCTGACCGCCGCGCTCAACAGCAACTACAGCGACGCCACCGCATTCTTCCAGAATGCGGACCTCTTCGGCTCCACCTTGACGACCCTGCTGAACAATCTCAGCAGCAGCAACCCCAGCGGTACCCTCGATCTCGCGCTCGCTCAAAACAAAAGTGAAGAGACCACCCTCAATACCAATGTCAGCAATGAAGACGCCATCATTGCCACCGATAAAACCAACCTGACCACCGAACTCAACACCGCCAACCAGGAATTGCAGGCGATCCCCGATCAATTGCAAGAAGTTAACGAACTCTATTCCGCGATCACAGGCTACAACGAGAGCACCTCCGGCTAACCCCGGAGAGACGAGGACACGATGAACTATCAGCAGCAGGCCTTGGCCGGGCTGAACGGTGTCGAATTGATCATCGCCCTCTACGATGGCATGGTGCGCTTCCTCTATCGCGCCATCGAGGCCATCGAGGCCGGGGACGGCCGCGGCCGCCGCCGCGCCATCAAGCGCGTCTTCGACATTCTCATCCACCTGCAGGCGCGTCTGCGGATGGACGTCGGCGGCACACCCGCCAAGTCGCTCAGCGACTTCTACACCGCTATGTTTGCCCTTGCGCTCCAGGGCTCCCAGGAACGGTCCAAAGACAAACTGCTTCAGGCGATCGCCTATATCCGCAATGTGCGCGAGGCCTGGCAGCAGGTCGCCCTCGATCCCGCCGCTCAAAAGATGGTCCCCATCAATCTGAGAACCGTTGAAGAGAGAATCACCACCGCCGCCCTTCCACCGATCAAGGGCAAGCGCGAACGCTATGAAGGCGGCGATGGAGCCTTGCCGGATTCCTGTCAGTGGATGGCTTAGGCGAGCCGCAAAAACAACCTGGCCGCAGATAGCATCGAGGAGAACGGCAGCCGAACGCTAAACCAGGTCTTTATCCTGCGACCGCAATCTCTTCTTCGAGCAGTTGCTTCTGGAAAAGTCCCGCATAGTACCCGTCCCGCGCCAGCAGCTGTTCGTGCGTCCCCGATTCGACGATGCGCCCTTTGACCAGAACCGCAATCCGGTCCGCCTGCCTCACCGTTGAGATCCGATGCGAGATCAGGATAGTCGTGCGGCCTTGCATCATCCGCCGCAACTCATTCAGGATTTGCTCTTCCGTGTAGGTGTCCACACTCGCTAAAGCGTCATCGAGGATCAGCACCTTCGGATCGCGCAGCACCGCACGCGCAATCGCCGAGCGCTGCTTCTGGCCGCCGGACAAAGTCACCCCGCGCTCCCCTACCATGGTTTGAAACCCCTTGGGGAACTCATCGAACTCTCGCCGGATATGCGCCGTCTCGGCGGCGCGGAAGACCTCTTCATCGTTCGCCTCCGGAACGCCGAACGCGATGTTCTCCCGCAGCGTCTCGCTGAACAGAAAGGTCTCCTGGGGCACGAAGCCGATATTCGCGCGCAGTCTCTGCAAAGGATAATCGCGCAGCGGTCGCCCATCGAGCAGCACGCTGCCTGCGGGCGCATCGTAGAGCCGCGGAATCAGGCTGACCAGCGTCGACTTGCCGGAACCTGTCGGCCCGACGATCGCCAAGCTGCTCCCGGCCGGAACTCTTAATGAAATCTCATGAAGCACCTCGACCGGGGCAGCGCCATCGGCCGGGTAGGCAAAAGTCAGATCGCGAAACTCAATCTCGCCGCGCACCTGCATGTCTTCCAGCATGGCGTGGTCTGCGTCCCGATCGTCGATCGTCGGCATCTCGGTCAACAGCTCGTTGATCCGGGTCACCGACGCCGTGCCGCGCTGGAAGATGTTCACGACCCAGCCGACCGCGATAATCGGCCAGGTCAGCATCATGACGTAAGTATTGAAGGCGACGAAACCGCCTACGGTGATCCGGTGGGTGAGCACTTCATGGCCGCCCACCAGCAGGGTGATCGCGAGCGCCAGCCCGAGAATAAACTCCAGTGTCGGCCACAGCATCCCCATTAATTGCACCAGTCGCAACCCGCGCCGGATGTACTCCCGGTTCGCCTTGTCAAAGGAGGCAATCTGCGCCTCCTCCTGCGCGAAGGCGCGGATCAGCCGGGCGCCCGAAAAGTTCTCCTGCGCCTGCGCCGAGACCTCCGAGAACATGGCCTGGATGCGCTCGAAGCGGTCATGAATCTTGCGCCCCAGCGCCTGGACCAGGATGCTCGCGAGCGGCAACGGCACAAGCGCCACCAGCGTTAGAAATGGGCTGATCCGCAAAAGAAAAAAGAGCGCTCCGATCGAGAACATCAGCGTATTTGCGCTGTACATGATCGCCGGTCCCAGCAGCATTCGCACCGCGTTCAGGTCGTTGGTCATCCGCGCCATGATGTCGCCGGTACGATGCTGGTGATAGTACGAGGCCGCTTGTTTTTCGAGATGCTGGAAGAGGTCGTTGCGCAGGTCGAACTCAATATCTCGCGAGATCCCGATCAGAATGTACCGCGCCAGAAACAGGAAGATGCCCTTGCCGGCAGTCACGCCCAGCAGCATCCCCGAGTAAATCAGCACCTTCCGCCGGGTTACGCCTGAGTTCAACCCATCGATCACCATCCCCACCACCAGCGGGAAAAGAATCGCGATCACATTGGTACAAACAATCGAGAGTCCTCCCCAGACAAAGTCACGCCGGTAACGGCGCATATAAGGGAAGAGCGGGCGGATGAGGGTGAACATCTCTGCTTATCTTACTTGGAAGCGTTTTTTCTTTCGCGTCTGCGTTGGGTCGGGTCGACGCCAAACCTCTGTCCCGCCATGTTCTCGCAGGCGAAGCGTCCCGCAGTCAAGTGATTCAGGCAGGCAGTTTTTTCTCCGGCGCCTGCCTACTTCCCGCTCACCGCCAGCTCATTTTTCACCACCGCGCCGCCCTTCATCACCACTCGCACATGTTCCAGCGCCTCAACCCTCTGCAGCGGGTCCTCCGTCACCGCAATCAGGTCGGCATAGTGCCCGGGCGTCAAGGAACCGACGTCCTTGGCCCGCCCGATCAGGTCGGCCGCATTCCACGTCGCCGCCTGGATCGCCTGGGCCGGCGTCATCCCATACATCACCATGTAGTGAAACTGCTTCGCATTGTCGCCATGCGGATAGACGCCCGCATCGGTCCCGAACGCCATCTTCACGCCAGCCTGAAATGCCTTGCGAAAGTTCTCCCGCTGCAGCCGCCCGACGCCTCGTTCCTTCTCCACAAACTCCTGCGGAATTCCAAAAGTCTTGGCATTTCCCAGGATGTAGTCGTCGTCGTAGATGTCCATGACGAAGTATGTGCCATGCTCTTTGGCCAGCCGAATGCCCTCGTCATCGACCAGCGAAGCGTGCTCGATCGAGTCGATCCCCGCCTCGATCGCCCACTTGATTCCCTGCGTGCCATGCGCATGCGCGGCAATCTTACGGCCAGTCGCGTGCGCGGTGTCGGCGGCCATCTTCAATTCCTCAAAGCTGTATTGCGGCGCACCCGGCTGGTCGCCTTTGCTAAGCACCCCGCCCGTCGCCAGGATCTTGATGACATCCACCCCGTACTTCACCTGCGCGCGAACTGTCTTTCGTATCTCCTCCGGCCCATCGGCGATCTGGTAATCGCGCTGCTCGGGGAACATCGAGACCCGGGTCTGCGGGGAGTAATCGTTCAGGTCGCCATGCCCGCCCGTGATCGATATTCCCGGTCCCGAAGCCACAATCCGCGGCCCTGGAATGAATCCGGCGTTAATGTTGTTGCGCAGATCGACCGCCAGAAAGGGAAGAGACCCCACATCGCGAACACTCGTAAAGCCCGCCTCCAGCGTCTTCTTCGCGTTGACCACCCCGGCAATCGCCGAGTCGAAGGGCGTGTCTTTGAAATCATTGATCGGGTCATACTTGTCCGCCCGGGCGCCCAGGTGCGTATGGCAATCGATCAGCCCGGGAAAGACATACGCATGTGACAAATCCGTGACCGCAGCCCCAGACGGTATCGCAAATCCTGCGCTCTCCACCGACTCGATGCGCTCGCCCTCGATCACCAGCACCACGTCGGCGCGATACGCGCCGCTCTGGCTGTCAAAGAGGTGCCCGGCCTTGACGTAAGTCTTCGTTGTCGTCTGGCCAAACGCTGCCACGAGGGACATCAGCACACAACCAATCGACAACAGGAAAGATTTGCGCACAAGCATCATCCCTCAGTTATAAAGCAGAAAATCGAGGCTGCGGCGAAGCTTATTTCCCCTGTGAACTCAGTCTTCTCTGGGGTGAAGTCGCTTCTATCTCCATCGCCAGAACCTGATCCCGAACGAAGTAAGTCACCCCTCGGTGCTAGCATCACTCAAGAATATGCCCACATCCAGCGCCTCGATCTCCGCCCTCAGCCTCTGCATCCTCCTGCTGGGGGCCGCCAGTGGCAGCGCCCAGGTCCCGGCCGACGCATCGTCGCAAGTCAAAATCATCCACGCCGCAGGAATGCTCGACATCGCCACCGGCCGCATCGTCAGTCCGGGCGAAATCCTCGTCTCCGGCAACAAGATCGTCGAAACCGGAAGCGCCGTGAAACACCCCGCCGGGGCGGAAAACATCGACTTAGGCAATACCATGCTGCTGCCTGGCTTGATCGACGCTCACGTACATCTCTTCCTTCACCCCGGCGCTGAAGACCTGCAGACCGTCCAGGAATCCGTTCCCCAGCGCACGATCCTCGCCGAACTCGCCGCTCGCGACGACCTCATGGCCGGCTTCACTGCCGAGCGGGATATGGGCACAGAGGGCGCAGGCTCGGCCGATACCGCCGTGCGCAACGCCATCAACAGCGGCTTGATTCCCGGCCCGCGCATGCGCATCAGCGGCAACGCCATTAGCATATTGGGCGGCCACGAAGACGCCATTCACTACAACCCCGCCGCCCACATTCCCTCCAACGCTGACTACGCTGACAACGCAACAGAACTGATCAGCGTTATCCGCGAGCAGCTCAAAGAGGGTGCGGATTTCATCAAAATCTACGAGACCGGCCATGACCGCCTCGTCGATGGCGACCTCGTCACCCCGTACCAATACACTCAGGCGGAACTCGAAGCGGCCGTCAAGGAAGCCGCTCGCATGGGCACCCGCGTCGCCGTCCATTGCACCGGCGAACCGGGCGCGCTCTACGCCGTGCAGGCCGGCGTCGCCTCGATCGATCACGCCAACCAGCTCAGCCCCGAGACCATGCGCCTCATGCACGACAAGCAAATCTACGCTGTCCCTACCTTCACCATCACCGAATACTTCGCCGCTCACGCGCCGTCTCCGCAAACTGCGGCGCTTGAACGCACCGGCCTGGCCCTGCACGCCCAGCAGTTCAAGCTGCAGCTTGCCGCCGGGGTGCCGATGGCCGTCGGCACCGACGTCGGCCCGTTTCCGCACGGCACACAAGCGCGTGAACTGGTCCTCATGGTCCAGTACGGCATGACCCCGCTTGCCGCCCTTCAGGCCGATTATCTGAATGGAGCCAAACTTCTCGGCTGGGAGAAGGAAATCGGGCAACTCAAGCCCGGATTTGACGCCGACATCATCGCGGTTCCCGGCAACCCGCTCGATGACATCGCTGTTGTCCAGAAAGTCGCCTTCGTCATGAAAGGCGGCGTGGTCTACAAGCACTGACACCTGAGTGAAAGAGTCGAGCGGATACAACACATCAGATTGGTCGGCGATCCAGGCGCTGTCCCGGTCCCCCAGCTTCCGTTCCCCGTGCAGGTGAAGCTCATGACAACCACGTTTACGCTGACGCCGGAGTTTGCTTAAAGCGTTCATTCGCACAAGCACTTTGCTGCGGATGTGCTTGGCGGGTTTCGCTACTACCATCGAGGGGCGAACTCATAGGGGCGAACTCGAATTTCAACGCTGGATCACTTGGCCAATATTCCGGCAGCATTACGGTTCCGCCAATCTCTCTCCAATAGGAGTCCGGCGCCTCCAACGTGGCACTTTGATTATTCCCTGCCTGCCCCGGAATAGTGGAACGACGTTTGCCCAATCGTTAGGTCCGTGCGTCAGAGGCTGCCGAAGGCACCGCGTAGCGGCTGCGGCCTTGACACGCAGCCAGCTTAGGCTGCGCTCCCATCATTCGGAGCAGGTAGGGTGAAAGCGGAGCAGGTAGGTTTAAAGGCCATATCCCATGCCGTAGCTGTGCTCGATGACAGGCGCTATCTCCGGCTGCTTCGGCGTGATCGATACCCGGCGAACCCATAACCGGCATCACCTGCCTAAAACCACTCTCCCAAAGCCGCAAATCCTTCCAGCTTCAGAAATCTCTGCCCCGCCGGAGCCTCCGCAATCTCCTCATGCTCCAGCACCCAGGTATGCGGATGATGCACCAGCACCGCATGCAATCCCGCCGCCAGCGCCGGATTGATATCCGACTTCGGGCTGTTGCCGATCATCCACGTCGTATGCGGAGCCAGCTCATACTTCGCGCAAATCTCACGGTAAGCGCCGGGGTGCTTCTCCGGCGGAATCTCTACCCCCTCAAAATGCTCTTGCAGTCCCGACCGCTGAAACTTATCCGCCTGTTCCGCATGATTGCCCTTCGTCACCAGAATCAACCGATGCCGCGAAGCCAGCACCGGCAGCGTCTCCGCCACCCCTGGCAGCAGCTCGATCTCCTGGTCCATCACCGCCTGCGCCAACCCCAAAACCTGCTCGCGCTTCGCCGCGTTCCCCGGCTCGGGCGACAGCCGCTCATAGCACCTTACCAGCGACTTGCCAAAGCTCGAAACCCCATAACCATGCGCCAGAATCGTCTCTCGCTCCACCTCGTTCAGCACCCGCCGCACCTCGGCTGCCGAATGCTCGCGGTGGTCCAGGCAGGAAAGGAACGCCGCGATCGCCCGCTCAAAATAGATATTGTTCTCCCAGAGCGTATCGTCGGCATCGAGCAGAAGCGTTTGCCCTGAAGAAATCTGTGTCACTGCGCTATCCAACATCGCCTCGTTCATCCGTTTCATCTTTCAAGGTACCAAAACCCTTCGCGTACGAAATTGCCCCGTCTTCGTCCAGTATCTGTAATGCTTTGGCCGTTGGCGCGTCCTACAATGGAGAGGGCCCCGAATAACGCCCGAAAAAGGAAAGTGAAAATCCGAATGCGGCCACGAAGCAAAATGAGAATTCTATGGATGTTGCTGCTGGCGGCTTTCTCGCTTGCGGCGTCGGCACAGAATGCGATGGCCGCAAACACCTTCAACACCATCCCCGTCCAGGCCCCGCATCTCGCCGTCCAGTTAGTCACCGCCCGTGACGTCATCCATCCCGGAGATTCGCTTCAGGCAGGCCTCTACTTCAAGCTCGATAAGGGCTGGCACATCTATTGGTACAATGCCGGCGACTCCGGCGAGCCTCCAACCATCAAGTGGACACTTCCCCAGGGCATCACCGCCGGCCCCCTGCAGTTTCCCGTGCCGCAGCATCTTCCCCTCGGCCCCCTCATGGATTACGGCTACGAAGGCGAAGTCGTCTTTCCCATTCTCCTGCATGCCGCCGGCTCGGTCGCGCCCGGCAAGCCGGAGCAAGCCTCCGCCAAGGTCAACTGGCTGGTCTGCCGCGAAACCTGCATCCCCGGCAAAGCCGATCTCCAGCTCCCCATCGCCGTCGCTCCCTCCGGAACCCCCGGCGCCGTCCTCGCCCAGTCCCTCATCCAGGGCTACCAGCAGCGCCTGCCCCAACCGCTCCCGCCCGATGCCAGGGCCACCTTCGCTCCGACCTCGACCGGCTTCAGCGTCGCCGTCCTCACCGGTAAGCCCGAGACCTCCGCCCAGTTCTTCCCCTATGACGAGTCGCAGATTGACAACCCGGCGAAGCAGCAGATCAAGCCGCTCCCCAATGGCATTCAGCTCGACATCAGGAAAGACCAAAACCTCAAGACAAACCCGGCTACGCTCCACGGCCTCGTCGTCTTTCCCGATGGACGCGCCTACGACGTAAACTTCCAGCCCGGCGCCGCGCCCGCCGCGAGCGCCGCCGGCAAAACCACCGCCGCCCAGGTACTCCGGATCGCCGCCTTCGCCTTTCTCGGCGGCATCATTCTCAACCTGATGCCCTGCGTCTTTCCGGTGCTCTTCATCAAGGGCCTCGCTCTCGTCCAGTCCTCCGGCGAGGAACGCAGCCGCATGCGCGCCCACGGTGTCGTCTACACCCTCGGCATCATCGCCGCCTTCTGGGCGGTTGTCGCCGTCCTGCTCACCCTACGCGCCGGCGGCCGTCAGTTCGGCTGGGGATTCCAGTTCCAGTCGCCCACCTTCATCGGCGTCATGGCGCTCTTCCTGTTCTTCCTCGCGCTTTCCCTCGCCGGCATGTTCGAGATCGGCCTTACTCTCACCAGCGCCGGCTCCGGTCTCGCCTCGCGCCAGGGCTATGCCGGTAGCTTCTTTACCGGAGTTCTCGCCATGGTCGTCGCCACGCCCTGCACCGCCCCGTTCATGGGCGCCGCGATCGGCTTTGCGCTCGCCCAGTCCGCCGCCGTCACCTTCGCCATCTTCACCGCCCTCGCCATCGGCCTCGCCGCGCCCTACTTGCTGCTCTCCTTCAATCCCGCCTGGACGCGCCTCCTGCCCCGCCCCGGAGCTTGGATGGAAGTCCTCAAGCAGGCCACCGCCATCCCCATCTTCGCCACCGTGATCTGGCTCGTCTGGCTCTTCGATCAGGCCGCTGGGCCAAACCCCTTGATCGGCCTGCTCGCCGGCTTCCTTCTGCTCGCCATCGCCGGCTGGGTGCTCGGCCGCTGGCCCGCCAGAACGCCCGCCTCACTCGTCGCCGCCGTGATCGGAGTTCTTGCCCTCGCCCTGCCCATCTACGCAGTCAATCAGTTCGCCGCTCCAGCAGAAGCCGCATCCGGAAATGCCGGCGTCGGCTCTCCCAAAACCTGGGAGACCTTTTCCCCGCAGCTCGTCGATCGCTACCGCACCCAGGGCAAGCCCGTCCTCATCGACTTCACCGCCAGCTGGTGCCTCAGCTGCCAGGTCAACGAACGCGTCGTCCTCGACCGCGAAGACGTGCAGAAGCGGCTCAAAGACAGCGGCATCGCCCTCGTCCGCGCCGACTGGACCCGCCATGACGAGACGATCGCCCAGACCCTCGCCGGCCTGGGCCGCAGCGGCGTCCCTACCTACGTTCTCTACTCCGGAACCGTCGGCGATCCGCCCAATATCCTGCCCGAGGTGCTCACCCCCGGCATCATCTACGACGCCCTCAACGGCCTGAAACAAACCGGGCAGGCCGCCCTCACGTCCAACTGAAAGTATCTTGAAGTAAAGAAGATCGCGGGCACCCGCTAACGCAGGCCATGGCCGGCGCCACCGTCACCACTGGCGACACCCGCCCCTACGGCTGCTCGGTCAAATACGGCGAATAGGACCGTCCCCGAGCCGCCAACTCGGGTGCCCCATTCAGGCCGCCTTCGCTTGAGTGTCAGGAACAGATGTCTGTCAGTCAGCGTCCTGTGCCAGAACTCCGGGAAACATTCCCCGTCATCCTGAGCAAAGCCAAGGATCCGCGTATTCAGCGACTTCGATAGAAACGCAATCCTTCAAACTCCGTAGCGTACTTCCCACTCACCACCCCAGCGCGAACCACCCAAAAGACAAGCCGCTTCGGAATCGACGACGCCTCTAGTAAGCTGACACTCAAGCCTCTCACCCTTTCTCTTTCCACCCATCTGCATTGGAGCGAGCTCATGCCGCGAATCTTTCGCACGTTGACAATGATTCTTGTAGCTTCCTGTTCTCTCTCTTACTCCCAGTCTTCGCCGTCCGTCTTGCTCATGCCGATCGGCAGTCACTTCACGCCACAACCGGGGGTGCTGCCCATCGACAACTCCTTCCGCATCGACATTGAGGCTGATACGAACGACGAATTAGTTCGTTCAGCAGCAGAGCGCCTGAGTCGCTCCTTCGAAAAGATCTCCGGAGCTCCTGTGCCGATCGAGAACGGCAAACCGTTATCCTCCCCAGGCCTGACCGTCATCGTGCATCGTGCAGCGCAATTCGCGATGAACATCGACGAGTCCTACTCGCTCACCATCTCGGCCACCGGCGCCCGTCTTGAGGCCCCCACCAGCATCGGCGCCTTGCGTGGCCTCGCTACGCTCCGTCAGCTCGGCCAGTCCGTCGATGGCAAGGCTCTCTTGCCCGCATCCGCCATTCAAGATGGCCCGCTCTACCCATGGCGCGGACTTAGTCTCGATTGTGCCCGGCACTTCATGCCGCTCGATCTCCTCAAACGCAATCTCGACGCCATGGAGCTCGTGAAGCTCAACGTCCTCCACTTGCACCTCTCTGACAACGAAGGCTTCCGCATCGAGTCAAAGACTTTTCCCAAACTGCAGGCCGACGGCTCGAACGGCGAGTTCTATACCCAGGCCGAAATGCGCGACCTGATTCACTACGCCGCTCTGCGCGGCGTCATGATCGTTCCCGAATTCGACATGCCCTCGCACACCATCAGTTGGCTCGCCGCCTACCCCGAGCTTTCCGCTTCGCCTGGCCCTTTCAAACCCGGCCAGCCGCCCTTTCAGGGCATCACGCCGCACTCGACGATGGCCGAGATTGCGGTCGCTTTGCAAAAGTCCAGAACTCCGGCCTTTGATCCTTCGCGCGAATCGACCTACACGTTCCTCGACAGCTTCGTCGCCGAGATGGCTGCGTTGTTCCCTGCGCCTTACTTCCACATCGGGGCAGATGAAAACAACGGCGCCGTCTGGCTGGCAAATCCCTCGATCGTCGCCTTCATGCAGACCCATCGTCTGGCCGATGCTCCGGCCCTCCAGGCCTACTTCGTCAACCGTGTCCACACCATCGTGGAGCAGCACGGCAAACAGATGGTGGCATGGGAGGAGGCGTACTCCGGCGGCAGCACCCCCAATACGATTTATCAGGTGTGGTCGCCTCTCGCAAAGACCGATCTCCTTCACACTCCCATGACCGGCAACGACAAGCTGCTTGTCTCCAAAGGCTTTTATCTGGACCTCTTCTATCCAGCCCATGCCTACTATGAAAATTCAGCCTTGCCTGCAGGGCCACAGCCTCCCGGCAGCCCCCTGCTCGGCGGCGAAGCCGCAATGTGGGTCGAGATCGCCGATCGAACCAACGTCGAAGCGCGTCTCTGGCCGCGCGCCGGCGCAATCGCCGAGCGACTATGGTCGACTGCCGCTCCGACCGATCTGCCTGACTTCTACAATCGCCTCTTCGCGCTAAGCAGCGTCCTCGACCGCGAAGGAGTCCACAATCTGACCGACTACACCAGCGGCGTGCAGCAATTGGCCCGCCCTCTTCCCTCAGAGCCGGTACGCACATTGCTCGACGTCTTGACCCCGATCAAGGGCTACAAACGCCTCATGATCAAAGGGCTGAACCCCGCCGGCGGACCGGCAGCTCCATTCAATCAGGTCGCCGATGTGGTCCTGTGCGACTCGCAAGTCAAATACCGGTTCCGCGCCGCAGTCACCACCTACCTGGCCACGCACGACGCCGCGTCCGCCAGTGCATTGCGCACCTGGCTCTCGCTCTGGCAGCAGAATGACCGCCGCCTCTCGCCCTACTGGACTCAGTCGTCAAATCTGCAGCAGGTCTCCGGGCATTCGAAGAGCCTCGCCGCTCTCTCGGCGGCAACCCTCAAAGCGCTTGACCGGCAGCAACAGGGGCAGCCTCTATCCACCGCCGAACTCGCCGGGGCCGATGCACTTCTCAAGTCGGCGCAAACCACAGATGGCCAAACCGAGATCGCCGTCCTTCCTGAGATCGAGGCGATCTTCCACGGCACGCTGCCCCCCGAGCCAGGTTCCTATCCGCTTTTCTGATCTGGCGCCCCGGCAAAACCTCGCGGGCGAGAGACACCGCCGTCTTCGCAGCAAAGCCTTGAAGTCACGATATGCAGACTTCTAAACCGTCCTGCTATAGGGGGCCCAGTCCGGAACTTTCAGAAAAGCTGTCAAGTCCCTTTCTCGCCAACAGCTGCGCTATCTCCCTCTACGATCTCGACTTACAAGCCAGAGGTCGATGGCATAGTGAAAGGGGCCGAATTGTTATAATGAGTAAAGAGCTTGAGTTACAAGAAGGTATGAAGCTTCAGTCACAAGAAGGTATGAAGCTTGGGTCACAAGACGGCATAGAAGACAAGATAGTCACAAGAGGGCATAGGAGATATCGGCGGCAGATGGCAGCGTCCTGATCCCCGCCCGCATGCGCCCGTAATACAGATAGAGCCCGCTATATCCCGCGAATACTCCGACAGAGAGATACAAAGCGGCGGCACAGAGCTATAAAGTGGTTTGAGAGCGATGTAGGGTGGCGATGTATCGATAGGAAGTCGCGATGTAGCGAGGACATAGCGGAGCAAATCTCGCGGCCCTGTGGAACTGCAACCTGCTAAGTCCTTTGTTGATACGAATCTACGGCTAAGTTCTTTGTTTGCCCGAATCTACAGCGCTCATTCGCTCTAGGTAATTGAAAAGGCGCAACTTATTCACAAGGTAGGGTAGGGGTACCCACCATTCGATGCCGGCCTGGCTGCCGTAGCCCGGTGCCAGCCCGTAGCACTCCGTTACTCTTCGCTCTGCCGTCCGGCCCGCAGCCGCCGGATCTCTTCCATCCGCGCCGCCAGCAGCTTTTCCCGGCCTTCCTGGGTGGGATGGTAGTAAGTACGGTCTCGTAAGTTGTCCGGCAGGCACTGCATCGCCGCCACGCGCCCATCTTCGTCGTGAGCGTACTTATAGCCCTTGCCGTAATCGAGCGACTTCATCAGCCCGGTTGGAGCATTCCGCAGATGCAATGGAACCGGAGCGGCCGGTTCGCGCTCGATATCCGCCAGCACCTCGCCGTAGGCCGTGTAAATTGCGTTCGATTTAGGAGCCAGGGCGAGGTAAGCGACCGCCTGGGCCAAGGCAAGATCTCCCTCGGGCGAACCGAGGAAGTGCATCGCATCGCGAGCAGAGAGCGTCAGGTTCAACGCCTCGGGAGCAGCCAGGCCAATGTCCTCGACCGCCATGCGGACCACCCGTCGCGCAACGTACATCGGGTCTTCGCCGGCCCTCAGCATCCGGCCGAGCCAGTAGAGCGAAGCATCCACGTCGCTGTTCCGAATCGACTTGTGCAGCGCCGAGATCAGGTTGTAATGTTCTTCGCCCGACTTGTCATAGAGCAGCACCCGCTGTTGCAGTGCCTCGGCCGCGATCGCCTTGGTAATGCGTCCGCCGGGCTGCGTGAGCTTCGCCGCTATTTCGAGGCCGTTCAGCGCCGAACGCGCATCGCCGCTCGCGTAAGAGACCATCATCGCGAGCGCATCGTCATCCGCCGCCAGCCGCAGCTCGCCGATGCCTCGCTCAACATCGGCGAGCGCCCTGTTGAGCAACGAAGTGAGCTGCTCTTCACTGAGCGGACGAAGCGTAAACACCCGGCACCGCGAAAGCAGCGCCGAAATTATTTCGAACGACGGGTTTTCCGTCGTCGCGCCGATCAGTCGAATGGTGCCACGCTCGACGTAAGGCAGAAACGCATCCTGCTGGGCCTTGTTGAAGCGGTGAATCTCGTCGACAAACAGTGTCGTCCGCGAACCGAAAGACGAGGCCTTTTCCGCCTCGACCATCACCTGCTTGATCTCTTTAATGCCCGACATCACCGCCGAGAACTCGATGAAGCTGGATCGGGTCTGCTCGGCGATGATCTTCGCCAGCGTCGTCTTGCCTACTCCAGGAGGTCCCCAGAAGAGGATCGAAGCCGGATCGTCGCTCTCAATGAGGATGCGAAGCGGTTTGCCCGCACCGACCAGATGCGCCTGCCCGGCATACTCGTCAAGCGTTCGGGGACGCATTCGTTCGGCGAGCGGCGCAGTCTCGATCTTCGATGGCGGCTTGATATCCGGGATGGCGCCAAAGAGGCTCATAACTTTGTTGTACGCGTTCAGACGCTCTTGTCGCTACTTGCTCAGAACCAGCTCCGCCGCCGAGGCGCTCTCTGGGATCAGCACATGCACGCTCATATCGCCCGCACTCCAGTGAGTCTTGACGCCGACACCGTTGAGCTTCGCCTTTGCGCTCGCTTGCGGCCAGCCATAAACCACCACCTCTATCTGCTTCCACCACGGCGCGAAGCTACCCTGACGCGCGCTCAACCAGACACGCAAACCGTCGCTGGTCTTGCCGCAGCTGAACTCGGTGCGAAGATACTGGCCCTGCTTATAGTTGAAGGTATGACCGTCATCCAGGTACAGCGAACCCCGGCATAAATCGCCCGGGTAAACGCGGAGTTCCAAAGGACCATTCGGAGCCTCGTCGGTACTCTGCACAAGCGGCTGCATAGGCAGGATGCTGCCCGCGCGCACGTAAACCGGCAAGGCATCCTCCGTCGGCTGAATGCGGTTGGCGTTGATCGCCTTCATCGCTTCTTGCGCGGCCGGCGACTGCATCGTCGTTCCGTCGGGCGACGCCTGGAAGAGCACCTTCAGCTCGGCTTCGGAGGGAATCTTCGGCAGCTGTTTGCCGGTCCAGTAGTCGTACCAGCCCTCACCGGGCAGCGTCAGCGCATATTTGTCCATCGTGTCGGGATACGCGGGAGGAGCAATCAGCAGGGAAGGCCCGAACATGAACTCGCCGCCAGCATCCAGATCGACCGGGTGCCCGTCACTGGTGGCGTGAGGAAACTCCAGAAAGAGAGGACGAACCATCGGCAGACCAGTGCGCGAGGTCTCTTCCGCAACCGTGTAGAGGTAGGGCAGCAGGCGGTAGCGCGTGTCGATGAACTTGCGGATGATGGCCTCCTGCTCCGGCCCATTTACCCATGGCTCATGATCGGCGGTGCCCTTCGAGGAGTGATCGCGATCGATGGGTTGAAAGGCGGCGATCTCGAGCCATTTGGTCAGCAGCGCCGGCTGTGGCGAGTTGGCAAAGCCGCCCACATCGGCGCCGGCAAACGCATAGCCGCTCAGACCGAGGTTTTCCAGCATGGTGGTGCTCATGCGCAGATGGTTCCAGGTCGCGGAATTGTCTCCCGTCCAGGTCACCGAGTACCGTTGGCCCCCGGCATAGCTGGCCCGCGTCATCACAAAAGGGCGCTCGTCGGGATCAAGCCTCAGCACGCCCTCGTAAGTGCCGCGGGCGTTCTGCATGCCATAAACATTGTGGATTTCAGCATGGGTCGCGGTCCTGGTGACGAATCCCGGCTCGTCGATGCGATGAACTGTAGTCAGCGGCATCGTTTTGCCGGGACCGTCAAAGACCGATGGCTCATTCATGTCATTCCAGAAGCCGGCAAAGCCGTCGGCAACGAAAGCCTTATAGAGCGTGCCCCACCAGGCGCGCGATTGCTGCTGAGTAAAGTCCGGAAACACGCTCGGCCCTGGCCAGACAACGCCGGAGAAAACCGAGCCATCCGGGTTGTGAACGAAACGATCTCCAGCGATTCCCGTGTCATAAGGCGCGTAGCCTTCGTTGGGCAGCTTCGCAACGTGCAGATCGGTGATCGCAATCGTGTGGAAGTGCTCGGCCTTGAGATCGGCGAGCAGCTTCGGCATGTCAGTAAAGGTCTTCGGATCGATGGTGAAGGGGCGATTCTTCTCCTGGAAATCGATATCCAGCCAGAGCACGTCCGCCGGCAGCTTGTCTCGGCGCAGCCGCTCGGCGACCTCACGCAGCCTCGATGCCGGAGTGTAGGTGTACCGGCTCTGCTGGTAACCGAAAGACCATAGCGGCGGCAGCGGAGGTGCGCCGGTCAGATAGGCGTAGTCCTCCACCACCCGCTTTGGATCGGGACCGTAAAAGAAGTAGTAATCAAGTGGACCGCCTTCAGAGCCGAAGGAATAGGCTAACCGCTCCGAACGACCGAAATCGAAGTTCGACCGCCAGGTGTTATCCAGAAAAATGCCGTAGCTGACGCCTCGGTTGATGCTCAGGAAAAATGGAATTGTCTTGTAAATAGGATCGGTCGACTCCTGAAAGCCGAACGCATCGGTGTTCCACATGGAGAACTCCTGCTCGCGCCGATCGAGCGGACCGGTCTTGTCGCCGAGGCCGAAGAAATGCTCGTCGGCAGGAAGTGTCTTCCATATACGAAATCCGCCATTTTTATACGCTGTGGAATGACCGAGAGCATCAGTGCTGATGATCTTGCCCTGGTGGTCGCGAATGATGAGACGCATCGGGTTTCGCTCGAAGCGAACATCCAGAGTCTTTGTCCGGAAACCAACCGATGTTTCGTCGCTGACGGCCTCGACGGGAATGCTCTTTGCGCGGGTCTCCGCGGCAACCGCCCAGCTCGCGTCTTCGGGAAGATTACCGTTGGCGCCGGCACGAATGCGCAGCAGGTCATCGCGCAGAGCGGTGACGCACATCAAAGCTTGTCCCGAGTGAACCTCGACACCGTCTCGAAGGGGACGCGAAGCCGTGACGGAAGTGAAAGTTGCCGTCGCGCCATCCCCAGGCAAACCGGACCGCAGGTTTTGCTCTCGTATCGAAGTCGCCTGAGAGTCGGCGGGAGGTGTCGCGGTTTGCTGCGCACTCCCGGGAGGGGCAAGAAAGACATACAGTACGGCAACAAAGAACAGGGAACGCCTCATTACCGCCTCCATCCCAAACCAGCACACATACTATCGCGAATGGCGAGGTCCTGGGGAGCCGCGGTGGTGAATCAGCCCGCGAGCTGGACGAGCCGCTCGGCGGCGATCTTGGGGCCCAGAATCGAGACGTTAGGAATTTCGCCTCTCACCATAGCTACCTCATCACAACGGTAGAGCCGCGGACAGCTCTGGCAATCCTTGTGGATTTTGTCGGGCAGCGCGGTGCGATCTTCAACGACCCGAAAACCGTGACGCAGAAAGAAGTCAGGAATGCGCGTAAAAAGGCAGACAGAGTTGACTCCATTGTCTTCGGCCTCGTCTACCAGCGCATCGAGCAGCTTTGCGCCTGCGCCGTGGCGCTGCGCTTCGGGATCGACGACGATCGAGCGCACCTCGGCGAGGTGCGGCCCATATAAGTGCAGGGCGCCGCAACCGAGGAAGTCCCCTTGATCGGTCTCGGCGACGGTAAAGTCGCGAACGTTCTCACAGATCTCGGCGAAGCCGCGACGCAGCAGCGTGCCATCGGTCGAGAGGCTGTTGACCAGGTGATAGATGTTCGACGCGTCCGGAAGCTTGGCCTTACGCACCCGCATGAGCAACCTCCGTCTCTGAATTCTCCGCCACTCCAAACCGCACCTGGAGCGCGGCCACTCGTCCTTCTGCGTTCAACAGCGCGTCTTTCACGCGATGCATAGCCGTGCCTCCGAAGACATCGTGACAGTCGACGGTCGCCTGCAGGGTAATGCTTGCAAAGAAATCACCTTCGAATTCCTCGCCGAACTCTTTCAGCTCTTCCAGCGAAAGATCGCCTAACTCGCAGCCCTTATCAAGGCAAAAGCGTACTGCATGGCCGATTTTTTCGTGGGCTTTCCGAAACGGAACTCCCTTGTAGACGAGATATGTGGCGGCAGCCATGGCATTGAGGAAGCCACTCTCACAGGCTTCACGCATCCGGTCATGGTAGAAGCGCAGCGCCCGGGTAAATGGCGCGAGAACATGCAGCATCTGGTGGGCCACCATCGTTGCCGCAAAGACAGGTTCCTGCGTCTCCTGCATGTCTTTGTTGTAGGCGAGCGGCAGGCCTTTGAGCAGCAAGGTGACCGTTTCTGCCGCGCCGTGAAGGCGACCGACCTTGGCACGAACCAGCTCTGTCAGATCCGGGTTCTTCTTCTGCGGCATCGCACTCGATCCGGTCGAGAACGCCTCGGGCAGTGCAACAAAGCCGAACTCGGCAGTCGCATACAATGTGATTTCTTCGGCGAAGCGGCTGGCGTGGAGCCCTATCTGCGTGAGTACCTGCAAGTACTCAAGAACGAAGTCGCGATCACTGGTCGCGTCCATGCTGTTGGCTGTCGGTGCATTGAAAGCCAGTTCGCGAGCCGTGATCGAGCGGTCGAGCTTCAACGTTGCACCTGCTACGGCTCCAGAGCCGAGCGGGCAAAGGTTTAGTCGCGCAGCGCAATCGCCAAGCCGCGAGACATCGCGCAGGAGCATCTCGACATAGGCGAGCAGCCAGTGCGCAATCAGCACCGGCTCGGCGCGTTGCAGGTGAGTGTAGGCGGGCATGACTCCCTTGCCGGCTTCCGCGGCCTGCACAAGGAGCGCCTCAGCCCATGCCGCAAGATCTCTGGTGAGCGCCTCGATGCTCGAACGAACATAGAGCCGCAGATTGGTGGCGATCTGCTCGTTGCGGCTGCGGCCGGTGTGCAGCTTGAGCGCGAGACTACCGATCCTAGCGCTTAGCTGCAGTTCGACGAAGTGATGAATGTCTTCAGCATCGGGGTGATCTCGCACCCACGCGGGGCCGCCCGCTTTCAGTTCAAGGAACTGATCCCAAATTCCATCGAGACCCTGACGAACGGCCGATACTTCGGAATCGGTCAGGATCTTCGCGGTGTGCAGGGCGAACGCGTGTGCTTTGCTGGCAACGATTTCCTGATCGAGAAGCTGCCAATCGAAACGCAAAGACCGCTGCCAGTGATCAAAGAAGGGGTCGAGCGGCTCGCGAAAGCGTCCCGACCACATCTTCACTTGACTACCTCTTTCCTGCTGTTCAGAAGGCGGGCACGCGTACGGGCAGGCAAACCTAGGATCTGGATGAATCCCTTGGCGTCCTTCTGATCGTAAGTGTCGCCCATGGTAAAAGAGGAGAGTTCGTTGGAGTAGAGCGAGAACTCACTGGCGCGTCCGACCACATTCACATTCCCTTTGTAGAGGGAGAGCTTGACGGAGCCGGTGACCAGCTGCTGCGTGTTCTCAACAAATGCGTCGAGCGCCTCGCGTAAAGGTGTGAACCAGAGGCCAAAGTAGACGATCTCTGCGTAGCGGAGCGCCACCTGCTCCTTGTAGTGCGCTACTTCGCGGTCGAGCGTGAGCGCTTCGAGTTCGCGATGTGCAGTGGTGATGAGCGTGCCGCCCGGTGTCTCGTAAAGGCCGCGCGACTTGATGCCGACAAAGCGGTTCTCGACGAGGTCGATGCGTCCGACTGCGTTGCGGGCGGCGATTTCATTGAGCAGTTCGACAAGCTGCACCGGTTCCAGCTTCATCCCGTCGGCCGAAACAGGAATGCCGCGCTCAAAGCCGATCTCGACAGCTTCTTCGCGGTCGGGCGCTTCCTGGGGGCTCTTGGTCATCGTCCAGGTCGTCGCGAGAGGAGCGTTGCCGGCATCCTCCAGTTCGCCGCCTTCGTGGCTGACGTGCCATAGGTTACGGTCTCGGGAATGGATCTTTTCCCGGCTGGCGGCGACGGCGATTCCATGGGCTTCCGCATAGTCGAGACAATCTTCACGGGACTTCAGCGTCCACTCGCGCCACGGAGCAATCACCTTCAGCTCCGGAGCGAGCGCCTGATAGGCGTGTTCGAAGCGAACCTGGTCATTGCCCTTTCCGGTGCAGCCGTGGGCGACGGCTTCCGCGCCTTCGGCAAGTGCCACCTCGACCTGGTGCTTGGCAATTACGGGACGAGCGATCGAAGTGCCGAGCAGGTACTTGTGCTCGTAGATTGCCCCGGCCTTCACTGTCGGAAAAACGAAGTCGCGCATGAACTCGTCACGCAGATCGCGCACCACGACCTTCTTCGCGCCCGTGTCGTAGGCTTTAGTGACGACGGCGTCAATATCTTCACCCTGGCCTACGTCTGCAACCATTGCGATCACGTCCATGCCATAGTTCTCATTCAGCCAGGGAATGATAATCGAAGTGTCCAAACCACCTGAGTACGCAAGAACAACTTTCTTTGCCATGTATTACTCCTCTAAAGATGCAGGCTGATATCTTGCGATAAGCCCTGCTTGCAAGGTTCTATTGGGAAAATGCCGAATCTTCCAGGCCGCCTGCGAGAAGAAGGAGCAACGCTTTCTGGGCGTGCATGCGGTTCTCGGCTTGATTGAAGACCACGGATTGCGGCCCGTCGAGGACAGCGTCAGTAACTTCGGCGTTGCGGTGTGCAGGCAGGCAGTGCATAAAAACTGCACGCGGGGATGCTATTGCCATGAGTTGTTCATTCACCTGGTAGGAAGCGAACACAGGAGCGCGCTTCATGGCTTCATGCTCAGAACCCATGCTGGTGCAAACGTCCGTATACACTGCATCCGCGCCCGTGACTGCGGCACTTGGTTCCTGCATAAGAACCAAGCTGCCTCCGGTAGTCGCCGCAATTGCTGCGGCGCGATCGACGATGGCAGCTTTGGGAGAGTAGCTCTTAGGCGTGGCTATCTTGCAGTGCGCCCCCAACTGAGCGGCGGTGAGCATCAGTGAATGGCAGACGTTATTGCCATCGCCCACATACGTGAAGCGAAGGCCCTGTACACCGCCGAAATGCTCCTCAAGCGTTAGAAAATCTGCGAGCGCCTGGCATGGATGTTCGAGATCGCTAAGGGCATTGATGACAGGAACGCTTGCATATTCCGCCATTTCGGTAATGGTCTCGTGAGAATACGTGCGCAGCACGATGAGGTTCACCCAGCGTTCCAGGTTGCGAGCCATGTCGGCCAGCGATTCGCGTTCCCCCAGAGGTGACTGGGTTTGATCGACAAAGATCGCGTTGCCTCCGAGAGTATTGATGGCAGTCTCGAAGGTGACCCTGGTGCGTAGCGACGCCTTCTCAAAAAACATGACGAGCTGTGTTGCATCCAAAGCCCTGCGGAAGTCCTGTGGCCGCTTCTTCACTTGCATAGCCAGCTGCAGCACGGCCTTCACTTCGCTGCTCGAGAAATCGGCAATGGAACAAAGGTCGCGGCCGGCAAGCGAGGCGGCTGCCGACTCCAAAACGCTCTTTGTCGGTGAGGAACTGAAATCATACGTTCTCGTAGCCACTATCTACCTTTCTGGGAAACCGCTGAAACGGTCTCCTGGGTAAACGTTGCTGTTGAGTTTTCCGCCTCTGACAGGATCTCGTCGATCGCCTGGATAGCGCTATCGACGTGCCCTCTCTCAAGGAGAAACGGAGGCAGAAATCGCAGCACCGTCTCATCGGTTCGATTGATCAGAATGCGGCGATCGAGCAGCCTTGCCAGCACTGTCTTCGCAAGTTCCGCCGAGTTGAGTTGTGCTGCAAGCATTAGGCCCTTGCCGCGTACCTCTACGATCGAGGAATGCTTTGCCTGCAGAGATCTTAAGGCGTCCTCAAAGTAGCCGCCTACAGCCTCGATATGCCCAAGCAGGTTATTGCTCTTGATCGTATCGACTACCGCAATCGCCACCGCACAGGCGAGCGGGCCGCCGCCGAAGGTGGTGCCATGCATGCCGGGGTGCATCGCTCGCGAGACCTCTTCAGTACATAGCACCGCGCCAAGTGGAAGCCCGCCAGCCAGGGGCTTGGCGATGGTGGTAATGTCTGGGAGAATGCCGTAGTGCTGATAAGCGAACCATCTTCCGGTACGGCCTAACCCGGATTGAATCTCATCGGCGATGAGCAACGCACCGGTCGATCGCGTGAGCTCGCGGGCTGCCAGCAAGAACTCAGCCGAGACAGGGCGGATGCCACCCTCGCCTTGAATCGGCTCGAGCATAATCGCACAGACGTCCGATGAGAACTTTGCACGCAGATCCGCGACATCGTTGAAGCGCACAAACTCGATACCGGGAAGCGAGGGAGCAAATGGTTCCCGGTACTTCGCTTTGTGGGTTGTCGAGACCGATCCATAAGTCCTTCCATGAAAGCTGTTTTCGAGAGCAAGAAACTTTGTGCCGATCTGCTTGCCCTCGCTACGCAGAAGTCCGGCGTAGGCGCGCCCTAGTTTCATCGCCGCCTCCCAGGCCTCGGTGCCGCTATTGCAGAAGAAGGCTCGATCGAGACCAGCCATCTCCGTCAACCGCAGCGCGAGTTCCGCTTGTCCGGGGTGAAAGAACAAATTCGAAATATGAATAAGCTTTTTACTTTGGCTCGCGATCGCCTGTTCAATTGCGGGATGCGCGTACCCCAACGCATTCACGCCTATGCCGCTCAGCAGGTCGAGATATCTTTGCCCGTGCTCGTCCTCGAGATAGACGCCCTCGCCGGCAACAAACAGGATTGGGTTTCGCTCATAAGTCGGCAGCAGGAGCTTCGCTTCGGCCGCCTTGATCTGTTCCAGTTCGTTCCTCTGTCTTTCGCTCATGCCACCATCACCTCAGTCCCGTGAGTTATGCGCGCACTGCAGAGGTCGGGCAGCAGACCTGCCTCCGCCGCCGGCAAAATGCGGACTCGTTTGACGCCGTGCAGCAGTGCTTCGCGGCAGGCGCTCAGCTTCGGCAGCATGCCTCCGCTGATCACTTCATCTCTGGTCAGCCCGGCGATCTGGTCGACACTGAGCCAGCGCATCACGTCGCCGTCTGCGCCGCGTACCCCTGGTACGTCCGTAAGGAAGACCAGCGCATCGGCGTTGCAGCACATTGCGCAAGCGGCAGCCATTTCGTCCGCATTAACGTTGTAGTATTGCCCGTCGAAGCCGAGCGCCATGCTCGACAATACCGGGACCGAACCCATCTTCCAGATTGCATCCAGCCAGCGTGGATCGGAGGCAACAATTTCGCCGACAAATCCGAGGTCTGGGGCGGTGTGCTTCTTCCGGGCGCGAAAGATGAGTCCGTCGCCACCAGAGAGCCCTACCGCAGATTGCCCATGAGCTCCCAAGGAAGCGACGAGTGACTTGTTGACATGACCAGCAAGCACCATCAACGCGGTATCGCGAGTGACCGCGTCGGTGACGCGAAGGCCGGCGATAAATTCGCTTTGTTTTCCCATCTGTTTCAAGGTGCGCGTGAGCTGCACACCACCGCCGTGGACGAGCGCTACCTGGTGCCCATCTCTCGCAAGTTCGGCGACCGCCTGGGCACAGCGGTGTAGCATCTCCGGATCTTCAAGAGCCGCTCCACCTAACTTCACGACAAACTTCATGTCACTCTCCTTGGCCGGCAGTTCACGCCAGGCCCTCGGCTTCGTTCCAGCCGCACATCAGGTTCATGTTCTGTACTGCCTGTCCGGCCGCACCCTTGAGCAGGTTGTCAAGGCACGAGACTATGACGCAGCGCTTTCCATCCGCGGCAAGCTGGAAGCCGATGTCGCAATAATTGGTATAGGCCGCATATTGAATCTGCGGCAACGCGCCGTCTCCAAAAATTCGCACCAACGGGCTGCCGGTGAAAAAATCGTCGAAGCACGACTTGATCTGTTCCGAGGTACGGGGCTCCTTGAAGCAGACGTAGATCGTCGAGAGAATGCCGCGCGGGATGGGTAGCAAATGTGGCGTGAAAATGATCTGTTCCGGTGCGATTGCCAGCTGCTCCAGGAGCTCCCCGGTATGTCTGTGTCCGAAGACGCCGTAAGCGGAGAGGTTGTCCGCCGCATACATGAAATGAGTTTTCGCAGTCGGGGCTTTGCCGGCGCCGGAAACACCCGACTTCGCGTCGCAGACAATGCCACGCTCCAGGTTGACCCAGCCCTTTTCTAGCAAGGGCTTCAGCGCGAGAATGATCGATGTGGCATAGCAGCCGGGGTTCGCAATCAGGGCTGCATCCCGGATCTCGTCACGATGCAGCTCCGGCATGCCATACACGCTCTTTGTTTGAACCGCGAGAGCAGTCTCCGTGCCTTCGTCCTCGAAGCGATAGACGGCGCGATTCGCCGGTGCGTTCAGACGCCATGCACCGCTCAGGTCGATGACGCGGATTCCGCGTTCCAGCGCCGCTGGAACGCGGTCTCGTGACTGCTCGTGCGGAGTCGCGAGGAAGAGAATTTCGACTCCGCGCGATTCCAATAGCTGCCATGAGAACGGTTCGACAAAAAGGGCAGCCGCCCCATTGTTGTCTCGCAGTTTTGGGTGAATCGTCGTAAGCGGGGTGGCTTTCTCTGCGTGGGGAGTCTCGGGCCTGCCGGCAAAAACCGGCGCAATCCCGTTGAGTTGCGGATGATGAAGGAGCAGTCGAGCGAGTTCCATGCCCGCGTAGCCGCCTACGCCCATAATGGCCGTTTGTATGCTTCTCGGTGTCATCAGCCAATCATTTCTTCGACGAGAGCAAGCAACCTGGATGCCTGGCGGTTGTCGGGGCAAATAATCAAGACGGTGTCATCCCCGGCAATCGTGCCCACCGTCTCCGGCCATTCCTCGTGGTCGATGGCCAGTGCAACCGGTTGCGCGCCGCCCTGGGTGGTGATCACCACCAGCAGGTTTTGCGCCTGCTTCACCTTCAAGGCGAAACGGCCAAGCACGTCCTCAACTTTGGGCTCGTCGTCGTCCTCTTCGACTCCGTTAGGCAACGCATAGCCGCCAGGACCCTTGTAGAGCCGCATCTCGCGAATGTCCCGGGAAAGCGTAGCCTGGGTCACGTCGAAGCCGCGATGGACCAGCTTGCGGCGCAGCTCATGCTGGCTCACAACAGCGGTTGAGCCCACAATCTCGCGGATGACGGTATGTCTCTCTGGCTTCATCTAAAGTAGAAACGCGGCCTGCTCGGCCGCGGTAATTCACGCTCTGAATGAATAAATACTACTTCATTATGTATAAATATACAGGGCTAGAATGTCAAGCGCTGTGGGAATAGTTTCGGCGGTGTTTTTGAACGATAGAACCGCAGGGTGACGGCAGTCTTTGCCATTTTCGGCCGCCATCGGTAAAGTCGAGAGTCGTGTCTGTTTCTGCTGGACTATTTCCGTGTCGATCGCCGCAAACCAACCCGTCGCCTCACTCCTATCCTTCGGACTTCATACCGCCAACGATGTTCTTCTCCAGCTTGCGGAGAGTGGCCGGGAGCGGGCGATCTTGTACCAGGCCGCGGATGGCGGGTGGCATAGTCTCTCCGCGATAGAGACCTATGCTCGGGTTCGTGCGCTCGCAAGCTACTTTCTTCGCTGGGGTGTTGCGAAGGGCGACAGGATTGCCATTCTCGGCGAGAACCGTTGGGAATGGGCGGTCACCGATTTTGCGGCTCTTTCCATCGGGGCTATCGATGTGCCGGTCTATCCGACGCTGACGGCCGACCAGACGGCTGCGCTACTGACTGATTCCGGAAGCCGGATCGCCGTCGTATCAAACCGGCAGCAATATGACAAGGTCGACTCCATCCGCGCGCGAACGGCGGTCGAGCGGATCATCCTTATGGACGAGTTGCCTCAAGACGATGCGCTCGACGCTGTATCGTTCTCCTCCCTGATGCCCGCGGAAGGCGCGGCCATCGAACGCGATCCCGAGTTTGACCGGCGTGCGGAACTGGCGGAGCCGGACGATCTAGCAACGATCATCTATACCTCGGGAACGACGGGCGAACCCAAGGGCGTGATGCTGACTCATGGCAACATCGCCGCGAATCTCAGCCAGTCGACCATAGGCATTCACTTCGACAAGGACGAGTGCAGCCTCTCTTTCCTGCCGCTCTCGCATATCACGGCGCGGCACATCGATTACGTGCTGTTTCTACGCGGCGTGACGGTCGCCTATTGTGGGAGCTTTGACAAGCTCCCAGCTGCAATGACGACGTTGAAGCCCACGGTCTTCGTTGGCGTCCCACGTGTCTACGAGAAGATCCGGCAGGAAGTGGAGCGGCGCGCGTCGATTTCGCCGGTGAAGAAACTCCTGTTGCGGTGGGCGATAGCTACCGGCCATCGCTATCGTGAGAGCGTTCTGAACAACAGGCTGCCAAAGTCGACGATGTGGCGACTTGCAGCAAAGCTGGTGCTGGCGAAGATCCATGCTGCTTTTGGCGGTCGAACGAAGTTGTTTATTGCCGGGGGCGCTCCGCTTGGCGTGGATACCGCGGGGTGGTTTGCGGATGCGGGCATCCGGGTGCTTGAGGGGTATGGGCTGACCGAGACCTCGCCGGTGATTGCCCTGAACAAGCCCGCTGCGTACCGCTTCGGCTCGGTGGGGCAGCCGCTGCCGAATGTCGAGTGCCGGATTGCGGAGGACGGCGAGCTGCTGGTTCGCGGCCCGTCGGTCTTTCCGGGGTACTGGGAGAAGCCGGGCCAGACGGCTGTAGCGTTTGCGGACGATGGCTGGTTCCTTACCGGCGACATCGCCCGAATGGATGAGGATGGCTTCCTCTTCATTACCGACCGCAAGAAGGAGCTGCTGAAGACCTCGGGCGGCAAGATGATCGCGCCTCAACCGATCGAGAACCGGCTGAAGGCGAATCTGCTGGTGTCAGAGGCGGCGCTGGTCGGCGACCGGCGCCAGTTTGCCAGTGTGCTGATCTCGCCGAACTTCAAGGCGCTGGAGGTGTTTGCGCGGGAGAAGGGGATCCGGGCGGCCGATCGCAGAGCGCTGCTCACCTCGGCGCCGGTCCTCGCCGCGTACCAGGCAATTGTCGATGCAGTGAATGGCGATCTTGCGAACTATGAAACGATGAAGCGTTTTCGGCTGGTGGCGGAGGAGTGGTCGGTCGAAGGCGGGGAACTGACGCCGAGCATGAAGCTGAAGCGGCGGGTGATCGCGGCCCGCTATGCCGAGGAGATCGAGGCGTTCTACGCATGATGGATACTGGAGCGACGAGCGTGCCGGGAACGATTGCGGGGGCAATTGAATCTCCGTTCTCCGGACCGTATCATGCCTGAGGGAGTGGAGCTTTCCCGGTATTTTGCGCCAATCAAGGGTCTAACCTCGACGTCGTTCGTCGAACTTTCTGGAGGAACACAAGCACATGCGTATCGGGCTACTTACGGGCGGCGGAGACTGCCCCGGACTTAACGCGGTCATTGCCGCAGCGGTGAAAAAAGGCATTCTTCATCATGGCGACGAGTTCGTCGGGTTTCTCGAAGGGTGGCGGGGGGTGCTGGACAACAACACCAAGCCGCTCACGCTGGAGTCGGTGGACGGCATCATCACGAAGGGCGGTACGATCCTGCGGACTTCGCGGACAAATGTTCGCAAGATCGAGGGCGGCCTGGAGAAGTGCGTGGCCAACATCAAGGCCAACAAGCTCGACGCCCTGATCGCGATCGGCGGCGACGATACACAGTCGGTGACGAATGCGCTGACCGGCCTGGGCGTGCCCGGGGTCGGTGTGCCGAAGACTATCGATAACGACTTGAACGGCACCGACGTCTGCTTCGGGTTCGACACGGCGGTCGGCATTGCGACGGAAGCGATCGACCGGCTGCACACGACCGCGGAAGCGCACAACCGCGTGATCGTTTGCGAGGTGATGGGTCGGGATGCCGGGTGGATCGCCCTGACGGCCGGGGTCGCCGGCAACGCTCACGTGGTGCTGGTGCCGGAGAAGCCGATCGACCTGGATCACGTTTGCGCGCTGCTGAAGTACAACCACGACCATGGCAAGAAGTACGGCATCGTCGTGGTAGCCGAGGGCGCCAAGCTGCCGGATAGCGGCGGACAGGCGGGCGGACAGGCGATCAAAGGAACGAAGGTCGACTCCTTTGGCCACGCGCAGCTCTCGGGGATTGCCGAACTGCTGGCGAGCAAGATTGAAGAAAAGACGGGTTACGAGACCCGTTCGGTGAACCTGGGACATACGCAGCGGGGTGGTACTCCGTCGGCGTATGACCGGATGCTGGCGACCCGGTACGGGCTGGCGGCGCTCGACCTGGTGCATGCCGGTCAGTTCGGACGGCTGGTGGTGCTGCGCGGGACCGAGATCCAGAGCATTACGCTGGCAGAAGCGATCTCGAAGAACCGGACGGTCGATGACCACTTCCTCGAGATTTTGACGGGGTTGGAGCCGGCAGTCTAGCTGTTTCGATGTTGAGGGTGGTACCGGACGATTCCCGCCGGTACCCACCCCTCCCCCCGTATTTTCCGCTAAAATCCTGCAAGCAGTGGGCTTAGCCGGAGTCGAGCGGTCAAAGTATTGAAACCAAACGGCTTACATCTAAGTCCCTCTTATAAAGAGGTTTCCGGGTTGATTTGCAAAGTTATGCTTCGAGGGATAGTTCCATTATACCAAGCGGGAGAGGTTCACCATGCCAACTCTTTGACGGGAATTTGGCGTTTGGATTGTTGGAGTTAGGGCAGGGAGTTGGCAGAAAGGTACTTGACAGGTTTTTTGATGGCGACTGCTGAGGTGGAGATCCCTTCACTTCGCTTCGCTTCGGGCGGGATGACAATTTTCAGGGTGGTGCGGCTTCGGTCGGGATGTAATTTTAGAGCTGGGGTGGCTTTCGGCAGGATGACGGTCTGGGTGAGATTAGGGTCCGGGTAGGGGATGAATGGGGCCGGCCATGCCTTAGGAAACCCGGAAAATTCCTTGAAGGAGGGGGAGAAAGACGGTATAAGCAGAGTGCCGGGTGCCGCGGGATTTGGTTATTCAAGATTTGGTTGCTCAAGACTTGGTTATTCGAGACTTGGTTATTCAAGACCGGGAGAAGCTCTCATGAGATCGTCTGTTGCGCGCAGTGAGATCCGAGAGGTCATGGACATTCGCCAGGCGTCGGGCTACCTGGGGATCAGCCCTGACAGCTTGTATAAATATGCTTCCGAGGGGTTGATTCCGGCGTTCAAGCTGGGGAACCGGTGGCGATTCAAGAAGTCGCGCATCGATGAGTGGATGGACCAGCAGTCGTCGGCGTCGGTGGTTCCGGCGAGGCCGGTGGCGGTGCCGGCACGGCAGAAGAAGCCGGTGCGGGCGGCGCGGTAGCGGGATCGGCGACTGATCGGCCCGAGCGCTTCGCCTGGTTCGCGCAAATGGTTTGCCCAGGTGCTTTGTCTTCGTTCGTTCAGGCTTGAGGAATGGCGGTTGCTGAGAGATTGCCGACCGCAAATGCTCAGCGCTCTCCGGCACGTCACTACTGATGATCAACAAACAACGGAACAAGGCCAGCAGCGCTTACTTCACGCTTCGCTTGGGATGACCGAACCTCTTCCATGACCTCCAGCTCTGGGAGCGCTCAGGCCGCCTGTTAGTCTGGATTCCTGATGAATCACTCTCTTCGCCTGCGGGCTTTGCGCCGCGGCATGAAGCTCGCCGGTGTAGAGTCCCTGCTGGTGACGCACCTGCCGGATGTGCGGTATCTGTGCGGGTTTACGGGGTCGAATGCGGCGCTGGCGATTACGCCGGCGCGGGCGGTGCTGTTTACCGACGGGCGGTACACGGTGCAGGCGAAGCAGCAGACGCAGGCGGCTCGGGTGGCGATTTCAAAACAATCGGCGCTCCAGGATGCTTGTGCGTGGCTGGGCGGGAGCGGGGCGAAGCACGTTTTTTTTTCGCCGGAACATACGACGGTCGCGGCGCTCGCGGCGATGACGGCGGCGATGGATGGGCGGCGGAAGAGGTTTTTCACCCCGCTGGCCGAGCCGCTGGTTGCAGCGCTGCGGCTGGTGAAGGACGAGGACGAACTGGCGCTGATGAGCAAGGCGGCGCTGCTTGGCTGTGAACTTTTCGACGAGGTGCTGGCGCATATCGACGCGGGGGTGAGCGAGGCAGCGGTTGCGGCGCGGCTGGAGTCTGGGGCGCGGACGAAGGGGGCGGAGGGAATGTCGTTTGAGACGATCGTGGCTTCAGGGCCGCGATCGGCGCTGCCGCACGGCCATGCGAGCGCAGCGCGGCTGCCGCGCAACGGCTTCGTGACGTTGGACTTCGGTGTTATCCTCAATGGTTATTGCTCGGATATGACGCGCACCGTTCACCTGGGACCGGTGCGCCGGCGGGAGCGTTTTGCGTACGATGCGGTGCTGGAAGCGCAGCAGGCGGGGGTCGAGGCGGTAAGGCCCGGCGCGAGTTGCAGCGAAGTGGACGAAGCGGCGCGCGGGGTGCTGCGCAAGGCCGGTTTGGCGAAGTACTTCACTCACTCGACCGGACATGGAGTGGGGCTCGAGATTCACGAGGCTCCAAGGGTCGCGAAACGGCGGGGGCTCGCGACAAAGCAGGGAGCCGCGAGGAAAGATCGGATCGGGACAAAGCAGGGAATTGCGAAGGAGCAGGAGATCGTGTTAGTTCCCGGGATGGTGGTGACCATCGAGCCGGGGATTTATATTGCGGGAAAGTTTGGCATTCGTATTGAAGACATGGTCGTAGTGACCGACCGCGCACCGAGGGTACTCACCCCAGCGCCCAAATCCCTGATTGAACTTTAAGAGCGCAGCTGGAGGCCCGGAACGGCCTTGCTGCGCGAGATAAGGAACCATGAATCCTGAGGAATTGAAAGAGTTGCGGGAACTGATCGAGTTCCTGAAAGAGAACCGGATCGGCGAGTTCGACCTGGAGCGCGGCGAGCTGAAGGTGCGGATCAAGTTCGCACAGGAGGCGGCGGCCGGTGGGGCCGGGCTGGATCTTGCCGGGCTGAACCGTTTGCTGGGATCGGCGCCGACGGCGGCCCCAGCGGCTGCGGCTGCGGCTGCGCCGGTCGACGAAGATGCGGGGCTGCATATCGTGAAATCGCCGATCGTGGGGACGTTCTATGAGTCGCCGTCGCCGGGTTCGCCGGCGTTTGTGAAGCCGGGCGACACGGTCGAGGCCGGGCAGGTGCTGTGTATCGTCGAAGCGATGAAGCTGATGAACGAGATCGAGTCCGACGTGGCCGGCGAGGTGGTAAAGCGGTTTGTGCAGACGGGGCAGCCGATCGAGTATGGGCAGCCGCTGTTTTCTGTCCGGCCGAGTTAGTGGACAACGGGCATCTGAGAATCCCATGTCTTCGGATCGAGACATGGGGCACCCGGCGACTCGCGTTGGCTTACGCTTCCACAGAACAGATGGGGGCGCGCAGACGGCAGCGGGGGTCTCTCTACTGTGCGCTTTGCGCTCCGGTCGAGATAACGATCTGTTGACATCAAAACAATGGCAATCCGGCCGGAATTCGAGATCGATCCATGGCCGAAGCAAGTTCAGGAAAGCATGTTAAGAAAAGTTTTGATCGCCAATCGCGGCGAGATCGCTCTTCGCGTCATCTGCGCCTGCAAGGAACTGGGCATTCGCACGGTCGCTATTTACAGCGAGGCGGACCGCAACTCGCTGCATGTCCGGTTTGCGGATGAGGCGATCTGTATTGGGCCTCCGCGGTCGGCGGAGAGCTACCTGAATGTTCCGGCGGTGATCTCGGCGGCGGAGATCGCGGATGTGGACGCGATCCATCCCGGCTACGGGCTGCTGAGCGAGAACGCGAACTTCGCCGAAGTCTGCCGGGCTTCGAATATCAAGTTTATTGGACCGCCGCCGGAGGTGACTCGCCTGATGGGCGAGAAGGAAAAGGCGCGGATGGCGATGAAGAAGGCCAAGGTGCCGATCTTGCCGGGGTCGGACGGGGTGATTACCTCGGAAGGCGAGGCGATCGAGTGGGCGCGGACGGTCGGGTACCCGGTGATCCTGAAGGCTTCGGCGGGCGGGGGCGGCCGGGGCATGCGGGTGATTCGCGGCGAGGCGGAGCTGCCGGGGCTGTTCCAGGCGGCGCATACGGAGGCTGCGAATGCCTTTGGCAACGGCGATCTCTACATGGAAAAGTTCATCGAGCGGCCGCGGCATATCGAGTTCCAGGTGCTGGCCGATGAGCATGGGAACGTGGTCTCGCTGGGCGAGCGGGAGTGTTCGATCCAGCGGCGCCATCAGAAGCTGATCGAAGAGGCGCCTTCGCTGATGGTGACCGACAAGATGCGGGCTGATATTGCGAAGACGCTGAAGCGGAGCCTGGAGCATGTCGGGTATCAGAACGCGGGGACGATCGAGTTCCTGATGGATGAGGATGGGCAGCTGTACTTCATCGAGATGAATACGCGGATCCAGGTGGAGCATCCGGTGACGGAGATGGTGACGGGCATCGACCTGGTGAAGGCGCAGCTGCGGATTGCTTCGGGGGAGAAGCTGTCGAGCATTTTGACGGAACCGCTGGCCATTCGCGGCCATGCAATCGAGTGCCGCGTCAATGCGGAGCATCCGGAGAAATTTACTCCTTCGGCGGGGAAGATCACGGCGTTCAATGTGCCCGGCGGGAACGGGGTTCGCGTGGATACGGCGCAGTATGCCGAGGGCGTGGTGCCGCCTTACTACGATTCGCTGATTGCCAAGCTGATCGTGCATGGCAAAGACCGCGCGGAGGCGATGGCGAGGATGTCGCGGGCGCTGGAGCAGTTTATCGTCGAAGGGGTGCATACGACGATTCCGCTGCACCGGAAGATCTTTGCGGATGAGGAGTTCCGGAGTGGGGCTTTCGATACGAAGTTTATGGAGCGGTTCTTTGAGCGGGAGAAAGAGCGGCGGGTCAGCGAACCGGCAATTTAGATCAGGGGCGTCCGACAGCGTTTGCATTCGACGCGGGGAGTGGTCTCCGACCTCGCGCTGTTACGCCGCCTGAGGCGGTACTGCTATTTCTGCCGTGTGAATCTCAGGGCGGTATGGGTGGGGGAAACAGAGGCCACTTTCGTGTCCATGAAGCCCTGTGTTCTGGCGAGATCCCGTACGACGGCCTCGCTGATCGGGTGACCGCGGCCCTTGGGGTAGACGATCCACAGGGGTACGCTGCTTTTCATGGTTACGAGAACGAAGTGGAGAACGGCAGCGAGTTCCTCATTCGTTGCCACGGACGCAACTGTTAACCCGCAGTCATGGGATGGGGCAGTCCGCCCGGTTGCCAATGCTTCGCGAAGCTCTTCTGTGCAGACTTCTCCCCAGATGAAGACGCCAGTCGTTGCCGTAATACCGAGCTTCGTGGCCAGGGAGGGTGGCGAGTTGATCCGTTTGGCCCATGCGGCTGCAATCTCTGCTGGAAACTTCATTTGAACGGGGATCCCGCTGGCGGTGAAACGAAGTGTCGCGCCCTGGGCCTGTACCTGCGACATGTCCTTGAAAGCGATGCGGCGACGCATCTGCCCGCGCAGGAGTAGCTCGGTCGACTCGAGCAGCGCTTTGACTGTTGCGGTTTCGGTTCCCCAGGTGCAGATGCACTCAGATTCGCGTCCCATCAGCGTTCCTCCAACTCGTTCAGGAAGGTTTGGGCCCGGCAACGAAGTGGTTATATTTCGCTTGCGTGCGAAGTGTGAAGGGGCATGCGAGCGTGGAAGGCCGGGCGCTTCATCGTTCGGTGATGGAGTCCAACAGGTCGAAGAATTCGGGGAAGGAGATGGCGGCTGATTCTGCCCCGAGGATGGCGGTCTCGCCTTCGGCCCGGAGGGCGGCTACGGAGAAGGCCATGGCGATGCGGTGATCGCCGCCGGCGTCGATCTGAGCGCCGTGGAGCTGCTGGCCTCCGGGAACGTCGAGGCCGTCTTCAAACTCTTCGACTTCTGCGCCCATGGCGCGGAGGTTTTTGACGACCAGGGCGATGCGGTCGGATTCCTTGACGCGCAGCTCCTTTGCATCGCGAATGCGGATGCCGTTGCGGGTATAGGGCGCGATTGCGGCGAGGACGGGAAGCTCGTCGATCAGCTGCGCGGCGAGAGCTCCGGAGACGGTCGTGCCGCCGAGGCCTGCGGGTGGCGCGTTCAGTTGCACGGTGCCGACGAGCTCGCCGTTTTTTTCTTCGAGGTTGAGGACGGGGATGGTTGCGCCGAGCGCGGTAAGGACGTCGAGCAGCGTGGCGCGGGTGGGATTGAGGCCGAGGCCGTCGAGGACGAGGTTGGAGTCGGGAAAGAGGGCCGCGGCGCAGAGGAAGAAAGCCGCCGAGGACATGTCGCCGGGGACGGCGGCTTCGATGGCGTGGAGCGACTGGCGGCCGGCGATCGAGACGGAGTCGACGGTGCGGGAGACGGTTGCGCCGAAGGCCCGCAGGGCGAGTTCGCCGTGGTCGCGGGTGCGGACGCTCTCGCGCACGGTGGTCGTGCCATCGGCTTGGAGGCCGGCGAAGAGGAGGGCGGTTTTGACCTGGGCGCTGGGCACGGGCGTGGTGTAGTCGAGGCCTTTGAGGGCGGCTCCGCGGACGAGGACGGGCGCGTGGCCATCGGTGAGGGTGATCTTTGCGTGCATCTGCTGGAGGGGCTTGCGGATGCGCTCCATGGGGCGGCGGCTGAGGGACTGGTCGCCGACCAAAGTGAACTCGCCGGATTGTGCGGCAAGCAGGCCGGACATCATGCGCATGGTGGAGCCGGAATTACCGCAGTCGAGCGGGGAGGCGGAAGGATGGAAGCTGCCGGCGGTACCGGTGACGGCGACGCGGCCGTCGGCCAGCCATTCGACTGTTGCACCGAGGGCAGCGACGCAGCCGAGGCTGCTGGCGCAATCGGCGCCGGTCGAGAAGTTGGCAAAGGTGCTGGTGCCTGCGGCGAGGCCGGAGAGCATGGCGTAGCGATGGGAGATGCTCTTGTCGCCGGGCAGGCGGAGGGTGCCGGTGAGATTGCGCGCGGGGCGGATAATTTTTTCGGTTGAGATGGCAGATGTGGTTTCGAGCAAGACAATCTCCTGGAGCGGGTATGTCTTCTATGGTATCGCCTGAGGGTGTTCGGGTGGTTTCAGGGACTTTAGGTGGGGGGCAGGTATTACCAGAGGTTTACGAGCAATCATGGGAGCCTAGAAGCAAGAGTGTTTCGCTTTTCGATGGTCACCCGCAGCATGAAACGCACCGCGAGAGCGCCATCAATTCATCCGTGCAGAAAATTGTGCATGAGAGAGAGTTTCAGATCGTCGAAGAGCTAAGCAACTTACAACTCTCGCCGTTCCCAGGTCTTCAACCAATTTTGGCGCAGCTGAAGGCTACGGTTATGTAGGGGAAGGTGACGGTGGATTGGCCGGCAAGTTCGGGGGTGGCGGCGATCAGGTTGCGAACCTGGGCGGCGACGCGGGCCTGCCCGGAGAGTGGGAGCGCGGCGATAAAGCTGATCGAGAGGCAGCGGTCGACGATGACTTCTTCGGGCGAGCCGGTGTGGTGGTTGGGAAATTGCTGTTCGTCGAGCGGGTTGAAGGCTTCATCGAACGGGCCGGAGGCTTCGGCGACCGGGGCGGGGCATTTGGCGGGAAAGAGTTGACGCCATTGCTGGGTGTGATATCGGGGTGCGTCGCCTTCGAAGGGTTCGATGATCGCGGTCAATGCGGCGACCCAGGGGACGCGTTCGTCGCGTACGTTCCAAATGAGGCCGAGATGGCCGCCGGGCTTGAGCACGCGTCGGATCTCGGCGAGCGCCTGCCGGGTGGCGAACCAGTGGAAGGATTGGGCGCAGACGACGGCCTCGAAGAAGTCGTTGGCGAAGGGGATCGATTCGGCGGCGCCGGTTGTTGCCTGGATGCCGGGGTGCTGCTGCCGGAGCTGCTGCAGCATGGCGGGGACGGGTTCGAGCGCGACGACGTTCGCTCCGGTTGCTTCAAGCCGGGCGGAGAATTTGCCGGTGCCTGCGCCGAGATCGAGGGCGGTTCGACCTGGGCCGAGGGAGAGACTGGTGCGCAGCCACTGGTCGACCGCAGGCGGATATGCGGGCCGGCCGCGGACGTAGATTTCGGGATTGGCGGAGAAGCCGGCGGCTGCGGAGTGATGAAGGTTCGGGATGTGACCTTTAGTCATGAGACTTGGGACATGGGACTTTGGGACTTTTGGTCATGTGACTTTGGGACATGAGACTTGGGACATGAGACCTGGGACTCCGGGGGCGGCTATCTCGGAGGCAGATCGGCCTGCTCGGGTGGATTTTCGGGCGGGTCGAGGACGCGGAGCACGACGACGGTTTCGTCGTCGAAGCGATCGACATCGCCCTGAAATTTTGTGACTTCGTCGAGGATGGCGCCGGCGAGTTCGGAGGCGGACTTGTGCTGGTTGTCGCTGACGACCTTGATCAGCATTTCGTCGCCAAACATCTCGCCGGCGGAGTTCTGGGCATCGACGATGCCGTCGCTGAAGAAGACGATGGAGTCGCCAGGCCGCGTGGCGAGGCTGAACTCTTCATATTTGGCTTCAGGAAACATGCCAAGCGGGAAGCCCTCGGCGCGAATCGTCTCGACCTCGCCGCCGCGGCAGAAGATGGGTTGCGTGGCGCCGGCGTTGGCGATCTGGAGAGTCTGGTTGGTGTCGTTCCAGACGGCGTAGACCATGGCGACGTACTGGGAGTCGAGGCGGCGTTCTTGGAGGGCGTCGTTGAGGGCTTCGAGCATGGCGGACGGGGAGAGCGAGCCGTCGGCGAGGGAGCGGATGATGCCGCTGACGACCGCTGCGAAGAGGGCGGCGGCGGCGGCCTTGCCACTGACGTCGCCGAGGACGATGCCGGTCGAGTTGGCATCGAAGGGCAGGAAATCGTAGAGGTCGCCGCCGATGGTGCGGGCGGCGAGGAAGCGGGCGGCGAACTCGGCGTGGCGATGTCTGGGACGGGTCGGCGGCAGGAGGCGCAGCTGAACTTCGCGGGCCATGGCGAGGTCGTGCTCGAGGCGCTGTTCCTGGTGGGCGATGCGCTGGTAGAGGCGGGCGTTCTCGATCGAGATGGCGATCTGGGCGGCGAGGGTGGTGATGGCGCGCTCGTGGTCTTCGTTGAAGTAGTAGGCGCGGGTGTGTTCGATATCGAGGACGCCGATGACCTTGCCTTTGTAGATGAGCGGGACGGCCATCTCGGAGCGGGTTTCGGCATTGACCATGTGATAGCGGGAATCTTTGCGCACGTCGCCGACGAGCACGGCGCGGCGCTCGACGATGGCGGAGTGGACGAGGCCGCGGTTGAGGGGCAGGCGCTCTTCGGGGATGTAGCGCTCGCCGAAGCGGACACCGTACTGGCTCTCGAGGACCTGGTCGCGTTCGTTGAGCAGCCAGATGGTGAACATGTGGTAGTCGATGAGGCGGCGAAGGAGTTCGCCGATGCGCTCGAGCAGGGGGTCGAGGTCGAGGATGGAGGTCAGCTCGCGGCTGATCTCGTTCATGACGGAGAGGGTCTGGGCCTGGCGGGCGACGCGGGTGTAGAGGCGCGCGTTTTCGATGGACTGGGCGATACGGGAGGCGGTGAGGGTGAGCAGGTGGAGGTGTTCGGGCTTGAAGTAGCCGGTCTGCTCGGACTGGATGTCGATGACGCCGATGAGGCGGTTTTTGACGATGAGCGGGACGGCGAGTTCGGAGCGGACGGCGGGGTTCACATTGATGTAGTTCGGCTCGGCGAGGACGTTGTTGACCAGGGCGGCCTGGCGGCTCTCGGCGACGCGGCCGACGATGCCCTTGCCCATCTTGATCTTGAGCCGCTCGGCATCGGCGGTGTGGCCGATCTGGAAGCGCATGCGGAGGTCGTTGGTGCGGTCGTTGAGCAGCAGGATGGCGAAGATGCGGTAGTCGATGACGGCGCGCACCAGGCCGGCGGTGCGGTGCATGAGGGTCTGGAGGTCGAGGGTGGTATTGAGGGCGTCGGTAAGGCGAAGCAGGAACTCGCCCTGCAGCGGCTCGACGTGGATGTGCGCCGGCTGGAGGGCGGCGACGTCGGAGCTTGGCCGGTAGTCGCCTTCGAAGGCGTGGACCGGCGTCGTCGTTTCGGCGGGAGTGTCGGGGGCGTTTACTTCCTCGGTCACAGGGCTTTTCCGTTTGCTGCCGGCGCGAGCCAAATTGCGGAACGTCTCGACCAGCCATCATAAACCGCGACCGGCTTCCTTTGTCCCGGATGAAAGGCGGCGGGGCGGGAAGGCTTTCCGCGGAAGCGCATGGACGGGACCGGGATGCCGCGGGCCGGGCTGGCGGCGGTGTCCCGATCGTAACGGGCGTTCCAGTCGTGAGGGGAGCGTCTCACTCCCTAACGGGCGTTCCAGTCGTGGGGGGGAGCGTGTCACGCCCTAACGGGCGTTCCAGTCGTGGGGGGGAGCGTGTCACTCCCTAACGGGCGTTCCAGTCGTGAAGGGAGCGTGTCACTCCCTAACGGGCGTTCCAGTCGTGGGGGGGAGCGTGTCACTCCCTAACGGGCGTTCCACTCCTGGAGGATGGCGACACTGGCGCTGGCGCCGATGCGGCTGGCTCCGGCCTCGAGCATGGACTGAGCCTGTTCCAGGTTGCGAATGCCGCCCGAGGCTTTGACGCCGCAGAGCCGGCCGGCGACGCCGCGCAGCAGCGCCACATCGGCGGGAGTGGCGCCTCCGCCAGCGAAGCCGGTGCTGGTTTTGAGGAAGTCGGCCCCGGCCTCGAGAGCGAGCTCCGAGGCGAGAAGTTTTTCCGGCAAGGTGAGCAGGGAGGTTTCGAGGATGACTTTGGCGAGGGCGCCGGCGTTATGGGCGAGCTGAACGACGCCGCGTATGTCTTCAGAGACGTGGAGGTGGTTGCCGGATTTGAGCGCGCCGATATTGATGACCGTGTCGATCTCTGTTGCGCCGAGAGTGACCAGGGCCTGGGTTTCGGCGCGCTTGGTGGTGGCCAGCGAGGCGCCGAGAGGAAAGCCGGCGACGGCGCCGACAGGAATGCCGGTGCCGGCGAGGACGGAGACAGCGAGAGCGACCCAGGCGGGGTTCACCATGACGCAGGCGAAGCGATAGTAGGAGGCTTCTTCGGCGAGATGAATGATTTGTTCGCGGGTCGCGTCGGGTTTGAGCAGGGTGTGATCGAAGACGGCGGCCAGGCTGGCTTGGCTGGCGAGGGTCGTACCGGCGAACTCCGAGGCATTGAACTTGCCGATTTTGCCGGGCCCGGCTTTCCTGGTCAGGCCGGGCTTGCTTTCGAGGACGATGACGGTCATGACGCAACACTTTCTGGACTGGCAGGCAGACAGGAATTCATGCCGGGAAGTCCGGGGGAAGTATACAAATATCGGGCAGGTTGCGGAACTTCTCGGCGTAGTCCATGCCGTAGCCGACGACGAACTGGTTGGGGATGGAGAAGCCGACGTAATCGGCCTCGATCGGTTGCACGCGGCGAGCCGGTTTATCGAGACAGGTGGCGATCTTGAGCGACTTCGGATGGTGCTGGAGAAAGACCTTGCGCAAGTAGCTGAGGGTGATGCCGGTGTCGAGGATGTCTTCGACGATGATGATGTGCTTGCCCTCGATGGGTTCGTCGAGATCTTTGAGGAGCTTGACGGCGCCGCTGGTGGAGCGGGAGCCTTTTTTGTAGCTGGAGACGGCGACGAAGTCGAAGGTGCAATCGACGTGGACGCTGCGGGCGAGGTCGGCGAGGAAGATGGCGGAGCCTTTGAGGACGCCGACCATGATGACGGTTTCGCCGGCGTAGTCGCGGGTGATGGCCTGGCCGAGTTCGGCGACCCGTTTTTCAATTTGTTCGCGGCTATAGAGGACGAGAAGCTGTTGGCTTGCCGGGATATTCATCAGGTTCAGCATATCTCCAAAAGCGACCCCCGGGAACACCCATGCGGGAGCGGAGATATACTGGGAAGATCGCGACTCCATGTATCCATTCATCCATATCGGTCATTTTTCTATCGGCACTTTTGGTCTGCTGCTGTGGCTGGCGGCGGTTTGCGGCTGCTGGGTGCTGCATCGCAACTTTCTTCGCTGGGAAGTCGAGGCCGATGCGATTTCGGTGGTTGCGATGGTCACGGTCTTCGGCATCATCGGCGCGAAGCTGTGGCACGTGATGGATACGCCGGGCGAGCCGATCTTTGCGCGCGAGGGGTTCGCGTGGTTTGGCGGGCTGCTCTTCGGCATCGTGGCGCTGTTGTGGCAGGGACGCTCGACGAAGATCGGGGCGGTGCGGATGCTGGACCTGGCGGCACCCGCGGCGGCGGTCGGCTACGGGATGGGACGACTGGGCTGCCTGATCTCGGGCGATGGCGACTACGGGATCCCGACGACGCTGCCCTGGGGCATGAGCTTTCCGCATGGGCTGGTGCCGACGACGAACCGGGTGCATCCGACGCCAATTTACGAGATGCTGGCGGGGCTGATCATCGGGTACTACCTATGGCGGCGCGGAGCTACGGCGAAGCCGCTCGGGCAGATTACCGGGGAATACCTGGTGCTGAGCGGGATTGCGCGGTTCCTGGTGGAGTTTATCCGGATCAATCCGAAGATCTACCACGGCATGAGCAATGCGCAACTGGCGAGCCTGGGATCGGTGGCGGCGGGCGTGGTGTGCATTGTGGTGGCGCGATGGCATGCGGGGAAGACGGCGACGACGGCGGGTGTGCCGGTGGTTGAGGCTGAGGTTTAGCTTCGCGAGCTTCACGATGGGCTATGGTTTCCTACGGATCAGCATGTCCAATGCACGGAGAATCAAGTCGTCAAGATGGGCTCAGCTCTTGAATCGCGCGTTCGATTTCCAGGATGCTGCTCATATTTATCGATCCTGATCCAATTTGAGAGCAGGACGGCTTACAGCCGCTTGAGATATTCCCTGGCCTTGTCCAACTCGGGGAAGAGGTTTTCTTCAGCTTTGAAGTCGCGCGAGTGGACGCAGCGCCTGCCTGCTTTCACTTTGACGGGATGCTTGAGGTGCAGCATCTCGTGGTACATGAGGTATTCGACGGCGTAGCGCGGGGTTGTCTTGCGGTCGAAGACGCGGCTGACCATGATGGTGTTGTGGGCGGCGTCGTAATGGCCGAGACAACGCTTGGCGAGATGTTCGCTCCAGGTGAGGAGCGGACGGCCAAGCAGGCCGTGGAAGAAGCGGGTGTTGACGCTTTCGAAGACTTCGTCGAGGTCGTAGGTCTCCCCTTTGGGCGAGGAGATTTTCTTGCGTCCGCGGGTCTGGCGGATGCGTTCGGTCTGGCGCAGCATGGCTTCGCTCGAGGCGAAGCGGCGATAGCGGGTGGCGTGGGCGGGCTCGATCGGCTTGCGGTAGAGCTTGGCGAGCAGGATGTGGGTGATGGCGCGCAGCACCGGTTCGGGAGCGCCCTCGAGCAGATCGGAGAGATGAACTTTGATCTTGCCTTCGCGGAGTCGAATGGTGGTGTTCAGGCTGGTAAAGCGGTAGAAGCGAATTTCGGCGGAGGGTATCGGAGCGCGCGGGCGCAAGGCCCGGTATTCCTCTTGAAACAATGCTGACAACACGGGGTTCACTTCTTTCAACCTAGCACAGTCCCTGCGAACGGGGACGAGCAATGGGGTCGCATCGCCGGGCATGCGAGCGGGCGCGTGGGTGCGGCTATTGGCCCAAGGTCTTGTACCACTGGTCTATTTTACCGGTGGCGCGGAGCAGGCCGAGCTGCGCCTTCATCATTTCAAAATTTGCATCGAGGACGTCTTCGTAGCGGCGGCGCTCCTCGATGCGCGCCTGCTGCTCTTCGCGCGGCGTGATGGGCGCGGCACCGGCCGCGGAGCTGGAAGAGTTGAGCTGGGTGAGGATGGAGTCGAGCTGACTCTGGGCGAGCTCGTTCTGGAGCTGGGCCACCTCTTTCTGCGCGGAGAGTTCGAAGAGGCTTTTCTGCAGGAGCACGATGTTTTCGCTGCTCTGGTCGCGCAGCTGGTCGGCTTGAGCGACGGAGCGGTGAGCTTCGGCGTCGGACTGCTTTTCCTTGGCGCGCTTGGTGGCGTCGAAGAGCGGCATGGTGATCTGGACGCCGGCTTCGAAGTTGTTGTGTTGGAAGTTGCGGTAGTAATCCTGGTAGTTGTTGATCTCGGAGAAGCGGCTGTAGGTGCCGCCGAAGCCGATCTGCGGGCGATAGTTCTGGCGGGCGTCGCCGAAGGCGATGTACTTGTGCGACTGGGCGCTGGCATAGGCCGCCTGCACGCCTTCGGAGTTCAAGGCGTTCAGCATGGCGGTGAGGTTGGAGGGATTGGTGCTCTCGAGATCGGGCGCGGGGGGAATGCTTTGGGTTTCGGGAATGAGACTTTCGACGGGCAGACCGGTGAGGTGCGCGAGCCGCTCGCCGACGACCTCGATGTCATCCTGAATGTGCAGGCGTTTGAGACGCAGCTGCGCGGAGACGAGGCGGGCGCGCAGCAGATCTTCGCGGGTGCCGATGCCGGCGTCGAGCCTCTGCTGCTCGATGATGGCGAGCCGGGAGGCGGCGGCATTCTGCTGATCGAGAACGTCGATGCGGCGGCGATCGGTATCGAGCTGAATGTAGTCGAGGGCCGTGTCCAGGACGACCTGCTGGCGGGCATCGGCGAGGGCAAGCTGGGTGGCGTGGAGCCCGGCGCGGGCGGCGCGGATGTAATCCATCTGGGAAAAGGTAAAGATCAACGACTGGGACGAGACATTGACGATCGAGGGCTGGCCGATCGGGAAGCCGTAGGAGTAGCCGACGCTCGACCCGACGACAAAGTTGGGAATGAAGACATCTCTCGATTCAGACAGGGCCGCGGAAGCACGCTGGACATCGGCAGCGGCTATGCGGACGGAGGTGCTGTTGCGCAGCGCCTGATCGACGGTGGTGTAGAGGGAGATCTGCGCGGAGGCGCTGGCGGCGAGGAACAAGGCGCCGATGGCTATAGCCGGGACTAGAGCTTTCCATTTCACGAGCCGGTCACCTTGCCTGCCGCTGGCGGGCAGTACCCATCGAGGAGATTGCCCGCGCGAGAGATTGGCGTACGCGGCGGCGACGAGGGCCGCGGCCTGGCGGGCAAGTTCCGGGAAGTGGTTTGCATGCTTGCATTATTGAACCAGAAGGAGGCGACGCGAAGAAGGCTCTCAGCGAACAATTTTCACCGGCACTCCATCGACGATGGGCTGACCGTTGGTGGTGCCGACGGCGACGGTCTGGCCTTCCTGAAGGCCGGAGACGATCTGGATGGCGGTCAGGTTGTTGACGCCGACTTTGACGGGCACGCGGCGGAGTTTTTCTCCATTGAGGACGTAGACGAAGTCGGAGCCGCTGCTGGAGTGCAGGGCTTCGCGGGGGATCTCGAGGACATTGTTGGTGCTGCTGGTGGTGACGGTGACGGTGACATTGGTGTCGGGCAGCAGCCGTCCGTCGGCATTGTCGACGGTGACGATGGCGGCGCCGACGTGGCGGGTGGTGTAGGTGATGACGGTGGACGGAACTCGGGTGATGTGGCCGGACCAGGAACGGCCGGGCATGGCATCCCAGACGATCTTGATGGGCAAGCCGACGGCGAGCAGGCCGATCTCGGGTTCGTCAAAATAAGCGGTCACCTGGATCTTGGTGAGGTCGGCCATCTGCAGGAGGTGATCGCCCTGGGAGATGAACTCGGTCGGGGCGACGGGCAGCGAGTAGACGGTGCCGGCAAAGGGCGCGCGGACGTTGGCCTGCTGGAGGGTCTGACGGGCGGCATCGTAGCCGGATTGGGCGTCGGCGAGGGCGGCCTGCGCGTGTTCGAGGTCGACGGAGGCGTAAGGGGACTGGCTGCGCTGGTCGAGGACGTGGAGCGAGGCGTTGGCCTGGTCGAGATGCTGCTGGGCGGAGGCGACTTCGCTGGGCGAGGCAGAGCCCTGGGCCTCAAGCTTTCTGAGGGTGTCGAGCTGCCGTTGGGCCTGGTCGCGATCGGCCTGCGTACGGCCGACGTCGCCGGCGAGGGTGTAACGCTCCTGCTGGGAGCCGCCTTTCCGGAGAGCTTCAAGGCTGGCCTGGGCGCTGCGAAGCGCGGTGAGAGCGGTCGCGAGCCGGGTGCGGGCCTCGGTGTCGTCCATGGTGACGAGGAGCTTGCCTTGCGGGACCTTGTCGCCCTCGTGAATGTAGACGTTTTTCACCAGGCCGGAGTAGGGGGCGTGGGCCTCGAAGTTGTCTCGCGGCTCGACGATGCCGTTGGTCGAGATGGTGCTGACGATTTCGCCAAGCTGGACAGAGGCGACCCGGATCGGCAGGCGGGAGCGGGTCACCATGCGGACGGAATAGACTACGGCCGCTGCCAGCACAATCATGATGATCCAGAGCCAGCGACTGTTGTTTCGAGTGGCGATAGTGGTCCTCGTTCGAAGGGAGAGACAAAGGGTCAGTATATAGGAGTCCGGGGTGCGGATTTGGAGTCAAAAACCTGGAGGGAAAGGTTGTACCTCGATTGAAAATGGCTGCGCCATGAGGGCCGATGCGGCGTCTTTGTGCCTAGGGCGGCCAGGGTGCATCCTAAGGCAATCGGCCAGGGTGCCTCCTAAGGCAATCAAGGATCAGTCAGCGGGAGAGCGGGGCGGGAGAGCGGGGAGAGAGAGCATGCTGAAGGCGGTTTTGTGCGACATCGATGGAACGCTGGTAGACAGCAATGGCCTGCATGCGGAGGCGTGGAGCCGGACCTTTGCCTATTTCGGGTTCCAGGTGACTTTTGACCAGGCGCTGCACCAGATCGGCAAGGGCGGCGACGAGCTGATACCCGTGTTTGTTCCGGAAGCGGAGGTCGAGCGGCTGGAAAAGCCGATCAAGGAGTATCGCGCCGAGCTTTTCCATCGCGAATACTTCGACAAGATCAAGGCGTTCCCGGGAGCGCGGGAGTTGCTGTTGCGGATGCGGGAGGAAGGCCTGCGAGTGGCGGTGGCGACGTCGTCGAAGAAAGAAGACCTGAATGGGCTGAAGGAGAAAGCGGGAATCGGCGACCTGGTCGAGAAGGAGACGACGAGCGATGACGCGGAGAAGTCCAAGCCGCACCCGGACATTTTTGAGGCGGTGCTGGAACGGCTGGGGCTGAAGCCAGAAGAGACGGTGGCGCTGGGTGACACACCGTGGGATGTGCAGGCTGCCGGGAAAGCCGGAATCCGCACGATCGCGGTGATGAGCGGCGGCTGGACCGCCGAGGAGTTGCGGGAGGCAGGAGCGGCGGAAGTTTACAAGGATGTCGAGGAGCTTCTGGCCAAGTTCGATGCGTCGGTTCTGGCCGGCGGGCAGTTGGTGGCCTGACGCTTCCCCCCGGAAGTGGGGGAGCGCGGGAGGGCGTGGCGTGTCGCTTACAATAAGGCTATGGCGACACGTTACACAGATGACCATGCGAAGTCCGGCCTGGACTTCAATTTTCCCGCGATCGAGACGTGGCCGAACCAGTTTCCCGGCTACGAGATCCTTATCGACGACCCCGAGTTTACTTCAGTCTGCCCGAAGACGAGCCTGCCCGATTTTGGCATCATTACGCTGCGCTACACGCCGCGCGAACGCTGCCTGGAGCTGAAGTCGTATAAGGAATATCTGTTCTGCTACCGGAACCTGGGGATTTTCCAGGAGAACGTGGTGAACCAGGTGCTGGAAGATGTGGTGAAGGCGTGCGACCCGGTGTGGGCGGTGGTGAAGGGCGACTTCCGTCCGCGCGGCGGCATTTCGACCACGATCGAGGCGAGATGGCCGCGGCCTAAAGCCTAGACTGACGAGACAGTGTGGGACGACGCTGGACGGGGAGTTTGCGGGGGAGCCTACTTGAAGCAGGGCCTCGCTCGAGACCCTGCTCTGCTGCGTGTGCCCGCGGTCTACGGCAGGGCTCCCACGTATTGGCACTGCACCACGGCGGGAGTGATGAGGACGCCGTCGGAGACGGCCTGGCCGCCGGCCGTCATGTTGATATTGTCACCGGTTCCGCCGCTGATGGTGACGCCTTTGAGGGTGACGGCTTCGCAGACGCTAAAGAAGACCTCGCCATAGTCGGCCATCGCGCTTTGTGCGCCGTTGACGGTGGGCGCCTCGACGATCCACTCGGCGCTGTTGCCGGCGAGGGAGACGCCGGCCGGGGCGGTGAGCCCGACGGAGGTGCTGGCGCCGGTGGTGCGGTTAGTGAAGTAGACGGTACCGGTAGTCGAGCCGGCACCTTCGGTCGAGCAGAGCAGCATTGTGACCATGTCGCCGGCCGCGATGGGCAGGTTGGTGATCTGCACTTCATTGTCAGGAAACCACTCCCACCACGGGTAGATGTTGCGAGACAGGGAGGCGCCGCTGCGGTAGACATCGGCGCCGACTCCGGCCTGGAAGACGTCGCCGGAGCCGTCGCCGTCGATGCCGATCCAGCTGGCCGCGTAGTACCAGGCATTCTCGGCGGGCGCGTCGACATCGGGCACAATCCAGTCGCCTTCCATCCATTTGAAAGAGTCGCCGGCGGGTGCATAGACGACGCTGCCTGACCAGTTGGTGGAGCTCTCCGCGCCGTCGGCCTTCCGGTTGGCGCGCGGACCGTGAGTTCTACCGGTGTTGATGCGGAAGGTGGGCTCGATGTAGTGGAATTTGCCTTTGAGCTGGCCGAAGATCTTGTTGAAGCGAGCGCGATGCGCGGGGCTCTGGGGGACGGGGAAACCGTTCCTGGCGAGTTCGGCGCCAGTCGCAGTGAGCGGGTTGAAGTTCCTGGCGGGCGAGAAGGTGACAACTTTCGCGCCGTTTTCGAGTGAGTGGGTCTTCATGATGGTCTTCCTCTACCGGAGTAGTGACGGGAGAGAATGGGTCGTTTCAGGGAGAATGGGAGGATTTCCAGAATGGGAATTGTGACCGGGCTTGGGCCGGTGAGACGAAGAGGGTCTTCGCGAGGCGGCGAAGAGAGGAATGGCCCAGGTCGAAAGAACCTGGGCCACGACGACTTCTTTGCTGAGGTTGCAGCTCTGCGGGCGGTTTCTGCCGGCGGGAGGGCTATTTGACGACGGCCTGGAAGAGCGGGGATTGCAGCAGGCTGACGAACTGGCTGTCGGAGGCGGAAAAGCTGACCTCGAGATTGTCGGCGTTGGACTTGATGGTGGTGCTGTTGATGGCTTCTTTTTCGGTGTCGTTACCACTCATTTTTTTGTAGAGTGCGGCGGCATTGAGGAGGGAGGCCATGGTTCCGGAACTGAAGGCGTCGGGGGTCAGCACGTAGAGATTAAACTTAACGCCATTAACGAAGCTCATAGTGTAGCGGGAGCCGAGCAGGCGCTTCTTGACGGTGTCGTAGTCGGTGACCTGGGAGGCCTGGCCGAGGACGGAGTGCATCATGTACTGGGTGCCTTCCTGGTCAAGGACGCTCCAGACGGCCTCGTTATCGACGGCCTGCATAGACTCCATGAAGGAGTTGTTGTTGAGCAGGCTGGGATCGAGGCCGTCGCGGGAGTCGAGTGCGGACTTCACGGCCTCTTTGGAGCCGAAGATCATGGTCGTCGGGTTGACGAAGGTGACGGCCATGCCGCTGGCGCCCATCGGATAGACGCTGTTGGTGCGGATCTTCGTGACTTTGACCTTGCTCTTGAGCCATTTTGCCTTGATTTCGGCGACGTTGAAATCGCCCTGGGCGACGCCGACGATGCGGGTGCCATCCACGTTAGGAACGCGGAAAGAGGCGAAGGCGAGTTCATCGACATCGTGGTTGGCATTTAGGCCGGAGGTTTTGAGGGCTTCTTCCAACTGCTTGAGCTCGGGCGGCAGGATGCGGTTCTTGAGGTCCATGGCAGCAGGCGAGTTCTGCATGGCGCGATAATCAACGGCGATCAACTGCTGCAGGTCCTTGGGAATGGCGGAGCGGGCATCGCTGCTCAATTGGGCGGCCTGGGAAGGCATTGCGAGCGCACAGGCGAGGCTGAGTCCGCTGAATGCTGAAAGTGTTTTGCTGATCATGGGTCATTCTCCTTTGTGGCGGCCCGAACCGCTGCGCCGGCGGCGGCCATCCGTACCATCACTTGGAGCCTGGGTAGCGATGTTCCAGGCATACATTCTTATCGTAACCCCGCTTCGGCGGAATGTCGGGTGCGATTTCAATACGGAGCCGGCCAGTCGAGCGGATGTCCCAGCTTGCGCTCGAAAACCTTCTCGGCCGGATCGAACTCAACTAGCTGACGCACCCAGTCGCTTTCCTGCTCATATGCTGCTTCGGGGATGAGGCCGATCAACTCGCCGCGTCCTAGTTTGACATGTTGACGTGCGGCTTTTTTCTGCACGGCGGCATGAGCCTGGGCTACGGGCGTGGCGCGGAAGTCGGTGATATTCATGGAGACCTGGGCCTGGCCGCGGACGAGGACGCCCATGGCTTTGACCCCGGTGAGGCCTCCGGAGGAAGCACGAATCTCGCGGGCGATGGTGCGGGCGATGGCGACATCGGCGGTCTCGAGAGAGATGTTGTAGGCGATCAGGAAGCGCCGTGCGCCGACGGCGGAGGCGCCGGCGGTGGGATGGAGGTGCGGGCCGCCGACATCGGGGCGGCGGGCGGCGTCGTGGCCGACAGTGTCGCGCAGGCCCTCGAATTGGCCGCGCCGGACGTCCTCAAGGCGCGCGCGGTCTGGCCGGGCGGCGGCGGCCTCGTAGAAGTAGACGGGGACGCCATAGCGCTTCCAGATCTCGCTGCCAGCCTGACGCGCTATCAGGACGCACTGCTCCAGAGAGATGCCGGAGATGGGGACGAAGGGCACGACGTCGGCGGCGCCGATGCGGGGATGGACGCCCGGGGGATGGACGCCGTGGCGGGCGGAAAGATCGATCAGCTCGGCGGCCTTGCCGACGCCGCGAACGGCCGACTCGAGGACCGCGGCGGGATGGCCGGCGATGGTGACGACCGAGCGGTTATGGTCGGGGTCGCGGGACCAGTCCAAAAGGGAGACGCGCTCGGTCTGCATGGCGGCGACGATGGCGAGGACTTTCCGGTTGTCGAAGCCTTCGGAGAAGTTCGGGACGCACTCCATAATCGCATCGGGGATCCCATTGGGAGCCGCAGGGGCGACGGCATCGAAGGAGTGGTTGCGTTCCGGCACGGCGGGGCTGTTCATGCTGCCGGGTTGCCTACTTCCACCAGCTGTAGCCCAGCTCGAACTGGACGCTGGCGTTGACGCCGGGGTTGCGATCGCCGAGGCTGGCGCTCGAGATATGAACGGCATTGGCGGCAAAGGAGATCGACTGCTTCGGACGAATGAAGTAGTTGAAGCCAACGCCGAACTGCGGGGTGAAGTTGAAGACGCTGGTGCCGCCGGATTCTCCCTGGGGGACGAGGTAGTCGGGTGGATATTTGTGGTTGGTCCAGATCAGGCCGCCCGCGCCCTGGGCCCAGGGCACGAAGCGTCCCCTGGCGGCGAAGTCCCAACGGAGGATGATGGGGGTGAGGCTGATGCCGGAAAAAGTGCCTCCGCCAAAGGGAACGAGGGCCGTATTGGGTGCGCCGTCGACGCTGTAGTTGACGGACACGAGATGCGGCGGGGGGGTGTAGGACTGCCACAAAGGAAAGAGTTCGCCGGAGTATTCAAAGCGGCCGCGAAGAATGCCGGGCAGATGCGGGTTGGTCAGCACCTTGCCGGCATGGACGCCGGCGCTGAAAAAGGAGAAGGACGAGCGGTCGCCGGTGCCGACGCCGCCCTGCACGACTGCACCGAACTCCCATGGGAGGGAAGCCAGAGGCGAAGGCGGGAGGGCCACGGGAACGGGCTGGGATGTGGCCTGGGCAAGGCCCGAGGAATGGCAGCAGACGGAGACGGAGAACAGGACAAAGATGGAAGCGCAGAGGGAGATGGAAGCGCAGAGGGAACCGGGTTTCGAAAAGCTCTTCATTCCTATCGCTTTCTTGAGAGAGTCTGGCTGGGTGAGGGGCATGGAGGAGGTTTCAAGAAAAAGGCCGCCGGAGTGGCGGCCCCGTCACTGCACTTGAGGTGTGGGTCAGCTGGCGACGGCTTCCATATCTTTGGCGTCCATGTCGAAGTTGGAGTAGACGTGCTGGACGTCGTCGAGGTCTTCGAGGGTCTCGAGCAGGCGGATCATCTGGTTGGCCTGGGAGCCTTCGAGCTTGGTGTAGGTCGAGGCGAGCATGGTGATCTCGGAAAGCTCGGTTTCGATCTTGGCTTTCTTGATGGCGTCGAGCACCGCGGGGTAGGCGGCGGGATCGGTGATGATCTCCCAGCTTTCGCCCTGGTCGCTGAGGTCGTCGCCTCCAGCTTCGAGAACGATGCCCATGAGCTTATCTTCGTCGGCGGCGGATCTGGGAACGGAGATGAGTCCCTTCTTCGAGAACATGAAGCGGACGGAGTTGGATTCGCCGAGATTACCACCGTTCTTCGAGAAGGCGTGGCGGACTTCGCTGACGGCGCGGTTGCGGTTGTCGGTGAGCACCTCGGCCATGAGGGCGACTCCGCCGGGGCCGTAGCCCTCGAAGGTGATCTCTTCATAGTTGACGCCGGGGAGCTCGCCGGTGCCGCGCTGGATGGCGCGCTTGATGTTGTCGCCGGGCATGTTTTCAGCCTTGGCGGCGACGATGGCGGTGCGCAGGCGGGGATTGCCGTCGGGGTCGCCTCCGGCTTTCGCGGCGATGGTGATTTCTTTAATCAGCTGGGTGAAGATCTTGCCGCGCTTGGCGTCTGCCGCGCCCTTTTTGTGCTTGATTGTTGCCCATTTGGAATGGCCGGACATGAAGACCTCTGCTGCTCTTCCCGGGCTTGCCGGGAGCGATTTGGAGGGAGAAATGGGGTCTACCCAGCCTCCGCAGGCTCTAAGTGTAGCACGGTGAATGGTGCGCCTGGGCGGCTGGCGAGGGCGCTGCGGGACTGCTTGTCGGCCGGTGAGGGAGGGTGTCGAAGGGGAGGCGGGGGGAGTGTGGATCCCTCGACTGCGCTGCGCTGCGGCCGGCTGACAATTAAGTTTTGCAGCGGGGATGACGCACCGAGACTGCGGCCAGGGTGGCACATGGATGCCGGGTGAGAGGCATGCTGGAGATCAGGAGGTTCCGAGGTTGCCGGCGGCTTTTTTCGTCAGGTAGGCACCTTGACCGACGCCGAAGGCGGTGAGAACGGTGGTGTCCACGTCGGGCAGGGTGATCTGCCTGCGGAGATCGAAGTAATTGAGGAAGTGAAAGAGGACGACGAGGTAGGTGCCTACGGCAAGGAGGGTGACGATGAGCATCTGGAAGTCGCCGAAGTCGAATTCGCCCACATCGTTCTGGACGAGGTCTCTCCAGAAGTCTTCGCCGCCGGCGCGGGACATTTTGAGGAAGGGTTTGACCACGGATTCGAGAGCGGGCAAGGCGGCCTTGAGATTGGGAACGGCGGCGGGGTTGAGGACGGCGGGGTTGAAGGCTTCGGCGTCGACCAGGCCGGCCTGGGCGGCGTTGGATTTGGCGGTGGTGATGGCCTTGGCGCCGCCGAAGCTGAGGGCGCTCAGTCCGGAGAGGACCATGAGGTTTTCGGGGATGTTGATGCCGCCGGCGAAGTCCCAGCCGCAGGTGGAGATGCGGAGCGAGAAGACGGTGAGATAAGAGGCGATGAGGACCCAGAACCAGAGGGCGAGCTGGAACTTGGAGTTGCTGTAGCGGTTGTCCATGCCGACGATCAGCATCAGCGGATGGCCGCGGGTGAGGGCGAAGGCGATGAGGAGAAGCAGGGCTGCCCAGGCGCTGAATGTCCAGAATTCGCGGGGGAAGGAGTTGGGCTGTTCGCGCGCGAAGAGGCTCTTTCGCAGGACCTCAATGAACTGCAGACTGGGGAACTGCAGATTGGGGCCGTCGCCGTCTTTGAGCATGATGGCGACGTGGTCGCCCGGCCGCAGCGTTTTGACGATGGCCTGGACGCCGAGATCGGGGACGGCGAGGGCGCGGTATTCGCCCATGCAGTCGTTGCGGCTGCCTTGCTGGCTGCATCGACGTAGCGCGATGGCGGTATTGTCGTCGGCAATGGTGACGACCTGGAACTCCCGGAGCGGCGGGGCTGGATCGTGCCGGGGCTGGGCCACGCCGGGCAATGCCGAGGAGACGGCAAGGGCGAGGAGCAAACCACGTATGGCGGAGACGGGCTGTTTGGTCATCGGGTGGGGTCCTCTGCGGGGCGGTGGCGATGAGCCGGGCGGCGATGGAAGCCGACTGATTTCGGAGGGCTTAGTATGCCTGCTCCGGGGAAGCGAGGCAAGACAATAAATCCGAGGGATGAGGGTGGAACGATGGCCGGCCGTCGCCGGTGGCCGGGCTGCTATTTCCGCGGAAGGGTGATTGGGGAATCGGGCGGGGAGGCGGTTTCATTCTGAAGGGGTCTGCGGAAAGCGTAGACGACGGCGAGCAGCGGCGGAGCGAGCAAGACTCCCCAGAAGGGGATGACGACGCCGAGCACCAGAGGGACGAGCAAGGATGCCCAGATGGGCACACGATTGACGCGCTTCATGAGCAAGGGCTGGAGCAGCAGTTGATCGATGAGCACGATGACGGCGTAGAGGCCGAGCAGGTAGAGGAGCCGCTCCATGTTGCGGCCGCTGAGCAGGATGGCGAAGACCGGGCCGAGCAGGCCGATGACGGCGCCGAAGTTGGGAATGAAGGTCATGAGGCCGGCGATGAGGGCCCAGACGGGAGCGAGCGGCACCTGAATCAACAGCAGGCCGCCCAGCCAGAGCAGGGCGCAGCAGAAGGCCTCGATCGAGACCGCGCGCCACCAGTTGACGAGGGCTTTGCCGGCGGTGGCTCCGGAGGTTCTGATGTCGGCAAGCATAAGGGTTAGAGGGTCGTCGGGGGAAATACGATGTAACTTCTTATGCGATTCGGAGGAAGAGGCGGCAAGGTTCTCTGGGCGGCGGATGGCCGGGGCGTTGAGTTGCTGCTAGCCTAGAAGCAGAGACGTTCGGGACATCATAGGATTTGGAGAAGCATGAAATTCGGAGTGCTCGTTTTTCCTGGTTCGAACTGCAATCATGACGCTTACCACGTGATTGCCGGGATCGCTCGCCAGCCGGTGACCTTTTTGTGGCATGACTCGGCGGAGCTGGAGGGGTGCGATGCGATCCTGGTGCCCGGCGGTTTTGCTTATGGCGATTACCTGCGGACCGGGGCGATTGCGCGTTTTTCGCCGGTGATGCAGTCGGTAAAGGAATTCGCCGCCGGCGGCGGGCTGGTGCTGGGCATTTGCAATGGGTTTCAGATACTGTGCGAAGCCGGGCTGCTGCCGGGCGCGCTGATGCGCAATGCCGGGCTGAAATATATCTGCAAGCAGGTGCATCTGCGCACAGAGACGACGGACTCGGCGTTTACCCATAAGTTGACCCAGGGACAGGTGCTGAAGATCCCGATCGGGCACATGGAGGGGAATTACTTCTGCGACGCCGCGACGCTCGAGGCGCTGGAGGGGGAGGACCGGGTGGCTTTCCGGTATTCCGAGGCGAATGGCGAGATTACGGCGGCGGCGAACCCGAATGGTTCCTTAGGAAACATTGCCGGTATCCTGAGCGAAGGCAGGAATGTGCTGGGAATGATGCCGCATCCGGATCGATCGAGCGAGCAGCTGCTGGGTTCGGCGGACGGGCTTGCGATCTTCCAGTCACTCATCGCGGCGCTGGATGTCGCGACGACAGGAGTTTCGGCGTAAGCTGGCTAACGCACCCAATCATGATCGATATTCATCATCACCTGCTGTACGGACTGGACGATGGCCCGCGAGACCTGGAGATGTCCTGCGCCATGGTCGATGCCGCCATTGCCAATGGCATCACTCACATTGTGTGTACGCCGCACGCCAATGACCGGTGGGCGTTCACACCGGAGATCAACCGGGAGAAGCTGGCGGCGATTGAAACGTATGCTGCCGGGCGGATCACGCTGGGGCTGGGCTGCGACTTTCACCTTTCCTACGACAATATCCAGGACCAGTTTGCGAACCCGCGGCGCTACAGCATCAACGGGCTGCAGTACCTGCTGGTGGAGTTTTCCGATTACGGCATTCAGCAGGGAATCGGCGAGACGCTGTATGAGTTCGTGGCCGGCGGGGTGACGCCGATTATCACGCATCCGGAGCGGAACGCGACGCTGCAGAATAAGCCGGAGATGATGGCGGAATGGATCCGGAGTGGCTGCGTGGTGCAAGTGACGGCGGGGTCGCTGCTGGGCAAATTTGGCCCGAAGGCCGAGGCCGTGGCGCACCAGCTGTTGAAGCGGAACTGGGTCCACTTCCTGGCCAGCGATGCGCATAACGTGACGGTGCGGCCGCCGAACCTGGGGGACGGGCACAAGGCGCTGGTCAAGGAGTATGGGCAGGAGGTCGCCGACCGCCTGTGTATCGACAATCCGCGGGCGGTGTTCTATGGCGAGGCGCTGCCTGCGCAACCCGAGTTGCTGGAGCTCTCAGAGAGCGGCGAGGGCAAGAGGCCAGGGTTCCTGGGACGCTTGTTTTCGTAAGAGCAGGGCACAGGGCTTTTGACAGCGGGCGGGCTTAGAGGCCGAGGCCTCCATCAACACCGAGCAACTGCCCGGTAATGAAGTGGGGGCCGGTGGCGAAGAAGAGGACGGCTTCAGCCACATCCTGCGGGGTGCCGTTTCGCTGCATGGGCGTTTTGTGGGCGAAGTGTTCGTATTCGGGCGAGGCTTCGCCGTTGGTGACGATCATGCCCGGAGCGACGCAGTTGACGCTGATCTCGGGCGCGAAGGCCTTGGACATGGTTGCGGTGAGCATGTGCAGGGCAGCCTTAGAGGTGCAGTAATGGGCGTGGGTGGGCCAGGGATGGATGCCGCCGAGCGACCCAATGTTGACGATGCGGCCACGGGCGGCTTTGAGATGAGGGTATGCGGCCTGGGAGATGAGAAACGGGCCGCGGGTATTGGTCTCGAACATGGCGTCCCATTGCTGGACGCTGATGGCTTCGAGCGCGGCGGTCTCAAAGAGTCCAGCGTTGTTGACCAGCAGATCGAGGCTGCCGAAGGCGCCGGTGACGGCGTGCATCATCTGGCGGATACTCTCGGGGGAGCGGACTTCACAAAGGAAGGCCTGAGCCTTGATGCCGTGGGCCTCAAGCTCGGCGACGGTCTGTTGCGCTTCTGGCTGGGAATCGCGGTAGGTAATCGCCACATTGGCCCCGGAGCCGGCCAAGGCGAGAGCGAGGGCCTTGCCGATCCGCCTGGCCGCGCCGGTGACGAGCGCGACCTGGCCTTCTAAAGATCTCATAGAACGATTTTAGACCGGTCCTGGCCGATGTTCGCCGGAAGGCGATAGCGTTACGGGCAACCGGAGTAATCAGCTGGGCATCTGCTCGTAGGTGCAAGCAGGTCTCTATGCCAGCCACTCCTCATCATGAACTCTCGCGTGCCGGTGCGGCGCTCTTGTGCTTGCTCGCGGCAGGGTGTTCGCAGATGGCGGTGCGGGGCAACATGGGGGCTTCGGCGCCAGCGCTAATGGACGGGGGACAGGCGCACATTCGCGGAGTTTCCGATCCAAATGCGCCTTTCACGTTAATCGAGAGAACAAAAGCGGTACGGGTGGATAGCGTGTCCGCTGTGAGCGGTATGGCCGAGACGCCAAGCGGCACCTGCCAGGCGTCGATCCTGCAGGTTTATGAGACAGCGGCCTCGATGGATGGCGATGCGCGGGTGGTGCGGCTGGCGCTGAAGAACCGGGGCGAGTCGACCTGTTGGATCAGCGGTTTTCCGGCGATCAAATTAGAGGATGAGAAGGGAATGGTGATCGCGAATGTCGCGATCCACCAGACTGGCCGAGCGAGCCTGACGGGAACGGTGACGGCCCCTGATCAAGTGGCTGCTCTGCCATTGAAGGCGATGCACGTGGTGCTGCGCCCAGCGGGCGAGGCGAGCTTTGAGATCGGGTGGTCGAGCGGAGATCAATGCCCACTGGTTTCCCGGTTCAAGGTGGAGCTTCCGCAGACGCCTAATGAGAGCGGGGCGACGTCGGCTTTGTCGGGGATGTTCACGATCAATCGCGCGCTGAATGTATGCGGCGGCGAGCTGCAGGTGACGGCTTTGGCGATGAGCGGGGCGACTTAGAGCAGAAGTACAGGTAGCATGACGTGCCTAAAGTTGGCTCATCAGGTCTTCTTCTGGGAAAAAGACCTGGTGAGCCGTGTGTTTCTGTTTTTTATTCCAGCAAGAGGACTTCTGCTTCAGTGGCACTTTGCTTAGTGGGCGGCGCCCGGTAGCGAAGGAGAGCCGCCGGCGGCCGTCTCGGCGGGGTCGAGAAGGCGAACGTCCACGTGGAAGCGCTGGAAGCCGCCGTTAGACTCGATGGTTTCTCCGCGAATCAGCTGCGAACCTGCCAGAGTTTGAAATTGGACATCGCTATGCGCGGGAAGCCATTCGCCGTCACGGCGGAAGAAGTCGATCCGGGCCATGGTGCCTTTTTTCATGGAAGCGTCGTCGGCGATCAGGGTAGCTTCGACGCGACTCACGACCAGGTCTTCGCGATCGACCCACAACTTGACCTGCTTGCGCAGGGCGCGTGTTTCCTCTTCGCCAACGGGGTGCACGCCGGGGCGAGGGCGGCTGTCGATGACGATGGCCGGGCGCCCATCGATGGATTCTTCGCCGACGATGCGATTGACGAAGAGGCTGGTGAGCTGGGGCAGTGGAACATCGACATTCCAGGGGCGGCGGAGGTAGTCGCGCTTCTGGTCGACAGACATATGGCTGCGTTCGGCGAAGGCCTGCTTGTAGCGGCTGGCCTCTTCGGCGGCGGTCTGGCCGCTGAGGGGTTTCTGGTTTTCTTCAGTTTGCCGCCGGTAGGGCAGGCCCTCGACGAAGATGACCTCATATTTGGCGGTGTAGTCGGCGAGCAGCTTGCCGCGCGCACTGAAGTTGCGGTTGCGGTAGTCGATGCCGTAGGTGTAGGCCATGGCATCGCGGCGGCTTTTGAGGGTGCGGGGAACCGCGACGCGAAGGACGGCGTCTGCGTCGTGAAGGTCGAGCGCCGGCGGGGCTGGAGATGGCGCTGCCCTGGGCGACGAAGCAGATGCGGGGAAGGATTGCGGCGGCGAGGCATAGGCGCGGAAGCTCCATGGCAGCGAGGTGACTGCTACCAGAAAGAGCACTCCTGTTGCTCGCGATGCCGTCATCTTCTTCAACTCCGGATGCGGAAATAGTAGAGCAAATACTGCTTTTGTGCGATGCGGAACTGGGGCTTACCGAGGCTGGGCGGCAAGTCCAACTCTTGCCGTGGCCCGGCTACTTCGGCGCAGGCGCGGCGGGCGCCGGAGCCGTGGATGCACCGGCCTGTGCCGCAGCGGGATGATCATAGGTGGAGTATTGCTTGCCGGGGCGCTTCATGCGGACGACGATTTCCCGGGTATCGGAATTGATTTTGAAATCATCGCCGAAGGTTTGAAAGCCGGAGGCAATGACCTGCAGGCGGACCGTATCCCCGATCGGGATGACGTCGATGGCGGCCTTGCCCTCCTCGTTGGTCTTCAACTCCATATTGCCTTTCCCTTCTTCGCCAACCATGTGAAAAATGACGGCGGCGTTCTCGATAGCCTTGCCGTTCGCGTCTTTGATGACGGAGACGGAGACGTGGGCCGTCTCGGGCGGGGGGACATACTTGCGGGAGTGGCGCTCGGCGTCCTGGGCGTGGGCGGGCGTGAGGAGCAGGAGAACCGAACCAAATGCGGCGAGCGGAAGCAACCAGCGGCACTGCGACTTCAACATGCTTCTATTGTATGCAAGGGCCGTCCGGTTGGGAATGCGAGCGCCGCCCGGTTGGCAGTCCAGTTGGCAATGGAGGAGCGTTCTCCGGGCGGGCGGGCGCCCGGGAATGCGCTTTTCCGGCTGCTATTATCAAGGCTCTTGTACTCAGAAATTCAATCGATGCGGAGCTCGCGGGCCGTCACGGTGCTGCTTGCCGTTTGTTTCGCGGCATGGGCGGCGACGGGCTGCGGGGCGGGCGACCGGCAATCACGGGCTGCGCCCGGGCCAGGGCCTGCGGCGACGCAGGGACGCGTGTTTTTCCGGGTCCGCGCGGCGTCATCGATTGGTGCTCCGGTAAATGGCAGGCTGCTGATCTTCGTGAAGCGGGGGTCGGGGGACAGGGAAGTCAGTGCCAGCGAATTTCAGATGCAAGATACCTGGGTGGCGGCCCGGGAGGTGAGGAACCTTGCGCCCGGCGGCGCGGTGGAACTGGATGCCGACGAGATCGCTTTCCCGAAGCCCTTCTCGGCGATGGCTGCCGGAGATTACGAAGCCCAGGCGGTGCTCGATGTGGATTCAAGCTACAACTACAGCGGCCGGGGCCCGGAGGACTGGATCAGCGGCGTTCTGTCTCTCGGCCATTGGAAGCCGGGCAGCGGCGCCGAACCGGTGCTTACCCTGGAGAAGCATCCGGATGTGGATATGAAGCGAACAGCGACCGGGATCGCGGCCATGGCGATGGCGAAGTTTTCGGGCGCGCGCAAGGAGGAGTTTGTCAGCCCGCTGCTGAGCCGTTTCTGGGGCCATCCGGTGACGATCAGGGCGTGGATGGTCCTGCCGCCCGGATATTCGGCCCACGGCAAGGAGACTTATCCGACGGTTTACTGGACGCACGGTTTCGGCGGAGGGTTCGAGAGCGCGCTGGAAAATGGATTGATGATCCGGGACGGGATGAACAGCGGGCATATGGCGCCCATGATCTGGGTGATGCTGGATGAGTCAGTCCCGCAAGGAACGCACGAGTTTGCCGATTCAGTGAATAACGGGCCGTGGGGGACAGCGTTGACGACCGAGTTCCTGCCTTACCTGGAAGGCAAGTACCGGATGGATGCGCGGGAATCGGGCCGCTTCTTGAATGGGCATTCGAGCGGCGGCTGGGCGACGCTGCAACTGCAGGTGAATTACCCAAAGCTGTTTGGCGGGACGTGGTCGACATCGCCGGACTCGAGCGATTTTCACGATTTCAACGGCGTGGACCTGTATGCGCCGAACGCCAACCTTTACCACCGGCCGGACGGGTCGCCGGTGCCGATCGTCCGGGAACAGGGCAAGGTCATCGCGACGATGGAGGACATCGGAAAGCAGGAGAGCGTGCTCGGCCCATACGGCGGCCAACTGGCTTCCTTCGACTGGGTCTTCTCTCCCAAGGGAGCCGATGGCGCCCCGGCGCCGATGTTCGACCGGCAGACGGGGAAGGTCGACCCGGAAGTTATTGCCTACTGGCGGGAGCATTATGACCTGGCCCATATTGTTGAGACGACCTGGGCGGAGCGCGGAGCGGACCTGAAAGGGAAGATCCATGTCGCGGTCGGGACTGCGGACACCTTTTACCTGGATGGCGCGGCGCACCGGTTTGAGGCGGTGCTGGCGAAGCTGGGGGGGGAGCCTCATTTCAGCTACCTGGAGGGCCGCACGCACTTCGATGTATACCTGGCGGGCGATGACGGGGTGCCGCTCTTCGACAAGATCAGCCGGGAGATGTATGCCGTTGCACGGCCGGGCCAGGGCTGGAAGAAGTAGTTCACTACGGCTTTTGCGAGATTTACTAGAGCTAGAGACGACAAGAGCCTGATCTTCCGGGAAAGAGGCCGGGCGGCAAACAAGGCCGGGGCAAACAAGGCCGGGGCAAACAAGGCCGGGGCAAACAAGGCCGCGAAGGAGGCCAAGAAAGAAGAGGGCTGCCGGTTCCGGTTGCCGGTTTGCTTTTTAAGGCATAAGTGACTTATAATTCTATAGCTTGTGGCTTTCCGGTGAAGTGCAACCCACAGGCGTGAGACGTTGTCTCTCAGAGTCTAGAAGCCAAGGAGAAATAAAACGATGGCAAAACGTCGTGGTAATCCAAACTGGGGAAAGCCGGAGCCGATCGGCCCTGTCATTCCGACTGTTACATCCTTCGAGCAGGTTGTGAAAGAGTTCAAATTGACCCCTGACCAGTACATCCGCTCCACCCGTTTGCGCGAGTGGGCGCGCCGGAACAAGAATTCCAAGTATATTCCGGAAGCTTTGCTGGAAGCCTGGGGTTTTGAGATCGAGTCTACGCTGTAGTTCCAGTCTGAGGGGGAAACCTGGACGCCGTCCTGGATCGCAGGACGGCGTTTCTGTCGGTAGCGGAGAAGGACTATCCTGAGATAGCAGGGACCGGGTTTCGCAGAAGCACGCAGCAAGGATGTTTCGTTTATGAGTACAGGCCGTAACCTGAGCGGCGAATCGCCATTCACCGACGTTCCCGGGGCACTGGAAGAGTTCAAAGCCGGCCGGATGCTGGTGGTCGTCGACGACGAAGACCGGGAGAACGAGGGTGATCTGACCCTGGCAGCGGAGTTTGTGACGCCCGAAGCGATCAACTTCATGGCAAAGCATGGGCGGGGGCTGATCTGCCTGACATTGACGGAGGAGCGGGCGGATTACCTGCGACTGGGGCCGATGACGCAGGAGAACTCCTCGCGTTTCGGGACGGCTTTTACCGAATCGATCGAAGCGCGGGAGGGCGTGACGACGGGCATTTCGGCCTATGACCGCTCGCATACGATTCGCGTGGCGATCGACCCGAAGACGACAGTCGCCGATTTGGCGCGGCCGGGGCACGTGTTTCCGCTCAGGGCGCGAAAGGGCGGTGTGCTGGTGCGGGCCGGGCAGACGGAAGCCTCGGTCGACCTGGCGCGTCTGGCGGGGCTTGTTCCCTCGGGAGTGATCTGCGAGATCATGAAGGACGATGGCACCATGGCGCGGGTGCCGGACCTGATCGAGTTCTGCAAAGAGCACGGGATGAAGATGCTGACGGTTGCGGAGCTGATCCGCTACCGGCTGCGCAATGAGCGCTACATCTACCGGGTCGCGGAGAGCATGCTGCCGACGCCGTACGGGGAGTTCCGCATGATCGCCTACGAGAGCGAGGTGGATGGCGGCGAGAGCCACCTGGCGCTGGTGAAGGGCGATGTAGATTGCGGGGACAAGCCGGTGCTGGTGCGGGTCCATTCGCACTGCCTGACGGGGGATGTGTTTGGGACGACGCTGTGCGACTGCCACTCGATCATGCAGCGGTCGCTGCAGGCGATTGCGGAGGCGGGTTGCGGCGCGCTGGTGTATCTACACAATACAAGCCCGGGTTTTGAGATCGATCGCCGTTCCGAACCGGCACGGCTGGTCTTTCATCGGGAGAGCCGCGGGGGCCGGTCGGACGACCACGAGGCGTCGGACGACCGCAGCCGCCGGACGCTGCGGGAGGTCGGGCTGGGCGGGCAGATTTTATCCGATCTGAAGATCAGCAAAATCCGGCTGCTCTCGAATACGCCGACGCACGTGCCGGCGCTGGAGGGCTTTGGGCTGGAGATCGTGGGCCAGGTGGCCATCCCGGGCGAAGCGGCCGGCGCGAGGAGAGGGTAAGTTGAGCCTGGCAGCAGCGGTTTACATTAAGAAGTCTCATATTTCGATTGAATGGCTGGACGAGACGCTGACCGTCGATGAGACAACCGGCGAGGTGATCTCGGAGACGTTCCACATTCCAGCCAAGGCGAAAGAAGCGATCGCCTACCGGCTGGGGAACGGGAAATACATCCTGCAGTGCCGCGAGGAGTTGGAGAAAGTCGCGAAGGGCCGGGCGCTGGCGATGCCGATCCTGTTCGGCAAGGTGCTCTCGGGCGAGGTACAGCCGGGCGACGTGGTCAGCTATGCGGAGATTCCGGCATTAAAGCGGGAGCTGAAGTTCCTGGAGCGGGGGCCGAAGTTTTCGACAAACGTGAAGGAGCTGCTTTTCCGGATGAACAAGCTGGTTGAGGCGGCGGAAGCGAACCGGAATCCGATTGCCTTTACGTAGACCCGCGAGGGGTGATGGCCCTGGCTTACCGCGGGATGGAACGGTAAAGGGGAAAGGCCGGGCAGCCGCGAGGACATTCGCTTTGGGATCGGCTATGATTCGCTACTGACATGCGAGTTCGCGATCGGGTTTCCGGGAAGATACTGCCCTTGTTTTGTATGCTGACGGGGGTTTCGCTGGCTGTGCTGCTTTTCTTTACCGGCCGGGCTGTTGCCCAGCAAACGCCGGCTGCGCCTCCGCAGACGGACAGCAGCTTTATCGACGAACAGGGAACGGCCCATGTGACTAGGCTGGTGCCGGTGCCGGAGACGATCAGCCCTGAAGCGCAGAAGCGGCTGGCCAAGGTGGTCTCGGATGCGAAGGTGCCGCAGACGCTGGAGCAGCGGCGCACCGGCACCGATACATGGCAGAACGGAGCGGGAGAGAAATCGAGATCGATCTACCCGGCGCAGATATCCCAGAGCACGATTGCGGGAGTACCGGTGCGGGTCATCGATCCGGTCGATGCCAAGCCGATGCACCCGGACCGGGTGCTGATCAACCTGCATGGGGGCGGCTTCAACTCCGATTCGGGGTCGCTGACGGAATCGATCCCGATTGCCAACCTTACCCACACCCGGGTGGTGGCGGTGCTTTATCGTCTGGCGCCGGAACATCCCTTTCCCGCCGGGCTGGACGATGCGGTCGCGGTGTATCGGGAGCTGTTGAAGAGCTACAAGCCGGGGAATATCGCGGTCTACGGCACCTCGGCGGGCGCGATCCTGACGGCAGAAGTCACGGTGAAGCTGAAGCAGCTCGGAGTTCCGCTGCCGGGCGCGCTGGGGGTTTTTTCGGGGATGGGGGATTTTTCCAAGCAGGGCGATTCGCAGGCGATGTATGCGTTGAACGGACTTTCCGGGCATCTCGACCCTCCTGGCACGGGCAAGCCGGATGCGAGCTATATTGGCGGAACCGATGCGAAAGACCCGGTGCTCTCGCCGATGTATGTCGACCTGCACGGGTTTCCGGCGACGCTTTTTGTTACCAGCGGCCGCGACCTGCTGCTGAGCGGCACGACGATTTTGCATCGGGCTTTCCTGCGCCAGGGGGTGGATGCGCGGCTGGTCGTATTTGAGGCGCTGCCGCATGCCTTCTGGAACGATGTGAGCCTGCCGGAGTCAAAGGAAGCGTACGGGATCATGGCAGAGTTCTTTTCGCAGCAACTCGGTCGCTGATTGCTTTCTGCGAAGATCGAAGCGATGACGCAACGATTCTCACGGCGGACGGCCTGGAACACGGCGGAGACGGAGTGGGCGGGGCTGCTGCGGGAGCGCCGCGCGGCCGGAGCCGAGATCCTCGATCTTACGGCTTCCAATCCGACGCGCTGCGGCTTCGAGTACGATGCCGAGGGGCTGCTGGGAGCGCTGGGGGACCGTGCGGCGCTGGAGTATAACCCTGAATCCAAGGGCGCCGTGAGGGCGAGAGCTGCGGTGGCCGGCTACTATGCCGATCATAGGGCGGCGGTCGATCCGGAACGGATCTTTCTCACGACCAGCACCTCCGAGGGTTACAGCTTTCTCTTCCGGCTGCTCTGCGATCCGGGAGATGAGGTGTTGATCGCCCAGCCGAGCTATCCACTGTTCGACTTTCTCGCGGAGCTGGATGACGTACGGCTGGCGCCATATCCTCTCTTTTACGACTATGGGTGGCATCTGGATCCGGAGGCGATCCGGGAGCGGATTACGCCACGGACACGCGCGATTGCGCTGGTACATCCGAATAACCCGACCGGACATTTCACCAAGGCTGCGGAGCGAGCGGTGCTCGAGGCGATCTGCGCCGAACATGGCCTGGCGCTGATCGTGGATGAGGTTTTCCTCGATTATGCCGCCGGTGGTGACCGGCCGGAAGGGAGTTTTGCCGCCGGGGAACATCCGGTGCTGACGTTTGTCTTGAGCGGCTTGAGCAAGATCGCCGCATTGCCGCAGATGAAGGCGGCGTGGATCGGGTGTTTCGGCCCGGAGCCGCAGTTGAGCGAAAGTACGGGGCGGCTGGAGGTGATCGCGGACACCTTTCTTTCGATGAATGCGCCGATTCAGTGTGCGATTCCGCTATGGATCGCGGGCCGTGGGGTAATGCAGGAGCAGATCCGGGCGAGAGTTCGGACCAACCTTAAGGCGCTCGATGAGGCATTGGCGGGGGGAGTGGCCAGCCGGCTGGAGGTCGAAGCGGGGTGGTATGCGGTGCTGCGGATTCCGGCGACGGGAAGGGACGAAATCACGGCGATTCGGCTGCTCCGCGAGCAGGACATTGCGATCCATAGCGGAGATTTTTTCGGGTTTCGCAACTCGGGATGGCTGGTGGCGAGCCTCTTGGGGCCGGTTGCGATGGTAGCTATGGCTTTTTCCCGTCTGGGTGAGTATCTGGAGAGGGAAGCAGGCGCGACGGGTCAGGGTTTACCTTCTTGATTCCGGTCAAGTGAAGGTTTCAGAATATCTTTTAAATCATTGACGGTAAAGGGCGAGGCTTGCCACACGCTATTGAAGAAAGGGATTGTTTTCGCGTTCTTCGGCGACGGTGGTGGAGTAGCCGTGGCCGGGAATGACGATGGCTTCATCGGGCAGGGTGAGGAGACGGTCGTGGATGGAGGCGATGATCTTGCGGGAGTCGCCTCCGGGCAGATCGGTGCGGCCGATGCCGCCGGCGAAGAGGGTGTCTCCTGCGAGGAGGAGCTGTTGGGGCGCGAAATAGAGGCAGATGCTGCCTTCGGTATGGCCGGGGGTGTGAAGTACCTGGCCAGGAATAGTGTCGAGGCCGACGATCATGCCGTCATCGGCACTGGTGTCGGGCGGCGCGATCTCAGGCGGTTTGACGCCCAGCCATCCGGCCTGGGCTTCCATCATAGCGAGTAGCGGAAGGTCGTGTTGATTCAGGAGGATGGGTGCGCCGGTGGCGCGTTTCAGCAGGACGGCTCCGCCGACGTGGTCGATGTGGGCGTGGGTAATGACGATCTGCTTAAGGGTGAGATGATGAGCGGCGAGGCGGGTGAGAATTTCGGGAACGTTCTCACCCGGATCGACGACGATTGCCTCACGGGTGGTCTCGTCGCCGAGGATGGTGCAGTTACAGCGCAGCATCCCGACAGGAAAGGTCTCGAGAATCATGATGGTCGCTGAGGTGCCCGCGGGTCGAGACGCAAACTACTTCGCCGGCTTGCCGGGAGTGGCGGGAGCGGTCGAGACGGGAGTCGTCTTGGTGCCCTCGAGGACGGAACGCGGGCCGCTGTGACGGGCGATCAGGACGAAGAGGCCGATGGACGTACACATGAAGATGATGGCGGACCAGGTGGTCATCTTGGTGAGTAAGTTGGCCGCACCTCTTGGCCCGAAGGCGGTCTGCGATCCCTGGCCGCCGAAGGCCCCGGCGAGATCGGCGCTTTTGCCTTGCTGGAGCAGGATGACGCCAATCAGGAAGAGACAGACGACGACGTGGACGATGGTGAGGAGAATGATCATGCTGGTCTTTTCTGGAGCCGATTTCTGGAGCTGGCCCGGTCCGGCGGAGGAGGCCGAAGAGGGTTCAATCCGGGCAAAAGCTGATGTTTGGTGCGGAAGAGGGGACTTGAACCCCTATGCCTTTCGGCGCCGCCCCCTCAAGACGGTGTGTCTGCCATTTCACCACTTCCGCAACACGACAAACCTTGAACTTGAGGCCTGGAAGTGTCCTTGGAAAGTATAGCAAAGACGGTGGGAAAAGACCGTTCCGGGAAAGTGTCAAGATTTTCGCTTGGAAACCTTTGACTCAGACTGCTGACGGGCGTCGACTGAAACTATAGACTCCCTCCAAAGATCGCAAGGCAATCTGGTTGCACTCTGCACGATTTTCCTTAGCCTCATGCCGAGTTTGCCGCGACTGCAGGGCGGTAATTGCGGCACGCGTTACTTCGGGTACCCAAAAGCTAAACCCTCGGTTTCGTTTTCGGCGATTTTGTGCTATCGAGCTGTACACCCAATGTGCTGCAATGCAAGACGGCAGAGTCCGAGGACAAAGAGAGATGGCAGAGACAGTCAAAATTGAAAAATTTACTCCGGCCGAATTGGCCAACCTGCGTACCCAGCTGACGAAGTCCAAGGTGGATTCCTGGCAGACGGCGGATATCGTATCGAAGTTTCTGGCGGGCCGCGGATATGGCGTCGATACGGAGGTGATGCGGAATGCGGTTCCGCGTCTCGATATCCTGGGCGGCTCAAATGAGGTCATGCAGGCGGTGCTTGAAACTGTGGCTTTTGTGATGTAACGGGAACTCCGGTTACCGATGCCCGGCGCGTTATTCGTATTTCAGCGACTCGACGGGATCGAGCTGAGCGGCGCGGGTGGCGGGTAACGTGCCGAAGATTACCCCAACCAGAGACGACGTGACCAAGGCGATCACGATCGACCAGCCGGAGATGGGGATATGGGCGTCGGTGAAGATGCGGATGGCCACGGGGATGGCGGTGCCCAGGAGCGCGCCGACAACTCCCCCGCTGAGTGAAATAAACACGGCTTCGACGAGGAACTGGAGCTTGATTTCGCGGGCGGTGGCGCCGAGCGCCTTACGGATGCCGATCTCGCGGATACGCGAACGGACGGTCGCGAGCATGATGTTCATGATGCCGACGCCGCCGACCGCCAGGGTGACGGTCGAGACGAGCAGCAAGACGATGGTCAACGCGTCGGTGATCTGGGTGGCGACATCGAGAACTCCGGTCAAGGTCTCGGCTTTATAGACAGAGTTTTTGTTGTGTCGGGCGGAGACGACGGTGACGATCTGCTTCGCGGCCTCTTCGACGTCGCTTTGATCGCGCACGGAGAAGAAGATCTGCTTCACATAATCGGTGCCGGTAAAGTAGCGGCCGACGGTGTAGGGGATGAGGATGGTCTCGCTATCGATCTCCGTCTGGCCCATGGTGTCGAGGCTTTCTTTGAAAGTCCCGATGATGGTGAAGGGGATGCCGCTGAGTTCGAGGCTCTGGTTGATGGCGGCATCGACGCTGCCAAAGCGGGCGCGGGCGAAGGGTTCGGTGACGACGGCGGCCTTGGTGTGGGTTTCTTCATCCTGATTATCGAAGAAGCGCCCGGAGGTGATGATCAGGTTGCGGACCTGGCTGTATTCGGGACTGACGCCGAGGACGAGGACGTCTTTCAGGCGTCCGCCGGGATAGGTGATGCGGTCGTGCATTTCGAGCATAGGGGAGGAAGCGGCGACGGCCGGCACCTGCTCCATGACGGCGGACTCGTCATCGCGGGTCATAAAGTCGCTGCGGGTGTCTTTGACGGCGCCGACAGCGCCGACGCCGCCGCCGGCGTATTCGAGTTCCACCATATTGGTGCCGACCCCTTGAATTGCCTTGAGGACGTATTGCTTGCCGGTGAGCCCGATGGTGACGACGAGGATGAGGGAGGCGGAGCCGATGACCATGCCGAGGGCGGTGAGCATAAAGCGCACCTTGCTGGCGCGGAAGCTGTCGAGCGCCAGCAGGACAATCTCGCTCAGGACCATGGTCCGCTTGGCGCTGTCGAGGGTTTTTTCGAAGGAAGCGCGCGAGACGGCCGGGTGGCGTTGCGTGGATCGAACTGGAGGGTGGATCAGAGCCATCGATACTGAGCCATAGGTACTAGATGCTGCTGCCAGGGCAACGGCTTCGCCCGGGCAGCGGTTCGCTTCGGGCAAAGAATTTGCCCAGCGAAGTCTGGCGGCGGTTCGGGGCCGGTCGTTCCTTCCGGCGCGAGTCACCGAGCGTGGGCGGTCAACTTCTGCTGTGGTACTGCACTTCCAGCATAGTGCAATCGTCGTTGGCCGGGGCGAGGCCGCAGAAGTGCTGGACGATTTCGAAGATGGCTTCGAGGGAATTGTTGCAGCCGGCGGCTTCTTCGAGGCGGTCGTCGCCGAAGAACTCTCCGGCGACATTTTCGGCCTCGGTGACGCCATCGGTGACGAGGAGAATGCGCGAGCCGGGCTCGATATGGACGGTGTCGCTGCGGAAGGTCGCCTCGCCGATCAGGCCGACGGGCAGGTTGGAGGAGTTGAGGTGGCGGACGCCGGACGGGGAGCAGAGCAGCGGATGAATGTGGCCGCAGTTGATGTAGTCGAGAACACCGTTGCGGCTCAGCTTGAGGATCACCATGGTGGCGTACTTGCCGACGTCCTTGGCGCAGATGTAGTGGTTGGCGACTTCGGCGATGCTCTGGAGGGTCTGGCCGGCGAGCATCTGGGAGTAGACCATGCCCTGCAGGGTGGAGGCCAGGATGGCGGCGGAGACGCCTTTGCCGGAGACATCGGCGAGGACCAGCGAGAGGCTTTCGTTGTCGGCGACGACGTCAAAGAAGTCCCCGCCGATCTCTTTGCAGGGAATGGAGCGCGCGGCGATCCTGGCGTAGGGCAGGGCGGGAATCTTGACGGTCATCAGGTTCTGCTGGATGGCGGCGGCGATGTTGAGTTCTTCGCGGTAGCGGCGGGCGTGCTCCTCGGCGATGGCGAGCTGCGCATTGTCGATCAGAGCGGCGGCCTCGGTGGCGATCGTTTTGAGCAGATCGTTGTCGACCTCGGTGAGCTTGCCGGGGTTGAGGCGGCTGTCAAGATAGAGGACCCCGAGGATCTCGCCGGAGGTCATGCCATCGGAATCGCCGGGCTGGCGGAGTGCCTCGGAGCGCCGGCGGCGCAGGGGAATGCAGATGACGGTGCGGATGCTCTGCGCGACCATGCTGTCGGTGCGCGCGCCGGACTCGGCGGTGAGGGTATCGGTGATCATGTATTCGCCGGCGGTGCGGGTCGCCTGCTGGATGGCGGTGCGGGAGAGGGTGGAATCGTCGGCCAGAACCTCGCCGCTGCTGCTGCGGCCAACGGCGAGGTTGAGAGCGCCGGCCTCGTCGACGAGAAAGACGTAGCCGCGTTCGACCTTGGTGAGCTGCAGGGTGGTTTCGACCAGGGAGGCGAGGATCTGGTCGACGGCGCCGACGGTATTCAGCTTGCGGGCGGCCTCGAGAAACCAGCGAAGCTTTTCGAGATCGGAGTTTGGCGAAGAGATGGATTGAAACTGGCCGAGAAGGTCCCGGATGGTGGAATGGCTGACCCCGGCCTGGGAATCGAAACGCAGGACCGGGCCCTCGATCGAGCCGAAGTGGATGGCGTCATTGGTCGAGAGGCGCTGGCGGTCGACGCGGATGCCGTTGACGTAAGTGCCGTGACGGCTGCCGATATCCTCGATAAAAAAGGCGCCGTCATCAAAGACGATCTGGGCGTGCTTGCGGGAGACGGAGAGATGCTGCTCGAGCATGACGTCATTGCCCCGGGCGCGGCCGACAGTGAAGGGACTGGCGGTGATGACGAAGGCGGTTTCAATGGGACCGTCGAGCAGAATTACCGGTGTTTTTGGCAGATCAGCTGTCATGCCGAACCTTCCAGAGCTGGCAGATTTCAATGGGGAGATGACGCCGCTTGCCGCTCCCTGACTGACCGCGGCAGCATAGCGGAGGGAAGCCAGCGTATCGCCAGCTAAGTATACACAGCGCGGCAAGATCACAATTCATCTCGCGTGGGAGAGCCGGGAGCCGTAAAGACGATGGCGGGTTGCTTGTGTAAATCGCCGAGAGGACTGGACAAGTTTCTGCCGCGCGGGAGTGCATACTGTGTGCATGGAAAACTTCGGCGGATCTGGCACCTGGGAAGGCCGCGTTTACACGAACACCCTGCTCAAGAGCCTGGATGCCGCGAGCCTAGCGCGTCTTCACCTTCGATACGTCGAGTTTGGGATTGAACACGAGATTGAATTCCCCGGAAAGCCGATCGAGCACCTCTTTTTTGTGGAAGAGGGAATGGCCTCGATGACGACGACCTTTAAGGACGGATCGCAGGTGGAAGTGGGCATGTTCGGGTATGAGTCAGTGATTGGAGTGTCGGCGCTGATGGGAACCAAGAAGAGCCTGAACCGGGTGTACACCCAGATTGCGGGCAGCGGCTACTCCTGCCTGATCGCTACCGCCAAGGCGGAGTTCGGGCTGGGAGGCCTGTTTCAAAGGCTGACGTTGAGCTACGTGCAGGCGCAACTGCTGCAGGTGATCCAGTCGGCGGGATGCAATGCGAAGCATTCGCTGGAGGAACGGCTGGCGCGCTGGCTGCTGATCTGCGCGGACCGGGCGCATGAAAATACGTTCAAAATCTCCCACCACTTCCTGGCGGAGATGCTGGGGGCAAACCGCTCGACGGTCACGACGACCGCCGGGCTGCTGAAGGAGAAAGGGCTGGTCGAGTACAAGTGGGGCACGATGCACATTCTGAATGCGACGGGGCTCGAAGCGAGGGCCTGCGAGTGCTATCACATCATTAAGGCGCACCTCGACAATTACGCGGAGTTCGATAGCGGAGTGGTGGCCTAGCGGGGGTTCCGGCAGCCAAGGAAGGCTTGTCCGGGATGCACTTGACAAGAGCATCGGCCCGAGACTATATCAACGACATCTGCCCAAGGTGTTTGCCCGGGCAGGTGAGACGGGCCACCCTTGATTGCGGTTTGATGACCCTAAACTCCACTTCCACCAGTCCGGAGGGCGTCATGAATACCAGTTATCCACATCACCACTCCCACTCTCACGAGACGCTTGCCAGCGCCGTGCGGCCGCTCTGCACGTACTGCCTTCACCGGTTAGGCGCCATCACGACGAGTACTCCCATGAGCGCCGCGAAGCGCCGCCAGCTGGTGGAGGATCATCAGTGCGTCGAGAAGGTTATAGCTCGCCAGCCCCATGTTGCGCTGCCTTTCAATTAGGACTGGTTTCTCCAGATCAGCCGGCAGAGTTTTGGGCAGTTGAGTAGAACGGCTTTCTCCAGTCATCTCCAGTCGGTAAAACGGCTTGCTTCAAGTTTCCCCTTGGCATTGTTTCCCCGCCTCCGCTTGTATCCATCACTGCACCAGCCATGACCGGGATTGCCCCGGGCAGGCGCCGGTGCGTCTCGCTCCAGGACAATGGCCGCCGCCTGATACACTCGCTTTTTTGCGACGGGAGGGCTTGGGCATGGCGGAAATCAGGGTAGCCGGTGTACTTGGGGCCGGCACCATGGGGAACGGCATCGCGCACGTGCTGGCGCGGGCGGGAGTCGAGGTGCGGCTGTGCGAGGTGGAGCAACGGTTGCTGGACCGCGGCCTCGGGGCGATCCGCAAGAACCTGGATCGCGAGGCGGGGAGGGGCAAGCTGAGCCAGGAGGAGGCGGAGGCGGCGATTGGGCGCATCCGGGGGACGCTCGATCGCGCGGAGCTTTCCGATTGCGACCTGGCGATCGAAGCGGTGACGGAGAAGTTCGAGGTCAAGCAGGAGATTTTCCGCGAGCTGGATGCGCTGCTGCCTCGCCATGCCATTCTGGCTTCGAATACTTCGTCGATCTCGATTACCCGGCTGGCGGGGCAGACGGGGCGCCCGGAGCGGGTGATCGGCATGCACTTCTTCAACCCGGTGCCGGTGATGCAGTTGGTGGAGGTGATCCGCGGGATGGCGACCTCGGAGGAGACGTTCCAGACGGTGCGCGGGCTGGCGGTGCGGCTGGGGAAGGCGCCGGTTGAGGTCAACGATGCGCCCGGGTTCGTCTCGAACCGGGTGTTGATGCCACTGCTGAACGAGGCCATGTTCGCGGTGATGGAAGGTGTGGCGACGGCCGAGGCGGTCGACCAGATTTTCAAGCTGGGCATGGCGCATCCGATGGGGCCCTTGACGCTGGCCGATTTTATCGGCCTGGATGTCTGCCTGGATATCCTGCGGGTGCTGCAGGAGGGGCTGGGCGACCCGAAGTACCGGCCGTGCCCGCTGCTGATCCGGATGGTGGATGCGGGCTGGCTGGGCCGCAAATCGGGGCGCGGGTTTTTCCGATACGGTTCGGGAGCGTAGCCGGGCAGATTCCTCCCCGGGAATGCCCTTGAATTGGTGCGTCTTTTCCACGGGGGGCGGGCGTATTCTTAGGGAATGATGCGAATGACGGTACTGGCCAGCGGCTCGAAGGGCAACTGCATGGTTGTCTCGAGCGCGAAGACCAGAATCCTGGTGGATGCCGGGGTGTCGTGCCGGGAATTATTCAAGCGGATGCGAGCGGCGGAGGAAGATCCGGAGACGCTCGACGCGATCCTGGTTACGCATGAGCACCAGGACCATATTCAAGGGCTGGCCGTGACGGCTCGGAAGCTGGGCATTCCGGTGTATTTCACCGAGGCGACCCATCGGGCGTGGATGCGCTGCATGAAGCCGCAGAAGCGGATGACTTTTGCGGACTGGCTGGGGCAACGGCAGGCGGCTTCGGCTGTGGCGGCCAGTGCGTTGCGGGATCCGGAGAAGGACTGCGAGGGGGAGGCGACGGCGGGAAGCTCCGATGTTGAGGAGATGGAGGGACGGATTGAGGAGATTAAACCAAGGGCGGCTGCGGAGCCGGAGAGCAGGGTTGATCCTTGCATGCTGCCGGGGGTGGAGTATTTCGAGGCAGGCAGCTGTTTCTGCGTGGGCGATATCGAGGTGACGCCGTTTACGATTCCGCATGACGCGGCCGATCCGGTAGGGTTCGTCTTTGAGGCGGAGGGAATCCGGGTTGGGCTCGCGACCGATCTCGGCTATGTGCCGCAGCATGTGCAGCAGCGGCTGCAGAACTGCGATGTGCTGATGATCGAGTCGAACCACGACCTCGAGATGCTGCGGGACGGCCCCTATCCGTGGCCGGTGAAGCAGCGGGTGATGTCGCGGGTGGGGCATTTATCGAACGAAGCGGCGGCCGGGTACCTGGAAAAAAGTTACGATGGGAAGGCGACCTATGTCGTGCTGGCGCATCTCTCTGAGAGTAACAACCTCCCGGCTTTGGCCCGAGTGGCGGCCGAGCGGGCGCTGGAAGAACGGATGAACCTGCTGGTGAATAAGCTGATTCTCGCTCGCCAGCATGAGCCGATCGAGTCTATCTATTTGTAAGCAAGGCACCTACGGCCGGATGAATGGGGACGTTGAGCTGAAATCCGGGGGGCAAGAACTGTTACGATAGTGTGAAAGGCACCGCGGAACGAGACATGGTTTAAAACAATGACAAAATGCAGTGATCAAATCGTAGGCGACATACTTTCGAGCTGGAGGTATGACATTTCCGGGATCGCCCCAGCGATGCGGGGGGACTACGAGCAGCATCTTGCGGAGTGCGCCTGCTGCCATGCGCGGCAACGCCTGCACCGGACGATCGATGTCACCCTGATCTGCCTGAGCACCGTATCGACGGCAGCCTTTCTGCTGGCGCTGGCGGTAATTCATCACATCGACCCATTGCAGCATTTCGCGATTGCGCGGCTGCACCTGCATGACATTGATGTGGTGCTGACGATGCAGTTTGCCGCGGTTGCCGGACTGTTTGCTTCACTACTGATCTGGCTGATTGTGGCACTGGTGACTCCTGCGCCGATGTACCTGCGGGGAGTGGCGCTCGAACGGGCGCGGGTGTTGCAGGGCCGGATTCCGGAGAATGTGCGGGAGAGACTGCCGCGGAATGTGGCTTAGCGAATTTTAATGTGTCTGCTCCGCTGCCGGTCGCTCTTGTTGCTCGTATAGGTTTTACTGTTGGTCGCGATGCCTTTGGTTCTCAAAGAACCCGCTCTTCTTCGCTGAAGGATCCGATTGGAATAGCGACATTACAGCAGTGACCGTACCCGTTTCTCGAGAAACGGTAGCACCGTTGAAATGTTGATGACTAACACCCGCGAAGACTTATAGGTATGATTTCGAATTTACATCGGTGAGGCGAAGGCGCACGTCTCGGACAAGCCTGAGACGATGTTTCTCCACCAAAGATTCCTTCGCGCTGCGCTCCTCTCGTTGTTCGCTGACGCTAGAATGCTCGCGGATTTTGCTGAAATAGGAAGCACGACGCTGGAGTCTCTTCGCAGCCTGATCGCGACCGCGAAAATGGGCTGAACAACTTCGCGCTCCTCACCGTTGTAACAATAAGCCTCTGGCGTCTCTTCGCCTTCCGGTTACATCAAAAATTGGTTTGCCCCCATTAATTGGGCTTTTTACTGATTCCATGACGGCTGAGGCGCTCGCCGAAGCTTGATTTTGCTTCTTTCTGGCTGGACTAGAACCTTATGGTTAAAGGGTCGTGACGCTCGCTGTCTCATGGTTGAACCTACCTGCACCAATCATTTGGCTTTCCGCCTACCTGTCGTTGCGCGGCCCGACCTACGGGGCGAAGTAACTGGAGAGGTCAAGGATGAGATTGGTGGTTCCGGATGCGAAGGCGTCGATGCTGCCGTTGGTGGTCGGCACGATGGCCATGTTCGAGGTCACGGCTCCGTCGCCGGCGTTCAAGGTTGAGACGACGGGTTGAGCCTGACCATCGGGCCAGAGGGCCAGGTAATTGAGGAGGGGGGAAGGAACGACGGTGGCATTGAGGACGAACGCCTGGGCAGCCGCGGGAACAGAACAAGCAGCGCCCACGGCGTAGGAGATGGCAGCGGTGAAGGAACCGCCGTTGCTGCGCGTGTCGAGGCCCCGACACGGAGCGACGGGATACAGCGAGAGTCCACCGGTGGCCGGCGGAGCAAAATAGCCGTTGACATCCAGGATGACGTCGGCATCGTCGGAGACGAAGACGGAGATGTCTCCATTGCTGACAGCACCGGGGACGACCGCGGCGTTGGCGGTGACGACCCCGGTGGCTGCGTTGAGGGTCGACACCGTCGGCAGTGACTGGTCGGAGGGCCACACGGTCAGATAATTAAGGATCGTATGGGGGACGGCGGTCACATTGAACGAGTAAGCCTGGGCATTGGCGGGCAGCCCGCAGCTGCTGGTGAGCACGGGGAAGTCCCGGCTGCTGCCGCCGGAGAGGAAGGGTCCGCCGAAGGGGCCTGCGGCCTGGCGCGTATCGGCGATGCGGCAAGGGGCGAGCGGGTAGAAGGCAAGTACCGACGGGTTGGTTGCGGGCAAGAAATAGCCGTTGATATCAACGATGAGCTGGGTGTTGTCGCTGACATACACGTCGATGCCCCCGTTGGTTCCCGCCGGAGTAATGGCGGCGTTGGCTTTGACGCGCCCGTCGGAGTTCAGAGTGGAGACGTTGGGCTGGGTCTGCCCGCTCGGCCAGAGGGTGAGATAGCCAAGAACGGCGTCGGGGACGACGGTGACGTTCAAGGAATAAGCTGCGGAATTGGAAGGGATGCCGCAGCTGCCTTGCGGCAGGTCAAACTCGCTGAACGTGTTCGCGGGCAGCTCGGGCCCTCCGAAAGGGCCTTGAGGGCCGCGCGTATCGATGATCCGGCACGGGGTGATGGGCACAAATTGCAAAGGAGCAGCGATGAGACTGCCCGTAGCCGCCGTCATGGCCGCCATAAATGGGGCCCCGGAGGAGCCGAGGCCGTAGCTCTGAAAGACGACACTCTGGAGGGTGTCAGTCGCGAAGCTGGCGGGCAGATCGATCTCCTGCATGTCGAGACGGACCTGACCACCGCCAAAACTCGCGCTTCCAGAGAGATCGGCGGCAGTATTGCAAAAGCTTGATTGATTGTGGTCGCGAATGTTGACACCCTCTGTCAAGAGGTAGACGTAGGTGCCCGAAGCAGCTCCGGTGAAGTCGAGCTCGCCAATGGTCGTGCCGCACGAGCCGAAGGCCGAGTTCATCAGCGTGTACACCGTGGTGATGCCAGCGGCATTGATGGGAATGGTATAGCTTTGCGCGCCGTCTTCGGAGCCTTGAATGATGGCGGTGTCGTTATTTGGCGCGATCGTGCTGAGGATGAACGGGACGCCACTGACGGCAAGCGGGCCGCCGTTGGGCGGGTAGTCTCCGCCGTTGCTGTAAGTCGTGAGGTCAGTGTTCACCAGCGAGGACAGATCCACCTGAGAGCCGGCGCCCTGAGCCGAGCCGCCTTGGGCGATGGCAGCAGCCGGGATAAAGAGAACGCAGAGAATGAGGGCCAGAGAGTACAAGGCGGATCGCGACACAGAGTTCATCACAGAGGGCATCTCCTGCAGACGAGGCAAGCTAAACCGGTAGCTGACTGGTGATCTGTACTTCAGGAACGACGAGCGTTATCGACGCGAAGACGGGCATTCGATGTCGAACCGATTGCAGTGGATGGAAGTGCGGAACACTTCAACGGGAGAGTACTTGCGGCGATTTGCCGAGTCAATAGTTTTTACGGGCCCGGGCGTGAGCATGTGAGGCGGATTGCTCGTCGCCTGGCGAGGAAACCGGCGGCTATTCCCACTCGATGGTGCCGGGTGGTTTCGAAGTGATGTCGTAAACGACGCGGGTTATGCCGTGGACTTCGTTGGAGATGCGGCTGGAGATTTGCTTGAGCACCTCGTAGGGAAGCGGAACCCAGTCGGCGGTCATGCCGTCTTCGGAGTGGACGGCGCGAATGGCGCAGGTATAGCCGTAGGTACGCTGGTCGCCAGCGACGCCGACGCTGCGGATGGGGAGCAGGACGGCGAAGGATTGCCAGATCTGCCGGTAGAGGCCGGCGGCCTTGATCTCGGTGACGACGATATCGTCAGCTTCCTGGAGCAGGGCGACGCGTTCGGCGGTGACTTCGCCAAGGATGCGGACGGCGAGGCCGGGACCGGGAAAGGGCTGGCGCTGGAGGATCTCTTCGGGCATCTGGAGGTCGCGGCCGATGCGGCGGACTTCGTCTTTGAAGAGGTCGCGGAGAGGCTCGATGAGCTTGAGCTTCATGTCGGCGGGGAGGCCGCCGACGTTGTGGTGGCTCTTGATAGTCTGGGAAGGGCCTTTGACGGACGAGGACTCGATGACGTCGGGGTAGAGAGTGCCTTGGACGAGCCAGGCGATGCCGGGCTGGGGCGCGCCGCCAGCGGTTTGATCTGCGTGGCTGTCCTGCAGGATGCGGGCGGCTTCGTCGTCGAAGACGGCGATAAATTCGCTGCCGATGATTTTGCGCTTGGTCTCGGGGTCGGTGACGCCGGCGAGCCTGGCGAGGAACCGGGTGCTGGCGTCGACGGCGACGAGGTTGAGGCCAAGCTTGTTGCGCATGGTGTCCTGCACTTTGAAGAATTCGTTGCGGCGCAGGACGCCGTTGTTGACGAAGACGCAGGTGAGCCGATCGCCGATGGCGCGATGGACGAGGACGGCGGCGACGGAGGAGTCGACGCCACCAGAGAGGGCGCAGATGGCGTGGCCAGTGTCGCCGACCCTTTCGCGGATGGCGGTGACGGTGGCATGGATGAAGAGCTCGGCGGTCCAGTCCGGCGTGGCCTTGCAGATGTTGAAGAGGAAGTTGCGGAGCAGCTCCGAGCCGTGCCGGGTGTGGTGGACTTCGGGATGAAACTGGACCGCCCAGATATTGCGGGAGGGGTCGGCGATACCGGCGACGGCGTTCGAGGTTTTCGCGGTGAGATGAAAGCCGGGCGGCAGTCGTTCGGCGTTATCGCCATGAGACATCCAGGCGGTCATGGTGGCGGGGAGTTCGGCGAAGAGGGGATTGGCCTCGAGAAGCGAGACCTCGGCATGGCCGTATTCGCGCTTGGCGGCGGAGCTGACCTTGCCGCCAAGATGATGGACGATGTACTGCAGGCCGTAGCAGATGCCGAGGATGGGAAAGCCGAGGCCGAGCACGGCGGGATCGGCAGCCGGGGCGTCGGCGTCGTAGACCGAGCATGGGCCTCCGGAGAGGATGATGCCGATTGGGTGATGGGTTTCAATCTCGGCGACGGAAGCGGTGCAGGGCAGGACAACAGAGAAGACATTTTGCTCCCGGACGCGGCGCGCGATGAGCTGAGTGTATTGCGAGCCGAAATCAAGGATGACGATCGAAGAGAGAGCCGGGGTTTGGATCGGGGGAGTGTCCACTCCTTAGTCTGGCAGGGAGTGAGGGTGCGATCAAGTGTTCTTCTTGCGCGGGGCTCACGAAAGACCGCGCAATTGCGCTCGCCGCCGCTGTCGGAGAGAATGAGCGCATGACAACGGAAGGCAAGCTGGTAAGAATCTGCGGCGTTGGCGAACTGCCGCCCGAGGGCGCGGTGAGCGAGATGCAGGCGGGGAGTATCACGCTGTGCGTGGCGCGATGGCAGGGAAAGATCGCTGCACTGGACAACGAGTGCCCGCACCATGGCGGTCCGCTCGGCGAAGGAATGCTCGAGGACGGCAAGATCGTCTGCCCATGGCATGCCTATGCCTTCGACCTGACGACCGGCATCTGCACGGACCCTGACGAGCAGGTGAGGGTTTACGAGGTCAGCACGGTGGGGGATGACGTGCTGGTGAAGCTATAGGGCATCGCCCATGTCTTCTTTCGAGACGTGGCCGTCGCCTTTCCAGCTCTGCGAGGCCCAAAGGATTCCAGAGAGGAAAACAACCCAAAGGAACGGCACGACGAAGACGGGGCTTACCCAAAAGTGGCCTTGAAAATGACTCGGCATGATAGTTCCTTTCTCGCTTTATGTCTTTCCCAATTTTAAGATGCGGTGGCCCCATTTGAGTGCGAGGCCGGCGATTTCTTTTAGCGTTTGATGAGCTGGGCGAGCGATTCCGGTTTCAGGCTGGCGCCGCCGACGAGCGCGCCATCGATCTCCGGCTGGTCGAGGAGCGAAGCGGCGTTGTCGGGGCGGACGCTGCCGCCGTAGAGGATCCGCAGGTTGTCGGCGATCTCGCGGGTCAGGCGGCGGGCGACCTCGCTGCGAATGAGCAGGTGGGCCAGGGCGGCCTGCTCGGGCGTGGCGGTCTTGCCGGTGCCGATGGCCCAGACGGGCTCGTAAGCGATGACGATCGGGGCGGCACGATCGGGGGCGATGTTCTGAAGAGCCTTGTCGATCTGGCGGGTGAGCACCTCTTCGGTGTGGTTGGCTTCGCGCTCGGCGAGGACTTCGCCGATGCAGACGATGGGGATGAGACCATGCTTGAGGGCGGTGTGCAGCTTCAGGTTGACGGTCTCGTCGGTCTCATTGAAGTACTGGCGGCGCTCGGAGTGGCCGAGGATGACGTGGGTGACGCCGATCGAGGTAAGCATGCCGGCCGCGATCTCGCCGGTGTAGGCGCCTTCTTCGGCGAAGTGCATGTTTTGCGCGCCGACGGCGATGCCGCTGCCGGAGAGGGCATCGAGGACGATGTTCAGTGAGACAAAGGGCGGGCAGATCACGACTTCATCGCGAGTGTGACCGAGACAGAGGGGCAGCAGGGCCTCGGCGCAGGCACGGGCCTCGGCGGGGGTTTTGTACATCTTCCAATTTGCGGCGATCAGGGGTTTGCGGGACATGCTTCTTCCTTTTGATAATTCGGAGGCGAGCGACGAAGCTTCATCTCTCGCCTAAGTTCTTTTTTCGGGGTTAGAAGGATGGTCTGTGGACGGTTCATTCTTCGCATGGGAGGAGCAGCCAGTTCGATCGCTTGTGACGGCTATCCGCAGGCGCTTTCCTTTAGCCAGAGCTGATCTTATCAAAAGCGGGAAGGCTCTTCCGCGGAAGCCCTTCCACTTTATTAGTTCTGCTGAAAAGGGAGGGTAGCGCGGGGCAAGCCGGTGGGAAAGGCGCAACGCTGTTTTCAGCTCCCCGACAGCGGGACTGTGGAACGGAAGGGCGCGGCCACGCCAGTGGCAGGTCTGCGCGATTTGTTAACCGGCGAGAGTGCTGCACCGGGAACTTAGGGCAATCCGTTTGATTTCAGTGACTTTGTCGGGTCGGCGACCGAATTTTTTTGGTTGAAAACTTATATTTGCTGATGAGCCACACGACTCGAGCGACCTGTGAGTCGGCGTCGCAGAGTGGAATGCCGTCTGACCAGGACCCCTGATGCTCCTTGAAAAAGAGAATCTTTTACTAGCCTCGTTGCACGCCTCGGACCGCAATCTTGTGGTCTCGCAAGCGACGGCGATCGATCTTCCTCTCAGAAAAGTTCTTTTTGAAGCTGAGACCATGCCCGAGTTCGCCTACTTCCTGACGGACGGCATCGCTTCGACGGTGGCGAGCACGAGGTCGGGTCAGACGGCAGAGGTCGCTGTGGCCGGCCGTGAAGGACTGGTGGGAGCGATGCATCTTCTGGGGCCGGCTTCCGTGCAAACGCGCTGCTTCATGCAGGTCAGGGGAAGCGGGCTGCAGATTCGCCTTTCGACGCTGCGAGATCTTTTTCGTTCGGCGGAGGGAGTACGAGAGAGGATTCTCGAGTTTGTGCAGCAGCAAACCCTCTTTGTCAGCCAGATTGCAGGCTGCAATCGCCTGCATGGATCCGAAGAGAGGCTGGCGCGATGGCTGCTGGTGGTCTGCGATCGCCTGGAATGCTCAACACTGGATATCACGCAAGAGTTCCTGGCCGACATGCTGGGATCGCAGCGGACCACCGTGACCATGTCTGCCGGCGCCTTGCAGCGGCGGGGGCTCATCGAACACCGGCATGGGCGGGTGACGATCGTGAACCGGGAGGGACTGGAGTCGGCGGCCTGTGACTGCTATCAGGTGGCCAAGCATCTTTATGCGAACCTCTACAAGCGAGGCGCTGCTGTTGCCGTGAATCACCACGGTGCGGTAAACGGCAGGGATTTCGTCGAAGGTTAAACGCTGCAACAGGAAAGATTCCGGACCCATGCTTCGCGAAGAAGCATGGGTCCGCATCGTTGATGGGCAGTTAGACGGCGAGAGGGTTGCGGTTGGTGAACTGGGCCTGGTGCCAGTAGGGGTAGATTCGCTTCACTTCGCTGGCCTTATCGAGTTTCGCGACTTGTTCCGGCGTCAGGTTCCAGCCTTCGGCAGCAAGGTTTTGCCAGAGCTGCTCTTCGTTGCGAGCGCCAAGAATGATGGTCGAGACGGTCGGGCGCTGGATAAGCCAGTTCAGAGCGACCTGGGGGACCGACTTGCCGGTCTCTTCGGCGACTTCCTCCAGCAGATCGACGATGTTGTAGAGATGTTCATCGGGAATGGGCGGACCCTGCTCGGAGGTTTTATGCAGGCGGCTCCCGGGGGGGAGCGGTTGGCCGCGGCGGATTTTGCCGGTGAGACGGCCCCAGGCGAGCGGACTCCAGACGAGCGCGCCGACGCCCTGGTCGAGGGCGAGGGGCATGAGCTCCCATTCGTACTCGCGGCTGGCGAGAGAGTAGTAGACCTGGTGGCCGACGTAGCGCGACCAGCCATAGCGTTCCGAGACAGAGAGCGATTTCATGAGGTGCCAGCCGGAGAAGTTTGAGCAGGCAATGTAGCGGACCTTGCCGCTGGTCACCAGGGTGTCGAGAGTGCTGAGGACTTCTTCAGCGGGGGTAAGCGCGTCAAAGCCGTGCAGATGGTAGATGTCGATGTGATCGACATTAAGGCGGCGCAGGCTCGCGTCGCAGGCGGAGATGAGATGGTAGCGCGAGGAGCCGACGTCGTTGGGTCCTTTACCCATCGTGAAGGTGGCCTTCGTGGAGATAAGGAGGTCGTTGCGACGGCCTTCGATGGCTTTTCCGAGGATCTCTTCGGAGACTCCCTGAGAGTAGACGTCGGCGGTGTCGAAGAGGTTGACGCCGGCCTCGAGGCAGATGTCGACGAGGCGGGTAGCTTCGGCGACGTCGCTGGAACCCCAGGCTTTAAAGAATTCGCCACTGCCGCCGAAGGTGCCGGTGCCGAAGCTGAGGACGGGAACTTTGAGGCCGGAGCGGCCGAGTTGTCTGTATTCCATGGGCAATGAGATGTGAAATTGGGGCCGGCCGATTCACCGGGGATGCCAGGTGCGCGCGTGATTGGGGCGGCGTTGGAAATGGCCGGTGGGAGGGCCGGGGCGGGGACTTGCGGAGATGAGAGGTTTCCTATACTTTGGCGTTGGCTATTACAAAAGTGTGAATTCATCTGCGACTGCGGGCCGTCTCCGAGTTAAGAGGCGAGACGCGCGGCCGGGTGGATGGCAGTGCCAAAGACTTGTTCCTGGATGCATCTGTGTTGATTCTGCGGGTTTTCCGGGTGAGATGCGTCTCAGTAAGACCATGAGAGGTATCGGTGTATGTCGTTCGAGGAGATTACTCTTTGGCTGGTCATGGCGATGAGTGTGACAGCCGTTGCTTTTCTATGCTGGACCCTGGTTGCGATCTTCCGCAGGAGCGGCGGTTCTCCTTTTTCGTCGGAACCGCAGGGCGGCGCATCGCTCGGCGAGCTGACGCCGCAAGATCCCGAATCCGCATGAGGCCTTTGATTTCAGTCAGTGCGAAGAGCCGCGACGACTCGCGGTGACGGCAGGCTGAGCGCAGTTATGCCTGCCGGCGCTTGTGGCGCTCGCGCGATCTGGCTGAAGGATGGTCCGCCCGGCTCTAGAAGACTCTGCCCAGGCTGAAGAAGAAGCGGCGGTGGCCGGCATCGCCGACGGAGCCACCGAGCAGCACGGGACCGATGATGGTATTGACGAGGAAGCCGCCGGAGAGGTCCCCGGGCACCCGGTATTGTGCAGCCTGGTCGACGGGCGTGCCGATCTCTTGAAATTCGCCGATCTCGAAGCGACCCTCGAAATACAACTTGTTGGCGAGCAAAGGAGGAAGTTCTTTCAGCTCGCGGATAAAGCCGACCTGGGCGAGGAAATACTCATTAGTGAGGATTTCGTTGCTTCCGTAGGCGGCGAACTGGGTGGGCCCGCCTAGTTGGAAGACAGGAAAGCTGATGTTGGTGGTGCCGTAGACGGTGCCTGCCGCACCGGTAGCGAAGATGGAGGTGCGATCGGAGACAGGCAGAAACTGGCTGAACCTGCCCTCGGTCAGCGGAAAGCGCTGCGTGGAGTTGGCCGAGATGGAGGGAGCGCCGGCAACCTTGATGGTGTCGGGAGCTGCGTTGAACCACTGGGTGCGAAAGGTGGCGTTTTGCCCTCTAGTGGGGATGACGGGATCGTTGACGTGAACGAGCGCGTAGCGGAAGCGGGTGAAGGCCTGCAGGCCGGCGACAGTGGGTTCGGTGGATTCGCCTACCTGAAGCCTGTACTTAAAATATTCGGCCTGGTAGCCGATGCGGAACTCGCTGCTGCGGCCTAGCTGGTAGCCGAAATCGAAGCCGCCGCCGGCCTGCTGCTGGCGATAGATGGAGCCGAGGCTACCGGAGTTGGTATAGGCGTTGAATTCGCTGCTGTCGAGGAGGAGCCGCGGGGCGGCAAAGAAGCCGCTGCCGGTGAGGAGCGGACGGTAGTACTCGGAGGTGAGCCCGTACTCGGCGCCGATGACGACATCGTTGCGCCACTCCGCTCCATAGCCTCCGACATTGAGGGCGGTGATGCGGCCGCCGATGCTGAAGAGGACATTGTTGGTGTCGGAGCCGTCGAGTTCAACAAACGGCCGGACGATGGGGGGAGCGTAGGATTTTTCTTCCGCCCGGATGAGCAGCCCTGGTTGGCCGTTCTTCTCGACCATGCTGTAGTTGAGGCTGGAGTAGCGGCCGTCGCCCTGGACGTCGAGGATGTCTTTCTGGAGCAGGGGGATGTTGAGGGGCTTCTTGGCGACCTGCGGAGCGATTTCTTTTCCGATGGCGCGGGCGCTGTGCGGATCGGTGCCGGTGACCTCGACGAATTGCGGAGTGGGGGCGAGACGGCGTCGGGCGGCGCGGGCAGCGAGATATTTTTGCCAGGCGGCATCGTCGACGGCGAGCTTGAGGAGCAGGGGCGCCTTGCTTTGAGCGGCGTCATAGCCGGCCTGGATCAGGGCTGGGCCCTGGTCGTAGTCCATCGCGGTGTATTTGTCGACGGGCACGGTGACGAGCAGGTCGGCCTGCTCCATGCTGCGCATCTCGTTGGCGGCGATCATGACGGAGATGGAACGGCCCAGCACCCCGAAGGAGGAAAGGGTTTCATTGGGCGACATGAGCCTGGTTTCGAGATGAATAGCGACGACGATATCGGCGCCCATCTGGCGGGCTACATCGACGGGAAGATTGTCGAGCAGGCCGCCGTCGGCAAAGATGTGGCCGTCTTCGCGGACGGGAGTGAAGATTCCCGGCAGCGACATGGTGGAGCGGAGCGCTTCAGAGAAAGAACCTTTGCGGAATACATATTGCTTGCTCGAGACGAGGTCGGTGCCGACGCAGGCGAAAGGGATGGGAAGCTGATTGAAGTCCTGAAGATCGGAGTAGGGGAGGGCGACGCGGTCGAGGATAAAGCTGACCTCCTGCCCGGAGTTGAAGCCTTCGGGAAACTGGATGCCCTTTCGCAGGCCGAATTCGATCGAGCCCGGATATTGAGAGGCGTCTTCCTTGCGGCGGAAGGTGAGGTTCTGGAAGGGCACGGCACCGCGCAGGACATCGTTCCATCGGATTGAGGAGACGAGTTCACGGACCTCGGCGGGAGATCGGCCGGTGGCGTAGACGCCGCCGACCAGGCCGCCCATGCTGGTTCCGGCGATGTAGCTGACAGGGATGTGGTGCTCTTCCAGCCACTGGATGACGCCGATGTGGGCGAGGCCGAAGGCTCCGCCGCCCTCGAGCACGAGGCCGACTCGGGGCCCGGAAGCGGGCAGGGCGCTATCGCCAGGCTGCTGGTTTTGCGGAAGAGCGAAGAGGGCGGCGGCGAGCAGGCAAGCCGCGAGTCCGCAGGAGCGCAGCAGCGGCGGACAAAATCTCGTTGTAGCGAGGGACATGAACAACTTCCGACCTGCCGTGAGGAATAGCTGGATCACGAATAGGTTGAGGATACAAGACCGGGATGGCGGGCGAATGGGATGCCTGAGTTTCGAGTTGGTCAATTTGCGATGGCGGGGTGATGGGATTTGTTGTGACGTGCGCGGTGGAGGTGGTTGCCGAGGCTTATGCTGGTGAACAGGGGAGTGTCTGAGGACAGGCGCCAGGCTGGCGCCGGTACTCTTCCGCAGTATGGCAGTGAGCAGTATGGCAGCCGGCGAAGCTTGACTGGCGGGAGCGGCGAGGTCACGTGGATGGGAAGCGCAGTCGAACGACCTAAGCTGGCAGTGGCGGGCTCTTACCTGGTTCAACAGGATTGGGCAGGCTATTCGGCGGAGCAGCATGCGGTGTGGGCGGAGCTGGTGAGCCGGCGGATGGCGCAGCTGCGGGAGCATGCCTGCCAGGAGTATCTCGACGGTTTTGAGGCGATCGGTCTGCGCGAGGATCTAATTCCGAATCTGAGTGAAGTCAACCGGCGGCTGGAGCCGCGGACGCGATGGAATGCGACGGCGGTGAGTGGCTTTTTGCCGGCGGACGCTTTTTTCGAGATGCTGGCGGCGCGAGGTTTTCCGACGACGACGTGGCTGCGGGGACGGGAGTCGCTCGAATATACGCCGGAGCCAGATATCTTCCACGATGTTTTCGGGCATGTGCCGATGCATGCGCATCCAGTCTTTGCGGATTTTCTGCAGCAGTACGGGAAGGTTTGCGCAGCGCTTCGGGACAAGGACGCACTCGAGCGAATGGGACGGCTTTTCTGGTTTACGGTGGAGTTTGGCGTGATCCGGGAAGCGGGAACGATCAAGCTGTATGGGAGCGGGCTGATTTCGTCGCATGGCGAATCGAACTTTCTGATCAATAGCTTGAACGAGAGCAGCTTGAAAGAGAGCAGCTTGAAAGGAAGCCCGGGGGGGAGTTGGAGCGGGTTGCCGGGCAGCGGTCCGGAGATTCGGGACTTTTGCCTAGACGAGGTGCTCAACCAAGAGTTCCTAGTCTCGGAGATGCAGAAGGTGCTGTATGCGGTCGAGTCGTTTGAGCAGATCTACGAGGCGGCGCACGAGGCGGAGGGGCGGCTGGGCGGCTAGATTGAAGGGGCACGTCGATTTGGGGGAGGGTTTCCGGACGTGCGCTGATTTGGAATCGGCACAGATGGAGGATTGCAATTCAGGATTGCAAATTTTGATTCCCGGTCGAATATTTGCATCTCTGTCATGTGGAAACGCGCACAATTCTAGAGATAGGGTTTGGACTTTGCCGAGAATCAATTTTCACCAGCAACTCGACGCATTAAAGGACAAGCTGCTGGCCATGGCTGCCCTGTCGCAGCAGGCGGTGCAGTCGGCGGTGGACGCGTACCTGCAGCGGGACGCGGCGCTGTGCAACTACGTGCGCGAGAACGAGGCGGCGATCAACCTTGCCCATCGTGAGGTCGATGAGATGGCCTATGAGCTGCTCGCGAAAGAGCAGCCGATGGCCATCGATCTGCGGTTCATTTTTTCGGTCATCAAAATCAATAGCGATCTGGAGCGGATCGGCGACCAGTCGATGGGCATTGCGGTTCGCACGCTGGACCTGCTTCAGATCGAGGGCGCGGAGCTTCCGGTGGATATCGCCGGTATGGGCGAGGTGGCTTCGCGGATGATCCGTACAGCGATCCAGGCGTTGCTCGAGGCGGATGCGCTGGTCGCCGACTCGGTGCTGGACATGGATGACGAGATCGACCGGATGAACAGGGTAGCGCGGCTGGGGCTGATGGGAGTGATCCAGAAGACGCCCGATGTGACGATCCAGGCGCTGAACGGAATCCTGATTTCGCGGAGCCTGGAGCGGATCGCCGACTACGCTTCGAATATCGCGACCGATGTGATTTTCTGGGTTCGCGGCGCGGACGTTCGCCACCAATTGGGCCTGGCGGTAGATTAAGGGATTCAGGCTGCAGTTTCTAGATTTGAGCAAAGGCCCGGCGAAGACTGCCGGGCCTTTGCTGCAGGAGCGGCCGGGGCGAGTGGGTTTATTGCGCGACGCTCGATTTGACGACGACCCATCCGCTGTCGGTAAGCGTGAGGTTGGCTTTGTCGGACAAGGGGTTGGCAAGAGAGGCCTGGACTGCGGGGAAGGCGGTCTTGACCTCGGTATTGTCGGCCCAGCCAGCGACTCCGCCCAGCTGGTAGTGGTAATCGGCCGTCGCCGAGCCGCCGTTGACGCTGAAATCGTCAACCGTGGTGACATCGCGGTGGCCGTAGCAGAAGTTGCCGAAGCCTGGCTGCTGGGGATCCCCGGTCCACGCGCCGCGGCCTTTCTCGGAGAGATCGTAATCGCTGACCTCTTTCGAGCCGAAGATGAAGACCTTGCGGCTATCCTGCTGACGGGTGAGCAGGCCCTGATCGGTGAGCGCATCGTAGCCGGCGGTCTTGCTGGTGTCGGAGGTATCGGCGCGGGTGGGGAATTTGACGCTGGTGCTCCACAGGCATTCGGGATGAGCGCTGTAGTAGGTGTCGATAGCGTCTTTGAAGTTCGGCTTGGTGGCGTCTTTCTTGCTGGAGCAACCGGCGGCCAGTGTCAACAGTGCGCAGGCCATGACGAGGCGCGGCGAGAATTTTTGCAGGATCATGCAAACCCCTTTTCTTTTTCGAGGTTTAGGATGCGTTTTGCGGGGGTGGGGTGCGTAGCTTTCCCGGGTCAGGGGGCGAAGCGGACGCGGGCGACGAGGGGACATAAACGGGACGGCTTGCGGCGCCACGCACAGAAGTTAGGGTCTTTCGGCTCACAGTGGTTGCCAAGAGCGCAAAATCGCGGCATCCTACACGTGAAGGTTGCTCGTCAACTATTGTTCCGGGACAAAGAAGCGAGGTCGAGATGACCGGATTCGTTTCGCAAGACAATCAACGCAAATTGGCGCCGTTCCCACGTGCCGGCTTTCTGGCAATATCGTGCTGCGGTGTCGCGATGCTCGTTCCAGGCTGGATGGCAGTCGCGGGAGCCCAGGTCTTTACCGTGGGCACGGAGAGGATCGAGAGCCGCTATACCGATATCAAGCGAACCCACGTGGAACTGAGCAGCCAGCCGCTGCTGCAGAGGACGAGGCTCGAACTGGTGCGGGTGCTCCAATCGGAGCAGGGTTTTGCAATGCGGCCTTTGCCGAAGGGCAGCAAGGGGATGAGCCTGGTGGCGAACGGCTCGGCGAATCCGAATGGCGCGGAGTATGTGAAGGCGCTCGACCATAACGGGGTGGCGTTTCAGCCTGCGGACCGGGTGGTGATTACCGATGTGAAGGTGTTCCCGGACCACATTGTCTTTGAGTTGAATGGCGGGCCGGATAAGAGCCATCGCATTCTGAGACATATTTCAATCGGCGCGGGGCCGATGATGATCCCACTGGCGCGGGATGATGGCCAGGAGCCAACTGGCGTGCGGCTGACGCTGCAGTTTGAGAAGTTCGTTCCCGAGATGACGGGAACGCAAGTGAAGGAGTTGCTGTCGCCGCTGGTCGATTTCAAATTGAAGACACCGGTGCAGGCTTTTACGGATACGTTGCCGCCGATGCTGCGGGATGCGATTTTGAACCACCATGTGCTGGTGGGAATGAGCCCGGAGATGGTACTGCATGCGCTGGGTCATCCGGACAGCAAGAGCCGGGAGCGCGACGGCGATATGCCGTTTGAGGAGTGGATTTATGGAGAGCCCCCGAAGGACGTAGAGTTTGTACGGTTTAACGGGAACCGGGTGATCCGGGTGGAAGAGGCGAAGCTGGGTGAGCCTCCGATTATCCGGAATACCGACGAGATGGGGGATTACTGGTCGAGTGTTCCAAATCCGAACGTTCACATTCACGAAGTGAAGATGGGCGATGTGAACGCGGCGAACTCAAACCAGCAGCAGACTGCGGCGCAGGCTCCGCCGTCGCTGCGGAAGCCGGGCGAGACGCTGCCGAGCGACGACAAAGATACGCCGCATATGGACAAGGTGCAGTTTCCTCCGGGGATGGATGGCAGCAACAAGCCGGCGGGTTCGTCGTCTCCCTCCGGTTCTGCTCCGGCTGGCTCTGGTCCTTCCAGTGCGCCGGCCAGCGCCCCGACGCCGGGGAATGCTCCTGCGGCGGGGAACGGAGCGGGAAGCGGAAGTCCGGAGGGACCGCCTTCGCAGTACGTGAGCCGTTTCATGTAAAATTCAATAGCGAGTTCGAGATTCTTTTCCGTCGTCCCTTCCTTCCCAGCGCATCCGCGCTGCTCGGAATCCGGTATACGAATCGAAACGGGCAGGCATCAGAGACCGGGCGCGCAATCGGCTCCTGCAACGCCAGGTGCGGCGGATCGATAGCCGCTGCGGTGCAGAGAGTCCAAAGACAGAAGGGAAATTCATCATGGCCAAGATTGCCAAAACAGCAGATCGCAAGAAGGTAATGGATACCTCGAAGAGCACGGATTGCCCGAAGTGCAGCAAACCGACGCGCATTGTGAAGCGGGTGAAAGACCGCGAACGCGGGATGCCAGGGGGCGTGTATATCTCCTGCTCGGCTTGCGAATTTCACGAGAAGCTTTAACCGAACAGGCCCCGAAGATATGCGGGGCCTGAGGGGCGTTTGTTGGCCGCGTGTCTTTCCGGGTGGCATTCCGTCAAGTTGCAGAACTCTTCTGAATCCGGGAGCGGGTCGCGAGGTGGCGAGCCTGTTGAAGGCTTGGCTGAGCAGGCAGAAATCGTCCATGCTGTCCCTGTCAATGCAAAGCGAGACGAGGCGCTGAGGCTACAGAGCTCAAGCATGCAGGACGGCGGAGATTCAAACCTGAAACTGATTGGCGCGTCCGGCCAGATGGCCGACCTGGTGCGGGACTATCCCTGGGGCTCGACTCCGGTGGGTCCGATGGAGACCTGGCCGGAAACCCTGCTGTCGAACATCAATCTGATGCTGTCCTCGCCGCTGCCGGCTACGCTGATCTGGGGCGAGGAGTTGGTGTTTTTCTACAACGACGAAGCCATTCCTACCCTCGGCGCCAAACATCCGGCGGCGCTTGGACGATCGTATCGCGAGGTTTTTGAGGAAGCCTGGCACCTGGTCGGGCCAGACATTGAAAATTGCCTGCGGAACGGGGTCGCCCCGGTTCGGGAGAATGTTTCGATCCCGATCCTGAAAGATGGGCAGATGCAGAACCAGTATTGGACTTACTCCCTGATCCCGGTTTATGAACGGGGGCGGATTGCGGGGGTCTACGACCCCTACATGAACACGACCGACGCGGTGCTTGCCGCACGGGAACGGGACGCGCTGGCGGACCAGCTGCAACAGGTACTCGAGGCGACGACCGATGCGGTCGTAAGTCTGAATCGCGATTGGGTCTTTACGTTTGTCAATTCCAAGGCGCGGGAGCTGCTGCTGCCCAGTGGAGAGATCCTGGGAAAAAACCTGTGGGAGACTTTTCCGCATGCAGCGTATGAAGGTTCTCCCTATGTCGAGCATTATCGGCGGGCGATGAAAGAAGGCATCGAAGGGGGATTCGAGGCCTATTATCCCGAGCCGCTCAATAAGTGGCTGCACATCATGGTCCATCCTGCTAGAGACGGCATGATCGCGTTTTTTCGGGATATCACGGCGCGCAAGCAAGAGGAAGAATACCGTCGAGAGAACGAAGCGAAGCTGAGACTGGCTACGGAAGCGGCGCAGCTGGGGATTTTTACCTGGTACCCGCGGGACCGCCGGGTTACGTGGGAGAACGACCGGATTTACAAGATTTTCGATCGCGATCGAGAAGACGGGCCGATGAGCGCGAACGAGTTTCGCGAGGGCGTTCTCTTTCCGGAGTATCTGAAGGGATTTGGCGAGGCGATTCGAAGGACGCGGGAGAGCGGCTCCCGTTTTGCGTATCCGTGTCAGTTCCGGCGCGAGGATGGGAGCTCCGGATGGCTCGAGATCACTGGCCAGTTCGAGGGAGCCGACGGCGCTCCGGAGCGCATTCTCGGGACGGTGCAAGACATTACCTTGCGTAAGCAATCGGAAGAGGCGCTGCGCATCAGCGAGAAGGTGGCAGCGGTCGGCCGACTCGCGTCGTCTATCGCGCATGAGATCAATAATCCTTTAGAGTCGGTGACCAACCTGCTGTACCTGGCCCGGAACAACAACGATGTTGCGAGTATTCAGCAATACCTGGAACTGGCGGAGCGGGAGCTGCGGCGGGTCTCGGCGATCACCAACCAGACGCTGCGTTTTCACCGCCAATCGTCAAAGCCGAGAGCGGTGGATAACGCGGAGCTGATAGAGGACGTGCTATCGATCCACCAGGGACGCATTGTGAATGCAAATGTAGAGGTGCAGTTCCGCAAACGTGCGACCCGGCCGGTGGTCTGCTTCGACGGTGAGATCCGGCAGGTGCTGAATAACCTGGTGGGTAACGCGATCGATGCCATGCACCCGGGCGGCGGCCGGCTGCTGTTGCGCAGCCGCGAGGTGGCGGACCGGGGGCGGGGCGCGGGCGTGGTGATAACGGTGGCGGATACCGGGAGCGGCATTCAGCCAACTTCTCTGAAGAAGATTTTTGACCCATTCTTTACGACGAAGGGACTGGGCGGGACCGGGCTTGGACTTTGGGTAAGCCAGGAGATCGTGGCTCGCCATCGCGGCTCGTTGCGGGTCCGGAGCCGACAATGGGATGGCCGGAGCGGAACCGTCTTTACCCTCTTCCTGCCGTTTGTGCCGGCGAACGCCTGAGCCATCGGGCGGCTTTCTTGCGGGCGTTGTTTCGTGGCGCACAGCTTTTCTTCGATTCAGAGACAAATGGGTTTGCCCGCTCACTTTTATGTGCGGGTTTAGTGTGGGGGCGCTCCGCTGATTCCGATCGGCGAGAGAGTGTGCGCTTTTCAGCGAGAGCTTGACGATTCCGGGATGCGGCACACGACTACGGCTAGATTGCGATAGGGACAGGAAAGGCCCAGAGGCGTTGGGCCGGTGAGAAGCACCCAGGAGATGGGATATTGGCGAGCGAGACGCTGGAAGTCAGCGAGTTTGAAGCGGGCCCATCCCTGTTGTGCCTGCTGCTCCTGCTGCCATTCCGGCGCCAGTTGGGGGAAGAGTGAGACGACTCCGCTGTCTTTGACGTAGTCGCTGAGGACGCTGCGTTCGGCGATGGCGCGGAAGCCGTGTTGGTCTTCGCCGGGAAGAAGTATGTAGTTCGGATCGAGGGCAAAGACGGCACTCTGCGGGGTGTGATTGCCGATCCACTGAAAGGCGGCGACCCAGGCGTTGCGAGGCGGCGCGCCGGGCCACTCGATATGGCGACTCTGCGGGTAGGCAGCGCCCTGGATGAGGAACATGCCGAACGCGATCACGGGAAAGAGCATGATCGATGGCCAACACCGGGAACGCAGAAGGTACTCGCCGAGAAGGCCGCCGAGCAGGAGAAAGAAGAGGATGTAGACGAGCTGCAAGGCGCGCATAGGTTGAAGGCGAACCAGGGTAGCCAGCCTGTCACTGGAGGACAGGAGGATGGCGGCGAGTGTGGCCAGGGTGGCAAGCAGCACCGCAGCGCGGCTGATGCGGCAGAAGGCCGGCGTGACGCCTCGCAGCCGAATGCTGCTGCCAAGGAGGAGCAAGGCGATTGGCGCGGCAACACCGAGCCATTCATACCAGGTCCAACGCAGGACGAAGAGGAACGGCCGCATGTCGATCGCCTGACGGTAAGCGGGGGTCGCTCGAGCGGGAACCAGGCCGGCCGGGAGTATGGCGGTGGCGGCGATTATGCCGGGATGGTCTTCCGGGGAGTAGTATGCGCCGGAGCGGCTGGCGTTGGGTTCGGCTTCGCCAGGGCCAGCTTGTTTGGAGTGACCTTCGCTGGGGCCGTGGAGCCAGCTTGCGGGGAGCGCAAGGACGGCGAGAAAGAGGATGCCGAAGGCGGCCATCAAGGGATGAACGAGAACGGCGAGGACCATCCAGAGGACGGCCCACCGCCGTGAGCTGGAGAGGAACGCTGCGACCGACAGGAGAACCAACGGGGTGGAGGCGGACCGGGCGGTGAGATAGGGGTCCATGATGACGATGGCCGTGCCGGCGATGGGAACTGTGAGCACCGCCGCCGCGAGCGAGACGGCCGACCAGCGGGCGCGCGTGGAGAGAAAACAAAGGCATGCCATCCGCCAGGAGGCCAGCAAGTAAGCAAAAAGCGTGCCGATATACCACAGGAAGATGATCCACTGATCGCGCAAGCCGGTGAGCCGCGCGCTTTCGCCTACCACCATGGCGAAACAGGAGAGACGTGCGTGGGAGAGGAAGAATGCGGCCCCGTACGGATAGAGAGCGGGATGGATGAACTGCAAGACGGCTGGCAGGTAGACACCGCTGTCGTCGCTACCGAAGTGATAGCCGTGGACGGCAAGAGCGGCGGCGGTGAGGAGAGCGATGCCGGGCAGCGGTCGCGCTCGAAGACTATGCCAGCCCGGCTGCCGGCCAGATGGCTGAGGGCGGGCTTTGAGGAGTAGGCGGAGAGCTTGACGGGAAAATTGACGCAATGGGCTTTTCAGAGAACCGGTTGGCAGTTGTGGCTAGGCAGGCTGTGGAGTGAGCGGCAGAGAGGAAGACGGGGGCATGCTGCGAGCATACAGGGCGGCAAGCTCCTGCAGCTGCCTGAGGATGGCGATCAAGGCCGCGCCGTGGTCAGGACTTCCAGCAGGGATTGCTTTTATGGCGCTTCGCCGCCGTGAGTATTGACGGTGGAAACAATGTTGATGAAGTAAAGCGAAGAACCTGTTTGATTAACACGAAAGTAACCAATTTTCGGTCACCAATGGTGACTAAGGCAAGTATTTCGTAGTATCGTCGCGATGTGGGGCAAGTGCGACTGATTATGTAAATATTACTTGTTTCATGGTGTAGCAATTACAGTGTCCATCTCCATTTGAGATCTTTGCGGAAGTGATGTTTGCTGGTAAGCTCTCTCTGGCTGGCATCAATGGCTTTCTGTGACCGCCAGCGCGGCAGTATGCATTGGTTCAATATGGGTAATATTTACTTGATTCTTCGCGTTAAAGCCTCACTCCCCGGAACGGAAGGCTGGACGGCAATCAGGCGGACAAGTATTCAGGTTCTCGATACCGTAGTCACTCAAGCAACAGGAAGACAACACTCAACCGGCGAAAAGACAAAGCAGTCTTCGGCACAGCTCGGATCGCGAAAGACTTGCGAGCTGCCATGTTCTCGTTTCAGTAAACATTCAGGGGCCCGGAAATGAAACAAAGTGGACGTGCATTGCGCAGCGGTTTGTCTTTTGTGATGTGCCTGCTCTGTTTCGATCTCGTTGGAGTGGCGGCGGCGACGGCAGTTCGGCAGCCGGTAGATGAATCGGTGCTGGTGGCGTTGAGCGGCAACATGCATCCGCTGGCGAAGCCGGAGTACGACGAGGGCGCTGCCGATCCGAGCCTGCCTACCGGGCGCATGCTGCTGGTGCTGAAGCGCAGTTCGGCGCAGGAAGCGGACTTTCAGCAGTACCTGAGTCAGTTGCGCGACAAGAGTTCGGCAAATTATCACAAGTGGCTGACTCCGGCGCAGTATGCGGACCGTTTCGGCAGCCCCCAGGCCGACGTGCAGACGATCACGTCGTGGCTCGAGGCGAATGGATTCACGGTGAAATCGGTGTCGGCCGGACGGACTACGGTCGAGTTCTCGGGCACGATAGGGCAACTGCAGCAGACGTTTCACACGTCCATCCATCGCTATGGGGTAGCGGGCCAGGAGCACCTAGCCAATGCGAGTGATCCGATGATTCCTGCGGCATTGAATCCGGTTATCGCGGGATTGGCATCGATGAACGATTTTTTTCCGGCAGCGCCACATACGGCTCCGGTGCGCGCGGGCTATGACAAGCCGATGCACCATGCGAGCGCAGAGACGACGACGGGCGGCGAAAACCTGCTGTATGCCGGGCCGAGCGATGCGGCAACAATCTATGACACGCCGAATGCTTTCAACGCCAATTTCAAGGGTAGCAAAGCGTATACGGGCAGCGGGGTGACGATCGCGGTGGTGAGCGACGCAAACGTGAATCCCGCGGATGTAAGTTCGTACCGCAGCTTTTTCGGGCTTCCGGCGAGTGCGCTGCAGGTGGTCATCGATGGCGGCAACGACCCGGGCGTCGATGCGTTTTCGACCGGCCATACGCAGCAGGCGCTGATGAACCTGGAGGTGGCGAGCGCGCTTGCGCCGAATGCCAACCTGATGCTTTACACGGCGAAGAGCACGACACTCACGAGCGGTATGTACATGGCGGTGTCGCGGGCGTTGAACGACAATCTTGCGGACATCGTGGAGGTCGGGTTTACGAGTTGTGAAGCGGAGCTGGCGGCTTCGGGCAATTCGTTTTTTCAGCAGTTGTGGGCGCAAGGCGCGATGCAGGGGGTCAGTGTGGTGGTGGCGACCGGCGACGGGGGCGGCGCGGGGTGCGATGCTGCGGCCAGCGATAGCGACGCGCAGAACGGTCTCAATGTCAACGGGATCGCATCGACGAACTACAACATTGCTGTGGGTGGCACCGATTTCGACACGCTACCGGGGAATTTCAGCGGGCTGGTCGGCGGAAACGGGATTGCGCTGGGATATATTCCCGAGTCGCCATGGAACAACTCGGTTGCGGTTGGTGGCAATGGAGGGCTGGCGGCGAATGCTCCCTTCAAGGACGTCAGCGGCGCGACGAATATCTTTGCAAGCGGAGGCGGGGCGAGCCGCTGTGTCGACGGCGCAGCGAGCGCTACGGTTTGCGGAGCGGCAGTGAGCAGGAAGAATTTTGGCGAGTCGAAGCCGCCATGGCAGGTGTGGGCGCTTGGGCTGAATATTCCTGAAAACGGCGTGCGGAACCTGCCGGACGTTGCCCTGCTCGCGGGTAGCGGGCAGTACGGGGCCGCATGGGCGGTCTGCGGGAACGATTATGACGCGACGGGAAACCTGATTGCCGATTGCGCGCCGGGAAGCGGCAGCAGCGCTCATTTGCAGGGCATCGGCGGAACGTCGGCTGCCGCGTCGGCTTTCGCGGGCGTGCTGGCGCTGGTCAGCCAGAGCCAGGGCAGCCGTCTGGGGCAGGCCAATTATGTGCTGTACGGGCTGGCGAGCCAGCCGAAGCTGTATGCGGCGATCTATCACGACATCCAGGGTGGGAATAACTCCGTGGTGTGCGCAGCGGGTACGCCCGACTGCGGACCGAACGGCTTTCTGACCGGGTTCAATGCCGGGACCGGGTACGACCAGGCGACCGGCCTGGGCAGCATCGATGTCAGCGTTCTGATCGCGAACTGGAAGGAACTGCCTTTCGCTTCCTCAACAACTACCTTGACGGTGAATGGAAGCGCCGGACCGATCAGCGTCGCACATGGGACGCCCTTGTCCTTTACCGTGGCGGTGGCGGGGAAGGATGGGACGCCTACCGGTCTTGCCGGCGTGGTGGCCAATGTGGACGAGACGAGCGACACCTATGGAGATGATGTCGGGTTCGCCGGGAACCTGACCGGCGGGTTGCTTTCGGAGAAGGCGACGAATGCTCCTGGGGGCACCTACGATTTGACCGCGAACTACGTGGGCGACCTCAACTTTGCCGCCAGCTCGTCAACGCCGGTGCAGTTGATCATCGCGAAAGAAGCCAGTACGCTGCGCCTGGATCTGTATACGAAGAACGCTTCCGGCGCCCACCAGGTGACGACGGCGAACCCAAGCTATCCGTACGGGTCGTATGTGTCGGTCGAGGCGATACCGGCGGGGCTTTCGAGGCAGGGAATCGCGACCGGGACGGTGACGTTCCAGGACAATGGGACGGCGCTGGCGACACCGGCGAAGAACCTGAATTATCGCGGGTTTGCGGAGATCCCGATCTACTACTGGCCGGGCGGCAGCCATTCGATTACTGCCAGCTTTGGCGGAGATAACAGCTTCGATTCGAGCGCGACGACTGCGGCGACGACGTTTACGATCAGCACGGCGACGACGGGATTGACGGTTTCGGTGACGCCAGGCTCGATTTTGAGCGGCACGGCGACGGTCACAGGGACGATTACGCCTGCGACGGCGAGCCTGGGCGCGGCACCCTCGGGGACTGTCACCTTGACTGATACGACCAGTAGCGCTGCGCTAGGGTCGGCGACGCTGGCGCCGGGGACGAGTGGCGGAGGCGCGATCGCCTCGTTCACCATGACGATCAATGCGAGTTCGTTGAAGGCGGGAGCGAATACGCTGATGGCGGTGTATGCCGGGGACAAGAATTATGGCGGCGCGTCGGGCGCGACGACGATCACGGTTACGCCGCATATCGCGACGCTACTGGCCCTGAGCCCCACGCCAGCGACGCTTGCGACCGGGACGACCACGATCAACGGGCAGGTGACGGCCGCTGCGAGCGGCGGCGCGATGCCGACAGGTTCGGTGACGCTGACGGATAGCTCAAATGGCGCTGTGCTTGGCTCGGTCAGCCTGAGCGCCGGAAGTGGATCGGCATCGATGGTCATGGCGGGAACCTTCTCGCTGGTGGTGAATGCATCTTCCCTCGTTGTGGGGACAAATTCGATCGCCGCGGCGTATACCGGCGACACCACGTATGCGGCCTCCTCGGGATCGACGACCATCGTGATCACGCGGCCGCCAACGCCTGGATCGGCTTTTGTGATCGCCGGGAGCAATGTCACGATCAGTACACCGGCGACGCCTGCGACGACGACGATCACGGTGACGCCGATGAACGGGTTTACCGGCCAGGTAAATCTCGCGGCGACGCTCGTATCAAGCCCGAGCGGCGCGTTATCCATGCCTGTGCTCTCGCTGTCGGCGGCGTCTGTGACGCTCAACGGGAGTGCGCCGGCAACGGTGACGGGCACGATCACGACGACGGCGCTGAAATATGCGCTGCAGCAGGGTGGGCCGAGAACTCCGGGGCGCGCTCCGTGGTACGCGGCAGGCGGCGGAGTGCTTGCGTGTGTGCTGCTCTTCGGGATTCCGGCACGGCGACGCGGATGGCAGGCGATGCTGGGCTTGCTGCTTTTCGCCGCCGTGGGTATGAGCGTTGGTTGCGGCGTCTCGCTGAATCCGCTCGTTTCATCGCAGACGACACCCGGGACGTACGTCTTCATGGTGGCCGGGGTCGACCAGGCGAACGGACAGCTTACCTCGAATGCCACCATCACGGTGGTGGTGAAATAGCCGCGTGGCCGGCGCTCAGTATGCCTTCGTACTCAGTTAGACTGCGAGGGTAAGAAAGCCGGGGGTCTAAGCTGCGATGGCGCTAGTTCTGGTTGCGAACGAGTCAGGCTGCAGGCTCTTCGCCGACGACCGTACGGAAGGCGAAAGAGAACTGGCCGGGCGCAAGGTGAATGGGCTCGCCCGTGGGCCGGAGAAAAGCTGTCTTGCCATTGTCGATGAGTTCGACATCTGGCGGCGGGAGAGCGACGGCGCATGGTCGAAGCTGGCCACGATGAACTTTCCGTTACAATCCCTGATTTTCCTCAACGGCTTTGTTTTTGCGGGCGGGATGAACGATGCCGTGATGGCTCGCATTTCGGTCGACGGGAAAGCCGTACGCCTGGAAAGCTTCGACATGGTTGCAGGGCGTGAGGAGTGGTTTGCCGGCGGCCCTCCGCTGGGGGTACGAGCGCTAGCTGCTACGGCGGATGGGAGCGCGCTGCTGGCCGGGGTCCATGTCGGCGGAATTCCTCGTTTGACCGATATGGGCGGGAGCTGGGCGCCTACTTTACCGGTGATGTTCGATGTTCACGAGGTTTGTGCGCATCCTGCGTTGCCGAAGGCTGTTGCTGCTGCCGCGGCGGTCGGATTGTGCGTCAGCGAGGATGGCGGCCAGAGCTGGAGCGTTCATGCCGAGGGCCTGGAGACGCCGTATGCGCTGGCGGTGGCCTGGCTGAGCGAAGAGGCGCTCTTCAGCGTGCAAGATGGGCCGTTTGCGAAGCGTTCGCAGATATGGCGCCGGCCGCTTCGCGGCGGCCGTTTGACGCAGGTGCGCGAAGGATTGCCGGAGTGGTTGGAGGGCAAGGTCGATACTGCGCAGATGACGGCGTCTGCGGCCCGCGCGGCGATCGTCGATGGCGGAGGAACGCTGTGGCTCTCAAGTGAGGGGTCCACCGGGTGGGAGCGGATGGTTGGGGGACTGGGGTATATCTCCGGCCTGCTGATTCTTGGAGTCAGCTGAGGATTGCCAGGGCCCTGACGCTCTCGCTGCCGGCGCGATGCGAGCTAGGGCTGCCGCGCAGATTAAATCTGCTGATAGGTACGCAGGACGTCTTCGGAGGTGACGATGCCTTCGAGGACGCCTTTGATGGCGCGATTGCGGACGGGCAGAATGGGCCAGCGGCGGAAGTGGGGCAAGGTGCTGTCGAGCGGCAGGTCGGGGAAGAGAAGAGGCGCGCGGTCGGCCTTGATGATGTCCTGAATCTGGGTGTCTGCGCGCAGGGCGTTGAGGGCCTGGCTCAACTCCGCCGGCGTCAGGACATACCATGAACTGTCGGCGAGGCGGATGAGCAGGGAGTCGGGCTGGCGGCCGGAGCCGGAGTTCCTGGCATTGAGCCTGCTCTGGGCCAGCGCGAGGTTGTCGGTTCCGTCCAGTATAGGAATGTCGATGGGGCGCAGGGCGTCTTCGATGTGACGGGGGTTTTCTTCGCGCTGTTCCTCCATCGAGGGCAGATCGAGACCATCCTGGTGAGTGAAGACCTCGAAGATAGGGACCGGGGTAAGGACGCGGGAGAGCAGGTACGCGATGGTATTGGCCAGAATGACTGGCAGGATGATGGAGTAGTTCCCGCTGACCTCGAGCACCATGAAGACGGAAGTGAGGGGCGCTCGAATGAAGCCGGCGAAGAGCACGCCCATGCCGACGAGAGCATAGGAGCCGATGCCGGCGGCGAAGTGCGGGAAGACGAGCTTCTCCCATGTGCCGATCGAGGCGCCGAGCATGGCACCGATGAAGAGGGTCGGGGCGAACATGCCGCCTGGCGTTCCGCTGGAGAAGGACATGGTGGTCGCCAGGATTTTGAGCATGGCGAGGATGAGGAGAAAGGTCCAGGTGAACTGGCCATGCGCGGCCTGGTCGATGACTTCGTAGCCCGGCCCCATGACCTGCGGAAAGCCGAAGAAGCCGATCATGCCGACGAGCAGGCCGGCGATGGCGGGCTGGAACATGTGGCTGTTCCTAGAGAGATTGCGAAGGCGCGGGCGGAGGTAGCCGAGGGACTTGGAAAAAATGAGAGAAGCGACGCCGCCAAAGACGCCGAGGACGGCATAGGCGATCAGTTCGCGAGGATCGCGGAGGGTGACCGACGGGATACGGAACATGGGTTCCGAGCCCCAGAACTGGCGCATGACGACGACGCTCGAGATAGCCGAAAGGACGATCGAGCCGAGGACGGCGGCGCTCCATTTGCCGATGACCTCCTCGATGACGAAGAGGATGGCGGAGATGGGCGCGTTAAAGGCGGCAGCGAGGCCGGCGGCGGCTCCGATGGGGGCGAAGAGGCGCAGGCGTTCGCGGGAGAGATTCAGGTGGCGGCTGATGACCGAGGCGACGCCGGCGCCGATCTGAAGGGAGGGGTCCTCGGGTCCGAGCGAGTGGCCGCCGCCGATGGCGATGGCGGCGGTGAGGAACTTGCCGATCATCGTCTTGAGCGAGATGTAACCGTTGTAGATGTAGAGAGCGGCCTTGGTCTGATTGACGCCGCTGCCGCGGGCCTGGGGAAAGATCCACTGGACCATGGCGCCGACGATCAGACCGGCGATGGCGGGTACGAAGAGCAGACGGTATTGGCCGGGGTGAGGCGCGGAGCCGAGGCCGAGGATCTTGATCCACTCGATGACGACGCGGAAGCAGACGACGAGCAGGCCGGAGATGATGCCGATGAAGATCGAGAGGACGAGGAAGAGGCGGTCTTCGCGGTTTGGCGCGAGCTTTATCATATCCCCGCGGGGAGCCGGGGGCGCTTCGGCAGAGACCGGAGGAGCGAGTTCTTCGGCGATCGACTCTTCTTTCGGCACTTCGGTTTCCTGCATTACTGGGCTTCCACCGCGCCGGGATTGGCGGCGATCCTGCTGAGCAATGCGTTTTCAGCGGTAGCGGGGCCGCAGGACCTGTCCGCGGCCAACTCGGTGTCGTAGACCAGCCGCATGACGGTCTGGCGAAGATCCTCATCTTTCTGCAAGCGAGGCACGGTGAGGTTGGACCAGTCGGGAAGCTGCGTCCACCTGGTCACGACTTCAGACAATGGAGAGTCAGCAAGCGGGCCGGCCGGTTCGCCGGGTAACGGGACCTTGCAGCTGCGAAGCCGATCATAGACAAGGCTCTTGTCGTGGAGGACGCGTTCGGCCTGCGCCCGCGAACTCAGCGCCGGAGAGGGATACAGCAGGAGGATCTGGATGGACTCTTCGAGCAGGTCGTGAAGGTCCTGACGGGCCTGGGCCGACTCGCCAGCCTCGGCGGGATGGGCGATCGCCTTGTGGAGATAGTCCCTGGCCTGCGTGTAGTTTCCTAAAGCGAAGGCGGTGCGGCCGGCACCCTCGAGGGCGGCCAGGTTGGGTGCTCCGTGCTGAAGGATCACCTTGTAAATACTGGAAGCGCTGGCGGGGTCACCGGCCCTTTCCATCAGGGCGGCAATGTCCAGCTTGACGGCGGGATCGTTGGGAGCATTCCCGATGGCGATGAGCAGCTCGCTGCGCGCCGGCCCGAAGAGATGGATGCCAATGAGGTAGTTGATCAGTTCGAGCCGGACTTCGCGGCGGCGGACAGTGCCGTCGCCCTCCCAGGTGCCGTAGATGGAGGCGCGGTAGTGTTCGAGGGCTTCGTCCTGAGTGCTCTGTTTGGCGGCGAGCCGGGCGAGCTGAAGATTGATAATACCGCTGCCGGGTTCGGCTTCCCAGAGGGTATTGAAATAGGAGTTTGCTTCCTGGGTGCGGCCGGCGCCGGCGAGCGCCTCGGCCAGCTCGACCTCGATGCCGCGTTGCCCGGGGGAGTAGGCGAGGGCGGAGCGCAGATCTTCGACGGCGAGCTCGGGATGGCCACTGTTCAGGGCGGCTTCGCCGCGCGCCAGCCAGCGTTTCGCCAGACGCGAGCGCAGATCGGTGAAGGAGCGGAAGAGGAAGAGCGTTGCCGTGAAGAGTGCGACGGTGACAGCGAGGAGGGTGAAGAGGGCAATCGAGTCCCGGACTACGATGCGCCGCTTCTGGGAGCGCTCCTCCGGTGTCAGCACGGGTTGCGACTTCAACAACTGCATCTTTATGAGTTTAACCGGTTTGCCGCTTTTGGTTTTACGACGACGCGGACGGAGGGGGAAGGCCGCGGCGGGCAGGTTGGGCAGCGATCGTCAAAAGTTCAAATTGAGCGCCACCTGGATTTGCCTCGGCGGACGGTTGCCGAACAGGTTGGACGAGGTGGGGCTGCCGAAGTTTTGCGCGTCGAAGATGCGCTGGGGCGGATCGTAGTTCGGATGATTGAGGACGTTGAAGACATCGGCGCGAGCGTTCAGCCTTGCTCGTTCTTGCAGGAGAGGAAAAGAGCGGACTATGCTGGCGTCGAGATCGGCGAGGCCAGGCGCGGCTATTTCATTGCGGGGTGAGGTGCCGAAGCGGTATTGGCCGAGCAGGTTGGGATCGGAGTAGGCGCAGGGATTGATCCAGGTGCGCGGTGTGCGGGTGTGGTCGGCAGCGCTGCCGCCGTGAGCGATTGTGGCGCGGCAAGCGGGATCCGGGTTCGCGGGGACCGGCCCGGGCTGAAAGGGATTTGCGATCAGGTCAGGCCGATCGGAACCTGCGATCAGGGTGGTGTCGCTCTGATAGGCGGAGCGATTGATGGTGAATGGCTGGCCGGTCTGGAGGCTGACGATGCCGGAGACCTGCCAGTTGCGGAGGAGTTGAGCGACGGGGCCGCTGCGATTGAAGTAGCGGGTATTGGGGCCGAAGGGTATCGGCGCGACATAGCTCAAGACCAGCCGATGGCGGGCGTCGAAGGCCGAGAGCCCGCGTTCGCCGGCGAGGTTGTGAGTGTCCTGCGCGTATTGGCCCTCGGTGTTGCTTACGGTGAATTCAGAGCCGTCGTCGATCGATTTGGACCAGGTGTAGGAGGCCAGGAATGACGTGCCGTTTTGCAGTCGCTGCTGCAGGCGCGCCTGCAAGGAGTGATAGGTGCTGACGCGAGAGGTATCGATGGTGGAGAGACTGCCGAATTGCGGGTAGGGCGGCTTGCCGCCAGGTTGGGATTGATTGTCATCGCTGAAGCCGACGAGGTGGGTTCCCTCGGAACCGACGTAGCCGGTCTCGAGCACCAGGCGCGAGGTCAGCTGAGTTTGGAGGCCGAGGCTCCATTGCTGGAGGTAGGCGTTTTTATAGTTGGGCGTGGTCCGAAAGGAGATCACGGAGCTGACGGGGCTCTGGCCGATGGTCTGGATGGTACTGGCGCCGTCGTTTTCACTGTAAAGAAGCTGATAAAAGGGCGGATTTTCTCCGAGCAGGACGTTGATGTTGAGGACGCCGATATCGTAGAAGATTCCGTAGCCCGCGCGCAGGACGAGCCGACCGCTTGGGAGCGGCGACCAGGCGAGGCCGACCCGGGGGGCGAAGTTTTTCTTTCCCGTGGTGTAGGTGGCGCGGGGTACGCCGGGCGACCCGGCAACTAGATACTGGCAGGCAGGACGGGGAGTGCAGCCGACGGACGCAGGGGAGAGATCGGCAACGCTGAGGCGATCGCCGGTGTCGACGGGAGCGCTGTTGTACTCATACCGGAGACCGAGGTTCAGAGTCAGCTGAGGCGAGAGGCGATAGTCGTCGAGCGCGTAATAGGATTCCGAGAAGGTGCGCAGATGAGTGTCGGTGTCGCCGGTGGCGAAGAGGGAGACGGCCGGCAGGCCGAGAAGCAGATCTTCGAGCGAGCTGCCGGTGATGCCGATGAAGAGGTAGAGGCCGCGGGAATAGAAATCCGCATAGCCATTCTGCTGAGTGCGGTGAAAGTCGCCTCCGAATTTGAAGTGATGACGGCCCCGAGCGAACTGCGGCAAGAGGCCGAGAGACTCTGACAGGCTGTAGGTGTTATCGACGATCTTTTGCGGCGCGTTGAATGGCTCACCCAGGGTTTCGTAGCCGGTGACCTGGGCGTCAGGGTAGCCCCAGTCGAGAGGATCGGGCGGCGAAGGATAGCCGAGCTGGGCGCTGCGGTTGACGCCGAAGTTCTGCTGAAGGATGCCGAGGCGATCCCGGCCGTAGCCGAAATGGAGATCGTTCAGAATGCGGGGGGTGAAGCTATGCGTCCACCCAATGCCGAGGTTCTGGCCGCGGGAGTTATGGAAGTCCCCGTAACCGGGCAGCGCGCTGACGGTAAAGCCTACGTCAAAAGGATAGAAGGCATTGGCGTCATCGATGCCGTAGTGTCCGGAGACGAGGTCGCGTGGTGTGACCTGGCTGTCGAGCTTGATGGTGCCCTCATTCACGGTGTTTTGAATGACGGGAGCTGAAACGAAGAGAACCGAGTTACTCAAGTCTGCGCCGACATTGGCGGCAGGATATAAGTCAAAGGTGGCAAGTCCGGCGGGATTTCGCACAGCCGCGGGTATGGCGGCGAGCAGCGCGGCGCGAGTGGCGGCGGAAGGGACAGTCGCTTCGCGCGTGCTTGCCTGGCGGAGGCCCAAACCTTCGTAGGAGGCGAAGTAGAAGGTCCGATTGCGCTGGATGGGGCCGCCGAAGGTACCCCCGAACTGGTTGCGCTGATAGCCCGGTATGGGCGCGCAGGCGCCGGGCGCTGAATTTCCGGAGCAGCCGGGAAGATCGAAATAATTTCTGGCATCGAGCTGACGATTGCGGAAGTATTCGAAGGCATTGCCATGGAGGGTATTGCCGCCGCTTTTGAGGGCGACGTCGATCTGGGCGCCTCCGTTGCGCCCGTATTCGGCCGAGTAAGTCGAGGATTGGACTTTGAATTCTTCGATCGCGTCAATGGATGGCAGGACGGTGGTGCGGTTGATATACAGACTGGTGTTGTCGATGCCATCGAGCAGGAAGCCGTTGGCCTGTTCGCGAGCCCCGCTGACGCTGATAGAGCCAGGGCTCATGGTGGACGATTGCGAGCCGGCGACGGGAGTGTGGGCGCCGGGAACGAGCAAGGTGAAGTTGATATAGTTGCGCTCGTTGAGGGGCAGGGCGGCGATGAGCGCGCGAGGAACGACCTGGCCGATGCCGGAGGTGTTGTTGTCGACGAGTGACAACTCGGCTGAGACGGAGACGGTGGAGGTTGCGGCGGCGACCATCAAAGTGAGGTCGGCCCGCTGGACCTGGTCGACATCGAGTGGAATGGCGGCGGCGTCGGCGTCACGGAAGCCCTGCATGTGGACGGTGACATCGTAGACACCGGGCGGCAGCAGGACAAAGCTGTACTCTCCGAATTCATTGACGACGGCTGTGCGGACGATGCCGGTTGCGGGATTGCGGAGCTCGACGGTGGCGGTGGCGAGTGCGGCGCCGTCCTGATCGACGACGGTTCCCAGGATTGCGCCCGTGGAACTGGATGCGTGGCAGAGAACGGCAGAGAAAACCCATGCCGCGGCCAGAAGAGACAGATAAGAAGAGGCGCCTGACAAGAAGCTTATGCATGCGCGAAGGGCATACAGGGAGATTTGCAATGCCCCCGGCGCGCTTGCGCGCGAGGCGTCGACCTGGCCAGGTTGTGTTACAGGCACAATCATTTTGCGCGGTAGTTAGAGCTGGGGTATTATCGGGGCCAACTTCGTTTCGTCAGAGCATTAGCATACAGAGCCGCGAGCAATTACAAAATCAGGAGTTTCAAGGATGCAGAAGATCGCGATTCTCGGTGGCGGCATCGGAGCGCTGGCGACGGCAGCCGAGCTCACCAACGACCCCGGCTGGCAGGACAAGTACGAGATAACCATTTACCAGATGGGCTGGCGGGTGGGAGGCAAAGGAGCGAGCGGACGAAACCGGAAGATCTCGGACAGGATCCAGGAGCATGGCATTCATTTGTGGATGGGGTTTTATGAGAACGCGTTTCAACTGATAAGGCGTGCTTATGACGAAGCGCATGCGAAGCAGCTGATGCCCGGGTCGCCCTTCACCGATGCGCGTAAGTCGTTCAGCCCCATGAACTACACGCCGATGATGGAGGAGGTGAAGAAGGAAAACGAGACAGAGTGGAAGTTATGGCCTCTTCGCTGGAAGCCGAATGACGAGTTTCCGGGAGAGGCGAGTACTTTTGAGCAGAAGCTCCAGCCGCCGACGCCGCTCGGCTTTGCGAAGCTGCTGCTGCAGCGGGTGACTTCGTTCCTGGATGACAAGAAGGACGCGCACCCTATCCTGGCTTCGCTCTATGCGGAGGCTTCGGGGCATCTCTGCATGGCGGTGGGCTCGACGACGGTGCTTCCGGCCGAGGTGCAGCCTCCGTTCGAGCATACGGCGCTGCACTGTATTACGGCATTCGTGGAGACGCTTTCGGAGCATGTTTCGCTTCATCCTGCGGGTCTCCATCTGGAGTTAGCGGATTGGATCAAGAAGTTCAATGCGAAGTTATTCGAGAGTTTCGAGGAGGCGATCGAGGGCAACGATGAACTACGGCGTTTCTTCATCATCATCGATACCGGGCTGGCTGCTGTCGCGGGAATGATCGAGGACGGGGTGTTGACTGACGGCTTCATGGCGATCGAGGACTACGACCTGATCGAGTGGCTCGAGAAACATGGCTGCCACTCCGCCGTGTCGGCTATCTCGCTGGGTATGTATGACGCCTGCTTCGGCTATAAGAACGGCGACCCCGAGCAGAAAAGCATGGGTGCGGGGAGCACCCTTTATGGCGCACTGCGGCTGATGTTTACTTATCGCGGCGCGCTGATGTGGTGGATGAATGCGGGCATGGGAGAGACGATCATGTCTCCGCTGTACCTGGTGCTGAAGAGCCGAGGGGTGAAGTTCAAGTTCTTTCACAAGGTCAAGAACCTGCGGGTATCGGCGGATGGCCGGGAGATCGAAGCGGTCGAGTTAGAGATCCAGGCGACGGTGAAGGGCGACGACTACGATCCGTTGTTCCTTGGGGTGGATAAGGTTCCATGCTGGCCTACAGAACCCGCCTGGGAGCAGTTGGTCGAGGCGGAGGCGATCCAGGCATGCAGGAATCCGGATCTTGAATCCTGGTGGACGGATTGGAAGGGCAAAGCTGGCTCGCTGGTTCGCGGCTCGGATTTCGACTTGATTGTGCTGGGAATTTCGCTGGGCGCCCATCCATATATTTGCAAGGAACTGATGGCGGTTTCGCCGCGCTGGAAGGAGATGGTCGGGAATGTGGAAGTGGTGCGGACCCAGGGGCTGCAACTGTGGATGAAGCAGACGCTGGCTGAGCTGGGATGGAACGATACGCCGGGAATTCTTTCGGGGTATAAGGAGCCGCTGGATACGTGGTCGGATATGTCGCACCTGATCGAGCGGGAGAGATGGGCGGCGGCGAATGTGAAGGGGATCTCTTATTTCTGCAATGCAATCCCCAATAGCCCGCTGAAGCCGTTCGACGATCCTGATTATCCGGCAGAGGAGCGGCAGAGGGTGAAGGAGTTTGCCCGCGGCTTCATGGACGGGCCGCTGTTTCCAATTTTTCCGGCGGCGGAAGATCCCCGGAATGCGGGACACTTTAACGATGAGATCCTGGTGAAATGCGTGGACGATCCGAATCAAACCGCTTTCGACACTCAGTTTTTCCGCGCCAATATCGATCCTACGGAGTTATATGTGTTGAGCGTACCGGGTTCGGCGAAGCATCGATTGAAGTCACACGATTCCGATTTCGCCAACCTGTATCTTGCCGGTGACTGGACTTTTACCGATCTGAATATCGGTTGCATCGAGGCAGCGGTGATCTCGGCGCGGATGGCTTCGCGGGCGATCTGCGGCAGGCCCGATCATATCTATGGCGCTTTTGGCGGTGTGATTCCCATCGTGGAGACTGGGCCTTGAACGCGGTTGAATGCCGCCATCAGGCGGGCGGGGCGCTGCCGGCGGGTTCGGGGGGGCGCCGGTGCGCGCGCAGGCGGCGAAGCGAGAAGGGCAGCAGCAGCTCGAAGGGAGTGGCGAGGCGCATCGCGCCCTGAGGCGCCATCCCGTCTTGCCATTCTCCGGCGTCGATGCCTTTGAAGTTGTAAGTGCCTGCCGGAAGACCGGGCAGGTCCTGGTGGATGACGACCTTCGCTTCCACCGGCTGCAGTTCGGCATGAGGCCAGTCCCAATGAAAGTGAAGGAACAGTTTGTCTCTGCCGAAGGGGTTCAGGTGCGGCTCTTCAAGGAGATCTTTCCAGTGTCCGGCTTGCGCTGCATCGGGATTGGCGACGCGAGTGAATTCGGCATCGAGGATCGGCTTGCCCGCGAAGAGCGACTTGATGCTGTAAGTGGTCTCGGTAACGCGGATGCGGCTCCATTTTTTTCGATACCCTACGATCCATCCCAGGATGACGGGATAGAGGCGGTTCAAGTGGAGGAGGGGAATGTAGAAGAAGCGGCTGACATAGTAGATGCCATCGTCGAGCCGGATATGCGGAACGGCGACGCCACACTCGAGATAGTTCATGCCGCGCAATGGCGACCAGGCGAAGTGTAGATCTTCCATGTAGCCGAAGAGGAGAACCAGGGCGTGGCGGCCGTCGTGGATGTTATGCGGATCGAGAGACGTTCCCGGGGGAAGCAGTGCAGCCAGGCTGCCAGCATCGACGTACGTGCCGATGAGCGTGCCGACGTAGCTGCCGCAACCGTCGCAGCCCTGCGGCTTGACGGGTAGATCGTGGGGGGCGAGGGGCAGGGGGAAGCCTGGGGTGGGGCGGGACTGCCAGTCCTGCCAGAGCCGAATGGGCCAGACGCGATTGAGCAGGCGGTAGCAGGCTCCCATGACGGTGTAAACGGGGGCAGCGACGGCGGAGACGATCCAGTGGAAGGCGGTTCGATCGTAGAGATTGACGAGCAGCCTAGTGAACGGGTTGCTGTTCCGGGATGGTTTGTCCGGTGCCGGGTGCATCGGCAGGCTCCTTGATTGGGAGTTCGCGAGTGGCGAAGCCGCCAACGTGCATGGCGGCGAAGTATTCGGGCTGAACGATGGACTGGGAGTGAAACCAGCGATCGGCAGCGGTGACGAGATCCTGACCCTCGCGGCCTGCGATCGTCTCGCCGGCGCGGCGTCGCGCAGACCAGGCGTAGCCCATCATCGAGACAGCTTCGAACTGTTCCGCGGCGGCGAGGAGCGTTCGTGCGGCAACATCGGACTTGCCCTCGATCTCTTCGAAGGCGGCCTTGGCGACGGCGGCGCTGGCGCGGCCCCATGCGTTGGTTTCACCGGCGAGAATGCGGTGCGATTCGCGAGCGATCTTCCAGGCCTGCTTGCGCAATTGTGGCGAGCTGCCTTCCCAATTGGCGGCGGCCAGGGCGGTTCGGCAGCGAAAATCGAGGCAGGTGGCGCGCATGTTCTCGAAGCGATCCATATCGTTGGCGCGTATGAGCTGCCATTGCTCTTCGACGAAACCGAGATTTCCCGGTGCGCGGCGCTCATAAAACGCGATCCAGGAGAGGACGATGGCAGCCATGCCATGGATCAACTGATAGCCGGTGGCGGCCCACTGACTGAGGCCGGCGGTGACGCACTGCCGTGCGAGATCGGGACGGCCGGCGACGAGATGCGCGAGGGGCTGGCCGAAGCTGCGGAAGTTGACCGACGAGAAAAGATCGCCGAGCTGCTCGGCCTCTTGCAGGAATTGACCGGAGCGCCGCGCGATCTCATCAAAATCACCTGCGGACCATAAGGCATAGAGGTGCAACGAGCGGACCTGGGCAAGGTGAGAGTAGGCGCCACGGACGCGATTGGCGAAGATGTCTTCGGCCTTTTCGAGGAAGCGTATGCATTCCTGCCAACCGGCCTGGGTGTAGGCGATCGAACCCTGCACCAGATGGAGGACTCCTTCGAGGTTCGGGTCCTGTTGCCTGGCGACGATTCCGCGCGCGGTCTCGATCAAGGCGTCGGCGCGGCGGCGAGCTTCTCCGCCCTGCAAGGCGAGAACATATGCGTATTCCAATCCATAGACAAAGCGAACGGGGTCTCCGGCTTCCATGGCCAGGAGCAGCGCCTGGAGGCCGAAGTTCATGGCCTGCGCGGTATTGGTCAAGGACAAGGGCAGGGCGACCGACCAGGCTGCATCGAAGCGGTCGAAGGTGATCGAAGGCACCTGGGCGGGGTCGCGCTGACAGAACCTGCTGCCGCGCAGGCGCAAGCGCACGCTGGTGAGCAAGAGAGAGAACAGGATAGCTCGCTTGGTCCTGGGAAATTTGAGGCCCACCCGGGCAAGGACGCGTTTGAAGATGACATTGCCTTCCTCGATGTAGCCGCTCGCCGCGTAGTGGAAGGCGGCCTGGCGCTCGAGTTCGATTTTGGCCTTGCCTGCAGTCTGGAGGGCGGCGGCCTCAAGCTCGCGGGCAGCCTCAACACTGCGGCCGGAATTGACCAGCGCTTCGCCGAGTTTGGCGCGCAGGGCAGCTTCTTTCGGCGAATCTGGCTCGAGCATGGCGAGGCAGCTGCGATAGTTGCCGGCAGCGCGATCGAAGGCGGCAGCGGCGGCGGCCCGGTCGCCGGCGAGTTCGTGATAGTGGCGCGCCCTGGTCAGCTTGCCGGCGCGTTCATTGTGGAGGGCGAGGGACTCAGCGTCGCCGCGTTCGGAGGTTTCGAGGGTCGCGGCCAGCGAGCTGTGCAGGGAACGGAGACGGTCGATGGCCAGGCCCTGGAGGGCGGCATCGCGTACCCGGTCGTGGAAGGATTCGATCTGGTCTTCCTGATTGAAGCCTGCGCTGCGGACCAGGTTCTCGAGACGCAGGGCATTGAGCGGCGCGGGGTCGCGTACGCCGAGTCCGGCAGCGCGGTAGGCGTCGATCTGCGCCAAAGGCTTACTGTGGAGCGCTACCACCTGCAGCAGGGAGCGGCTGTCGGCGGGAAGCGCCGCGATGCGGTGGCGCAGCAGGTGGCCGATGCCTACGGACTCAGAGGCGGGCGCCTGGTCGTCCGGGCCGTGGACGCGGCTGGCGTAGCGGGCGAGTTCGACGGCAAAGTAGGGATTGCCGCCGGACTCCCTGGCGATACGCGAGGCTATCTCTGCTGAGGTCGAGGACTGCTCGAGCAAGGACTGGTCGAGCAACGACTGCGCGAAGTGCTGCGTGTCGTCGGTTGAAAAGGGCTCAACGGCGACATCGAACCATTGGATGGCGGAGCCTGCCTTTTGCATCTCGAAGAGAGCCGTAAGGCAGGGGCTACGGTCGATGTACTCGCGGCGGTAGGTGCAGAGAACCAGGAGCGGAGGAGGGTCGGGCGGAGCGAAGATCTCCCCGAGCAGAAGTATGCTGTCGACATCGCCCCACTGCAGGTCATCGATGGTCAGGACGACGGGGCGGTCGCGGCGCAGCTGGCTCAGCAGTTCGCGTAGAGCACGGACGCTCCGGCGGCGAATGCGGCGAGCGTCATTGGCCCCGGTACCGGGCGCTGGAAAGAGCACACGCTCGTTGAGCCGGTTGACGACTGGGAAGAGTTGCGCGAGCAGGGAGATGTCTGCCGGGAGCATGGCGGCGAGTTCTTTCCGCGGCAGCGTCAAGAGATGCTGGCAAAGTGCGTCGACCGCGCTATCGATGGCTTTGTAGGGAACCGACTCCTGCTCGTAGCAGCGCCCACGCAGAACCAGGCCCGCCCCTGCTTCCTGGTGGACGTAGTGTTGCATCAAGGTGGATTTGCCGACGCCGGAGTCGCCGTGAACCAGAGCGAAGGCAACGGAACCGGAGAGACTCACTGCCATGGCCTGCTGAAGCTGAACCTGCTCCTGGTGGCGGCCGTAGAAGGGAACCGCGACGCGCGAACCGGGGATCGGCGCGGCCCTGGGGCTTCCATCGGAGAGCCGGGCAAGAATCTCTGCGCTGGTTGGCCGCGAAGACGGATCGACCTCAAGCAGCGAGAGGACCAGTTCTTCGAGGTCGGGGTCGACCCGGTTGGCAATCTCCCCTGGTTTCGGATAGTTCCGGTTCAGCTTGGCGTCAGTTGCATGACGGAGTGAGCCCTGGAAGGGCGATTCGCCGCAGAGCACCTGATAGAGCATGACGCCGACCGAGTACCAGTCGGAGGCGGGCGAGATCGGGCGGCCGAGCGCCTGTTCGGGCGCCATGTAGGTGGAGGTGCCGACGACGGGGTGGGAGCCAGGCTGTTGGAGGGTAAATTCATCCACGGCGAGCCCGAAGTCGAGAACTTTTGCCTCGCCGGAGATAGTCACCATCACGTTGGTCGGTTTGATATCGCGGTGCAGCTTGCCCGCGGCGTGCAGGGCTGCAATGCCCTCAACGACCTGCCGGAAGGTGTTACGGACCAGCGCGGGGGGCGGGGCGAATCCTTTCTGAAGCAGCTTACGGGCGTCTGCTGTGATGAAGGGTCCGCTAAGGAGGGCGTTGTGGTTGAGAGCGTCGTGGCCGGAGGTGGGCGGCTCGAGAGAACTGGTGATCTCGCTGGTGGGGAAATCTCCCATGCTGCCGGGCCTGTTTTCAAAGGCAGGGGGGGGGCATCCGCGACGGAGAAAGTCCACCAGGCCTTGTCCGCGAAGTAGCTGCATGGTGAAAAACCAGTTTTCGGGGCTGCCGGCGAAGAGCTCATAAATAGCAACCAGGTTGGGGTGAGAGATGCCGGCAATGCTGCGAAATTCCTGCTTGAAGAGGTAGAGCGCGGTGGGACTTACGCGGCGGAGGGTCTTGAGCGCTACAGGGATGCCGCGGTCTTCGTCGAAGGCTTCGTAGACTACTCCCATGCCACCTTCGCCGATTTTTCCGATGAGGCGGAAGCGAGCTGCTCCTTCGAGTTGGGGTAGGTTGGTAGCCTTCACGGTGAAGCAGTTCTCATGGCGTCGAGACGGATCACAGCGGGTTTCGCGTTTCTCGCTGTGACAGCGATCAAGCCAGCAGAGCCCTCCGGAGTTACTCAAAAAACAAGCGCTATTGAGGCGTCTTTCTCAGCGTCCGTGTCAGCACGGATTTGAGGGCCTCGCATTGTGAGTCAAGGATACAGCATGATTTCTGACCAGTTTCGGGCCATTTACGGGAGGCTGCAGGGCCCCAGCGGAATGGAGACAGACGAAAAATCTTTCGGCTGCCGGACTGCAATCAGTTAGAGCCGCTTGCTCAGGCGATTGACTCTTCTGTACTGAAGTCTGGCGATTGGATTGATTCTCTTGCGGCGGCGGTTCAGATGTAGACCGGGAGGTTGGCGACTCCGGCGGTGGCGAAGACGCGGCGGTAGCGCTCGATCTCGACGGGCAGACCGGTGGCCTTGGCATAGTTGTCGGAGAGCTTGACGGCGGGATGGCCATCGGCCGAGGTGAGTTTGCAGATGAGGCTGATGGGGTCGAACTGGGAGCTGCCGTCGGGGTCGCATCCGCGAAAATCATTGGTCAGCAGAGTCCCCCATCCGGAGCTGAAGCGAATGCGGCGGCCGGGCTTCCATTTGCTGGCGTCGAAGAAATCTTCGGCGGAGTGGAAGTCTTCGAGCGTGGCGTCCTGCTGCAAGGTTCCGGCGAAGTAAGCGTGGAGTTGCAGGATGGGATCGACGTCGAGGGCGTCGGAGGCGATAAGGAGGCGCTTCTTCGGATCGCGGCCGCGCTTCACGAGCCAGGCAATGTATTCATCGCCGGCGACGAAGGGATCTTTGCTGTCGACGCGCTGGCCGGTCCAGTCAGCGGTCCAGCCGGGTGCTCCCTCGAGGAACTGGGTGGTGCCGTAGGTGTCGGGCAGCATGATGAGGAGTTCGCCCTGATAGGTCTGCTGCCAGAGCTCAAGGACGCGGTATTGAGAGGCCTTGAGTGCCCGGTCGTCGGGCGCCATGGCGGCGAGGGCCATGGGCAGCTCGTGGGCGTTGGTGCCGATGGCTTCCATGTCGTGCTTGTAGGCGAGATAGGTGTTGGAGGTGCCGGCGAAGCTTTCGCCGAGAGCGGTGCGGGCGAGATTGATGGCGTATTCCTGCCAGAGAAAGCTGTGGCGGCGGCGGGTGCCGAAGTCGGCGATCTTGAGGCCGGGCACGCCGCGAAGGCGCTCCATCTTGCCCCAGAGTTTGGTCTTGGCGCGCGCGTAGAACATGTCGAGGGCGATCTCGGTCATGCCTTTTAGGCTGGCGCGGGTTTTGAGCTCATCGAGGATGGAGAGGGCGTAGAGCTCCCACATGGTGGTTGCGGTCCAAGGACCGTCGAACTGGAGGCGGAACTGGCCGTCTTCGATGGAGAGCTCGTAATCGGAGAGGCGGAAGTCGCTCTCCAGCCACTCGAGGAAAGCCGGGGCGAAGATGCCCTGATGGCCGTAGAAGGTGTTGCCGGCGAGCCAGATGATTTCGGATTTGCGGAAGCGGACGGTGCGGGCGTGGTCGAGCTGAGCGATGAGCTCTTCGCGGGGAATGATGTCGGCGAGGCGAACGGAGCCGGTGCGATTGATGAGTTCGAAGGAGGCGTTGGTGCGGGGGAAGTGCTTCCAGATGAACTGGAGCATGAGCAGCTTGTAGAAGTCAGTGTCGAGGAGGGAGCGGGTGACGGGATCGAGGTTCCAATTGTGGTTATGGGCGCGCTCGGCGAAGTTCACAATCACTGGGGCGGAGTCCTCTTCTTCATAGTGCTATAAGCGCGGGGTTTGCGCGAGGGCGCTGGTCACGTGAGTTGACGGCGGATTTGGTTATCAGCCGATGGCATCGTGCCGAGGCGTTTTTCGGGAGCAGGGATTGCGCGGGCGATCGGATTATTCGCCGGGGCTTTTGCAGGAGCCGGCGAGGGATTGCCGGAGCAGGCGGGGCAGGTAGAAATCGAAGAACTTGTCGGAGTCGGAGTGGAGGCAGACGTAGGTATTTGGCTGGCCCGGGGCCCGGCGGGTGAATCCGCTGGCGTCGACATGGAGGTGCATGGGAGTGGCCGGGCATTGCCCGGGATCGATGGCGTAGGCGGCGGCGACGGCGTCGAACATGGTGGGTGTGGCCTGGCCGGTGGTACGGGACCATTGCTCGTAGAGCAGGGTAAGGGCGTCGGTGAGGTTGGTGCTTTGGGTGAAGAGGAGCGAGCGCTTGACTTCGTCGAGCTTGAGCAGGGTAGAGTCGAGCGGCATGACGTAGAGCGGCACCCCGGAGGCGAAGACGGCCTGGGCGGCGGGAATATCCATCTTGATGTTGTACTCGGCGTCGGGGCCGTGGTCAGGAGCGTAGCCGAGGTCAGAGTAGCCCCGATCGACAGAGCCGCCCATGAGGACGATGCGCTTGAGTTGCTTGAATGTGGCGGGATCGCGAGCGATGGCGGCGCCGAGGTTAGTCTCTGGCGCGATCGCAATGAGGGTGATTTCGCCAGGGTGCTGCCTGATCTGATCGAGGAGAAAATCGACGGCGGCGGGGTGAGGCTTATCCGGCTGGCGCTCGGCCCAGCGAGCCTGGGAAAAAGCGCCCTGGCCGGGGCCGTGCTTCTCAATGCCGACAGCGACCGGGATGTCGGTGCGGCCGGTCTGACAGAGCAGGCGGTCGATCATGCGGGCGCGGAGGGCGGTGTCACCCCAGGCGGAGGTGATGCCGAGAATCTTCAGTTCGGGGCTGGAGAGGGCGAGGCCGATGGCGAGAACGTCGTCGATGTCGTCGCCGATATCGGTGTCGATGATGACGAGCTCCGGATGTGCCGGCGTTGCCTGGTTGGCGGGTAAGGCTGGCGCGGCCGCGCCTTGCGCCATAGCGATGGAGTGAATGGGCGCTATCCAGAAGAGCAAACAGCAGAAGAGCAAACAGCATGGATGAGTTTGGCGGAGCCGTTCAGGAGCTATCGATCGCATATCTCTTGCGTCATCCCCTCTTGCGTGTGATCTCCAGTTTTGTGGAGCAACGTGATCCTACTCTCAACTGACAGCCAACAGCACTCGGAGATCCCGCAAATTGTTGCCGGTTGGACCGATGACGATGCTGTCGCCGAGGGCGGTGAAGAGGGTGCAGGTATCGAAGCGGGAGAGACTTTCTTCAGGGTCGAAGTGATAGCTGCGGGCGCGGGCGATGGTGGTGGTATCGACGATGGCGCCGGCGGCGGGACTGTCGCCGTCGATACCGTCAGACCCGGCGCTCAGCAGGGCGATGTTTTCGCCGGTGTATTCGGCGAGATCGAGGGCCGCGGTGAGTGCGAGGTGCTGATTGCGGCCGCCGCAGCCGTGATTAAGGCCGAGTTGTACGGTGACTTCGCCGCTGGAGAGCAGGCAGAGGCGGGAATGTTGGCGGCGCAGCTCGTGGAAGCGCGCGAGAAGGTAGCGGGTCGCCTTGGCGTAATCCCAGTCGTCGCAGGTATCGTCGACCACCACCTTGAAGCCGAGCGACTCGGCCTGCTGGCGCGCGGCATTGACGAAATCGTGGTTGGAAAGCAGCGTGTCGAAGTGCGAAGCGCCAAAGACGATGTCAGGATCGACCGCCTTCTTTCTTCCCGGAAGGCCGAGGGTTCGGCGAGGGGCAAGAGCGGCGAGCGAGGCGGCGGTGCCGCTCGCCTGCCGGGCGTCATCACGATTGTGGAGCAACGAGTCGAGGCCGAGTAACACGAAGTGTTCGCGGACCCTGAGTGGGAACATTTCGAGCAGGCGATACCGCGCGAGGATGTCGCGGCACTCTTCCGGCGTCGAGGTATCAGGGAGGGTGGGAGACGAGGCTACGGCGGCGCGGTCGTTGAGCGGAACATCGGCGACGAGCAGGGTAAGTTTCTCTGCGTCAGGAGCGGCGAGCGCCAGCCTGCCGCCTTTGACTGCGGAGAAATATTTGCGCACCGTGTTGATCTCGCTGATGGTGGCTCCCGAGGCGACGAGCGCTTCGTGGAAGCCGATGGCGTCCTCGAGGGTGATGCGCTTGTCGAGGGGCAACTCGTGCATAGCGGAGCCGCCGCCGCTGATGAGGAAGAAGATGAAGGTATCTTTGCGGGCGTTCTTGAGCAGCCTGAGGCTTGCCCTGGCGGCGGAGATGGAGGCTTTATTGGGGAGGGGATGACCTCCAGCGAAGTAGCGAATCTGCCGGGTGTGTTCTTTAGGTATGTCGGTGCCGGAGCAGACGCCATGCACATTGAGCTTCTGCGGCAAGCGCTTCAAGAGGGCGTCGGTCATGGTGAGCGCGGCCTTGCCGAAGGCGATGATGTAGATCCTTCTGAAATGGCCCAGGTCGATCGACTCCGATTGGAGCAAAGGCGATGGATGGAGGACGAGGGTCTGCTCTTCGAAATGGAGATGCCGGTCGAGAGCGGCGGCGACATTGCATTCTTTGAGCGCGGTACTGAAGATATCGAGAGCGATCTCCGGCAAGGGCCGCGCGACTGAGGGGTTTTGAGGAGTCATAGTTTTCTCAGTGAGGGAAATTGCTCCGGAACCCAAGCGCGGATCGCCGCTTGCATCTGGCTGAGCTTTCCGGTGAAGAAGTGATCCGCCTCGTCGACCCAGACGATCGCTGCAGGCGGAGGGGTCGAGGCGACGACGGCCTCCACCTGGGGAAGCGGGCCATACGGATCGCGCGAGCCGCTGACGAAGAGTTTGGGAGCGGGGCAGTGGGCGAGAAAGTCATAGTAGTAGTCGCGGCCTTCCGCATGGATCGGGATGCCGAGGGCGATCATACCCTGGACGCGCGGGTCGCCACAGCAGGCACGCAGGCCGACGTTGGCGCCGAAGGAAAAGCCGGCAAAGAGGATGGGAAGGTGGAACTCCCGGTCAAGCCAATCGAGGGCGGCATGAACGTCTTCGCACTCTCCGCGGCCATGATCGTGGGCACCTGCACTCAGCCCGGTGCCGCGGAAGTTGAAACGCAATACTGGCAGCCCGAAGGAGCCGAGCGCCTTCATGGCGTGATAGACGACCTTGTTGTGCATGGTGCCGCCGCCGAGCGGATGAGGGTGGCAGACGAGCGCGGCGTATTCCGCATGCGGACTGCCGGCATTGAGAAGCGCCTCGAGAGGCCCGGCGGGACCGCGCAGGCCGTCGATACCACGGATCGATTGCGGAAGCTGAGGCGCGAGGACGGGCTCCTGAGGGGGTAGGTTCATGTGTCTCTTATTATTACAGCCGCGCGGCCGATGTATTCTGGGTCGTGATGACCCTGGATCCGGTCCAACTTACGCGCAGCCTGGTCGATATCGAATCGATCACTTACAACGAAGGAGCTGTCGGCACGTGGCTGGAGGCGTACCTGCTAGAGCTTGGCTTCGTGGTGGAACGGATGGCGGTTCCGCAGCCTAGGGAGAGCCGGCATCGCGGAGAACGATTCAACCTGTATGCCGTGGGCGCCGATGCCGTGAAGAGCGGAATTTCTCCCGATCTTGTTTTCTCGACGCATATGGACACGGTGCCCCCGTTTCTCGCGAGCAGCGAGGATGATGACTTCATCTATGGCCGGGGGAGTTGCGACGCCAAAGGGATTATCGCCGCGCAAATCGCGGCGGCTTTACGACTGCTGGATGCCGGCGCTCGCGTGGGACTGCTTTTTGTGGTGGGAGAAGAGCGCGACTCTGCCGGGGCGCGGCTGGCGAATGAGCATGCGAAGGGCAGCCGCTTCCTGATCAATGGAGAGCCGACCGACAACCGGCTGGCCTTGGCTTCAAAGGGAGCGCTGCGGGCGACGATCCGGGCAACGGGGAAGATGGGGCACTCGGCCTATCCGGAGCGCGGCGAATCGGCGATCCACAAGCTGGTGCATGCGCTCGAACGGGTGCTTGCCCTGAAGCTGCCGGTGGTGGAAGATGTGGGCCCGAGCACGCTGAACATCGGCGTGATCGAGGGCGGCCATGCTCCCAATGTGATTGCCGATACGGCGGAAGCGCATGTGCTGGCACGGCTGGTCGGGCCGTCGGAGGAGCTTCGCACGGCGATCGAGACGGCGGTGAAGGGACTTGCGACGGTGGAGTTTACGCTGGAGATTCCTTTCGTACGGATGAGAAACATTGAGGGGCTCCCGACCATGGTGGCCGCTTTCACGACGGACATTCCGGCGCTGACGAACTGGGGCGAGCCGCTGCTGCTTGGTCCGGGATCGATCCACGTTGCGCATACGCCGGATGAGAGGCTGGCCAAGCGGGAGTTGTTCGAGGCCATCGATCTTTACACCGAGGTCGCCCGGCGGCTGCTGCGATGACGGTGGCCGCGCGATGAGGTTCCTCTGGACCGGGGAGAAAGTCCGGGCGTCTTTGGCGGCGAGCGCCGCGGGATGGGTGACGGCGATGCTGGTGACGCTGCCCATGCAGGCGTACAAGATCGTGGTCAACTCGAACGGCGGGCTGCGGCCGTTGCTTTGGTCGCTGGGCGCGGGCATGCTGGTGTGGTTCGTCTGGACGCTGCCGGTGGCGGCAGGTGGATGGCTGGTCGTGGGGCTGCCGGTGGTTGCGTTCGTTCGCGAAGAGTGGTTGCTCAAGCACCGCTGGTTGGCGATTGGTACGGGGACGATGCTTGCCTGGCTGATTGTTCTTGTCGAGTTCCGGGTGTGGAGGCTTTTGACCGCAGACCCGCCGCACAATTACCGAATGCTGATTCTTTATTCCCTGCTATTCGCGGGCTTTGCGGCAGGAACTGCTTCAGTTTATCTCTGGCTTCTGGAGCGCATGCGCAGGGCGGCTTGATCTGCGGCCGATCCCAATCGGCGTATCCTCGAGAGGATGAGTCCTGACTCCGCGACACCCAGACTTCCCCTGCCTGCAGTCCATGAAACGTCACATTCTGCAACGACCAATGCACTGAAGCATGCTTCCTCTTCGTACCTGCGTTCGGCGATGCATCAACCTGTTCAGTGGCATGAGTGGAGCGATGAAGCGTTTGCGAAGGCGCTGCGTGAAGACAAACCAATCCTGTTGGACATTGGCGCTGTCTGGTGCCACTGGTGCCACGTGATGGACCGGGAATCGTATGAAGACCCGGCGCTGGCCGTGGTCATTAATGAGCATTTCGTCGCGATCAAGGTCGATCGCGATGAGCGACCCGATGTCGATGCGCGCTACCAGGCGGCGGTACAGTCGATGTCCGGCCAGGGAGGGTGGCCGTTGACGGTGGTGCTGACTCCCGATGGCAAGCCCTACTTTGGCGGCACATATTTCCCTCCTGACGAGCGCTATGGGCGGCCGAGCTTCGAGCGGGTGCTTCATACCATGGCGAATGTCTGGAAGACGCAGCGCGATGAGGTCACCGACACTGCCGGCAGCGTGATCGCCGCTATCGAGCATGGCGAGACGTTTGCCGGGCGCTCGGGCTCGCTGAGCATGGCGCTGGTGGACAAGCTGGTGCAACATGCCACGGGACAATTTGACGAGCGGTATGGCGGGTTTGGGTCGCAGCCTAAGTTTCCGCATCCGTCGGCGCTCGATCTGCTGATCGATGTCGCCGCACGCACAGGAGACGAAACCGCCAGAAAGACGGCAGTCGTGACGCTCGAAAAAATGGCGCGTGGCGGGGTGTATGACCAGCTAGGCGGCGGCTTTCATCGTTACTCGGTCGATGAGCGGTGGGTGGTGCCGCACTTTGAGAAGATGCTTTACGATAACGCCGGCCTGCTGAAGAACTACGCACATGCCTTTCAGACTTTTGTGGATCCGGAGTTTGCGCGGGTCGCCAAAGACATCATCCGCTGGATGGATGCATGTCTGAGCGATCGCGAGCGCGGCGGCTTTTATGCTTCGCAGGATGCCGATGTCACGCTGGATGACGACGGAGATTATTTCACCTGGACTCGCGACGAGGCGGCCGAAGTGCTTACCTCGGGGGAGCTGAATGTGGTGGAGCAGTATTACCATATCGGCCACGTCGGGGATATGCACCACAATCCGCAGAAGAACGTGCTGCATGTGAACTTTACCGTGGAGGATACGGCGCGGCGGTTGAAGCTGACGGTGCCTGAAGTGGAAGAGCTGCTGCGGTCGGCGACTCCGAAGCTGTATGCGGCGCGGTTGCAGAGGACGGCTCCCTTTATCGACCGCACGGTGTATGTGAGCTGGAATGCGATGGCTGTTGCTGCGTATCTTCAGGCTGGCCGGATGCTGAATCTGCCGCGAGCGATCAAGTTTGCGCTGAAGACGCTGGACCGCATCCTGGCCGAGGGCTGGAGCGAGAGCGTGGGGTTGGCTCATGTGATCTGCTACCCGGACGGCAACGACGCGCGGGGTCTTGTCAAGGAGCGGATCGGGGGCGTGCTGGATGATTACGCCTTCACCATCGACGCCTGTATCGAGGCATGGGAGGCGACGGGGAACCGGAAGTATTACGAGGCGGCGTCGGCCATCGGTGACGCGATGCTGGCGCGCTTTTACGATCCGGTTGGCGGCGGGTTTTTCGATGCGGAGATGGCGGCGAGCGGCAAGGTGCTGGGGGCGCTCTCGGCCCGACGGAAGCCGCTTCAGGATACGCCGACGCCGGCGGGAAACCCCTCCGCTGTGATCTCATTGCTGCGCCTGGAACACCTGAGCGGCCGGCCCGGCTTACGCGAAAAGGCTGAAGATACGCTGGAGAAGTTTGCGGGAATTGTCGAGCACTTCGGTCTCTATGCCGGGACATATGGATTAGCGCTGGAGCAGTTTCTGCTACCGCCGACCCAGATCGTGCTGATCGGTGAAGGGGATGAGGCGAAGGCTCTCGAAGCTAAGGCGATGGCTGGATTTGCGGTGAACAAGAGCGTCGTTCGGCTGAGGGCCGAGCAGGTAAGCCCGGAAAATCTGCCGCCGGTGCTCGCGGAGACGCTGCCGGCGTTGCCGGGGTTCGATGCTGCTGGTGAAGCGTTTGCGGTGATCTGCCGGGGCGGCGCCTGCCTGCCGCCGGTTCGGGATGGCGACGAGCTGTTGAGATTGCTGGCTGAGCGCCAGGTTAAGAATTAATTTCCTTCGCCGGAAAAGGGGTTGGTTTCATTCGCCTTAGCTGCGGTGGGGTCGGCTTTGACTGCCGGCGCCGGCAAAGCGTGGCCGACGCCGGCAGCGATGCTTCCGTTGGTGGACAGGACGCGGAGCGGATCTCCGGGGATGATTCCGTTTTGATCGAGAGCCTTGCGAATCCTGCGCTGCGTCTCGCGCTGCGCGGCCCACTGCTGATTCGCTCTGGTCTTGAGCTGCACGGGATAGATGACTTGAGATCCCTTGATTGAGTCCACGCCGAGCAGGGTTGGATCGGCGAGATAGACGCCGCTGAAGGCGGGATCGCTGCGGACGCTCATCGCCGCCTGCTTGAGCACTTCCATCACCTGATCGGGGTCTGCGGAAAAATCGACGGCGACGTTGATGGTGGCGACGGAGTAATCGCGGGTGAGGTTCGCTACGGTGGTGATCTGCGAATTTGGAATGGTGTAGAGAGTGCCGTCGCCGTCGCGGACCATCGTCTTCCGCAGCGACATCGATTCGACCGTTCCACTCAGCCCGGCAAGGCGAACAACGTCGCCGACGTTGTACTGGTCCTCGATGAGGATCAGCATGCCGTTGAGGCAATCTTTCACAATGGTTTGCGCGGCGAGCCCCACCGCGACACCGGCAACGCCGGCGCTGGTGAGCAGCGGGGCCAGGTTGAAAGCGAAAACGTCGCGCAGGATCTGAAGAGCGGCGAGGAAGCCGACGATGCCGATGCCTGTCGCCCGCAGGACCGAGGCGACCGTCCTGATCTGGGCCGCGCGGCCGATGTCATGAGTGGTTTGCGATTCGGCGAGCCTGGTGAGTCGCCGAGTGAGCAGATTGACGCCCCAGATAAGGATCCAGGTGAAGACCAGAACACCGATCAGCTTGGGAAGATCGTGGTGCAGGAAGTCCTGCAGGTTGGTCAGCCAGTCCTGAAGGACAACCTGGAGGAACCGATCTTTGGATACGGGCGTTTCCGGACCCGGAAGGAACACGGTCAGCAATCAACATCTCCCTTGCGAGGGCCGGATAGGAACTTCCGGCATTCCTTCGACCCACGCTTCATCGGATGCGATCTATCCTGTCCGGATGCGGGTATCTTTACACGTTGCCGTACACGCTGCCCTGAGGACGCGTGGCGACGAGCGGCTCCTTGACCGGGACTCTCTCTCGAATGATCTAATGATTCGATGAAAATCCTACAAGCCACGTTGTGCTTCGATTGCCGGACTGCTCCAATCCTGCTGCTGTTGCTGCTGCTGCCGTGGGGTAGCGCCGTGGCCTTTTGCCAGGCGCAGGATGCGCCGCAGCTACCGACGCCGCCCGGGCAGGCTGGCGGCCGCGATACCTTCGGGAAGCCGGACGATTCAAACCAGGATCCGACCATGCGCCACATCCGGGAAGAGGCGGAGAAGAAGCGGAATATCGACCGCCAAAATCGGCTCGTGGCAGACACCAACAGGCTGCTGCAACTGGCGCAGGAGTTGAAGGCAGAAGTGGATAAGAGCAACAAGGACACACTGTCGCTTACGGTTGTCAAAAAAGCGGAGGAGATGGAGAAGCTGGCCAAGAACGTCAAGGAACGGATGAAGACGGAATGAGCGCCGGAGCGGATCGCACCTGCCGGGCTTGAGCCGATTTCTCTCTTGCTGTGCCGCGTGCCTAAAACAACTCCCAAGCAACAAAGGCGCAGGCCTGCTTCACGGGTGCAGGCCTGATTCGTGGATTATTGCTGCTCGTCTTCGGTGACGATGGTGAAATCCTCTTCCTCAAAGACGCCCTCGAGCTTTGTGAGCCAGACTCCCGAGCGGGTGACGGGCCAGACGCTCCAGCTGGCCGGGATCGTGCCCGCTTGAAACTCGCAGACGATTACTAGGTTAGGCTCGGTTCCGGAAAAGACCTGCAAGTCGGCCGGGGAGAGGTCTTTGCGATACATCTCGTTGCGACTTTCATCGCGGATGCCTACATACCAGAAGGATGGATCGGTGAGGGCCTGCGAGGGGATGGAGGCCCGGTCGACGGTGATCTTTGCCATCCAGGTATAGATCTGCTCGGTCCAGCCAGGGAGCGCTTCGGGATTTGGCGGCTGCTCGCAGCGCATGGTGTAGTCTTGGGCTTTTCGTTTCGCAAAGGAAAGGCCGGCATACTTTTCGTATTGCTCGATGGAGCGGGTTGAGCCAAGGCCATAGCTTTCGACGTGCCGACCGGTCAGGAGTTTCTGGACCTTGGCCTTACTATGGCGGTCCAGTTCGCTCCAGTTCTGTTGAGTCTCGGCAGCGGAGGTGTGGTCGTCCCAATGCTTCGTGGCATTGGCCCGAATGTAATCGTGCCAGACGATGGTCTCAACGGGATGAAAGAGGTCGTATCCATGGGTGTAGGCGCGCAGGGTCATAGCGGCTTCTTCGCCGAGAAAGTAGAGCTCCGGATCGTAACCGACTTCTTGAACGAAGACTCCGCGCGTGAAGAAGAAGCCGGCCGAGAGAAAACGAGCGCGGATCGGCCGGTGCAAGCGGCGCCAGTTAGAAATGGGCAGCGGCTTCATGTGAGGGATGCCTTCTTCGGTGAAGCCCAGGAGGGCCATCTGCATGGGATCGTTGCCAAGCGTCTCCCGGATTCCGGGAGTGAAGGGAGTGGCATAGGTTCCGATAACGGGCTTCGGGCTTTCTGTTTGCTCCACGGCGTCGAGGAGCTTCTGGTCCCAGTGAACGGCGAAGCGGCAGTGCGAATCTACCTGGAAAAACCAGTCTTCTCCCTGCCACAGTTTCATGATGGCGGCACGGGCCCAACATGCGCCCTGGCTCTCGCGCCAATGGACATCGAGGATGCGGAACCGGGCATCGTCCCGGAAGGGAAGTGAAGCTTCTTCGGAGCCGTGTTGCCAGCAGATACCGAAGCGCAGCCGATCTGGACGGGCGGCTTTTTTGAGGCAATCCTGGATGGTGGGAACGAGCTGCAGGTCACGGTAGGCGGCGATCGAGATGAAGATCAGATCGTTGGAGTTCTGCAAGATCCATCCTTGCCCGCTTTAAGGCAGAGCCGGGAACGCCCTCCCACGTTAGACTAGCTGAGAACGGAGAGCCGATCGTGAAACGATACCTGTACTACTGTCGAGACTGCAAATTGCGCTTTCAGAATCAGAACTTCGGTTATGGCTATCCAGTTCTGGATGGTGAAGGCAGCGCGTTATGCCCCTACTGCAGTTCGCCGATGGAGCAATCGCTGGGCGACGTTTTCCCGGCGGACTGGGTGGAAGAGTCTCCGCGGATCGACCCCGAAGACGCGCCATCGGCGTAAAATCCTTCCAGGCTATTGCTTGTTGGCTCCCTGAGGCCTGGCGGCTCCGTTCGAGGCGTCCTCTTTCGCCAGTTTGACCCACGCGTTTTCGAGCTTCTTGTGTACCTTGCCGATGTCGACTGAGTCTTCATCGGCGGGTGTGGTTTTGTCATACTCCGAAACTGACGCTTCCCATTGCGCGACCGCCAGCTTCAGCCGGTCGGTCTTTTCGTAGAGATCGCCCAGGTGATCATGGACGGTCGGATCGCTGGCGTTGCGCTCACTGGCGCGACGCAGGTTGTCTTCGGATAGCTGGTATTGGCCGAGCTTGAAGTAAGCCCAGCCGAGGGAGTCGAGATATGCGTAGTTCTGCGGCTCCTCTTTGACGGCCTTCTGGATCATGCCGAGGGCTTCATCGAGATGGACGCCGCGGTCCGCCTGCATGTACCCAAGATAGTTCAGGGTCATGCTGTTGTCTGGCTGGATGGAGAGTATCTTCCGGAATTGGGCTTCTGCTTCGTCGTAGTGCTTTTGGCGTTCGGCGAGGGCGCCACGCAGGAAGTAGATATAGATCTTATCGTCCTGCTTGGAGGAGAGAGGCTCAGCCTGATCGAGCTGCGCGCCGGCCTCGTTCCAGCGGTGCAAGCGCGTATACATGTTGGCGAGAGCGACGTGAACATCACGGTCTTCCGGAGCCGGGGAAGAGGCCAGCAGTGTTTTGGCTAGAGCAATGCCTTCCTCCGCTTTGCCGGTATCGGCCAGCTGGGCGGCCAGCATGAGGGTGACCTGGCGGTCTTTGGGAAGCTTTGCCGAGGCTTCGCGCGCCACCTGGGTTGCTTTGTCGTATTGCTTGGCTTCGCGGTAAGAGTCGACCTCGCCCTGGTAGCCCTCGACGACAAATTCTCCGCCGAGATCGAGCATCTTGCGATAGGCGTCGACTGCTTGCAGGGGCTTGTTCTGCTCCCGATAGAGGACGGCGAGGCGATCGAGGAAGAAGGCGCGGGCATTTTTCTCCGCGTCGGAGTATTGGCCGGTGGAGTGCTCGTTCTGATCGACGAGTTTCTGCAGAATGGCCAGCGCCTCATCGTGCTTGCCAAGTGCCTCATCGGCGAGCGCTTCATTGAAGCTGATCTCACTCTGCTGCAGCGGTTCCTGGGAGAGTGTCTTCGCCTTTTTGAGGGATGCGAGGGACTCGTCGAAGTTGCCCATGCGGCGCTGGATCTCGGCGATCCTCAGGTACGCGTTGGCGTCTTGGGGGTCGGCGACGGCTAGGTTCTGGTAGGCGGAGAGCGCGTCGGGATAATCGTTATCGTTCAGCAAGGCTGCGGCGAGGGAGCGCTCGACATCGAGATTGGATGGGTCGAGATCCGCAGCCCGGCGGTAAGCGGCGATGGCTTTCTTCGGTTCCTTGATCTGGTCGTAAGCACCGCCCAAGGCAAACTCCGTGCGCAGGGTCTGGTCATCCTCAGGAATGGCCTTCAGGACGTCGATGGCGCGGTGGGTATCGCCCTGTTCGCTGTAGAGCCGCGCCAGGTTCAGAATGACTTCTTCGGACGAGGGGTCGATCTGCTGTGCAGCCTTGAACTGCTCTTCTGCTTTCGCGGTTTCATGATTCACGGAATAGAGCTGGCCGAGGAGCAGACGGTCTTCGATGCTGCCGGGCTCGAGGGAGACGATCTTGGTGTATTCCGCTATGGCCAGCTGCAGTACCTGGCCCGAAGGACCACCCGTCTGCCCGTCGCCGAGAGAGCGCAGATAGATCCGGCCGAGCAGCTTGTGGGCGTCGAGGTTGTTCGGGTCTTTCTTGATCAGATCCTGGGCGGCGACGATCGCGTCCTTGATCTTGCCGGTTTTGAAATAGAGATCCGCCAGGCCATTGTTAAGAAATTGCGAGGTCGGGTCGGCGTTCAGCGCCAACTTGTATTCCTCGGCTGCCCGGGTAGCATACTCGCTGCGGCCGTAATTGGTGGCCATCTCCTCGTAGCTGTGGGCCAGGGCGTAGTGGTAGTAGGCTGCCGCGCGATCCGGAGGCTGGGCGCCGGCTGAAGGCTGGGTGTTCGCGGCGGCCTGCGACGGAGGCGCGGGCGCGGCTTGCGGCGAGGCCAGAGCAGCGCTGGCAACGAGTAACAAAGAACCTGCGGCAACAAACGAAAGACCGAGGCGCGACCTCGAACTGTCAGCCACTGTGTGAGACATTGGCGTTTTTCCTGCGGGCATTTGACGTCTTTCCTGGCTGGAAGTCTGTGTCAAGAGCTTTCCTTTGCGGCTGGAACGGGAAGCGACGAGGAACATCTTTGCTTCTTGCGATGCGACAGAACGCCCCCGGCGCGTGAGCCCATACCTGATCAGACGATTGTAACCCGCTTCGGGCTTCAATTCCGGGCCGCTTTGCTTTCACTCGGCCTACAGAGATGCAGGTGAAGGCGTTTGCCTCAATGCCGAAAATGTCGAATTCCAGTAAAAACCATGGCGATGCCCAGCTTGTCGGCGGCGGCGATTACTTCCGTGTCCCGCACCGACCCGCCGGGTTGGATGATGGCGGTAGCTCCGGCAGCGGCTACGGCCTCGAGGCCGTCAGGAAAAGGGAAAAAGGCGTCAGAGGCAGCCACGCAATCGGCGAGCGGCAGGACTGCTTTCATGGCGCCAAATTTCGCTGCGTCGACGCGGCTCATCTGGCCGGCACCGACACCGAGCGTCTGGCCGTCGCGGGCGTAGACGATCGCATTCGATTTGACGTGCTTGCAGACGCGCCAGGCGAAGAGCAGCGACTCGATCTCGGAACTGGCCGGCTGGCGGGCGGTGACGGCTCTTAAGTCAGCGGCGGTCATGCGGGCAGTGTCGGCATCCTGGAGCAAGAGGCCTCCGGAGACTTGCTTGATGACCTGAGTGAGGGTGGACTGCTGAACGGTGACGATCCGCAGATTCTTCTTGGCGGCAAAGATCGCCAACGCTTCCGGAGTATAGCCGGGCGCGGCGACGGCCTCGACGAATAGTTTGGCGATCTGTTCGGCAGCCGCGGCGTCGACCTCGCGGTTGATGCCGATGACGCTGCCGAAGGCGGAGACGGGATCGGCGGCAAGAGCTTTTTGATACGCCTCGACGATCGAGAGACCGATTGCAGCGCCACAGGGATTCGTGTGTTTGATGATGGCCACGGCGGGCTGTTCAAACTCCTGGACCAGGCTCCAGCAGGCGTCGAGGTCGACGATGTTGTTGAAGCTGAGCTCCTTTCCCTGGAGCTGCCCAGCGGCGGCGACGCCGGTTCCGCTTGGATCGCTGTAAAGCGCGGCGCGCTGGTGGGGGTTCTCTCCATAGCGAAGAGGCATGGCCAGAGGGTAGGCGAGGCGCAACGTCGCAGGGAACGGGGCGGTTTTTGCGTCGCTACGTTCGATGGGAGCGTCTGGTTGAGAGCCGGCGAGGGTGTCGAGGGTGTTGGCGATGCCGAGATCGTAGGCGGCGGTGAGGGCAAAAGCTGCCTTGGCGAGGAGCCAACGGGTTGCGCGGCCCAGGGCGCCGGAGTTGGCCTGCAACTCTTCGGCTAAGTGCGGATAGTCGGCCGGCGAGGTGATGACGGCGACATCTTCGAAGTTCTTGGCCGCTGACCGGACCATCGACGGACCGCCGATGTCGATGTTCTCGATGACGTCGGCAAAGGTTGCGCCCGGGCGAGCGGCGGTTTTCTCAAAGGCATAGAGATTGACTACCACCATGTCGATCGGCTGGATAGAGTGGCTTTCGACGGCCGCCCGATGCTCCGCATTTCCGCGAACATGCAGGATGCCGCCGTGAACCTTCGGATGAAGGGTTTTGACCCGGCCGTCGAGCATCTCGGGAAAGCCGGTCAGTTCGGAGATGTCGAGGACGGGGAGTCCTTGTTCGCGAAGGGTGCGAGCGGTGCCTCCGGTCGAGACGAGTTCGACACCGTGGGAGGCGAGTTGGCGGGCGAAATCAACGAGACCGGTTTTGTCGGTGACGCTTAGCAGGGCCCGGCTGATCTTCTTTAAACCTGGAGAAACGCTCGCTGCAGCTGAGGGAGAGGATGAGAGGTTCAATGAAACTCCTAAGGTCACACCGGCCGCCAGCCAAGGAAGAAAAGCTCGGCTTAGTTGTCACGGCAGACTTTCCAAGGGTAGCCTAAGAGGGCATGGATTCCAATTGGTCGAACGGCCAGCCCGTCTCCCGTCCGACTGTCGCGCAGCCCGAAGTTCTGCCGCCGCTGGGTAGCGAGGCGGCGGTTCCGGCGCGTTCTGCCGACCTTGCTCGAACGCGCGGCCGCTGGGCGGTCGCGCCCGCTACTTATTTCCTGGTCGGGGTCAATATCGCCGTTTTTCTCGCCATGTCGCTGAGCGGCGTCTCGACGACCAGTCCGACGGCGCTGCAACTGCTGAAATGGGGCGCCGACAATGGCGGACTGGTCCTGCAGTACGGCGAATGGTGGCGGTTGGTGGCTTCCACGTTCGTGCATGTGGGGGTCATCCACCTGGCGACCAACATGTGGTGCCTATGGAACCTGGGATTGCTGGGTGAGCCGCTACTGGGACCGATCGGCACGGTGGCGGTATACCTGCTGACCGGGGTCGCCGGAAACCTGCTGAGCATCGCGGTAAATCCGGGGCTTCCGGGAGAGCCGAATTCGGTGGTGGGCGCCGGCGCGTCGGGCGCGGTCTTCGGGCTGGCGGGCGTCTTGATCGTGCTGCTGAAATCGAAACTTTTGCCGATTCCGGAGTACGAGTTAAAGCGCCTGCGCAAGAGCGTGATCTATTTCGCGGTACTGAATTTTGTACTCGGTGCTTCGACGCTGCTGGTGCCTTCGCTTATCCGCATTGACAACATGGCGCATCTTGGCGGATTTTTGAGCGGCCTGGCATTAGGAGTGCCGCTGGTGCCGCGCATCGGTTCGGTGCGAGCGGATTTTACCCGCAGGCAGTGGATCGGGTTTGCCGGGCTGGCGTTCCTGCTGGTGCTGATGGCCTACGGGATCTTTACCTTCAACCATCCACAGCCGTAGCCGATGCGGCTGGCCGCGGAAGGATTGGTAGTGACGCTTTTCAACGCCACTACCTCCGTTGTTTCGGAAACGGACCATAAGTCAGGGTCACAAGAGTTACCAAGGTCGAGCAGCTTTTCTTTCTCGAAGCTGCCCGGGGAAAACTGCAGGTCCAATTAACGCACGGCGGTAGCCGCAAATTTTTTCACCATTGCCAATAGCAGCTTGCGATCACTGTCGTTAAGGTTGGTCGAGTAGCGTCGTATCTGGGTAAGGAAACGAAGCTCGTCATCGGTGAGCTTTTGGGTATTGATCTCCCGTCCCAGACTGTCTTCAGCAAAGAACTGCGCGAGTGGTAAATCCAGGGCCTGTGCGATCTTTGCAAGAGTATCGAGCGACGGAACGGTGTGGCCGTTCTCGACGCGCGACAGGTAGCACCGGAGAAGCCCTGTGCGTTTTTCTACATCCCCTTGGGACAACCCCTTCTGCAGGCGATATCCGCGAATAGTCGTTCCGATTTTCATAGGTTTGTGATGTGGCCTTCCGTCCACACGGTCTTGCTGGTGAAAGTTCCTAAGGCAGCACGTCGGTTGAAGTGAAAAGTGAAGTGTTGGCAGTATGGTTAACACGCGCAAAGTACACATAGCAAGCAATATTTTCAGGTGTTCCAGAATAAAACCCAAATTGGAACCAGTAACCAAAAGGTAAACCCCCCGTGCGGAGATTTTTACCGTTGGGCGCCGGCAGCCACTGATGCAGCAGGCGATGGCGGGGTTTCGGGTTCGCGCACCCTCGCACAATTCGATTCTTATTGGGCGGGGGGTTTCGGCCGCAAGAGGAAAGTTGCTGCGATAGGAATCGAGCGAGGTTCCTCGCGGGAGGATGAGTGCGTGGCGATCGGGGGCCGCTGAATGCGGGCTACGCTCGTTTTCGCCTCATGACGTTGGCCACGGAGAGGAGTGCCAGCAACGCGATGATGCCCTGCGAGGTGACGCAATAGAGACACCACACCTGCAGAGTGTGAGCCTCGATGTTGGTCAGGTAGAGGGCGAAGGCGAGCGCAAGCAGACTGGCGGCGAGCAGCAGCCGCCGGTAGCCGAGAAGAGCGAAGATGCCCAGAATGGCGTATCCGGCGATGCCGATGGCGGCGACCGGGACGTGGCCGATGACCGCGAAGCGGCTATGGTTTACGATGCCGCAGTCCCATTTTTCGTTGATACTGCAGGGCTGAACGTCGGTCGAGTAGTGGACGTGCAAGGCGAGAGCGGAGACAACGATTCCGAGGGCGGCGAGAACGGCAATGACAAAACGCATGGCGGGCTCCAATAGCAGACTGGGTCAGTGTAGCCGGAATTGCGCCGAAGGACTGCAGCGTCGGCTGCGACGGCTATTGATGAGGTGCGGTGGAATGGCGTCGCGAGCACATCCCTAAGTATTGGAATTACATCGCATTGCATGTTCGATAGGATTGCTACGATTGCTCACAGGAGCGCGCGAGACCATGCCGGATCGACAGATGCATCTCAGGGCAACGGTAAGGGAACTGGCACCCTGGAGGCTGACGGTGGATGTGTGGAACGAGATGTTTCGCACCAGGGGTTTTGTGGTGGCGGCGGCTCTCTCTTTTTACTTTTTGCTTTCGCTGGTGCCGCTGCTAATCGTGTTCTCTTCGGTGCTGTCGTTCCTACCAATCCCGAATGTCTTTGACCAACTGCTGGACCTGATGGCCACGGTGGTGCCGCCGGATGCGATGAAGCTGGTGCAAAAGATCGTGGTCAGCGTACTTTCGACGCATAGCCGCGGGCTGCTCTCGTTTGGCGTGCTGGGTTATTTGTGGTCCTCGAGCGGCGGCTACTCAGCGGTGATCGAGGCGCTTGACATCGCATACCGTGTCGAGGTCTCGCGGCCGTGGTGGAGAGATCGTTTGCAGGCCTTGATCCTGACGGTGACGACCGGCGCTCTCTTTTCGGCCTCGCTGGTGCTGCTGATTGCCGGCTCCAACTTCGGCCATCTGATATCGATCGTCTTTCCCGTGCCGCAGGAGTTTGCGCACCTCTGGCCGGGTATCCGGCTCTGCCTGACGTTTGCCACGTTTCTGGGAGCGGTGCTGGTCATGTATGTTTTCGGCCCGAACGTCAAGATTACTTTTCATTCGGCGCTGCCGGGGGCGTTGCTGGCGGTCTTCGGCTGGTTTCTCGGCTCCGCCGGATTCACGTTTTACCTGACCCACTTCGCCGACTACGACGTGACTTATGGCGCGCTGGGAGCGGTGATCGTGCTGATGTTGTGGTTTTATATCATCGCGGCGGCAATGCTGATCGGTGCAGAGGTGAATGCGCAACTAGCGCGGCGGCAGGCGGTGGCCTGCCCAGCGGGCGAGTTCAGCCGGGCCATCTCACAAGCGCCGGCAGCGTCGTAGAACGCCGGCCTGGGGGAGGGGTTTGTCCGCCTACCCCATATACATACCACCGTTGACATCGAGAACGGCGCCGGTGATGTAGCCGGATGCCTCGGAGGCGAGAAAAGCGACGGCGTGCGCCACTTCTTCGTCGCTACCGATCCTGCCGACGGGGATGTGGGCGATGATGGACTGCTGCTGTTTCTCATCGAGAACGGCGGTCATGGGACTCTGGATGTAGCCGGGGGCGACGACGTTCGCGGTCACTCCGCGGGAGGCGAGTTCGCGGGCGAGGGACCGGGTAAAGCCGATCAGCCCGGCCTTGCTGGCGGCATAGTTTGCCTGGCCGGCCTGGCCCATGCGCCCGACGACGCTCGAGACATTCACAATGCGACCGTAGCGGGCTTTTACCATGGAGCCAATCAGGGCCTGAGTGAGCAGAAACGTGCCGGTCAGATTGGTCGCGAGAACATCGTCCCAGTCGACGCGTTTCATGCGCAGCAGCAGGTTGTCGCGGGTGATGCCGGCATTGTTGACCAGGATGTCGAGCTTGCCGAAGTGCGCGAGGACGGCCTTGGCGGCCGCTTTAATAGATTCCTCATTTGCCACGTCGAGAGCAAAGATCTCAGCGGAGCCGCCGGAGGCTGCAATTTCCGCTGCAACTTCCTTGAGATTTTCCTGATTGCGCGCGGCCAAGGCGACGCTGGCTCCTGCTCTTGCGAGGCGCATGGCGCAGGCGCGGCCGATCCCCTGCGAGGCTCCGGTGACGAGAGCAGTTTTCCCTGTGAAATTCAAAGATTCGGTCGTGGCCATGTTGCGGTGCTGTCTCCCCAGGCCATTGGCTCCCGGTTGGGGCTCCCGAAGAAGTTTCCAAATGCCTTTGCCATTATAAAGAGACGGATAGTCTTTTTCGAGAGCTGGCTAGAGGGGTTCGGGAACTGCGGCGACTGCGGGCCGTTTCAGCAAGCCGGGTGCGAGCTCCAGCGTCCAGACATAAACGACCAACTCGCGAGCGTAGTGGAGAACAGGAGGGGTGTCGGGCAGCAGAATACCATGGGCAGCGGGAAGATCATTGACTTCGATCTCGGCCTCGGCGAGTTCGAGCGGCCAGGGCAGGTGGTGGATGTTGCCGCGGTGGAGTTTTCCTCCTGCACCGGCGGTGTAGAGGGCGTAGCGTTCGGTGAGGAAGTGTTCAATGGTGCCGGGCCGGCTCTGGTCGAGAGTGTTCATGCGGCCGAGACCCCGGTACGCGGCCTTGAAGCGAGCTGGTTTGGCGGTGAAGCGGCGTTCGCTCAAGTAGTGAAAACCTTTATCCCGGTGTTCGATGCTCATCTTGGCCCAATAGTAGGGCAGGTGAAAAAAAATGCGGGCGACGGCGACGGCGGCGGGGTTTGAAGCATCGAGCGAGAAAAAGTAGACGCCAGCGACGTTGGTTCCAGCCTCGCGGACATAGGTACGCAGGTTGAGCTCGGGAAAGCGGTTGGCGCCAGGGACGATAGGCAGGCCGCGAATCTGGATGCGATCCATCCAAAAGGGAACAATGCCGACCCAGGCGGAGCCGTCAAAAGTGTCGACGACCAAACCGGGCGGGAGCAGGCGCGCAATCTGCGCCGCGGGCAGCGGCCAGTGAGCAAAGAGCAAGTCGTTCCAACGCTGGGTCATGACCCATTGGGTCTGCGGCAACGGCCAGGGGCGGTGGGCGACGGTAGAGAGAATGCCGTGGTCGTCTGGTGGGGTCATGGTCTTGCAAATGTGTGCTGAAAGAGCAGAATAAACCCTGAGCCCCGGGAAGCGCTCGATGGGGCGGTGCCGTGCCGCGTTTTGCAGAGGGCGATGCCGTATTCTGATGGCTCCGATGCCGATAGACGCAATTTCGAATGAACCGCCGGCTGTTTCCCCTGCTGAGCATTATGAGAACCATACCGAAGTTTTCGCGGTCCACGGCGCCGATCCGGAGGTGCTGGCGTACGCGATGGCCAAGTATTCTCGGTCTTCGTTGTCGATGAAGGAGTCGCTGCGGGAGATCAGCAGCCAGCGGGCGGAACAATTTCTCAATACTTTTTATTTTCAGTATGGGCACCGGTCGATCGCCGACCTGGCGCACGTCGCTTTTGCCATTGAGCGGCTGTCGCTGCTGGCAGCCATCGTGCTGGTAGACGAGCAGCGTTGGGATGGCCAGGAACGCTCGACGCGCTACCAGAACTTCTCCAAAGGCGGCTGGTATCTGCCGGAGTTCGATGGGGGCGGCAGCGCGCGGGAGAGATTCAAGTCAGCGATCAAGTCGCTTTTTGCGGAGTATCATGCGACGTCGCAGTCGATGCTGGAGTATTTCAAAGGGCTGACGCCGAGGCCGGAGGAGATGAAGCCGGAGGCCTATGAGCGGACGCTGAAGGCCCGCGCTTTCGATGTTGCGCGCTACCTGCTGCCGCTGGCGACCAACACGTCCCTGGGACAAATTGTGAATGCGCGAACGCTGGAGGGTCAGGTGTCGCGGCTGCTGAGCGACCCGCATGAGGAGGTCAGGCGGCTCGGAGAAAAATTGCGCACGGCGGCTTCAGGGGCGGCGTGGAATGTGCATGGTGCGGAGATGGCCGAGCTGCAGCGGGAGATTGCGGCTGCGGATCCGGCGCTAGGCGAGCGGTCGGCCGGGTTGCTGACCGGCGAGGTGAAGGTTGCGCCGACGCTGGTGAAATATGCCTCTGTGAATGAATATGCGCTGGCGTCGAGGCGCGAGTTAGAGCAGGCGGCAAGGGAGTTGATGGGGGACGCGGGGATCGATCCCGCTCCGGTGGTCGATCTCGTGCAGCGGGACGAGTCGCTCGAAGTGGAGGTTGCGACGACGTTGCTCTATGGGGTCTGCCACTACTCCTACCGGCAGATTCGGAGCCGGGTGGCGGGGCTTGCGGAAGCGCAGCGCGACGAGGTCCTCGACCTAGGGCTGCGGCACCGGGGAAAGCATGATGAGTTGCTGCGGGAGTTTTCGGCGGGACAGGCTTTGCGGTTTGACATCCTGATGGATATCGGCGGTTTTCGCGATATGCACCGGCACCGGAAGTGTACGCAGATTCTGCAGTCGTTTACTGACCTCCATGGGTATGATTTTCCCGAGTTTTTGGAAGATGCAGGTTTGGGAGCGGGGTATCGAGCGGCGATGGAGTCGGCGCATGAGACTTATGAGGATTTAAAGATCTCGGGGGCGGAGGACGCGTCGGCGCAGTATGTTTTGCCGCTGGGGACGCGGGTGCGGGCCTTGTTCAAGATGGATTTTGCGGAGGCGCTGTATATCTCGGAGTTGCGGAGTACGCCGCAAGGGCATTTTTCGTATCGACGCGTGGCATGGGAGATGTACCAGGCGGTTGCGAGACAGTATCCGTCGCTGGCGAAGTATTTTCGCATCCAGGATGTGAATAAGCCGGTGGATTTGCTGCGGCGCTAGACCAAGTTGGGCCTGAAATGAGAATGCAGAATTCTGAGCCGGGCGATTGTTTCGCGCGGCCGCGAGGCGGGTGCTAGACTTTGTCCAAGTTTCCACAGCTATTTGTCAGCGAGACCGCAGAAAGCCGCGCAAGCGGTGGTTTGTGGCTGGGTGGAAGGCGGGAAATGCGCTACATTAGTGAGACGAACAAAATACGAAGACCGGAGAATCAACGTGGCAGATGATCGGGCACGCGCGGTAGAACTGGCGCTCTCGCAAATCGAAAAGCAGTTTGGCAAAGGATCGATTATGCGCCTGGGCAGCAAAGAGGCGATCGTGCCGATTTCCGTGATCTCGACCGGATCGATCTCCTTCGACGCGGCTTTGGGTGTGGGCGGGGTGCCGCGCGGGCGGGTGATCGAAATTTTCGGGCCGGAATCTTCGGGCAAGACGACGATCACGCTGCAGATTATCGCCGAGGCGCAGAAACATGGCGGCCTGGCGGCGTTTGTCGATGCCGAACATGCCCTGGACCCGCTTTATGCGCGGAAGCTGGGGGTGGACATCGACAATTTGTTGATTTCGCAGCCGGATTATGGCGAGCAGGCGCTCGAGATTACCGAGGCGCTGGTGCGTTCTGGCGCGATCGATGTGCTGGTGGTCGACTCTGTCGCTGCGCTGGTGCCGAAGGCCGAACTTGATGGCGAGATGGGCGATTCGCACATGGGCCTGCAGGCGCGGCTGATGTCGCAAGCCTTGCGGAAGCTGACGGGAACGGTGTCGAAATCGCGAACCAGCCTTATCTTCATCAACCAGATTCGCGAAAAGATCGGCGTGATGTTCGGCAATCCCGAGACGACGACGGGCGGCCGGGCGTTGAAGTTTTATTCTTCGGTCCGTATTGACATTCGCCGCATTGCGGCCGTGAAAGAGGGCGACGCGGTCGTCGGTTCGCGAACCAAGGTGAAGATCGTCAAGAATAAGGTGGCTGCTCCCTTCCGCGAAGCGGAGTTCGACATTCTTTATGGCGAAGGGATTTCGCGCGAAGGTGACGTACTCGACCTGGCGGTCGCTCAGAATATCGTCGACAAGTCGGGCGCCTGGTACAGCTACGCCGGGGAGCGGATCGGGCAAGGCCGCGAGAATGTTCGCCAATATCTGAAAGAGCACCGCGACACCTTTACCAGCATCGACACGGAGTTGCGGAAGAAGCTGGGATTGGTGAATGTTGCGGTCAGCGACGTTCCGGCGGTGCCGGTGAATGGCGCGGCGGCAGCAGCAGAGGTGGTGAGACCGGCGGCGCGGAGGTAGGCTCCGCGTTGCGCCAAAGGAGGGCCGCTCCGTACAATCGCCAAGGACGATTTGCGAGGACCAGCGAAGGGCGCCCTTTCTTTGGACAAAGTTAAAGCAATCTACCCGGGCACATTCGACCCGATGACGCACGGCCATCTCGACCTGATCGCGCGCGGATCGCGTATTTTCGACCAGCTGGTCGTAGCCGTGCTGCGAAATTCAGCGAAGCATCCCCTGTTTACAGTTCCGGAGCGGGTGGAGATGCTGACTGAGAGCGTGACCGCGTTCGGCAATGTTTCGATTGCCACATTCGACGGATTGCTGGTCGATTTTGCTCGGCAGGAGCGTGCGCAGGCGGTCATGCGCGGCATTCGCGCCATCAGCGACTATGAATATGAGCTACAGATGGCGCTGATGAACCAGCGCCTGGCTCCCGAACTGGAGACGGTGTTCTTGATGCCGGCGGCGCAGTATTCGTTCGTCAGTTCGCGGCTGGTGAAGGAAGTCTTTCAGCTGGGGGGGTCGGTTGAGGGCCTGGTGCCGGAACTGGTGATTGCGCGTTTGAAGCAGCGGGTCTCCGGCAAGGCTTAGCTTCGTGGTTTTCGGCCACGTTATTGGCTCCAACTATTTTCTGCATCGCTTCTTTTCGGTGATACGGGGAGGTGGCCCCGGCTACTTGCCTGGAGGGCGGGTGAGCTTCCCGGTTCCCTCTATTTACGCATGGGCGTGGTCGCTCGGAGCCGCCTTCTTCTCTCCATCTCGAATTCCCAGAAGGTTCAACACTGGCGCGGTGATCATGGTGGTCACGAGCGCCATCACAACCATCATGGTGAAGAGCGTGGGCGAGAAGGCGCCGACGTTGTAGGCGATATTCAAGACAATCAACTCGACCAGGCCGCGGGTGTTCAGCAGGGCACCCAGGGCCAGCGCGTTGCGCCACGACTGGCCGGTCCAGCGGGCGGCGACGACGGCCCCCCCCATCTTGCCGAAGATGGCGGCAGCCAGGACGATGCCTGCCCAGAGCCACACGGAAGAGCCGCTCAGCAGGTCGAGACGGGTGCGCATCCCGGTCAGGGCGAAGAAGAGCGGCAGCAGGAGAACGGAGACGAGCATATCAAGGCGCTCGCGGATGGCGGTCTGCCAATGCTCGATGCGGGGAAAGCAGACGCCGGCGAGGAACGCTCCGAAGAGGGGGTGAATGCCAATTTTGTCGGTGGCGGCGGCGGAGACGAGGACTCCCGCGATTATCAGGCCGAGGAGTTCCACCGAGAGTTCGGGATTATGGCGCCTGTTGACGAGCTTGCCGGCGAGGGGACGGATGACGCCGAGCATGACGAAGAGGTAGACGGCGAGGCCGGCAAGACGGATGGGGAGCGACGATGGGCCGCCTGCTTCGCCGATCAGCGCCAGGGCGATGGCAAGCAGGCTCCACGCAACGACGTCGTCAACGGCCGCGCAGAGAATGGCGGTCGTGCCGAGTGGCGTCGACTGCAGGTTTCGTTCATCGAGGATGCGAGCGAGGACCGGGAAGGCGGTGATGCTCATGGCAATGCCCAGGAAAAGGACGAAGGGGATGTTGCCGATGCCATGTGGCGCGAAGCGAACGCGCAGGGAATGGGCCAGGATGGCGGCCATCGCAAATGGCAGGAGAATGCTCATCCCGCTGGCGGCGACGGCGGTCGCACGCTGCTTATAGAGCTGGGTGTAATCGAGCTCCATTCCAATGAGAAAAAGAAAGAGGACCAGTCCGACGGTGGAGAGCATCTCCAGATTTCCCAGCGAGGCCGGGGGGAAAAGACTGGCGGAGAGGTGTGGAGAGAAACGGCCGAAGACGGAAGGCCCGATGAGAATGCCGCCGATGATCTCTCCGACGACCCGGGCCTGCCCGACGCTGCGCGCAATGCGGCCGCAGACGACCGCGATCAGCAACACAAGCGACATTTGAAGGAGCAGCAGGGTCATGGGAAAAGTCCTTTCCTGGTATTTTCCTTGGAGCCTGGCAGACTTGGCAGGGTTATCGAGATCTTCTGTTTAGGGTGTATCAGAATATCCGGGAGAACGCCAAGCGGGTGAGGCGCAGAATCGATCTGCCGATCGAGTTTCCATTGCCGTTCGGCGTTGCGGACAGTTTGCTGACATTTACCGCAAAATCACGCGCGTTCGATTAGAAAATCTGAAAAAATGAAGGAACCATGACTTCCACTTCGACTGCTCAGAAAATGTTGACCGACCGCATCGGCCGGATTGAAGTTTCCGCTACCATGGCCGTGACTGCCGAGGCGGCCAAGCTGCGTGCGCAAGGTGCGAAGCTGGTGGATTTTGGGGCCGGCGAGCCGCATTTTGCGACGCCGCGCCACATCAAGGACGCAGCTATTGCCGCGATCGAAGGCAATTTCACGCGATACACCATCGTTTCGGGTATTCCCGAGGTGCGCAAGGCGATCGTTGAGCGGCATGCCTGCGATTTCGGTTCCGATTACGCGCCTGAAGAGGCGGTCTTCACTACCGGCGGCAAGCTGGCGTTGTTTAATGCACTGCAGGTGCTGGTGGAGCATGACGACGAAGTCATCCTCCCCGTCCCGTACTGGGTGTCTTACAAAGACATCATCCGGTATGGCGGGGGCAAGCCGGTGTATCTCGAGACCGATGAGGCGGAGAATTTTCGGATCACGGCGGGCGCGGTCGAGCGACTGATTACCCCTCGCACGAAGGCCATTATCCTGAATTCTCCGTCGAATCCGGCGGGTTCGGTGGTTGCCCCGGCCGACCTGGAGGGGATCGTTCGCCTGGCCCATGCGCGCGGTATTTACCTGATTCTGGACGAGTGTTATGTGTATCTGCAGTACAACGGGGCGCTGGTCAGCGGAGGCTCGTTTCTCGAGGCCAAAGAACATGTCATCGTGGCGGGGTCGCTCTCGAAGACTTATGCGATGACCGGCTGGCGCGCGGGTTTCGCGCTTGGCCCGAAGCCGATCATCGCCGCCATGAGCAAGCTGCAGAGCCAGTCGACCAGTTCGACGGCGTCGTTCGTGCAGAAGGCCGCGGTGGCTGCGCTGACCGGGCCGCAGGACTGCGTGGCCGAGATGCGAGCGGATTACCTGAAGCTGCGCGACCGGGTGTTGGCCGGCCTGAAGACAATCCCGGGGCTGACTTGTACGGTACCGGAGGGCGCCTTCTACGTGTACCCGAACGTATCGGCGTACCTGGGGAAGGCCGGGTCGCAGACCGCCCTGGAACTGGCGGGTCGCCTCTTGCACGAAGCGCACGTGGTTACGGTGCCGGGCGAAGCATTCGGGACCCAGCAGCATATCCGGCTTTCCTATGCGGTCACTCACGAAGATGTGGTTGAAGGTGTTTCGAGAATGAAGGACTTCTTCTCAAAGCTGTGACAGCTTCTGCTTCGTGCCCAGGAGAGGATCGCCATCGATACCGCGGTTCCAGACCGGCGGCTGCCAGCCTGGAACGCACGCGCTCTCGAGTGGTGCATAATTAAGGGGCACGCCGAACTGTTCTTCCGGGCTGAGTGTGAATCTCCCCAACTCAATTACGACGAGCCGCATTGCCAGTCTGCCGCTGCTGATCTGGCTGCTTTCGCCGTCCTTTCCGTTTCACGCAGCCTATGGCCAGCAGGAGATCCTTGCGTCGCTGGTTTTCATTGTCGCCTCGATTACTGACGGCGTGGACGGATATCTTGCCCGGCGCCGGGGCCAAATTACGACTCTGGGAATGCTGCTCGATCCTTTAGCCGACAAGCTGATGATCAGCGCGGCCTTTATCTGCCTGGTGAGCTATAACCCCCATGTGATGAAGCCGTGGATCGCGGTGCTGGTGATCGGGCGGGAGTTCCTGGTGAGCGGTCTGCGTTCCATTGCGAGCTCCGAGGGGTTCACCATTGAAGCCAGTGAACTTGGCAAGCTGAAGACGATCATCCAGATCGTCTCGGTGGTGGCGACGATCCTGGCGCATCGCTGGTACGAGTGGCACTTCGGCTGGTTTATTCTGCCGGTGTATCCAACAGCGGTGACGGCGATCTATTTCATGGTCGTGGTGTCAATCATCTCGGCCGTGGATTACTTCGTGGCCTTCTGGCGGAAAATCGATTCGGCTTCGACGGTGGCGCGAGACAATCGCAAGTTCGCCAGCGCCGTGCTGAGCCGTAAGAAGAATGTTTCGACAGCCGGTTAGGGCTTTGCGGAACGACCTCCTTCTTTCTTTAACCAACGGGCAAAGCTTTGATCGACGGCGAAACGCCTTCCCGGGTAGCTTTTCCCAGGCTGTTGAGAAGAGGCATTGTCGCGGTACTTGCCGAGTGGGGGGATGGGCGGCAGAGCCGATGCACTTTAGTGAGAATGGCTATGGCCATGGTGATGGTGGCTATGGCCGGAAACTGTTTCAACTGCCATCACGCAGCCGTGGGCGATCTCGCAGTCGCTGTTTTCAAACTGGATGGTGGTGTGGTGGACCTGGAATTTCTCCCGCAGGGTGATCTTGATCTGGTCTAGGATGAGCGCACTCTCGGAGGGCGGGATGTCGGCGATCTTAACGTGGGTGGCGAGCGCGTGGGTCTGGGAGCCGAGGCTCCAAACATGCAGGTCATGGACGTCTTCGACGCCGGTGATCTTCTGCAGGGTGGTGCGAATCTCCGGGAGGGAGATGCCTTTCGGGGTTCCCTCGAGCAGAATGTTAAGGGTTTCGCGGACGATCGAGAGAGAGCTCCAGAGGATCAGGGCAGCGATGATGAGCGAGAGTAGCGGGTCGATCCAAGTATGGCCGGTCATCAGGATGGCCGCGCCGCCGATGATGACTGCGGCGGTCGAGAGCGTGTCGCCGAGCATGTGAACCAGGGCGCTGCGGATATTGACGTCTTTGCTGCACCTGGAGAGGAGCAGGGCGATCACCCCGTTCATGACGACGCCAGCGGCGGCGACGTACATCATCAGTCGCGGCTGCACGGTTTCGGGCATGGCTAGGCGGTGCAGGGCCTCGACGACGATCCAGATTGACAGGACCACGAGTGTGGTGGCATTAACGAAGGCGGCGAGCACGCCGGCGCGCTGGTAGCCAAAGGTTTTGGCATCGGTCGCGGGGCGGCTCTGGAAGTAGACGGCGACGAAGGAAAGCAGCAGAGCGAGCGCGTCCGAGACGTTGTGGCCGGCCTCAGAGATAAGGGCAAGCGAGTGGGCGCGAAGTCCCGCAATCAAGGTCAGCACAACATAGGCGAGCGTCGCGACGAGCGAGAGGCGCAGGACATTCTGCATCTTCTTGTTGGCGGAGGCGCTGGCGGCGTGGACGTGCATGCTGATCTTTGAGTCTATGCCGTTGAGATTGGACTTTCAACGACCTGCTGATCGACCCGGTCGGCGGTTTTTATGGAGTAGACGTTTGCGCGGGCGCAGGCAACCAGATCTCCAACTCGAACTCGCGATAGGAGCGAATCATCTCAAAGTCAGCCCGGTCAGAGGTAATTAGCGGTGCGCCGGCCAATCTTGCCGTCAGCGCTATCAATACGTCGAAATGCAGGTCGCGGAGTCTATGAACGCTGAAGCCCTGATCGGCACGCATGTTTGCCAGAAGCCTTCCGGATTCGCGCCAAATCGTTTCACTCGGACGAGAAGGGGCGGTGTTCTTCTCCGTAAGATAATCGATAGGCTCACTGCCTCTGTCGCCCTAGTAGTCAGCTATCTCACCTCCCCCGCCTGGCTATCGTCTTGGCACTGTCGCCGCTGCCGGGTTTCGCGTCGGTCTTCTGAGTGGGAATGGCGTAGCGGTTTCTCTCAGCCCAGTCCAGTTTTCGGCAACGATGATGCTGTTTTCGGGCTGGTGAGGGTCGTAGCGGACCGAGCAGGGGAAGCTGAGGCGGCAGGCGTAGATGTCGACGAAGTTTCTCAGGGCGGACACGTCCTGGGAGCATTCGTAGACGACGCCGGAGATCTCGTATTTGTAAAGGATGAGCTGCAGGCCGCCGGGATGGCCGCTTTCGGCTTCGTCGAGGTCGGAGATGTCGAGAACGGTACCGTCGATGATGCGGCCGGTTTTGACCAGGGTGAGCCGGCGTTCGCGTTCGAGCTCTTCGGCGGAGGGGCGCTTGCGTCGCTTGAGGTACAACGCGATGCCGCCAAGACAAAGACCCGCCGTTGCCAGCATGCCAAGCAGTTCAGGGTCGCGCAGTGAAAGGCCCTGCATTGAGTTCTCCGTGCGGCTCAGCTTTTGCGTCCAGGTTCTTCTTGCGAACGATTTACAGGGCGTGCGACGTGCGCACGATAGATGCAGGATACTCCAGCGCTCAAGGGAACCAATGCGGAGTTTCAGGCCGGTTTTCGCCTGGCGGCGGACTCGGGTGCCTGGGTTCCGGAATGGGCCGGTGGCGCGGCAGGCTGCGATATACTTAGAAGGAACATGGTAAAGAGCTCGTCTTCTCAGCCGGCCGTCAAGGCCGCTTCTCTATTTTCGGGGCAAAATTCCAGACATTCGTCTTTTGGCCTTCAGGCAGGCACGCTGCAGGGCGATGCCGTCCTCAGTACAGAAACGCGGCCGCGGATACGGTCGACGACGGTATTGTGTGTGCGGCGCAACGGCAGCGTGGTGATGGCCGCCGATGGGCAGGTCACCCTGGGCGATAGCGTGATCAAACACACGGCGCGCAAGATCCGCCGGCTTTACCAGGACAAGATTCTGGCCGGCTTTGCGGGTTCGACGGCCGACGCTTTTTCGCTCTTTGGCCGGTTCGAATCGAAGCTCGAGCAGTATGCGGGAAACCTGGGGCGTTCGGCGGTTGAGCTGGCGAAGGACTGGCGGACCGACAAGATGCTGCGCAATCTTGAGGCGCTGCTGGTGGTGGCCGACCCGACGACAACGTTCCTGATCAGCGGCTCGGGGGACGTGATCGAGCCGGACGAGGGGATTGCGGCGATCGGCAGCGGCGGATCGTATGCGCTGGCCTCCGCGCGGGCGCTGATGGAAAATACCGATTTGCCTGCGCGGGCGATCGCAGAGAAGTCGCTGCGGATCGCGGGCCAGATCTGTATCTACACGAACGACCAGATCACGATCGAGGAACTGACGGCTCCGGCTGCGAGTTAGCCAGCCCTCACGGCCTCAGGGGAGGCCGACGTTTTCCAAACCGGACGCTTGCAGCAAGAACGTGAACGCTTCTACCAAGAGCGCGTGATTAAGGATTACTGATATGGCTATTTATCTACCTGGCGCCGCCGAGGACCAGGAACTTGCACTCGATGACCTAACGCCGCGCGAGATTGTCGCGGAGTTGGACAAGTACGTGGTTGGCCAGCATGCGGCCAAGCGAGCCGTGGCGATTGCGCTGCGCAACCGCATGCGCCGGCAGAAGCTTTCGCCTGAACTTGCTGACGAAATCATGCCGAAGAACATCATCATGATCGGACCGACCGGCGTGGGTAAGACCGAGATTGCACGCAGGCTGGCGAAGCTGACCAATTCGCCTTTTCTCAAGGTGGAGGCGTCTAAGTTCACCGAGGTCGGCTACGTGGGGCGGGATGTGGAGTCGATTGTTCGCGACCTGGTTGAGATCGCCATCGACATGGTCCGTGAAGAGAAGCTTGAAGAGGTGGAAGACAAGGCGGAGATGAATGCTGAGGAGCGGCTGCTCGATCTGCTGCTGCCGCCTCCAGCTGCCGCGAGCGCCGCGTCACCGCCGGTGCATGGGGCTTCGGCCGAGACGCCGCAGCATGACGCCGACGGCACGCTGACGTTTCCCACGCCGTCGAACGAATCGCACAACCGGACGCGGGAGAAGCTGCGCCAGCAGTTCCGCGAAGGCAAGCTGGACGAGCGGTCGGTTGAGATCGATGTTCGCGAGCGGAATAGCCCTTCGTTCGAGATCATCTCGAACCAGGGCGTTGAAGAGATGGACATCAATCTCAAAGACATTTTGCCGAACCTTTTTGGCCAGCGAACCAAGAAGCGCAAGATGAAGGTCGCCGAGGCCTTTGAGTACCTGGTGCAGGAAGAAGAAGGCCGGCTGATCGACATGGACCAGGTGACTCGCGTGGCGGTCGAGCGGGTGGAGAACTCCGGAATTGTTTTTCTCGATGAGATCGACAAAATTGCCGGTCGCGAGGGCGGTCACGGGCCGGATGTCTCGCGCGAGGGTGTGCAGCGCGACATTCTTCCGATCGTGGAAGGTACGACGGTGAATACCCGCTATGGCATGGTGCGGACGGACCACATCCTGTTTATTGCCGCCGGCGCATTTCATGTGTCGAAGCCGAGCGATCTGATTCCGGAGCTTCAGGGCCGCTTCCCGATCCGAGTCGAGCTCCAGTCGTTAACGGTCGAGGATTTTGTCCGCATTCTGACCGAGCCGAAGTCTTCGCTGACCAAGCAGTACATGGCATTGCTCGATACCGAGGGGCTGAAGCTTGAGTTTACGCGCGAGTCGCTGGCCGAAATCGCTCATTTTGCCTTTCGGGTGAATGAGACGACCGAGAATATCGGGGCGCGGCGGCTGCATACGATCATGGAAAAGGTTCTGGATGAAATCAGCTTTCTGGCTCCCGACCTGACCAAGGCACGCAAGGGCGAGAGTGGAAACCTGATCGACGTTGCTGCGGCCGCGCAGGAGAACGGCGCAACGTTTGCGCTGCCGGTCATCGAGCGGGAGACAGCTACGGGCGTGGAGACGGTGGTGGTGATCGATCCGGAATACGTTCGCCACATGGTGGCGTCGATCGTGAAAGATCAAGACCTGGCGCGCTACATTCTGTAGCAATGCCGGACCCTGGTATAGAGTCGGTGCAGGGCGAGGCACGAACCGCGGTCTCGCCCTGACTGATCGTTACATAATGCGGAATTGTGTCGCCGGCGGCAGCGCCTTGCGCTTCTCCATTTCGCCGCGAACCTTGGTCAGGCCGTAGACGCAGCCCTCGAAGCAATCGGCGAGTTTCTCGAAGAGGGGCGCTTCCTGGGCGTATTCGAAGACGTTGAACTGGGAGACGATCCAGTAGCTCTCTTTGCCGGCGCGAACCATCTGCAAAAATTTGATGCGCTGACGCCAGAGATGAAGCGACTCAGGGTACATGCCGGTGAGGAAAAGCGTGTAGTCGCCAATGTGTTTCCGGATGTGGCGTTCCTGGTCGAAGGAGGCGGCCGTTCCGTGAACCGGATCGGAGGCGGCCATCATCTCGGTGATCTCTTCCATGGGCCGGCCGGCTGCATCGCGAAGCTGGTAAAGGCGGTCGGTTTCACAGAAATCGGTGAGCAGGTCGGCGACGTAGGTTGAGACTTCCGCATCGCGGATGCCGACATGCTCGGCATAGCAGTCTTCAACCAGTTGATGAAACAGGTGACGCAGTGAATGCGGTTCGGGAACCATCCATTCTCCTCGGCGTGCTGAAATTCATCTCCGTTAACTCATTGATAACTGACTGTACCGAACGTTTGCCTGGTTACCAAGAAAGATCGGCAAAGGTATTCACTTCGGTACCAGTCTGCCGGGCAGACTGCGAAACCGAGGTGCCAATTTGGCACGACTGGCTGGCGAATTACGAGCAAAAGATTTGAAGAGGCGGCCAGCCGACGCTCATTGCCGGTTGGGAAAGGCCAGTTTTTAAAGTGGACCCGTGAGATGACGGCGCGCCGATGGAGACCATCCGTATTGCTGCTCAGTTGTCGAGGATCACGGACCAGCAGGTGATCGCGCTGGGTATGGTGGTCCAGTAGCCGTACTTTTCGTAGATCTGGGCTGCTTTCTGGGCTGCCTGTTCAAGCGTCAATCCGCTATTGGCGATCTGGGGGTCGGAGGCGTTGCGAAGGGCAAGCCATTCGGGGGCGCCTTCCGTCATCTGGCTGATGACCAGACCGAGAACTGCGTCTCCCATTTCAACCGCTCCGCCAAGCCCCTGCAGTCCATAGTCATTGGAGGAGTCGTCGAAGGCGAAGAAGTCAGTCGTGACCACGTCGGGAACTTCCATTTGCGAAGCCGGTTTGGTGAAGATCAAGGGCGCTCTCGATGCCTGGGGCAGATGGGCGGTATTGGCAAGGAAGAGCTGCTCGGCAATTTTCACTGATGGATGAGCGAGCTTGGTGCAGGCATAGATGCTGGCGTGGAATGGTTCGGACTTGAAGGCTTTCTGACAGTCGAATCGCACGGCTTGCGCACTGACGACATCTCCCAGTTCGACGGCGCTCCCGATACCGCCCGCGGTTCCGGTGGTAATAAGGAGCTTTGGTTTAGCTTCGGCGATGATCTGTGCCCACAACTTGGCGACGGGAATTTTGGCGCCATCCTGGCTGAAGTGGAGCTCGGACTTCATGCAAAGCACTTTCTTGCCTGCAATATCGGTGATGAAGTAGCTGCCGAGCCGCTTGCTCTCAAGCGACGGAGCACCCTTGCGGATGATGGGAACGTAGATGGTTTCGAAATTGTGGGCGTAGTCATACCACGCGGTCTTGCTGGGGTAGCCGGGCGTCAGGGTGTCGGCCAGGGCTTTTGCTTCTTCAACGGTCCAGGTGACGACCACGTAATCCGCCTGGGGCAGGGGATCGGATGGCGAGGGTTTTGTGGCCAGAGGCTGAGGTGTGGGGGCCTTACTCGCAGGCCATGGGATGGCGGACATAGCGGCAGCTTGCATGATCTGAGCTGGCGGAAGGGAAAATGGCGCATAGGTGGAGGGGTCGTCAGAATCGTAGGTGATGATGTGGCGCGAGAGCTCGGCCATCGTGGCCACAGTGCGCGAAGAAGCTGTCGATGGCGGGGTTGCTGGCGAGACAGGAGAGTTGCTGACGCTCATATTTGCTCCCAATTGTGCCGGCCGAGGCGAGGTAACCCGCACGAACTTTCTATCGACTGGTGAACTACGGCGGCGCTTCGTTGCAAAGATCCTGGCGGCTTGAAGCAGGCAGATGCAAAAAAAGGAAGCAACCGAGTTCAGCTGCTTCCCTTGTTTGCAAATAGGCGGTGCTAGTGAGCGCCGACGGTTTCTTTGCTGGCGCCGAGTTCGGCAAGCCGCTTGGAGAGGAGCTGCTCGAGGTTTTCGAGCGCTTCGCTGAAGCCCTCGATGCCTTCCTTCAGCTTGTCATGGGCCATCCGATCGGCGGCGTGCATCTCTTCAAACTTCTTCTCGTCAATGGTGATCTTTTCAACGGTTTCCTGCTTGGCTTTTTCAGGGTCGAGCTTGCGGGGCAGGTCGCCCTGCTTGGCGTCGAGTTCGCCGAGGAGCTTGGGAGAGATGGTGAGCAGATCGCAGCCGGCGAGTTCTTCGATCTCGCCGATGTTGCGGAAGCTGGCTCCCATGACGACAGTCTTGTAGCCGAATTTCTTAAAGTAAGTGTAGATTTTGGTGACGGACTGGACGCCGGGATCGTCGGCGCCGACATAGTCCTTGCCGGTGTCTTTTTTGTACCAGTCGAGGATGCGGCCGACGAAGGGGGAGATCAAGGTGACGCCGGCTTCGGCGCAGGCGATGGCCTGATGCAGCCCGAAGAGCAGGGTCAGGTTGCAGTGAATGCCTTCCTTTTCGAGCTTTTCTGCTGCCTTGATGCCGTTCCAGGTCGAGGCGATCTTGATCAAGATGCGCTCGCGGGAGATTCCCTGGTCCTCGTAGAGCTTGATGATGTAATGCGCTTGCTTAAGGGTAGCCTCAGTGTCGTAGGAGAGGCGGGCGTCGCACTCGGTGGAAACGCGACCGGGGACAATCTCAAGAATTCTCTTGCCGAAGGCGACAGCCAGATTCTGGAAGGCGAGATTGGCCACGTCTTTATCGCTGGCGTGATCGCCGAGCTTTTTCTTGGCTTCGAGCAAAACCTCGTCCACAATTGGCTCATATTGCGGCATCTGGGCGGCTGTGGTGATGAGAGAGGGATTGGTGGTCGCGTCCTGCGGCTTCACCTTCTTGATGGCTTCAATGTCGCCGGTATCGGCGACGACGACGGTCATCTCGCGCAACTGTTCGAGCAAAGTCTTGGACATAAAACTCTCCTTCTAACCAACTCTTAAACTTTAGCAGGAATGGCAGTGGGGACCGAAGAACTTACCGCTTTGTCTCCACATCGGGTTCTCACTTTGGCTTAATCCAGCTGATGACCTATTGGATGCCGGGATCTGTCGTCCGGCATCATCCCGGGTACGGCTGAGGCTAGAAAAGGCCGGAAGACACCGGGTTCGAGAGACTCCCGATGCCTTCGACGGAAATCTCGACGATGTCGCCCGGTTGCATGGGGCCGACTCCGGCGGGTGTTCCGGTGGGAACCAGATCTCCTGGCAGCAGGGTCATTGCGGCGGTAATGTAGCGGAGCAGGAAGCCTATGGGAAAGAGGAGATCGAGCGTTGTGCCGTGCTGCTTCAAATCGCCGTTCAAGGTTGTCTCGACAACGATGCCCCTGGCGGGGTCGATCTCGTCGGTCACGAGTGGCCCGACAGGGCAGAAGGTGTCGAAACCCTTGGCGCGGGACCACTGGCCATCGGACTTCTGCAGGTCGCGCGCGGTGACGTCGTTCACGATGGTGTAGCCACGGATGTATTGCTGCACATCTTCATCCGCGCCGATCCGGCTGGCACGCCTGCCGATGACAATAGCCAGTTCGCCCTCGAAGTCGACGCGATTCGAGTGCGCCGGGATGCGGATCGCGCCGCCGGGGGCGAGGATGGCCGACGGAGCTTTCAGAAAGAGGAGGGGTTCTTTGGGGACTTCGTTGCCGAGCTCGGTGGCGTGATCGCGGTAGTTCCTGCCGATACATACGATCTTGGAGGGGGTGACGGGGGCAAGCAGTGTAGCCTGCTCCAGCGGTAGGGGCTGAAAAGCGGAGATCCGGGCGGCATCCGGAGCTTCTGCCCCGGCGTCCTCCTGAGGCGGAGGCAGCAGGGATTCGATCCAAGAGCCGGTCGCGCCTACCCGGTTGCGGATCTCCCCATATTGAGGTCCAGATTGGGTTTCGAAGCGGCAGTAGCGCATCCAGAGGTTCTCCTCACTCGGGCAGTTATGGTTTCGCCGGGACGATCTCGGAGATCCCGGCAGACTTGGAACTCTCATTTCCATCACGATCGATAGCGGTGACCGCGTAGGTGTACTCTTCTCCGCGTTGCGGGGTGGGGTCGTGGAAGGCGGGGGTCTCGATCACTCCGGCTGCGGGCGAACCGGGAAGAGCGAGGCGCTGCCAAGAGGTGCCGGTGCGGCGGCGGTAGATGGCGTATCCGGCGAGATCGGAATCGGTATCCGGAGACCAGGACAGGTCGATGGCGCCTTCATCCTGGGAAGCGACGGCGGCCAGGTTGAGCGGGGTGGCGGGCGGAAAGATGTCCCTGGTATCGACGATGAAAGCGGGGCTCGGCGGCCCGGTCATGTCGACGGGTTTTCCTTCGAGCTTTACCGAGGATCGGCGGGTGAGGCGATAGCTGTAGCGCTGGTCGAAGGCGGCATCGGCGTCGCGCGCTTTGCCGGGATCGGGGCCCGGCGGCAGATGGACGATGAGGGATTGATCTTTTACTGGGGGCGCCGCTGGGTTTCCCCACGGCGAGGCTGGCCTGGCTTTGGACCCGGAGATCGAGAGCAACGTTCGTTCGACACTGAGTTGGTGCTGATCGCCGGGGGAGGAGGCGGAATCCCACTGCAGAAGCACTCCGCCGGCTTGAACCTCGCCGTGGGCATTAGCCAGCGGCGGCGGCGCGGCGCCAGCGGCGGCATAGGCGAGGTTCGAGTCGCCGGCCGACCGCCCATGGGGGCTGCGAACCTGAATGGAGTAGGAGAGCAACCGGGGTGCTCCCTGAGTTAATGCTGCTGGCAGCAGATCCTCGTAGGTGGCGGGTTTTTCAGCGCTGAAGCTAAGATCGGCGACGGCGATACAAGGACCGGTCCCAGTGTGACGGCAGATGTGAGCCGGCTGCGGCCCCTTCAGCACCAGCTTGTCGGTGGTCCGGCGCGGCATGGTCCAGGTCAAGGTCACATGATCCGCCATGCGGCTTGCAGCAAGGTCAGTAACGGGAATCGGCAGGTGGAGACTGGGGGCCAGTGGCGAACCCGTTTGACCGCATCCCGCAGCGAAAAACACGAAAATGGTGAACGGCAACGCGTGCGCCCAGCGGAGAAGGATACCGCTGCGACTCTTCTCAATTGGAGGGTGATGCGATGACATCGTTTCAAGCGTAGCAGAGCGAGGAGGAGGACATGAATGCCGGATGCTCAGCAGGAAAGTAGGTGGTGCAGAGCGGGGCCGATCTCCGGGTCGGCGAAGCGATAGCCGGCCTGCAGCAATTTCACCGGAGCGACGCGGGCGCTGGCGAGTAGAGCCTCATCCGCCATCGGGCCGAGGGCGATGCGCAGGGCGAAGGCAGGCGCGGGCAAGATCGCCGGACGGCGCACTGCAGCGCCGAGGGCATTCGTGAAGGCAGCATTGGTGACGGGGTGGGAGGCAACGATATTTACCGGGCCGTGAAGGGAATCATCCTGAAGGCAGGCATGAATGGCACCGACGGCGTCCTGCAGAGTGATCCAGGGCATCCATTGCCGGCCGCTGCCCAGCCTGCCTCCCAGGCCAAGGCGAAAGATGGGCAGCAGCCTGGCCATGGCGCCCCCGACGGGCGAGAGCACCACGCCGAAGCGGGCGTGAACGACACGCATGCCGGCCGCTTCGGCGGCCTGGGTGGCTGCTTCCCAGGCTACACATGTCTCGGCGAGAAATCCGGTGCCAGGACCGGCCCGCTCAGCCAGGATTTCATCGCCGCGGTTCCCATAGATCCCGATGGCCGATGCGCAGATCAGGACAGACGGCGGGCGGTCGAGCCGGGTGAGAATTTTGACAAGCGCCAAGGTGCTCTCGATGCGGCTGGAGATGATTTCCTGCTTGTATTTCTTCGTCCAGCGATGGGCGGCGACATTCGCTCCGGAGAGATGGACGGCTGCATCCAAACGCTCCAGGGGTTCGGGATCTGCGAGCGCGCCGCGGGCTGCGGGATTCCAAAGAACGGTCTCGGGAGCTGAAGCAGCCTGTTCGGCAGGCTGGTTATGGCGAACCAGGCGAACGACATGAATCTGATTTGAGATCCAATCTCGTATCAAAGAGGTACCGATCATTCCCGATGCGCCGCTGATCAGCAACCGTCTACGAGAGAGCGAGTGATTTGACCCCTCGATTTTTTTGCCTGCCATGTATAGGCACTGTATGCAACAAACGAAGCGTTTACAGAAACAACTTTGACTTCCGTAAAAATAATTTCAATGACGGCAACAAATTTCTCGATATTGCATTCCAAGTCATTTAGTTACCACGATGAGGGTCTGATGGAAATGGCACAAGCAATGACGGAGGAAGTGGCAACAGCATCATTAGGCGAAGAACCTGCTAAGCCAGTCAAGGAAATTCCTGACCGAAAGAACGAGATCGACCCGGAGAGCGCGGAGGCTTTCATTGCCGAGAAGCATATCGGTGAGCGGATTAAGCGGCTCCGTCTGAAGAAATCAATGGGACTGGTGGAACTTGGCCGCCACACCGGGCTGTCTGCGAGCTTTTTATCGCAGCTGGAGACTGGGCGGGTGGTGCCGACCCTGAGAAACCTGGCGCGGATCGCCATGGTTTTCAGCAAAGACCTCTCCTACTTTTTCGAGACGGAGCCCAGCACCCTGTTTCGAGTTCACAAGAAGAAGGAGCGGGTGCGGCTTCCGCAGAGTGGCGTTGACGACCCGACCTACTTTTTTGAGAGCCTTGGGTACATGGTTCCAGACCGGCACCTCGATCCCTACTATGCAGAATTTATCCCTCTCAAGAAGGCCACCGATGTGCGGCCTCATGTACATCCCGGCTATGAGTTCTTTTATCTGTTAGAGGGAGAACTGGAGATCCGGCATGGCGACAAGGTACATGTGATCGAGGCCGGGGATGGCGTTTACTTTGACGCAAGTACGCCTCATGCCTATCGCTGCCTGGGAAAGAGTTCGGCAGTCTCGATCATCGTCACCATGCATCAACAACCGTCGACGCAACCGCCCATGAATTTGAGACCGATGGGCGCGATGATGAACACCCGGATGCTGCAAGCTGGCGGCGCGGGACGCGCTCTTTCGGCGGCGCGGGAATCAAGACCCTTGTCTCAGGTTGACCTACCAGCCCAAGTTGACCTGCCAGCGGAGAGTGCGCCGACAATCTCGTAAGCTGTCCTTCGCTCGGAGCGGCGTGCTATTCAACAAGAAGAAATCCGGATCCCTAGGTCGCTTAGAAAGCACCTACGGATCCGGATTTCTGATGAGGACAGTGACGCGGGTCGGGCAGGGGATGCCCTCATGTGAACTTATTCGGTAGCGGAAGAGGTGACTTCAGCTACCTGCTCCTGCGCAAGCTTCACCTTCGACACCCGCTTCTTTTTGACTGGGATTACTGGTGGCGGCGGCGGCGGTTCCAGAGCGGGGTCGAAGTAAAGCAGCCTGGCGCAGCTCTCGCAGGTGAGAAGCTGACCACTGCGAATCTGGTTCCAGATCTGCGGCCGCAGATACATCTGGCAGGCGAGGCATCGCTGACCCTGAACGCGGGCGAGGCCGGTTTTCCGCGAGGAAGAGGCTATACGGTCGTAGGTGAACAAGACGGAAGCGTCGATGCCCTTCCTGTGTTGTTCGCGCTCCCGCCGCAGGTGGTCAAGGTTGCTTTGCTGCTCAGTGGCCGCGGCGCGAGCGGAACTCTTTTCCTGCTCCACGAGGGCTTCCTGAGCGGTCAGAGCGGCGCCTGACTCACGGGTGGAGACCTGGAGGGATTCGATTCTCTCCATGACGGCGATCTGCTGCTCTTCAATCTTGGCGATTTCTGCTTCGGCGAAGTCGATCTCGTGTTGCAGCGCTCGAAACTCGTCGTTGGTCTTTACGCTGCTGGACTGTCCGCGATACTTGGAGACTTTCTGCTGAATGTCTTTGAGGTCGCTGTCGAGCCTTCGGCGAAGAGCTTCCTCGGTGCCGATTGACTTTTCAGCAGCGCCTAGTGCGGTTCTGTGGCTCCTAAGCTTCTCTTCGAGAGAAGCAAGGTGCTTCGGCAACTCTGCGATGGAATGAAGCAGTTGAGCTATCTGCTCATCGACTTGTTGCAGGCGGATTAAGTGTTCGAGTGCAGCATCCATGCGGTACCTCAGTTTACCATGCTGGCTCCCCGGGGCCGAGCAAGAATCGCTTTGGCATCGCCGTTATTCAGGGGTGGCGGGATGGTTTGCTTTTCCCGGCCGGGTTTAACGCTTAGCCCGGGCGGGTTTGCGCCTGAAGCGGCGAGTGGAGAGTTTGACTCGACTTCGATGAGCATGCGTAAATTCTTACGTTCGCAGACTGGCAGGAGGCACACGTTCCGGAATCCTGCTAGCCTTTTCTCTACAAATACCTGGAGATGAACATGGCAATCGAACCCGAAGAAGATTTTGATGAACCTGAAGAGGGCGATGAAGAGCTCGAGGACGGAGAACTCTCAAATGAGGAAGCGGAAGAGCGATATTTAGCGATTCTGCAGTCGACTACCGAGATCACTGCGGCGGCAGTTTCCAATGCAGGCGCGCAGGCGCTTGAAAACCCCGATCAGGTTGCGGCGCTCTTTACAAAGGTTTTTGACGCGATTGTGAATCTGTAAGCGGCCGGTAATTTCGCGAGGTTTTCGGCGAATTCTTCCAATATTGGAGGACTTCGCCGTCTGCAGGTCAGATTTTCCGGGCGGCGTGGCTGCCGGGTTCGGCGGCAATCTTCTTCGCGGCGCCCGCCAACAGCCTGAGATAGCGGTCTGGCTTTGGTTCGCGTAGTGAATCCTCAAGCGCCTTACGATAGCCGCCTGAATAGATTGCATAGAGCACGACGAGGGAGCAGCCCACTCCCAACGCAAAGCCGAAGAAAAATCCATAGAACGTACTGGCGAAAAAGTCCAATTTTCCAGCCTTTCCAATATGTTTAAGGCTATCGCTGTCGTCGATTGACATCATCTTAAGCTCGATCGCCGGTGAGAAGACTCATAGGGAGCAGGGGGAACCTGCCGTCTGAACTTCGCGTATTCTTTGCAGGCTACGACCTGGCGAGGGTTACCAGACGTAGATGGACGGGAGATTTTTGTGAGTGAAGAAATACCGATATCCAACTGGAGCGACCAGCAACGTGCCACTTTCTATTACCAGATGGCTGCCGCGCAAAAAGACGAGGTTCTAGGCGTACTGCTGGCGGTCTTTCTGGGCAGTTTCGGGCTGCATCACTTTTATCTGCGCCGCAATGGCATGGGTATCTTGTACCTACTCTTCTTCTGGAGCGGCATTCCTGGGCTGTTGGGGGTCATTGAGGCCTTCTTTATGCCCGGCCGGGTGCGGCGCTATAACGCCGAGCAGGCGGGGTCGATCGCTGCATCCCTAGGGCCGCCTGGCGCGGGTCATGGTGGAGTAGCGCTTGGCGGAGTCGCGGCGGTTGCTTTGACGCCTACTTGCGCGGCCTGCGGGGCGGTTGCTGCGTCGGGAGCGAAGTATTGTGCCAAGTGCGGTTCGGCGGTGCCTCCCAAATGAAGTGCCGGCCGGCCAAGATTGTAATATGGCGGCCGTTGCTTACCGATGGAAACCAGGTTGTTTTCACGGGAGTGAGGCAGTTACCAGCCCAGAGTGCCTGAAGCGCCATGGGAAGGCCCGGCCCGGAGCACCCGTATGCTCCAGGGCGCTTGCTCCAGGGCGCGGGTGCCAGGCGGGTGCACGCGGGTAGTTCCGGCGCATACCATTTACATTGTGCCGGGTCGCAGCTCCCGAGGCTGCGCGGCCACGGTTACATAGGCCACGGTTACATATTGGTATGGCCATGACGCATCTCTTCGTTGAAAGAGGGTCGGGTGGCCAGGAGCGCGTCTTCCATCTTTGCCTTGAAGCCGGCGGCGAGGTCGACGAGTTTCTGCGTTGCAGCGGCGTAGCCGGTGGAGAGTTTCAGCAGGCCATCCTGCTCGAGGCCGGCGGCAACATCGACCAGTGCGTCGGCGGTGGTATTCAGGTATTGCGCATCGCGAGGATCGGCGATCCAGACGGGCTCTTTGCCGCCGAGAACCCCGGAAAGCCAGTAAACCTTGGACTTGAGGAAGTCCTTGCGGATGGAATCATCCGTGTCGGTGAAGAAAAACTTTTTCTGCCAGCGGCTGTAATAGCGAGTGGTGACGGGAACGGGCTGGCGATTACCGCTCTTGACCAACTCGAGCTGGCCGTAGTCGAGGGTCTTGCGGATTGCGTTATAGATGAAGGTTTCCGCATAGGGCTGCTCGGGAGCGGGAACGATCTCGGCGAAGGTGACGGTCATGCTGGCGGAGATCTTGGCGTGCAGGATGGCTTCCGGGCTGTCTTCGAGGCGAACGACGCCATGCACGATGTAGGTGTCGGACCCGGTGGTGGACCGATGGAAGGGCCACGCAAACTCGTTCATGCTGATGGGCAGACCGGCCACGGTCACGTAGGCGTCCGGGCGCGGGTTGCGCAGGCGGCCGGCGGCGTCGCGCAGGTGCTGGATCATGGCCGGAAGGAGTTCCTCGCCATTCGAGCCGGCCTGATGAAAGTCGAAGGCGTCACTCAGCTCGAGGAGGAGAGAATGCTGCGGCGTGGCATTGGGGGTGAGGCCGAGACGAAAACGGGCAGTGGGCTTCTGATGAAAGTCGGCGCCGGCTTCGACGGAGAGGATCTGAAGGCCAGCCTGCCGGGCGGCGATGCCGAGGGTTTCCGTGAGGGATGTTTCGAGATTGGTGGTCATAGGTGAATTTCAGTCCTTGCTTGCTCCTCGATTGTAAATGGGAGAGGTGCCAGACGTTGTACGATGCTGTGCTCAGCCGGCGCTGAGGCCGCTTGGCGGCAGCTGCCGTCGAAGTTGCGCCGAGCTTCCGGCCAGGGTGATTGCTGCCGGCCGGAAGGCGGCTTCTTGTCACAAACAGCCGTGATCGGAACGGAGGTGCGGCAGGAGTGCCGGAAGTCGTTTGCAAGCCCCCGGCGGAGATACGGGGATCTTCGATTCCGCTGCAAAAGTCGCGCCTGGAACTCATCTGCAGCGAGCCAATCATGCTGGCTCGCTGCAGTTTGATCGGGAATGGTGGGGAGGCAGCTTACCAGGGGAGTTCCTGGCCCATGTGGATGAAGCGGCCGCTGGGTCCTTCGGGGCCGAGAAGGGCCAGTGCGACACTGGTCTTCGCACCGTCGGGAATCTCCATCTGAGCGCCTTCGCCACCCATCTCGGTCTTGACCCATCCGGGATGGGCAGAGTTCACCTTGATCGGCGTGTCCTTAAGATCGTAGGCGAGGTGAATGGTGAAGGCATTGAGCGCCGATTTGGATGCGTCGTAGGCGAAATTTTTGAAGCTTGCGATCGGGCTTTTGGGATCGGCGTGCAAGGTGAGGGAGCCGAGGATGCTGGAAAGATTGACGATTCTGGCTGCGTCACTCTTCCTGAGCAGGGGAAGAAAGTCCTGAGTGACGGCCACGGTGTGAAAGAGGTTGGTCGCGAAGGTTGCTTCGAGGTTTGCGGCTGGCGTCTCAATCGAAGCGGTCTTTTCGGTCTTGAGCACGCCGGCGTTGTTGATCAGGATGTCGAGCTTGCCGAAGTTTTCGGTAACGTACTTTACCGCCGCAGAGCGGTCTTCGGCGTTCCCGACGTCGAGCTGGATGGGATAGGCCTCCACGCCTTCGGCTTTCAGCTTCGTGACGGCTGCCTCAGAGTCACTCAGCTTGCGTGAAGCGACCAGCACGGCGATGCCCTGTGCTCCAAGTTGTTTTGCGGTCTCGAGGCCAATGCCACGGTTTGCCCCGGTGATGAGGGCGACCTTCTTGTCGTGTGCCATGATGTTTCTCCTTAGAACAAGCAATAGATGTTCCAAGAGCCGGGGCAGGATTCATCCGGGCCTCTCCCGATTCAGTCGAAAAGTTCCAATATGCAGTTTCAACTTGAGCACTCCGGGTATTTCGCCCCGCGCAGCATCGGCTGCATGGCCTTACAATGGGTGACAGTCGAGAGAAAAGTCCTTATTCATGTCATCGAACGGTTATTCGCGATCTTCGCGCCGCGGTATGCGCTCGCTCTTCAGCCTTTTTTCCAGTGATCTGGCTATCGATCTGGGCACGGCGAACACGCTCGTCTTTGCGGCGGGCAAGGGTATTGTCGTCAACGAACCCTCCATTGTCGCGATCAACAAGAACACGGGCGAGGTCGAGGCGGTAGGCAAGGAAGCCAAGGAGATGCTGGGGCGGACGCCGGGTAATATCGTCGCGATTAAGCCGATGAAAGACGGCGTAATCGCCGATTTCAAGATCACCGAGAAGATGCTGAACTACTTCATCCAAAAGGCCCATAACCGCAAGATGCTGGTGCATCCGCGGATTGTGATTGGGGTGCCTTCCGAGATTACGCAGGTGGAGAAGCGAGCGGTCGAGGACTCCGCCTACCGGGCGAAGGCGAGCGAGGTCTTTTTGGTGGAGCAGGCGATGGTGGCGGCGATTGGCGCCGGGCTGCCGATTACCGAGCCGAGCGGCAACATGGTTGTGGATATTGGCGGCGGTACGACCGATATTGCGGTGATTTCCCTTTCCGGCATTGTCTACTCCAGGTCTGTGCGAATGGCAGGAAACCAGATGGACGAATCCATCATGAATTACCTGAAGCGTAAATATAATCTGCTTATCGGCGAGCGCACGGCGGAGCAGATCAAGATTGAGATCGGCTCGGCGTATCCGTTGGACAAACCGTTGACGATGGAGATCAAGGGCCGCAACCTGATCGAGGGTGTGCCGAAGACGATCACCATCGACGACAGCGAGATCCGGGAGTCGTTGACGGAATGTATTTCGACGATTCTGAATGCCATTCGCGTGGCACTGGAGCGTACGCCGCCGGAATTGAGCGCGGACATCAGCGATCGAGGAATCGTACTGACCGGGGGCGGCGCGCTGATCAAGAACCTGGATAAGCGGATTCGAGAAGAGACGGGATTGCCGGTTTCGATCGCCGATGATCCTTTGGCCAGCGTGGTGCTGGGTACGGGAAAGATGTTGAGTGACTTCCGCCTGTTGCGGAAGATCAAGATCGATTAGCGGTTCCATGCGGAATTGCGATATGCAAGAAGCGCAGCTTCTCCTGGTTCCGCGTCGATTCCGTTCCGGGATATCGGGATGGCGAGTGGGCTATCCCCGCTTGGATCGAGATCACAGAGCGTCTGAGAGTCTGGTGAGGACGACGGGCGAGAGCGCCGGTTAGGTTTATGGACAGTTTTTTCAGCCGCTACAAAAACGCCCTGGTGCTGATGCTGGTTTTGCTGGCGCAGGTGGTGTTGTTGGCGATGCAGGTGCGCCGCCCTGCGCCGGATATGCCAGATGGCCACAATGTCCGGCTTTGGCGCTACTGGGTAGCGAGCGCGGTGACCCCTCCCGAGCGACTGGCCCACAATACGGGACTGAATGTTCGAGGAATCTGGACGAACTACATCGACCTGAGGCGCCTGCGCGAACAGAATCAGGACCTTCAGAGTGAAAACGACCGGCTCCGGCTGGAGCAGGCCAGCCTGGCAGAAGATGCGCGCGATGGGGAGCGGCTGCGGGAAATGCTCGACTTTCGCGGACAGTACATCGACAAGACGATGCCGGCGCAGGTGATCGGGACCTCGGGTACCGACCAGGCTCACGTCATTTACATCGATAAAGGCTACAAGGATGGGTTGCGGACCCAGATGCCGGTGATTACGCCGGATGGCGTCGTCGGGAAGATCAAGAACGTCTTTCCGAGTACGGCCCAGGTGCTCCTGATCTCGGACCAGACCAGCGGGGCGGGAGTGATGCTGCAATCCACGCGTATCCGCGGGGTCATGAAAGGCGACGCGTCGGGGCAGCCGCAGATGGTTAATATTTCGCCGGATGATCGGATTCAGCCGGGAGAAGAGGTACTGACCAGCGGCGGGGACCAGGTGTATCCGCGAGGGTTGCCGGTGGGCGTGGTCGAGAAGGTGGTCTCCGATCCAGATACGTCGTATGTGAACGTGCTGATCAAGCCGAACGCCAACCTGGGCAAGCTTGAAGAGGTGCTGGTGGTGACTGAGATTGTCGGCAAGATGCCGTTCACGCAAGAGAAAGATCTTTTGCAGAGCGAAGTGGATGCCCTGGCCGAAAAGCAGCGGGCCGCGGATATCCTGTCGGAGAAGCTGCCCAGCCTGCAGGAGACAGACATCAATGAGGCGGTGAGCGGGGACGATACGGCGGCGGCAGGGGGCGACCCGGCGCGTCCGGTGCGGCCGCCCACTGCTCTTCATCCGGATCGTTTCACCCCCGGGGCTGCACCCCAGGCGGCAGCCTTGACGCCGGGTGAGGCGCCCCCGATCACGCACCGTGCGCCGACGGTCCAGACAGACGCGATGACGCATGCGGCCCCCCGCACGGCAGAAGCGGGCGCAGAGACGGCAGCAGGCCGTGAGGCAGCGCCGACCAGCAGATTTCCACCGAAGCCGGCGGTGACGCCCAGGGCGGCGGCTGGAGCTAGCCTGGCGGCGGAGTTGGCGGCGGGCTCCCGATCAAATGCCGGACTTGCGGCTGCAAAGCCTGTCGGGGTATCCACAGGAAGAACTGTGCAGCGGACGGCCGGGTCGGGGATCGCTCTCCCTCTTCAGCCGGCGGATTCAGCAGCGGCGGCCCGAAGGGCTGCGGCGGCTTCAGCTGAGGGGGGGCTGGAAGCTCCGGCGACAGCAGTGCGTTCTTCATACCGGGGTGACGGCTCTTCTCCGGGACCTGGAACAAATGGAACGCCGAATGCGGCAGTGGCGAGGGCCCCACGGCCTGCCGCTGCTGGAAGTGCCGCCGGAGGCGCGATGGATGGGAGCGCAAGGGCCATGCGCCCGGCGACGACACCGAATTCCAGCATTGGCGGTTCCGGGAGGGTCCCGGGAACGGCTGTGCTGACAACGTCGGGAGTAGCCGGCGCCGGATCGGCGCCACGCTCCTCGACCGCCGCGGGAACTGCCGGAGGAATGGCAGCGGCTTCTTCGGCGCGAGCGGCGGCAAACTCCGGGGTTCCTGCAACGAGAGCCCCCCTGCAAACGGCGACCGGCAAGGGCAACCTAACCTCCGGAAGTACGATGACAAGGAGCTCCGCCGGGCTGAATCGTCCCGGCGAAACCAGCCAGCCCTCCGCATCTTCGACGCGGAGGATTGTTCTGCCTGCCGATGGCGGGGGCAGCGGGATTCTGACACCTGCCGGGATGGGGTTGGTGGGGAGCACTCCGAGGCCGAAGGCGCCTGCGCCTGCCGGATCCAGCACTCCGCCGGCAAATGGGGCGAGAACCGGATCGACTGTGAAGCCGGCAAGTGCGAAGCCGCCCGTAACCGGGGCGCAGGCCTCTCCGGCGACACGGCCGCAGAAGGCGCCGTCGGCAGCGCCTCCGGGAGGAGCATAGCTTTGGCGATGCTGGTTGCGAGTTCACGGCGGGAGGTGCAGGCGCAATCGTACCCGGCATTGCTCTATGTTGTTGTCCCGTTGGTCGCGATTGGTCTGCAGTCCTTTGTGACGCTTCATTTTGCGCGGTTTTCGATCCTTGATTTGCCGCTGCTGGTGACGATTTATTTTGGAATTATCGGGCGAAGCCCGATCGCCGCGACCTTTCTGGGAACGGTGATTGGCGTCGCGCAGGACGCGTTGACCCATCGGCCGCTGGGGGTCAACGGCATCGCCAAGGCGGCGATAGGCTACCTGGCGGCGTCGCTAGGCGTGAGGATAGATACGGAAAACCCGGGCACGCGGCTGCTACTGGGATTTGTCTTCACGGTGTTCCACAGCGCAGTTTTCCTGCTGATCACTCGGCGCCTGCTAGGCCTTGAGGTGGATTGGAGCTGGCTGCACGAGTTGATCCGGGGTGTGGTCAATGCGGTTGTAGCGGTGGGCTTGTTTGCCCTGCTGGATATAGCAAAACAGCGCGATTGACCGGTGGGCGGTATTGTGAAAAGGCAGTCGATTCATGCTGAACCCAGATCTTCAAAATAACAAGGACGAGAAGCTCCCGGCGATCAAGCTGACGGTCATTCAATATGTGATTGTCGGCGTCCTGGTGGTGCTGCTCTCGGGCTTATGGCGACTACAGATTCTGGGCGCGACGAGCTACCGCGCTCTGGCCGAGCAGAACCGCATCCGGAAGGTGCCGATTCTCGCGCCGCGGGGCAAGCTGTTCGACCGCGAGGGCCGACTGATCGTCGACAACTATCCCTCGGTTTCGTGCTTCCTGATTCGGGAACAAGGCCATGACTTCGTGCCCGACCTGCCTCTGATCGCCCGCGGGCTGCATATGACGGATGAACAGATGGAGGCCATCCTGAAGCATTACCGGCTGGCGCCGAAGTATGAGCCGCTGCCGTTGAAGCAGGACATCACTCCGGATGAAGTGGAGTTCATCGAGGCGCACCGGGACGAGTTTCCGGAGTTGGAGACGGTCGACGAGCAGCGCAGGCTTTACCCGCGAGGTGGCTTTGCGGCGCACCTGATCGGCTATGTCGGCGAGGTCAGCGAAGAGATGCTGAACGATCCGAAGTACGCCTACTACGAGCCCGGGGACGTTGTCGGCAAGTCGGGTGTCGAGCAGAGTTACGACCAGCTGTTGCGCGGAAAAGACGGTTCGCGCGACGTGGTGGTCGATAGCCACGGACGCGAAGTAGGCAGGTTGGGAACGGAGCCGGCGACTCCGGGGCAGAGTCTCAAGCTGACGATCGATCTCGATATCCAGCGGGCGGCAGAGATCGCTCTAGGCAACCATAATGGGGCGATCGTGGCGATGGATCCTCATACCGGCGAGATTTTGGCCTTGGTGAGCCGTCCCACGTTCGATCCCAACGAATTTTCGGTCCGTATCCGGCGGGATGAGTGGAACAAGCTGATCACTGACCCGAATCATCCGTTGCTGAACAAGGCGATCCAGGCGCAGCTCGCGCCGGGCTCGACGTTCAAGATCATCATGGCGGCGGCCGGATTGCAAGAAGGTGTCGCCCAGGACATGAAGGTGCATTGTTCCGGCGGCGCGAGCTTTTACGGCCATTACTTCAGATGCTGGGTACATAGTGGTCACGGCGAAGTGAACATCAGTCAGGCGATTACTCATTCCTGCGATGTCTTTTTTTATACGCTGGCGCAGAAGCTGGGGATCGATAAGATCGCCTTTTTCGCGCAGCACTTTGGCCTTGGGTCAAAGACCGGGATCGACCTGCCGGGCGAAGTTGCCGGAACGATGCCGTCGACCGAATGGAAGATGAGGAACTACCACCAGAAGTGGTATGCGGGTGAGACGATTTCGGTTGGAATTGGCCAAGGCGCGATTGCGGCAACGCCTGTGCAAATGGCCCGGGCGATCGCCGGCATTACTTCGGGCGGAGTCTTGAAGCGGCCGCATTTAATTTTCCCGGACGAGGTCGCCCCCGATTACCGGCAAGCTATGCTGGAATCTTTTCCAGGCAGCGGCGATAAGGAGCTGAAGATCGATCCTGAGAACTGGCAGATTATTACCGACGCAATGGAAAAGGTTTTGGAGCCAGGAGGGACCGATGCGAGCGCTCATCTTGAAGGCATCGACTTTGCCGGGAAGACCGGCAGCGCCCAGACCATGAGCAATGCGCTCGCGAACCGGCTCGGCCATAGTCACTCGGTCAAAGACAATGGCTGGTTTGTCGGCGTCTCGCCTCGCCGAAACCCGGATATTGTGGTGTGCGTTCTCTTTGAGTCCGGAGAACATGGCACACTAGCCGGAAGGCTGGCGGCACCGGTCATTGAGGCGTACGTCGATAAGCAGCGCCGGCTGGACCACAACCTGCAGGAGGCGAAGAAGTCGACGCCGGTCGAGGTGGGTGCTGTCTGGTCGGGAGAAAAACCCGGGGCCAAACCGGGGACGATTGAAGCGAGTGAACTTCACGGCGGTCATTTCTTGCTCGATCCTTCGCCTGCCTCGAAAAAGATCGTGGCCGTACCCCCGGCCACGACGGCCGCATCCTCTCGGCCGGTCGGGAGCGCCTTCTCGCTCCAGGCTGCCGCCCCGGGTCAGGCTGCCGCTTCGGTGCAGGTTGACGCTTCGGTGCAGGTTAACGGCGGCGGAGGGTAGGGATGCGGCGCTTTCTCTCTTTTAACGATTTTGACTGGCTGTTGCTGAGCCTGGTGCTGGCGCTCTCGGTCATCAGCGTGCTCGAAATCTATAGCGCGACGCTGCACACGAAATTTATCGGCTTCGACAAGAACCAGGTGCTCTGGCTGATTGGCGGGATGGGGGCCATGTTCGTCATTTCCCTGATCAACTATCACCGGCTGCTGGATATTGCGATCTGGGCGTATGGCTTTGGGCTGGTGTCGCTGGTGGTTGTCCTGGCATTCGGCACCAAGGTGCTTGGCGGGCGGCGATGGATCAAGCTTCCGGGGGGAATTCACTTCCAGCCATCGGAGTGGGTGAAGCTGATCTTGATTGTGGCCATCGCCCGTTATTTCGCGAACCTGGCAGGCAAGGAGCTGACCTGGAGTGACGTTTTCAAGGGGATGGCGATGGTTGGCGTTCCCATGCTGCTGGTTTTGAAGCAGCCCGATCTGGGAACGGCTTTGACTTACTCACCGATTTTGCTGGTTGGGCTGTTCCTAGGTGGAATCAGTTGGCGGAAAGGGCTGATTATTGTTCTTGCAGGCCTAATTGCTGTGGGCAGCATCTGGGCCAGCGGCAAGGTATTGAAGCCGTACCAGAAGGCGCGACTGACGAGTTTCATGAACCCCGATGACGATCCGAGAGGGTCGGGATACCAGATTCGTCAGTCGCTGATTGCGGTCGGAGCGGGCGGCGTGCTGGGAAAGGGGGCGACGAAGGGAACTCAGACGCAAGGAGACTTCCTGCCGATTCCTTATACCGACTTCATTTTTGCGGCATTCTGCGAGGAACACGGCTTCCTGGGCGCGGTAGTAGTGCTGCTGCTATACTTTTTGATATTGATGCGTTTGATTCAAAACGCTCACACTGCCGCAGACCTGTCAGGTACGTTCCTGGTGATGGGTGTGGTGGCCGTTCTGATCTTTCAGATCGCGGTCAACATAGGCATGGTGATCGGGCTGATGCCGGTCACCGGAATCCCTCTACCATTAATGAGTTATGGGGGATCTTCGGTATTGTTCACGTTCCTGGCGCTTGGAATGGTAATGAACGTCCGGATGAGCCGGTTTGTGAATTGATGAAGGTTTGGTTTGCTTTTCGAAGCGCTGCTCTTGCTGGCGCGGCGGGAAGTCTGGAAGTCAAAAGTTTGAAGGATTGAGCCGGCCAGGTGGATCACCGGGCCGGGCAGGATTGGGAATGAACGCACAGAGATGGGGAACGACCCCGCCAGACACATTGGTTGTAGAGGTCACAAGCCCTGTGCGCCCGGAACCCCTTGATGGGATTGCCTTTACAAGTCAGTCAAATGATTCAGTGATTTTCGGTCGCCGTTTTTGGCCGGAATGCACGGAACTCTCCGCAAGAGAAACCCTTCGGAGGCCGGCAACGCCGGACTTCGGCGGGTCAAGTCCGTCTGCCCCAAGCCTCCCCGGTTATCCGGGAACGGGAGTGATCCTGTTCTGATCTGCCTCGCTGGTTGCCGTTCCGGCGGATGCCGGCGGCGAGAGAGGCAGCATGGCAAAAGAAATTTGTATTTCCAGCACGCCGCATGAGACGCGTCTGGCGATTTTAGAAGACGATCAGCTCACAGAGATTTACTATGAGCGCGAAAATGAATACACCTTAGCCGGGTCGATTTACAAGGGCCGTGTCACGCGGGTGCTCCCCGGAATGCAGTCTGCTTTTGTGGAACTGGGTCTGGAGCGCGATGCATTCCTCTATGTCACCGATTTCATGGAGGAGCAGGAAGACTCTGCTGATTTTGAAAAGGTCTCGACCGGAAGCGCCGGCGGCGCCAGCCGCGAAGCTCAGCCCCCGAGAGAAGCCAGAGCAGAGCGGGAACCCGGGCCGGATCGCGAGTCCCGCCCCAGCCGCGAGTCTCGCCCCAACCGCGAACCCCGTTCAGCTCGGGAGCCGAGGACGGACAGGGAGCCCCGACAGAACCGGGAGCCGCGGGAAGCGCGTGCGCCGCAGCCGACAATGGTGGTGCAGTCGGAGTCTGCCGGGGAGGGTGTTGAGACACCTCACGCTGGACAAAAAGGTGAAGAGTTTGAACAGGGTACCCGCCGCTGGCGGGGCCGCCGCGGCCGCCGCCGGGGCGGACGCCCCCAGGAACCCCGCGAAGGTGGAGCTAGCCAGGCGGCGGAACCGACACCGTCACAGGCGGCACCAACCGAAGCCGAGCATGATCCAAGCATTTATGAAGAGACAATTTCGCCAGGTATGGGGCAGGCCGTTTTCAGCGAACGCGTAGCTCCGGTTGCTCCCCCTGCGACGTCGACGGGAAGTCAGACGATTGTGCTGCCGGGCGAGTCGCTCTCGAGATATGGCGGCAAACCGGCCGAAGCCGCTCCTCGCCAGTCCGGATCCGCTGCGAATGGTCCAGCAGCCACGGTTTCTACTTCCAGTTATAGGCCGTCGACGCTGGTCGAAGTGGTTCCGGGCTGGGATGGAGGGGCTGAGTTGCCGGGCGAGTCGCTGTCGCGTTACCGCGGCAAGACCGCATCTGCCCCACAGCCCCAGCCAGCCTCGGAAATTGTGGAGCACGCCTGGGAGGTCCCGAGCCACGCACATGCTTCGGCTTCTCGTGAAGATCTGACGGAAGAGCCGTCGCAGAGCGCCGGCGAATCTTCGGCTATCGAAGAAAGTCCTGCGGGTACTCAGCAGGAACCGGATTCCGAGAGCTATGTGCAGCGTGCCGAAGCTCATTCTGGAGAGGCAACCCCAGAAGCGGCAACGCTCTTGATCGAGGCGCAGCGGATTGAAGAGCCGTCTCCTAGCCCTGAAGAGCAAAGCCCCGAAGAAGTTCATTTCGAACCGGAGAATGCTACGGCATCCTACCGAATCGACGCCGCAGCCCCGAGCGAATACCGCACAGCCTCGGCGTTTGAGGAAGAGGCTGCAGTTGAGGTACCTGAGCTACAGTCGCCTGCGAGCGAGGCTTCTGTCTTTGCCCACGAACAGGAAGATGCGGCCGTTGAGGAAGAAGCACGGCTAACGGGTGCTTCGCAGAGCAGCAGCGAAGGGTCTTTCCACGAAGGCGCACATACGCCCGTCGCGGAAGGCTGGTATCCGCATGAGGCAGCCGCCCCGGAAGAGGTGTCTGCGGTTGTTTATGAAGATGAAGCGACACCGAGCGCGCCGGTGGACGCAAGCCCGGAAGCCGCAGATCCACTGCTGGAAGAGAGGGCAGCGAGCCCGGCGACGGCGGAGTTGCCCCAGGGCGCCGACACCGAGTTCTTCGACGACAGCGATGAGGATGAGATGGCGAATGGGCCGCTCGGCTTTGCGCCCGGCGCCGGCACCCTCGAAGAAGAAATTATTGAAGAAGAAGAGTATGACGCTGAGCCGATTCACGCTTACGCGGACGAGAACGATCTGGATGATCTCGAGGAGGAGACACTGGACAACCTGGCTGGCGCGGAGTTGAGCGAGATGGTTCGCGACGCTCACCTGGAGCAGAGGATTGGGGCTTCGCCGGACGGAGTGGTCGAGGACGAAGAGGCAGAGATCGAGTATGGCCAAGCCGAGACCGAAGGCGACGACGAAGAGGAAGGCGACGGCGTAGAGGGAGAGCAGGCGGCAACAAGTTCGCCGGCTCCGACGCGCGGCGACGGGCGTCCGGAGGATGGGCGCCGCGGCGGCGGCCGCGGTCCCCGGCGTCGGGGACGGCCCAATGGCGGCGGCAGCGGCGGCGGAGGTGGCAGCCGCAGGGCGAACTCTCAACTCTCTGACCTGCCGATCATCAGTGAGCTGCTGAAGCAGGGGCAGGAAATCCTGGTGCAGATTGCCAAGGAACCGATCGCCAAGAAGGGCGCGCGCATCACCAGCCACATTGCGCTGCCCGGACGGTTCCTGGTTTTCATGCCGACGGTCAATCACGTCGGTGTCTCGCGGAAGATCTCGTCGGACGAAGAGCGCCAGCGCCTGAAGAGGATTCTGATCAGCGAGAAGGGAACTGCTTCCGGCGGATTCATTGTTCGCACGGCAGCCGACGGCGCGAGCGAAGAGGACCTTCGCGCCGACATTCGCTTCCTGATCAGTCTTTGGACGGACATCAAGCAGCGGGCTGACGATGGTAAGGCTCCGGCGCTGATCTATCACGATCTGAACTTGATCGAGCGTGTCTTGCGCGACCAGGTTTCGGCAAATTTCTCGACGATCTGGGTCGACAATGAGGCCGAGTACGAGCGTATAGTTCGCTTCTTGAACCGCTTCGAACCTTCGCTAGTTCGGAGGGTGAAGCTTTATAGCAAGGACACTCCGCTCTTTGAACAGTTCGGCATTCAGGAGGAGATCAGCAAGGCGCTGAAGTCGAAGGTTTGGCTGAAGTCGGGCGGATCGATTGTGATCAACCAGACGGAGGCGCTGGTCGCAATCGACATCAACACCGGCAAATATGTCGGCAAGACGGCGCGGCTTGAAGACACGATTCTCAAGACCAACCTCGATGCCATCCCTGAGATCGTGAGGCAGATCCGGCTGCGAGACCTGGGCGGCATCATCGTGATCGATTTCATCGACATGGATGAGCGCAAGAATCGCCACAAGGTGATGGCGGCGCTCGAAGAAGAGTTGAAGTCGGACCGCGCCCCGTCGAAGGTGCTGCAGTTCAACGATTTCGGACTGGTCGCCATCACCCGCAAACGGGTGAAGCAGTCGCTGGAGCGCACATTGAGTGTGCAGTGCGACATCTGCGCCGGCACCGGAATGGTGAAGTCGCCGACGACGGTTTGCAACGAGATCTACACCGAACTTCGAAAGATGCAGAAGCACCTTGAACGCGGAGACGTGCTGCTGCGGGTACATCCGGAAGTGGTGAAGACGCTTAAGTCGAACAATGCCAAGTGGCTCAACGAGCTGGAAGAGATGACGACGAAGACAATCATCGTGAAGAGCGATCCGGCGTTGCATCCGGAGCAGTTCGATATTCACTAAGTTTGCAGTTACAAATTGATATGAGGCTGGGTTTTTGAACCCGGCCTCTTTCTTTTGTGAGAGCAGAACATCTCGGCTGCGAGTGGTAATCATCCCATTAGTGTTTGATCTGGATGGGAGCACGTATGTTCTCCCGCATCTTCACTCCTAGAGGTTGCAGCAATGTTTTCGGGTAGTCGTTGTGCAGTGGTTTCTTTTGTCAAGAAAAGCAGTTTGGCTTTATCGATTGCCGCTCTCTCAGTCCTTACTCTTCACGCCCAATCCCAAGGACAAGCAAGTACCGGTTCCAGTTCAGCGGACTATCGCTTTCTTTTGAGCGACGGGGAGTTGGGCGGTCCGGCTCCGGCTTTGGCTTCTGGAGGACAGTATGGCGGTGGACCCTACGGGCAGCAGCCGTACCACAGCCGATTCAGTCACCTAGCAGTCGAGGGCGGCGGCGGATTTACAGCGCCACTGGGCAATTCCACCAGTGAACTAACTTACGGATGGAACTTCCGCGGCGGCCTTGGCTGGAATTTTTCGAAGAAGATCGCAGTGTTGGGGGAGTACGAGTTTGATCGTACCGGCATACCGACTACGATTCTCAATGAGGTCGGCGAACCGGGCGGCAACGTTCACATGTGGTCGCTCACGCTTGACCCGGTCTGGAATTACAAGACGAGTGGGCGCTGGGGCGGGTACGTGACGGGCGGCGGCGGTTTCTATCGCAGACTGACTTCGTTCACGGAGCCGGTGGAGGCTCAAGGGGTCTACTGCAGCTACTTCTATTGCTACCCTTACTACTACACGACAAACGCTGTGGTCAGTCATTACTCGAGCAACCAGGGCGGCTTGAATATCGGCACCGGGTTCACTTTTGGCGCGTGGGAGCATGCGAAGTTCTACACCGAGGCTCGTTACGAGTGGCTGGATACCCCAGGGCGAACGACGCAGATTATTCCAGTGACGTTCGGTCTGCGCTGGTAAGTGCAAGGCGTTTGCGGGCGGGCTACCAATAGTAGAGCATTCTCGCGATTACGGTGGCTTCAGGCGACTGCATGTTGGTTTTTCTTTCAGGAAAAGGCCAGCCGAGCGTGTTCCTTCTGTCCACACCTAATGCGAATGCTCTAGCCCGCCCGATGTATTTGCAAGAGACCGCCGCCCAGGACGGCCAGCGGAATGAGCACTACTTGGGCGAATTGGTAGACGACCGGCTGCTGTCCCCGAAGCTGCGCCGCGGAGAGGGCGCTGAGCAAGAGGACGGCCAGTGCGAGCATGAGAATGTGCGGGAGCGCTTGCGGTGAGGCCAGTTGCGCCGTGATGAATCCTCCTGTAAAGGCAGAGGCGGCGCTATAAGCGAGATTTGTGACGAGGTAGGAGCCATTCGGATGGGCGTCGCTGCCGCAGAAGCCGGGGAAAAATTTGCGGATGCCGGTAGTTGCGACGAGTACCAGCACGGTCAGGACTCCGAAGCCGGTCGCGATCGCTAGAAACGAATGCCATACTCCGGCCGCGTTGAGCGGTTTCACTTCCGGGTCATCCCGGCTTCGACCTCTTCTGCCGTGTGCGGCAGTGGGCTGGTGAGCTGGATGAGTTTTCCCTGGTCGTCTGCGTAGTAAATATCTTCGATGCGTACGCCGATCTTTTCTTCCGGGATGTAGATGCCCGGTTCGATGGTGAAGACCATCTTCTTTTCCAGAGGCTTCGAATAGTCGTATGGATCGTGGACGTCGATGCCAACGAGATGGCCGATGCCGTGAAGGAAATATTTGCCTAATGGCTGACCATGGAGATCTTTGCCGTGCTCATTCATATATTTCCAGGCGATCGTGTCGAGGGAGTCAGGATATTTGTGTTGCGGATCGTTCTCGCGGGACTTGCCGGCGACGAAGGCGGCTTCGGCCGCACGCTGCGCGCCGAGCACGATGTTGTAAATCTCACGCTGCCGGTCGGTGAAGTGGCCGTTCACCGGCGCTGTGCGTGTGATATCGGAGGCGTACATGGAGTACTCGCCAGCTGCATCGACGACAACCACGTCTCCGTCGTGCATGATGTTCTCGTTGCTGGAGTAATGAAGGACGGTGGAGTTTTTGCCGGAGCCGACAATGGGCGGGTAGGAGGGGCGTTCGCAACCGCCGTCGAGCAGTTTTTCGATGAGCAGGCCGGTGATGGCGCGCTCGGAGGCACCGGGCTTAACGGCTTGAATCATCGCCAACTGCGCCTGGATCGAGGCATCGGTGGCCTTGCGAATGAGATCAACTTCGCCTGGATCTTTGATTGCGCGGAGTTCGGCGACGGGGTCGCGAACGTCAGAGGAAGCTGGCGCCTGGGCATTGCCCAAGGTGACGGCAGTCCAGTCGAGTGCCGGCTTGGATTGGGGGACATCGATCTGGGTCCACACCCGGTAGAGAGCCGCGCGGTCTTTGCCTGCGAGATCACCGAGGACGGTTGTCAGATCAGCCATGGATTTGACTTCATCGACGCCGGTGAGCTTTGGCGCAGCGCTGGACGAAGCGTCGAGCTTCACCCCGGTGTATCGCTCCATGCGGAGATTCCGCGTGGGCAGGAGCATGATTTCGCGATAGGGGCGAGCGGGTGCCTGATCGTGAGCGGCCGCGGCCGACTCGATGAGGAGAGCGGCGCCGGGCTCATTCCATCCAGTGAGATAGTAGAAGTCTTCGTCCTGGCGGTACTCCTGGTATTCCAGTGCAGGCTCGTTGGCTGCGAAGAGAATGGCGATGCCGCCGTTGAGTTTTTTTGCGAGGGCTTCGCGGCGGGCGTGGTAGATGGCGCTGGGTTGGCGCTCGAGGCAGACGCCTCGATCGCAAAAGCAAATAAGAATTAAGAGACACAGGAGCTTTTTCACTGTCTATCTACCACCTCGTGAAGGTTATGAGGAGCCATGCACATAAGAAACATGAAGCTGAGACCGCCAGCGACCCAGCCCACCGAAAGACATTCCTGGAAACGAACCAGGCTGTTAAGGAGGCAGAGCCAATGAGCAGCATGCACAAAAGGATCGGCTTTGAGTTTAGGCTCCAGGTCCCAAGAAAGTGGGAATTGCCTTGGAACAATGCGATCCCCGCAAGGGCGATTCCCTGCAACGCTAATGCACCTACGACAATTAGGGTGCCAAAGGCGGAAAATCTGGCGAGGAGCTGTCCGTCGGAGTTGGGCCGAACAGATTCGTTGCTGCCATAACTTCTCACGAGCAAGGTTAGTAGGACGCCCGCGATGAAGACGAACACCGGAGTCAAAAACAACAGCGCCGTCAGCAGCAGGTCCGCACCCATCTCTAAACTCCAACCGGAAATGGCTTCGGCGATGATTCGTCGGTGTTTGCGCCCCCGAGCCGAAAGCGCTCGAAGCGGCCCTGGAAGAGTGACATGAGTCCGGTGTACCAATAGCCCACGACGAAGAGCAGCAAGAATGGCACGGTGAAGTAGTTCTCGTTGACCAGCGTGTAATAAATGGTGGCAGCGAAGTAGCAGCCGATCAGCAGCTCGATCCAAGGCACAATGCCGAGGCGCTTGCGATATTTCGCAGCCTGCGATCGTTCGCCTTTCTTCTGGACGCGGTATTTGGGCGTTCGCTTGAAGGAGCTCTTGATGCCGAAGAGCGCCTCGAGTACGGCGCGCGTGTTGGTGATGGTGAGGCCAATGCCGAGCGACATGAGAAATGGCAAATAGAGGAAGGTCTTGAGCCAGGATTTCGGATACAGCTCTTTTTGCGAGACCAGGTAGAAAGTCGAGATCGAAAAAGTGGAAGCCATGAAAAGCGGCACGTCGATGATGAGCATCTGGAACCATCCCTGGTAGAAGCGGATGATCATGGCGGGCATGAGCAGCACCGACAAAACAATCATGAGCGGATAACTCAGGTTGGCGGTGAGGTGGTAGAAAGCCTCGAGCTTGGTGTGAAAGGGCTGATCGCTGGCGAAGACCTTGGGCAGTATTTTCTTCGAGGTTTGGATGAGGCCTTTGGCCCAGCGCGCCTGCTGGGTCTTGAAGGCGGTCATCTCGATGGGCAGCTCCGCTGGGCACTCGACGTGGGGAAGGTATTTGAACTTCCAGCCGGCGAGTTGGGCGCGGTAGCTAAGATCGGTGTCTTCGGTGAGGGTGTCGTGTTGCCAGCCGTCCGCTTCCTCGATCGCAACGCGCCGCCACATGCCGGCGGTGCCATTGAAGTTGAAGAAGACGCCGGCGCGGGAGCGGCCGCCGTGTTCGAGAACGAAATGGCCATCGAGCAGGATGCTCTCAATCTGGGTGAGGATGCTGTAGTCGCGATTGAGATGAGTCCAGCGGGTCTGCACCATGCCAATCTCCGGCTCGGCGAAGTGGTGGATGACCTTCATCAGCCAATCTTCGGGGGGCACGAAGTCGGCGTCGAAGATGGCGACGAACTCGCCGGTCGCGGTCTTGAGGCCTTCGTCGAGGGCTCCGGCTTTGTATCCGTACCTATTTGTCCGGTGCAGGTAGACGATCGGATGGCCGAGGGCGGCGTAGCGGTCGACGATTTCAGCGGCAACCGTTTCGGTTTCGTCGGTTGAATCGTCGAGCACCTGGATCTCCAGCTTGTCCGCGGGATAGTGCATCTTGCAGACGGCATCGATCAGGCGATCAATGACGAACTGTTCGTTGAAGATTGGAAGCTGGACCGTAATTCGCGGCAGTTCGTCGAAGTGCAACGGCGGCTCTTTGGTCTCGTTCTGGCGGTGCTTATAGTAGAGATAAACAAGCTGGTAGCGATGGATGCCGTAAAATGCCAACACGATCATCACGGTGAAGTAGGGGATGAGCAGCAGGGTGTCGAAGCTGTTCCAGCGATAGAGGTGCTCGAAGGTCTTATCGCCGTAATGAGTATGCAGATAGTGCTGCAAGCCGTGCGGAGCCGCAAGCCAGATGGCCAGCGAGTGGAGGCCATTCGCGAGCGTGGCCGTCGAAACGTGAAATGCCATTAGGGCGGGGTGAAGCAGTGTCCGTGCCTCCGCGACGAAACTAAAGTTGATTGTAAGGGATGCGGGTTTTGCGGTCTCCGCTTGGGTGAGTTGCAAAGGATGGGCAGAGTTCCTACTCTGAGTTTATGACTCAGGAATTATGGACCGCGGTGGAACGGTATTTAGTGGACAGCGTTATTGACTCGGACCCTGTTTTGGAGGAAGTGCTTCGGTCGAATGCTGCGGCAGGGCTGCCGTCGATCGATGTCGCCCCCAACGAGGGCAAGCTGCTGTACCTACTGGCGAAAATTCGCGGGGCGAAACACATTCTCGAGATTGGGACGCTGGGTGGCTACAGCACGATCTGGCTGGCGCGTTCGCTGCCTGCGGATGGAAAGCTGCTGACATTGGAGGTGAGTGCCAAGCACGCCGAGGTTGCTTCCAGGAACATCGACAGTGCGGGGCTTTCTGGGAAGGCGGACGTGCGGCTTGGGCCTGCTTCGGAATCGCTGGCGAAGTTGGTTGAAGCCGGAGCGGCGCCGTTCGACTTCATCTTTATCGATGCGGACAAACCGAGTAATCCGGATTATCTGCAGTGGGCGCTGAAGCTGTCTCGTTCCGGGACGGTGATCGTGGTCGATAACGTGATTCGGGAAGGCGCGGTGATCGATGCGGCGAGTAAGGATGCGAGCGTGCAGGGTGTTCGCCGGTTGTTTGCGATGATCGAGGCGGAGCCGAGGATCGACGCTACGGCTTTGCAGACGCTCGGGAGCAAGGGGTATGACGGATTTGTGATGGGGGTGGTGAAATAGAGTCTTCGATGCGGCACTTTCATGCCGATCGCTCCGTATTGGGCGGTGCGGAGCTTGCGGGACTAGAGGTGATTATTCCGATCGCTCGAATCGGCTTTTCTGAACGAATCGGTATTGTGCATTTCGACTGCGTTCCCTGGGACGCGCGAATGCCTATCCGCCGTCCATAGGTTCAACCCGGCCTTCCTCAACTTCGCGAAGCCGCTCTTCGAGCATCGTTCCCAACTCCGCTGTCGCCGCGAAATATCTCGTTAAGGTTTCTTCGGCGAGTGCTTCGGGAGAGGTTCCAGCTTCTGCGGCGAGGGAGCGCAGCGTATGGTCAAGATCGGGATCTTGCAAAGTGATAGCCATGCCGTGCCTTTCTCAAGAAGTATAGTGGGGCAAAGTTCTAGGATCTCGCCGGGCCTAAACCGTGCTAGGCTTCTCCACTCGTAGCGCGCCAGACAAAAAACTCATTCGATTCGAAACCAGTGCTGAATAGCCAAAGGTGCGTTATTTCGTCAGGAACCTTTGGCGAAATATTAGGCGGAGCGAACGCTGTGAGCCCAGTCCAAGCTCCGCCGTTCCTCGGGTCGATATAAACGGCGAGATGCCGCTCGGTCGTACCAGCTTCGCCGAGCTTCTTGCGGATGTCCATCTTCCACGCTTCTCTTTCGCCCGCTGCAGTCGCCGTACTAGCGCCAACCGCGCCTCCACTCGGAGCGGTGTTCATCAGAATCATGGGTGGATCCCCTAGGTCGATTACAGAACCGCTAACGATATTCAACCTGCCGCAGATGCCGTTCTCTCTGGGTAGTCCATTCGGGTCTCCGACGATGATTGATCGGTGCGATGCGAGCCGATCCCCGACTCATTGTTGCTAGTTCAAGAACATCGTCCGATAGAGCGTGTCGCGCTGCACCGGCTTGAATCCCGCATCGCGGATAACCCTTCTTAGTTCTTCTTCCGTCGTGCAATTGGAGGTTCCGGCAGCTTTGACGACGTTTTCTTCGAGCATCACCGAGCCGACGTCGTTGCCTCCGAACCTTAGGCCCATTTGTAGGACCTTCAATCCTTGAGTCACCCAGCTGGACTGCACGTTTTCGATGTTGTCGAGATATAAGCGGGAGATGGCGAGGACCTTGAGGTATTCGACGGAGGTGGCTTCTTCCCAGCCACGGCCGCCGAGGGCGGTGTTGCCGGGTTGGAAGCTCCAGGGGATGAAGGCGGTGAAGCCTCCGGTCTCTTCCTGGAGGCGGCGGACTTGTTCGAAGTGGTTGACGCGGTGTTCGAAGGTTTCGCCGACGCCGAACATCATGGTGGCCGTGGTCCTCATGCCGAGGGCGTGGGCGGTGCGGTGGACGTGCAGCCAGTCTTCGGTGCCGCACTTGAGGCGGGCGATGCGGTGACGAACTTCATCGTCGAGGATCTCGGCTCCGCCGCCGGGGATGGAGTCGAGGCCGGCGTCGCGGAGACGCATGATGGTGTCGTGAACAGAGAGCTCGCTGTATTCGGCGATGGCGAGGATTTCGGAGGCGGAGAGGCAGTGCAGCCAGATCTTGGGGAAGCGCTGCTTGATGCCTTTGAAGAGGCGCTCGAACCACTCGATCTTGAGGTCGGGGTGGAGACCGCCCTGCATGAGGACTCCGGTGCCGCCCATCTCTACGGTCTCGCGGACCTTCTCGTAAATGGTCTCGAAGTCGAGGATATAGCCCTCAGAAGCCATCTTGCCCTTCAGCGGGCGGTAGAAGGCGCAGAAGGTGCAGTACTCGGTACAGAAATTGGTGTAGTTGATGTTGCGATCGATGATGTAGCTGACGACGCCCTCGGGGTGAAGGCGGCGGCGAACCGCGTCAGCCTCCATGCCGAGGCCGATGAGATCGTCGGAGCGGAAATAGTCAAGGGCTTGCTGGCGGCTGATCGACATGTCTTTATTCTAAAGCCGCGGCCACGACAGGGCCAGAGAGGCTTGCGCGGAGTGAAAGAGGAACGACGGGAGAGCTTCGCCCGGCGATCGAAGTTCTACCTGAGGTAGCCGCCTGCTTCCGTCGGCCACGGCTGCAATTCGCAATAAGGGAGATCTGAACCTCGCAGTGCCAGGTCAGTCGAGGATGCGGTGGAAATACCAGTAGTGGTCGTCGCGGATGTATTCCAACCGTTTGTACAGAGACTGCGCCTTGGTATTGTTATGGGCGGTTGCGAGTGTGAGGCGTTCGGCGCCGGTGTCCCGGGCGAAGGTCTCTGCATGGCGCATGAGGGCGGAAGCGACACCGCTGCGCCTTGCCTCGGAGGCGACATAGAGGTCTTCCAGCAGCCAGATGGGCCGCATGGCCACTGTGTTGATCGACGGCATCAGGTGAACGAAACCGAGAGCCGGCAGGTCGTCGGCCTCACGGGCGATGAAGAACCGGGTGCTGCCTTGAGTCAAAAGACCCTGGACAAAGGCCTCGGTCTTGGCTGGCGTCGAAGGCGCCTTGTAGAAGACGCGATAGGCGTCAAAGAGGGCGGCGAGTTCTGGAACATCGCTGGCCAGCGCCGGTTTGATTTCAAAGTCTCTCGGGATTCTCATTGCTCTCTCAACGGGGCAGTTATGGAAAAGCTATCGGCAATATCAGAAATTCTTATCGGCGTGACGCGCCGAAACCCTGAGCGTAAGTCGCGGCCCTGTCGCTGCAGGGTTCCCCGGCAACTTTACCTTGACATGAAAACTGACTTTCACTACTGTGAACTCAATCGTAACCAGCAAGCAGGTTTACCGCTGCGACAAGTCGCAATGGTCCGCCCCTTTCCACTCAGGAAAGTCATGGCATGGTTCTTTTCTTGGTCAATTCTTCATATCGTTCTGGAGGCAGTACGGATGCAATTTTCCCCAGGTGTTACGGGTGGTTGTAGCCAGTCCCCACGCCATTTTTTCCGCATTCTCACCTTCCTTCTTTTCGCTTTGACCTCCCTTTCATCGCTGGCCCAATCAACCGGCGGCCGTGTGCTCGGGCGAGTGCTCGACCCTTCCGATGCCGTGATTCCCGGTGCTACGCTGACGCTGACCAACGACGCCTCCGGCGCCACCCAGACGGCGCAATCGAGCAAGGTAGGCGATTATATCTTTCCCGCGGTGGCCGTGGGTACGTATCACTTAAAGGCGCAGGGAGCGGGCTTTAACGAGTTTGCTGCCTCGGGCATCACGGTCAATCTGAACGCCACTGTGAGCTATGACGTAAAGCTGGAGGTCGGCTCGAGCACCCAAGCGGTCGAGGTGACGGCGGAGACGCCGCTGGTCGACACAACGACGACTCAGCTTGGAGCGGTGATCAATCAGCGCGCCGTGCAGAACCTGCCGCTCAACTCGCGAGACACTTACCAGCTGCTGCAACTGCAGCCGGGTGTACAGGGCGTGGGCGGGTCAGATCTCTTCTACGGCAGCGACAAGGCTGGCGCTGTTTCGGTGAACGGCGGCCGTGGACGGTCGAACAATTTCAGCGTGAACGGCGGCGATGGCAACGATCTTTTTGTGAACTCGCCCGGCATTGAGCCCTCCCCGGATGCGGTGGAGGAGTTCCGGGTGATCACCAACACCTTCGACGCGGAGTATGGCCGGAACTCGGGCGCGGTCATCAACGTGATCACCCGGTCAGGAACGAACAAGTTTCACGGCAGCATGTATGACTACGTACGAAACAGCGCTTTCGATGCGAAGGGATATTTCAACCTGACGACGCCGGACGACACCCAGAACCAATTTGGGGCGACAATTGGCGGACCGATTAAGCGCGATAAAACTTTTTTCTTCCTTTCCTATGAAGGGCGCCAGCTGGTTGAGGGAATCGCAGGAGATAAGACGCGCGTTCCGACTGCAGCCGAGCGCGCCGGGCAGTTTGCCGGTTTTGGCGGCAGTTTGAGCGATTTGACGGTATCCAATATCTTGCAGACTCGACCCGGTTGCGCCGCTGCCATTGCCGGGCAGGGCGGCGCGGCGCCAACGCCAGGAACGGCCTACGCCAGTATATTTCCGACCTCGATTCCAACGACGTGCTTTGACCCGGTGGCTGCGAACCTGATCAATAATTATGTGCCGCTGCCAAATGTCGATGGCCTCTATTACCAATCCTCACCCGACCAGCACAGCCGCGAGAACCAGGGCACGACGCGCATCGATCATACGTTCAACGATCACAATACTTTTACCGGTTACTACTATGTCGACGACGCCTTCGATGAGAACCCTTTTACCCGTTTCCAGGCGGCCATTCCCAACTTGCTGCCTGGGTTTGGGAGTAACAATGCGAGCCGCAACCAGCAGATCAATCTCTCCGAGACCTGGACGGTAAGTCCGACCACCCAAAACGAGGCGCGCCTGACTTACTACCGCGAAGGCCAGCTGACCTTTCTCGCCTTTCAGCGGACGGGTCTGGTGACCGACTCCTGCACGGGCGCCGCGGCCAACTTCTGCTTCAACGGGAATTCGGATACGCCGCTGATTGACGATAACGGTAATCCGATCGCGAATAATTCGAAGCTAGGCATTACTCCTGGTCTGCCAGCCAGCCGGCAGGGCGTTCCTTACATCAGCATCAGCGGCGGATTTACTATCGGCAACGATTCGGAAGGATCGTTGCCGCAGGTGGGAAACACATATTCGCTGACGGATAATTTCTCAAAGATCGTCGGGAAGCATAGCTTAAAAGTTGGCGGCGACTTCCGCATCCAGCATTTTGACCAGACGCTCTACTACAACGTGAACGGCTACTACTCGTACAGCGGAGGCGGATCGAACGATCTCGAGGCGACCGACTCGACGGGAGCGGGGACACTCTTTCCTAACTACCTGCTCGGCCTGCCGGATGAATATTCACAAGGGTCTCCGCAGACGGAGAATATCCGGGCGAACGCCCTGTACCTTTTTGTGCAGGACAGTTTCAAGGTCAAGCCCAATGTGACTTTGAACTACGGCTTGCGCTGGGAGTTGAATGAGCCGCTGGCCGATGCTGCCCAGCGCGTGCAGACTTTTCGTCCCGGGCAGGCGACCCAGGTCTTTCCTTGTTCCTTGTCGGCAGCGAGCCAGGCGACTCTGGGCGCGGGCTCTTCCGACTGCGGGCCGGGCAGCGCGAACGAGGCTTACTTTCCGCTGGGGCTGGTCGTTCCCGGCGACAAGGGAATCTCCAAGGGCTTGACGGCGACTTACTACAAGGCTTTTGCTCCGCGCATCGGTATGGCCTGGAGCCCGGAGAAGTTCCACGACAAGCTGGTGGTTCGCGGCGGCTACGGAATTTTCTATAATCCGATCGAGCAGCTGGTGCTGGAGCAGTTCCAGGGCGAGCCTCCATTCGGCGGCAGCAGCTCGACCGATGAAGGTCTATTTCAAACTCCTTTCGTGAGCCAGGGAGGTACGGTCAGTCCGAATGCGTTTAACGGCTTCCTGAACCCGACACGCGGGCAGCCGGTGGATTGGTCGGTCTTTCGGCCGATTATCCTTTACGGGGAACTGCAGCCGAACCTGAGGACGCAGTATACAGAACAGTACAACCTGCAGTTGCAGCAGCAATTTGGAAACAACTTTGTTTTTACGCTGGGCTACGTGGGATCGCAAGGTCACCGGCTGCTGGCGACTTACGATTTGAACCATGGGAACACGCAGACATGCCTCGATCTAAACGCGACGCTGGGCGCTGGAACTTGCGGCCCGTATGAGGAAGACACGTCGTATGTCATCCCGACAGGGACGACGATTGCGCCGCAAGGGTTGCACCTGCCGTATGGGTCAACTCCGTTTCTGCAGGGCGGCACGGTGGTGAACTCGCCGATCACCCTGGTTGGTTTACGGCAGTATTCTTCGCCTTACTGCGACCCGATGAGCGGAACGAACTGCCCGGCGGATGGAGTGCCGGTTTTCTCGAGCATCTTCGCCCAGGATGTGGTCGCGAATTCGAACTACAACTCCATGCAGGCGTCGCTGGAAAAGCGGTTCTCGCAGGGCGTCCAGTTCCTGGCTGCGTATACGTGGAGTCACTCGATCGATAACGCTTCCAGCTTTGAGCAGAGCCTCGATCCGACCGACTTCAGCCGCAGCCGCGCGCTGTCGCTCTATGACGCAACCAACCGGGTCGTCTTCAGTGGAGTGTGGGACCTTCCTTTCCGCAAGTACAGCGGAGCGCTGGGTACGGTGGCCGATGGCTGGACGCTTTCTGCCATCGTCGCCTTCCAGGATGGTTTCCCGATTCGCATGCAGTCGAACCTGGATCAAGAGCTGCAGGGCAGCGGCGACTTTGAAAATCCCGGCAAGCCCGATATTGTGGCGCCGTTCAGCCACCAGGACCCGCGGAAGAACGGCGGCTATTACTTCAATCCAAGCATCTTTGCGGTTCCTGCTTTAGGCAGCCTGGGATCGGCGACGAGGAGCCAGTGCTGCGGGCCGGGCATCGACAATACGGATCTCGCTTTCCTGAAGATCACGCCGATTGGCGAGACGAAGAGCCTGGAGTTTACCTTCCAGACTTTCAATATCTTTAATCACACGCAGTTTCTCAATCCGGATGGACAGATTGGCGACGGCGGTTTGTTTGGCCAGGTCACGCGGGCACGAGATCCGCGAAAGATCCAGTTTGCGATTCGGTTCCGGTTGTAGCTGGGTTGGTACCGAGCTGTTTCGCGACATTGTGATCGAACAGTATTCTCACGGACGAATACCTGGGTCCAGACGAGCGGCGCAGGCAGCAGTTGCCGGACGATGTCTGCCGGGATGTCGAAGTGTTGGCTGCTATCGTTCTGCACCCGATTTAGGTTGCCTCTTCCGCAATCGCCCGGGAGCCGCTCGCAAAGACGGCTTGTCTCGTTAATGGCATCGAATCTTTTTTCTTGCGTGGTCGAAGATCTCCCGCTGATTCTATTGGCCACCTGCCGGACTAAATCAAGAACGGTGTTCACGCCAGTGTTGTTAGTGGATCGGCATTGAACTCTTTAGAACCGGCGTTAAGATCAAGTCCAGTCGTACACGAGGACTAAGTTGTCGATGCTACGAGCGAGCCTAACTCGGCTGCAGCGTAAGCTAATCCATCCCCAATCACATCCATCGCTTCGCTGAACTCTTCATCGCTGATGACCAACGGCATGAGGATGCGGATTACGTTGTCGTGGGTTCCGGCTCCTAAGAGGAGGACTCCGTGTTTGAGGGCATATTGAATGACTTTCTTGCAGGCGGCGGCGTCTGGTTCGTGGTCTTGACCGTTAGGGGATGAGGGGGGCCGGCTGAATTCAATGGCTTGCATGGCTCCGAGGCCGCGGACGTCTGATATGAAGTCGTACTCTTTTTGCCAGGCGAATGCGCGCTGGCGGAATTGTTCGCCTAGCTCGTTGGCGCGGCGGAGGAGATGGCCATCGGCGAACTCTTCGATGACGGCGAGCGCGGCGGCGCAGGAGGCTGGGTTGCCGCCGAAGGTTCCACCGAGGCCGCCGGGGCCGGGGGCGTCCATGATCTCGGCGCGGCCGGTGATGGCGGCGAGCGGGAGTCCGCCGCCGAGGGATTTGGCGGTGAGGATGAGGTCGGGCTCGATGGCGAACTGGGCAGAAGCGAATAACGTGCCAGTGCGGCCGAAGCCGGTCTGGACTTCGTCGGCGACGAAGACGATGCCGTGCTTCTTGCAGGTGGCGTCGAGGACCTCGAGGAAGCCTGCGGGTGGGACGACGAAGCCGCCCTCGCCGAGGACGGGCTCGACGATGACGGCGGCGACCTGCTCGGCGGCGACGACCCGGGCGAAGACGTCGTTAAGCATGTGTTCAAAGGGGAGCCTTCGCTGGTAGCCGACCGCGGTGGAAGCTGCGTCGTTGCTTAGGCGTTCGCGCGCGGGAATTCCGTACGGAATGCGATAGATGTCGGCCGGGAACGGCCCGAAACCGGCCTTGTACGGATGGGTCTTGCTGGTGAGGCCGAGACCCATCATGGTGCGTCCGTGGAAGCCGTCTTCGAAGCAGAGCACGGCGGAGCGGCCGGTGTGGCTGCGGGCGATCTTGACGGCGTTCTCGACGGCCTCTGCGCCGGAGTTGACGAAGAAGGTCTTCTTGGGGAAGCTGCCGGGAGTTAGCTGGTTGAGCCGCTCGGCTAACTCGACGTAGCTCTTGTAGCCGGTGACCTGGAAGCACATGTGCAGGAAGCTATCGAGCTGGCGGCGGATGGCGGCAACGACGCGCGGGTTGCGATGGCCGACGTTGATGCAGCCGATGCCTCCGCAGAGGTCGAGGAAGCGGTTGCCGTCGAGATCTTCAAAGGTCGCGCGCTCGGCTGAGCGGATGAAGATGGGGGTTCCGGCGTAGACGCCGCGAGGGATGGCGGCGGCGCGGCGGTCGAGCCAGGCTTGGGACCTGGGGCCGGGGAGTTCGGTCTGGATTCGGCTGGCTGGCACGATGCTCTTCCTTCGCGATCAGGGTAACGTTCGTTCCGCTCAATGGGAGCAAGTGCGGACCGTGAACGGCCATCCGCTGCCTCTGATGTTACCAAACGGAGCGGCTGACCTTGCTGGTTGCACGTTGCCAAAGATTTCGGAGATTTGTCGCTTACACCAGCGGCAGAGTGTTATGGGGCCTGCTGAGGAACGACTTGTCGATTTCGCGGCACCAGGTCCCAGAAAAGACCGGTAAGTCGAAGATGGGACGCACTCCGGCGGAATGCCAGCGTCGCCGACGGCGCGGATGATATAAACCGTTAGCGGCGCCAGCGAGGCAGATCATGGTTGTCCTTCCCAGTTCGGTTCTTTTCAAGCTTCCCGGCTTGAAGCAGCTCAAGGCGTCGAGCGTAGCTCGCTCGCTGCTGAGCGGGAAGATCGGGCCTTATCGCGGCAGATTCAAGAGCAGCCAGGAGGCGACCGAGTCTCTGCCGGCGGCGCGGCGCTCGACCTATGACAATGACGAGTTTGTGTCGATCAACGTCGAGTCGTTTTCGCAGGTGCATAGCTTCGATTGGCCGGTGCTGTTTTTTTTGCAACGGCTGATTCACGAGCGGGCCTTGCGCGTTGTTACCGATTTTGGCGGCCATGTCGGGGTCAAGTTCTATGCCTATCGCGGGCTGCTCGACTTTCCGGAAGATCTTCGCTGGCAGGTGGTTGAAGTGCCTGCGATGGTGCGCGAGGGCCGGCGCCGGGTGCCGGCCGGGGTGACTTCGCTCGAGTTTTTTGAACGGCTGGAAGAGACGACTGCGTGCGACGTGCTGATTTGCTCCGGCGCCCTGCAGTATGCCGGTGTGCCGCTCACGGAACTTGTCGAGCGTGCGCCACAGAAGCCGAAAGTGGTCGTGTTGAACAAGGTGCCGGTGTCGAGCCGGGGCGCGGACTTTTTTACGCTGGAAAGGTTTGGGGCGACGGCGATCCCGAACCACATTTTTTCGGCAGAGATGCTGGATGAGGCGCGCCTGCGCCTGGGTTACACGCTGGCCGCCAGCTGGACGATTCCCGATCGGGACTTTGCCGTGCTTTCGTCCTGGAGCGCGACGTGGGTGGGGATGGTGGGGCAGATCTGGGCGCTGTGAAGATGCCGGCCGCCCCTCCCCCTCCCCCTAGGATCTTTGCGTAAGTTCCTTCAAGTCACCAGCTTGCGGCGGGTGATCTGACGTAAATTCTTGATTCTACTGGAGGAGGAGTGCAAAGTATTGATTCCAGGCTGGCGGCAAGGGCGTTGGCTGGGAACCAAATCGGCTCTGTGCGTCCAGGGTGCGTCATATTTTTATTTTACCAAATTCGAGGGTTTCACTATGCCACGTTGGCGCAAGTTTTTGATCCTTGCAATGAGGGAGTTACAAGTTATTTTTGGATGAAGGCCTTGACAAGATATTGCGGATGATTCGATCGCTGAAAATCGATGGCGCGGCGGAAGGCGTACCACTTGCTAAGCTCTGTACCCCGTCGAGGCGGTTGTCGTCGCAGTGTGTCGCGTGATCAGGCGGGAACGTAGGTCAACCTGATCACGCTCTCGCCGATTGGATCGCTAGCCGCGAGGCGGAGCGGCGGCGGGGGGCCGGTGAAAAAGGGCTTGCCGCTGCCGAGCACGACGGGCCGGAGATAAAGTCGATACTCATCGATAAGACCAAGGTTGGTAAGGCTTCCTGCGAGGTCTGGGCCGGCAACGTCGATCTCCCCGGCGTGCTGTGCTTTCAGGCCACGTGTTGCTGCCTCGAAGTCACCCTCGATGAGTGTGGCGTTGGGGCCAAGTGTGGTGTTGGCTGACTGCCACGTGCGTGAGACGACCCACTTGGGCTTGCTCCGCCACGCCGCCGCGAACTCATGATCCTGGGCGTCCCAGTCCGGAAGGTCTTCGTCCCAATAGCGCATGATCTCGTACATGCGCCGACCGTATATCAAGCCCGACAGGCCACGCACCAGCTCGATGAAGTGACGAAAGGCCGCGGGCTCAGGCGGCCCGAGTTCCATGTGGTCGACGTAGCCATCGAGGGACTGGTTCAAGGCGTAGACGAGTTTTGCCATGGTAGGAATCTCCTGCTGACGTTTTCAGAATAGCGTGAGGTCGATTGTAAGTTTTCTGCCGACAGCATACGAGTTGTATATACGACGTGAGATACGAATGGGATGACGACAAGGACAGGTCTAATCAGCGAAAGTATGGCGTCCGGTTCAAGTTGGCGACGTTCGTGTTCGACGATGAGCATTGCATCCTAAGGCACGACCGCGCCAGGCTCGACCGCGCCGATGAAGGCGGCTCGACCGCGCCGATGAAGGCGGCGAGCAGCGCTGGGATGCGATTGGAGCAGTCCGCATGGGGCCGGAAGGGGAATTGCTTTTACTGGTCGTACATGTCTACAGGGAGGATCACGATGGCGAAAAGTTCATCCGTATTACCTCGGCCAAAGCGGCTGGTGACGATGACGTCAGAAGATATCAGGAACAGGCAATGGACGGAAGAGGAGAAATCGGCGGTGCGGCGCCTGGCGGCGAAACAGGAGGCCGGAGACGACTCGGAGATCGGCTACAGCGATATTCCCAAGTTGACGCCGGAGCAGTTGTCTCAGTTTGTGCGGTTTCGCGATCGTCCGCGGAAGGTGGCGGTGAGCGTGCGCCTGGATGCGAAGGTGGTGGAGTGGTTGAAGGCGAAGGGCGAGGGGCACCTGACGCGGATCAATGACATTCTGCTGAATCTCGAAGACAGATTCGGAAGACGCCCGCGTCCGGTTCTGAGGCTTGCTTTGGAGGATAAGGGGGTTAGGGCTGGTGTCTTGGACTCGAACTTATACCGCTTTTTCGGGCTGGCCCTCGAAAACCATGGTCGTGGAATATCGAAGTCCCCTGCTTTAAGAATGCGTAAACCCACTCCTCTGACGGTGCCCCCTCTATCCGTGACGCCTAATTTGCCCCTGCTCGATGGTCCAGACGGAATCAGATTTCGCGGAGGTAGCAATGACGTTATTTATCCGGGCGAAATCAGGCAAATCGGCGAATTGATGCAGCGGGGACAGCGCAAGCTTATCTTGGTGACAGGCCCGCGAGGATACACCACCGAAGCTTTATGCTTCGATGATTTCCAATCCCATTACGAGGTCTTTTGTGATGGAATGCGAACTGTCGAAGGTACCATTACGATCAATGAACTCCAGAATCTATAGCCTTATATATCACCCGATTCGCTGTGCTGCTTATTCTTAGACCGCGTCCGTGAAGGGACCTGTATGAAAGTCACTACGGTAATTCTCTGTCTTTTCCTTGCATCGACACTGTGCTATGCGCAAAAGGGTCTCAATAAAACCTTTGGACTTGAGAACGGCCGGTATTGGAATGCCATGGACGGAGAGGTTCGCTCTGCGTATGTCGAAGGCATTATTCATGGCTGGACGCTTCGACAGGAGACTGAGGATGCAGTGGATTCTGACGTGGTGTTGGCTTTCACAAGCGGCAACGTGTCGCTGACATACGGTGAATTGGCAGAGATGATTAACGCCGTATACCGCCAACCGGAAAACAGGACGCTGCCAATTGGCTGGGTGATGCTGGCAGAAATGGCCGTCCATAGAGGCGAGACGACTGAGGCGCTGGTCTTCCCGGCATTGCGTCAACGAGTGCTGAAGATGTCGGACAGAAATTCGACAATGGTTGGAAGCCAAGCCAGTCCCATACCCACCATTGAGTCGTCTGGTAAATCTAAAACACAATAGCTGGGTTCGCCGGGATTCTTCCTCCCGTTGGTCGTCAGAATGACATATTCGTTGGATGGATAGTTTTTGTCCCTTAATACCAACCAATCGGCTGTTCATTCAAATTGATGTGGACTTGCTTGCTTTCTAGATATTCGTCGACTCCGTGGAGGCCTAGTTCGCGGCCGAAGCCGCTCTGTTTGTAGCCTCCCCAGGGGGCTTCGACGTAGGTGGGCTGCATGTGGTTGACCCAGATGATTCCGGCGCGGATGGCTTTGACCATGCGCATCGCCTTATAGATGTCGCGGGACCAGACGGCGGCGGCTAGTCCGAAAGGTGTGTCGTTGGCGATCTTGAGCGCGTCCTTTTCGTCTTCGAAAGGGATGACGGTGGCGACGGGGCCGAAGATTTCTTCACGGGAGATTCTTGCGGAGTTATCGACGTCGTAGAAGATAGTTGGTTCGACGTAGTAGCCGTGGTCGAGGCCTTTGGGGCGATTGCCTCCGATGGCGGTCTTGGCTTCGGACTTACCTAACTCCTGATAACTCCTCACGCGGTCGAATTGTTCCTTACTGACCAAGGGACCCATCTTGGTGGCGCGGTCGAGGGGGGGACCGAGGACGATCTTCTTAGCCTTCTCGGTCATGGCCTCGACGAACCTGGAATAGATTGACCGTTCGACGAGGACGCGGCTGCCGGCGGAGCAGACTTCGCCCTGGTTGATGAAGCAGCCGAAGAGCGCGCCGTCGATGGCGGCCTCGAAGTCGGCGTCGGCGAAGAAGATGTTGGGGGACTTGCCGCCCAGCTCGAGTGTGACGCGCTTGAGCGAGTCGGCGGCGGTGCGCATGATGATTTTGCCGACGGCGGCCGAGCCGGTGAAGGCGATCTTATCAACCTGGGGATGAGACACGAGGCGCGCGCCGGAGGTTTCCCCGTAGCCGGTGATGATGTTGACGACTCCGGGCGGGACGCCGCATTCGGTGAGCCAGCCGGCGAGCTTGAGGGCAGTGAGTGGGGTTTGCTCGGCGGGCTTGAGGACGCAGCAGCAGCCGGCGGCGAGCGCGGGGGCGAGCTTCCAGGCGGCCATGAGCAGGGGGAAGTTCCAGGGGATGATCTGGCCGGCGACGCCGACCGGTTCTTTGAGCGTAAGCGAGAGCGCGTTGTCGGGGACGGGGTTGACGGAGCCGGAGATCTTGGTGGCGAGGCCGCCGTAGTATTCGAAACAGGTGGCGGCGTCGGCGATATCAAATTCCGCTTCAACGACGGGCTTGCCCGAGTTGCGGGACTCGAGCTCGGCGAGCATGGGCGCCTCGGCGCGAATTTTTTCGGCGATGCGGAAGAGGATGCGTCCGCGCTCCTGGGCGGTGGTCTGCGGCCAGCCGCCTTCGTCGAAGGCGTAGCGGGCGGCTTCGATGGCGGAGTCGACTTCCGCGGTGGTGGCGTCGGGGATCTCGGCGATGATTTCCTCGGTGGAGGGATCGTAGACGGGGATCCATTTTCCGGAGGTGGGTTTGGTGAATGCGCCGTTGATGAAGTTGGGGTGTTGTTGGGTAGTGGTGGTTTGGGCGTTGGCCATTTGCATCCTCAAGAGCATTCTAAGCGGATGGTCTCTGTCGAGAAAGCAAGTATAATTACGGTTGTAATACTTTGTCACAATGTTTATTTTCGATTCATCGACCCTAATCTTGACGGCGAAAATCGAACTACTGGACTTATTTCTGAACGAAATAGGGATGGAGGTTGCGATTCCACGCGCGGTTGCGGAGGAGTGTTGCGGCGGGGAGAAAACCCTGGATGCTTTGATGATTCGCCGAGCGATCGACGAGTCGAGAATTGTGATTCGAGGAGTAAGAGATAAGAAGCTGACCATAAAGCTGAGGGATGACTTCAATATGGGGCGCGGGGAGTCGGAAGCCATCGCCCTTGCGCTTCAGGAGGGGGCGAGACTGATTGGCATCGACGACAAGCGTGGCATCAATGGTTGCAAGCTGACAGGCCTTCACTTCACCACGGCGGTGGCGCTTCTGCTGAGAAGCCGGCAGAAAGGGCTGATTGATAGAAGCGATGCGCTCGCTCGTCTCCGCTCACTTGCCAGATATGGACGCTATAAGACTTGGATTGTCGAAGACGCGAAACGAAGATTGGAGGAGCAATTATGACCAAAACGATGAGTATCCGAATGGATAAGGACAACTATGAGTTTGTCAGCGCGATCAGCCGGGAAGAGCGGAGCGACCTTTCCAAGGCGGTGCGCGATCTGGTGACGCGAGGTAGAGTCCTGCTTGCGGTGGAGAAATATAAGAAAGGGGAAGCATCGCTGGGCAAGGCCGCGGAGGTGGCGGGCCTGCCCGTGGGGCAGATGATGACACTGCTCGGAGATTTCGGCATTCGGGCCAAGGTTGAGCGGGAGGATTATCGCCAGAGCCTGGAGAACCTTGCCAAGGTCTGGTGAGTGAAGTGGGAAAACTCGATTAAGAGGCGTCGGCGGTGGTGATTTCGAGGAGTTCTGCGTCGCGGGTGTGGCCGAGGGAGCGGCGGTAGAAGAAGTAGGCGGTGCCGAAGACGAGGGCGCAGCCGAGGACTAGCTTGATTTCGTAGAGCCAGACGGAGTTGACCTGGCGGGATGGGACGAAGGCGACGACCATGCCGAGTCCGGTGGTGGTGAGGCCGGCGACGGCGTTGGCGAGCAGGTAGGGCCTGGAGGCGTTGAGTTCGCTGCTCTCGGCGAGGGTGTGTTTCAGCAGGGCGAGGAACATGTAGCTCGAGGGCAGGAGCTGGAGGATGACGGCGAGATCGAGGAGGGTGAGATAGCCCTCGGTGACGGAGGCTCCCATGAAGCTCATGCCGATAAGGCCCGACGACAGGATGGCGAACAGGATGAGGCTGATGTAGGGGGTGCCGTATTTGGGGTGGATTTTGCCGATGATGGGCGGCAGGTAACGGTCGATGCCGGCGACGAAGGGCAGGCGGGCGGTGCCGCTGAACCAGGCCGAGGCGGTGCCGAGGATCGAGATGCACTCGAGAAAGGCGAGGGGCGCGACGACGATGAGCAGGCCGGTATGCGAGGCCATGATGTTGATGCCTTGCAGGATGCCGGAGAGTATGCCGATGTCCTGCTGGGGCATGGCTATGAGCATGGCGAGGGTGGCGCCGAGATAGATGACGCCGGCGGCGAGGCCTCCCCAGAAGATGGCGAAGGGCAGATTCCTGCGCGGCTCCTGAATTTCGTCGCCCATGATGGAGGCGAGGTCGAGGCCGATGAGCGAGTAGCAGATGGTGCCGAAGGCCCCGATGAGCCGCCAGTCGGTGATGCCCTGGTGGAGCTGCGAGAGATGGAAGGCGGAGCCATGGTGTTGCAGGGTGAGGCCGGCGAGCAGGCAGATGAGGGCTGCGCCGACGATGGTGCCGAGGCCGCCGAGGTTGTTGATCCATTTGCCTAACGACAGGCCGCGGATATTCAGCAGGAGAAGAAAGACGATAATGGCGATCGAGACGGCGCCGGTGAAAAGGCTGCTGTGCTCGAGGCGCTGGATGTTGGGGCCGCCGACGTAGAGGCCGACGCCGATGCAGGAGAGGATGACAGTGGGGAGATAGAAGACGTTTGAGAGCCAGTAACACCAGCCGGCGAAGAAGCCGTGTTTTTCGCCGAAGCTGCGCTTGGCCCAGAGGTAGATGCCGCCCTCGCCGGGCCATTTCTGGGAGAGCTCGGTGACGGCTGCGCCCTGCGGCCAGAAGAAGAGGCTGAGAGCGATGAGCCAAAGCCAGATGGTGAGCGGGCCGGAGGCGGAGATCGGCGGCACCATGTTGAGGTTGGCGACGGCGACGATGAAGAGCAGGACGAGGTCTTTGCGGCCGAGGACGCGCTTGAGGCCGGACTTGTGCCCGATTGCGATCGTCTTGCCCAATTCACCTCCGCGAGGATTATTCAGGATGCGCGGTTTTGGCCGCTGGTTGATTCACATGGTAAATCCGCAGGTGTCTGGTTTGCGGTTTATTTGTTAGACGTGGGTTGGTGGAGGATTGTTCGATCCCACCCTTGTCACGATGGAGCTGTGACAAGGATGGGGCACCCTCGATGGTGCGAACGCCAGCGAACTGCAGATCTTTGTGCTGCGCTCAGGATGACACTTTGGTGGTGGGTTCGAGCTGTCGTTCTTAGCTGACGGTTTGGAGCTTAGCTGACGGTTTGGAGTTTGGATTCGGCCTGCATTCGGTCGAGGGCGGGAGCGATGTTTTCGAACGCCGTCAGATGTCGGTCGACGTCGGCGAAGGAGTGGACCATGGAGATGGTCCATTGCTCGTCCCACCAGTAGGGCTGGGCCATGACGCCCTGGTTGATCATGCCGAACCAGTAGAGCTTCCAGAGATCGATGTCGACTTTGAGCCATTCGCGGTAGTTGCGGACTTTTTTTGGATAGAAGAGGAGGGCGCCGTTGGCGCCGGCGGACTCGACGTAGGCTTTGATCGAAGTGGTCTTGAGAATCTGGTTATAGCCGTCGACGAGGGCTTCGCTGATCCTGGTGACGTGGCCGTAGCCTGAGGGGGTGAGGACTTCGCGGAAGGTGGCGAGACCGGCGGCCATGACGAGCGGGTTGGTGGCGTAGGTGCCGGCGTGGAAGACCTTGTGCTGCGCGATCATGTCCATGACGGATTTGCTGGCGGCGAAGGCGGCGAGAGGGAAGCCTCCGCCGATCGATTTGGCGAGGGTGACGATATCGGCCTCGATGCCGAAGTATTCGCAGGCGCCGCCGCGGCCGAGCTTGGCTCCGGTCTTGACCTCGTCGAAGATGAGCAGCGCGCCTTCGCGGGTGCAGATCTCGCGCAGGCCCTCGAGGTAGCCTTTCCCGGGCATGCAGACGCCGATATTCATCATGATGGGCTCGACGATGATGCAGGCGATCTGGCGGGGGTTCTCGGCGAAGAGGCGCTCGACGGCGGCGAGGTCGTTGAACTGGGCGACGAGGGTGTTCTTGACTGTGTCCATGGGAACGCCGGCGGCGGCGGGGACCTGAGTGGGGTGGTCGCCCGCGCCGGCGAGGTCGAGCCTGGGTTTCATGCTGACCAGGACGGAGTCATGGACGCCGTGGTACGCGCCTTCCATCTTGACGATCTTGTCGCGGCCGGTGAAGCCGCGAGCGAGGCGGATGGCGTGCATCGTGACTTCGGTGCCGCTCGACCCGAAGCGCACCTGGTCCATAGGGAAGCGCTGGCAGATTTCGTCGGCGAGGTCGTATTCGAGGGTGTGGGGCATGCCGTACATGGTGCCGGTCTGGAGTTTTTCCTGGACGGCGGCGACGACGGCGGGGTGGCAGTGGCCGGCCATGAGCGCGCCGAAGCAGAGATTGAAATCGATGTATTCGTTGCCGTCGAGGTCGTGGATGTGGGTGCCCCTGGCGTCCTTGATGTAGAGCGGCCATGGCTCGTAGCTGCGGAAGTTCGAGGCGACGCCGAGGGGCATGCGGGGCTGGGCGCGTTTCAGCGCGTCGCGGGACGAGGGAGTGCGGGATTCATAGGTGGCGAGTTCTTTTTGCAGTAGAGAGTGCATGGGCTTCCGTCCTCTTGGTTCGCTAACAGTTGCAGGGGTGCGCCCGGGCTTATTGGTGAAGAGGGATGGCCGGGCGGTGCAAGGGCAGGAATTAGAAGGAGGGTTGCAAGCGGCACTCGCTGCGGGCGTAGCAGCTGAACCATCGCTGGCGGCAGAAGATGCCGGCGACGCCCGGGGGAACGGGCTCGCTGCGCCAGCTGCGCGCGGTCACTACGGAGGCGCGGCAGAGGAGGTCGTTCCCTGATTGAGGGGTATGTTGACGATCGGAGTTATAACAACCGTCGCTGCTCGATGAGCTTTTCACGGTTGACCTCCAGATGAAGATGCGGCTAGCGCCAAGATTTGTTTGTTTACAAGTGGCCTATGCGATTCACGTCAGTGCCCACGAGCTGAAGAAAAGACGGTGCAAGCTCAAGTAGTATGTTAATTTGCCAAAAATATCCGGTTTTATGGATAAAGTCAAGGACCTGATGATCAGGACCGAGCCGGACGAGCAAAGACAATTGGCAAGGACAACTGGCAAGGACAATTGCTATGTCAGAAGAATCGCGCGGCGACCGCCGGGTAGTGTCCTAATTTGGATTTCATGACCTCGACCTCACAACTTTCACTATTAGCGCAATTCCACTTGCTACCGCCAACATACCAATGATCGCGCTGACCATGACTAAGCCTCCATTGCGGCAATCAAAATGCTTCGCACCCATTCTGAAACGGTTTGCTTGCTGGCCTTTGCCTTGGCCGCGATCTTGCCCAGTTCGGTATCGTTCATGCGGACTTGAACGCGGCCAGCCTTTGCGTGACCCTGTGGCAATGTCGGTCTTCCCATCTTCTTCGGGTTAGGCGTTGGCATTTCTGAACTCCTGAACGATGAAAGATCTCACGGCTGCTGTGGGCGTGGTAGCCGGGTGAATGTGAAGCGTATCCATGTTAAGTACGTTTGCCATGGCTAACCTGGATGTACTTAATGTACTCCAATAAGTATGCAGAGTCAAGACATTTTGTGATACATTTTCTCTATTATGTTGAAAAAGCTTGGCATCGGTACCATTTTGTTTATTGGGTCCGCAATATTCATAACCCTCTACGATGACAAAAAAGCCGCCAAGTATGCAGCACAAGAGCCCCCCCATTCTTACGAACGTGCTTCCACCGGAATAGCGTGTGAAAAAGAGTCCTATTCCAACATAAAAAAGGCCGAATGGCACCCTCCAGGTTGGCACAGCATTTTCGCTTGGCCCAACGGGGTAACAGCATGGGGGTCGCTTGCCACCTTGTGGTTTATTGCCGTACAGGCGCAGGAAACGGCTAAAGCTGCTGAAGCTAGCCGGAAGAGTGTCGAAGTTCAGGAAGCTGATTTTTACCAGTGGTTGGACATTGGGGATTTCTCTATCGAGAGAGACTCTTTTACCGCATGGGAAAACGAGGCCAGGGAGTTTAAGCCTGTCGCCACCTACACCGGAGGAAAGACTGAGGTAAGAATAAGCTTTTCCCTCACAAACAATACCAGCCGCCAACTTTGCATCCGAGACGTGCGAACTAACCTCGCGATTGGAACAGAAAGAAAATACTCTGCATTTGTCACGGAGGAGGCGCTTTGGGTCCCGCCTAAGAATGAATATCGGGTGGTCATTGACACCGTCCTCGATGAAGCTAATTCCCAGTCTTACTATTATGTTCGGGTTGCCGATTGAGGCCTTTGTTCACGTAAAGATGCTTAGCGCCCTCGACAAAAAGCTGGAGTTTGATTTCCGGCGATTGATATATTGCGGTGTGAATAGGAAAACTATCACGCTGACCAAAGGTCATCCAAGCAAGCAGGAAAAGTACTCCGGACAGGCAAATTAGGACACTACCGACCGCCGTGCTTGATGAGCACGCTACCTGGGTGCTCCAGGGGGGTGCGATGGAAAAGATCGAGATACGAGGTTTGGAGCAAGCTGACGGGGCCGCCGTGGTGCGGATTCTGAATCAGCCAGAGGTGATCCGAGGAACGTTGGAGCCTCCTTACGTCACTTTGGATGAAGTTAGCAGGCGTCAAGCGAGCGCCCCGGAGCGAAACCGATCTCTCGTGGCAACGATCGGGGGAACTGTGGTTGGCATGGGAGGCATTTACCCAAACGATAACCCACGCAGAGCTCATGCTGCTGGAATTGGAATGGCGGTCCATGACAGGCACACAGGCCGAGGCGTCGGCCGCGCTCTTCTGACGGCACTGCTCGACATGGCTGACACATGGCTGGGATGCACGCGAGTCGAACTCATCGTCTGGGCCGATAACAGCAGAGCCATCGCTCTCTATGAAGACTTCGGATTTGAAAGAGAAGGCGTCTTCGAGAACTATTCACGGAGGGGGGATACGTACGTTGACGCAATCTCAATGGCGCGGCTGCTCCGGCCTAGACTTCCTGAGAAAATGCTCTAGCATTGCGGAATGAACCTTCTTGAACGTTGCTTCATCGTCATCTTGACCGAGGAGTATTGCTGCCGATGAACCGCCGTGAGTTTTTGCGCGCGGCTTCTCTTGCTGCCTGCGGGTCGCCGTTTGTGCGATACGGGTGGGCGGCGCGGCCGCAGCATTCGTGCCTGGTGATCGGCGCAGGGTTAGCGGGTCTCTCGGCGGCCTACCGGCTGAACCAGGCGGGCTGGAAGGTGACGGTTGTCGAGGCGCGGGACCGGCCGGGCGGGCGTGCGTGGTCGTATCGTTTCCCGGAGGCTCCGGAGCTGGTTTGCGAAATGGGCGGGGAGTGGATCGGCAAGGACCAGAAGCACATTCTGGGGCTTTGCGAAGAGTTGAAGGTGCCGCTGGAGCCGCATGCTTACCGCATCTGGCTGCTGCTTGCGGGGCAGGTGAAGAAGCCGGGCGAATGGCAGTTTTCTGCCGCGGCGCATGCGGGTTGGAAGAAGTTTGTGGCGGCCTACAAGAAGGATGGGCCGGCGGATTTCAGGCGTCTGGATAACTACGACTGGTGGGCGTGGCTGCGCAGGATCGGCTTTACGGAAGAAGACCTGCAGATACGAGAGCTGATCGACAGCACCGATATCGGCGAGTCGATGCGAAGCGCCTCGGCGCTGGCGGAGGCGGAGTCGTATGCGAACAGCGACTATCTCAACCCTGACGACACCGACGAGATGGACTTCCATGTTCGCGGCGGGAATACGCAGCTGGTCAATGAGATTATTGCGCGGCTGCCGGTGGGGACGCTGCGTTTGAGCTCGCCGGTGACGGGGATCGAGCAGCGGGCGGGGATGGTGAGGGTAGCGACGGCGAAGGAGAAGTTCACGGCAGATGCTTGTATTTTTGCTGCGCCGTCGTCGGTGTTGTCGTCGATCCGCTTCGACCCGCCGCTGTCGCCGGCGCAGGCCGACGCGGCGGACGAGCTCGAGTATGGGCGCATTCTAAAGACGCAGATACTTTGCCGCGAGCGGTTCTGGGGCGATGAGAATTTTTCGATGATGAGCGATGAGACTTCGCATGAGTATTTTCATACGACCCAGGGTCAGGCTGGCCCAATGGGGATTCTGTGCTCGTACTCGGTCGGCGATAAGGCGGACGTGCTGGCGGCGGAGAGCGAGGCTTCGCGCAAGGAGCAGGTGACGCGCGACCTGCTGGCGGTATCGCCGAAGGCGGAGGGCGCGGTGATGGCGACGCATTCGAAGGCGTGGCAGAACGATCCATGGGTGCATGGGGCCTACGCGGTGTATCACCCGGGGCAATGGTTAACGGTTCAGCCTTTGCTGCGGCGGGCGCATGGGAAGGTTTTGTTTGCGGGGGAACATGTGTCGGAGGATTCGCAGGGATTTATGGATGGGGCGGTAGGGACGGGGATGGATGCGGCGCGAGCTTTGCTGGGGTAGTTGGAAAATCGGGGAAGACCCGTATCTCGAAAGCGAGATGTGGGGCACCGCGGATTGGCGATGGGGCTGGCGATGGAAGGAAGGGAATGACTTTCAGCGATAAAGAACTGGGCATGGGGCGGCGGATTACGCGGCGCGACTTTTTGAATGGCGTGGCGATGACGGTCGGCGCTGCGGCGGTACCTTATGGTTTGCAGGGGCAGGGGGCGGTTGCGGAGCCGCAGAACTCGGCGGGCTACGATCCTCCGGCGACGACGGGCATGCGTGGGACTCACGAGGGGTCTTACACCGTAGCCCATAGCGTGCGCGACGGCAACTTCTGGGACCATGCGGGGGCGGCGGAAGCGACCGGCGAGAGTTATGACCTGGTGGTGGTGGGCTGCGGCATCAGCGGGCTGTCGGCGGCGCGGTTTTTTCGGCAGGCTGCGGGGCCGCAGGCGAAGGTGCTGATGCTGGACCCGCTGGATGATTTTGGCGGGCATGCGAAGCGGAACGAGTTTACCGTCGGCGGCACGAAGATGCTGGGCTTTGGCGGGACGTATGCGATCGAGAGCCCGGAGCCGTATAGTGCTGTCGCGAGGGGAGTGGTGCGCGACCTGGGCATCGATGTGGAGAGCTTTGCGCGGGTTGCGGACCAGAAGCTGTTCGCCTCGCTGGGACTGGAGCCGAAGATTTTCTTTGACAAGGAGACGTTTGGGAGCGATCGGCTGGTGGTGAATCCGTCGCCGATGTGGGGCGGGAAGGCCGCGGGAGTGAGTGAGTCGGAGGTGTGGCGGCGCTTTCTTGCCGAGGCCCCGATGAATGGGAAGGCGAAGGCGGACTATCAGCGGCTTTATACCGGGAAGGCGGAGCTGCTGCCGGGGCTGAGCTCCGATGAGAAGAAGGCGAAGCTGGCGCGGCTGAGTTATGCGAGCTATCTGAGCGACCTTTGCAAGGTGGACGCGCAGGTGGTGGCGTTGCTGCAGGCGCATCCGCAGCCGCTGTATGGGCTGGGGATCGATGCGGTTTCGGCGCAGGATGCGTGGGGTCTGGGCCTGCCGGGTTTCGATGGGCTGAACCTTGCGCCGGGCGCGGGGCCGGGGATGGGCCGCGACGCTATCCCGGATGAAGAGGCGGAGAAGTATTTCTTTCATTTTCCGGATGGCAATGCTTCGATTGCGCGGCTGCTGGTGCGGAGTCTGATTGCTGAAGCGGTGCCGGGGAAGAATGCGCAGGACATCGTGACGACGCAGGTGAAGTATGACCGGCTGGACCGGGCGGCGAATGCCGTGCGGATCCGGCTGAGCAGCACGGTGGTGAAGGTAAAGCATCTCGGTGACCCGGCGAAAGCGACCGAGGTCGAGGTCACGTATTCCGAGCAGGGCAGGTTGAAGACGGTGCGGGCGGGACATGCGATTCTGGCGTGCTGGCACACGATGATTCCGTATATCGCGTCGGAGCTGCCAAAGGAGCAGGCTGAGGCGTTGAGTGCGGCGGAGAAGGTGCCGATCGTTTACACGAATGTGGCGCTGAAGAACTGGCAGGCGTTTGTGAAGCTCAAGGCAGGATCGACGTATGCGCCGGGGAGCTACTTTCCGAATGTCAGCCTGGATCAGCGGGTGAGTATCGGCGACTATCACGCGACGACCAGGCCGGACGAGCCGATCGTGCTGACGATGCATCATTTTCCATGCCAGCCGGGATTGCCGAGCCGCCTGCAGCATCGCGCGGGACGGGCAGCGCTTTATGCGACGCCGTTTGCGGATTTTGAGCGAAAGATTCGTGAGCAGCTGGCGCGGAGCCTGGGGAGCGGGGGATTCGATGCGGCGAGCGAGATTGCGGCGATCACGGTGAATCGTTGGCCGCATGGGTATGCATACCAGTACAACTCATTGTGGGATCCGTTCTGGTTGAATGGCGGTGCAGGGCCTTGCGTGGCGGCGCGGCAGCCGTTGGGACGAATTGCGATTGCGAACGCGGATGCGGACGCTTATGCGTATACGGATTGCGCGATCAACCAGGGGTATCGGGCGGTGGGCGAGCTGAAGGCGAGCGCGAAGGCCTGAGGCGGAGGGATGAGCTGGTATGCAAGGTGAGGCGGTGCAGGCTCAGCACCTCTGAGCGTTGCTCCGCCTGTCTTGTTCTCCGCCGATCTTGCTGTTTTTTCGATAGTGCAATCGGGTTATTTTTTGGGCCCGAGTAAGCCGCCGAGGGCGTTGCCGAGGGGATTCGCCTGGGGCTGTGTTTGCGAGTTCCTGCCCTTGAGCAGGCCTTGCGCGGCGTTAAGACCCTGGCCGGCGACGAGGCCTTTCATGTCCGGGGTGAAGGTCGGGTTGGCGGTGGTGCCGCCGATGGCTATGGGGATGCCGTTCTTGAGCGCGCCGCCGGCGAGTCCGCCGAGGCCTTGCGAGGCTCCTCCGCCGGGGATCATGCCCATGAGCTGGCCGGCGATGCCTCCTGCCGACGAGGCTGGGGCGCTGCTGTGTCCGCTGAGCGCGGTAAGCTTGAGCACCATTTGATAGTTGAGGGCGCCGGCGGCGCTGACGGTCCCGTTTCCAGTTGCGGAGCCGAGCGCCGGCATGACCAGAGCGACGTTGTCGGTGCGAATATTGCCACCGTCGACCCGCAGGTTCATCTTGAGCGAGCGAACTGCGGTTGCGGAGCCGGTGCGGGAACCGCCGGTCAGCGCGGTGAGCGTGGAGAGTTTGGAGCCGAGGTCGAAGCCGCTGAGCTGGGTGTTTTCGAGAGTGACGGGCCCGCTGATGACGGGGCTGGCGCTCGAGCCGGTGACGGCGAGAGCGGCGGTGACGGCGCCTCCCTGCAGGCGGGAGCCGGGCGGCAGGTGAACGCCGAGCGCGGGTAAGAAGGCCTGGAGCTGATCGATGGAAAGGGCCTGGCCGTTGACCTTCAGATTGAAGGTGGTTGCCGGGCCGCTGGTCTGGTAGGTGCCCGAGATGTCGATCGGCGCGCTGCCGATCTTCACGACGGCGCTTTGGATGGCGCCGGACATCGCGGCGAGATTCTGGTTGAAGGCGAAGGTCGCGTCCACGGGGATCGAGGACGGGGAGCCGTCTTTCGCGAGCCGGATGCCGTCGACATGCGCGAGGCCGGTCACGGTAATGGCTTGTCCATTTGAAACCGCCTTGGCATCGAGATTGGCGAGACCGGCGAAACCTGCTTCGGGGGCGAGGATTCCGCCCGATGCGAGATCGATGTGGCGCAGGGTGACCTGGGCGTCAAACGGGGTTGCGGAGGCGGTCTGCTGATTGAGCGGGCCGGCGGCGCCAGTGACGTTAACGGTCCCAGCACCGGGGATCTGGGCGCTCAGGGTGAAGGGCGCAGCGCTTTTCGAGGAGAAATTAGTGACGGTCGCGTTGAGCTGCTGGTAGACGGAGGGGGCGCCCTGCCGGCCGGAGGTGGTGGTGGTCAGGGCGCCGTTTTTGATGTTGAGCTTATCGAGGAGGAAGTTGCTGAGCATGGTGTTGCCGGCCGGGGCGGCGGGCGGCGGCGCTGTGGGGGTGTTGCTGCCGGCCAGAGTGAGATGCGGAGCCTCGATGGTCATGTCGGTGATGTGCAACTGCGCCCCGTTCCAAAGGGCGTCGGTGGTGATGGAGTCGACGGTGCCGGTGAGGCCTGCGGTGGCGTCGACGAATCCGGCGGCCAGGGGATCGAGATGCTTGATTTCGAGATGCGCGGAAAAGGGCGTCAGGGATGCGTCCTTCGGATTGACCGGCCCGGCGTTGCCGGTGATCGAGACGGCGCCGCCGGCCGGCAGGTTGGCGGAGGCGGAATAGGGAAACTGTTTGTCGAAGGAAAATTTCTTCACGTTGAGACTGAGCTTGTCGTAAACGCGGTCGGGCAGGGCGGCGCGGCCGGCGGCGGGCAGGCTGCCGACGAGGAGCTGGCCGTCGTTGACGTCGACGCTGCCGACGGTCAGGCCGGGGAGGATGTCGGCGGTGTCCTGCTGTTTGCCGGAGGTTTTTGTCGAGGCGCTGCCGATGCTGGAGTAGTTCCATGCGCCGGTGCCGGTGCGCAGCAGCCTGATCTTTGGCGATTCAAGAGTAAAGCTCTGGATATGGAGCTGCTTGTTGAAGAGAAGGGGCATGACCTCGACGCCGATTTTGACGGAGGCTGCCTGAAGGAAGGGCTGGGTGCTGAAGGCGGGATCGTCGGCGATGGTGGCGTTCTCGGCGACGAGGCTGCCTGACCATACGGAGAGGTTGAGCTTGCCGAGTGTGACTTTTCGTCCGAGGGAGTTGGTGAGCGCGGTTTCGATGCGGCCGCGGAAGTTGTCGGCGTTCAGGAACAGGGGCACGCACGCTACGACGAGAAGAATGAGAACGACTACGGAACCGGCGGCGATCAGTATGGTGCGATTGCGAGCATTCATCGGCAACGCCTCCAGTCGACAATTGGGATGCACTTCATAGTGCCACAGACCCAAAATGTCTGGCGCCGCCGGGCATGGCGTCTTCGATGAGTTATGCCGAGGGAGCGGATCTTACCGGGCGCGCTCACGGCGTTGCGCGGTTGCGAGGAGTTGTGGCACCTGGCGGTAGTGGTCAAGTTTCAAACCTGACCACTACCCACCCGGGGTCGACGTGGACAGCGGCGCGTCCGGTCGTAGACAATCAAGCAAGTGTCTTTAGCAAGTGGAGAGCCCGAATTGACCACAGCAGGGCGCGTCGCGCGACGTGCAAAGATCAGTGCCCTCGGCACTTATGTTCCTCCGAAAATCCTGACAAATTTCGATCTGGAAAAGATTATCGACACCTCCGACCAATGGATCGTGGACCGGGTCGGCATTCGCGAGCGGCATATTGCGGAGAAGGATGTCGCGACCAGCGACCTGGCGGTGGAGGCGGCGCAGAGATGCCTGGCGGAGCGGGGTATCGCGGCCAGCGAGGTCGAGTTGATCATCGTGGCGACGGTGACGCCGGATATGCTTTTTCCGGCGACGGCGTGCCTGGTGCAGGACAAGCTGGGAGCGCACGGGGCGTGGGGATTCGATCTGTCGGCGGCCTGTTCGGGGTTTGTGTATGCGTTGCAGGTGGGGGCGAAGTTTGTCGAGTCCGGGACGCATTCGAAGGTGCTGGTAATCGGCGCGGACAAGATGTCGTCGATTCTCGACTACACGGACCGGACGACGTGCATTCTCTTCGGCGATGGCGCCGGGGCGGTGCTGATCGAGCCGGCGGAGGAGAGCGAGACGGGATTGATCGACTACCTGCATGAGATCGACGGTTCGGGAGGACATTCCCTGTATATGCCGGGCGGCGGCAGCCTGCATCCGACCTCGGCGGAGACGATTGCGAGCAAGATGCACTTCGTCCACCAGGATGGGCAGGCGGTGTACAAGTATGCGGTGCGCAAAATGATGGAAACTTGCGAGAAGGTGCTGGAGCGGAACCAGGTGGCGGTCTCCGACCTGGTGCGGTTCATTCCTCACCAGGCGAACAAGCGGATTATCCAGGCCTGCGCGGAGCGGCTGGGATTGACCGAGCAGCAGGTGGTGATCAACATCGACCGCTATGGCAATACGACGGCTGCGACGATCCCGCTGGCGCTCGATACGGCCCGCGGCAGCGACCGGCTGCACAAGGGGGACCTGATCCTGATTGCTTCGGTGGGGGCGGGTTTTACGTGCGGCGCTTCGTTGCTGCGATGGGAGATCTAGCGGGCTCGAGGCTTTTCGGTATGTGTATGAACTTTCCAATAGGTGCCATGGCGGCAGATGCCATGGCGGCCTGTTCTAAAAGAAAGCGGCGACCGAGCGTGCCTTCGTTGGTATACATCTCCTGGTCTACATCTCCTGGTCTACATCTATAGGGAAAGTGCTTTAAGCGAAGGCTTGGCCGGCCTGGCTCTGCCGCCGGTATTGCCAGATACCGTAGACGATGCTGCCGACGAGCATGACGAGAAATGTAGTGAGAATGATGTTCGACCATCCGGCCAGATTCCGGGTCCACCAGCGAATCATGACCCGGCCGTAGGTGGCCGCGGCCCAGGCTATCGCGCCGTAGCGGACGATTCTTGCCGGGATGAGCGCGGCGAGATAACGATTGAGCGAGATGCCGAGCGAGCCTGCGGCGAGCAAGAAGGGCGTCAAGGGCACCGGCGGCGGCAGGATGGCGGCGACGGTGATGGAGGCGAACGAATGGTCGGTCGCCCAGTGCTCCAGCCGCTGACGGAAGCGGGCGGGCACGGTGCGGCTCAGCAGGGCCTCTCCCCCGCTTTTGCCGGCGGTCCAGGTGAGAAACCCTCCAACGGCGCTGCCGGTGACGGCGGCGGCCGTCAGCAGGAAGGGATTGCCGTGATGGGCGACGAGCAGCAGAAGGAGCAGGTCGGTGCTGCCGGGCAGCGGCAATGGGATGGGCGACGAGTCGGCGATGGCGACGCCAAAGAGCCCGAGACTTCCGAGATGCACGAGCCAATGAGGAATCAACGAATGAGAGGCGTGAGCCGGTGCTTTCGCGGCTGCGTGCCTGGCCGCCGATGCAGGAGCGTTCGCTTTGGGTGGGGCAGCCATCATGCTTTGACTTGGACGCTCTTTTCAGGTCACCGGGCTTGAGGAAATGCCGTCGACCGGGGAGTCTGCTTTCAGCATACGCAGGTCCGGCACATCCGGGAGAACGGAATATTGCGCGGCGTAGCGGTAGAAAGTCTTTAGCCCTTCGATGCAGGCCAGATCGAGAGTGTAGTGGATGTTGGTGGCCAGATAGGAACGGATGACTGCCTCGGGAAGCGCGATGCGGGTGGCCCACTCGAGAACGATGTCGTCGATGTGGCTGAGTCCTCGATCGCGGGAGGCTTGAAAATCGTCGATCAGGCGATCTGTTGAGAAGGCAGCCGAGAGGGCGAGGTGCTCTGCAGCGGCCTCGCGAATCGCCCAGAAGGCTGAGACCCAGGGAACTCCCGTTCGCCTGGTCCACTCCTCGCCGAGATCGAGATACTCCAGTTCTTCCCTGGTTCGCTCGAAGCGGCGATGGCGATCTTCGAGCGCGAGAAGCGCCGGGTCCCCGATCAGCAGGGCGGCGTCGGCCGAGTGCAACATGAGGTCGAGGTCGGGGGGGCAGGGAAGAAAGCGGGCTGAAGGGTTCCAGTATTTGCGGAAGAGGATCCCGGTGTAGGCGGCGGAGGTGAGGGACGAGGTGTCTGTCGCGACAGTTTGCGCTGCCTCGGGGCCGGGCTGGCGGGTGATGAGCAGGATCGAGCGAATCGGCCCTTTGGAGGCGATGGCGCAGCCGGGCAGGATGAGCAGGGTGGGATCAAGCGCCAAGGCGGCGGCGGGAACGAGACCGATGTCGGCGCGGCCGGTGAGGAGGTCTTCCGCACATTGGGACGGCATGGAGTAGCGAATTTCGTAGCGTTGCCGGAGGCGGGACTGTTCGGGAGGGTGCTCGAAGTTCCACATGAGCGGCGCGGGGTTGAGGAAGTCGATGGCAGCGATGCGCAGGCGCGGGGGAGAAGGATTATTCACTTTTCAGTGTACGTCGGGCATTTGCGCGCACCGGGATGCTGGCTACGCGGAACGAACCGGGGCCGGGGGAACGACGGTCTCGACGAGTCCTGTGGAGACGTCGTAGACGAGGCCGGAGATCAGCCACTGCGCCGGCAAGGCGGGAATCGAGCGCAGAAGAGCCACGTCGACGGTGACCGCTGTGTGTGGATCGGAGACTGCTTTGGCCTGGAGATCCGCCTCCGGGACCTGGAAATAGTGGGCCAGCATGGCGGGGTCGCCGGTGAGGCGCGTGATGCCGCAATCGGTATGGTGAAGAACGATGAGGTGAAACTCGCCGCCGCCTCCGGGAACCTTGCCGGCGACCTGGCCAATGCGTCCGAGGAGCGCTATCTGCTCGAGCAGGCCGGGGGTGATTCGACCGCCGATATTCCGCAAGACAACTGCTTCGCCGGGGTGAAGTTGCAGCAACTGGGCGGGGTCGACGCGCATGTCGGCGCAGCCGATGATGGCGGCCTTTACCGTCGGCATTGCGTCTGGAAGCGAGGGCATCAATGTGCCGGCGGCGGACTGCTGTGCGGCGAAGACTTCATTGCGCTGCAATAGGTTGTCGAGGTGGCTCACGCTGGTTCTCCTTGCCGGGTGTCTCGCGACGGTTTGCTTTGGGTTTTGCCGGCCCAGTTTCGGAACGACAGATTGATTTTATTCTTTTGCAGGCACAGGGCCAGAGGGCTGCGAGACGAAGATGAAGGAAATCCTGCCAATTGACCGATCCCAGGGCTTTCGGCCGGAGAGCCCCGGCGCCGAAGCGGCTCCGCCCATGGCTGCAGCGGCCATGGCAGCAGCGGCCATGGGCGATCAGCTTCCATCGGGGTAGCCGCCGCGGTGAAGAACCATGGGGAAGTGAGGCAGGGTGGTCGGCCGGGGAAGGGAAGAACGCCAGTTGTCCGGATAGTGTTGGATTCCCCGGAGAAGAAGCCGAGACTGGTCCCCCGGGCCTGCGACGAGGCTCTCGAGGGCGTGGCGAAGCGCTTGAACCGTATGGTCGCCGAAGCGGTGTCTCCAGTGGTTCTCAAGCCCGGCGATCTGATCGAGCGCGATAGCCTGCGCCTGGAGGCCGCCGGGCGTCAGCCGAATGGTGTTGCCGGCGCTGCTGTTCGTCTCGACCAACCTGGCTTTGCGCAGAATTCCCATCGCCATGGCGATAGCTTCCCTGGATGTCCCGGTGAGTTGAGGGAGGTCTCGATTGCGAATGCCGGAGGTGTCGAGTGTGCGGAGCAGGTTGGCGGCGAGTGCCAGGGCGATCGGTGACTCCCGTTCGAAGCTATTGGCGAGGTCACAAAGCAGCCGGGACAGCAGAGCCGTAAGCGGCGCTTCGGCGCTCAACGGGAAATCGGCGGCGGGAGGAATCGGCCGCTCGTCGCGCGGACCGCGGCCACGCGTGAAGAGACCATAGCCGAGGATGGGCATGAAGTCCGGGTAAGCTACCTCCAGACCGCGACCGATGTTCAGAAGAGCCTCACGGAGGGTAGTGATTTTCTTGGTGCCAAACCGTTCATGCCAGCGCTGTTCGACGAGGTTGGGGAGCGGACTCCATCGTTCCTGAGCCAAACGACCGAAGAAGGTAGGCTCGAGGAGCCAGTTTTCATTCAGACGCCTGCTGCCGGGCTGAGCGGCCGGGGGACTAAGCCGGATGTAGCCCCAGCGACGCATCCCGTCCAGGTTGGTCGGGGCGCGGACTGATTTGGCCAAGTCCCCTACGGAAACAGGAGTGTCGCCCAGAGCCTGGAGGCAGTTGCAATACATGGCGAAGGAGGTAAGCCAGGGGCCGCGGGGAACGCCGGCGCCGAGATGGCGGCGGGTGGTGCGGTGAGCCGCCTGGTGTTCGTACTCATTGTCGAGTTCGATGGTGAAGGCCACGAGAAGCTGAGAGAGCAGGGCTACGAGATCCGATGGCATGCCGGCACCCACTAATTCAATTCCGACCAGAATAGAGTGTGTTCGCCGCCGACGTAGATTTCAGCTCAATCTAGCTGCGCCAGATGGGCAGGATCTCCGGAGCGGAGGCTCTTAAGGGCTGGAGCAGGGCGTGATGGGGGCTGTAGGTGCAGACGGGGTCGATGGCTTCGGCATCGCCGGTGAGAAGGTAAGCCTGGCAGCGGCAGCCGCTGAAATCTTTCTCCTTGCGGGGGCAGGCGAGGCAGGTATCGGACATCCAGCTGTCGCCGCGAAAGCGGTTGAAGGCGGGGGAGGAGTTCCAGATCCAGGCGAGGGTGTGTTCGCGGACGGTGTCGAAGCGGAGAGCGGGGATGACGGCGGCGGCGTGGCAGGGCATTGCCTGGCCTGCCGGGTCGATGAGGATCATCTGGCTGCCCCAGCCGCCGACGCAGGCTTTGGGGAAGCTGGCGTAGTAGTCGGGAAAGACGGCTTCGAGGTGGATTTTGCCTTTGAGGCGCTGCCGGGCGGCCTCGACAATGGGTATGGAGCGGTCGACCTGCTGCTGGGTGGGCATGAGCAACGAGCGGTTCCTGAGCGCCCAGCCGTAGTACTGGACGTGGGCGATCTCGAGGCGGTCGGGAGCGAGCTCTTCGGCGAGAGCAATGAAGGATTCGAGGCGATCGAGGTTGAGACGGTGAACGACCAGATTCACCGTGAAGGCGAGCGGGTAGCGCTTGAGGATGGGGACGAGAGCGAGTTTGAGGGCGTGGGCCCGGGTGCCGGCGATGTGGTTGGCGGAGGCTTCGTCGATGTCCTGAAAGCTGAGCTGCAGGTGTTCGAGGCCAGCGTCGACGAGGGTGGCGAGGCGTTCTTCGGTGAGGCCGACGGCGGAGGTGATCATGTTGACGTAAAGGCCGGCGGCGCGAGCGGAACGGATGAGTTCGGGCAGGTCTTTGCGAGCGAGGGGTTCGCCGCCGGTGAGATGGACGTGAAGGATGCCGAGGGCTGCGGCCTGTTGGAAGACGCGGGTCCAATCCCCGGTCGAGAGCTCGGCCTCGGCGCGCTGCATCTCGAGCGGGTTTGAGCAGTAGAGGCAGTGGAGCGGGCAGCGGTGAGTGACCTCCGCGATGAGGGAGAAGGGTTGGCGGACGGTCTGGATGGCGGTTTCCATTGGAGAAATTCGTTTCCTCCCACTCATCGCACGATGAAGCGGCGCGAAGAGTGGGGCACGCCGAGTGTTGCCGGTTGGGTATGGCTGCTAAGGTTTTAGCCGCTTTGGGTGCGGACGACGCCGCGCTGTTCCATGCGGTTGAGGAGATTGAGGACGTCGCGGGTCAGTTCTTCTTTGGGTGCTCCGGAGTATTGCTGGAGCAGGGCGTCAACGATGGCGGCGACGGTGGTTTTGCCGTCGAGATGGGCGAGGATGTCGCGGGCCGGGCCGGCGAGGTTGAGGGTTCCTTCGGGAACAAGCAGAACCGGCTGGCTGGGATGGAGGCGGCAGCCGGGGGACAGCTTCGGAATGGTGTCGAGATCCATATCTGGTTGTGCGAGCGCAGGCCTAAAGGTTGCTACATTTCTTGATTTTCCAGGGTGCTAGAAGCCCCCTGCTTCCACCTTGAAAGCCCTCGCTTCATGCCTCAATTGTAGGCGCGAAGCAGCCCGGAGGGATGTTACCGGGGATGACGTAGGCGTAGTCGATGGCGTCGAGCTGGGCCCAGAGGATCTCGCATTTGCGCTCGAGGGCGCCGATGACCTGTTCCTGCTCGTCGCGGGATGTGGCGTGGGTGGACACGTAATGCAGGGCGAAGGCGGCGTCTTCGGGAGCCTGGGTGAGGCGGCCCTGGAAGTAGGCGAGACCAGGGACGAGGTAGGGGTAGTGGATGCGCATCTGGTCCATGCGGAGGGAGATGAGGTCTCGGGAGAATAGTTCGGTGAGGGAGGAGGCGACGGCGATCAAGAGCGGGCTGTCGCGGACCAGGGCGAGGTAGGCGTCGACGGCGAAGATGACTCCGGGGAGTACTCCGGTGCAGGAGACGACGTAATCGCGGTCGCAGCCGGCAGCTTCGGCGAGCTGGATCCATTTTTCGACGCCGCCGTAGCCGTCCTGATCGCCATCGTGATCGAGGATGCGTTTGCGCCAGGCGCGGCGGAAGGCCGGGTCGTCGCTGCTGGCGAGGAGCAGGGCGTCTTTGATGGGGATGCGGCTCTGGTAGTAGTAGCGATTGAGCGCCCAGGCCTGAAGCTGGCCGCGAGTGAGTTCGCCGCGGTGCATGCGGAGGTGAAAGGGATGGCGGTGGTGATAGCGGGCTTCGCCGGTCGCCTGGAGGCGGGCGCGGAGCTGGTCGGGAGTGAGGAGGGCATCGATTGCCGGAGCGGGTGCTAGTCCAGTTGCCATCGGTCGTGTCCTATTTGCCAGCCGGCGTCGGTGGCCTGTTTGTATTCTGCGCTGCGGGGGTCGAGGACGGGGTTGGTGTTGTTGAGGTGGATGAAGATTTTGGCCGGCCTGGTGAGCGAGGCGAGGCGGGCGATGGCGCCGTCCGGGCCGCTCATGGGGACGTGGCCGATGTCGCGGGCGAGCGGGGTGCCGGAGTGGGTGCGGCTGAGTTCGGCGTCGCTCCAGAAGGCGCCGTCGACGAGGATGACGTCACAGGATTCGTAGATGTCGAGGAGTTCCTGGGTGATTTCCGGGAGCGAGGGAGTATAGGCGATGCGGAGGCTGGCTGATGCACCAATGCTCTCGATGACGAGGCCGAGGCTGATCTGGCGGGAAGCCGTAATGTCGGCGTCTTTTGCGTAGAAGGGCGGCGAGGCAATCATCGACTTCGGGGTGCAGGTAATTCCTTCGGCGGGGTGGAAGGGCACGCCGGGAATGATCGGAGTCCAGGTGAGTTGATCGGGAACGCGCTGCAGCATGCGGAAGAAGGTATTGGCCTCGAGAATCTGGCGGACGAGCGGAGTGGCGTAGATGTGCAGCGGCTGGAACTCGCGCAGCAGCAGGAGGCCCAGGACCTGGTCGAGGTCGGCGCCGGTCAGGATGATGCTTTTAATTGGGGTGTTGCGACGGCCTTGTGAAAAAGAGGGCTGCAGCTCGGGATTGGCTTCAATCTGAAAGCGGAGATCGGGGGAGGCGTTGATCAGGATCCAGTTTTTGCCGTCGACGGAGAAGCTTGCCTGCAGCTGAAGTCGAGGCGGCGCTATTTCCGGGTGAGTTCTGGAAAGATGGCACAGCGGACAGGCGCAGTTCCACTGGGGGATGCCGCCACCGGCGGCTGTCCCCAGCAGTTTGAATTGCGGCAAGGGTTAGACTTCCGCGGGGGCGTAGCAGTTGATCTCGCAACCGAGGCTGGTCTCTTCAAAATCAGGGCGGGTCCAGGTCTTCGTTTCCATGTTGATCTCCATTAGATAACTTATGAATGCGTAGGAACAACCACCTTGCCGTCAGCCCTACACACCGATTGTAGCGGGAATCGGCTGGATGTCTAAAAACTTTGGTAATTGGCTGTGCTTTGTTGTTCGACAGGGCCGATTATCGGGCAGCGGTGAGCTTCGGCTGCCAGGCGACGTCGGCATTGGAGTCAATGGCGATAATGATCCGGCCTTCCTGCCCCTGGTCGAGGTTGGGACCTTGCTCGGTGTGTACTTTGCCTGCGGCGTCGGTGAACTCGATCTTGAGCGGTCCGGAGCCCTGGATTTTGAAGCGGTAATAGAACTGGGTATGCGCAGCCAGGCTGCCGATGCCGAAGCTGGCGCTGGGGTAGTCGACCTCGATCAGCGACACGGGGGCGCTGCCCTGGTTGTCGATGGCGGCTTCGACGAAGTGAGAGTGACATCCGGAGAGCGCGAGCGAGAGAACGGCAAGGGCTGAGGCGGCGAAGATCCGGGGACCGCATAGAATGTCTTTCCGGCTCATAGGGAGGGTTCGCTCATGTTCTTCTTTCCAGGATGCGGGCGGCCAGGACGACTCCGGAGCGATTGTTGTGAAGAGTCATGGGGAAGGCGAGGACATTCCAAACCCACTCTTCGCCCTTGCGGGGAAGGTTGAGCAGGCCGCGATAGGTGCGGTCGATGTAGGTTTCGCGGGTCTTGACGACGGTCTGCAAAATTTCCTTCCAGTCGGGGGCGATCTCGGGAAATTCAGTGAAGAGGTTGCGGCCGGTGAACCACTCGATGGGCTGCTCCAGCAGGCGTCCGCAGGCCTCGTTCACATATTGCCAGTTGCCATCGCCGTCGAGCACCTCGAGGACGACGTCGTCGCCCATGGCCATGTTGATGCGGGAGTAGAAGAAGTCGCGAGCGTTGACGACGACTGGTTTGCCGCGGAGCTTGGCCTCGAAGGAGCGGAGGGCGTTGATCAGGTCATCGATCGAGCTGTAACCCTTCAGCAGGTGCATGTCTTCGACACCGCCGAAACGGCGCTCCAGGGTAGCGGAGAGGATGATGATGGGGACCTCGGGGCGACGGCGGCGGAGCTCCGCGGCGACCTCGGTGCCGAACTGGCCGGCCCCGAGGTGATAGTCGAGGACGGCGATATCGATTTTCTCAAGGAGCTCGATGGCTTCGTGGGTGGTGCCGGCGGTTTCGGTAATGTAGCCGTACTTGCGCAGGATGGTCGAGCGCAGCATCAGGTTTTCCAGGTGGTCGTCGAGCAGAAGAACGCGAATCAGTTGCCCTGGAGCAATCTCGGCGTCGGTGGACGATGCGGCTTCATCGGAGGTGACGGGCGGTCCAATGACTATCTCATTCGACATTCGTTTTTGGATGCATTCGTGAAGGAAGTCGGTATTGCTTGAGCCTAGTCTACCTGTTCGGCATCGGGAACTGCATTTTCGCGCCGGGCGAGGCGGCGCACATGACGGAAGAGCTCGGGGAGCCGGGGGAAATATGGGACGGCGCGCAGCCACTGGCGATTGTCCATGGCCGGGTAGCCGCTGACGGTGCGACCTGCGGGCACGTCGCTGGGGATTCCGGATTGGGCGGTAGCGATGACGCCGTCGCCGATCCGGCAGTGGCCGGCGACGCCGACTTGCCCGGCCAGGATCACGCTGCTGCCGACGGTGGTGGAACCGGCCAGGCCGACCTGGGCGCAAAGCAGGGTATTTTCGCCGACCGAGGAGCCGTGACCGACCTGGACGAGATTGTCGATTTTGGCGCCAGCAGCGATGCGGGTTTCACCGACACTGGCCCGATCGATGCAGGCGTTCGATTGGATTTCGACGCGATCGCCGAGGATGACGGGGCCGGATTGCGGGATTTTATGCCATCGGCCGTCGCCGTCCCGGGCAAAGCCGAAGCCGTCGCCACCGACGATGGCGCCATTCTGGAGAAGGACATGGTCGCCCAGCCGGCAGCCTTCGCGGACGACGGAATGGGCGTGAGCAAAGAAGTGATGGCCGATGGCGACGCCGGGATACAGGACGACGTGCGGGAGCAAGGTGGCGTGGTCGCCGAGGACGACTCCGGCGCCGACGACGGCATAGGGGCCGATGTGGGCATGGCTGCCGATCGTAGCAGTGGGATCGATGACGGCGGCCGGATGGATGCCGGGAGGGTAGGCGGGCGGTTGATAAAAGAGGGCGACGGCCTGGGCGAAGGCGAGGTAGGGATTTCCGGTGCGAAGGGTGGGTGTCGGGATGTCGGCGAAATCGGGGGTGACGAGGATGGCGGAGGCTTTGGTGGTCCGGGCCTGCGAGGCATATTTGCTGTTGGCGATAAAGGTGAGTTGGCCGGCATGAGCACTCTCGATGCCGGCGACGCCGGTGATTTCGATGTCAGCTGGACCGTGGCAGCTGGCGTCCATGCGGCGCGCTAGTTCTCCGAGATGCATGGTTTGGATTGTAGAGGAGACGGGGATCGGTCCGGGGTGTGGTGCATGGCGCCAGAGTGGCTGAGGGCCGGATGGCCGCTTCCATGGGGCAGCCGTGCGCTCTCAGAGCCAGCTTCTTCGCTTTGCCGGGAGCCCAGGTTTCTCTGCGACGCGCTGCTGTCGAAACGGGTGGTGAGGAAGCCCGATCCAGATCCCTCCACTGCGCTGGGGGTGACTGCTTTTGGGTTTGCGATTGGGCGGGGATGACAATTTCCGGGGTTCGGGTGGGACGATGACTCTCGGGTTGCTTCGGTGGGAAGGAAACCGTCGAGTGGAGTGGGTCGAGTCAGGGTTATTGCGATTGGCTGAAGAGGTCTTCCTGCAGCGGCCGTTCGATGCGCTGCGGGCGTTTGGGGCCGGCGATGACGGCGACGGCCTCGAGGCCGGCGATTGCGAGGCGGGGGATGAAAATCCGCTGGGTGTTGGAACGCAGGTCGGGAGGAGTGAGAAGGATGCCCTGCGGATCGAGCAGTGTGAGATCGTTGGCGGCGATGCCTTCCAGGGAGTCGCCGTCGCGGAGTTGGAGGCGAAGGTGGACGCCCTCCATGCGAGGCCGTCCGGCGAAGTTTTTGCGCAAGAGGCGCTCCGGGTTTCCGATTTCTCCGGAATTGAAGTCGCGAACGAAACAGATCCACTTCAGCTCGCCGAAGGGCAGAACGGCGACTTTGCCGGCGAGGTCGAGCAACTCGATCTGGCCGGCATGGACGAAGCCGGAGGGGGGCAGGTAGCCGGCGGCCCATTCTCGATTGAAGCTGCGGACGATCACTTTCTTACGATTTGAAGGCATGGGATGGGACATTTCGTTCAAAATCAACGAGATTGGAAAATGCCGAATTGTGACACGTCATAACGGTAAAGCAACGATTCTTGTGCGAAATGGTAGCCAAGCGAGTGCCAGTATGTTAAATTATTGTTTTGCAAATAGCGCCCGTGCGCCCCTAACTCTTTCAAAAGATAAGCCTTAAGGCGAAATCCAGAGGGCGTAAATTGGGACGGCGGCTGGAGCAACATCGCAAGCCATGCCCGACTATATTTACCTACTCGCCAACCGCCTATCTCCCTCTCAGCAGAGTGCGCTGCAGTCTATTCGCGAGGCCGCGCGCGAAGCCGGCATGACCGTGTTTCTCACCGGGGGGGCGGTACGGGACCTGACCAGCGGGTCGCCGGTGCGCGACATCGACGTGTCGGTGCAGGGCAATGCGCTGGACCTGAAGCCTGCGCTCGAAGCGGCGGGGGCGGTGCTGTGGGGCGAAGCCTCCGGTTCGCAGACGCTGTTTGCGCGGTTCCCCGGGAGTGTGCGGGTGGAGGTGAGCAGCGCCCGGCGAGAGGAGTTTCCGAAGCCGGGGAAGCCGGTGTATCACCCCGGGAGCATTCTCGAAGATCTGCGGCGGCGGGATTTTACCGCCAACGCGATGGCGCTTTCGCTGAATGAAGGCTCGTTCGGCCTGCTGATGGACCCGCTCAACGGGGTTGCGGACCTGGAGGCGCGAGTTCTCCGGCTGGTGAGCAATTACGGATTCCTGGAAGACCCGATCCGGCTGATCCGTGCTGCCCGGCTGCAGGCCCGGCTCGGCTGGGAGCTGGAAGAGAAGACCAAGGTTCGGGTAGAGAACGCGAAGGAAGAAGGCGTGATTTCGCACATCTCGCCCTACCAGGCGGGCTATGAGCTGGAAGAGATCCTGCATGAGGAAGACGGGCTCAAGATACTCAAAGCGCTTGAGGCGGACGGCTGGATGAAGGCGCTCTTTCCGGCGTGGACGAGCGCCAAGGTGGACCTGGAGGCGATGGTGGCGCTACGCGAGGTGCTGGTGCAACTGCAGATGCAGGGCGTCAACCCCGATCCTTCTGCGGCGCAGGCGCAGCTGCTGACGGTGAAGCTGCCGCCGAAGGACGTTGCCGCGTTGAAGAAGATGTTTGTGCGTCCGGGATTCGTTCACGAGTGGGAGACCCAGGAAGAACGGGCGAAAGAGGTCGGCAAACGGCTGACGGGAAAAGAGGCGGCGACGCCTTCCTCAGCGTGGAAGCTGCTGACGTCGGTCGATCCGGAGGCGGTATTGTGGCTAGGGCTGACGAGTAAGAGCCCCGCGGTGCAGGCGAAGTTCAAGGACTTCTTCTCGGTGTGGCCAGAGGCCCGGCAGAAGATTCCCTATGCCTTGATGCAGGAGATGCGAATTACGCCGGAGCTCGACGGCTACCAGGACCTGCTGCGGAGTATCTTCTTCGAACTGATCGACGGGAAGCTGACGACGGACGAAGAGATCCGGCAATTCCTTGAACCGTACTCCCCGCCTGCGCCGCCGCCGCCGGTCACCATCCGCCGGGCACGGGCGAAGAAGGGTGCGGAGAAGCATAAAGAAACGCGAGAGATCGACGATGAAGACGAGGTTGCGGAGGCGCGCCCGGGCGGCGACGACGATGATGGCGAGGAAGAAGAGGGTGGCGAGGAGGAGAGCGGCCGGGGGGAATTGATTGCCCGTTCAGGGTCCGCGCGGGAGACCGTGCCTGAGCCTCCTCCGCTCAAGGCTCGGCCTGTGGAAGTGGATGTTGAACCGGAGAAAGAGGCGGCGACCGGAGAAGTGCCGTCTGCGCCGGTTGAAAGCGCAAAGAAGAGCCCAGCGAAGCCGCCAGTCGAAGCTCCAGTGGTAATGCCGCATCAAGGCGAGGCGAAGGACGCTGGAGCAAAGAAGGCAGCGGCCAAGATGCCGGCAGCGACACCGGCACCCGTGGTGAAGGCGGTTGCTTCCAAGGCGGCGCCCGTGCCGGCGGTGAAGTCTGTACCAAAACCAGATCCGTGGTCGGCAGCGAAGGCGACATCGAAGTCCGCCAGCAAGCCGGGCGCAGCCAAACCGGTGGCGAAGACGATCGCCAAGCCGGTCGCAAAGACGGGGGCAAGAGGGAAGGCCGCCGCCAAGGTGGTCGTTCGTTCGAAACCGGCCGCGAAGAAGGCGGCAAGTTTCCCGGTCAAGAAAAAGCTGGCCACGCCAGCCACGAAGCCGAAGTCTGCGAAGGTAATGTTGAAGGCGAAGCCAGGCGCGGGCAAGCCGGGCCTGAAGGCGAAGACGGCCTCCGCTAAATCCTTGAAGTCCGTTCCGAGCAAGAAGAAGCGATAAGCTTCGGCGGGATGCGGTGGCGAAAGCCGGCATATGTTCCTGTCTTCGCGTGTTGTCTTCGCGTGTTATCTTCGTCTGGTTGCCGCGATCTCACGATCGGCGATGGTCATCCGTACACAGCCTATGAGCCAATTTGTTATGAAGAGTGTCAGAGGAGTTCGCTCGTCTTTCTGGAGCGCCGCGTTGGTTAACCTGCCGTGGATGCTCGTCTGGATGCTGCTCTGGACTGGCGCGAGTGTGGCTTGGGCGGGAGAGGATCCGCGCCTGGCGGGCTCCTACAGCTTCGAGCGAGGGGGCTGGAAGTTTGTGCATCTGGAGGGTAGTCCGGAACAGATCGGCTATCAGCACGGGAGGCTGCTGGCGGCCCAGATAGCGGACATGCTCCAGGTGCTGAAGTTGGAAGATACGCACTCGACGAAGCGGGACTGGCAGTTCTTTCGCGATGCATCGAAGAACATGCTGTGGCCGCACATCGACCCGGAGTACCAGCGCGAGTTAACGGCGATCGCGGAGGGCGCGAAGTCGAAGGGCGTGGATGTGGACGTGTGGGACATCGTGGCGATGAATGCGTCGATCGAGCTGCCGGAATATTACGTTCCGTGGCTGAACAAGCAGCAGCATGCGATGAACGCTCCGCACCTATCGGCGCCAGGCAATTGCAGCGCCTTTATCGCGACCGGTACTTATACGAAGGACGGCAAGATTGTGATCGCGCACAATAACTGGTCGAGTTACGCGGAGGGTTCGCGGTGGACTGTTATTTTCGATATCGAGCCGGAGAAGGGGCATCGCATCCTGATGGATGGAGCGCCCGGGATTATCACCAGCCAGGACGATTTTGGCGTGAACGATGCGGGCATTATGGCGACGGAGACGACGATTACGCAGTTCGTTGGATGGGACGTGAAGGGCAAGCCTGAGTTTGTGCGTTCGCGGAAGGCGCTGCAGTATGGCGGCTCGATCGATGAGTATGTAGCGCTGATGAAGGAAGGCAACAATGGCGGCTACGCCAATGACTGGCTGATCGGCGATCGGAAGAGCGGCGAGATTGCCTATCTCGAACTAGGTTTGAAGAACACTCCGGTATGGCGATCGAAGGATGGGTTTTTCGTCAGCTCCAATTTTCCGCGCGATGCGGCGCTGATCAAGGAAGAGACGGAGGGCTTCGATCCGGCGAACCTTTCTTCGTCGATGAATGCGCGGCATGTGCGCTGGGCGACCTTGATGCGGGAGAATAAGGGGACGATCAACACGGTCTCGGCAGAGCAGTTTCTGGCCGACCATGAGGACAGTTATACGAAGAGGGTGGATGCGGATGAACGCAGCCTTTGCGGACACCTGGACCGCGATCCGCGCGGCGTGCCGGAGTGGGATGAAGGGCCGTTTGCGCCCTTTGGCGCGGTGCAGGGCAAGGTGATGGACAGTGACATGGCGGCCAAGATGAGCTTTGTCGCCCATGCCGGGCATCCGTGCGGCGAGGACTTCCTGGCGGCGCCGTTTCTGGCCGCGCACCCGGAATATAAGTGGCAGGAACCTATTTTGAAGGACATGAAGGCGGGGCCGTGGACGGCTTTCGCGGCGGGCGAGCAGAGATAGCTGAATATCCGGAAGTCTTCCTGGTTCTCTCGGTGTTCTAATGTAAGTGTGCGTTGATCGACTTCGAGAATCGGCAAGTGCAGTCATATTTGATAGAGAGACAGCGAACAGGAGGAAGCATGCGGAACGGATTTATAGCACAGGGTTTGGTGGCCATTGCGCTGTCGGCAGGGTTGAGTGGATCGGTGATGGCGCAGACGGCGAGTTCGGATGCGAAGGCGGCCGGCAGCGATACAAAGAACGCTTTTGAGAAGACCGGAAGCGCGATCAAGAAGGGCACGGTCAAGGCGGTCGATAAGACCAAGGAAGGTACCAAGGTCGCAGCCGACAAGACGGTCGACGGCACCAAGGCAGTGGCTCACGACACCAAAGAGGGTACGGTGAAGGCTGCGGACAAGACCAAGGAAGGCACCACCAAGGCTTACGACAAGACGACGGGCAAGACCGACGAAGCTGCCGACAAGACGAAAGCGACGACCAAGACCGCAGCCCATAAGACAGCCAGCGGGACGAAGACGGCGGCTCATAAGACGAGCACCGGCACAAAGAAGGCATATCACTCGACCAAGAAGACGACCGGCAATGCAGTGCGGAGCACGGAAGGCAAGCCGACGACGACTACTGGAGATTCGAGCGGTGTTCCGACCAGCACCCCGAAGTAAGCGGTTTTAAGCAACAGGGCCGCAGGCGCCGCGCGATCGCGACCTGCGGTTTTTTTTGGGGGATGGGCCGGGACTGAGGGCTCGCGGCGCTACTGCGCCTGCAGGGCGGCGATGGCCGCGGCGAAGGCGAGCAGGCGGCTATCGCGGCCATGGCGGCCGATGAGCTGGATGCCGGCGCCGGGGAGCGGGATGGTCACGACCGGGGTCCCGGCCAGACTGGCGGGGGTAGTGTACCGCAAGATGGACTTCCTGGCTGCGGATTGGTCTGCACCGGCCTCAAGCGAGCTGACGGGCGCACAGGGCAGGAGGAGCACGTCGCAGGTGTCGAAGAGGCGGTCGAGGTTGCGGCTAAATATTTTGTGGCGGACGCGCAGTTCGGCTATATGTTCGGGGCCGATCGATGCGCCCCACTCGAGTCTCTCGGCGATGGCCGGCTCGAAGTGGTGAAAATGGCCGGCGTGGATGGCGGCCGCTTCACTTGCCTGGATGGGCGCGAATATTTCGAATGAATCGTTCCATGCGTGGGGATCGAAGCTTTCCACGCTGACGCCGAGCTTGCGAAGATCTGCCTGGAAGCTCTGGAAGGCTTGAAGCACGAAGGGTTCGCAGTCGTGCAGAAAGCCGGGACTGACAGCGCCGACTTTGAGCTGCTGCGGGGGAAGGACTTCCTCCGGCGGGAGATCGAAGACGGCCTGAGCGAGCAGCGGGCCGTCGCGCAGATCGCGGAAGAGAAAGCCCATGGTGTCGAACGATGGCGCCAGGTGGGCGGCGCCATACCAGCTTCCAATGCCGAGCGAGGCGCGATAGCCGGCGAGTGAGCAAAGGGCAGCGGGAGCGCGGATCGAGCCTCCGGTATCGGTGCCGATGGCTGCAACGGCGGAGCCCTCCTGAACGCTGGCCGCTGCGCCGCTGGACGAGCCGCCGGTGAGCCATTTGGCATTGCGAGGCTGGAGGCAGTCGCCGTACTCCTGGTTTTCTCCGGTAATGCCATACGCAAGCTGGTGGAGATGAGTTTTGCCGGTGATCACGGCCCCCTGCGCCTGGAGTTTTGCGGCAAGCCAGGAGTCGTTCGCGGCGAGGCCATTGCGCCGAGCATAGAAGCGCGAGCCGCAGGTGGTCGGGAAGCCGGCGAGATCGAAGCAATCTTTCAACGAGACAGGCAGGCCATAGAGCAGCGGGCGTTCGACATGGGCGGGGAATCTGGCGGGCAAGGCGGCGGCCTCGGCCAGCGCCCAATCGGGATCGAGTGCCAGGTAGACATTCCTGCCGGCGTTGCTGTTGGCGCAGGCGAGGGCCGTGGCCGCCGCCTCGCGGGGCGTGAGATCGCCGCGCGAAAGCCGGGTGCGCAATTGCTGAATGGGCGACGAGTCGGAGGTCATCTCTGCATTCTAGCCGGGGATTTCGCCAGCGAGAGGGCGGCGGGAAGTCTCCGCAACGGGAATCGAGCGACTCATGCTAGATTGCGACATGGACGGAAAGTATTCCGCGCAAGGGACGGTGGATGAGAAGCGGATGGCGGAGCTTGTGGAGTTCACGGCAAAGACGCTGGCGACGGAACGGCCTGTGCCCTTCGGCGCGTTGATCGTGCATTCCAAGACAGGCAAGGTGCTGTTGCGCGGCTTGAACGCTGTTGCCCGGGAGAACGATCCGAGCGCTCATGCGGAGCTGCGGACGGTGCGGCTGGCGTGCAAGAAGCTGAAGCAGAGTTCGCTGGCCGGCTACACGCTCTACAGCACCTGCGAACCTTGCCCGATGTGCATGGCCAACGCGTTGTGGGCGCGGCTGGACCGCGTGGTGTATGGGGCGACGATCGAGGACGCGGGCAGGCATTGCCTGCAGATCCATATCCCGGCAAAGGCGGTCGCCTCGCGCAGCGATAAGAGCTGCCAGGTGGAGGGTCCGGTGCTGCGCAAAGAATGCTACGCCCTGTTTACCCACCCGACTATGCTGAGGGCGTTTGGCGCGTGGACGACGCGCAAGCCGGCGAAGGCCGGCGGCAAGGCAGGAGACAAGTGAAGCCGAATGCAGGGCCATCGGCGATGGCGCAATCGTTAGCGGAGGCGCTTGCGGGGTGCGTCAGCGATCCGGACCGGGTGGTCGCCAGTCCGCAGGTTGTCGCGCGGTTGTCGCGGGATTTCTACTGGTATTCGCCAGTACTGAAGAAGCTGCTGGACGGCAAGAGCGCAGAGGCGGCGGTGCAGCCGGTGAGCGCGGAAGAGATTCAAAGCATCCTGGCCTATTGCCATGCGCAGGAGATGCCGGTGACGGCGCGGGGCAGCGGCACGGGCAACTATGGGCAGGCGGTGCCGCTCGAGGGCGGCGTGGTGCTCGATCTTTCGCGGATGGAAACGATCGAGGGCATCAGCGACGATGGGGTGGTGTGTTGCGGGCCGGGTGTGCGGCTGGCGGCAGTCGAAGCCGAGGCGCGCAAGAGCGGTTGGGAGCTGCGGTGCTATCCCTCGACGGTCGCCAAGGCATCGGTGGGCGGATTTCTGGGAGGCGGATCGGGTGGAGTTGGCTCGGTGGCGCACGGAGCGCTGCGCGACTTCAACACGGTCAGGGCGATCGAGGTCATCACCATGGAGGCCGAACCGCGCGTTTTGAAGTATGAAGGGGAGAAGGTGCATGACATTCTGCATGCATGGGGCACGAACGGCATCATTAGCCGAGTCTGGCTGGCGCTTACGCCGGCGGTGGAATGGGCGCAGTGCGCCGTGGCCTTCGACAGTTTTGACGAGGCGTTTCTTTTTGCGGAGAAGGCCGCGAGCGACAGCGCGTGGACGAAGCGGCTGGCCACGGTCTTTGAGTGGCCTCTGCCTTCTTTCTTTACCCCGATCAAGCAGGTGGTGAGAGACGGCAAGGCGCTGATCTTTTTCATGATTGCGGCGGCGCAGCTGGAGGCTTTTCTCGATGCGGCAAGAGAGGCCGGCGGGGAGGTTTCTTTTGCGGGAGCTCACCCGAATCTTCGGACGATTCCGCTGCTCTCGGACTACACGTGGAACCACACGACGCTGTGGGCGATTCGCGCCGATGACAGTTACACATACCTGCAGTGCGGCTTTGACCGGGTGAAGGCCAGGGAACAATTTGCCGAGTTGAAGCGCCGCTTCGGCAATGATTTTCTCTTCCACATTGAATTCATGAAAGATGGAGCGGGCGTTGTGGTTCCGGGATCGATTCCGGTGGTGCGGTATTCGACCGAGGCGCGTTTGCAGGAGATGATCGACGCCTGCCGGGCGATTGGAGTGACGGTTGCCAACCCGCATGTGAACCACGTGGAGGGAGGCGGCCGGTATCGCGAGGACAACGTGCAGCTGCTCGCCAAGAGAGAGCTGGATGCCCGGGGGCTGTTGAACCCGGGCAAGATGGCGACATTTGTGCGCGCGACTGTGACAGATGAGGACGCTGCACGATGAAGACCTGGATTGCGGACGCACGGAACTTCGCGTATCTGAGCTGGAAGCAGGTCGACGCGCTCTCGCGGGACGAGACGCTGCTGGTGCTGCCGACGGCGGCAATCGAGCAGCATGGGCATCACCTGCCGCTGGCCACGGATACGATCATCAACAACTATCTGCTGGGCAAGGCGCTCGACCTGCTGCCCGGGTTGGCGATCTATGCGTTGCCGCCCGTGTGCTATGGCAAGAGCAATGAGCATATCGGCTTCCCGGGCACGCTGTCGGTTTCAGCCGGTACGTTTATGGCGGTGATTCGCGACCTGGGGGCGAGCCTTGCAGGGGCGGGGTTCAAGAAGCTGGTGTTGTTCAACACGCATGGCGGGAATGCTTCGCTGGTGGATGTAATGGCGAGGGATCTTCGCGCGGAGTTTGGGCTGCGAACCTTTTCGCTGCTTGGCTCGGCGGGCGCGATCTTTGAGGGGCTCGCTCCGCAGGAGGCGGCGTATGGGTTCCATGCGGGGGAAGTGGAGACTGCGTGGCTGCTGAGCGCGGCTCCGGAGCTGGTGCATACGGATGAGTACACGAGCAACTATATTGCCGATCTTGCGAAGCCGCAGTTGCTGAAGCCGGAGTTTTCGGGGGCTAATTTTGCGTGGCTCACGCGAGACATTGCGGCGAGCGGAGTGCTGGGCGATCCGACTGGAGCGACCGCCGAAAAAGGGGAGATGTGGATTGCCGCCGCGGCGGAGAAGGTGGCGCTGGCGCTGACCGCGATGTACCGCTACGAGGAGAAGACGTCGTTTGAACGGTAAGGGGTGGATCGATTGCGGGGTGGGGGTCCGGTTGGAGCGGGGAGTGCGCTGCACTCTGAGCGACGGCGTGGCGCTGGTGTCGGACCACTATCATGCGCCGGGCGATGGGCCTCATCCGACCTTGCTGATGCGCCAGCCGTATGGGCGGGATATTGCGTCGACGGTGGTGTATGCGCATCCGGCGTGGTTTGCGAGCCATGGGTATAACGTCGTCATCCAGGATGTGCGGGGGCGTGGCGATTCCGAAGGCCGATTCTATCCGTTCCGGCATGAGCAGGCCGACGGGGCAGAGACGATTCGCTGGCTGCGGACGCGCCCGGAGTCGGACGGCAAGGTGGGGATGTACGGATTTTCGTACCAGGGAATGACGCAGCTGCTTGCGGCGGCGGCGGCTCCCGAGGGACTGGTGTGCATTGCGCCGGCGATGACGGCCCACGATCTCTACCACGGGTGGTTCTATCACCATGGGGCCTTGCGGCTGGCCTCGACGCTGGGATGGGGCATCCAGATGCTGCGCGAAGATGCGCGGCGGCTGGCGCTGCAGGAGGCGAGCCACGCGCTGGAAGCGGCCTGGATCAACGTCCGCAACCAGCCACTGTATGCTCCTTACCGGCAAAACCCGGCGTTGCTGCATGAAGGGATGCCGGCGTATCTGCTCAATTGGCTGGATCACGAAGTGCCGTCCGATTACTGGCCGGAACTGGATGTGAGTCAGTCGTTGTTACAAATCAAGGTGCCTGCGCTGCATATCTCCGGCTGGTTCGATACTTACCTGCAGGGGAGCATCGATGGATTTCTCGCGATGACCGAGGGCGCGGGTTCGAAGCTTGCGCGTGACAATCAATACCTGCTGGCGGGGCCATGGGTCCACATTCCATGGGGCGACCTGGTGGGGGCACAGAACTTCGGGGCAGCGGCGCTCTACGATACGGACGCGCACCTGCTGCGGTGGTTGAATCATTGGTTAAAGGACACCGGCGAATTTGCCGACGAGCCCAAGATTCGGCACTTTGCGCTGGGGACGAATGAGTGGCACGTCGCAGATCGATGGAATACCTTACCAACGATGGACCTGTTTCTGCGAAGCGCGGAGCGGGCCAATTCGCGCAAGGGCACGGGCCGTCTGGCTCAGGAGGAGCCGGTCGATGAAGAGCCGCGGGATGTGTTTGTTTACGATCCGGAGGTCCCGGTGCATGGCCCGGGTGGGCCGGCTTCGTTGAGCGGGCCGATGAACCAGGCGGCGCTGGAACTTGGCAACAACCTGCTGGTTTATACGTCGGCGCCGCTCGAAGCGGCGCTGCATGTTTTTGGCCACGCGGAGGTGGAGATTTATTGCAGCACCTCCGCGGCGTCGGCTGATCTCACGGCGAAGCTGGTGCGGGTTACGGTAGAGGGGCGAGCGGAGTTTGTCGCGATCGGGATTGCGCGGTCGAGCTATCTTTTTGCCGGATCGAGTTATGCGGCGGACACGGTGCATTGCTGGCGCTTCGCGCTCGAGCCAACCTCCTGCGCTTTTCTTGCGGGCGAGTCGGTGAGGCTGGAGATTGCCGGAAGCGCATTTCCGCTGTATGACCGGAATCCTTCGGTTGCGGGCATCAAGCCGGGGCTGGCGGATGCGTGGAACTGGAAGCGCTCGACGCATCGTGTTCTGCATGAGCCGGAGTACGCTTCGCGGCTGCGCCTGCCGATTGCGGGGGGTGTGTAACCGATGCTGCGACTTGAATCGGAGAGTGGATGGTGGCTGACGACGCATCCCGATCATGCACGGCTTGCGGTGGCTTTTGCGGAGCACTGGGGGAACGAGGTTTTTGCCGGCCCGGCGCCCCGGGCGCAAGTGCTGCATGGCATTGCGAGCCATGACGACGGCTGGGCGTGGCGCGATGCCGCTCCGCAGATTACGCGGGAAGGGAAGCCAAGCGCTTTCTCGCCGGAGCTGGTGGGGAAGTATTCGGCGTTTGAAGAGATCGACCTGGCGGATTACCTGGCGGTGCGGGAGCGTGCGGTGAAGCTGGTGGCGGAGCAGGACGCTTATGCCGCAATGCTGATCTCGATGCACACGTACAACCTGCTGACGGAGCGCGCCGACCGGTCAACGATCGTTGCCGGACAACTGCCGCTGCTGGATGCTTTTCTGACGGCGCAGAGGGGGTTGCAAGGGAGGTTGTTGGCTGCGATTGAGAGCGATACCGGGTTGTCTGCCGACGAAAAATCCCGGGAGCGGATTGACGATCATTTTCGGCTGTTGCAGGCGGTGGATAATCTCTCGCTGCTGAGCTGTGTGAATTATCAGCAACCGGCGACGCTGCTGCATGCGCTGCGGCGGCGCGATGGCGGTGCGGAGCCGGTCTCGGTTGAGGCGGTGGGCGAGCGCAGCTTCCGGCTGAGTCCGTATCCGCTGGATGTGTCGCCGCTGACGGTGGAGTTGCCGGCGCGGCATGTGGAGGGGAAGACGTTTGCGAATGCCGAGGCATTGCAGGAAAAGTACAGAGTGGCGGAGACCATGAAGTCGACGGTGACGATCTCCGCGTGAGGAGGAAGTAGACGAGCCCTGGTGAAAAACAGAAAGAACCCCGGCGGCCAGTGGCTGCCGGGGTTCTTGTTTGTGTAACAGATGAAGGTCCGAAAGAGAATTAGAAGGTCATGCGGAGGGACATCTGGATCTGGCGGGGCGCGCCGATGGCGTGCTTGGTGATGCCTAAACCAGTGGGGCAGTTATAGAAGCTTTTGTTGGTCTGGTCCCCCTGCAGGTCGCATCCTGTCGGCAACGGAGTCTGGCCGGCGGTGGGGAAGTTATCGTAGTACTGATTTTGGCTGACATTATCTCCGGTGACGTCGAAGCTGGTGGTGTTGGTGAGGTTGAAGACGTCGAAGGTGTATTTCAGGCCAACCCGCTCGGTAAGTTGCGCGGTTTTGACGAGGGAAGCATCGGCGCGCTTCTGATAAGCCTGACGGAAGATGTTGCGCTGGCCGTTGGTGAAGTTGGTCTCGAAGGTATCGCCGGCCGGGATGGCGCCGCCGAGATCGCCGGGACTGAGCAGGGGAACGGTGAAGCAGTTCGCCTTGAGAGCGGGCTGGCCGGAGCCGGTGGTGAAGGCTCCCGAGGAGCCGGTGACGGCGCTGGTGGCGCTGCACCCAGGCGCAAGAGGAACGACCGGGTTGGTGATGCCGTCAAAGACGCTGTAGAAGATGCTGCCGACGGCGCCGGAGTAATCGATGACGCTGTAGGGCTGGCCGCTCTGGATGACGGTGATGCCCTGGATCTGCCAGCCGTCGACGATTCTGCCGGTGAAACTGGTCTTGGGAGCGAAGTCAGGGAACTGGTAGACGTAGTTGAAATTGACCACGTTGGTGCGGTCGAAGTCAGAGGAGCCATAGCCGCCGCGCAGATCCAAGGGGTTGTTGCCGTTGTAGAAGAGGCCCATGGCGCTTTGTTCGTCGGTGGCGTGCGACCAGGTGTAGGAGAAGCCGACCTGCAGGCCCTTGCTCATGCGCTTCTCGATGTGCAGTTGGAGAGCGTTATAGGCGGCGATGCCGGCGGCTTTATAGTCGATCGACTCCGACGCATAGCCAATGTAGGGAACGCGCAGATCGACGTTGCCGCCTTCGTAGTTCGCCTGGTATTGCTGGCCGTTGGGCAGGGTAGCTCCACCGACCGTATAACCGTAGGTGTAGTTCTGGCAGGCGACGCCGGGGCAGTTGACCCCATTGGTTGGCGAGGCGATGTTGGGCTGGTTGAGCGGCACCGGGATGACCTGGTGGCGGCTGACGGTGCCGACATACCCGAGGTCGATGGCGAGATCGCCACGCGGCTGCCACTGCATGTCGAGGGTGTAGTTGATGGAGTAGGGGAGCTTGTTCTTCCGGTCGTAGACGCCGATCGAGTAGGGCGCGGCGCCGGCCTCGATGGCCGCGGCGTTGGGCAGGTAGTTGGTGATGTCGGAGGCCTTGCCGGTGGGGGCTGGTCCGAGCGTGGCGCCCCAGGGATTGTTCAGAGTGCCGACGGCCGGGTCGCAGGTGGGGATATAGCCGTTGTAAAGGGTCGAGGTTGCCGAGGCGCAGGTCTGAGAGTTGACGAAGGGCGGAGCCTGGCTGACGCCGAAGGGACCGCCGGTGACGGCGCCGATGGCGTAGCCGGGAGAGAAGTAGGTGTAGAGTTCGCCGCGATCGTAGTACATGCCGGTGCCGCCGCGGAAGACGACCTTGCCGTTGTTCTGGGTGGGGGTCCAGGCGAAGCCCAGGCGAGGAGCGATGCCCCATTGGCGGCCGGTGAGGGTGGTCTTGCTGACGCCCTTGGTTCCCTCGTCATTATTACCGGCGATGATAAAGCCGTTGTTGACGATGGTATCGGAAGTCGAGGCGTAGCTATAGAGGGTGGGATCGAAGTTGAAGATGCGGCCGTTTTTCTCGCTGAGGCCGCCGTTCCAGTCGTAGCGAATGCCGGCGGTGAGGCTCAGGTTGGGCTTCACGAGGAACTTGTCTTGCAGATAGAAGCCGGTCTGGTTGGCGCGGTAATAGCGGTTGGCGTCGCCCTGCAGGTAGGTGGTGACGCGGTAGTCGTCGTTGGTGGTGACGAGGCCTTGAGCGAACTGGCCGAAGTCGGCGGTGGCGATGGTGCCGGTGCCGGGGCGGCGGTCTCGAGCGTTCAACTGGGTGTAGGCGTAGCTGCCGCCGAAGGTGACGGTGTGTTTGCCGAGGGACCAGATGGCGTTGGCGGAAGGCATCCAGCGGTTCTGAAAGATGCCGGTCATGGAGGCCTGGGCGTTGGGGTCGAGGCCGATGCTCAGGATCGGGTTCGACGCGCCTGAGGGCTTGTTGGAGCCGAGAGGATCGACGATGGCGATGCCGGGAAAGTAGGACGAGCCGAACTCGTTAATGCCGGCATCCTGGGCGGTGATGATCTGGGTGTTGGTGCTGTAGACTTTTTCGCGAAGGAAGCCGAAGGTCTGGGTGGTGCTGAGGTTCGACTTGACCAGGTAGGTATTGCTGATTGAGGCGACCTGGGCGCCCGCGTCGAGATGCTGGGTGAAACCGGGTACGCTCGAGTAGGCGTAGGGAGCGATGGTGGGATCGTGCTGGTAATAGTATTTCAGCGCGACGGTATCTTTCTGACTGGCGTTCCAATCGATGTCACCGACCGACTGATCGGCGGTGAAATAGGCGGTGCCAGGAACGAAGGCATTGTCGTAGTACTGCGAGGTGAGCGCGACGCCGTCATCGTTCGGCACGAGCCACTTGCCTGGTTCGCCGGGTACCGAAGGCAGGTTCATCAGGTAGAGGGCGGTGGGATTGATAGCGATGTTGGCGCCGGTTCCCCAGCCGTTGTTTGCTAATGCCGCGAGCCCACCGGCGGAGCGGTCATCGCTCAGCCCGACGGGAACGCTGAAGCGGGAGGAGCCGATCTCCTGATCGGAGGTATGGAGGTGCTGGTAGGAGATAAAGCCGAAGAGCTTGTCTTTGAGGATGGGGCCGCCGAAGGTGCCGCCGGCGATGTAGCGATGGAGCTGCGGGACTTTTTCGTTGGCGGGGATATTGGGATCCTGGTTGTAGAAGAAGGGGGCGGCGTTGAGCCAGTCGGTGCCACGATGGAAGTAGCCGGTACCGTGATACTGGTTGGTTCCGGAGGCGGTGCTTATGTCGATGTGCGCGCCGCTGGTCGACCCTTGCTGAGCGTCGTACATGGAGGCGTTGACGCGGACTTCAGAGATGGTCTCGGGCGCCGGGCTGGGAATGGCGTTGCCGATCGAAAGATAGATCGAGGCGCTGCTCTGGATCACGCCGCCGGCGAGGTTGGCGCCATTGCCGGTGCTGTTGATGATGCGGGCGGAGGCCACCTGGCTGGTGCTTTTTCCATTGAAGAGATTGCTCGAGTCGACGCCGTTGAGCAGGAAGCTATTGCTGGTGTCACGCTGGCCGTTGGCCCAGATGGGCGCGTTGCCGAGGCCGCTGTTGGCGCCGGTGCCGCCGGAGAGTTCGGCATTGACGCCGGGAGAGAGGATGGCAAGACCGGTAAAGCTGCCAGTGGGCAGCGGCACAGAATCAATCTGGGCTTTGTCGAGGACGTAGCCATTGGTGGTGTCGGTGGCGTTCATCAACGGAGTGGCGTCGACCTCGACGGAGGTGTTGACCGAGCCTACCTTGAGGCCGGAATTCAGGGTAACGGTGCGGTCCGCCTGAACGATGATGCCGGGGAACTTATCGCTGTCAAAACCGTCGTGAGTCATGGTGACGGTATAGGTGCCGATGGGCAGGTTGACGAAGTTGTAGGCGCCGTTGCCATTGGTGCTGGCGGTGCGGGTGAGGTGAGTTGCATCTTCGACGACGGTAATGGCGGCGTCAGGCAGAGCGCCTCCCGAGGCATCGGTGATCGTTCCGCTGATACTGCCGAGGGTCTGTTGGGCGATCATTGAGGAACAACAAGCGATGCCGAGGACCGACACTGCAAATAGATGAAGATATAGCTTCTTTAATTTTGAATACATGATGCCAGGGCCTCCACTACATGAAAGAAGCTGGGGAATACGGTTCGGCCGGTTGGCTGGCCGATATCTAAGTGACACTTCGGCAAAACGAAGGGCGCGCTTACTTTTTGCTGGCCTGGGATTCGGCCAAATCTCTGGGAATGGCTTGAGGATAACGTAAGTTACGGGACGGCCATAGAGAAAAATTCAGGGCGGATAAGCAGCGGCGGCGCGTGAGACGGTTGCCGATCGTTGGCAGAGCAGGCGATCAGGGCAGCAAAGAGACGTGCGCGGCGACGATGCGCCATCCCTCTGTCAGACGCACCCAGGTCTGGCTCTGGCGGCCGCGAATGACCTTGCCGTCCTTGCGGCGTTCAAACTCCAGATGGATACAGCCGTGGTCTTCGCCGAAGGTGGTGACATCGAGGCGGGTGATCTCGCGGGCGAGGTTGACTGCGGAACGGGCGGCGCGAAAGGCGTCGATTTCGTCGATGCCATGGAGGTTTTCGGTGACGCCGAAGCGGACAACGTGGGGCGACGCCCAGAAGAGTCGCCGCATGGCCTCGATGTCGTTGGTCACGAGCGCGGTCTCGTATTGCGGGTAGATGGCGGTGAGTTCGGCTACGGTGCGGGGATTGTTGATCAACATGACTAGAAGAGCCTGGCTCCGGGAAGTATGGATTTGGGCAGGGCGGCGCTGACGGTGACGATGGGTTCGTTCACGACCTGGCTGAGGCGGAGGTTCATGGCGACGCTGCAGAGGAGATAAGCATGGGTGTCGGAGAGGCCGAGATTCGTGGCGAGCAGGTCGATCATGCGATGGGTGGCTTTGGCGGCGGCGGCGAGGGCGTCGGTGGCGGACTCGACGACGATCCAAGACGCTGATTGGCGGAAGTCGGAGCGAGAGCTGGCCGGCGGCGGCGGGCCGGCAGACTCGACCAATGGAGCGGCGATCTGGCGGTGCTTGTGGAGGTGGAAGCGCAGAGTGACACTCGCCGGGCACTCGATGCCGTTGATGCAGACCTCGCCGTCGCCCTGGGCTGCGTGGGCGTCGCCGGCGGAGAAGAGCGCGCCAGGATTGAGTACGGGGAGATAAAGGGTTGCGCCGGCGCTCAGTTCGCGAACGTCCATATTGCCGCCGAAGATGCCAGGCGGACGGGTGCGGAAGTCACCGGGCTCGGCGGGCGCGACGCCCATGACTCCGCAGAAGGGCCGGAGGGGGACGATGGCCGGTTCAAGCGAGCGGGTGGTTTCGCCATCGAGATCCCAGTGAAAAAGGTATGGCTGGGAGAAGCGCTGTTTGAGAAAGCCGAGACCCGGGATGATGCTCGACCAGCCCCAGCCGTGGTGTGCGACTTCAAGGACCTCGATGGCGAGGGTGTCTCCGGGTTGCGCGGAGCGGATGGCGATCGGGCCGGTGAGCGCGTGGATTTTGCCGCGGTCGATGGCGAGGAAGTCTTCGACGGTGGAAGCTGGATGCACCTGGCTACCGCTGGAGTCGACGCATTCCAGGTGCACGGTGTCGCCGGAGTCGATGGTGAGACGAGGGGCGAGGGTGTTGTTCCAGCGAGAGTGGGTCGGTTCGGCAGTGAGTGTGTGTTCGGCCATTTGGGTTTACAGGGCGACGAGCATTTGAAGCTCGACCAGGGCGTTTACGGGAAGGCCGCTGACCCCGATGGCGGCGCGCACGTGGCGACCGGCTTCGCCAAAGACACCGACGAGTAGATCGGAGGCTCCGTTGATGACTTGGGGAGAATCGGGAAAGCCGGGGATGGAGTTGACATATCCGTTGACGCTGACGACCTCCCGGACCAGGTCGAGCGAGCCGAGTTCGCGGCGAAGCACAGCCAGTTGGGTGAGGGCGCAGGCGCGGGCGGCCTGATAGCCTTCGTCGATCGAGCGGTCGAGGCCGATGGTGCCTTGAAGGACGGCGTCGCCGGCGGTAGAGATGACGCCGGCGAGATAGAGCAGGCCGCCGACGCGTTTGAGCGGGAGATAGTTGCCGCCGGGCGCCGGCAGACCGGGGAGCAAGAGGCCGGATTCACGTAATCGCCGTTCTGCTTCCATTGGGTTGAATTTAGCACGGCGGCTGTGGCGCGCTGGTTGGCACCGGGCCGGCGAGAGGGTTTTCTTGGGGAGCCCGGCTGGTTCACGGTAGGATGAGCCATGCTGCGAGCGATGCCCGGGATGGTTGCGGCCATGATGCTTTTGTTCCTGCGCGACGTGCCGGCTGGAGAACGGTCGCCGGTGAAATGCCGGCTTTCCGAGACGCGGCATGCTGTGTCCGATTTAGAGGTTGGCGGGGAGCTGGCTGGCGCGCCTGCCGGCGCCATTCGCTATGCCGCGTATGAGGACCTGCTGAAACTGCCGCTAGCGACGTACACGGTTTCAGACGACTCCAATTTTGGAGCGCATACCCAGGTTACCGGCGTTCCGCTTACGCAGCTGGCGCTGGCGGTGGGGGCGCTGCCGCAGGCGACGCTGGTGGCCGCGATCTGCTATGACGGATACCGCGCCAACTACCCTACGAGCTATCTGACAGCGCATCGGCCGATGCTGGTGCTGAAGATCGACGGGAAGACGGAAGCGGGGTGGCCGCAATCTCCGCATGGCGGGCCACTGGGGCCTTACCTGATTTCTCATCCCGCGTTTACGCCGTCGTTTCAGGTGCTGTCGCATATCGATGAACAACAGATCCCCTTTGGTGTGACACGGATCGAGTTTCGAGATCCACGGACGGTCCTGGGTGGGATTGCGCCACAGGGAAGTTATGCGGCGGATTTGCCGGTGATGCAGGGCTACCAGATCGCGCAACAGAACTGTTTTCGCTGCCACAACATGGGCGGCGAGGGAGGGCAGATGGCAGGGCGCAGCTGGGGAATCCTGGCGATGTGGGCGGCGACGGAGCCGGGTTATTTCAAGAAGTATGTCAAGAACCCGCAATCGGTCGACCCGAAAGACCGGATGCCGGGAAATCCGGGATATGACGCGGCGACTCTCGAGGCGCTGCGAAGGTACTTTGCTACGTTTGCCGCGGCCGGCAGCGCGGGTGCGTACCGATGATGCTTCGCAGCTCCAAGGTGCTGCTGATTTCTGCGATCGCGCTGTTCTATAGCATTGTCGTCTTCAACAACATCACGGACTACAACTCAAATTATCTTTTTGTGTATCACGTGCTGGAGATGGATTCGACATTTCCGGGAAACCAGGGCATGTGGCGGGCGGTGCATTCGACCTTTGTGTACCACTCTTTTTATGACTCGATTATTGCCTGGGAGACGCTGACGGCGGTGCTGTGCTGGTATGGAGCATTTTTACTGGCGAGAGAACTGCGTTTGCCGGCGGAGGCTTTCAACCGGGCCAAGCGAGTCGCGGTGATTGCGCTGACTTTAAGCCTGCTGATGTGGTTTGTGGCTTTCCTGACGGTCGGGGCGGAGTGGTTCCTGATGTGGCAATCGAAGGTGTGGAATGGGCAGGAGGCGGCCTTCCGGATGTTTGCTAGCGTGGGGCTTGTCCTTATCTACCTGGCGATGCCGGACGCGGAAGGTCAGGCCTGATGCTGAGTCATTCCGGGTCTTTGAGGGCGGAGTGCAGCTGGCGAAAGAGCAGAGCCAGGGCCGCGAGACCGCCGCACCAGACAGTGAACAGGCCATGGACGACCCACGCCGGGGCGGCCCCGACCCGGCGGAGCAGGAAGGGCAGGAAGTTCCAGCAAGTGATGTGGACGTAGTCCCAGGGATCTTCGCGCATAGCGTCGTTGGTGAGTCCCCAGGCATCGCGTTTGCCGAGGGCGAAGGCTGCAATGTTCTTGAAGCGCAGGGCGATGACGAAGACGGGATGACGAAGGGTTTCCATCTGGTAGATCTCGAGCGGCAGCCAGAAGCAGAGGGAGGCCAGTTGAATGAGCACACTGGCGGCGACCAGAAAACCTGTGATCGCGGGTAGCCAGGAGCCGGAGACGGAGCGATGGCGTAAGACGAGCGGCACCGCAAGCAGGGCTGCCATTTGCGCGGCGGTGGAGACGTAGCGGTCACCCCAGGCGAAATCGCCGCTCCATACGGTGTATTTCGCATAGAAGCAGACGTAGGCGAAGAAGAGCAGCCAGGCGGCGATGGTGAAGGCTTTGACGGGTGCGGTCAGTCTTTTCCAGAAACATGCGGCTGTCAGCAGGCTGAGGAGAAGCAGCGGATCAAAGAGGAAGACGGACTTCTCCGGCAGGAAGAGCGGGCCGAGGAAGCCGTCGAGAAACCGGCCTTCGAAGGGGTAAGCGGCGGGAAGGCCTGGGTTGAGACGCCTTTGCTGCTGGCCGAAGACGCTCATGTAGGTATTGAAGAAAGAGCCAAAACGGTAGTCCTGGTAGATGCGGTCGATGAGCAGAAAGACGGCATAGATGGGAAAGGCTGTCCTGGCGTAATGGAGGGCGCGCTGGCGGATTTGCGGGAGTTTCGATCCTTGCATGCAGAGGACCAGGAGGAGAAATCCAGCGCAGGCGGTGAGATCGAGGGCGGTGGTGAGCCGGGTGAGGAGATTGAGCCCGAGCGCGGCGCTGCCGAGGGTTAGCGCACGGCGATTGCCGGTTTTGAGCCATTGGTACTGGAAGGAGAAACCGGCGAAGGTGAGCAGGAGGATGTAGTTGTTCTCGCTCATGTTCTGCGAGTAATGCAAGTGGGTGGTGGCGAAGAACAAGGCGAGGACGCCGGCCGCAGATTCTGTTGCGGTGAAATCGAATTGGCGGAGGAGCTTCCAGCCGAGCAGGGCGGTCAGAACGGCGATCAGCAGGTTGGTGGTGACACTGACGAAGATGCCGCGTATGCTGGGGTCGTTTCCGGCGTAATCCGCGAAGAGGGGCAAGCGCTCGAGCCAGGTACCGGCCAGGTCGGCCGGCAGCATGAGAAGCGATTGACCGATGCCGTACCAGCTATAGAGACGGCCCCCGCGCCCGATGAGTCCGAACTCCGGGTACTCTGCCGGAAAGACGGCGGGCTCGCCGGTCCAGAAGGAGTGGGCGGTCTGCAGGCGGTGCATGGTATCGCTGGTGCCGAGTTCTCCGGATTGCGCCAGAAAGGTGCTGAGAAATGCAATGGCAGCGAGCAGGAAAACAGGGTTGCGCACCAGGCTCGAGAAGGCCTTCTTCATCCCTTTAGATAATGGCACAGCGTGGGGCAGGCGATGCTCGAGCCGTGCTCGGTCAGACGGATTGGGGGTGCCACCCTGGTTTCCGGCACTGCAAAGTTGACGCACTTCTATTGGTGCAGTGCTAGAGTGGTCTGGACAGTGACACTTGTTTGCCTCTCCCTGCGAGACAGGCAACAGCCTTCCATTCTTCCCCCAAAGGCCCAACGGATGGAGTTCTGCGCGTTTGATGAATTTTATTTGGAGCGGCTCCGTGCGGGTGACTTCCGGACGCAGGAGCACTTTGTCGCTTATTTCAGCGAACTGATCAAGCTGAAGGCGCGTTCGCACGTTCGCACGGCCGAGGATGTCGAAGACATTCGCCAGGAGACGTTCAGCCGGGTATTCAAGGCGATGCAATCCGAGACCGGCATTCGCCAGCCGGAGAGGCTGGGCGCTTTTGTGAATTCCATTTGCAGGAACGTTCTTTTTGAGTATTACCGGTCGCCGTCCCAAGGTTACCCGGGGTCGAAGGATGAGGAGGAGACGCCGCAGGATTATCCTGACGCGTCGCCTGGAGCCCTCGACCAACTGGTAACGCGGGGCGTGCAGGCGCAGGTCCACGGCATACTGGATGCACTATCCGAAAAGGACCGGAAGCTGATCCGGGAGGTGCTGCTTGAGGAGCGCAGCAAAGATGAGGTGTGCCAGGAGCTTGGCGTCGACCGCGATTACCTGCGGGTGCTCTTGCACCGGGCCAAGCAGTCGTTTAAAGAGCAGTATTCAAGATCCCTCCGCGATAGGCAAAGCGTAAAACATGCGAAAGCCTGAAACGTTTTGGGCGGTAACGTCACTATTAACCAGGGGCGGTTACTTATGGACCACAAGGCAGCACTGCAGACTATGGCCGCAGAGCGGTATCTGCTGAACGAGTTTACTCCGGACGAAAAAGAAGTGTTTGAAGAGCATTTATTCGGCTGCGATGCCTGCGCCGAGGATGTGAAAGCAGGGCTGCTGCTGATGGAGGCCAGCCGGAAGGTACTGGCTTTTGCACCGGCGCCGCGAGCCGCTGCGCCTGCTCCGCGAAAGCGGCAGTGGTATGAGTGGGTGCGCCCGGCGTTTGCCATTCCCGCGATGGCTTTGCTTCTGGGAGTGGTCGTCTTCCAGAACCTGGTGGTGGTGCCCGAGCTGCATCATTCCCTGATGGAGATGGATGCACCAGAGATCCTGCCATCGGCTTACCTGGCGGGCGGGAGCACGCGGGGCGGCGACCACGTGGTGGTGGCCAAGCCGGGCGAGCTTTTTCAGGTCACGATTGACATCCCGGACAGCAGCAGCGCCGGCGACACGGCGGAATTGTATGATTCTGCAGGGCAAAAAAAGTTTTCGTTGGCGATCCCGCCGGAGACTCCGAAGGAAGGGCTCGAGTTGAAGATGCCGGGAGATCTTCCGAGTGGGAGCTATTCGCTGGTCGTCAAAGCGGCGGGCACCGAATCGAGCGAGATTGGGCGCTACCCATTCACTTTGCGCCGCAGCTAGCGGGCAGCTGCGAGGGAGACCTGGAGGTCGGCCGATATGGAGAAGTACGGGAAACGGGTGCATATATATCACGCCAGCGCGGACGCGTTTGGCGGCCGGATGCAGCGGCCGTACGAGCATTTGATCCCGATCCTGGCGCCTTCGTCTTTACCGCCGGTCGGCGGGTCGGGCGCGGCGCGGCATGAAGGCTATCGGCTGGACGATATTTTTTCGATCGACGCGGCGTCGACGCAAGTGGCTGGGAGCTTCGACGAGCGCAAGGGCAGTTGGACGACGATCGTGACGGCGGTGGTGGAAGGATTGAACGTCAACAACGTCTTGTTTGCCGACCGTTTGGTTGCTCAAATCTCGACGGAACACCCCGCCGATGGCTACCACCCCAAGGTTTCGTTTCTCGGGACGCAGTACGAGGGTTTGCGGATCGGTAGTTGCAAGCTGGAGCCGGTGCTGAACCTAGATCTCTGCCAGGACGCGGGTCCCGGTGAATTTCCGAAGCGGTCGTGCCTGCATAATGAGGATTTTCTGGCGTATGCGCGGAAGCAAAACCACGGCATGGCAGAGTTCTACAGCAAGCTCTCGGACGAGGAGCGAAAGTTCATGGGATGGCTTGAGAGGTATCCCAAAGACGGCCCCGAGGCCCGCGAACAAATCGCCGAGCGGGGGAATGTTCTATGCTCCGTGGTCGAGAGCATTGGCGGAGATTGCCCGGGAGTGGTATGCGGCCATGCGATCCAGATTCCCGAGTTTGGGAAGGTCTTTATGGGCGAGCTGAAAGTAGATCACGGCATGTTCGATCTGACCATGGTGCGTCTGGAGCTAGGATCGCCGACGCAAGGCCAGGCAGCCGCGGCGCATGGTACGGCAAACGGCACGACAACGGGGTCAGGATAGGCGGCAGGCACTAAGCCTCGAGGCTTTGACGAGGAGGGCTTTCCTCATGAATCAACCACATGCTCTTCGCTGAGCAGCTCGCCTTGCAAGTCTCGACGGATTCTCCTGTGGATGGATAAGGCCCGAAGCTTTCGTTTGCCGGAACCCGTTTCGAGGTCTCAGAATCGGAGATGCAGGACTGGCACCATAGTTCAATCTCCATTTTTGCAATGACGGCAGGGCCGGCGAATACCCGGCGCGCTTCTTGCCGTTAGAATCCTGAGTTTCTCGCGATTGCGGAGATCCAGGGTGAGAAGTTCGCAGAGTTTCGGCCGGAGCGCTTTGCTGAGCAGCCTAGACTCTTTGCATGGGCGTCGTGGCCTTTCCAAACAGGCTTCGAATACGGACGAGACGATAACACTGCGAGGCGATGTTGCATGCTCCGTTGCAGAGAGCATTGGCGGAAGAGACGCTGGAAGATGTTTTGGCCGGGCCATCGATGGTCCGGAGCCTGGCAGGGTTTTTTGGGGCGAGCTCCGGGTCGACCCTGGCTCTTTCAGCCTGGACTGTGGCTCTTTCAACCTAACGACGGTGAGGCTGGCGACAGGCCCGGATGGCGGGGTGCAAGCCGGCCTTCCCCATGGAAGCGCGCGGGGGACGACTTCGGGTGCCCCGCAGCCCGGTTATGGTTGACCACGGTGTGGTTCCTCCTCTGCGCAGGCTGTCAGCATCATGGGGCATTACCGGTCAGGCCGATCGAAGATGGCAAAGCGAGCTATCGCCAAGCGGAATCCAGCTATGAGCAAGGCAAGCTGATCGACGCCCAGCTCGAGGCGGCGGCCGGTTATAACAGATTCGTTTCTACAAAGCGGGAGTGGGCGGGCAACTTTCGACTGCTTGAAGTTCAAGCGATGCTGGGCCGGGGTTTGTATGACTCTGCGGTCGCCGAATTTTCCCAGTCTCCGCCGGAGGTCTTTGTCAGTTGCGCCCAGCGAAGCCGCAAAGGCCTGTTCGAGGCTTTTGCGTACAGCCAGCTGGGGCGCGACCCAGACTCTCGTGCGAGCCTGCAACAGGCTGAGCAGCCGTGCCCGACGCCCGACCCACTTCTCGCAGCTGACGTGGCAACCCGGCGAGGCACTCTTGAAGAATCCTCGGCGAAGGCTAGAGAGGATTATCTGACGGCACTCGATCTGGCTCGCCGACAGCAGGATACCTATCGCGAAGCAGGGGCACGGCTCAACATCGGCAATGCCACAATGAGGCAAGAGCACTACGATGAGTCGATCGACTGGAACCAGGCTTCTCTCCAGATTTCGAGAAAGATGGGATACAAGCGTCTGGAGGAGAAAGCTGAGGGGAACCTGGCTTTTGCCTATGAGAAGCTGGGCGACCTGGACCGGGCGCTGACCCTTTATGAAGAGGCAGAGCAGGCGGCGCGCGTGGTGGACGCGGGGGACGACCGGATTACCTGGCGGAACAACCTGGGACTGGTCCACGAAGAGACGGGCAAGCTGGCAACTGCCGAGGCGGAGTACAGGCAGGCCCTGATGCTGGCGACGCAGCAGGGAGATAAGGAGTGGCAGACGGTGGTGCTGGGGGAACTGGCCCTGATTTCGATTCGAACGGGAGGATGGGACGAGGCTGAGAGGTATAGCGAGCAAGCGCGAAGGGCGTCTCGCGAAGACGGGAACCGTCCGGTCGAACTGGAGGCGCTGCTGGCGCAAGGGCTGATTGCGTCGCATCGCGGCGACTTGAAAGCGGCGGATCGGCTGCTGTTGCGGGTCGCTCGAGACCCGGGGCATGATCGACAGTCTACCCGTTGGGAGGCCCAACACCTGCTGGCCGATCTTTATGCGCGAGAGCATCGCTTCGCGGATGCGGAGGCCGAATACCGATTGTCGCTGGCGACGATTCGCAATGCCCGCTGTAGCGTTCAGCGTGAAGAACTCAGGATGCCGTTTTTTGCGAACGCGACGCGGGTCTATGACAGCTACATCGACTTCCTGGTCGGGGAGGGAAAGACCGCTGAAGCGCTGCGCGCCGCCGATGAGAATCGGGCGTTGACGCTGGCCGAAGGCCTGGGCGTGGAGGGTAAGAGTTGCCTGGCCAAGGAGGATGCCTTCGCTCCGCAGGTACTGGCGCGGCGGGAGAATGCGACGATCCTGTTTTACTGGCTGGGGTCGGAGCACTCGTATTTATGGGCGGTGAGCCCGGAGCGGATCGAGCAATATTCCCTTCCGGCGATGGCGGAGATCGAGCCGGCGATCGAGGCGTATCGGCGAGCGCTGGTCGGAGCACGGGACGTGCTGCAATCGGAGGATAAGAACGGAGAGCAGCTCTACCGGACGCTGGTGGCGCCGGCCGCGGAGTTCTTTCATCCCGGCGGGCGAGTCATTGTGATCACGGATGGAAGCCTGAGCGGGTTGAGCTTCGAGACGCTGATTGCGCCTCAGCCCTCGCCGCATTACTGGATCGAGGACGTGACGGTCGAAAATGCCTCGTCCCTGCGGCTGCTGGCGCGGCGCTCGAGCAAGGGTGGACGGGGAATGAGGAAGCTGCTGCTGATGGGGGATTCGCTGCCGTCGAACGATGGCGAGTTTGGCGAGCTGCCGTACGCCGCGGAGGAAATGCGCAGCGTTGGCGGGTATTTCCCCGCTGACAAGCAAGTCTATGCCCGCGGCTCGGCGACCGCGGGCGCTTACCTGGGCAGCGCTCCGGAGCAGTTTACCTACATTCACTTTGTGGCTCACGGGACAGCGAGCCGGGTGAGTCCGCTCGATTCAGCGGTGGTGCTTTCTCCTTCTGTCAAAAATAAAGATGACGGGTACAAGCTGTATGGCCGCGATGTGATCGCGCATCCGCTGAAGGCGGAGCTGGTCACAATCTCGACGTGCCGGGGCGCCGGGGCGCGGTCCTATACCGGGGAAGGGCTGGTCGGTCTTTCCTGGGCTTTTCTGCGCGCCGGCGCGCATCACGTGATTGGCGCGCTGTGGGATGTCAACGATTCCTCAACCTCGCAGCTGATGGACCGGATGTATGGGGAATTGGCGAAGGGCGAGAGCCCGGCGGCTGCGCTACGGACGGCGAAGCTTTCGCTGCTGCATGGCTCGCCATATCACAAGCCGATCTACTGGGCGGCGTTTCAGCTTTACAGCGGTTCCTGAATGCCGGGTGACTGCCGGCGAATTCGTTCAGTCCAGGCGGTACTTGGTTTCGGCCAGGTGGTAGAGCGGACGCCAGACGATGCGGTTGGTGGTGACGACGATCAAGGCCATCAGGATGGTGGCCAGGAGCAAGACGGAGAAGTTCTGCGAATCGTTAGCAGCGGCGATCAGTCCGCCAAGCCCGATGGTGTGGAGAGTGTGGCCTCGAAGCTGGAGGTATTCGGCGAGGATCGAGGCGTTCCAGGCCCCGCCTGACGCGGTGATGAGGCCGGTTACCAGATAAGGAAAGATGCCGGGCAGGATAACGGTCGTCCATCGCTGCACGGTTTGAAAGCGAAAGAGGTTGGCGACTTCGCGCATCTCGGAAGGGATGGCCATTGCTCCCGCGATGACATTAAAGAGGATGTACCATTGGGTGCCGAGAAGCATCAAGGCAATGGACCCGATGCCCAGGCCGGCGCCGAGCTTCATTAAGCCGAGGATGATGAACGGAAACAAGACCGGGGCGGGAAACGAGGCGACCATCTGGACGAAAGGCTGGGCGAGCCTGGCGAGCCGCGGGTTGAAACCGATGGCCACGCCTGCGGGAATGGTCCATAACGACGCCAGCAGCAGGGAGATGTTGACGCGCAGGAAGGTGGCGCCGGCGCCTTTGAGGATGAGGAGAAATTCAGCGGAATGAATTTCGCGCAAGAGCAGGAGGGCGTGAAACGCCGCGACGATGGTGATGGCGGCGACGGCAACCATGAACAGGACGCTGCTGAGGCGGCTGTATTTTGCCGGCGGCCTGAGATCGGCGATATGAGAGACGGCATGTTGCTTGCGCCGCGCGATCGAGCGGTAGAGCCGCTCCCCTATGGGGTCGATGGTGCGGGTCTGGATGAAGGCAAGTACGTTGGAGTTGCGAATGAGGTGCAGGATGGGCGACGAGATGCGGTTGCCGCTATCGCTGTTTTCAAACTTGAATTTGTCGGACCAGGCAATTACCGGCCGCCAGACCAGCTGGTCGGTCAGCACGATGATCAGCATCATGGTGATGATGCCTTCGACAGTGGCGCGAGTGTCTCCGTTATTGGCGGCTGTCTGGAGATAGGAGCCGAGTCCGGGCAGGCGGAAGTTATGCTGCCCGAAGGTGAACATCTCACAGACCATCAGGAAAAACCATCCTCCGGCGACCGAGACCATGGAGTTCCAGATGAGGCCGATGGCGGAAAAGGGAAGCTCGAGCTGCCAGAAGCGCTGCCAGGCGGAGAAGCGATTGATGGCGCAGGCTTCGCGAAGTTCGCGGGGAATGCTTTTCAGCGACGAGTAGAAGCTGAAGGCCATATTCCAGACCTGGCCGGTAAAGATGAGCAGGATAGCTCCCATTTCAATGCCGAGCTGGCGGCCGGGGATGAGCGACATCATGGCGAGCATGACACCCGGGAGGAAGCTGAGCACCGGGATGGATTGCAGGATGTCGAGAGCGGCGATCATCAGCGACTCGGCGCGCTTGTTGTAGGCGGCGACGTAGCCATAGGTGACGGCGAAGACCAGGCTGAGCAGGTAAGCGACGCCGATGCGGACAGTCGAGTAGAAAGCGTAGAGCGGCAGCATGGCGGGCGATCGGGAGATGACCACCGCTGGCACCGGGTAGCTAAACCAATAGCGGGCGACGAAGAGCACCGCATAGAAGCCGGCCAGGCAAAAGGCGGCGACGGTGAGGTCGAGAAAAAATGGCCAGGTACGCTCGGGAACGAGGCTGCGGGCGAAGGTGTTGTCGAGTTTCACACCGACTCCTCCTCTTTGCTTTCCTCGTCGAGGGAGACTGCGGTTTCTTCTACCTCAGGCAGCACGAAGCGGCGCCGGGAGGCGTCGAAGTCGAGCAGCTCGGCATAGCGGCCCCAGTTGATCGCGGTTTCCATCTGGCGGCGGGTTTCTTCTTCGCTGAACTGCTCGTCGAGCATATCCATAAAGAACTCTTCCGGGACGGTGTGGTTGGATTTGTTTTCGAGTGCGCGGGTGATCTGGCGGAGCAGGAGCACGTGGTCAACGGCGGCCTTGCGGAAGAGCTCTTTCTGGCGGAGGATTTCGGATTCGGCGTATTCGTGGCCGGTCGGGGTAATCACAGCGTCGCCCTCTTCCACCCGGAGGAAGTCGAGCAGTTGGCCGGCCTCGACGATTGGAAAGAGGTCGTCGATCTCGAAGGCGAGGTCGTCGGCGAGGCGGTAGATGTCGGCACGGCCTTTGTGGTCGATGAGCAGCTCGAGCAAGCCGGCGATGCCGCCCGGACGGGCATGAGGGAGCGTTTCGTATTTCATCTGCCGCTGATCGCGGATGAGCTGCTTGGAGGGATGCTGATGGGCGGGCTCATTGGCGGGAACGACATCGGGCCGGGTGAGGACCTTGTAAATGTAATCGACGATGCCGGTAAAGGGCGCGGCTTTACGGTCGCGGGGGTGCTGGAGGGTGACCTTGAAATCGGTGCGGATGTGGCCCGGATTGCGGCCGAGGACGATGATGCGGTCGGCGAGCAGGACGGCTTCTTCGATGTTGTGAGTGACAATGAAGATGGACTTGGTGGGGATGGTCTTCTTCTCCCAGAGTTCGAGAAGCTCCGAGCGCAGGTTTTCGGCGGTCAGCACGTCGAGGGCGGAGAAGGGCTCGTCCATAAAGAGGACTTCGGGCTCGACGACCAGTGCGCGAGCGAAGCCGACGCGCTGGCGCATGCCGCCCGAGAGTTCCTTGGGGTAGGCGGCCTGAAAGCCGTCGAGGCCGACGGTGTCAAGGATGCCCATGCTGCGTTCGCGGCGCTCGTCGGAGGCCATACCGCGGGCCTTGAGCGGCGCTTCGACGTTTTCAAGGACGGTAAGCCAGGGAAAGAGCGCGAAACTCTGGAAAACGATCGAGACGTTGATCTGGACGGAGCCGATGGGTTTGCCGTGCCAGAGGACTTCGCCGGCAGAGGGCGCAGAGAGGCCGGAGAGCATGCGCAAGAGTGTCGACTTCCCGGATCCGGACGGGCCCAGCAAGGCGACGATCTCGCCCGGCACGATGGCGAGATCGGTCGGTGCGATCACCTGGATGCGGTTCTCGCTTGGCTGCGAGTAGAACTTCTCCACCTGGTGGGCGCGGATGATGGTTTCCGCTTGTGGTTGGATCGTGAGTTCTGCCATACATCTATCCGCCTGAAAATGTCCGCCTGAAAAGCGGAGCGCGATCACCGCACCCCGGTTGACCACGGGGGAAAATTTTCGTTGTTGTCTGTTCTGGAAGTACTGACGTTTGTAGAGATTACAGGACCGGCAAGCATCCCTTGAGGGAAGCGTATCATCAGAGTTGCAGTTTTCTAAATTGAGCTATTGCGCATTCGTGACTCCGGTTCAATCTATGCTTTTTGGCATGGATAGTGAAGCTCCGTGATTAGAAAAACGAGAACAAGAGAAAAGGACTGAATGTCAGAGACTACAACGAAACCCCGAGTGCTCGTCGCCGACGATGAGCGCGTTATCGCCGATACTTTGGTCATCATCCTGAATCAGGCCGGATTTGAGGCCACCGCTGCGTACAGCGGAACCAGCGCCGTGTCCCTGGCCGAAACGATGAAGCCGGACATGCTGATCAGTGATGTCATTATGCCCGATCTAAGTGGCATCGACGCAGCGATTGCGATCCGGGCCATGCTGCCGTCGTGCAAGATCCTGCTGTTCTCAGGGCAGGCGGCGACGGCCGATCTGCTGGACAAAGCTCGCGCACAGGGCCACGAGTTTGAGATCCTGGCGAAGCCAGTGCACCCGCAAGACCTGCTCGCCAAGCTCAAGAGTTAGTGGATTTACGGTGAGGATCGGATGCTTCGGGACGGTGTAATGAGTGGTCAGATTGTTTCCGGCAGTTCTTTCAGGGTTTTATTGCCAGCGGCGCTTTCTGCTGGTCAGGGCCGATCGTGAATTCGGATTTTCGCACCTGCACCAGCTGGCCGTCACCTTCACGCAGGTGGTACGTGCGGCCTGCCGGTACGTGATAGAAGGCGGCGATTTTTCCTGAGGCCGGCCATTTGACCTCGATCTGCTCGATGATCGCGTGCCGGCCAAGCCCGATGTGCTGCTGCAAGGGATTGCCGCCGAAGCTCGATCCATACCCTACGGTCCTGTAGATGCGGCGCGGCTGCATGGGCTGGGCACTGCCAGCGTCGTTCTTTCGCGGCGCGCTGAGGGTGATGCAGATGCGGGCGCCGAAGGCAGCACGGTTGGTCTCGACACCTTCGAGTTCGAGGGTGACCCAGTCATTCCCGCGTATGGGGTTCCGATAGAGCGTGCTCTGGTAGGTGTCGCCGGGAAAGGCCCCTCCCATTTCTTCGAAGATATCCTCTGTGCCGTTGTTTTCAAGGTCGCCGAAGGCGATCGCGTGGCCCTTCTGCAGGTGGCCGAAGCCGCCGCTGGTGGTGACGTCCTGGAAGTCCTTGCCGTCCTGATTGCGAAACATACGGTTAGGCAGCAGGGCTTCGTAGTCAGGCTCACCGGTGCCGAGGTAGATGTCGAGAAATCCGTCGTTGTCGAGATCGCCGAAGTTCGCGCCCATGGTGAGAATAGCGCGATCGAGATGCATCTGTTTCGAGACGTCGGTGAAGGTGCCGTCGTGGTTGTTGTGGTAGAGGCGGGGCGTCTCGGCGTGGTACGGCAGGCCGAGTTCGAAGGCCCCGACGTCCTCGAGGCTGTCTACGTAGTAGCCGGCGGAGAAGATATCGGGCCAGCCATCGTTATCGAAGTCGAAGAACCAGGTGGCGAAGCTGTCGTTTTGCTGGCCGACCCCGGCCTGCGGGGTGACGTCGGTGAACCTCCATTGCGCGGGGTCGGGCTGTTGAGGCCTACGCGGGCCGTCGTTGCGCAACAGGTGGTTGTGGCCGCCTTTGACGGAGATATAGAGGTCGGGGCGGCCGTCGTTGTTGAAGTCTCCCCAGGCGACCCCTTTGACGTAGCCGAGTGCGCTCAGGCCGTTGGCTGCTGCGATGTCGGTGAAGGTTCCGTCGTGATTATTGTGGAAGAGCTGGGAGGGATGCGGGTCGCCGGGGGTCGACTCGTGGCCGACGAAGAGGTCGAGCCATCCATCGTTGTCGTAGTCGGCCCAGGCGGCTGTCTGGGTGGGATGGAGGGAGAGGAGGCCGGCTTGTTCGGTTACATCGTCGAAGGTGCCGTTGCCGTTGTTGCGCAGCAGCGACATGGGATATTCGCCATAGCCGCCCCACCAGCCGCCGCGCAGGACGAGAACATCCGGGTGGCCGTCATTGTTGTAGTCGGTAGAGACGATGTTGAGGCCGCCGGTCTCGCCGGTGAGACCGGCTTCGCGGGTGCGATCGGTGAAGGTGCCGTCGCCGTTGTTGTGGAAGAGCCGGATTTGATCGAGCGGGCCGGAGGAAGAGACCATGACGTCGAGGAAGCCGTCGCCGTCGAAGTCTTCCATGATGGCACCCCCGGAGCGGCCGGTGACATCGAGGCCGACGAAGGCGGCGACATCGGGGAACTCAGGCAGCGGCGCGTCGGAGCGGAAAAGCTTGGCTGGAACGAGCCACCTGGGCGGCACGCTTTGCGGATAACGGCCGAGCTGCATGTAGGCGACGTTGAGGAGCCACTTCGCGAGAGCGTCTTTGGGGTTCCGATTGAGCAACGCGGTGTATTCGCGGACGGCACCCTCGGCGCCACGCGGCAGGGTGTGGACGCCTGAGCCCTGGATAGGAAAGATGCAGGCGCGCTGACCGTGCATGTGGGCGCAGTTCTCTTGTTCGCCCAATCGCAAGTACGAGATGGCGAGCAGAGAGGTGATCTGGCGGGCGACCCGGGGCGGGAGCTGGATGGCTTTGGCAGCGCAGATTCTGCGGAGTTCTTCAAGGGTAGTGACGGCGCCGGCGCTGTCGCCGACGCGGAGGAGTTCGCTGGCCAGGGTCTGGCGGGCGAGCACTTCGTCTTGCTGTTTGAGGGGCTGCGTGAGCAGGCGCCTGTAATAGATGATGCGCTCGCCGGGTTTATTGGGGTCGGCTTTCCAGTCGTTTTCGCGGTAGATTTTCTGGAGAAGGTCGGCCATTTTGCGTGTGCCGGGAGACTGGTAGAAGGCGGGCTGCTGAGCTCGAAGCCGCATGGCGAATGCAGTCAGGAGACCTAGGGAAAGGAGCAGGCACACTGGTCTCGAGTAAGCTTTCATGCCCGGATTGTATTCAGCGTCTGCGGCTCTGTCTCTCCCGCGGGCCGAGCCGGAGCCATTATGATTTTGTTGAGCGCCTTGGCATTCTTCGGAAGGTGGCTGCCGCTCAAGAAGGGGTAGCATTCCATAGCGATCCAAATGAGGAAGGTATGCGCGCGTCCGGCGCTGCCTTTTGCCGCGACCCGCTAGACTGAAACAGGGGGCGGGACGGCGGCAGGGGTTTGCGATTCGTTTTTACGAGGGACAGCTGCGTGTCTTCGACGCATCGAAGGGAAAGCGAACCGGGTTGACAGAGACCGGGCGGCGCAGGGCCAGACGGGAGGAACGCAGACGATGGAGAGCGAAATATTGATCGAGGCGTCTTCTGCCTCCGCGTCGTTGCGCCCGCTGTGTGTGGACCTGGATGGAACGCTGGTCAAGAGCGACACGCTGGTCGATTCGTTGCTGCTGCTGGTGCGAACCCATCCTCTGCTCGCGCTGAAAGCTCCGTTGTGGGCGCTCGAGGGCAAGGCAACTCTCAAAGCGCGAGTGGCTTCCCTGGTTTCGCTCGACGCGCGGTACCTGCCCTATAACCGGCCGCTGCTGGCGTTTCTGGAAGAACAGCATGCGGAAGGACGCAAGCTTTACCTGGCGACGGGGGCTGATGCCCGGACCGCAACGCGGATTGCCGAACACCTGCCAATTTTTACCGAAGTGCTGGCCTCGGACGGCGAGGTCAACCTTACGGGAGACCTTAAGCTGGCCAGCCTGCAACAGCGCTTCGGCGCGGGCTTCGATTATATCGGGAACGCGCGGCCGGATTTGAGTCTTTTGACGGAATCGGTAGAGCCGATGCTGGCTAACCCCGACCTGGCGCTGACGACGCTGCTGAGGAGCCGCAAGGTCGCAATCACCCGCATCTTCGAGGACCGGAGGCCAGCGTTCGCGGGAATTGCGCGAGCGATACGGCCGCACCAGTGGGCAAAAAATCTTCTGCTGCTGGTGCCACTGCTGCTCTCTCACCTCCTCGAACGAAGCGCGATCGCTTCGGTGACTCTGGCTTTTTTCTGTTTCAGCCTCTGCGCTTCGGCGACGTATGTCGTGAACGATCTGCTGGATATCGAAGCGGACCGGAGGCACCCCAAGAAGCGGCTGCGTCCTTTCGCCTCCGGCGATTTGAAGGCGGCTACCGGAGTGCTGCTAGCGATGCTCTTCCTGGCGGCTGCATTCACCGGGGCTCATTTTCTGCCAAGGGCTTTTCTCCGGCTGCTGCTGCTCTACACGGTGACGAACCTGAGCTATTCGCTGTTCTTCAAGCGGGTAGCGCTGGTGGACGTGCTGCTGCTCTCGGGCCTTTATGCGCTGAGGCTGCTGGCGGGCGGCGCCGCGGTGCATGTGAGCATTTCGCCGTGGCTGGCGGGCTTTTCACTATTCCTCTTTCTCAGCCTGGCGATCGTCAAGCGCTTCAGCGAGCTGCAGAACATCAAGGCGCGCGGGCATGTTCCGTCGAGCGCGCGGGGATATTTACTCGCCGACATCGAGCAACTGCGCAGCTTCGGCACGGCGAGCGCCTATGCATCGATTGTGGTTTTTTCGCTGTACATCAGCGGTCACGATGTGGCGACTCTTTATGAGCATCCCGGCCGCATGTGGCTGATCACCCCATTCATGATTCTCTGGATCAGCCGGGTGTGGCTGCTGGCAGGGCGAGGGGAGCTGGATGAGGATCCGGTGCTTTTTGCTCTCACCGACAGGATGAGCCTGTTGATCGGCCTCTGCGTGCTGATCATTGTCCTGCTTGCCGTCTGATTGCCAACTGTGCAGGTACCATAGGGAAGATGGACGCGGCGCTGCCTGCACCCAAGGCGCTGCCGACAACCCAGAACAGGGACGATAAGAATTCCATGCCAAATGCCCGGCCCAGTTTTGAATCCTGGGGTAGATATCCTACCTTGCAGGCCGCCGTCTCGCCGTTGTACTGGACGACCGATTTTCCGGCGACTTCGCCGCCGGCGACGCAGATGCTTGCGGTTGGCGCGGGGCGGAGTTATGGGGACGTCTGCCTGCTTGAGAACGGGACGCTGCTGGCGACTCGGCGCCTCGACAAGCTGCTGCACTTCGACCCTGCGATGGGCGTGCTGCGGTGCGAGGCGGGGGTGACGCTAGCAGAGATCCTCGAGTTTGCGGCGCCGCGCGGATTTTTTTTGCCGGTCACCCCGGGAACCAAGTACGTGACGGTGGGCGGGGCGATCGCGAATGACATTCACGGCAAGAACCATCACGTTGCCGGAACGATAGGGCGGCATGTGCTGCAGTTTGAGCTGGTGCGCTCCGATGGCACACGTCTGGTCTGCAGCCCGGCCCAGAATCCGGAGTGGTTTGCCGCAACCATCGGTGGCCTGGGGCTGACGGGCGTGATCACCTGGGCAGAGATTCGGCTGCGGCCGATCGTGAGCCGCAGGATCCAGTACCAGAGTACGAAGTTTGTCGGCATCGAGGAGTTCGTGGCGCTGTCGCAGGCGAGCACGAGCGTGGAATATACGGTTGCCTGGATTGACTGTGTCGCGACCGGCAAAGATTTTGCGCGCGGTATTTTTATCCAGGGCGATCACTCCGCGATGCCGGAGCCGGCGAGACCGACGAAGGCGCCCTGGTTGATGGTACCGATCGATCTCCCGGATTTCGCATTGAACCGCCTTTCGGTTGGCGTCTTCAATACGCTTTACTACAACAAACAATTGAGCAAGCGGAAGAGCGGGCTGGTGGACTACGAGCCGTTCTTCTACCCGCTGGACAGTGTGCTGCAGTGGAACCGCATCTATGGCAAGCGCGGCCTGCTGCAGTTCCAATGCGTGATTCCGTGGGAGAGCGGGATGCAGGAGGGTATCCTGCGGATACTGAAAGCGATCACGACTTCGGGACTGGCTTCGTTTCTGGCCGTGATCAAGGTCTTCGGCGATGTGCCGTCGCCGGGGATGCTCTCGTTCCCGAAGCCTGGAATCACGCTGGCACTGGACTTTCCGATCCGCCACGAGGTCAGCTTCGACCTGCTCGACCGGCTGGCGAACATTACTCTCGAGCATGGCGGCAAGATGTATCCGGCGAAGGACGCGCGGATGACGGCGGCGCACTTCCAGGCGTTTTATCCGCAGTGGCGGAGCTTCGCGGAGTATGTCGATCCGCACTTCAGCTCGGCCTTCTGGAAGAGAGTGACCGCTCTTGTATAGGCCTCCTGCGGCGCTTCCTTCGAAGGTCCTCATTCTCGGCGCTACTTCGGCAATGGCTATTGCGACCGCGCGCAAGCTGGCGGTGCGAGGCGCGAGTTTTTACCTTGTCGCGCGAACCGCTTCGAAGCTCGAAGCGGTGGCGAGCGATCTGACGGTTCGCGGCGCTTCGGCCGTTTACGCGAAGTTGATGGACCTGGACGACACGAACGCCCATGCGGAGATGTTGGCCTCTGCGGCCGAGGCGCTTGGGCATATCGATTTCGCCTTGATCGCCCATGGAGTCCTGGGCGACCAGGCACACGCGCAGACGAGCTACACCGCCGCTGAGGCGATTTTCAAGACGAACTTCCTGTCGGCTGTTTCCCTCTGCACGTGGCTAGCGAACTACTTCGCTGCGCGGCAGACGGGAAGCCTGACGGTGATCTCTTCCGTGGCCGGCGATCGGGGGCGGCAGAGCAATTACGTCTATGGCGCGTCGAAGGGCGCGTTGAACATATTTCTCGACGGCCTGCGCAACCGCGTCGATCGGCTTGGCGTACAGGTGCTGACGATTCGCCCTGGATTTGTGTCGACGCCTATGACGGCGCACCTGCCGAAGAACGCGCTCTTTGCCGAGCCGAACGCGATTGCGGATGGAATACTCAAGGCCGTCGTGAATCGGAAAGACAATGTGTACCTGCCGCCGATCTGGGCGGCGATCATGCTGCTGGTGCGGAACATTCCGCAGTCGATCTTCAAAAAGCTAAACATGTAAGCGGGAAGAAGCTGAATTTTGATAACGCGGCAAACCGTCAGCTGATGCCCACCTTGTAGCGCGGCCAGAGAGGACGCTCCGCTTGGTGATCGATCATCGGCTCGCCGTCGCACTCAACCTCGATGACGGTGGATGGCTGGTCGGGCGCGTGTTCGGGCAAGGTGGTGAGGCGGAGCGAGAACTCATCCTGAGTGAAGGGAACGGTTTGCCCGCTCTTGAGCAGCCGGGCTGATTTCACTCTGGGCTTGAGGCCGCCGATCGCGATGACCGTCGAGGGCTGGAAGAAGGTGAGCCACTCGGCCGCCGGAGTTTTGCCGGGCCAGTATTGCTGATGGATGTAGAGTGTGTTGCCTCTGCGCGTGTAGTTCGCATTGGTGTTCCAGGCGAACGATCCTGCATCGGCGCCATAGATTGCGGGGCCGTTGGTGTCGAGCCATTTGCCTACGGTCTCGAGCACGCTGACAGACTCCTCGGGTATGGAGCCGTCGGGCCTGGGGCCGATGTTGAGGAGATAGTTGCCGCCGCCGCGCGCGCAGGTTGCGAGATTGCCGACGATGGTCTTCGGCGTCTTCCACGCATCGTCGCCGCGATTAAAACCCCAGCTGTCGTTGAGGGTCATGCAGGTTTCCCAGGCGCGGCCGGCCTGGGCAGCCTCGATGTGCTGCTCGGGAGTTGAGAAGTCTCCCTCGAGGCCATTGCGGTTATTGACGATGATCTCCGGCTGAAGCGAGAAGACCATTTCGTTCATGCGTTCCGATTCCCACTGCACGGCGGTCAGCGGCCAGTCGACGTCATACCAGAACACATCAATCTTGCCATAGTTGGTCATCAGTTCGCGGATAAGGCCGTGGGTGTACTCGACGAAGCGCTGCCGTGCGGCTTCGTCGGTCTTGCACCTGGCGCCGTCGGGGTGATGCCAGTCCATGAGGGAGTAATAAAAGCCGACGCGCAAACCCTCGGCGCGAGCGGCGTCGACATATTCGCGGACAAGATCACGGCCCGGACCTTGTTTGACGGCGCAGTAGTCGGTGAGCTTTGTATCCCAGTGGCAGAAACCCTCGTGATGCTTCGTCGTCATGACCATGTATCTCTGCCCAGCTCTTTTGGCGAGTTTGGCCCACTCGCGCGCCGCATTTGGCCTGGGATGGAAGTGTTTGGCGAGCAGCTCGTACTGGGGAATGGGAACGCCCTCGACCTCCATCGCCCACTCATGCTGGCCGATGACGCTGTAGAGACCCCAATGAATGAACATGCCGAATTTCGCTTCATGCCACCAGGCCATGCGCTCTGCGCGGGTCGCGGCCTGCCTGGCGGCGGAGGGCGAGAGCTGGCCGCCAGCGGGTGAAGGCGCGAGAGCCGGAACAGTCATGGCTTCGGAAGGAGCGTCCGTAATGGCGAGCGCGCCCGCTGCGCCGATCTGCTTGAGAAAAGAGCGTCTGGAGGTTTCATTCGCATCGAGCTTCATCTGGTTGTCCCTATAAGGCTGCTGAGGTGAGTGTACCGACGTTACCACTGATAACAGAAAACCTGGTTGGGCTGGGCTTGCCTGGGGAACGGGGGTTGTCTTGACTGGTTCTCTGGAGCTCTGCGAGACTCACGCGTATGCAATACAGCGGGAAGTTGGAATATGCCGACGCGCGCAAGATGCGCGAGCGGAATACTACCCTTTATCGTTTGGCGCACTGGCCGATCTGGATCTGGGTTTTCTTTCTTGCTCCGGGACCGTTGACGTTTTCACTCTTTGCGCACGGGTTTGGCGAATGGAATCTGGCCTGGCTCGCGCTGGTGCTGATGGGAAGCGGGGTCGCCGGTGTGCGCGGCCGGTTGCCAGGCGCGGAGCCGGGACCTTACATCCTGCGGTTCGATGAGGACAAGCCGAATCCGCTCTATCGGCGGGTTTGCTATACCTTCGCGTGGAGCGCCGTGTTGAGTTTTGCGCTGTTGAATCTGAGCGGGCTGGCGATCGCCGCCGCTACCGGCAGGTGGTACATGAAGCAGATTTATCACTATGCGTATTTCCCCCTGTGCGGGACGATTCTGCTGCTGGGCGCGTTTGGGTTGTTGCCCCGCGTGGGGCGATCGACCCAAGGCGAGGGCAGGGAGCGGCGGTACTTTTACGGCTCAGTCTGGGCGGTTACGATAGCGCAGACTTTGCTGCTGCTGGTGTGGAAGACGCTACCGCAAACGCGCGCGGCGAGCCTGGTGAAGCTGATGGTGTATGTTGGCGCGCTGGCGGCGATGGGTTTGGCCGCCTCGCGGGGGATGCTGCCGCGAACGCGGCCGATCATTCCCGGCGAACTGATGGTTGCGGATTGAGCTCAGGTTTGTTTGAGCGCTTATTGCGCTTTGAGGATCTTGATGGTGTGTAGCCAAATCTCGGCGGTTTGCGGCCAGGTTGTGATGGGGAGCGCGGTGCGGCGGAGACCGTAGCCGTGGCCGCCCTCGGCGTAGATGTGGAGTTCAGCCGGGACCTTGGCTTTTTTCAATTGCATGAAGTAGACGATGGCGTTCTCGACGTGAACCGGATCGTTTTCGGCCTGGACGATGAAGCTGGGGGGCGTGCGATCGGTGGGGTTGATGTCGGCGTTGGGGGCGAAGTCTTTGGCGGCGTTGGCGAGATATCCCGGATAGATGATGAGGGCGAAGTCGGGGCGGCAGTTGAGCTGGTCGGCAGCGTCGATGGCGGGGTAGGCGCGCTGGTCGAAGTGGGTGCTGAGCAGGGCGGCGAGGTGGGCTCCGGCAGAGAAGCCGAGGACGCCGACGCGGCTGGGATCGATCTGCCACTCGGCGGCGTGCTGGCGGACGATGCCGAGGGCGCGCTGCGCGTCCTGCAAGGGCGCGTCGGAAGCGGGATACGGGCCGGACTCGGGAACGCGGTACTTGACCAGGACGCAGGTGATGCCGGCGGAGTTGAGCCAGGTGCAGACTTCGGTTCCTTCGAGATCGATGGCGAGAATCCTGTAGCCTCCGCCGGGAAAGACGACGACGGCGGCGCCGGTATTGGCCGTTTTGGGCGGATAGACGGTGAGGGTCGGGTTGGAGACGCTGCCGAGGCGGATGATCGGCTTGCCGGCGATGCTGTTGTCTTTGGCGGTGGTGGTGTCGACCTCGGGGCCGGGGTTGGGCTGCGCTCCGGGCGCGCCTTTGGGCCAGAGCGGGATGGTGGTGAGGCTGGGGTCAGGCGCCCAGGCGGGGGTTTGCGCGATGGCCGGGAGGACGAGAGTGGCGAGGGCGAGAGTGAGCAGCAGGTGCTTGGGCATAGTGAGAGAAGCTCCGACTTGCGATCATCGCAGGGAGCCGGTTGCGGCGCAAGCGGGAGCTTCAGCATCCGGTGAGGGCGCCGGGGTCAGGAGTACTCGTGGTCCCAGTCGTCCTGCGGGTCCTGGTCGTCCTGGCCGTCATGACCGGCATCGTCTTCGTCGTCTGCTTCGTTGAAGTCTTCGAGGTCGGGGGCGTGGGTGGAGGGGCCGAGTTCTTCGCCCTGGGGGGTGCGGGTGAGGGTGCGGATGGAGCGGCGGTCGGCGATGGCCTGGTCTTTGGCGGAGTTCTGGGAGGCGATCTGGAGGCCGTAGAGGAGGAGCCCGGCGCGGCGGGGGTCGAGCTGACTGCAGGCGAGGGCGTGGAGTACTTCGCTGATGGCCATCTGGACGGCGCCGCGATCTTCGAGGACGGGGATGGCGACGGACTGGATGGGATGGCCGGAGGAGACCTGGAGTTCCTGGCCGGGGGTGGGCTGGCGAGGCGCCTGGCGGCGGTAGCGCATGTGGAAGTAGCAGTAGGCCTTGTTGTTGAGGGCGGGGGACTGGCATTTGCGGCCGGAGGTGAGGATGTGGCGGCACTCGGGGTACATGGCTGCTCCTTGTATGAGGTATGAGCGGGTTGGCGGGGGTGGGTACCCCCTCCCCCTGCCCAGGCGTAAGTGTTTCGGGTTCAGCAGGTTACGGCGGAGGGGCGCTGCTAGTTCGTCATTCCAGGGAACTTACCTGTAGATTGCGCGTTTTGTTGAACTTAGGACTAGCCGTCCAGGCGAACGCCGCTACGCGGCCCGGGTTTGCTGCCTCAGTTGGGAATGGTGTGGGACTTTACGCTAAAAGAAAAGGGCGGCCTATGGCCGCCCTTCTTTGTCTCCTTTTAGTTTATCAAATTGAGTGGTTTCACTATGCCAAGTTTTTGGATTTATTTGGCGATTGGAATGAGGGACTTAGGTGGGATTTTGCAGGTCAGGGGGTTGACAGGAAATCCGGGATGGCGGGTTTGAGGGATGAAGTCAGGCGGCGAACTTGGAAGTGAGGAAGGGAGATTTGATTCACCCACCCTTCCGCGAAGGGCGCGGAAGGATGGGGCACCCTCGATGGTTGTAGGGCTACTTCATCCACGCACCCTTCCGCAAACGGCGCGGAAGGATGGGGCACCCCTGGCTGATGTGAGGTTGAGGAGAGGGCCACTCGCGGTTGGGCGGTGTCCGATTCGGGACGTCGTTTAAGCTGTTCGTAGGGATCAAGGTTATTGGGTCAGGCTGACGATCCGCGTACGGGCCTGTGTCGATCCAGACGACGACATCTTTCTGGAGTGTGGGGTTGCGGGTGGTGCGGACTATCTCATCACTGGGAATCTCAAGCACTTTCCGAAAGAGTGGGAAGATGTGAAGGTTCTGACGGCGCGGCAATTTCTTGACGTTATCGCTTGATCCGAAAATCCCACATCTCGAAATCGAGAAGTGGGCCACCCGCCAATTTCCAACAAGCATGCGGGTGCTCGATCCGCATCGGTGCCTTATTGATTGGAAGGAAGGCTGAGCTGACTTCTGTAGTTGATATGAAGTGCGCATTCTTCGTCGGCGCTTATACAGCGGTTCATCTCTTTAATAGGCCATCTCGTAATCGATGCAAACGTTGGGTTGTCCCAAATTTTGGGATAGAAGTGCTTGAAGATGAATTGAACAAAGTGGCCGACGCTGATTGGGCCTTGGACTGCGACCCGCGAATAGTCGTTTAGGAGATGCACGTGTGAGGCGGGCTCGTCTGCGGAAGCAGCATCTGGTGCGTAGTCGAATCGTAGGGGAGATCGCAACCTTAGCTGGCCGAATTGCAGTCGGTCGTCGTTCTCAATTGCGTCCGCGTCAGCTTCCAACTCGTACATCAGGAGCACGTCAATAGCTTCGAAATCAAGCATATTGAAGTCTTCAGGAAGAAGAATGGGACAGGGGTAGAAACCGAACCGATGTCCGACAACTTCGTTATACGCAATATCGATAGATAGTTGTAATAACCCTCCGTCATTGAGGAGTGCGATATAGTGACCGCCGGCTACCATTTTCCGGTATTCATTGATTGAGCCAAAAGCCAAAGACGATAGGAAGCCTGGCTCGCCATTCATACCTGCAGGCCAAGTAATTCTGGTGCCCACACCCGCGGGGCCTATCATCGGTGTATTGGCGGCAGCCGCCAAGTTGCAGCGAAGAAGTCCCGTGGCAAGACTTGCAATTTCTGCTCGGGCCTCACTCGGTGTCATCGGTTAACCCCAAAAATGATCCCAGACGCTTCTTTAGCTCGTCGGGGATCGCCTCTCGAACCAGGTCTCCAGATTCTGCCATGACGAGAACCTGATCTAGGCTCTGTAAGAGGTCTCGCTGTTTGGCAATTTCCGTGTCTGTCTTGTCTCGGTGTATACGCTGCATTTTTTGCAGTTCTTGGATCGTGGGAACCTTGAACGCCAGTCTATAGCCGTGCTCTTTAACCCTTTGAAGTTCTTCTGTGAAGTCCCGCATCGCCTCTCCAATTCCACACAAGCGCACCCATGCTCTTGAACGGGTCATGGCGGTAAACATGACATTTCTTGCTCTCACGGGAATATATGGGGAGGCGACGTATTCGCTATGTGCTATGTAGACCATTGCGGCTTCGTTGCCTTTTGCTCGATATATACCTGAAATAGCGACAGAGTTTTCTTGGTATAAGCTATCGACGCTAGAGGTGACACCGGCTAGGTGGGCTGGGATCCCTCGTTGGCTTAAGGCGTCCATTATGAGCGCTGCTTGTACCTTGGATTTGAGTGCGTTGGGAATTATTACGAGGATGTCTGTTTGTCGGAGTTCATCCTCGTTCAGGTTTTTCTGAATGCTGTCGGCGATCCAGTTTGCTTGCTCGACGTTGTCTGCGAAAATCTGCCAGTTCACCGCGTCGTCCGGATGAATTAGCTGCGGAAAGTAAAGGGGGAATGAGTTGGGAGCCCTTTCGAGTTCAACTGGTTTACCGCTCTCCAAAGATCCTGAATACACACGATATCCGACTTCCTCAAGCAGATGAGCATTCTCAAAAAATTGAACTAATCCACGTTTACGGTAAATGCCAAAACCGACTGCGTGGGCGGTCGTTAAGGTCCACGGAGTGTTTCGATAACAAATAGGCAGGACAATATCCCGTCGAGGCGAATCTTCTTCAGTATTTAAATCCAGGATGCGGGGTTTGGAATCGCCGCCATTTCCGAATAACTCGGATGGAGGGGCCATGGAATAAGCTCCCAAATTTTGGAGTTCGTCGTAGGCCCACACCACGCGATGGGGATTCCTGCACGACAGGTAGCAGAGCTCGAAAAACGACCTTGGTAGATCTTGGGCCTCGTCGATCAGGATTGCGTCAAATAGCTCCTTTGGCTTCTTAGTGCGCAGCGACGTAAGCATCTCGTCACATACCCCTTCAAACCCGGTTTCATAGGTGAAGGTGCTTCTGGCGTAAATAAAGTCTCTTAGAGTAAGGTCGTTTGCGTCGGCTATCTCCGCATATACTCCAGGTTGCCGACGGCTCCCCCAGGCGTGCAGAATCCGGAGCTTCGACCAATCAGGCTCGTCATCTATGTGATCAAAACAAAAACGACGCACTAAATCTTTAAATTGCTGATACAGCGCTCTTGTGTTGAATGTTACAACGATGTCCCAGTCAGGGTTGGCTGAGTGAAGATATGCCGCTTTCAGCGCTAGAACAACCGTCTTGCCAGATCCTGCAAGTCCTCGTATGCGTTGCGGGCCGGCCGGAGTTTCGACTGCGGCCAGCTTTTGCCATTGATCGAGGTTTGCTATCTCTCGTTCTATGCGTTGCATGATTGCTCCGCGTGAGTTCTCGGAGACCACGTTTGTGCGCTTAGTCGTCGGTTTGATGGTCGCTACACGCTGGATGGCCGCATTGACGAGTTTGAGGGCCTCGTCGTCGATACGCGTCTAGTTCATTAGTTGGCTAACCAAATTCTTAGGCGCCGCTATCTCAAGGCCGTGGTATTTTCCAATCGCGTCGTCATCTGGAACGAAGGTTAGTACATTGATCGGAACAATAAGATTTCTTGCTTTAACTAGGGGTTTGTATTGGAGTAGTTTTCTTTGAAGAGCTGTGAATAGGTTGTCCTGCCGTTCTTGGATCTTTTCTTCAGCGTCTGTCCCGTCAACCGTTCCGAAATCAATAACTACAACTCCGAACTCAAGACAAGTCAGCAGGGAATCAATGACGACCATTTCGTCGGAGGACGCAATGATCGGGTATCCGAGGTAGAGTGTGCCGTTCAGATTTAGTTCTTTGAGCAAATTCTGTAGCTGTTGCTGCGCAAGGATATTCTTGCCTTGCCCTCTGACAATTTCAAACATGGCCGCCTGCAACTTTCATGTTGGTTAATGGGATGCCGAGAGACTGACACGTCGCGCGCATACTGTTCAACTCTGGGCCGGATCGCCAAACTTATTCTACTTCTGCAATGCCTTCGCAATCGCCGCTTCTGCTAATGGTCCCATGATGGCATAGCCGGCGCTGGTGGGGTGGACTCCGTCTTTGGCCAGGCCTGGTTTCATGGCTCCTTTTTCGTCGGACATGGCGGAGTAATAGTCGAGGTAGGTCAGGCCGTCTTTGGTGCAGTAGTCTTTGAGCCATTGGTTGACTTCGCGGATAACTGGGACGGGGTCAATTCCGGGTTTCCAGGGGTAGTTATAGGCGGGAGTTATGGAGGCGAGGATGACTTTGATTCCGCTGGCGCGGGCGATGTCGGCCATGGAGGTGAAGTTGTCTTCGATCATCTCGGGGGTGGAGGGGCCGGTGTTGCCGGCGATGTCGTTGGTTCCGGCGAGGATGAGGACGGCGGCGGGGTGGAGATGGACGACGTCCTGCTGGAAGCGGACGAGCATTTGCGGGGTGGTCTGGCCGCTGATGCCGCGGTTGATGTAGTTGGTTTTGCCGGGGAAGAAAGTGCCGGTGTCGGGCCAGCGGCCCCAGCCGTCGGTGATGGAATCTCCGTAGAAGACGACTCGGGGTGAAGAGGCGGGGGTGGCGGGGCTGCCGGGGGGCGGCAGGGCGGCGTTGTCGGCGGCGTAGCGGTGGAGGTTGGGCCAGTCGGCGAGTTGGTCTTCCATGTGGGCTACCTGTTGCGAGACGGTGGGTGGGGGCTTGGGGGGTGCGGCGGCGTGGTCTTTGGCGATGGTCTGGGAGGTGGCGAGTTGGGCGGCGGCGAGGAGGAGGATGGCGGCGAGGGCCTGGGTGGGGTTCATTGGGGGTCCTTGGTTTTGACAAGGGTAATGGTAACCGCTTGTTGGGGGTTGGGTGGATTTGTTGGGGGTTGGGTGGATTTGTTGGGGAAGGAGTGGTTCCGGGGCGGGGGGGGGTCGCTTCGCGCAGGTCATTCGCTCTGCTCAGGATGACATTTTGTTCTGACAACGCGGATCGAGCGGACCAGGGGTTGCTCAACGGCGCTGCGCGTTGGCCAGGAGGACACGTTCCGGGGCTCGGTTTGTTCCCCCATTCAGGACGACGGTGAGGCGGTCGTCCTGAATGGAGCACCCGGCTGTTTTCAGCGGCCTGACGGCCGCTGCTTCCACCATGCCTAGTTGTTGTTGCCGGATTGGTTGAGGGTGTTGATGAGGTTGTCGGCTTCGACGCTGGAGTCGTCGATGCTCTGGATGAGGTCGGCGACGTTGGTCTGGATGGAGGCGGTGGTGTCTTTGAGGGAGCCGATGGCGCGGGCGTTGAGGTTGTGCTTGAGGAAGAGGACCTGGTCGTGGAAGGCGGAGAGGACGGGGGCGATCTTGTCTTCAGTCTTGTGCATGGCGCGCATGTAGGCGGCCTGGCGGACTTTGGCGTTGCGGAGCAGGGTGGCGCTCTGGGCTTTGAGTCTGGGGTTTTTCATGCCGTTGATCTCGCCCTGCCATTCGTTGAAGAGGTCTTTGGAGACGTGGTCGATGGAGTCGATCTTGTCGTGGAGTTTAGAGGCCTGGTTGTTGGCGTCTTCGTAGCTGGAGTTGAGGCGTTTGTAGGATTTTTCGAGCGAGCCGCCCTGGAAGCCGGTGATGGCCTGGAAGTTTTCCATGGTCGTCTTGAGCTTTTCCTTGGTCTGCTGCTGGTCTTTTTTGGCGTCCTGGACGCGGGAGACGAGGATGTCCCGCTTCTCTTTGCCGAGGGTGGACATGGCTTTGTAGAAGAGGGTGGTGCATCCGGCGAGGGTGAGTGTGGCGGCGAGGAGCAGGAGGATGACGGCGGGTTTGCGGGACATTGGCGGGGACGGCCTCGGGTCGATTCTAAATTGGGGGGTCGGAGTGGCCGGGGAGAAACCCATGTCCGGCAGAGATGAACCATGGGCCGGGCATGGGGCAGCCGCATCGGTCGAGCACGGAGAGTTGTTCCTGCCACCCTTGCTTCGCAAGAATGGGGCGCCCGCGTTGGTGGTGGCGCGCGGGTTGTGACAGGGGTGGAATGGCGGTGCTAGCCTTGCTGGTTATTGGCGAGGTGGGACATGGGCGGGTTGGCGGAGGCGATGGTGAATCCTTTTGCATTGACGGAGGAGCAGGAGGCGCTGCGGAAGGAGGTGCGGGAGTTTGCGGCGCGGGAGGTGGCTCCGCATGTGTCGCGATGGGATGAGGCGAGTGAGTTTCCCGCGGATGTGGTGGCAGCGCTGGGGCGGATGGGATTGCTGGGAGTGATGTTTCCTGCCGAGTATGGCGGCGCGGGCCTGGGCTATGTGGAGTATGTGCTGGCGATCGAGGAGCTGTCGGCGGTGGATGGGTCGATCGGGATTATTGTGGCGGCGCATAATTCGCTGGCGACGAACCATATTTTTGTGGCTGGGAACGAGGAGCAGCGGCGGAGATTTGTGCCGAAGATGGCTGCGGGGGAGTGGCTGGGCGCGTGGGGATTGACGGAGCCGGGTTCGGGATCGGATGCGGGCGGGGCGCGGACCTCGGCGGCGAGGACGGCCAAGGGTTGGGTGCTGAACGGGAATAAGACGTTCATCACGAATGGGCACTATGCCGATGTCGCGGTGGTGATTGCGGTGACGGACCGCGAGAAGGGGGTGCATGGGCTGTCGGCGTTCGTGGTGGAGAAGGGGACGGCGGGTTTTCGCGCGGGGAAGAAGGAGAACAAGCTGGGGCTGCGGGCGAGCGATACTTCGGAGCTGATCTTTGAGGACTGCGAGATTCCGGCGGAGAACCTGGTGGGCGCGGAGGGCGCGGGGTTTGTGGACTCAATGCGGATATTGGATGGCGGGAGGATCTCGATTGCGGCGCTGGCGCTGGGGATGGCAAAGGGAGCTTTGGAGGCATCGCTGAAGTATGTGAAGGAGCGGCGGCAGTTTGGGAAGGCGATTGCGGAGTTTCAGGGGATCCAGTGGAAGCTGGCGGATATGGCGACGGAACTGGATGCGGCGCGGCTGCTGACGCATCGAGCCGCGGTCATGAAGGACGCGGGGTTGAAGACGACGCTCGAGTCGGCGATGGCGAAGCTGAAGGCGAGCGAGGTGGCGGTGAAGATCTGCGACGAGGCGGTGCAGTTGCATGGGGGGTATGGGTTTATCAAGGATTATCCGGTGGAGAAGTTTTACCGGGATGTGAAGCTTTGCACGATCGGGGAAGGGACGAGCGAGATCCAGCGGATGGTGATTGCGCGGGAGTTGTTGAAGGTGGCTCCCAGCCGGGGTTAGGCGGGTGGATTGCTGAGTTGATGGGCACTTTCATCAGCTAACTCGATCGACCGTAATGTGGTTTTCGCGGGCAACTTTTCATAGCCGGCCGCTCATTCTCTTAGAAGAGTGGCCTCTTCGAGCGAACGAACCGTCCTCTTAGTGAATGAGTGCGCTTTCGGGTTCTTCGGCCTGGATGGTTTGGCTGATTCGCGATCTTCCTATTAGAAGAATGACCAGCGCCAGGAGGGCGGTGGAGGAGAGTAGGGAGACTACGGCGTTGACTCCGTAGAAGCCGATGCTCATGGAGATGACGGCGCCGGTTCCGGTCTGGAGGAAGCCCAGGAGGGCGGAGGCGCGTCCGGCGTTGTGGGAGAACGGGGCGAGGGCGAGCGCGGCGGCGTTGGGGTAAGTGAGGCCGATGCAGCTTAGGAAGACGAAGAAGAGGACGAGGGTCGCGGGGAGGCCGACCAGGTGGCTGCGCATTCCGGCAAAGAAGGCCGCGCCGGTGAGGACCTGAGCGACGAGCGAGACCAGGAAGATGCGCTGGCTGGTGAACTTGCGCAGCAGGAAGACATTGACCTGGTTGCCGCCGATGAAGCCCATGACCAGCACGGCGAAGGTGATGCCAAAGGCCCTGGCACCCATGTGGTAGCCATCCATGAAAAGGATGGGGGCGCCGGCGACGTAGGTGAAGAGGCCGGCGAAGGAGAAGGCTCCCGCGAGAGTGTAGGTGAGGAACTGCGGGTCTTTGAAGATGTGCCAGAAGCCGCGCAGGATCGGCACCAGGCGTAGAGAGACGGAGCGGTCGGGCTGGTGGCCCTCGGGCAAGTGGGTGATCATGAGCGCGAGGGTGACGGTGGCGAGGGTGGCGAGCAGGATAAAGATCCAGCGCCATCCGAGGCCGGCCATGATGAGGCTGCCGATGGTGGGGGCGAGGAGCGGGGAGACGCCGATCATGAGGAAGAGGAGCGAAAAGATTCTGGCGCTCTCTTTGACGGGAAAGAAATCGCGGACCATGGCGATCGAGCCTACCGAGGCGACGCAACCGCCGAGGGCCTCGAGAAAGCGGAGCACGACGAAGGCCCTGAGGCCGCCAGCGGCTGCGCACCCGACGGAACAGAGGATATAGACGGCGAGGCCCAGGTAGAGGGGGCGCTTGCGGCCGAAGCGGTCGAGGAGCGGGCCGTAGAAGAGCTGACCGATGGCGAAGCCGACGAAATAGGAAGAGAGCGAGAGGGAGATTTCGGGGGTGGTGCGGTGGTATTCGGCGGCGATCCTCGAGAAGGCGGGCAGGTACATGTCGACCGCAAATGGGGTGATGACGCACAAGGCGCCGAGCAGCGGGAGGATCCAGAGGTTATTGCGCTGTGGCTGGGTCATGCCGGGCGATCCTGCACTTTCCGGTTCGTTTTTGGGGCAGGCGCGAGTCCCGGAGGCTGCGGATCGAGCACCTGTGCCATCATAACTTTCGCGGCGCGGGCAGAAGGCTGTTCTTTGCCTGAGTGGCGCTATGATCGCTGCTGACATGAGCGATCCGGTTTTCTCTCTGGTGGAAGAGCTGCGGGGCGGGGATGTTCGCGCGTTGGCGCGTGCGATAACGCTGGTCGAGGGCGGATCGGCGGGGGCCGGGGAGATCCTGGCCGGCTGTTTTCCCGGGAGTGGACGAGCTTTGCGGATCGGGATTACGGGTGCGCCGGGCGCGGGCAAATCGACGCTGGTGGATCGGCTGGCGCGGGCGTACCGCGAGGCGGGCAAGGCGGTGGGAGTGGTGGCGGTCGATCCCTCGAGCCCTTATACGGGTGGGGCGATCCTGGGAGACCGGATCCGGTTCCAGGGGTTTGCCGCGGACGGGGGCTTCTATGCCCGGAGCATGGCAACGCGGGGCGCTTTGGGCGGCCTGGCGCGGACGACGGCGGAGGTTGCCATGGTGGTCGAGGCGAGCGGGAAGGACGTACTGCTGATTGAGACGGTAGGCGTGGGCCAGGACGAGGTGGATGTGGCGCGGCTGGCGGACATCACGCTGGTCGTGCTGGTGCCGGGCATGGGGGACTATGTGCAGAGCCTCAAGGCCGGGATTTTGGAGATCGCCGATGTTTTCGTCCTCAACAAGAGCGATCGGGAGGGGGTCGACCGGCTGGAGGGGGAGCTTGGCGCGATGCAGAGCCTGGGGCATGGGCGGGAACCGGGATGGGTGGCGCCGGTAGTTGGGACGGAGGCGAACCTAGGGGCCGGGGTGAGTGGATTGATGGAAGCGGTCTCGGCGTTTGCGAGGTGGCTGGGGATGGAGGGGCGCCTGGAGGCGAGGCGCGCGGCGCAGTGGCGCGAGCGGCTGGTGGAGATGGTGCGCGGGGAGATATTGCAGGAGATGTGGCGGTCGGGTTGGAGCGACGCCGAGTTGGATTCGCTAGCGGAGCGGGTGGCTGGGGGGAGAGAGAATCCCTACCTGGTTGTGCCGGAACTTGTGGGGCGGCTGCGCGGGCGATGAGTAGAATCGAACGGTAATACGGGACAAGGTAATACCGGACAGGGTAATACGGGACAAGTTAATACGGGACAGGGAGGAACTGTTTGGCGACGATCGATCATTTAGGGATAGCGGTGAAGAGTATTGCGGCAGCCCGGGGAATCTATGAGGCGCTGGGCTTGAGTGTGGTTCAGGAGGAAGAGGTCGCCGAGGAGCAGGTGCGGACGGCGATGATTCCGGTGGGTGAGAGCCGGATCGAGCTGTTGGAGCCGACGAGCGAAGACTCGCCGGTAGGGCGATTTCTGGCCAAGCGGGGCGAGGGGCTGCATCACGTGGCGATCCACGTCGAGGACATCTCGGGGACGCTCGAAACGTTGAAGGCGAAGGGCGTGAAGCTGATTTCGGACGATCTTCAGATCGGTGCGGGCGGTCACCTTTATTTCTTCATTCATCCGTCGAGTGCGGGCGGGGTTCTGGTGGAGGTTTGCCAGGATTCGATTGCGGACGTTTGATGCTGCTGGCATTGGATACCTGCGGGAGCCTGGGCGGGGTGGCTTTGGGGGATCCGTCGCGGCGGGCGGGTGAAAATTCGGAATTGCCGGCTGTCCGGTTTCGGGAGCTGGGCGGGCGGACGTATTCGGAGCAGCTGCTGAGTACGGTGTCGGAGCTGCTGGATGAGGCCGGGATCGCGCTTTCGTCGCTGAGCGGGATTGTAGTGGTGCGCGGACCGGGGAGTTTTACCGGGATACGGATCGGGGTGAGCGCGGCGAAGGGATTGGCGGAGGGTTTGGCGGTGCCGGTGATTGCGATCTCGCGGCTGGCGCTGCTGGCGGCCCGAGCACCGGGGGAAGGCGAGGTGCTTGCCCTGCTGGATGCGGGGCGGGCGGAGTTTTATGCGGGTTTGTTCCGGCCGGGCGTGGCCGCCGAGGAGACGCTGCTGACGCGGGAGGAATTGCTGCGCGTGATGGAGGATGCCAGGGTACCGGCGCTGGTCTGCGAAGAGCGGGTGGGTGGGGCGCTGCCGGGAGCGCGGATGGTCGCTGCCCCTACGGCGGTCGAGGCGCTGCTGGCGGGAGCGGCGCGTTTTCGCGACGGTTTGTTCGACGATGTGGTCACGCTCGAGGCGAACTATGTGCGGCGTACGGGTGAGGAGATGCTGGCCCGGATTGCGGAACATGCGGCGCTGCGTGCCGAAGCGTCTGGGGAGGGGTGACTGTGCCGGAGGGGCTGCGGATTCGCGCGATGGCGGCAGAGGACCTGGATGCGGTGATGGAGCTGGACCGAGGCAGCGAGGGTGCTCCTCACTGGAGCCGGGCGGAGTACCTGGGTTGCCTGGGAGAATCCGATAATCCGGCGCTGCACCGGTATGGCCTGGTGGCGGAGCTGCCGGGGAATGTGGCGGGATTTGCGGTGCTGCGAGTGCTGGATGCGGTGCGGGGCGTTTTGCTCAAGGACCGAAGGATGATTCCCGATGCGGGTGCGGAGGCGGAGTTGGAGTCGATCGTGGTGGCGGGCGGGTGGCGGCGCCGGGGCATCGGGGAGGCTTTGCTGGCGGAGATCGAAGGGCTGGCAAAGCGGTGCGGCGCGGGATGGCTGGAGCTCGAGGTACGGGCTTCGAATGCTGCCGCGGTCCGGTTGTATGAGCGCTCAGGGCTAGTAGAGATTGGACGGCGGCCGGGGTATTACAGGCATCCGGAGGAAGAAGCTGTGCTGATGAGAGTCATTCTGTGACCGAGGTGACCGGGTCGATTGCTCTGCGGGAGATTTCCTCCAGAAGGCGATTGTGAGCGGGCGACCGGAGTGGTAGTTTCAAACGTCATAAGGGAAGAGGTGTGGCATGGCGATAGAGACAACCGGAACCCGGGACGAAGCAGGATTGCAGCAGCTGGCGGAGGAGCATCGCCGTTATGCGGAGAAGCTGGACGGGCTTTCGTCGCATCCTTATCTTTCTGAAGATGAATATATGGAGCAGTCGAGGCTGAAGAAGTTAAAGTTGAAGGTGAAGGATGAGATGGCCGGCAGGCGGCTGGTCTATGACTTGAACTAGACTGCCGGCGTGGGGCCGCTGCCGCATTGGAGCGAGAAGACGGCTTGAATGGGGCAGGCGGCGCGGGCCGTCGCGATGGCTGGTGGAAAGACCTATAATTCAGCGGTAGGTCTTTGAAGAAACAGCATGGTTCGTGACGGATATTTTTATGGGGCAGGTCTGCTGGCGGTCGCCTGGGCGGTGGGCTGGTGGACGGGAGCGTGGGGCTGGGCGGTGGTTCCGGTGCTGCTCGCGGCATTTTTTCTCTGGTTTTTTCGCGATCCCCGGCGGGCGATTCCTGGCGGGCCCGGGCTGGTGGTTTCTCCGGCCGACGGGGTGGTGACGAGCGTCGATCGGATCTCCACGGTTGGGGGAGAGAGGATCAGGCTGAGCGTCTTTCTGAATGTCTTCAATGTTCACGTGAACCGGTCGCCGATTTCCGGGGTGATTCGGGAGGTCCGCTATGAGAAGGGGCTGTATCTCAACGCGATGAATCCGGATTCGGCGGATAAAAACGAGCAGAATACGGTGGTGGTGGACGGGGAGGGCTGGGAGGTTTCGTTCAAGCAGATTGCGGGATTGCTGGCCCGCCGAATCGTCTTCCAGAAGCAGGTGGGGGAGCGGGTTGCGCGTGGCGAGCGGGTGGGATTGATCAAGTTCGGGTCGCGGGTCGATATTCTGCTGCCGGGAGATACGGTGGTGGCGGTGAAGAAAGGCGACAAGGTGAAGGGTGGATCGTCGGTGCTGGGAACGCTTGCCCCGGTTGGAGGAATGAGCGCGGGTGGGGGAGTGATGGCGGGAGGGGTTCGGATTTGACGGGTCGCCAGCGGAGGCGCGGGCTTTTCATTCTGCCGTCGGTGTTTACCGCGGGAAGTATTGCGGCCGGCTATTTTGCCATTACCCAGAGCCTGGAAGGATCGGTGCTGGCGCCGCAACATTATGACTATGCGGCGCTGGCGATCGGTTTTGCGATTCCGTTCGATGCGTTGGATGGGCGCATTGCGCGGATGACGAACACGGCGAGCGATTTTGGCAAGGAGCTGGATTCGCTGGCGGACGTGATCACGTTTGGGGTTGCGCCGAGCGTTCTTGCCTTCAGCTGGGGCTTTCGTTCGCTGACGTTGAGCATGAATGGGCTGGCGCAGCAGCGGCTGGTGCAGCTCGGCGCTTTTGTCTGTTTTCTGTTTCTGATCTGTGGGGCGGCGCGGCTGGCGCGATTCAATATCAGCCATAATCCTGTCGCGTTGAATCCGGGGCGGCCGGGGCGGAAGTATTTTGTCGGCATGCCGAGCCCGGCGTCGGCGGGGATGATCGCGTCGGTGGTGCATTTTCTGCATGGCGAGCCGCTTGAAGCGTGGTGGATGTCGGGGTTGTGGATGGGTCTGGTGGGACTGGTCGGCTTCCTGATGGTGAGCACCTGGCGCTTCTGGAGCGGCAAGGAGATCAACCTTTTTCACCGGCATCCTTTCCGGCTGCTGATTGCGCTGGGTGCGGCGGTGTATGCGCTGGTGGTGTTTTCGCAGACCTTGCTACTCTTGATGGCGGTCTTTTACATGTGCTCGGGAATTTTTTCACGCGCGGCGTATTCGTGGTCGCGACGGCGCAGGCCGGCGGCTGCGGTCTAAAAAATCTGGAAAACTGAGACGAGATTTATGGCGGAGAGCTATCGAATTGCGATTGTCGGCGCGGGAAGCCTGCGCGGCAAGGAATTGACCGAGGCGTTGAACGAGTCGGCGTTTGCGGCGGCGGATTTTGTACTGCTGGACGATGAGAGTTCGGTGGGGAAGATCGAGGCGGTCGGGGACGAGGCGACGGTGATCCAGATTGTCGACCCGGAGTCGTTTGACCGGGCGGACTTTGTCTTTTTTGCCGGAGATTCCGCGAATACGCGAAAGCATTGGCAGAGCGCGGCGCGCTCGGGGGCGAGCATTCTGGACCTGACTTATGCGCTCGAGGGTGAGCCGGACGTGCTGGTGCGTTCGCCGTGGGTGCGGGAGGAATTGAATGGCTCTTCGGCGGGGAAGTCGAACCCCGATCTGAAGACGCCGGCGATCGTGCCGGCGCACCCGGCGGCGGTGGCGCTGGCGCTGCTGTTATTGCGAATGAAGAGGGTGGGCGCCATCGCGAGCGCCTGGGCGACGGTGCTGGAGCCGGCGACGGAACATGGGCGGGCGGCGATGGACGAGCTGCACCAGCAGACGATCAGCCTGCTTTCGTTTCAGAGCCTGCCGAAGGATATCTATGACGCGCAGGTGGCGTTTAACCTGCTGCCGGTGCTGGGAGAAGAAGCGAAGATCGATCTGGGTGGGACCGAGTCGCGGATCCGACGGCATTATGCGCTGCTGTCGGGCGGACGTTTGCCGGTTGCCGGGGTGCAGCTGATTCATGCGCCTGTCTTTCACGGGTACGGAATTTCGCTGGGCGTGGAACTGGAGCAGCCGGTATCGCTCGAGGACGTGGAAGCGGCGCTGACGGGCGAGCACGTGGACGTGGTGCTGGGCGATGCCGACGCGCCGAGCAACCTGAGCACGGCCGGAGAAGAAGACATCATGGTGCGGGTGCGGGGGGAAGAGGGCGGCCAGCGGTTCTGGATCTGGGCGGCGGCGGACAATCTGAAGCTCTCCGCGATGAACGCTGTCGCTTGCGCGCTGGAGCTGCGAAAGCTGAGACCGCAGGGGACGGTGCAGTAGCTTTTTTCCTCTTTTTTCCTCTTGTGGGGTGGGATGAACCTTTCATCCCGAAAGGGATGAATCGTTTGAAACCGGGCATGCACTAGCCCCGCTCTCACCAGCAGCTGCAGCAGCGCCCCACCGGCCGGTATCGAATCAAGGAACTTCTCCAGCGCATTCAGCGCATTCAGCGCTGCAGCGCATCCAGCGCATTCAGGCATTCCGGCAATCGCTCCGGCGGAGGCAGAAACGCCGGGTTACCCGCGGAACGAATCGACTTCTTCCTGCAAGGGTTGCGGGAGCCGGCGGCCAGGCTCGATCCGGATCGAGAAAACATTCACGCAAGACCGGCTGGCGGCGGAAGGGCTGGGGCGGGCGCCGGCGCTGGTGAGCGTACTTAGCACTTCCGTTACAGAACAGACCGGAGATGATGGTTTACAGCGGAGCGCGACGGCTACGAAGACTCAGCATTCGGGCGCAAACGACGATGTTGTATGCCCTGGAACGAGATTCGAATGATGGATCAACGTTTGCAGTTTCGTCGAGCTATCAGAAGGAAGAGGAGCTCGATTCCGAAGAGCTTCGCTTCAGAGCTGCGCGGAGGATGCTCTGAGCCTGTCGATGACTGCGTTGGCCTGGGATCGCCAGTTGAGCCCGTCCGAGCTGATCACGGACGATAAGCCGACTTATGAGGACTGATCGACCGTTTCATCTGGCGAGCGGCTAGTTCCTTCAGATAACCATTGTCTGACAGTGAGAATTGCGTCGGCGAATGCTGAAGGGTCTTCCTTGGGAATGTTGTGGCCCGCCTTGATGACACGATGTTCATGTTTACCGACGAACATCTTTGCATGGTCCGCCGTGCCGCCGGGCTTCAGAGGATCGTCTGTGCCATCCAGAGTGACGCATGGAACCGTGATTGCGGGTCTGCCAGCTAACACTGCCTCCAGCGGCTGAAGTTTTGGATCGCCATCCGCCGCGCCAAAGTGGAAACGGTAGCAATGGAGCACTACATCGACAAAATCGGGATTGTCGAAAGATTTCGCGGTCATAGACAAAGTAGCTTCGTCGAAGCTCCAGTTCGGTGACCATTCGTGCCAAAGAATGCGTGCCATCTCTTTGCGCGAATCCGTGAGAGCGACACGCCCTCGGTGTGTTTGAAAAAGATGTTGATACCACATTGATTTCTCAAGGGACAAAGGGAAGCCTTCTCGTTGCCGATCGATGTCCACAATGTCATAACCGGCATAGGACACGAGGCCCCCGATCTTGTTGGGCCATAGCGCCGCAGCAACACACGATGCAAGGCCTCCCCAATCGAACCCGGCGACGATAGCTCCCTCGATCCTGAGTGCGCCCAGTATTTCGATCAGATCCCGCCCCAAAGCGGCCTGCTGCCCGGAACGCATCGTCAGAGGCGAAAGAAACGATGTAGGGCCGTAGCCGCGAACATACGGACGAATCACCCGGGCCCCTTGCTCAGTAAGCAGAGGAACCACATCATCAAAGGAATGCACGTCATAAGGAAAGCCATGCGCGAGGACGATCGGCCAACCATCGCCGGCGCCGTCTTCAAGATAGGTGACGAGAAGGTCGCTGGTCTGTAGCTGGCGAAGAGTGAATGGCATCCGTGGCCCTCCGTCACATAGGATGCACGAGGTGAGGCGGGTGAATCTGCCCGTTCGGCTGGCAGAAGTATGACCTGCTTCGCTGTAGGATCGACTCGGTATCGGTAAATGCGCTTTGCGTCAGCCATCGTTACTGACGACAAGCTGACTTATGAGGAGCTACTCCGTTGCGAACACCTCCGGCAGCTCACGACACTACCGCCGAACTAGCTTGGCGATGTATTCCGGATGGCCTCGCAGATGTCATCTGGGGCATTCTCCTGAATGAAGTGCTTGGCTTCCGGCAGCAGCCGCACCTCGCAGTTTGCGAAGTAGCCCTGAAGGCGAACACGTTCCGGCTCTCGAAAAGCGCCGTCCTGCTCTCCCCAAACGATCAGGGAGGGCTTGTCCTTCAGCTTCGCCAGACCCGCCTCTACCTCCGCCAGGTAGTCACGACTGTCAAGAATCTGATGAGCAAGATCCAGGTCGGCAGGCGTGATGCCGGTGTGGGGAACGGCCCTATGTACGCGGCGAGTTCCGGCTCAGTCAGCTCGCGATTCGTTCCAGCAGGAATCAGCCATTTGACTAGTGTGTTGTAACGGCGAATCAGGAAGCGAGCCACCGGGTTCCCAACGACCCTTGAAAAAGCGGCCAAACCCTTGTCGGCCGGCCATGCGAACGTGTTTCCAACGATCAATCGCTGAACCAGCTCGGGCCGCCGTCCTGCAAACCCGAGGACGATGGGGCCGCCCCAGTCCTGCACCATCATTGAGAGATCGCTGAGCCCGAGTTGATCGACAAAACTCTCGACAATTTCCGAGTGTTCACGGGGCAGGAACTGATACCCACTCCGTGCGGTGCTCAACCCAAAGCCAGGGTAATCAAGAGCGACGCATCTGAAATCGGAACGCAGCCTGGTGATGATGTGCCGGTACAGAAACGACCACGTCGGGTTCCCATGAAGCAGCAGAAGCGTGGGGCCCCTGCCCTCATCCACATAGTGCACATGGTTGCCGCCGATCTCGACGAACCTGCTTTCAAAAGGAAACAGCGTGCGATCGAGCCAGTCAGGCCCCTGTGCTTTGGCGACGCTCTCTGATGGCATGGAACCTCCCCGGTGAACGGATAGTGTTTACGATGCAGAACGCTTCGCAGCTCCTTTCAGCTCTGCTGCGTAGGCCGGTGACCGCACATAAGCAAGCCTGACACCGCCCAACCACTCGGTGAGGCGCTTCGCTTCGGAACGAAGCGAGCGCTCAGCCTTGACTGAGACCCGTTCTAGCAATCGCAGCTCCACCGCACCCCGTTGGTCCTGTATCCAATGGCCCACAACGCGACCGTCAACCCAGATCGTCGTGCCTGCGTTTCCTTGCCGGTCAAAGAGCCGGTCACGATGCCGCTCGAAATAGAAGTCACGGTCTCTCCATCCCATCACGGTGGGGTCAAGCAAAGGCAGAAGCGCTACCCACGATTCCGGAGTCGGCGTTTCGTCAAGATCGTCCGGCAGCAGCCAGCCCCGGCCGCCGCCTTCCAGCGAAACCTCTACCGCTGCAAGGTCCAGCAGAGCTGTACGAACAGCGCTCCTGGTGGAGCCAAGCCACCAGACAAAATCCTCTTCAGTACCCGGACCGAAACGCTGCAACCACCGCCGAACCAGCTCTCTATAGCCATCTGCTGCTGTCCACGCAGCGGGCAAGGTGCCAAGCCAGCGTTCCGTGATCGTCCACTGCGTTCTCGGCGAACGCCAGTTTCCCGGTTTGCCGCCTCGAATGATGTCCGCGTTTGCTCCGAGGTAGGTCAATACCTGTGAGACCACGGAGCGGGACGAAGACCGTACATCGACACGCAGAGCTGGAATCAACTCACGCAGCTTCTGCGCCACAAGTCCCTCGGGATGCACAGCCAACACGGCCAGCACCTGTGAACGCACCTCCCTAAGCCACTTGTGACCGTCGCGAGCTGCACCCGCAGCCATGATTGTTTTTGTGATTCGAGCCTCTTCTGCATGCGCCACCCGAGCTGATGCGCTCGCCCAGGTAGCCGCTAAAAGATCACGAGGAAAGACGAACAGGGTTCTCCGCATCGCGAGCTGCTTCACAAGGCTTCTATCCCGATACAGGGCTCGTTCAAGATCAGCTGCCTGCGGCACTTCGCTGCGCGCCCAATACGACAAGTACACGGTAGTCGGGTCTGTCGCATGGAGCGCAACAACAGATTCGACAGTAGCTTCGGCGAAACCCACGCGGGAGCTCGGCACAAGAGCGTGACGAATGCCGAGCCGGGCCCGGCGCTCTTCATTTGTGACATGACGCATCCATATACCTGTTACCAGCACAGCTCTGGCCGCTTGCGTCCATCGCAGGGATTGTGATGCATAGCTGGACGGATGAGTAACGACAAACGCTTTTCTCGTCAGGTGTGATCTCGGAGTGCGAAATCGAAGGCGGTGGACTGCCTGGTGGAGGCTGGGATTCTGCAAGATATGAGCGGACGGGCGCGGGGGGGGTGGTTTGCGTATCAGAAATCTCTGCAGCTGATCGGCGCGGAGGGGTCGTTGTTCTGCAGGAAGCCGGTTTCTTTGCCGGCCTGGCCTCAACACGGAAGCAATGGGCAAGGGGTACAATTTGCAGACGTTTGCGCGCGGGGTTTTGGCGCGGCGGGAGAGTTGTCAGGAGAACGGGATTGGCCATTGCACAGTTGCCTTCGCGGTACGGGACCGTTCAGAGAAGCATGGGCTTGTTTTTGATCCTGGTGCTGGGGATGGGAGAGATGCCGGCGCAGGCGGCGCTGGCGATCGCGCCGCAGACGGACCAGGCGGGGGCTGCGGTCGATACCTCCCCGGCGGCATTGGATCAGCTGCTGGCGCCGGTGGCGCTCTATCCGGACGCGCTGCTGATGCAGGTGCTGGCGGCGTCGGTGAATTCGCAGGAGGTGCTGGACGCCGGCAACTGGCTGCTGGAGAACAAGTCCCTCGAGGGCGCCCAGCTGGACAGCGCGGCGAAGGCGGTCGGCTTTGGCGCGGCGATGACGGCGCTGCTGCACTTTCCCGATGTGGTCGACATGATGTGTACGGAGCTGGACTGGACGCAGCAACTGGGCGCCACCTTCAGCGCGAACCAGGCCGCGGTGCTGGCCTCGGTGCAGCGGCTTCGCGCCCAGGCACAGCAAGCCGGCAGTCTGCAATCGACCCCGCAGCAGCAGGTGATTACGCAACAGGATAACGGGCATCAGGTGATTGTGATCCAGCCGGCCAATCCGCAGGTGGTGTATGTGCCGCAGTACGATCCGCAGGTGGTGTACGCTGCGGGCCCGGGCGCCTCACTGATTTCTTTTGGCCTGGGGATGGCGGTCGGGGCGCTCTTCCTGAATACCAACAACTACTACTATCCGCGCTGGGGTTATGGCAGTGTGTACTTTGGCGGAAACCCGTGGTATGCGTCGCGATATGCGTACCGGCCGATCTATGGCGCGCACTACCGGCGCGCTATCGGGTATCGGCCGCCAGCCAATTACCCGTACCACCGGCCGAACTACAACAATCATTATTTCAACAACTACCGGCCGGGCGGGAACCAGGGAAACCGGCCGGGGAGTGGGAATAATCCGGGAAACCGGCCCGGGAATGGGAACAATCCGGGAAACCGGCCTGGGAATGGCGGGAATAACAATAACCGGCCTGGGTATAACGGCGGGAGTCAAGGAAATCGGCCGGGCACTCCTCCGGCGAACGGGGGCAACCGGCCGGGGAACGGAAACGGATACAACAAGCCGGGCGCGCCGGGGGGTACGACACGGCCAACGCCGGGCAATACTCGACCGGTAGCGGGCGGAGGCGGCAAGCCTGGTAACGGCGCGGGCAACGGGGGTGGCAACGGGGGTGCGCGTCCGGGGAATGCGACGCGTCCTGCACCGGACCGAGGGTATACGAAGCCGGCGACGCGGCCTGCTCCGCAACCGCCGGGGCGGCCAGCGGGCGGGCAGCAGAGGCCGAGTACGCCGACAGCGCGTCCTGCTCCCATGCAACAACAGAGGCCGGCAGCACAGGGGCGGCCAGCGCCTGGCCTGACGCCGAGCGGCAGCGGACGGGCGACGAATGCGGCGAGCCAGCGCGGGGCGGCGAGCACCGGCGGCAGGAGGTCGAAATGAGCAAGGCTATCGTGTTGTGCAGAGTTCCGGCGCTGGTTGGTGGAGTTATGCTTCTGGGACTGCTGTGGCCGGCGGCGGCATGGGCGCAGGCGGCGAGCGGGCAGAAGACTTTTGCGACGCCAGCTGCCGCAGCCGCGGCGCTGGTGGGGGCGGCGCGGGCGGCCGATAGCGAGCAGCTGCTCGCGATCCTGGGACCGGACGGGAAAGACCTGGTCTCTTCGGGGGACGCGGTCGCGGACAAGCGGTCGGAGGAGCATTTTGCGCGGCTTTATGCGGTGAAGCATTCGCTGTCGCATGAGGCGCAAGGCGTGGTTACGCTGGTGGTTGGGCCGAACGACTGGCCGACGCCGATTCCGATCGTGCGCGATGGGACGACGTGGTATTTCGATTCCTCGCGCGGGCGCGAGGAGGTCCTCAATCGCCGCATAGGGGAGAACGAACTGGGCGCAATCGCCGTTTGCGAGGGATATGTGGAGGCGCAGAAGACCTATGCCAGCAGGGGACACGACGGGCTGGCTGCGGGTCTCTACGCGCAGAAGTTAAACAGCGACGAGGGGAAGCACAACGGCCTTTATTGGGAAGTTGCGCCGGGAAAACCGGCGAGTCCGCTGGGGCCCTCGATCGCTGCTGCCAATGCGGAAGGCTACGAGGGATCGGGCCATGAGGCGTACCACGGATATTTTTACAAGCTGCTGAAGGAGCAGGGGCCGGATGCCCCGGGCGGCGCAAAGAGCTACCTGGCCGATGGCAAGTTATCGGGAGGCTTTGCGCTGCTTGCGTATCCCGCGACGTATGGGGTGAGCGGCATCATGACGTTCCTGGTGAATCAGGATGGGGTGATTCTGCAAAAAGACCTGGGGGACGACACGGCGACCCTGGCGCGGCAGATTACGGCTTATAACCCGGATGGGAGCTGGGTGGAGGCGCAGTGATTTGCGGTGTGGATTCGCCGCGTTCAGGATGACAGTTCGATGAGGGACAGATCCCTCCACTGCGCTGCGCTTCGGCCGGGATGACAGTTTTGGGTGTTTGTGGGTGGCCCTGCGCAGGATGACGAGGTTTTGCCGGGGCTGGGGCCAGGCCTAGAGGCCTTGGAAGAGGCCGCCGTCGACCAGGAGGGTTTGGCCGGTGATGTAGGCGGCGCGTTCGGAGGCGAGCCAGACGATGGCATCGGCTACTTCTTCGGGTTGGCCGAGGCGGTTGAGCGGCGTTTTTGCTGCGAGTCGGGCGGCGTATTCCTGCGGGCCGATGCCCGCGGCGCTGGCGCGGCCGTCGATCAGGGCGTGGAGTCGGGCGGTGGCGGTATAGCCGGGGGCGACGTTGTTGACGGTGATGCCGTCTTTGCCGAATTCGTTGGCGAGGCTCTTGAGCAGGCCGACGACGGCGGCGCGGACGGCGTTCGAGTAGACGAGGTCCTCGACGGGCTGGCGGACGGTGATGGACGTGATGGCGATGAGACGGCCCCACTGGCGGCGCTGCATCCAGGGAAGAACGGCGCGGGCGAAGTGGATGGTGCTGAGGAGATTGAGCTCGATGGCTCGCTGCCACTCGTCGCCGTTGGTCTCGAGAAACATCTTCGCGGGTGGACCGCCGGCGTTGGTGACGCAGACATCGATGCCGGAGTAGCGCTCGGCGACCTGCTCGACGAAGCGGCCGACCGCGGCAGCATCGGCGACGTCGAGCGGGGCGGTAAAGACCTCGGCGCAGTAGCGCGCGCGGATGGCCTCGGCGGCGGCGTTGAGCGTGGCCTCGTGGCGGGAGCACATGGCGATCCTTGCGCCCTCGGCGGCGAATTTTTCGGCGGCGGCGCGCGCGATGCCGTCACTCGATGCGGCGATGATGACGCTGCGATCTTTCAGTCCTAAATCCACATGGTTTCCTTTGGCCTTATGCCGGCATCAGCCGTCTTTGCGGAGGTATGCGTCGTCGCGGTCGATCCAGTCCTGGCGGGGCGGGTTGAAGATGTCGAGATCGACGGTATTTTCGAGAGCGTGGGCCTCGTGAGGGACGTTGGGAGGGATGCAGAGAACTTCGCCGGCCCGGACGACGATCTCCCTGCCCTGGATCAGAAACTTGAGGGCACCCTCGAGGATATAGCTGACTTGTTCGTTGTGGTGGCTATGCAGCGGCACGACGGCCCCCTGCTGGAGCAGGACGCGGGCAATCATCACGTTGGTTCCGACGGTGAACTGGCGGCCGATGTGAGTGCTTAGCTGTTCGATCGCTACGTCTTGCCAACGGATGTGGGCGGCTTGCGGGTCGGGGGGCGGTGGATGGTTCGCGGTCATTGGGTCTTACTCCTGGTGCGGCCCCGGCCTAAAGAGGGGATCGGGCGATGGATTTGCGGTCAGGGATGAATGGTTTTAGCCGGGAGAGAGATGCGGAAGCAAGTGCCGCTCTGGCCGGGCCGGGTGCTGCTGCGAAGACGGATATTGCCGCGGTGCCGCTCGACGATGCTTTTTGAAAGGGCGAGCCCGAGGCCGTTTCCTTTTAGATCTTTGGTGGTGAAAAACGGGTGAAAGATCTGGCCCAGGTTCTCGCGAGGAATGCCATGGCCGTTATCGGCGATGGTGATGTGCATCTCGTCGCGGTGCTTCCGCAGCCGGAGACTGAGGGTGCCTTTCTCCGGGAGCGAGTCGACCGCGTTGACGATGACGTTGGAGATGACCTGAAGGATCTCGCCGCAATGGACCTCGGCGACGAGGCTTTCGGGCAGATCTTTGATGAGGTGAATTGCCTTGTTGTCAATGGCTCTCTGGTGAATACGCAGCGCGGACTCAGCGATGAGGGCAAGCTGTATCGGCTGAGGATGGGCGGAAGACTTCGCGAAACCGAGGGTGCGGCTGGCGAGGTTGTTGAGGGTGGCAAGTTGCTCTTCGGCGAAATGCATGTACCGCCTCACCTGGCCGGGAGAGACGGACTCCTCGAGGGTGAGATAGACGAAGTAGCCGAGAGCTTCGAGGGGGCCGCGAACCTCATGCATGACCTCGAGAGCGAGCCGGCCTGCGGCGGAGCGCTGCTCCGATCTTTGCAAGGCACTTGTTGCCGCTTCCAACTGTGCCTGGAGGCCTGCAATTGACTGGCGATCTGCTACGTTGGATTCCACCAAACAGCCCTCCATGAAAAACCTTGGAGAGAACGCCTTCCTGGCGTCTAGTGCTGGAGGAAATCCCCACAGACCAAGTGTTACTTACATGGGATGCCCGAGGGCTTCCAAGTGTCGCCTGTCCGACACTCCATGGCGGCCGGGGGTTGAGCGCTAGCGGGCGAGGCATACCCGCGAAGGCCTGCCTGCCGGACATCCGGGTTTAGGGTGCGCCTTTGCGGCTTGCCAACGGGCGTCGCGGCAAACGCCAGGACCGGCCGGAAGATGCGTCCCGGTGAGCCGGGGGCCGACGTGGCTCGCAGGGTGCTGGGGGGAAGGCGGCGGGTGAGTGCCCGCAGCGGCGAGTGACGGCCTCAGGCGAAGAATACCGGATTGGCTGCGAATCCGGTTCTTGACATTTGGCCTGCGATCTGGAGCGGGGGAGACTTTCGCAACTTTGCTCGCTTGTGTTCCCGGCCTCGCGACGCGCAGGGCCGATGGAGGTTGAGGATGGTGTTTTGAGGCGCCAAACCAAAGTAACCTTATGATTTTTCTATCACTTGGGAAAGGTTTACCAAGCTATCGGGGAGATATTACATAGATTCAGAAGAATGGCCAGATAAAAAGAAAGAACGTGTTGTTCTCAATTGTGAATGCATACGATGCCGTGTAGCATTCGATTCAAGACAATTGTTAGGGACCTTCATTCATTGCGATTTAGCCTCTCAGGCGATCTTGCGGCGGGGTTCTACCTTGCCCTCCTTTTCTTATAAGAACGTCCATTGGACGCTGCCTAGGTGAGTACCAGAATAATGCGCTTGCTGGACTAAGACATCGTCATCGAGGCTGTATCCTTTTAGCCCAATTAAGTGATCGATCAACATATTCGAGTTGGGCCGATGCCGTTCGCCTAGTTTCTTACTGAAGTGTTTCCCAGATACCCGAACTTGTGTGGGTTTGTTTCACAGGTATTTATCTGAACGGTCTGCGATTGAGAGATTAGCCTGCGAACACCTGTCCACTGTCAAAGATACTTGCCTGTTCATCCAGGTAGACGGAGTGTTTTGTCCCTGCTGGTATGGCCTATTTCATTTTGGAGGTAATGATGATTTTTTTTATTCAGTGCGCACGTAATAGAAGAGTGTTGGCATCCGTGGTTTTATTGACCGGTCTGCTAAGCATTGCGAGCTTCAGCTTTGCGGGGAGCGGTAATCCGACACTCACGTTTTCACCCGCAGCCAGCCTGGTCCCAGTGAAGCAGGGACAGACTGTTACCGACCTCATCACGATTACGACGGGCGGTTCTTTTCATGGAAGCGTGAACCTAGATCTTTCCGGGTTGCCATCTGCGGTGGGCGGCTGGTTGAGCAACGATCCGGTGTCGATTTCTAACAATGTCGGCCACTCGACTTTAACGCTTCAACCAAGCGCGACCTCGACAACGAACTGGTTCAGTTTCACCTTGAAAGCATCTGGCGACGGTCTAAGCGTCTCGCGGACTTATGTTGTCGAAGTGGAGCCCTCTGCCGGGATGCAGGTTTCGCTCTCTCTGCCGGCTTTGACGATCGAGCCATGGGGGACGGCGAGCATCAAGGTTACGGCGACCCCGGAGAACGGGATCCGGATCCCTGCGAATGCGAGCGGCGCGAGCGCTACGGTGGCGTCGGGACTCCCTTCGGGAGCGAGCGCCTACTGGAGCAAGCCGGTGGTCAGTTCCGCAGGGGCGGTGAGCTGGACGCTTACCTTTGCCACGAACAACACGGTGAAGACGGCGAGCGATCCGATCACGTTATCGGTGAAGGTGACGGATAAGAACAGCGGCGTGGTCTACACGAGCAAGCCGGCGTTTCCGCTGCTGGTTTCGCTGCTTGCGAATGTGAATGTCGGCACGACTCCCGGCGTCCGAGTGCCGGGCAATTTCATGGGCCTGTCGCAGGAGTGGGGAGACGCTCAGAACGCGTTCGGGACATCGACGACCGGGAAGAACACGATTTATCGCCAGTTACTCGCCAACCTGACTGCTTATGGTTCGAGCCCGATCAACATCAGGATCGGCGGGGACAGTACAGATGCCACGGGCGAGCCTACTTCGACGACTGCGAAGGCGTTTGCCCAGCTGACGGAGGACACCGGATCGAAGTTCGAGCTGGGAGTCAACCTGGGAAACAACAATGTCAACCTGGCGACCGCCCAGGCGAAGGCTTACTTAAGTCAGATGCCGGAGGGGTCTCTTGCCGCGATCGAGATAGGCAATGAGCCGGACGAGTATCACCGGAACGGGAAACGATCGAGCACTTACACGGTGCAGGATTACTACGGGGATTTTAATAAGTGGAAAGAGAATATTATGCCGGTAGTTACCGGCAATACCAAGTTAATGGGGGCCTCATGGGCCTTTATCGCGACGCTGCTCAATAACTTCGATACTTATGAGTCGGAGCAATCGAATGTGCTCTCCGCGGTAAGTCAGCATCTATCGGCCGCGAGCCCGGCCGATGACCCGGCGATCGACTACCTGCTGAGTTCGAGTGCTTCTACGGTCGGGCCGACCTCGGTCGCGCAGGCCGTCGAGGCTACGCATGCGCGGGGAATCCCGTTTCGTATCGGGGAACTGGGCGTGATCTCGGACGGGGGAATCACGAATATCTGCAGTTCTTTCAGCGCGGCGCTGTGGTCGGCTGATGTGATGTTCGAGTTTGCCAGTGTCGGGGTGGACGGGGTGAACTGGTTCACCAGCGATGTAGACCCGAACAGCCCGTTTTCTTTCAACATAAACTCGAGCAACAATCACACTTCTTACAGCCTCAAGACGGTCCATCCGCTCTATTACGGGCTGCTGTTCTTCCAGATGGCGATGGGAGATGGCGCGCGCATGCTGCCGGTGAGCGTGAGTACGGAGGCGAACCTGAAGGCCTGGGCTACGGTTCCGAACGAGCGAGACCCCCGGGTGGCGTTGATCAACAAGGACGAGAACAAGTCGGGGAATGTCGCGGTGAGGATGCCGGGGTATAACCGGGCGATCGTTCTGCGTATGACGGCTCCGTCGTACAAGTCGACGACAGGTGTGAAGCTGGGGGGCAAGACGATGGATGGCAGCGTGAGCGGGTATCTGGAAGGGGCGACGGAAGAAGAGTCGGTCGAAGCGAACGGCGAGACCTTCTCGATTCCGATGCCGGTGACGAGTGCCGCAATGGTCATTTTCACGAACAACTAGCCCGGGAAGCAGCGAAGATGGCGGGCGACACGGGGTGACGCTGGCGGCGGCCGCTGGGGAAATCGGGGAGGGCCGGGCCTGCGGAAGCAGTCCCCGGGCCCCCCGATTTTCAATTGGTTCTTGCCGCAGTGACAGGTGGTTGGACGGCGCGGGCTAAGGAGGCGCGGGAGTGTTCGCCGATGGAGCGGGCGAGAGGTGGCGGCCGGGGGGAAACCTGTATACTCCAGCTTCTATGCGGGTTTTTGTTATTCTTCCAGCGGCGGGACTGGGAACTCGGATGGCGGCGGGGAACGCGCAGCCAGGAGCTCCCAAACAATTTCTCGAGTTGCGCGGCGTCCCTATCCTGATCCATACGCTTCGTGCATTCCTGGGGGCGCCGAGGGTGACGAGTGTGCTGATTGCGGTGCGCAAGATAGAGCGGCCCCGGCTGGAGGCGCTGCTGGCAGCGCATGGAATGGTCGAGCGCGTGCGGGTGGTGGAAGGGGGAGACAGCCGCCAGTCGAGCGTAGCCCTGGCGCTGGCAGCGGTCGACGGGAGCGAGGACGATATCGTGCTGGTGCATGACGCGGTGCGGCCGTTGATCGACCAGGCGGTGATCGCGAGGACGCTCGAAGCGGTCGATGAGCATGGGGCGGCGATCGTGGCTCTGCCGGCGATCGACACGATCAAGCAGGTGGAGCGGACGGCCCACGGGGCGATTATCATTTCGACGATTCCGCGCGAGTATGTTGTGCAGGCGCAGACGCCGCAGGGCTTCCGGCTGGGGCTGCTGAAGCGGGCGTTTGCCGAGGCGGAGGCGGACGGGTTCTCGGGGACGGATGAATCTTCGATCGTAGAGCGGGCGGGCGCGCAGGTGGCCGTGGTTCCGGGAACGATGGAGAACTTCAAAATCACGCAGCAAGGCGATCTCGACCTGGCGGAATTTTTTCTTTCGCAACGGGACAGGCTTCCTGGATGAACGGGGCCGGCTGCCATTGATGACGCGGTTGGATCGGCCGGGTCATGAACCTGAAAGGACTTCGGGTTAAGATGCGACAGGGCCTGACAAACGAAAGCCATAGAGACGAGACGATGAACCTGAGAATTGGTTGTGGTTGGGATTCGCACGCATTTACCCCTGGCGTACCGCTGTATATCGGCGGCCTGCATATTGAACATCCGGAAGGGCTGGCCGGCCACTCCGACGGCGATGTGCTGCTGCATGCGATCACGGACGCGCTGCTGGGGGCGGTGTCGGCGGGAGACATCGGCAGTTTTTTTCCGCCGGGGGATGCGCGCTGGAAGAATGCCAACTCGGCGATCTTCCTCAACCTGGCGCTCGAAGAGGTGCAGAATGCGGGATACCGGATCGTGAACGTGGATACGACGCTGATCCTTGTGGCTCCGAAGATCCGGCCGATCGCGCACGAGATGCGCGAGCGGATCGCGGACATGCTGGACCTGGAGCCGGCGTGCGTCGGGATCAAGGCGAAGACTCCGGAGGGGTTGAATCTAGACCACGTGGCGCAGGCGCAGGCGGTGGTGTTGCTGGAGAAGAAGGAAGAACCTGCGGGCATGAAGAGAATGTCTGCGGAGATTGAGAGCGAGACGGAACTGGAGGAGGTGGTCGAAAACCTGGTGAGCCAGGTGCGCGACATCACCACCCGGCGAACCGTCACTCCTGCCTTTGACACGGACGATATTACTTAAGCCGGAGCGAGGCGGCGGACTGCGGGACTGGAAACAGGCTCGAAGGCATGTGAGGGAAGCACTTTTCGTATTTTAGACAGTGGAGGCGGGGATGATTCATAGTGGCATCGATCCGGCGCATATTGCGGCGTTTCTATTTCCGATGATTTGTTTCGGATTGGTTTTCACCCTGATTTCGGTCATTCCTTACTGGTTTATTTTCAAGAAGGCGGGCTTCAGCCCTTGGTTGACGGTGCTGATGTTTGTGCCTCTGGCCAATTTGATCATCTTGTACGTGGTCGCCTTCTCGGAGTGGAAGGTGGCTCCGGTGCTGCCTTACGGGGCGCCTCCGTATGAATCGCTGCCGCCGCGAATTTGAAGCTGGAGTCGAGCGGGTTGGTCTGAGCGTAAGGGCTGACTGTAAGGGCTGACTGCATATTTCTGCCGGTGAAATGCGGTAGCATCGAAGTCTGACACCAGGCTTTGGGCTTCGATTATGGCAGAGACTTTTAAGACACCACGAGTTCGTTTTGCGCCTTCGCCGACCGGCTACCTGCATGTGGGTGGCGCGCGGACGGCGCTGTTTAACTGGCTGTTTGCGCGGCATACCGGCGGGACGCTGATTCTGCGGATAGAAGACACCGATTTTGAGCGGTCTTCCGAAGAGATGGTTGGCGGCATTCTGGACGGGATGACGTGGCTCGGTCTCGACTGGGACGAGGGGCCTTTCTACCAGTCGAAGCGGCTCGATCTTTACAGGGCCGCGGCGGAGAAGCTGCTGGCGAGCGGCAGCGCGTATCCATGTTTTTGCACGAAGGAAGAGCTGGAGCAGCGGCGGACGGCGGCTGTGGGGGCGGGACGTGCGCCGATGTATGACCGGCGGTGCCGCAAGCTGACTGGGGAGGAAGCGGCGGCGCGCCGGACGGCCGGCGCGCCGGCGGCGATCCGGTTTGCGGTGCCGGAAGGCGGCTCGACGGGATTTGACGACGCGGTTTTCGGTCGCATCGAGTTTGCCAACATTGAGATTGAGGATTTTGTGCTGCTGCGATCGGATGGGATTCCGACGTACCACTTGAGCGTGGTGGCGGACGACATGGATATGCGGCTGACGCATATTATCCGGGGGGCCGATCATATTTCGAATACTCCGAAGCAGGTGCTGCAGTACCTGGCGCTGGGCGCGGAGCTGCCGGTGTTTGCGCATGTTCCGTTGATCCTGGGGCCGGACAAGACGCGGTTGTCGAAGCGCCATGGGGCGACCAGCGTGATCTCTTACAAGGAGATGGGGATTGTTCCGGAGGCGTTTCGGAACTTTCTGGCGCTGCTGGGGTGGACCCCGCAAAAAGGGGAAAAAGACCGGGAGATCTTTGGCTCGGAGGAGTTGATTCAGCTCTTTTCGCTCGATGGTATCTCGAAGTCGAATGCGGTCTTCGATAACGACAAGCTGGCGTGGTTCAACACGGAATACATCCGGGCGCTATCGGCGGAGACGCTGCTGCCGCTGATCGAAGAGGAGTGGGCGAAGGCGGGTTTTGAGCCGGAGCGATCGACGGAGGAGCTGCTGGCGACGATCGACCTGCTGAAGCCGCGGGCGCGGAATTTAAAGGATTTTGCGGGGGCGTTCAAGGCCTACTTCAGCGATGAGTTCGAATTCGATGCTGCGGCGGTGACGAAATTCTTTAAGGACGATTTGTTGCCCAACGCGCTGGTGGACCTTGGCTTCCGGTATGCGGCGGCGGAGGAGTTTAGCGAGGCTTCGACGGAGCAGGTGTTGCGGGCTTTTGCCGAAGAAAGGGGCGTGAAGGCGGGCGGGTTGATCAACGGGTCACGGGTGGCGTTGACCGGGCAGGGCGTGGCTCCGAGCCTCTTTGCGGTCATGGCGGCTTTGGGGAAAGAGCGGGTGGTCGCGAGGTTGAAGGCGGCTGGGGAGATTGTGGTGGTGGCGCAGGGGTTGAGCTGATGCGGGCCGCCAGGGTTTCCGGATGAGTCAGGCGCGTGCCTCTGAGGCGGGTCAATCGGGAGGGTGCGGGGTCTTTTTGCTGCGGAGTGGCGTTAAAGGCGGATCCCTCCGGTTCGCTGCGCTCCGGCCGGGATGACAATTTCCAGAGGGTGGGAAGACGCGTCTTATAGCGTGAGAGAACGAGTTTTAGAGCTTGGGAGAACGAGTTTTAGAGCGTGGGAGATGGCATCTCGTATGAAGGCGGCAGGAGGGGTGCGGCTTCATTTCGCGATTACGTCCACTGCGACGGGGATGGTTCTGGGCGGGTAGCAGGAGCGGGCATCGCAGGCCTGGTAGCGGAGGGCGCCTTGCAGAAGATGGTCGCCGGCGGGGGCGGTGATGTGGGCGTGGAGGATGAACTCCCCGGTGTAGACGCTGAGCTTTTCCTTAGGGTCGAAGTCGAAGGCGTAGTCGGCGCCAGGGGGAAATTCGACGGCGGAAACCTTGAGGCCTCCCTCTTCAACGACGGCGAGGTTGGTGGGGATGAGGCTTTTTTCGCGGGGTGTGTGGGAGTTGATGTGCAGGCCGTCCTCGACACGGAAGTGAAGGTCGACGGCGGCCGCTTTTTGCGCGGGGATGGTGATCTGTTCGGGAAAGAGGAAGGTCACGGCGGTCTTAGCTTCTTTGGAGCTTGGGGCTGCGGGGGAGCCGGGGAAGGCCTGGGCTTCGGCGCGAAGGGCGAGGAGCAGCAGGAGAGCGGCCACGCTGAGTGGCGTGATCTGCTTGAAGCGGAAGGCGCCGGTGCTGCGACCGTGTGGGGGGCGCACGGCGCGCCGCAAGCCGCTCAGGATGACAAATCTCTGCTGCATTGTTTACTGGCCTCCGCTGGCGAGGGCTTTTTTGATGTTGGCTTCAATTTCGTCGCGGTCGGCGAGGCCGACGATCTGGGCGACGACGATGCCGTTGCGGTCGACGTAAAAGGAGTTGGGCAGCCCATCAAGACCGCCGTAGGGCTGCGAGATGGTATCGCCCCCGAGTAGAACGGGGTAGTTGATGCCGAGGCCGGCGGCGGATTTGACGACACCTGCCTTGTACTCGGCGATGGCCTTGGGATCAGTGTCGTAGTTGTCGGACTCGATGCCGAGGACCTCAAAGCCCTGGGATTTGTACTGGTCGCGGAGCTTCTCGATCCAGGGAATCTCGACCTTGCAGGGACCGCACCAAGTGGCCCAGAAGTTCAGCAGGACGGCCTTGCCTTTGTAGTCGGCGAGCGAGACTTTTTTGCCGCTGAGGTCTTCGAGGGTAAATTTAGGCGCGGGCTTGCCTTTGAGCGGCTGCGGCTCTGCTTCGCGGGCGCCGGGAGCGGCGTCAGAGCCGGCTGGGGGCGCCTGGCCGTCGGGCACGAGGACGACCTCGGGGATGTGCTGAGCGGCGGTGAGTTGTTTTCGCTGGCGATAGTTTTTGTAACCCGACCAGCCGATCAGCGCGAGGGCGGCGATCAGGACGACTGCGACGAACGCTTTGCGTGCCATGTGGTTCTGATTCTATAAGCCGGGAAAGGTTTCTGCGCGGGCTCTGGTAGCATCAGTTGGTTTGCCACTGCCGGCTATGGCGTTTATGACGGAACTGAGTGCAGCCCAACTTGTGCGTATCGAAGCAGGCGCGCTGGCCAGCCTGGCGGAGCGGCTGGATGGCCCCATGCTGCTTGATTTTGAGCGGGCGGTAGAGCTGGTGGTGCAGTGCGGGCGCGGGCACGGCCGGGTGGTGACGACGGGCATGGGCAAGAGCGGCATCATTGCACAGAAGATCGCGGCGACGCTGAGCTCGACGGGGACGCCGGCTATGTTTCTGCATCCGGCCGAGGCGGTGCATGGCGATATCGGCGGGCTGGCGGCGGGAGACGTGGTGCTGGCGTTGTCGGCGAGCGGGGAGACGGAAGAGATCCTACGGCTGCTGCTGATGCTGAAGCGGATCGGCGATGGGCTGATCAGCTTCTGCTGCAATGTGCAATCGACGTTGGCGCAAGCAAGCGACGTGGCGCTGGATTGCTGCATCGCGGAGGAGGCTTGCGGGTTGGGGCTGGCTCCGACGGCGTCGACGACGGCGATGCTGGCGTTGGGGGACGCGCTGGCGATTACGATTTCGCAACGCAAGGGGTTTCGGGCAGAGGACTTTGCCGAGCTTCACCCGGGCGGGAAGCTCGGCCGGAAGCTGGCGGGGTGAGGGAGTTGATGCACACGGGTGAAGCGATTCCGCAGGTGGGCCCGGAGACCCCGATGGGCGCGGTGATCTACGAGATGTCGAAGAAGCGGCTGGGCATGACAACCGTGATCGAGGCGGGGAAGCTGGCCGGGCTGATCAGCGACGGCGACCTGAGGCGGCTGCTGGAACGGGAAGGCGCGCAGGCGCTCGAAAGGACGGCCGGCGAGGCGATGAACCGGTCGCCGAAGACGATCGCCGGCGGGGAGCTGGCGGTACGAGCGCTGGGATCGATGGAAGAGGCGAAGATCACTTCGCTGGTGGTGGTGGATGAGGCGGGGGCGGTGCTGGGAGTGCTGCACCTGCATGATGTGCTGCAGTCGGTTGGCGGGTGAAGCGGGGCGGGATGCGAGCGTGGGATCAGGGCGGGGCGGCGCTGCCTGTCGCCTGCAAGGGTGTGTCAGGGAAGGTTTCACATGGTGAACGTCTCGCGAATGCCCGCTTCGGGGGTGGCTGCCAGGGCACCTGGGCCGAGGCGAAGCAGGCAAGCGGCTAAAATGAAGACTCCGTGAGAAAAGCGTGGGAGCCGGAAGGTATCGGCCTCTTGGCAGAAAGCAAGTGAAGCAAAGCAAGTGAAGCAAACCAAGTGAAGCAAATCAAGCACCGTTGGTCGAGACTCTTTATTCCTACGCTTCGCGAGGCCCCGGCCGACGCTGAGGTGGCGAGCCACAAGTTCCTGCTGCGGTCGGGGTATATCCGGCAGCTGGGCGCGGGCATTTATTCGTATCTCTTTCTGGGCCAACGCTCGGTGAACAAGATTGTGGGCATCGTGCGGGAGGAGATGGACACGATCGGGCAGGAATTTTTGCTGCCGACGCTGCATCCGCGCGAGATCTGGGAGGCGAGCGGCCGCTGGACGGTGATGGGCGACAACATGTTTCGCCTGAAAGATCGCAAGGGCGCCGACCTGGCGCTCGGCATGACGCACGAAGAGGTGATGACGGACATTGCGCGGAAGGAGCTGCGGAGCTACAAGCAGCTGCCGCAGATCTGGTACCAGATCCAGACGAAATTCCGGGACGAGCCGAGGCCGAAGGCCGGGTTGATGCGGGTGCGGCAGTTCCTGATGAAAGACAGCTACAGCTTTGACCTGAACGAGGCCGGGCTGGACAAGAGCTTCGACCTGCATGACGCGGTGTACCGGAAGATCTTCCAGCGCTGCGGGCTGGAGTTTGTGGCGGTCGAGGCGGACTCCGGGGCGATGGGCGGGACGCAGTCGCAGGAGTTCATGGTTTATACCGATGCCGGGGAAGACCTGATCGTCAGCTGCCCGAAGTGCGGGTATGCGGCGAATATGGAGAAGGCGACCTCGCAGCTGCCGGTTGAGGACGACCTGGCTCCGACAGGCGATGGCATGCCGGAGTTGATTGCGACGCCGGGTAAAGGCGCGATTGCGGATATTGTGGCGTTTCTGGGGATTTCGGCGAAGCAGGATATCAAGTGCGTGGCGTATATGGCGCTGCGTGGCGGGAAGTGGTCGCCACTCACTGTCTTTTTGCGTGGCGATCACATGGTCAATGAGGCACGGCTGAGCGCCCTGGCCGGGGCAATCGAGCTGCGGCCGATGGTGGCGGAGGAACTGGAGACGTGGTTCCACGGGCCGGCTGGTTTTCTTGGGCCGGTGGGGGTTTCGCCGGCGAAGGATCTGCAGTCGCCGGGGCTGATGGTGGTGCTCGACCAGGCGCTCGCGGGGCGCAAGAACCTGATTTGCGGGGCGAACAAGCTGGATTATCACTACCGCAATGTGACGCCGGGGCGGGATTTTCAGTGGACTCTCGTGGGCGATGTTCGCAATGTTGCCGAGGGCGAGGGATGTCCGATGTGCGGGACTGCGCTGAAGGTGGCGAAGGCGGTCGAGATCGGGCATATTTTCAAGCTGGGGCGCAAGTACACGGAATCGATGGGCGCGAGTGTGCTTGATCCAAATGGCAAGGAAGTGACCCCGATCATGGGCAGTTACGGGATCGGGATCGAGCGCATTTTGACCGCCTCGATCGAGCAGTCGAATGACAAGAACGGGTTCTGGCTGCCGGCGGCGATCGCTCCGTTTGAAGTGGTGGTCACGGTGACGAATACGACGGACGCGAGTCTGGTATCGGTAGGAGAGACGATTGCGGCGGAGCTGGAGGCGGCTGGTTTCGACGTGATCCTGGATGACCGGGACGAGCGGGCCGGGGTTAAATTCAAGGATGCCGATCTGATCGGGATTCCGTACCGGTTTAATGTAGGGAAGAAGGCGGCCGAGGGTAAGGTGGAGTTAGTGACGAGGGCGACGGCGACGAGCGAAGACGTGGAAATCGGCGAGATTTCCGGTCTGCTGAAGACGCGGATTGCCGGAGGCTGGTAGAGCGGCGCACGCTGAGCCCCACGTCTCCAAACACGAGACGCGGGGCACCTGCTTTGGTTGTGGATGGGGAAAAGCGCCTTCGGGGAAGGGTTTGCCGGGTTGAAGTTTTTGCAGGCTCGACGGGTGAGCGAAGTTTCGGAAGCTGTGGTTTCGGAAGCTGTGATGAGGTCGTGAGAAGGCATTGGCGGTCAAGGTAAAACTCGGCGGAGTGGGGGCGAGCAAGCTGCAGCGGGCGATGCTGAAGGTGGCGCTTGCCGGTCTGGCGCTGGTGCTGGTGGCGGGCGGCTCGCTCTTCGCGTATGTCTATTTCAAGTACAAGAACATCGTCGACGAACGGCTCACGCAGCCGCTGTTTGAGAACACGGCGAAGATTTATGCGGCTCCGCGCGAGGTGCGGCCGGGGCAGAAGCTGACGGCGCAATCGATCGGCCAGGAGCTGCGCGATGCGGGGTACAGCGAGGATGGCGCGAGCGGCACGCCGTCGCCGATGGGGCATTTTTCGGAGTCGGCCGGCTCGATCAGTATTCATCCCGGGCCGGAGTCGTACCATTCGCAGGATGGGGCGACGGTCACGGTCGAGAACGGCAAGGTGGCGCAGATTACCGGCGACGGCAATGTCGGGCTGAATGCTTACGAGCTCGAGCCGCTGCTGATCACCGGGCTTTCTGAAGAGAAGAGCCGCACCAAGCGGCGGCTGGTGACGTATGACGAGTTGCCGCAGAACCTGGTGCATGCGGTGGTTTCGATCGAGGACCGGCGTTTCTTTGAGCATGGCGGGGTGGATTACATTCGCATGCTGGGCGCGGCGCGCAACGACCTGACGCATCGGCACAGTTATACGGAGGGCGGGTCGACCCTGACGATGCAGCTGGCGCGAGGTTTCTTCCTGACGCCGGAGAAGCGGATCAAGCGGAAGCTGATCGAGATCGTGATCACCTTTCAGCTGGAGAGCCGGTTCTCGAAGCAGAAGATCTTCCAGATGTATGCCAACCAGATCCCTCTGGGGCAGCAGGGCAGCTTTGCGATCAACGGATTTGGGGAGGCGGCGCAGGCTTATTTCGGGAAAGACGTCCGGCAGCTGAACCTGGCGGAATGCGCGCTGCTGGCGGGGATGATTCAGAGCCCGAGCCGGCTGAACCCGTACCGGCATCCGGAGCGCGCGATGACGCGGCGCAACCTGGTGCTCGACACCATGGTCGAGACCGGGTCGATCACCAAGGCGGAGGCGGAGACGGCGAAGGCGCAGCCGCTGAAGCTGTCGCCGGCCAATGTGGATGCGGGCGAGGCGCCCTACTTTGTCGACCTGGTGCGAGATGAGCTGACGCAGAAGCTGGGCGAGGCGAGCTTCAACCACCAGGGGCTGAGGATCTACACTTCGCTCGACCCAGGGCTGCAGCATGCGGCGACGCAGGCGGTCGAGTTTGGCGCGAATCTGGTGGATCAACTGGTGCTGAAGCAGCACAGCCACAAGGCAAAAGACGGGACGGTGACGACGACCGGAGACCTGCCGCACCCGCAGATTGCGCTGGTGGCGCTGGATCCTCATACCGGCCAGGTGGTGGCGCTGGTCGGCGGACGCAACTATGGATTGAGCCAGTTGAACCATGCGGTCGCCAAGCGGCCGACGGGGTCTATTTTCAAGCCGTTTGTGTATGCCAGCGCTTTTAATGCGGCGGTTGCAGGCACCAAGCTGGATGTCGACGGAGCGGATGCCTTGTTCACGCCGGTGACGATGCTGAATGACGAACAGACGACCTTCAGCTATGGCAATGACCAGGATTACACGCCGAAGAACTACAAGGACGAGTACCACGGCGAGGTAACGGCGACTTACGCGCTGGCGCACTCGCTGAATAACGCGACGATCGACCTGGCGCAGATGGTGGGATTCAATAACGTGGCTTCGCTGGCGCGGTCGGCGGGGATTCGCTCGGCGCAGGGAACGCCGTCGGTGGCGCTGGGGACTTACAGCGCGACGCCGCTGGATATGGCCGGCGCTTACACGGTTTTCGCGAATGGCGGGGTAAAGATCGACCCGTGGATGCTGGCATCGGTGCGGTCGCCGTCAGGCGATGTGTTGAACGACTACACGCCGACATCGAAGCCGATCCTCGATCCGCGCGTGGCTTACCTGACGACGAGCATGATGGAAGGCGTGATGAACTTCGGGTATGGATACGAGGTTCGGCGGCGCGGCTTTATGGCTCCGGCAGCGGGCAAGACCGGGACCTCGCACGATGTCTGGTTTGCGGGGTATACGAGCAACCTGATCTGCATTGTCTGGGTGGGAAACGACGACTATACGGATGTCAAGCTCTCGGGTGCGATTGCGGCGGCGCCGATCTGGGCGGAGTTCATGAAGGCGGCGGTCAAGCTGCCGGAGTATTCCGATACGCGGGAGTTTCCGGTGCCGGCGGGCATTGCCGTGGTGCAGCTGGATAAAGAGACCAACCTGCTGGCCGATGCGAGCTGCCCGAGCAAAACCTACAATGCGGCTTTTCTGGAAGGGACCGAGCCGACCGATACCTGCGACCATCTGAACGGCGACCAGCGGAGCATCTTCCAGAAGCTGTTTGGGCTGGGCGATAAGAACGGTATGCCGGCGCTGCCGGGCGGCAGCCATCCGAATGTTGTGGGGCAACCGACGGTGGCAGGGACGCCGGCGCCGGCTACGGGGGCCGCAGCCCAGGCTTCCGCGCAGAGCCCGAACCCGGCGGTTGCCGAAGAGCCAAAGAAGAAGAAGGGTTTTTTCGGCAAGATCTTTGGCGGGTTTAAGGGCGACAACCCGGAGAAGAAGCCGGCTCCGCAGCCGCAGCAACCGCCGCAAAGTCCTCCGCAGTAGGAGTGAAGCTCAGGAACAGCCGACGTTTCGACGGCGGACCGGGGTTGCCCATCCCTCGATAGCGGTGTTGGCTTCGGCTGGAATGCCGCCCGGCAAGGGCTGGCATTGCGGACACCAGTAGGTGGAGCGAGCGCCAGAGCCCTGTTTGCGCATCAGGATTACAGTGCCGCAGCGGCGGCACTGTTTGCCCCGGCGGCCGTAGACCCAGAGGCGTGCGCCGGGGTCGGCGGCGCCAGTGGTGCGGCGAGCTCCGGAGTAGGTCACGATGCCGGCGGCCGCGGATGGGGCGACGTTGGCGGCGAGCTGACGTTGAGCGGTTTGGACGAGGCAGTCAACGTTCGCCTTAGACAGAGCGCGCACCCTGGTGAACGGGTTGACGCCGCAGGCGAAACATATCTCGGATTTGAAGACGTTCCCGATGCCGGCGAGGACGTGCTGGTTGAGCAGGACGTTGGCGATCTCTTCGTCCGGTCGAGCGAGCAGGCGCTGTTTTGCTTCGCCTTCGGCGAAGTCTGGGCCGAGCAGGTCGGGGCCGAGCTTAGGGATGGTGGTGTTGCGTTCCAGGGTGCGAGCGGTGTGGAAGCTGGCTACCGGAACATCGAAGGCGACGGCTTCAAAGCCGGCAGTGGCGAGCACGGCGCGCATGTGCGCGCGGGAGCGGCGCCAGCGTTCGCCCGGCCGGTAGATATGCCAGCTGCCGCTCATGAGCATGTGGGTGACGAGGATGAGGTCGCCGGTGAAGTGAATGAGGAGCCATTTGCCGCGGGATTCGACTTGTTCTACAGTGCGTCCGGCAACGGGGGATTGGTCGTTGACGCTGGCGAGCTGGGCGTAGGCGGTTTCGAAGCGGGTGATTTGCTTGCCCTGGAGCGCCAGGTTGAGGGCGCGGGCGGAACGATAGATAGTGTCTCCCTCAGGCATGGAGATTGGATGTGCGAGGGGTGGGTGGGGATTTTCGGGAGTTTTGGCGAGCGCCGCGCTGAGAGGAGTACTCCCAGGTCTCGGAAGCGAGACCTGGGGCACCCGCATTGGTACGGTCTACGGGATCGGCTGGCCGTTGGTGGTGAGCTGGTTGAGGGTTTGCTGGTTGTATTGCTTGACGGCGTCGGGCAGTGGTGCGTAGGAGAGGGTCCCGGCTACGGCCTGGCCGTCGGTGATGACGTAGTTGATGAAGGACTTGACTGCCGCGCGCCTGGCGGCGTCGGTACCGTCCTTGGGAATGATGAGAAAGGTGAGGGTGGAGATCGGGTAAGCGTCGGGAGCGGAGGCCGGCGGATTCACGATGGGGGTGCGGGGATCCTTGGTGAGCTGGTCGCTGAAGGCGGCGATAGCCGCGGTGGTGGTGGCCGTGCCGGGGACGATGTATTTGTGGGCATGGTTGCCGATCGAGGCGACGGGCAGATTGTTCTGGGTGGCGTAGGTGAGCTCGACGTAGCCGATGGCGCCGGCGGTCTGTCGGATCTGGCCGGTGACGCCTTCGCTGCCCTTGCCTCCGAGGCCTACGGGCCACTGGACGGAGCCTCCCTTGCCGACTTTGGCCTGCCATTCGGGGCTGACGGAGGAGAGATAGGTGGTAAAGGCATTGCTGGTTCCGCTGCCTTCGGCGCGGTGGACGATGGTGACCTTGGTGGCGGGGAGGCTGACGCCGGGGTTGTCTTTTGCCAAGGCGGGATCGTTCCAGGCAGTGATTTTGCCGAGGAACAGATTGGCCAATGTCTCGCCGGAGATCTGGAGGGGCTGTTTGAGTTCGGGAAGGTTATAGGTCAGGACTACGGGACCGGCGCTCTCGGGGATCTGGATGACCGGCTTCATGCCGGCGAGGGCCTTATCGTCGAGGGGAGCGTCGGAGGCGCCGAAGTCGACTGTTCCTGCTTTCACCTGCTGGATGCCGCCGCCGCTGCCAATGGACTGGTAGTTGATCTGGACGTTGGAATGGGACTGGGAGTAGCTCTCGATCCAGCGCTGCATGACCGGGTAGACGAAGGAGCTGCCGGCCGCGTTGAGGGAGACAGTCGCGGCGCCGCTTCCGGACTTGCACGCCGATGCTGCGAGCGCCAGCGCGACACTGCCCGCTACGGCCAAAAGCTTGACGCATGATTGAATTCGTTCGTTGCCAACGATCACTTTTCCTCCACTTGCGTAGGTTTTGCACTTCAAGCATGGCATAGGGAGGCGCGGGCGATGCGCCATTCACGGGAATTTAACAGGTCTCTCCCGCTGGGCAGAATGAGCGCCTAAGGCAACGCGCGGGTGCGGGGATGTCTCCTATGAAGTAAGAAGGAGTACCGATATGGCAGATCTCAAGGGCAAGAAAATAGCTATCTTAGCGACCGATGGCGTTGAAGCTGTGGAATTGACGGAACCGCAGAAGGCTCTCAAGGCGGCGGGGGCGACGGTGGACGTTATTTCATTGAAAGCAGGGCAGATCCAGGGTTTCAACCACGATGAACCCGGCCCTTCGATCAAGGTGGACAGGGCGATCAGCGAGGTGAAGGCGGAGGAATATGACAACCTGGTGCTGCCGGGCGGCGTGGCTAATCCGGACAAGCTGCGGACCCACCCCGAGGCGGTTGAATTTGTGAAGAGCTTTTTCGATAGCGGGAAGACCGTAGCGTCGATCTGCCACGGGCCGTGGACGCTAATCGAGGCGGGAGTGGTGAAGGGGCGAACGCTGACGTCGTGGCCTTCGCTCAAGACTGATATCACCAATGCCGGGGGAACCTGGGTGGACAAGGAAGTTGTTTCGGACCAAGGGTTGATCAGCAGCCGGAAGCCGGATGACCTGCCTGCCTTCAATAAGGAGATTGTCGAGGCGTTTTCTCATGCCGGCGCGCTGGCCGGCGCTCGATGAGCAGATTTGGGGGGCTGCCTGGGGTACCAGGGCAGTTGGACGCCGGGCGTCTTTCCGGATGCCCAGCGTCTTGAGAGTTCAAGGCAGTGAAGCTATGGCCGCGCTCCGGCTGAGTGCGCCCATAGCTTTCTCTGCTACTGCTCCTGGTAGCTTTTGACCCATTCGACGAGGCTGCGGACGGGGGTTCCGGTGGGGCCTTTGGCGATCCAGGGTTTCTGCTCTTCCATCCAGGCGACACCGGCGATATCGAGGTGGATCCAGGGGGTCTCACCGGCGAATTCCTTCAGGAACATCGCGGCGGTGGTAGCTCCGCCCCAGCGGCTGCCGCCGGTGTTCATGATGTCGGCGATCTGGGATTTGATTTGATCGCGGTAGTCGTCTTCGGCGGGCAGGCGCCAGAAACGGTCGCCGGATATCTCGATGGCGCCGGTGAAGTGTCTGTAGGCGTCTTCATCGTTTGAGAAGGCGCCGGCATTGACCATGCCGAGAGCGACGACACAGGCCCCGGTGAGGGTAGCGGCGTCGATGAGGTGGGTTGCGCCGAGCTGCTGGGCGTAATGCAGGCCGTCGGCGAGGACCATGCGGCCTTCGGCGTCGGTGTTCATGACCTCGATAGTCTTGCCGGACATGGCGGTGACGACATCGCCGGGGCGGTAGGCGCTGCCGGAGGGCATGTTTTCTGCCGAGCAGACGACGCTGATGACCTTGACCCTGGGCTTGAGGTGGGCGATGGCGCGCATGGCGCCGAGCATGGCGGCTCCGCCGGCCATATCGTATTTCATCTTTTCCATGCCGTCGGCGGGTTTGATGGAGATGCCGCCGGTGTCGAAGGTGATGGCCTTGCCGACGAGGCCGAGGACGGGTCCGGCGGCGGCTCCCTCGGGCTCGTAGGTGAGGACGATGAGGGCGGGGGGCTGAACGGAGCCCTGAGCGACGGCCCAGAAGGCGCCCATCTTCAGCTCGTGGAGCTTCTCGGTGGAGTAGACCTCGCACTTGAGGCCGACTTCTTTGGCCATGGCCGCGGCGCGAATCCCGAGTTCGGTCGGGGTGAGGACGTTGCCGGGTTCGTTGACCAGGGCGCGGGCCCAGTTCTGCGACTCGCCAAGGATGACGGCTTCGTGAAAGGCGGCTTCGAGGGCGGTCTTTTCTGCTTTTGGCGGCGCGACGACGGTGAGTGACGCGATGCTCTGGTCTTTGCGGTCGGAGCGATAGGTATCGGGGTCGAAGTCGGCGACGAAAGCGCCCTCGACGGCGGCGCGGACGCAAGGACCGGGGGGCAGGAGTTCGGACTCGGGAACGGCGATGGAGATCTCGCGGAGGGCGCGCGGCTTGGCGAACCGGATGGCGGTTCCGGCGGCTTTGCGCAGATCGTGAACGGTCACTTTGCTGGATTTGCCGAGGCCGACGAGGAGGAGCCGTTTGGCGGAGAGCCCGGCGGGCGCGTGAAGGAGCAGGGTTTCGTTGGCGGCGGCCTTAAATTCGCCGGAGGTGAGGACGGTTTGGGCGGCGGTGGTGAGAGGGGATTCGCTGGTGAGGAGAGCGAGTTCGGGTTTGGCGTCTTTGTCTTTGGAGGTGGAGTGATCGACGGCGAAGGCGACGAGCAGTTCGGTGGCGATGCCGGCGGCGTCGCTGAATTTGAGTTCGGTTTTCATGGTCCTCTTTAGCGATCCGGTTATGGTTGGGGGACTACCGGCTCGAAGACGGCCAGCCCTTTCACGCGGGAGAAATGCCGTATGTTGAATGTGGCTACGGCGGCTTTGCGCTCGAGCGCAGTGGCGGCGACGATCAGGTCGTAATGCCCGATCATCTCGCCGGAAGTTTCCAATTGCGCCCAGATCCTGGCATGCTCGTGGGCGGTGGCTCGGAGTAGGGAAGAATGGACAGGGAGGTCGAGAGGGCGGTCAGATAGCGAAGCCTGGAGGCTCTATGTTTCTCAGTAGCTCTCCACACGCCCTGCCAGATCTCTGCGACGGTGATCGCGGACACGCTCAGTTCGTCGTCAAGATGCGAGTTAGACCAGGCGGCCAGATTGAATTGGCCCTTCTCTGCCGCGAGGATCACGTCGGCATCGAGCACTATTTCCACTTGTCTTGAACCGGCAGGAGCATCTTTCGGGCGTCGCGGAGGTCCTCTCGCCAAAGTCTGGACTCTTCATCGGTCAGCTCAACTCCGGAAAGCGCCTTGACGAGATCGCGCCCGGTGCATGCTTTTTTCGTTTCGGGAATGAGTCTGGCCACGGCTTCTCCGTTCTTGTGGAGGATGAAGGTGGCATTCTGGTAGCGGACGCGGTTGACGCAATCGGCGAAGTTTCGAGCCGCTTCGGTAACGCTGATGGCCGTCTCCCGCATAGAAATCAGATTATCAGATTTGCCACGGGCGATCACCGGGCATACTTGCCCTTGCTGTGAGCGATGGCGGCGCGGGCTTCGCGATCGGCTTCGCGGCTGCGTTCGGTTTCGCGCTTGTCCCAGTCCTGTTTGCCCTTGGCGACGGCGAGTTCGCATTTGACCCGGCCCTTGCGGAAAAAGAGCCTGGTGGGAATGAGCGTAAAGCCCTTTAACTGCGTCTGTCCGGTTAGCTTCTCGATCTCCGCATTGTGCAGCAGCAGTTTACGGGTCCGCAGCGAATCATGATTCAAGGCATTGCCGTGGGAGTAGGGGCCGATATGGGCGTTCAAGAGGAACGCCTCGCCATCTTTGAGCAGTCCGTAGGCGTCTTTCAGATTGGCCTTGCCCTCGCGGATGGACTTGACCTCGGTGCCGCGGAGGACGACGCCGGCCTCGAATTTGTCGAGCAGGAAGTAGTTATGGCTGGCGGCGCGATTGACGGCGGCGTCGCGTTCCCCGGAGGCGACGGGGTCGCGGGGTTTGGGTTTTTGCGACGGTGTCGGGCCGACGGCGTGAGTGTTCTGGCGAGGCATGAGGAGGTCCCAAATTCAATGCTAGCACGCAGCGTCCGGGGCTTGAAGCGGAGCTCCGGGGTACTGAAAATCCTGCTTCCGCCGATGCTATACTCGGGGAGCAGAGCGCGGTGATAACAACAGACTTGGCTCGCAGTTGCGCCACGAAGAGCGAGCACTGGAGTGGTAATTTCCCGGGTGATTTTGATCGGCGTGACAGTGACCAGCGAGAGCTCGATCGGCCAGAGCCTGACAAGCAAAGCAACAGCTGGAGTGAGTACCTGATGAGTCACGATCCGGGCGCGGCGCCAAGCGCCGGCGTTAGTCGATCCTTGTTCTGGAGTGCCATGAATCGCTTGAAAAGTTTGGATACGCCATGGAGCATGCCTGCCAGCCGGTCCTGCATTCTGCCAGTGTTTGTTTGTCTTGGGCTGATGGCGACCGGCTTCGCCGGCCCGAAGGCCCATGGGGAGTCGGCCTCCTCTTTTTACAAACAGGCGCAGGCAGCCGAAGCCAAGGACAACGTCGACGCCGCGTACGACCTGTACGCGAAGGCGTTTCAGAAGGACCCCAAGGACCTGCGCTACAAGACGGCCTACGAGCGGGCGAAATTTACGGCCGCCACGGCTCATATCAAGCGTGGAGAGAAGCTTCGCGACCAGGGCGACGACACGGGGGCCATCACCGAGTTTCTGCATGCGATGGAGATCGACCCGGCCAACGAACTGGCGCAGCAGGACATTGACGCGACCAGGCGGGCGATGGGAACGCCGACTTTCCGGCAGGAGACCTCGGTCGGGCAGTCACAGATGAGCGACATTACCGAGCTTGCCTCGCCGGTGCGGCTGCGCCCGATCTCGAACGAGCCGCTGACCATCAGTTCGGTGCAGGACAGCAAGGTGATCTACCAGACGGTGGGCAAGCTGGCGGGGATCAACGTGCTGTTTGACCCGGACTATAACGGCAAGCGGATCCAGGTGGATTTGAACAACGTATCTCTGTATGACGCGCTGCATATCATCGGGACGATCTCGGGTACGTTCTGGCGGCCGATCACGTCGAATACGATCTTTGTTGCGCAGAATACCCGGGCCAAGCGGACGGAGCTGGACGAGCAGGCGGTACAGACGTTTTACCTGTCGAACTCCGCGCAGGCGAACGATTTGAACGACATCCAGACGGCGCTGCGGAATGTGCTGTCGAATGCGAAGCTTTACGGAGTTCCGAGCCAGAACGCCATCGTGATGCGGGCGACGCCGGATGAGCTTCTGCTGGCGCAGAAGCTGGTCAACGATCTGGATAAGGCGCGGCCCGAGGTGGTGGTGGACGTCGCGGTGCTCGAAGTGAACCGCAACAAGATGAGGCAGATCGGCATCCAGCTGCCGCAGAGCATATCGGTCCAGATTACGACTCCGACGACGACCGCCTCGACCACGACGACGACCACCACGACGACTACCGGAACGACGGCGACGAACAACCTAACCCTGAACAACCTGGCCCATTTGAACTCGAACGATTTTGCGGTGACGATCGGGCAGGCGCAGGCCAACCTGCTGCTGAGCGACAGCGATACGAAGGTGCTGCAGAATCCGCGCATCCGGGCGACGGACGGGCAGCAGGCGACGCTGAAGATCGGTTCGAGGATTCCGATCGCTACCGGATCTTTTTCCAACGGCGTGGGCGGTTCGTCGCTGGGCGGGATTGGCGCCGTCCAGACGCAGTTCCAGTACATCGATGTCGGCGTGAATATCGACATGAAGCCGACGATCCATTTTGACCGTGATGTGACGTTGAAGCTGAAGATTGAAGTGTCTTCGGAGAGCGGGTCGACGACGATCAGCGGCGTGACCGAACCGATCATCAGCCAGCGAACGATCGACCAGGTGATCCGGCTGAAGGAAGGCGAGGTCAACCTGCTGGGCGGACTGCTGGACAAGGAGAAGGACAAGACGGTCAGCGGCTGGCCGGGGCTGGGCGAGGTGCCCTTGCTGAAGTATCTCTTCAGCAGCATCACGAATACGGTCATCGACGACGAGATCGTCTTCCTGCTGATTCCGCACGTGGTGCGTGCGGCGCAGTTGACGCCTCTGAACCTGGAACAGGTCGACACCGGTACTGGCAGCGCGGTGGAGATCCGGCGCAATCCTGCTGCGGACGGGGCGAAACCGGCAGCTGGCGGCGTGCCGTCGGCGAGCAATGCTGCCGCGGGCGTGACTGCCCCGGTGGCCGCAACGGCGGCGATGGCGGCGATGCGGCGGGAGGCGGACACGACGAACGGGGTCCCGGTCGGGCTGCAGCTGGCGGCTCCTCCGACGCCGCAAAAGGTGGGGAGCAGCTTCCAGGTTGCGGTGAATCTGACGGGCGGCCACGATATCTTCTCGGTGCCGATGCAGGTGCAGTATGACCAGGACAAGCTGACGCTGATCAACGTGGATTCGGGGAACTTCCTGGGTAGCGATGGGCAGGCGGTGGCGCTGGTGCATCGCGATGACGGCAGCGGCGGGGTCGCCATTTCTGCATCGCGGCCGCCGGGGGTGTCCGGGGTCGACGGCGGGGGAGGGGTGTGCATCATGACCTTCCAGGCGAAGGCGCCCGGGGATGCCGCGATCTCAATTACCAGGCCGGGGGCCAAGAACAGCGCGCAGCAGGCGCTGCCGGTTACGGGTTCGCAGACGACCGTTCACATCCAATAGCTGGCGGGAGCGAGATGAGAATGAGATTCGGAAGGTTTGGGAGGCGCCTGGGTTGCGTGGGTATCGACGCAGAGCGCGGCCTGACTTTGGTCGAATTGATCATCACGGTCGCGATCCTGGCGATCGTGGCGTCGGCGGCGGTGCCGGTCACTCGTTTCGAGGTGAAGCGGGCGAAGGAGCGGGAGCTTCACTACGATCTGTGGCAGATGCGGGATGCGATCGATAAGTACAAGGACGCTGCCGACAAGGGAGCCTTCCAGACCAAGGTGGACAGCCAGAATTACCCGCCCGATCTCGATACGCTGGTCAAGGGGGTCGATGTTCAGGGCAAGAAGCTGAAGTTTTTGCGCAGAATACCGGTCGACCCGATGACGGGCAAAGCGGAGTGGGGCTTGCGCTCGATGCAGGATGACGCCACCAGCGATTCCTGGGGCGGACAGAATGTTTTCGATGTTTACACGAAGTCGACGGGGACTGGACTTGACGGGACGAAGTACGCGGAATGGTGAATAGGGTGAACAGCATTCGACAGAGAGCTTTTCGAGCCCGGTCGCCGCGCAGACGGCGAGGCGAGGGCGGCTTTACGCTGGTCGAGCTGATGATCGTGATGTTGATCATCGGGGTGCTGGCGGCGATTGCGATCCCGAGCTATATCTCCTCCTTAAAGAATGCAAAAGAGGCGGTCCTTAAGGAAGATCTTCATGTCATGCGGCAGCAGATCGATGCGTACACCAACGACAAAGAGAAGGCGCCGCAGTCGCTGGATGACCTGGTATCGGCCGGCTACATGAAGGCCCTCCCGATGGACCCGATGACGCACAGTAACACGACCTGGGTGCCGGCCACGGATGATTCGGTGCAGAGCCTGGACCAGACCGACCCGGGAATAACGGATGTCCACAGTGGGTCTTCGGAGACGGGCAGCGACGGGCAGCCTTATTCGACGTGGTGAGCGGGCGTTCTGCGATTGGTGTCCGCAAACTGTGAAGCCGGGCTCCTTTGCGTTGGGAGTTTTCAAAGTTCTGAGCTGTTGCAGGCCTGGTTTTATTCTTCTTTGGCGGCGGCGCTGATTTCAGCCCAGACTTCGTTGAGGCCGCGACCGGTTTCGGCGGAGCAGAGCAGCATCCGTTCGATCCCCAAACCCTCCCGCAGCGTCTTTTCCGCCTTGACCCGTGCGTTGCCGGAGAGCCGGTCGGCCTTTGTGCCGACGACGAGGAAGCGCCTGCCGACGCTCGCCAGGAACTCGATCAACTGGGCATCCCGCGATTGCACGGGTATGTTGCTGTCGACCAGGCAGATGCAGAGGGCGAGGGTTTCGCGGTTGGTGAGGTAGGGGTCGATGAAGCTGGGCCACTCGGCGGAGATCGATTTGGAGATTTTGGCGTAGCCGTAGCCGGGGAGATCGGCGAAGATCCAGCGCGGCTGCTGGCGGGTGGGGGTGTCGGCGATGGCAAAGAAGTTAATAGCGCGGGTGCGGCCGGGAGTCTGCGAGACGCGCGCCTGATCGGAGCCGAGCAGGGCATTGATGAGGCTGGATTTGCCGACGTTGGAGCGGCCAAGGAAGGCGACTTCAGGGGCGGAGGGCGGCGGAAAGTGCTCCGGCGCCATGGCGGAGAGCAGGAACTTGGGATAGACGCGCATCGGTATCATTCCAGCTTACGCGAGGGGTGCTGCTGGCTGGCTGGGAGGGGACAACCTGGAGGCGTGGGAATGAGCGCTCGTTGAGGCGGCCAGGGTAGCTTTGGCGGAAAGAACTGTAGGATGGGGACGCGCCACCCGGCAGCCGATGTCCGGGTGAATGGAGGAAGAGAGTGGCGGGAGTTCGTTCAAAGCGGTGTTTTGTCGCGGCGTTGTGTGGCCTGAGTTTTTTCGCGAGTGTATGTTGCGGGCAGCGCGTCTATCCGCTGGCCGGGGATGTGGCGGGTACGCATGATCCGTCGATCATGAAAGAGGGCAAGACGTGGTATGTCTTCGCTACCGGGAAGGCGCCCGATGGGGGCCAGTTTGCGGTGCGCTGCTCGCATGACCTGGAGCACTGGAAGCTTTGCGGGCATGTCTTTGACGCGATACCGGCATGGATCCAGGAGAAGAGCCCGGGGACGAAGGAGCTGTGGGCTCCGGATATTTCGTATGTGAACCATGAATACCGGCTGTACTATGCGTATTCGCTCTTTGGAAAGAACACCTCGGGGATTGCGCTGGCGACGAACAAGACGCTCGATCGGGCGAGCCCGGATTACCAATGGGTGGATAAAGGGCTGGTGCTCGAGTCAAAGGCGGAGGACAACTTCAACGCCATCGATCCGAACCTGGTGCTCGATGGAAGCGGGGGCGCATGGCTGGCGTTTGGCAGCTTCTGGGATGGGATCAAGATGCGGCGGCTGGATGCTGCGGGAATGGTGTCGCAGGCGGACACGACCCTTTACTCGCTGGCCAGGCGGGCGAAGCCGGAGAATCCCGCGCCCGCTCCTGAGGGGCTGCCCGCGGATTGGGAGGCGATTGAGGCGCCATTTATCGTGCGGCATGAGGGGTACTTTTACCTTTTTACCTCGTGGGACCTTTGCTGCCGCGGCTTGAAGAGCACCTACAAGACGATGGTGGGGCGATCGCACCTGGTGACCGGGCCGTATGTCGATGCGGCGGGCAAGCTGCTGATGGATGGCGGCGGCACGGAGTTGCTGACGGCCAATGCGCGATGGCTGGGGCCGGGCGGCGAGAGTGTGCTGATGGGGCCGAAGGGCAGGGACTTAATCGTCTATCACGCTTACGATGCGAAGACGGGAAAGCCCTCGATGCAAATCTCGACCGTCGAGTGGAGCGGCGGCTGGCCACATGCGGGGCTGGCGACGAAATAGGCTGGCCGGCATGCGTGGCCGGCTCTTCGAGTGGGGCTGCGACAAGGATTGCCGGGAAGACGACGGTTCTACGCCGATCCACGCAAACAAGCGATGCAAACAATCGCAAACAATCGATGCAAGCAATCGATGGAAAGCTCCGGCCACGCTTGGGGGCGTGGCCTCTTGGGCTCACCTCTGCCGCTGCGCACTGGCGGGGCAGTTGCCGTCGGATGAAGAGGCCTGCGCCCGATTCTCCCTTCCCGTGAGTTCGGGGTCACCAGCGCTTGGGGCAACCCTTGTTGTCCTGCACAGAGGTGAGCACGCGATCCTGGGATGCCAACGAACGGCTCCAGCAGTCGCCTCTTGAGTTCTTTGAGAGGTAGCTTGCCGAGCTCGCAGTCGGGCCTACTGCGTTCACCGCCGTGAGCGTCGAGTTATAGACCAGCGTATCGCTGCTCTTTACCTGCTCGCTCGTCTCTGAACTCGCCAGCGGGAAGCCATTGATGGTTGTGCTTTCAGCGACCTCATGCCGCTGGTCGGAACTGACGATCTGCGAATAGGTTCCATCGTCGTTTTGCAGAAACGTGTAGTCGAGTTTGAGAGGGAAAGACCAATGCGTTGCCACCTGTTCGGCCAGAATACCCTTCTGCGTGGTGGTTTTCGAATCGACGGTACTTGTCTGGTCTACTTTTTGAATTTCCGGAACACCCGCAGTCGCGACGTTGAAGGTCTGGTTGCTGTTGAAGTCGACGGTCGATTCCACGGTTGTTTCGACGCGTCCCAGCGCAGTGTTGACGTATCCCTTCACGGTAAATGTCCGCCTGGATCCGACGACCACCGTGCCGGTTGTTGCGCCGTTGGCGGTGGTGAGGTTTTCTACGACATAGGGCACGGGTTCAGCGGACAAGGTATTTTCCACAACTTCACCGCCGGTTTCAGCGCGAGCTTTGTCGCGGAAGAGCAGCAGATTTGCGGTCGCAAGGAAGTAGCTGTTGGCGTTGTCAACGCTAATGCCGAAGGTGTGCGGTTTTCCGTCGCTGAGCATTCCGGCAAATGGAGTGAGGTCTACCCGATAGGGTTTGAAGTCTAACGTCTCGACGCCGGTGATCGGCTCCCAGAGATAGGGATCGATGCCGCCGGTATAAATCCACGGCGATACGGGCGCTACGCCTGCGGCCTTGCCGTCAATTGTCACCTCTGTTTCGCGGAAGGCCGTCCCTCCGTAGGTTTCCAGTTCGCCGGCGACATCGTTTGGGACGCCGAGATACCAGAATTCGTCGCCCGATTGGCTCTGCGCGATGACATCCAAGTATGCCCGGGTGAGATTGCGGGGCAGATCAACGGTGGTCGACAGCACGCTGCTGGTGGTGTCCAGTTCATAGGGGCTGTTCGAACCGCTTACCGGGACGACCATGTCCGGCGCGTCCGCAGGCCAGTTGTGCAGATCGGCCGGATAGAACTGGAGGGTCGCGTTGCCGTAGATTCCGCCGGTGTATGTGCCGTTAAAGATGTTGTAGATGATGGCATCGCCGGTTTGCGCGGTCTTAAACAAGGCGGACAGGTCTGTCACATCGCGCTCGACGTGCCAGGAGGGGCTCAGTGCCGCGCGCGGTTCGGCCGTCGTGCCGTAGAAGATGTTCGCGTTGCCAAGGTACAGGCTCGCCGTGCGGTCGTACTGGAGGCCCGCGGTGACGGTGAAGTCCAGACTCAAGACCACCTTGGCCCAGGGGCCGTCACAACCGGAGGGAGGCGCAAAGGTGATCGGATGAGCGGAGTAATCGTTGAAGGCCTCATCGTGATAGAGCGTGACGACGCACGGCTTCGTGGAGGGCCGCGCCACCGGCGGCTCGGCGCTGGCGGGATTCGATGAGCCGACCACGGGGGTGGTTGGAACCGTGACGACCTGTGCTCCAGCTATGGCGTGGAAGCAAATTCCCCCTGCGATCACTGCTTGAAAGATAGCCGTACAAAACCGAGCGGATGCGCTCATGCTGAACCTCACAATGCTTTGAAATGAGAATGGCAAGTGCGGTCAAGGTACCACAGTGGTCGAGGCAGGCTTGCTGCCGGCAGCAAAGAACGACGCCGGGCGAAGGAGCGTTCAAGCCTGACAGAGGAGACATCTGGCAGAGAAGAGCTGTCGATCAGGTCTCGAAAGAAATCCAAGATCCGACGCCCAGGAAGTCATCTTGCATTTCGATAGCTGAAAGGCTTTTTTCAGCATGTTGTCTTGCCGGGCGAGGATGCGCTTTGCTTACTCTGCCGCATGCTCGCCGGGAAGTTGTCGCCAGGCGAAGAGAAACAAGAGGGCGAGCAGCAGGTCGATGCCGCCAAACCACAGGTCGACGTGGTCGAGGCGGCCCTGGCGGTAGAGCGCCATGGCTCCGATGCCGAAGCTGAGTTTTTCGAGGATGGCGAAGGGGATCACGAGGCGCAGGCGCCGGGGCTCCAAGGCAATGGCGAAGAAGAGGAGCTGCCAGGCGAGCGCTGCTCCGACGAAGCCATAGAAGAACATGGGGTGAGTGATGGGTGGAGGGTCCTGGCGGCCGATCGCCTTTTCCATGAGGTAGAGAGGCGCGATCGAGAGCAGGCCGTAGATTCCGGCGATGTTGAAGAGCCAACGTGCGAATTTGATGGGTATCTCCCTGTGGCGTGACTCGCGGTTCTGCAGACATGATAGCTGCAGAGGTCCAGTTACGGGTTTCTCCGGGCGAGCCCGGCGGTTGTAAAATAAGAATTGAGGAATTATGCCGGAAATCTATCGCAGGAAGAGCGTCACGGCCTTGATCGGCCAGGTTCGCGTGGGCTCGGATGCCCCGGTGGTGGTGCAGTCGATGACCAATACCGATACGGCCGACATTCCCGGCACCATCCAGCAGGTTGCGGCGCTGGCCGCGGCCGGGTCGGAGCTGGTGCGGGTGACGGTGAACAACGACGATGCCGCGATGGCAGTGCCGTATATCGTCGAGGGTCTGGCGAAGCTGGGTGTGTTCGTGCCGATCATCGGGGACTTTCATTACAACGGGCACCAGCTGCTGCGGAAGTATCCGGCGTGTGCGCGGGCGCTGGCGAAGTACCGGATCAATCCTGGGAATGTCTCAATCGGGCGTAAGGACGACGACAATTTCCGGACGATGATCGAGTGTGCGGTGGAGAACCAGAAGCCGGTGCGGATCGGAGTGAACTGGGGTTCACTCGACCAGGCGCTACTGACGCGGATGATGGACGAGAACTCGAAGCTGGCCGAGCCGCTCGATGCGCGGGACGTGATGATGGAGGCGATGGTGGTGAGCGCGCTCGATTCGGCCGCGGCCGCGGAGCGCTATGGCCTGCGCCATGACCAGATTATTTTGAGCGCGAAGGTGAGCGGGGTCCGCGACCTGATCGATGTGTACGAGGTGCTGGCGAAGCGATGCGATTATCCGCTGCATCTTGGGTTGACCGAAGCCGGCATGGGGATGAAGGGAATTGTTGCCTCGGCTGCAGGGTTGGCTCCGCTGCTGCTGAAGGGGATCGGGGATACGATCCGGGTGTCGTTGACGCCGAGCCCGGGCGGCGACCGCAGTGAAGAGGTCCGGACCGGGCAGCAGATCCTGCAATCGCTGTCGATTCGGAGTTTTACTCCGCAGGTGACGGCGTGCCCGGGTTGCGGGCGGACGACGAGCACGTTTTTCCAGGAGCTGGCGCAGCAGATCCAGGCGTATTTGCGGGAGACGATGCCGCAGTGGCGGGAGCGCTATGTGGGCGTGGAAGAGATGAAGGTTGCGGTAATGGGCTGCATCGTCAACGGGCCGGGCGAGTCGAAGCACGCCAATATCGGCATCTCGCTGCCGGGAACGGCGGAAGAGCCGAAGGCGCCGGTGTATATCGATGGGCGGCTGGCGGTGACGCTGCGCGGGGATACGATCATTCCTGACTTCCAGAAGCTGCTGAACGAGTATGTGGAGCGGCGCTACGGGCACGCGACGGTTGAGCCGCAGCTGGTCGAGGTGAGCTAAGGTCTGCGCGAACTGCTCTTCGGGATCAGCTGGTTCGAGCCTGTGACGTACTCTTCGAGCTTGTGACCTACTCCCCGATCCTTTTCAGCCTGGGTGAGCTTTCCCCTGCTTTCGATGTGGCGAGCCTTCCGTATCGACCCGCCCGGCATGCTGCTCGATGAGTAGAGGATTCAGGAGCATCAGGAAGAAGCGCAAGAAGACGCGCGGGCATCATTTCCCGAAATGAACCTCCGCAGCCAGAAAGCTCTCATGCAAGGGCTGTTCCGGCGCCAGGGGCTGCTGATAAGTTGGACTTACTTACCCGGCGGGGATGGCGATGCGAGTGCGGCTGTTCTGCTTTGTGTTTGTATGCGCGGTCATGGCTCATGCAGCTTCGCGGCCCTGTTATGGAACGCTTGAGGCTGGGCAGCATTTGAACCAGGATGTCTGCATTTCCGCTCATGTTTACGACGTGATCGAGCTTGCGGACGGCACACGGTTTCTGGATGTCTGCAGCCCGGAGACCTCGGATGCGGCCTGCCATTTCACGGTGATCAGCCTGCGTCAGGATCGTCAGGAGGTTGGTGTGCTGGATGGCCTGCGCAGCCAGCAGATCGAGATCCGGGGAACGGTGCACTCGTTTGCGGACCGGGCGGGAATCGTGTTGAGCCATGCGCGCCAGCTGCATGGCGGGGCGGAAAAGTTCCGGCCGAATCCTGCGCTGATGAAAGGGTTTTCAGCGGCCGACGGGAAGTCGGCGTTTGACGATCCGGCGTTCAAGAGCGGCGGCCACCACCATAGTTCGTCTGCTGCTTCGCACTGATTGTACGGAGGGCTTCCGCGTGGGCTGCGGTTGGTCTCAGGGAATCCAGTTCGGCCCGATGAGCTGGCGGAGGGTCTCTGCTGTGGCCCATGGGGCCGCGTTCGCGTAACGATTGAGCCAGTCCGCACCTGCTCCGATTTTGACTCGATCGGGGGTGAATTCCGGGGAGAGCGTATTGACCATGAGGGCGTACGCGGCTCCTTCGTGGAGGCGGAGCGCCTTCCAACATCCGCCGGGGACGGCAACGACCGGGCGTTCGCCGGCGGCGAAGTTTCTGCCGAGTGTTACCGTTTCGACGTGTCCGTCGGGATGAAAGATGAAGTAGTCGACCGGGCCGCCCTCGACGAGGATGTGGGTGTCGTCGGATGCGAGCCAATGAAGATAGTTGATGGGTCGCTCGCGGGTGAGCATGTAGTAGTTCTGACTCTGTACGGCGAGGGTGCGGCGGCCGAGGAGGGTGGTCTGCTTCGAGACTCCGACGATGCCGAGGTAGCCGGACTCTTTGGGGAGAATCTGAAGCTGCAACTGCTGGAGGATGTCGCGGGCGCGCGCCTCCGATGCTGGTAAATCGGAGGTTTGCCCAGCGCTTCGCCACAGGGCGATGGCGCCGGCGACGATCAGGGCCGAGACCAAGCTTTTCTTCATGGGGCCAGCGTAGCAAAGATTCCGCATAGGCTGCATGGGAGGAGATGGCGCGGCAGGTGGAGCGCAGCGGCTCGGGCGGGGTGCGGACGGGAGTGGGAAGACTTTATAATTGCGCGACATGATCAAGCCCCGGCTTCTGGCCTCCCTGCTTCTGCTGCTTTCCGCCACGATGTACGCACAGATTCCTGGATGGATGCCGGACCCTACGCGGCAGCAGACGTATACCTTGCATCGTTCGTCGAGCCGGGAGGCGACCGGGGCCAACGCGGATGCGCGGACGGTCACTCCGGGGGCGACGCTGACGGTGCTGGATGTCGACGGGCCGGGAATGGTGTCGCACATCTGGTTTACGCTGGACGATTCGGAGCCTTACGCGCTGAAGCGGATTGTGCTGCGCATGTATTGGGACGGGGAGACATCGCCGAGTGTCGAGACGCCGATCGGCGATTTTTTCGGGCTGGGAAACGGGATTTATTACAAGTGGGAATCGCTGCTGTTATCGGCCGGCAGCGACAAGGCGTTGAACAGCTACTTTCCGATGCCTTACGCGCACCATGCGCGCATCACGGTGACCAATGAAGGCAAGATGCCGTTGTCGCACGTGTACTGGAACATCGATTACCGGGTGAATGCACAGCCGCTGCCGGAAGACACGCTTTACTTTCACGCGGAGTACCGGCAGGCGCAGCCGAACCATGGCTGGACGGGCAAGTGGTATGAAAATGGCGATCCGGACGTGAACTACAAGCGTAACCTGGACGGCAAGGACAATTACGAGTGGTTCGAGGCCAAGGGCCATGGCCAGTTCGTGGGGGTCACGCTCTCGGTGCTGCAGAACCAGGACGACTGGTGGGGCGAGGGCAACGACATGTTCCAGATCGATGGCGACGCGCCGACGATTGTCGGGACGGGAGGCGAAGACTACTTCCTGGGAGCGTGGTCTTACGGCGGGTCGCAGGACTTTCTGCTGCATGGCGCGCCGGTAGTGGGTGTCGAGCTCGCCGGCGGACGGTCGAGCATGTACCGGTTTCACCTGGATTCGCCGATCCCTTTCACCAAGTCGATGAAGGCGAGCATGGAACATGGACACGCGAACCACCGGTCGGACAATTTTTATTCGGTCGCGTACTGGTACCAGGCCGAACCGCATCTTGCGTTTCCCGCGCTGCCCGATGTGGATGAGCGGATTCCGACGCTGGAGTTCGTGGGCGGCCCGGGAAATTCGAAAGGGCCGTACGATCCGGAGAGCCTGCACCCGCGCTGACGGAGTTTCATGCGCCCTGCACGGCGACTCACTGTACATGGTGACTTCTTGCTAGCTGCTTTACGGCAGAACTTAGCGGACCCGGGAACCGATGGGCGGCAGGCTGCGTATCTCCACTCCTAAGACGCCTCGCTACGAAGCACGCGGAGTTCCGGTGCGTGCGGGGCTAGCTTCTTGGGGGATTCATTGCGGTATGTGTGCATGTGTTTCGGCTGGTACCAGGAGTTGCTGCGGGAGACTTCCGTTCCGGATCTGGCGACAGCGGAGACAACGCTGCTCGAGATGCTCGACGATGATGGGATGATTGTTCATGTCTATCGCGAGACGGAGATGGAGAAGCCGGAGCTGGTGGGGCGGCACGAGCGGTTGCGGGCCTTCATAGGCGCCGAAGGCAGACGGGGACATGAAGTCGAGCGGTATCTGCTGGATGCGGCCTGCCTGGGGCAGTGGATCCAGGCAAACCGAACGGGCGGCGTGCTGGAACAGCGCTGGTCGATTGTCGATCTGTGGCCTACCGAGGAGCAGGAAGAGGCGTGGATGTATGGCAGGGCCACGCTGACCGCCCGCGAGCCGGGAAGCGGCGTCTGTGCGGCCTCGCCCCATACCTGATGTTTCCGTTTGCCGCCTGTTCGCTCACAAGTTACACCAACGTATGGGGAGATTCATGCAGATTTTGGAAGATGTTCGTTATGCTCTGCGGCAGTTTGCCAAGGCCCCCGGGTTTACCTCGACGGCGATCCTGACGCTGGCGCTTGGCATCGGGGCGACGACGGCGATCTTTACGCTGGTGCATGCGGTGCTGTTGAAGTCGCTGCCGGTGGTGAAGCCGGAAGAGCTTTACCGGGTCGGCAATGAGGAGAACTGCTGCGTCAGCGGCGGGATGCAGGACAACTGGACGCTTTTTTCCTACGAGCAATACAAGGGGTATCGCGAGCAGACGACCGGCTTCGCCGAACTGGCGGCGTTCCAGGCGGGCAAGTCGCTGGTGGGCGTGCGGCGCAATGGGAGCAGCAAGCCTTCCGAGTCGTATGTGAGCGAGTACGTGTCGGGGAATTATTTTTCGACGTTTGGGATTCCGGCGTATATCGGGCGAACGATTACGAAGAATGACAATACCAAGGGCTCGGCCCCGGTAGCGATGATGAGTTTTCGCGCCTGGCAGGAGAAGTTTGGGAAGGACCCGTCGGTGGTAGGCGCCGGGTTTGTGATCAATGGACAGACGTTTACCATCGCGGGTGTTTTGCCGCCAGGCTTCTTCGGCGATCGGATTGACAGCAATCCGCCGGCATTCTTCATTCCGCTGGTCGATGAGCCGCTGGTGACGCCGTCGCAGACGATGCTTGAGGAGTCGTCGCTGCACTGGCTGGACATGATCGGGCGCGTCAACCCGGGAACGAACATCAGCGCGCTCGAGGCGCAGATGCAGGTGCAGCTGCGGCAATACCTGTTGAGCCCTCTAGGCAAGGTGGAAGAGCGGGACAAGCCGCTGGTGGCCAAGCAGATGCTGCACTTGTCTCACGGCGGCAGCGGGGTGCAGATGATGCGGGACCAGTACAAGGACGGGCTGCACCTGCTGATGTGGGTTTCTGGCTTCGTGCTGCTGATTGCCTGCGCCAACCTGGCCAACCTGATGCTGGTGCGTTCGACGACGCGGCAACAGCAGACCTCGGTGCGATCGGCGCTGGGCGCGCCGCGCGGGCGGCTGGTGAGCCAGGCGCTAACCGAGAGCATCGTGCTGGCGCTGCTGGGGGGTGTGGCGGGAATCGCGCTGGCCTTCGCGGGAACGCGAATCATTTTGCGGCTGGCCTTTCCGACCGAATATGTGCCGATCCAGGCGATGCCATCGCTGCCGGTGCTGGGGTTTGCGCTCGGAGTGTCGCTGCTGACGGGGATTTTGTTTGGCGTGGCTCCGGCGTGGATTACGGCGCGGGCAAACCCGGTCGAAGCGCTGCGTGGCGCGAACCGCTCGACCGGGCGCAATGCGGGTTGGGGACAGAAGTCGCTGGTGGTGTTGCAGGCGGCGTTGTCGCTGGTGCTGTTGTGCGCGGCAGGCTTGCTGACGCGCAGCCTGAGCAACATGCAGCACCAGCAGTTCGGCTTTACCACGACGAGCCGGTATATCGCTCATATCGATCCGCAGATGGCGGGGTATAAGCCGGGGCAGCTGGAGGCGTTCTACCGGCAACTGCGGGAGAATTTGAGCGGGATCCAAGGAGTCGATGCGGTCAGCTTTTCTATGTATACGCCGATGGAGGGGGACAACTGGGGTGAGGGCGTGTATCTGGACGGCGAGCCGCCGCCGCCGCCGGGAACCCCCGATCACGGGGCTTCGTGGCTGCGCGCGAGTCCGCGTTATTTCGAAGCTACGGGTACCAAGATCATCGAGGGCCGCGCCAACGACGAGCAGGACACACCGGCGACGCGCAACGTTGCCGTGGTGAACCGGTTCTTCGAGAAGAAATACTTCAAGGACGGCCATGCGATCGGCAAGCATTTCAGCAACGACGTGAAGCATCCAGGCAACTACGAGATCATTGGCGTGACCGAGGACACAAACTACTGGGAGCCTACGGCGAAGATGCGGCCGATGTATTTTCTGGCGGAAGGGCAGTCGGTCCACAGCACGGAGGCGCGGTATCAGCAGTTCGAAGACAGGACACAGTATCTGAATGCGATCACTCTCGAGACCAAGGGAGCGATTCCGGGGCTGGAGGCACAGGTGCGGCGGGCGTTGTCGCAGATCAATCCGGATGTGGCGCTGATCGATTTCACCAGCTTCGACCAGCAGGTGGCGGGAAACTTCACGCAGCAGAAGATGATCGCCAAGCTGACTTCGTTTTTTGGCATACTGGCCCTGGTGCTGGCGTCGATCGGCCTCTATGGCGTGACGGCGTACTCGGTAGAGCGGCGGACAAGTGAGATCGGGATCCGGATGGCGCTGGGCGCGGACCGGATGGGCGTGCTGCGGCTGGTGTTGCGGAGCGCGTTTCTGCAGGTCGGTCTGGGGTTGGCGATCGGTATTCCGGCGACGATCCTGGCCGGACGGGCGATGTCGAGCCAGTTGTTCGGGGTGAAGGCCTACGATCCGGCGGTGCTGCTGACGACGACGGTAGTGCTGGCGGCGGCTGCGTTCCTGGCGGCATTGATCCCGGCGCGCCGGGCGTCGAAGCTGGAGCCGATGCGGGCTTTGCGGATGGATTGAGGCGAGGGCCGGCCGACGCCAGGTGAGAGGATAATAGGGATTCGTTCGTAGAGGATTTTATGTCAACGAGTACTGGAACGTTCTCTGCTGCCGGCGTTCGCTCTCGCGACGCGGCCGCGACAAGGCTGTCGGAGTCCTCGGTTCCCTGGTATGTGTGGTGCGGAGTTGCGGCGGTGACGTCGGCGGCGATCGGGGGAGCGTGGGATGTTTCGTGGCATCGTTCGATCGGACGGGACAGCTTCTGGACGGCGGCCCACATGGCGATCTATGCCTGCGGCGTGCTGGCGGCGGTGGTTTGCGGCTACCTGATCTTCGCGACGACGTTCGGGAGTTCAACGCGGCTGAAGCAGATCTCGGTGAGTGTGCTCGGCTTCCGCGCGCCGCTGGGCGCATTCATTGCGGCGTGGGGCGGGATTGCGATGTTGACCTCGGCGCCGTTCGATAACTGGTGGCATGCGGCGTATGGGCTGGATGTGAAGATCGTGAGCCCGCCGCATACGCTGCTGATTCTTGGGATTCGGGGGGTGGGCGTGGGGGTGCTGTTCCTGATCCTCGCGGCGATGAACCGGGCGGCGGAGGACGGGTTTGCGGGCGACCACGGTCATCGAAGCCTGCAGCTTCTTTTTCTCTACGTGGGGGGCCTGATCGTCTCCGGGCAGATGTTCTTCCTGATGGAGTACACGTGGGACGTGATGCTGCACAACTCGAGCGCGTACGTCGCGATGGCGATTGCGGCGCCAGTGGCGCTGGCGATGCTTTCGCGGGCCTCGCAGCATCGGTGGGCGGCAACGCTGGCGGCCTCGGTGTACACGATCTTTGCCATCGCGGAGATCCTGATCCTGCCGCTGTTTCCGGCGCAGCCGAAGCTGGGACCGGTGTTCTTTCCGGTGACGCACCTGGTTCCGGCGAAGTTTCCGATTTTGCTGGTGGTGGCGGCGGCTGCGCTGGACCTGCTCTGGCAGCGAACGAAGAGCTGGAAGACCTGGCAGGTTGCGCTGGTTTCGGGCGCGGTCTTTACCGTGGCGCTGGTGGCGGTGGAGTGGCCTTTCGCCAGTTTTCTGATGACGCCGGCAGCGGCCAACCGCTTTTTCGGCACGATCTATTTCGACTACAACTCGCCGTCGTGGGGAGTGGACCGGCTGCGCCAGTTCGTTCACGTGCAGTATGGGGCTGCCCTGGTACGCGGCCTGATCATTGCCGTCGCTTGCGGCTCGATCAGCACGTGGATCGGGCTGGGCTTTGGCGGGTGGATGAGGAAGGTCCAGCGTTGAGAACTCTTCGCGCGGTATTGCTGTTGATGCTGTTGGCTCCCTTGTGCGCCGAAGCGCATGTGGGCAGCAAGGACGTTTTTCAGCAGATGACGGCCGGACCTTACAAGCTGTTTGTCACGGTGCGCATGCCGAACGTGATTCCGGGCGTGGCGAATGTTGAAGTACGCTCGACGGGAGCGGCGGTCTCTTCGATCGAGATTACGCCGTTGCCGCTGACCGGCGAGGGATCGACGCATCCTCCGACGGCTGACGCGATGAAGGTCTCGGCGGTCGATCCGGCTTTCTATACCGGGGGCGTGTGGATGATGAGCTCCGGATCGTGGCAGGTGCGGCTGAATATTACCGGCGCAGGCGGAGCGGCGACAGTTGCGGTGCCGGTGCCGGCGGTCGCGGTGGCGACGCTGAAGATGCAGCGGCAGCTGGGGATTCCGCTGGCGCTGCTGGGGTTGTTCCTGGTGATCAGCATGGCCGGCGTGATCGGGGCGGCGGTCCGGGAGGCGCGCCTGCCGGCGGGTGAAGCGGTGACCCCGGCGCTGCGCAGGCGCGGACTGATGGCGACGGCGGGCGGCCTGGTCGTGATGGGCTTGTTCGTGTGGGGCGGCGCGAAGTGGTGGAACGTCGAAGCGGCCAGTTATGCGAGAGGTATTTACCGGCCCCCGCAGGTCGAGGCAACGCTCAAGGGCGACAGATTGAATTTGGAGATCGACAGCTTTTCGACCGATGAACGGGCCGACGGCTCTTCGGCCGCGGCGCTGCTGCCGGACCATGGAAAGATGATCCATCTCTATGCGATCCGCGTTCCGCAGATGGACGCTGCGTTTCATCTGCATCCGGAGTTCGACCCGCCCAAGCATTTTCGTATGTTTCTGCCGGCGATGCCGCCGGGCGAGTACGCGCTCTACGGGGATGTGACGCATGCGAACGGATTTCCGGAGACGCTGGTTGCGAAGCTTGAGGTGCCACCGAACCTGCCGGCCTCTCCGCTGGCGGCTGACGATGCTTCGGCGCTTCCAGCACCGCTGAGCGACGGGCCGTTAGGAGGTGCTTACCAGCTGCCGGATGGCTACAAAATGGTCTGGGACAAGCCTGCTTCGCTGACCGCGAATACGGCGTATGCGTTCAAATTTGAGTTGTTAGGGCCGGATGGCTCGGCGGCCAGGAATATGCAGCCGTACCTCGGGATGGCCGGGCATGCGGCGTTCGTCAAGACGGATGGAACAGTGTTCGCGCATACGCATCCGGAGGGCTCGGCGTCGATGCAGGCGATGATGCTGGTCAATGAGGGGACAGGCGGGGGGACAAGCCAGACGGCCGGTCGTATGGAGATGGCGGCTGCGCCGGTCACGAATACGGTGGAGTTTCCGTATGGCTTTCCCCGGCCTGGCGCTTATCGCATTTTTGTGCAGATGAAGCATGGTGCGGTGGTGGAGACGGGCGTCTTCGATGCCGCCGTGCAGTAAGTTCTTTCCATGCGTCCGGTCTCGACATTGCAGGCCGGGTGCTCTGGATTTTTCGGTGGGACCACTGTATCTTTCTCGGGTGGGTAAGGAGCCTCTGAATTGATTCGTTCAGGAAGAACATTCGGTCTTGCGGTTGTAACCGGTACCATGCTGCTCGGGACGCTTGCGACGGGGGTGGTGCAGGCGCAATCCGCTGGCCAGGCGGCGACGCCGCCGATGGGTTGGAACAGCTGGAATCATTTCGCAGAAAAGGTGACCGACGCGGACGTGCGCGCGAGCGCGGACATCCTCGTGTCGAGCGGGATGCGGGATGCGGGGTACGTTTATGTGAACATCGATGACACCTGGCAGGGCGAACGGGATGCACAGGGAGTTTTGCATCCTAATAGCAAATTTCCCGACATGAAGGCGCTTGCCGACTACGTTCACTCGAAGGGATTGAAGCTGGGGATTTATTCTTCGCCCGGACCGAAGACCTGCGCCGGCTATGCGGGGAGCTACCAGCATGAAGAGCAGGATGCGAAGCTCTATGCCCAGTGGGGCATCGATTACCTGAAGTACGACATGTGCAGCATGGGCGACATCCTGAAGAAGGAATCGAACGGCAACAAGGAAAAGTTCTTCGACCTGGAGAAGGCGGCGTACAACAAGATGAATAAGGCGCTGGTTGCGACCGGGCGGCCGATCGTCTATAGCCTTTGCCAGTACGGGTGGAACGATGTCTGGGAGTGGGGCCCGGAGGTGGGCGGCAACCTGTGGCGGACTACCGGCGATATCGACGACAGTTACAAGCGCATGGCGGCGATCGGGTTCAGCCAGTCAGATCTGGCGAAGTATGCGGGGCCGGGACACTGGAACGACCCCGACATGCTGGAGGTGGGCAACGGCGGCATGACGCAGGATGAATACCGCACGCACATGACGCTGTGGGTGATCCTGGCGGCGCCGCTGCTGGCCGGCAACGATCTAAGCAAGATGACTCCGGAGACGCTGGCGATGTTGACCAATCGCGATGTGATCGCGGTCGATCAGGACAAGGCCGGCATGCAGGGGCATCGCGTCTCGGCGGTAGGAGTGGGAGAGACGTGGGAGAAGCCGTTGAGCGGCGGAGCCAAGGCGGTCGGTCTTTTTAACCGGGGCGAGTCGGCGGGCCGCATCACGCTCGATCTGAAAGCGGTCGGGTTTGACCAGCAGGCGAAGCTGCACGATCTCTGGAGCGGCGAGGATGTGAGGGCGACGAACGGCAGTTACACCGTCAATGTGCCGGCGCATGGCGCGGTGTTGTTGAAGATCACGAAGTAAGCGGTTGGCCTGAATGCCGGACGGTCGTCCGGCATTCAGGCCAACGCTGGTCTTTTGCTGCGGGAAATCCTTAAGAGAGAGTTTTGACGTTGAAGCCGGAGAGGACGAGCTTCGGCTCTTCTCCGCGGGTGTCGGCCTGGTTCACTTCGGTCGTCACGGTCTGGCGTTCGCCGGGCAGCAGAGTAAGGTAGTTGTCGCTGTAGATGGCGGGCAGGATGCGGTCGCCGGTTTTTTCCCTGATGACTTTCAACCTGGTCATCAATGCGGGAATGGCCGAGGTGTTTTGCAGTTCGGTGGTTAATAGCCAGCGACCCTCTTTCTGTTCGGCGGTCGTAGCTGCACGGATGTGGGCTGGCGGAAGCTGGCGAATCGCGCGATAGTCTTCGTTTTCGATGCCACGCAGGTAGGTGTTGGATGAGATTGTCCCCGTGCCGCGAGACAAGGTGGCGCGGAGGAAGTGGACGGAGCTTAGCCCGGAGGGATACTCCATCTCGATGGGCTCGGTTGTGGTGTCTTCCGCGCTGTCGAGGGAGGCTGACTTGCTCCACCTGCTTGCTCCATCCATGTTAAAAATCTCGACCCTGGCAGTCAGGCCTGGGGCATTGCCGCCGTTGTAGTTCACGACCTCAACCCTGTCGGTGTAGCGATTCCACTGGATGTGCAGCGGCTCCGAGGCCTTCTTGCAGGCGAAGTAGGCGGAGGTGGGTTCGAGGTAGTAGTCGTAGGTCTGCCAGACGAACGAGGGCCAGCATGGATGGCTCATCCAGAGCAGCAGGCCCATGCGGTATTTGCTCTGCGCTTCGAACATGGCGCGATACCCCTCGTAGTTGACGAACTGAGCGAGAGAGATCCACTCTTCGGCGCTGTCGGCACCTCCGTAGCTCTCGTCGATGATCGAGCGGAAGGACGTGCCTCCCTGCGCGCCGTCGAGGCAGAAGTCGTGGATGCCCCAGTCGAGCGCCTGCGGCCAGAGGGATTTCTCAGGCATCATCTGCTTGACGCTGTCGAGCGGGGGGATGTTGGGCATGCCGATCTCGCTGTGCAGCTTTGACTCGGCAAGGCGAAAGTAGGTGGTGGGTGGCAGCGCCTGGTACGGGCCGTGGCCGCTGACGACATCGTCGGCGGAGCTGGGAATGTAGTGGATGCCGGGGTGCAGCGCGGCGAGCGCCTTCCGGATGGCGTCTTCGAGAGGCTGCGGCGGATTGCCTTCGTTGCGCCCGCAGTAGAGGCCGATGGAGGCGTGATTGCGGATGCGCAGCAGCAGGTCTTTGGCATTGCTCATAAAAAGAGCGTTGTCGCCGGGGATGGGGCCGTCCCAGGGGTTGGCGAGCCAGAAGTCCTGCCAGACAACGATGCCGTGGCGATCGCAAGCGTCGTAGAAGGCATCGTCGCCGATCTGGCCGACCCAGTTGCGAATCATGGTGAAGTTCATCTCGCGGTGATAGCGGACGGAGGCGTCGTATTCGCGAGCGCGATAGCGGAGCATCGACTCGCCAAAGCCCCAATTGCCGCCGCGAGCGATGAAGCGGCGGCCGTTAATGAAGATGCGCAGGGCACCGCCGTCTTCGTTATAGGTGAACTGGCGGACGCCGGCCTTGAAACTCTTTTTATCGAGGATGTTGTGGCCGGTCGTTTCGAAGGAGAGTTCGACGTCGTAGAGATGCGGGTCTCCATAGCCTGCGGGCCACCAGAGCTCGGGCTTCTGCAGGCGCAGCGCTGGATGAGTCGTTGCATCGAGCTTGATGGTTTTGCTTGCCGCGGCATCGAGGGTGACGGGCTGCTCGAATTGCAGGTCACCGAAGCGCCCTCGCAGCAGGCCGGTGACTGGCCTGGCTTGATGGTTGACGAGATCGACGGCGATGCTGAGATCGGCGCGTGAGGTGTCGGGCAACGGAAGAGTGGTCGAGACGAATGGATTCTCGAGAGTGACGGCGCCGGTGACAGTGAGGAAGACATCGCCCCAGATACCGGTATTGCGGCCGCGGATGGTGGGGATCCAGTCCCAGCCGATGGAGGCGTGGTAGGTGGGGTTGTCGGCGCCGAGCGCGCCGCCGTTCTTGCCGACGTTCTCAAGGGTCTTCTGCTTGGTGCTGCCCGGTGTGGCGTTTTTTTCCACGCTGACGGCGAGCGAGTTTTGGCCGGGGAGGATTTTGCCGGTAACGTTGAAGCGGCCGCGCCGAAAGCCGCCCTCGATACGGCCGAGTTTTTCTCCGTTGAGGAAGACATCGGCCTTCCAGTTAATGCCGTCGAAGTGGAGCCAGGCTTGTTCTCCGGGCGAGATGGGCGGCGCGGTAAAGTCGGTGCGATACCAAAAGTCGGAGTAGAAGAAGGAGTCGGAGATGTAGAGCTGGTTGGCGCTGAAGTCGGGGTCGGGGATGGCTCCGGCATTGAGGTAGGAGGTGAGGACGGTGCCGGGAACCGTGGCGACGAGCCAGTCAGTCCCAGGGTTGCCGGGCGCAGAGTTGCCGGGCCTGGAGAGCGCTTCGCCAGGGGCGGTCACAAGGCTTGCACGCTGGAGCCGCCAGGCCCCGCCGGCGAGGTCGAGGCGATTGCCTGCGCCGGGTGTGGCTGCGGGTTTGGAGCGAGCGACCGGGCCGCCGCATCCGTAGATCTCGATCTCGCTGAGCAGGTAGCCGTCGGGTGAGGATGGGCGGGTCATGAGCACGCGGACGTAGCGGGCATGGGCGGGCTGGGCGAGCTTAAGGTCGTCGGTCAGTTGCGTGGTTGTTGGCAGGGGCTGTAGATCGTTCCAGCTGGCGGCGTCGTCGGAGATCTGGATTGCGCCTTCGGCGGCGCGCACGATCCAGTAAAGGGCGATGCGGTCGAACTCGCAGCGTGCGCCGAGGTCGACGTACACCCATTCTTCGTCGAGGCCGGCGCTCATCCAGGCGCTGGTGAAGTTGTAAGGGCCGCCAATCTCGATGCGCTGGCCGCCGTGATAGAACTCGACCTGGCTGATCGCCCAGCGCATGCCCTGGGCGGCCCGGGAGGCGGAGTCGGCGACGGCGCATTCGACGCGGTAGTAGCGAGCGGTTGAAGGCGACTGGAGGGTGAGGAAGGGATAGAGGAGGTGGGTCCCTTTTACGAGATCGGGTGGGTAATCGGTGGGCGGGAGCGGGGTCGGGCCAGGAACGCCGGCAACCTGTTTCCAGGTACGGCCGTCGTCCGAAATGGAGATAGTGAAGGTGATCGTGTCCGGAGAGATTGCCGCCGGAACGATGGCGAAGACGGCCATGCGATCGATCGTTGGCAGGCGGTCGCCGCCGAGGCGAAGCTCCACTGAGACGTGCGGCCCCTGAAGCTCGATGGAGCTGTCGTGAAAGTGGTCGAGGAATATCTCGCGCTCAGGTTTTGGGAGCGTTCCGCGCATGCTGACGGAGGTTGCGACCCAGGAGGGAAGATGGGTGTGCTTGATGCCATCGGTAATGAGCTGCGCGGTGAGATTGTAATCGTAGCTGCTGGAGTGATAGGCCGGGCGCAGGAGGGCGAGATTCCGATAGGTAGTGCTGTCGATTACCAGCTCGGGGCTAAAATTTTCGCCGGGCGCCCCGGGATAGAGGCCAATGCCGCGAGTGTAGGCGGCAGATGCGATCGATGGTTCGCCTGGGGACCTTGTTTGCGCGACCGCCGCGGGGCCTTCAGAAGACGCCAGGGCGGGAAGCGTGGGCAGCGTTGCGCCTGCTCCGGCAATGATGGAAGTCTTCAGAAAGTCTCGTCTTGTACTGGACATGCATGCTCCCGAACGATCGTAGTGGCAGGTATTTTTATTTGCGACAGTTCCATATTAAGGGTGACAAACACGAGGGCGCGACTCGCTGAATTGCGAGTCACGCCCTCGTGCCGGATTGGCGGGGTTTACCTGGAGATGATGTCCGTGTCGTGAGTCTTCGTTCGCTTCCGCGGCGGCCGATTTTGTTGTTCTGGACATCGGCGCAGCCGCAGATTCTTCGACTTCGTACTTCGCTCAGGATGACAGTGTGGCGTGTCAGAGTGAATGACTCACCACACGATGAAGGACTCACCACGCTAGGTCAAGCTTTGCATGTACTTGGCGTCTGCGGCGAGGGCGGCCATCATCGGGCCCTGGAACTCTTCCTGCTCGACGAAGCAATGACGAATCTTCGCGCCCTTTGCAGCAGCGATGATGGGCTTGTAATCGATGGAGCCCTTGCCGAGCTCGACCGATGGCGGTTTGTTGTCGACAAAGTCCTTGATGTGGAGCATGACGATGCGGCTCGAGTGTTGCTTCAGGATCTGGACGGGATCCTGGCCGCTGACGATCGCCCAGCCGCAGTCGAGTTCGAAGCTGACCTTGGCGGGGTCGGTGTTGTTGAGCAGGATGTCATAGGGCAGGGTGCCGTCAGTGGGATGAAACTCGGCAACGTGATTGTGATAGGCAAAGCTGAGGCCGGCGGCCTTAACCTTGGTGGCGATCTCATTGAACTGGCCGGCGGTCCACTTCCAGTCGTCGAGTGAGAGTTCGCCCTTGCTGCTGGGGTCGCGGTGCATGGGAGAGCTGCAGACGATGTATTGAATGCCGACAGTTTTTGCGAAGGGAAGGATGGAATCGATCTGCGGCTTGAGTGTGCCGAGCGGATAGTGCGAGCTGACGCATTTCAACCCCGCGGTCTGCATGGCGGTTTTGACATCGTCGGCGGAGTGATCGTAGAAACCGGCGGCCTCGACCTCCTGGTAGCCCATGGCGGCGATCTGCTTGAGAGTACCCAGGTAGTCCTTGGGGAGAACCTCGCGTACGGAGTAAAGCTGCAGGCCGATGGGAAGTCCAAGCGGATTTGCATGGGCGAATTTGGCGGCTGCGAGTGCTCCGGCTGAGAGTTGGACGAAGCGGCGACGGCTGATTAAATCGTTAGACATGAAGAGCGGGCTCCTGAATACATGTTTGTTTAACCAGCGCTATGGTATCTCGGTGTAGACGAAGTTGGCGACCGAGGCCGCAGGTTCCAGTTGACAGTCTTGGGTCTGCCTGGACCGAAGCCGGCTGGCGATAGAAGAACCCAGGAGGCGCGCGCATGAGTGAACTGGAGAAGGCGCTGATTGGCGATAGCGCTGCTGCGCCGCCGATACAGATTCCGGAAGGATTGGACGAGAGCCAGGCGCAGAGGCAGGTTGGAGGCGCTCCGCGAACGACTTAAGAGGAGCTGTGGCATATCGCCTTCTGGCAGCAGAGGAGCCTGGACTGGATGAACGGGATCGAGACTGGATATCCGGTATACGCCTCGGCGGGTTTTCCGACGGCAGAGGAGATTCAACATGAACCGTGGGAGGAACTACGCAGCCGCTATTTTGCCGGAGTTGACGAAGCCGTCGCCTGGCCCCGCAGGAAAGACAAGTTGGAAAATCCTGTTCGCTGTCCTTCGCAGCCTGGGCGGCCGGTGCGTACGATGACGATTCGCGAACAACTGGAAAGTATTGCTGGGCACAATGCGTACCACTTCGGAAGGATTGTCTTATTGCGGCAGATCCTTGGAACCTTGCCGCCTGCGTCGGGGGGGATTTAGCTGGTGATGCGGTGATTGCGGCTCTTTCCGGGATAGTTCGCCGGCCTAACAGGCGTGGGAACATTCCATAGCTGCCTCGGCTTCGGTTGCGTCAGAAAGGTCGAGCGCCGAGGGTGCAGCCGTGCCGGCCAGCTGATCTTCGAAGAAGCTTTCGACAGCGTTGAGAATTGCCGCGCCTGACTTGCATTCGTAAATAGCTTTGCGGAGCGCGCCGCCTCCGGGCACTCCATGGGTGAAGTAGGAGGCGAACTGCTTCATCTTGGCGGGTGCGTAGCCGCGACCTTCGTAGCCGGTGCCCTGGGCTTCATCGTCGCCGTTTTCGGCTTCGGCGACGGCGGCGAGCAGCATCTGGAAGTACGCGCGGATGATGCGGTAGCGGTCGAGCTCGGTCGGCTGGTCGTAGCTGCCGGTCGCAGTGTACTGAGCGATCTGGCGGAAGATCCAGGGATTGGCGGGCGCCGCACGGCCGATCATGACGGCGTCGCAGGCGGTCTGGGCGACCATGGCGACGGCGTCCTCGGGGGTGCGGATGTCTCCGTTGCCGATGACGGGGATGGCAACGGCGTCTTTAATGGCGGCGATGTGGTCCCAGCGGGCCTGGCCGGAGTAGCCCTGCTCGCGGGTGCGGGCATGGAGAGCGACGGCATTGAGGCCGCAGTTCTCGGCGAGGCGGGCGAGCTCGACGCAGATGATGTTGCTGTCGTTCCAGCCGAGACGGAACTTGACGGTGAAGGGGATCGTAACCGCGGCGCGAACGGCTTTAAAGATCTCGCCGATCAGAGGCAGGTCGCGCAGCAGGCCGCTGCCTCCGTTGCAGGCGACGACGCGCTTGGCCGGGCAGCCGAGGTTCAAGTCGACGATGTCGAAGCCAGTGTCCTCAACGATGCGCGCGGCATCGGCCAGCGTGGCGGGGTTCGAGCCGAAGAGCTGCGCGGCGATGGGGTGTTCGTCATCGTAGAAGGTGAGGTAACGCTTGCGCTTGGTCTCGCGCATGCGGGCAAGGCCGTCAGCGGAGGTGAACTCGGTCATGATCAGGCCGCAGCCGGAATGCTGGTTGGTGACTGAAGCGTTGACGTCTGAGGCCAGGTTTATTTCCGGGTCTCGGGATGCGCTGAGTCCAGGCGTCGTGAAGAGGCTGGCGTTGCGGATGAAGCGACGGAAGACGGTATCGGTGACCCCAGCCATCGGCGCGAGGACGGTCGCCGGTGCGATGGCGACGCCGCCGATGTCAAAAGACGCGGGGACGCGAGCGTGCTCCGGCATGGCGTGTTCGCGCGGGTTATCCCAGTCTTTCTTCATGGAGACTTTTCTTCTGGACATTCAGATCCGTACTTCCATGTCCGGCTTGGCCTTTTCGAGAAGCTTGTCAATCGCGGTGACCTTTTTGGGGTCGACTCGGAATCGTTCCGGGGCTATCTCAAAGAATACCCTGAGACCCGCGTCATTGAATGCAATAGCGCTGTTCGCCGCAAGCAACCCCGCAGCCATCAAGTGCTCCGGACGGTCCCTCAGGTGGCGCATACCCTAGGCAAGCTTTTGTCCGCGAATTATGTCAATGCCCAGGGTGGAGTCGTTCACGGAGGAATACGGTCAACCTCAGATTACGCGAAAAAGCCCCCGCCGAAACGGGGGCTTTTTCTCTTCTGCGGAGCCGGTTACTTGGCGGCGGTCGCTTTGCCGGCGTCTGAGGCGGCGTACTTCCGGCGGAAGCGCTCAACGCGGCCGGCGGTATCGACCAGCTTCTGCTTGCCGGTAAAGAATGGATGGCACTGGGAGCAGATTTCGACGTGGATGTCGCCCTTGTGAGTCGAGCGAGTTGCGAAGTCAGACCCACAGGCGCACTTGACATGAATTTCGTTATAGCTTGGGTGAATTCCCTCTTTTGGCATGACGAAGACCTTTCTTAACGGAAGCTCTAGTTTAGCCGCGTTTTCCACGTTTTGCAATCTCTGGCTTTGCTGGCGCGGGATTCCGTCTTGGGTTACCGTGGCATTAGGTTTGATGACGGAAACGTGTACAAGATGCGACGGTATGGGGATGCGGATCGTGGTGCGCCCCAACGGGCAGCGGTTTGCCGAGGAATGCGAATGCCGGCAGACGCGCAAGCTCTCCTACGCTGCGGGGCGGTCGAGAATCCCACCGAAGTATGAGGACGCAACGCTCGAGTCGTATGACACCCGTTTTACCGGCGCCCATGCTTCTCTGCAAATGGCTCAGATTATCGCCAAGCGGTTTGCCGACGACTATCCGGCGACAACGCCGGGTAGAGGGCTGATGTTTTCGGGGTCGTCCGGCCTGGGTAAGACCCATCTGGCGGTCGGCATCCTCAAGGTGCTGGTGCAGGAGAAGCGCTGCGTCGGCTTGTTCTGCTACTACCAGCAACTGCTGAAAGACATCCAGAATTCCTGGAACCCGATGACTTCGACGACAGAACTGCAGGTCTTGGAGCCGGTTTTTAACGCCGAGGTGCTGGTGCTCGACGATCTCGGTTCGGTGAAGCCGACGGACTGGGTCTGGGATATGGTCTCGATGGTGCTGAACACCCGTTACAACCAGAAGCGGATGACGATCGTGACCACAAATTTTGACAACCTTCCCGCTGGATCCGCTGGGTCGGGGATGACGCTTGGCGATCGGATCGGGGACAGGATGCGGTCCCGGTTACTCGAGATGTGCCGGGAAGTGAAGATGCAGGGGGCGGATTACCGGGAAACCTTTGGGCAGCAGGAGGCTTTTGGTTCCAAGGACAGTGTCGCGAAGGGCAGAATAGGTCCGCGCTGACCGTCCGGGTCGCATGAGCTGTTCGAGCTCGAAGCTTCCTCGTGCTCTAAACTTGATGCATGGCGGAGCCGCGGCAAGCAGAGCAGAGCGATTTGAAGTTCAACCAGGGAGACGGGGAGGCGAGATCGTGGCTTCCATGGATCATTGCGGGGCTTGCTGTGGTTCTGGGAGCTGGTCTGCTCGCCGTTCTGGGAGGTCATCGGTCAACAACTGTCGATGTGGGACCTGGCTTAGCGCCAATTGATCCCTATGGCGCGAAGCTCCGCGTGACCAACGTTCATATGAGCGAGGCGAGCAACTTCGCCGGCGGCAAGGTTACTTACCTGGATGGTCAGATAACGAACCAGGGAGACAAAACAATCAACGGTGTTACGGTTCAGGTGGCGTTTCATAATGAGTTGAAGGAGATCGCTCAAAAGGAGACTTTGCCCCTGAACCTGATCCGCACCCATGAGCCTTACGTGGATACGGAACCGGTCAGCGCCTCTCCGCTGAAACCTGGCGAGCCACGGGAGTTTCGCTTGATCTTTGACTCGGTGACGGCCGACTGGAACCAGCAGTATCCCGAGATTCGAGTGATCCATGTCCAGAGTGCTCAGATCCCGAAATGATTTTTTCTACAGCGGCTTGTTGCCAGGCGAAGACTCTTCCATCACCAAGTAACTTTTTCGGCCAGAACACGCAAAAACTGCTTCGCTGTGGCGGGTGACTTCCACAAAAAATGCTGCCACTCAATCCGCCAAAGAATAAACCGTTTCGATTGAGCAAGATACTGGTTTGCTTGATGGGCCTCATTCTTTGGCTACCCACATGCTATATAGAGAGATGTCAGGTGCTACCGGGTTGATTGTAAAAACGCTATTTCGCAGTTTGATCTTTATAGGGGCTTTGCCGGTATTGAGCCTGTCTTTGGCTCAGTCCGGATTGGCCCAGAGTGCGACAGGACAAAGCGACTCGACGGGGAACAGCAGTGCGATGAGGTCTGCTCCCAACGAGTCAAGTAGTGCGGCAGCCAAGCCTTTAGCGGTGCAATCGAACGAAGGGTTTTGGGGACATTTAAATCCCTTCGCCCGAAAGAAATGGGTAAAACGGCAGCTTGATCCAGTCAATGGCAGGCTGAATGAACTGGATGAACTGACGGGTCAGCAAGCAAAAGATATTAAGAGCGTTGATGAGCGGGCACAGGCGGGTATCCATCGAGCGCAGGATACTGCAGATCAAGCAAATCAACAGGCAGCAAGCGCCAGTGCAAGTGCGGCGAGCGCTCAAAGCCTGGCAAACCAATCAGGGATTCGCACTCAGCAGCTTGGGACTACAGTTGCCAACCTCGATCAGTACCAAGTTGTGAGCGATACCGAAATACGATTTCGTCCAGGTCAGGTCGCTTTGAACGAAAAAGCGAAGGATGCGCTAGGCGGTTTAGCTTCTCAGTTGCAGGGTGGTAGGGGATACCTGGTTGAGGTTCAGGGTTATTCCAGAGGCAAGGGTCAAGCAAGTGTTCAAACATCGCAGCGGCTTGCAGATTCAGTAGTGCGGTACCTAGTCGAGCAACAGCAGGTGCCGGTTTACCGCATTCATGTGCTAGGTATGGGGAATGCGGCCCTTAAAGATTCGAATGGCGGAGCGACCAGCGGAAACTCTGTGCATGTGACGTTAGTACAAAACAGTTTAGCGGCCTTGAACTCGCCCGGAACAACTGGCGGTTCACCGATCGGTGGGAACCAGCAAGCTCCTCGGAGCACACCCTCGGCACAACAATAATAAGAACAGGCAGGCCGCCACCAAGCTCTCACACAACGAGAGAACCAAGGCAGATTGGCCCCTCACCCGAGGGGCCCTTTTTTTGGTCTGAACCGCTTACGGCTGGGCCGCAGCATGAATCGCAAGCAGGGTTTCGAGTAGTGGGCGAAGCTGCAGGAGACTGAGGGCGTTGGCCCCGTCCGATTTCGCCTCGGCCGGGTTGTCGTGGACCTCGAGGAAGAGACCGTCGACGCCGGCAGCGACGGCGGCGCGAGCGAGGAGTGGAATGAACTCGGGCTGGCCGCCGGAGACGCCGTTGGCGGCGGACGGCATCTGGACGGAATGGGTACCGTCAAAGACGACCGGCGCGAGCTTGCGCATGACGGCCAGCGAGCGCATGTCGACGACCAGATTGTTGTAGCCGAAGGTGGTTCCACGCTCGGTGAGAAAGATGCGCCGGTTGCCGGTCGAGGAGACCTTTTCGACAGTGTGGCTCATATCTGCCGGCGCGACGAATTGGCCTTTTTTCACATTGATGGCGCGGCCGGTATGTCCTGCTGCGACAAGCAGGTCGGTCTGGCGGCAGAGGAAAGCTGGAATCTGCAGGACGTCGGCGGCTTCGGCGGCGATCTCGCAGTGGCTGGGTTCGTGAACGTCGGTGAGGACGGGAAGTCCGGTCGATTCGGCGAGGCGACGAAGGATCCTGGTTCCTTCAACCAGGCCCGGTCCGCGGAAGCTGTGGACAGAGGTGCGGTTGGCTTTGTCGTAGGAGGCCTTGAAGATGCAGGGAACTCCGAGGTCGCCGGCCACTCGCTGAATGGCATCTGCCATGGTGCGCACGTGGGTTTCGCTCTCGATGACGCAGGGACCGGCGATGAGGAAGAGGCGGGATTTGCCGGCGGTGCGGCCTACGGGGACGTTGGCTATTTCGAAGTCTGAGATCACTTGAATATCAGATCACAGTTCGATCGTGCCGGGTGTCGCGGCTGCGGTTTTGGCCGCGAGAGAAACGATGGTCTCTCCGGGTCGATTAGTCTTGGAGCAGGTAGCAACTTGGGAGGGTTCAGGATGCCGTTGGTTCGGATTTCTATGTTGAAGGGCCGTTCGATCGAGGAGCGGCGGGCGATTGCGGAGTGCGTGCATACGGCGCTGGTCGAGACGATCGGGATTCCGGAGAATGACCGGTTCCAGGTGGTGACGGAGTATGGCGGCGACGGGCTTGGGAGCGAGCTGATTTATGACGCTCACTACCTGAACGTGGAGCGGACGGACGGGATCCTCTTCGTGCAGGTCTTTTTGCGCAAAGGGAGGACCGTCGAGGTGAAGCAGGCGTTCTACTTCCGGGTGGTGAACCTGCTGGCGGCAAAGGTGAAGGTCCGTCCGGAGGATGTGATGATCACGCTGAGCGAGAACGATGCGGCGGACTGGTCGTTTGGCAATGGTGTGGCGCAGTACGTTCGTTAAGGCGTCGGGAGGGGGGTACCCCCCTCCCTAACCCGGGACGAAGTTTAGCGCTATCAATCAGATAGAGGGAGAGGGTGGCGCTAAATTCGTCATTCGCGGGAACTTACCCGCAGGTTCGGCGTTTTCAACGACTTACGAGCGTTGGGGGAGACGTTCGATCCAAAGTCGGAGTTGAGTCTCCGCTCCTGAATGCTGATCTACTTCCATTTTACCTGATTGCAGTGGTTCACCATGCCAACGATCTTTGGCTGGTAACCCCAATACTTTGTGTGATTTGCAACTCTTGTTGACACGAAAGAGACTTGACAGTTTCTTTCGTTGCCTGGTTGGTAACGGCTGGGCGGGGAGACTGCGCCGCGAGTCATGAATTTGCGGAAATGACTACTTCGTTGAAGTGAAACTCTTTGGACTGCTTGATCTTTGGCTTGGGTTCGAGGATGACTCCGCCATCGGGTGGAAAGGCGAAGTTGTATTCCTCGTAGCAGGGGCCGCAGAGCCAGTAATGTTCGAGGACGGTATTTTCGGCTTCTCCGGTCAGGACGCGGACGACCCGTCCGTCGCGGAGGTAGTGGAGTTTTCTTCTGCAGTCTGGGTTGAAGCAACGGTCGATCATAGTACGGGGCCCTCAGTCACATCCGTTTGGTTGGATGCTTTGCGGGTAAGTGTCGGCTCCCCGACGAAGAGGGCTGCCGAGCCGGGGAACTGATCGCGCGGCTTGCCCAGGTTGCCGCCTGGATCTCTTCGCGGGGAATGCGGCGGAGGGTTTTTTCGAACTGGGGCGCTTTGCCTTCGACGTGCTGGCGGAGGGATTCGTTGATGAGGGTCTGGTAGCCGGATGGCTCCGCCGGAGGCGTCAGCCTCTTTGAGGAAGTGGTCGATGAGGTCTTCGTCGAGGCGGATGGTGATGCGGGTTTTGCCTTGAACGAGGCCTTTAGCTCTGGTCTTGGAGAGCGATTCGTCTGCCTTTTTCTTGGCTGAAATCGAGCTTTGTGTGTTTTGGCATTGTCTTAGGCATCGGGGGATGCGATTCCGGAGAGAATGACCGGCTCGCGGTCGGGGAACTGAGCTACCAATGAGAGCTTGCCTCCCAGGGCTTCGATGGAGCGGCGGAGTGTGGAGATGTGCATGTCGGTGCGCTTCTCGATCTCGGAGATTTGCTTTTGTGCGACTCCGAGGCGCTTGGCCATTTTGACCTGGGTCATCTCGCGGGCGCGGCGAAGTTCCTGGAGGGTCATCTCTTCGGCGATTAGAACCTTAGCGAGCTTCTCGATCTTGCGGCGGCGAGTGGCGGGGAGAGATTCGATGATTTCGTTGATGTTTCTTGGCATGGTCTACTTCCTCGTTTTCTCGATGCGCTTCAGATGAGCATCGAAGCGATCGTCAGCCTTGCGAATCAACTCTCGGTAGAAGCGCTTCTCGCTGCCTCCGGATTTATCTCCGGCGACGAGGAGAATGGCGTTTCGCTTCGGGTCGAAGGCGAAGGCTATGCGCCAGACTCCGTCTGCCGCGTCGAAACGTAGCTCCTTCATGTTGGCGTGACGCGAGTCTTTCCATGTGTCGGCGCGCGGTCGTCCTAATTGTGGGCCTAATTGCTGAAGTAGGCGCGTCATTGCCAGTGTCACATCCTGCACTTGCTGCGGCAGGGCGAAAAATTCCGGCTCGAATTTGTCGGCGAGTAAGACTTCCCACACCGATTAAATATACTCCCTGGAGTATATTAGGTCTAGAGAAATCCCGGGTCACAACGATAGGGGCCTGGGGCACCCGGCTTATTTCAGTCGCTTTACGCCGATGCTCTTTTTTGCGCCATCGACTTTCATCTTGAAGCCACCGCTCGTCTTGTAGATCAACACCTTGGGCATAAACATGTATTGATAGCTGTAGTCATATTCACTTTGTTCCCAAATCTGACCATTAATCAATTTGAAAACCGTCTCTCCTGTCCAGCCCTCGAATGTTCCATCGATCTGGCTTTCAATAACAGACGGTGTGTTTTCTTTGGACTGAGCATCTGTCGAAGATAAGCGAGTGGACCCTTGAACGGTGGCGTTGCCTACACTGTCGGAAAGAAGGTGACTCGGTCTAAATGCGTTGTCAGCGGGCTCCACGAGAAGTACGGGAATCACATCGTCTTTTGTCCAATTCATTCCGATAGTTGACCCTTCTCGTGGCTCGAACCCGGCGAGTCCCGGTTTCACCAATAGGACAGGTTTGACTTCGCTTTTGGACCATGTATTACCAATAGCGCTTCCGTCTTCAGGCTCAAAGCCGCCGATTCCTGGCTTTACCAATATCACCGGGGTCACCTCCGACTTCATCCAGTGAATGCCAACCACGGCTCCTAGGCCAGCGCTGCCAAGAGCAATGATGCTGGCAACCGCTATATAACCTGGGTAGGATTTGTAAGGCATCTTCATTTTGATTTACCTTCTGTTCACTCGGCTAAGTGTGGCTGCGCGCAGTAAGGACGGTCGATTGCTCACTCTACTGTGATTGTGGGACTGACGGTCCGCAGCCCATATCTCCGGACGAGGCCGCGGCAAATACAGAGCACCCGACAATATCGGTACGTCTCCCGAGGGTGCTGCTTATCCGCCTCAGATTAGCGGCGATACCGGCTTGCGCGTTTTAACCGAAAATGTTGGCACCTAGCCATATAAAGGCGAGAAGGAAAGATATCAAGCCAATCACGCCCAATGCTTGAACCGTTCCATATCGCCAAGCGGTGTAGGTATCGTGGGTCTTTGAGTGGCAATAATCCTCATACCACATGCTTAAGAGGACCATGAACAGTATAAGAAAGCTGATTGAAGCTGCAAAAAAGCCGACGACAATTGGAGCGACAGACTCTATCCTTGCTGCAAATTCCTCTAAGGGGGCTTTTTGGCCCACCAGCGTGTTGATAAGAAACGCAATCGCACCCGCTGAGAGTGTTATCGCCAACTTCGCGATGTCTTGATAGCGAGCGTAGTGCGGCCCGAAATCTCCGGAGTCTGCAATCCCGGTATAGTGTTTCGGGTCGAAGAAGTACCAGAGGCCTTTTTTTGCGCGCCTATATGCGGCTATGAAAACAATTGTTCCTAGCGGAACTAGTATCCAAAGCGAGTGCCAGATATATAAATTAAATTTCTGGAACATTATCAAGTTATTCCTATGGTTTTGCTGGGCGACCAACCCTTCTGATCACGGCAACTAATCGACTCGAAGGTGCGCTATCTCTTTCTGAAGATTTTCATTCTTTATCAGCTGCTGACGATTCCCATAGCTTGCCTCGATAAACGCGCGGAAGAGCGGGTGGGGCTCGAGCGGCTTGGATTTGAATTCGGGGTGGAATTGGCAGCCTACGAAGAAGGGGTGGGTGGGGATTTCTACTATCTCGACATAGGTGGCGTCGGGGGTAGTGCCGGTGATTCTGAGGCCGGCTCCGGTTAAGAGGGCTTCGTATTCGCGGTTGAATTCGTAGCGGTGACGGTGGCGTTCGCTGATCTCGAGGGTTTGGTGGTGGTGGTCGTCGCGGCTGGCCTGGCCTTGGGAGGTGTTTGGGGGGGCGTCGCTTAACCGCAGATCCTTCCCCTTCTCTGCGCTCAGGGTCAGGATGACATTTTCTCTTGGAGAGGTGGCAGATTCACTGGCCGAAGCTGTGCCCTTCCACCCGGCTTCCTCTGTGCTCTTCCGTCCTTCTTCGGAGGCGGTGTAGGCTTTGGCGGCGAGGGAGTTGGGTTCGAGGACGCAGGTCCAGGCTCCGAGGCGCATGGTGCCGCCCATCTCTTCGACGCCGGTGAGTTCGCGGAGTTTGTAGATGATGCGGTGCTGGGCGGCGGGGTCGAATTCGCTGGAGTTGGCGTCGGCGAGACCGCAGACGTTGCGGGCGAACTCGATACAGGCGGTCTGCATGCCGAGGCAGATGCCGAAGTAGGGAACGTCGTTTTCGCGGGCGTAGCGGATGGCGTTGAGCATGCCCTCGATGCCGCGTTTGCCGAAGCCGCCGGGGACGAGGATGCCGTCGAAGCCTTCCAGCTGGGACTGGTAGCTTTGGTGGACTTCGCCGGAGCTGGACGTTTCGCCGGGGCGGGTGGATTTCGATTCGAGGCCTTCGGCTTCGATCCAGGTGACTTTGAGTTTGAGGTTCTGGGCGAGGGCTCCGTGGGTGAGGGCCTCTTTGAGGGATTTGTAGCTGTCTTCGTACTCGACGTATTTGCCGACAATAGCGATCGAGACTTCGTCCTGGGGGTTGTAGGCGCGATGGACGAGGTCTTCCCACTTGCTGAGGTCGGCCTCTTTGGCGTCGATGTGGAGGTATTTGAGGGCGAGGGCGTCGACGCCTTCTTGGTGGAAGACGAGGGGGCACTCGTAGATCGAGGCGACATCTTTGGCGGTGACGACGGCGCGCTCCTCGACGTTGCAGAAGGCGGCGATCTTGGATTTCATCTCGCGGGCGAGGAAGCGGTCGGTGCGGCAGAGGAGGATGTCGGCCTGGATGCCGATCGAGAGGAGTTCTTTGACGGAGTGCTGGGTCGGCTTGGTTTTGAGTTCCTGGGCGGCGGCGATCCAGGGGACGAGAGTGACGTGGACGAAGACGGTGTTTTCGCGGCCGAGCTCCTGGCGCATCTGGCGGATGGCCTCGAGGAAGGGAAGGGACTCGATGTCGCCGACGGTGCCACCTATTTCGATAATGGCGACGTCGACACCGGCGGCGACTTTGCGCATCGCGTTTTTGATCTCGTTGGTGACGTGGGGGATGACCTGGACGGTCTTACCGAGGTAGTCACCGCGGCGCTCTTTGGTGATGATGGACTCGTAAATGCGGCCGGTGGTGAGATTGTTGTCGCGGGTGAGATGGGCGTGGGTGAAGCGCTCGTAGTGGCCGAGGTCGAGATCGGTTTCGGCGCCGTCGTCGGTGACGAAGACCTCGCCGTGCTGGAAGGGCGACATGGTACCGGGATCGACGTTGAGGTAGGGATCGAATTTCATTAGATTGACGCGAAGTCCGCGGGATTCGAGAAGGCAGCCGATGGAGGCGGCGGCGAGACCCTTGCCGAGGGAAGACACGACTCCGCCGGTCACAAAGATGTACTTTGCAGACATGTTCGCTTCACCTGATTTTGATGGGATGGGATGGACGTGCGGGGTGGGCACTTCTAAGTATTGCAGAAGAACGGGGGGTTGGGAAGGGGATTGGCGCTGGGGGAGGAAAGCGGAGCTGACCCCACGTAAGTGAGGCCAGCCCCGTATCGGGTCTGCGGGCCGGGGGGGGCCGCAAGTCCCACAATGAGAATACGGCTTCGGGGGTCGCACTGGATTGATATTTTGCATTTTTTTCGTCATGAGCGCTTTTGCGGCGGAGGATTTTTGACGCGGAGCCGAAGAGTGATGACCCGCGTCTGCAGGTGTGGAAGGGTGTGCGCTACACTGGTGTAATGCGGTGGAATCTTCCCAATCAGCGAGTTTCGCTGGCCTTGAACAGGGCCGGATGGAGGCGGCTGGTTGGTGTCTGCTGCATGCTGCTGGTGCTGCTGAGCGCCGGCGCCGAGCTGACGCATTCGCACCCTTCGGGGCGGGTGAATCCGGAGTGCTCGTTGTGCGTGGTGGCGCATTCGGCGGCGCAGACTACGGTGTATAGGGTTGCTGCCCTGGTGTTGCGGCCGGTGGTGCGGCTGGTCGATCCGGAACCGCTGTTTGTCCGGCGCAGTTTAGAAATCCGGCTGGTGACACGGCCTCCTCCTGTACTGTCCGCTCTCGCGTAAATCCGGGCAAGAAAATCTAATTTTCATACAGGAATTGAGGGGTTGTCTTCATGCGCGCATCCTTGCGACGTCGTGTTTTTCTTTTATCCGCAGTATCGTTTGTCATTTCTTTCCAGGTGCTTACGGCGCAGACGGGAAACTCAGGGATTATCAGCGGGTCAGTGGCTGATGCTACCGGCGCGGTCGTGCCGGGGGCTGCGGTGACGATCATCAACGCAGTTAGCGGCTATACGCGGAGCGCGGTCACCGACGGCAGCGGGAATTATCAGTTCCCGAACGTGCCGTTCAACCCGTATCACCTGACGGTGAAAGCGGCGGGCTTCAATTCGTTTGCCCAGGATGTGGACGTGCGGTCGGGGGTGCCGGTGAAGGTCTCGACGGCGCTGACGGTAGCGGAGTCTTCGACAACGGTGACGGTGGAGAGCAATGGCGGCGACCTGGTTGAGAATGACTCGACGTTCCATACCGATATCGATCGGGGGGCGTTTGCGAAGCTGCCGCTGGAGAGCGCGTCGTCGTCGGTGAGTTCGCTGGTGACGCTGTCATCGCCGGGCGTAGCGGCGGACTCGAACGGGCTGTTTCACGGGCTGGGCGATCATGCTTCGAACTCCTTTTCGGTCGATGGGCAGCCGATTACCGACCAGCAGAGCAAGGTTTTTTCAAACCAGATTCCTTCGAACTCCATCCAGTCGCTGGAGGTAATTTCGGGTGCGCCGCCGGCGGAGTATGGGGGCAAGACGGCGCTGGTGATCCAGGTGACGACGCGGTCGGGGCAGGGGTTGACGACGCCGACGGGGAGCTTTACGACTTCGTACGGAACGTTTGGGTCGCTCTCGAGCGGCTTTGACCTGGGATATGGCGGGAATAATTGGGGAAATTTCTTTGAGCTGGATGGGTTGAATACGGGGCGATTCCTGGATCCGCCGGAGTTCAAGGTCTTTCACGACAAGGGCAATGAGCAGAATGTCTTTGACCGGATCGATTACAAGCTGAACGCGGTGGACTCGGTGCGGTTGAACCTGAACTACAGCCGGTCGTGGTTCCAGACGCCGAATGCCTACGACAACCTGAATGTGCTGGACCAGTTCGGCAACGATGTGGGGAATACGGACCAGCATTCGAAGATCGAGACGTTTAATATCGCGCCGGACTATACGCGGCTGATCGGGACGGATTCGATCTTCAATTTCGGGCCTTATATCCGGAAGGACACGTATAACTATTTCCCCAGCGGCAATCCGCTGGCGGACAAGGGGCCGGTGAACCTGCAGAACGAGACGATTGGACAGAATCGAACGCTGACCAATGCGGGGGTGCATTCGGACTTTTCGTATGTGAAGGGCAGACACAACTTCAAGATCGGCGGGGTGTATTCGCAGACTTTTCTGAGCGAACACGACAACCTGGGGGTGGTGAACCCGACGTTCAATTCCCCTTGCCTGGATGTAAACGGGACCCCGGTGATCGGGTTTACGGACACGGCAGCGTGTACGGCGGGCGCGGGCCTGCAGGCGAACCCGGCATTTCTACCGGTGCTGATTGCTTACGATCTGACCCGCGCGGGCGGCCTCTACAGTTATTTCGGGCATACCGATGTGAAGGAGCTGGGACTGTATGTGCAAGACCAGATCAAGGCGGGCAACTGGCTGTTTAATTTAGGCATTCGCGGCGATCTTTATAACGGGTTAGCGGTGGCGCGGCAGGCGGAGCCGCGACTGGGCGCGGCGTACAGCATCAAGCCGACCAATACGGTGCTGCGGGTTTCGTACGCGCGGACGCTGGAGAGCCCATTTAATGAAAACCTGGTGCTGTCGAGCCAGGGGTGCGCCAATGCGGTGCTGAGCCCGCTGCTGCTTTGCTCGCCAGGAGTCTCGTCAACGCTCGAGCCGGGATTTAAGAACGAGTTCCATGCCGGGCTGCAACAGGCGCTGGGCAAGAATTTTGTGATCAGCGGGGACTACATCTGGAAATATACGCATAACGCCTTCGATTTCAGCGTGCTGGGCAATACGCCGATCACCTTCCCGATCGACTGGCATAACTCGAAGATCCCGGGCTTTGCGCTGCGGGCGGATGTGCCGAACTATCACAATATTACGGCCTTTGTGGTGATGTCTTCGGTAGCGGCGCGGTTCTTCCCGCCGCAGGTTGCCGGCGCAGGCGCAACGGTCGGGCAGCAGGGCGGGTATCCGTTCCGTATCGACCATGACGAGCGGTTCAACCAGACGACGCACATGCAGTATCAGCTGCCGGGATTTGGCAAGACGGGGTTGGGCAAGAGCGCCTGGTTCGGGTTTAACTGGCGGTATGACAGTGGATTGGTGGCGGGATCGGTGCCTTGCTATAACCCGTTGTCGAATGACCCGAACACGGCATGCGGCGATACATCGACGACGCTCAATGGGCAGCCGGCGGTGAACCTGAGCGGGCTGACAGCGGATGAGGAGTTCCAGGCGGGGCTTACCTGCAACGGGATCAAGGCGACACCGGGAAATCCTCTGCCGAGTGTCTGCCTGGCTTCGGAATACAGCTCGAACCTGGTGAAGATTCCGGCGCCGGGGACGGGGAATAACGACCATAACCCGCCGAGGATCCAGCCGCGAAGCCTGTTCGATGTGTCGGTTGGGGACGATAACCTGTTTCACGGGGATGCGCGAAAATGGAGCCTGCGACTCACGGCGATCAATGTGGCTAACAACTATGCGCTCTATAACTTCCTATCGACGTTTAGTGGAACGCATTATGTTTCTCCGCGGTCGTTGACGGGAGAGGTCGGGTTTCATTTCTAGAGCTGGAGTGGGCGGAGTGGGTGAAGGGCGCTCCCGAGAGCGCCCTTTGTTTTGGTCGCAGGAGGCGGCTTCCATCGCTCGACTTCGAGATGCAGCATTGACTTGTGGCTGACCGGCAGGCGATTTCGAAAGGCTTGTGGCGCGACTGAGCGATCCCGAGTGTTTGGGACTTTGGCTAACTGGGTGCTGGGAACTCCGTTGACGGTTACGCCGGCGTGGGCGGAGAGTGGCCGAGGGTGACGTAAGAGTTCAGTGGCATAGGGCTCCCTTGGCGTTGTTGGATACTTGCAACCGTTGGATGGGGGCTGAGAGTTAATCGGACCATGGGAGATCCATAAAGTCCTTGACGGCATACACTGTGTGACGTACAGTGTAGTTCGTACAGTATGGAGGCAGATTTGGAGCCTGGAATTTTTGATTCTCTTCGGCTGGAGCTTCGGCGGGGCTGCCTGATCGTGGCGGTGCTGGCGCAGTTGCGCGAGGAGCACTACGGCTACACGCTGCGCAAGGCGCTGGCCGACGAGGGGCTGGCGATCGAGGAGAGCACGCTGTATCCGCTGCTGCGGAGGCTTGAGACGCAGGGGCTGCTGCGGAGCGAATGGCGGGAAGAGGACAAGCGTAACAAGCGGTTTTACCGGCTGTCGGATGAGGGCGAGACCACGCTCAAGCAGTTGCTGGTGGAGTGGAACGGCATTAACGAATCGCTGCACAAAATCTTGAGAGAACGGGTGGGGAGGTAGGGCGATGGAGTTACTGGAGCGGTATTTGCAGGCGGTGGGGCGGTATTTGACGGGAGCGACAAGGGGGGATGTGATCGCGGAACTGCGGGTGAACCTGCTGGCGGAGATGGATGGCCGCGTGGAAGAGCGGGGTCGTCCGTTGACGGAGGGAGATGTGGCGGAGGTGCTGCGGCGGCATGGCGAGCCGCTGCTGGTGGCGGCGCGGTACCTGCCGCAGCGCTACCTGATCGGGCCGGCGTTGTTTCCGCTGTACCAATTGGTGTTGCGCAAGGCGGCCCCGTTTGTAGTGCTGATTTATCTGGCAGCGCGGTTTTCAGCGATGATTTTTGCCGAGGATGCGCAGCCGCACCTGTTGAGTAGGCTGGCAGCAGGCATGGTGCAGGTGATTCCGACGCTTTTGATCTTTCTGGCCGTGGTGACGATTGTGTTCGCTTCCCTGGAGTATGCGAAGTGGCAGTATCACGAAGGAGCAGGCGGCGGGAAGGAGTGGGACCCGCGGACGCTGCCTCCGCTGACGACGCGGAAGCGGTCGTCTCCGTCGCTGGCGGGAAAGATCGTCGACCTGGCGATTCATGGCTTGTGGATGATCTTTGTCTTCTCGATTCCACGGCATCCCTTCCTGGTGCTGGGACCGGGGGCAGAGTATTTGCATCGAATTTCGATCAGTTTTGCGCCGGTGTGGGGGACCTTTTACAACCTGCTGGTAACGCTGGTGCTGCTGCAGCTGTTGCAGAAGCTCTCATGGTTTATCGAGGGCGGGGAGCGGTGGGCGCCGGTGCTGCGGATAGGGGTGAAAGCCCTGGCGGTGATCGCGATGGGAGTTCTGGCGGCGGCCCCGGTATATTTTGCGGCGAGCGGGCCGGGGGTTGACCTGCATACGGTGGCGACGGTGAACCGGGCGATGCACCTGGGGTACCGGATTGCTACGTTTGCAGCGGCGCTGGATCTGCTGGTGACGGGCTGGAAGTATCTTCGAAAGGTAGTTCCAACGCAGCAGCTAGCGTTTTAGAGCGGGTGCTGGTGGAGGTGGGTTTGGCAGAGGCGCAAGTGGTGGTGAGGGCGGGGTCGGCGGCGGACGCGGCGGCGCTGGCGGTGGTGGGAGCGGCTACCTTTCTCGAGGCATTTGCGGGGCTGGTGCCGGGGGGGTCGATCCTGGCGCATTGCTTTAAGAACCATGTTGCCGCGGTTTACGAGGCTTATTTTGAGCGGCCGGAGACAAGGGTTTGGCTGGCGGAGGTTGCGCCGGGGGCGGCTCCGGTGGGGTATGCGATGCTGACGGCGGCCGATTTTCCGCTGGAGTTGATGTCGGACGGTGATCTGGAACTGCGGCGGATTTACTTATTCTCGCGGTTTCAGGGCGGGGGTGCGGGGCGGCAGATGATGGAGGCGGCGATCGCGAGTGCGCGGGAGCAGGGAGCGAGGCGGCTGCTGCTGGGGGTGCATCCGGAGAATGGGCGGGCGATTGCGTTTTATTTGAAGAATGGATTTGTGCAGGTGGGGACGCGGAGTTTCCAGGTGGGCGGGTCGGTGTTTGTGGACCCGGTGTTTGCGCTGGGGTTGTGAAGGTCTGGGTCCGGTCGCAGCGCGGTGAGGAAATCCGGATTTTCGCCCTGGCTGATTCTTGCTGTTTGCCTGAGAAGATGAGCGACCTGGCCGTGCGGAAGGCCCGAGACTTCTTTGCCTTTCTCCTCTGCAGGCTGTTCAAGACTGAAGGCGATCGAGTGCCTCACGTGCGGATGGGTATAGGCGAACATTCGCTGCAATGCATTTCCCGCCACGTCGTTCCCTCCGTGATTCCGTAACAATGCTATCCGATCGGCTGATGTTCCTTGTGCGGTTGCGCCTGCGGGGCGGCTTCAGGCGAGACGCAGATTCTTGGCTTTGCTCAGGATGATACTTATGCCCGGAATGCCGTTTGTTGTTGGCATGCCCTTGTTTCGGGATGGCGGATCTTCTAGTGGCTTGACCGCAGGATGGCGATGGAGTGCGGGGGGAGTTGGATTGGGTGGTTGTCGAGGGTGAGTTGGCGGGTTTCGGGGAGGACGCGATTCGGGTGGGCGATGTCGTTGTAGGCGTCGGTGGAGTCTCCGCTGAGGATGGTGAGGTTTGCCGGGCCGGAGGTGAGCCCGTTGAGCTTCCAGTGGGCGGGGAGTTGCGGGTCGCGGTTGATGAGGGCGACGGCGATCTGCTTCTTATCGTTGCTGGTGGTGACGAGGGCGTCGAGGGTGGGTACGGATTTTTCGTCGATTTTCAGCTGGTCGCAGATGACCTGGGTGGGGACGACGTTCGGCTGGAGCAGGTCGGAGTACATTTTGAGAACGTGGAAGGTGGTGCGCTTGACGATGCCCGTGGGGTGGACGAAGAGCGGGCCGCGGACGTTGACGACCGGGGCCATGCAGGCCATCTGGACGTATTTTGCCTGGCGCAGGCAGCCGTTGAGGAATGAGGCGGAGAAGACGGCGTCGGCCATGGTGTAGGTCTGGTTCTGGTCGCTTTCATCGCGTTCGCGAATTTCATCGAGGTTGTTGGCGCCGCCGCCGGGGAAGCCGGGATGATGCCAGCCGCGCAAGTTCCATTCATCGAAGGCGATCTTGATGCGGTCGGCAAAGCCGGTCTGGTTGAGGAGTTCGATGGCCTGCTTGATCTGCTCTTCGGGCGCTTCGCAACGGGAGATGGAGTGCAGGTAGTCGGAGGGTTTGGCGCCGCGCTGCCAGAGGGCGTCCCAGTAGCCGTGGATGGAGATGTAGTTGAGGTATTTGCCGGCGTCTCTGAGCATGGGCGGGGTCCAGTCGCCGGTGACGGTGGCGGCGGCGAGGATCTGGAGGTTGCTGTCGACGGCGCGCATCATTTTGGCGGATTCGCGGACGAGCGGGCCCCACTCCGCGACGGTTTTCGCGCCGATCTCGCCGCCGAGATAGTTCTCGTTGCCAATGCTCCAGTAGCGGACGTTGAAGGTTTCGGGAAAGCCGTTGGCTTTGCGCATGCGGGCGTAGCGGCCCTGGTCTTTGAGGTTGCAGTATTCGACCCAGTCGCTCATCTCCTCCGAGGTTCCGGTGCCGGCGTTAGTGCAGATGTAGGGCTCGGCTCCGATGAGGCGGCACCACTGGACGAATTCGTCGGTGCCGAAGGTGTTGGGGTCTTCGACACCCCATGCTTTGTCGAATGAGGGCTGGCGTGGATTGCTCACGCCGTCGCGCCAGTGATAGTCGGAGGCGAAGCAGCCGCCGGGCCAGCGGACGATGGGGACTTTGAGTTCGCGGAGGGCGGCGATGACATCGAGGCGATAGCCGTGCTTATCGGCGAGCGGGGAACCGGGCGAGAAGACGCCGCCGTAGACCTGGCGCTGGAAGTGTTCGAGGAACTGGCCGAAGAGCATCCGGTTGAAGGGCGTGGAGGGAGCGTTAAGGTCGAGGGAGAGTTCGCCGGCTGTGGTGTTGGTTGCCGGAGCGGCCTGGGCATTGAGGGCGTGGAGCTGCCTGGAGAGGGTCGTCGAGCCGAGAAGGGCGGCTGCGCCGGACTGGGTGAATTGCCTGCGCGTCAGGGTAGATTTGTCGCCGTTCATCTTTGCTCATGTGCTCCGGGTGTGGGTGGAATTCAAGGCGAAGCATCGACTCTATTGATTTCTCAATAAGGATGCAATTGCCAAGGATGCAATTGCCAAGGATGCAATTGCTGTCTGGCGGAGGGGAGAGGCCGGAGCTGGACGTTTTTCCGGACTATAGAATGACGAGGATGAATGCAGGGCCTATATACGGCCATCGCCGCCGGCTGCCATGGGGACAAGCGCCGTGGCTACGAGTGCTGCTGCCTGGTCTCTTGCTGGTGCTGACGGCGGCCGGCTCGGAACAGCGGATTGCCGGTGCTGTCCAGGGGAAGGATGCTGAGGGGCGATCCGTGGCGGCGCCAGCGGTGGCCGACCACGGAGCAGCTGCGAATCCAACTGCGACGCTGACGACCAATGTGAATGAGGTGTCGCTTGACCTGGTGGTTCGGGACAAGAAGCACCGGCTGGTGCTGGATCTGACGCCCAAGGACCTAGCGGTCACCGATGACGGGTTTCCGGTGACGCTGTCGAAGCTGCGGCTGGCGGCGGGGGCTGGTGCGCCGCGGGTTGTGACGCTGGTCTTTGACCGCTTTGAGGACACGAGGAGCAAAAGCGCGCGGGCCATTGCGGGGAAGATACTGAAAGCGATGCCGGGGCAGGGTTTTAGCATTGCGGTTTTATTGACCGATGGGCGGCTTCGGCTGGTGCAGCAATATACGGCGGACCGGGCGTTGGCGGAGAAGGCGGTGGCGGTAGCGACGGAGGCTGCCGGGACCGATCTCGGGAGCGAGTCGGCGGCCGCGGAGAAGGCGCTGACGGCCGAAGCTGGGCAGGGTGGCGGGCCGGCTGGTTCCGTGGTCGAGGTAAGCGCAGCGGCGCGCGAGGAGGCGCGAACGACTCTGGGAATGTTGACGAGTTCGCAGCAGATGGTGACGATCCAGCATACGCCGCCGGCGCTGGCCGGGCTGATGTCGATCGCCGAGGCGGAGCGGCAGATACCGGGGCGGAAGGCAGTGCTCTATTTCACCGGCGGGTTGCAGGCAGACACGCGCGGCGCGGAGATGATCGAGACAGCCGCCGGGGAGGCGAACCGGGCCGGGGTCAGCCTGTACGTGGTGGACATGAGCGCGCTGACGATGGACCCCAACCAGGACCTGATGGTGAGCCTGGCGATGGGCAGGCGCTGGGGAATGCTCATCTGAATCCTCCTCCTGCGGCGAGCGCGAAGAGCCCGGGAGACACGACGCCGGCCGGGGTGCGGGCACAGGCAGCGGCGCAGACTTCGGACCTTGAGTTCAACGGGTGGGAGGCTGCCAAGAGTCCGCTGGGGCGGCTGGCGGCAGAGACGGGCGGGAGCTACATTCCCGCACAGGTGAACCTGACGAAACCGATCCGGCAGTTCGCTGAAGACCTGACGACTTATTACGTCGCGTCGTATGTGCCACCGATTGGGGAATACGATGGGCGCTTTCGAGCGGTGACCGTGAAGCCGCTGCGCAAGGATGTTTCTGTCCGCGCACGGTCGGGTTATTTTGCTTTGCCGCCTGGCGACCTGACGGATCTGCGCCCTTTCGAAGTACCGATGCTGGCTTTGTTGCAGCAGACGCCGCTGCCTAACGAGTTCAGGGTGCGATCGCGGATCGTGCAGCTTGGCGAGTTGCCGGCTGGTCTCACGCAGGAGCTGGTGGTTGAGGTCCCGGTTGGGGAGTTGGAGGTCCGGCAGGATTTCAGTGCGGGGCTGTTTTCGCTGCATGCGACGGTGCTGGCGCAGGTACGGAATAGCGTGGGCGCAGTGGTGGAGCATTTCAGCCAGGATATTCGCCAGCATGGAGCGATCGACACTGTGGAGACGGCCGAGGCGCGCCAGCTCAGCTTTCAGCGACACTTTGTCGCGGCTCCGGGGAAGTACACCCTGGAACTGGCGGTACTCGACGCGAACAGCGGCAAGACTTCGGTCGAGAAGACGGCGTTTGAGGTTGCGGCTGCTCCAGCTGGGCCCTCCGTGAGTGACATGGTGATGGTGCGGCGGACGGAAGCCCTGCCGTCCGCGCAGGAGAGGGACGCGGATGCCGGAGATCCGTTTCGCTTGAGCAGCGGGCAGGTGATTGCGGCGGTCTCGGGCGATGTTCCGGCTGGAGCGAAGGAGGTCTCGCTGTTCTTCCTGATTCATCCGGGTAAAGCTGCTGCAGAAAAGCCGGCGCTCGAGATGACGGTGTCAAGAGAGGGAAAGACAGTGGGCAGGGTCCCGCTTTCCTTTCGGCAGAGTGAAGATGGCGGGGCCGTTCCTTACTTTGGGACGCTGGAAGCGGGCGCTCTGAAGCCGGGATCTTATGTGGCGAAGGTGCGGATTTCACAAAGTGGGCAGAGTGTGGAGCGGAGCCTTGGGTTGACGATTGCCGGGCCGGATGGCGGGATGGCGCGACTCGCGGCAGGTCCCTTGCGGCCAGGTTTGAACGAGAACGCGGCTGACCCTGGGGCTGCGCCGGATGTAACGGCGGAGCTTGCGCCGATAATGGTGACTCCGATGAGTGCAGGCTCGATTGCTCCTGCTCCCGGCGAGGTGAAGAGGGTTCTGGAGGGCGGGCGGAAGCGGGCGCTGGGGTATACCGCGACCCTGCCGAATTTTCTGTGCGTTGAGGTGACGAACCGATCGGTGGATAGTTCGGGGACGAGTAAATGGAAGCACAAGGACAGATTTTCTGAAGTGCTCAGCTACCATGACCACGCAGAGACCCGGCACATGATCGAGGTCAACGGCGAGCGAACTCGCCGGGACAGTGCCGAGCTGAAGGGAGCGATCTCGAATGGCGAGTTCGGCGGAGTGTTGAACGCCATCTTTGAACCGTCGGCGCATGCCGAATTTCATTGGAAAGGGAGCGGCATGGCCGCCGGGAACGCGGTGCATCTTTTCGAGTACAAGGTTGCGGCGAAGGACTCAAGCTACGGGCTGAGAGACGTGAACTACCAGATCAATGCGGCCTTTCATGGAGTGGTGTCGATCGATGCGGCGACGCTGGGGGTGCGCCAGGTCACTTTGGTCGCGGACGATCTGCCGCGCGACTTCGCGATTCGCGCCTCGGCAATCGGGGTGGATTACGAATACCTGGCCATCAACGGCCATGATTATCTTCTGCCCACCCATGCGGCGGTGAGCCTGCGCCGGGGAAGGCACGAGGCGATCCTGAACGAGATGCAGTTCCGGGATTATCGCCGGTTTGGGACGAGATCGCGGGTGCTTGCGGCCGCGCCATAGTGTGGTATGCCTGACCGGGATTACACTGTCGGCTGTGGAACTATCTATTCCTTAAGGCGGGCTTCGATGAAGATATACTCCCGTGTCTTCAGTGTTGTGGTCTTTGTGGTTGCTTCCGGCGGGGTCTGCCCGGACGGCCGGCTGTGGGCGCAACAGGCCGCGCCGGCCGGCTCCGATGGAGTGACGACGGTCTTCAAGACGACGGTGCGGCGGGTGGTGCTGGATGTGGTGGTGACCGATGCTTCGGGGAAGGCGGTTGCGGGGCTGACGAAGGACGACTTTGCGGTGGTGGAAGATAGCAAGCCGCAGGAGATTTTATCTTTCGACCCTTTCGGTTTTGGGCCGCAGATGGATTACCAGCCGCCGAAGCTGCCTGCGGAGCCGGTGAATACGTTTGTGAACCTGCCGGCGACGCCGGAAAAGGGGCCGCTCTATGTGCTGCTCTATGACCTGAACAACATGGACAACGAAGACCAGATGGCGCTGACGGTCAACCAACATACCGACCAGATACGAGGGCGGGCGCAGCTGGTGAAGTTTATCGAGAGTAAGCCGGAGGGCGCGCGGTTTGCGATCTTTGTGTGGTCGGATGGATTGCACCTGGTGCAGGGGTTTACTTCAGACAAGGGTCAGTTGTATGCCGCGATCGACCCGCATAGCTCGCGGCCGCATATTCCGATGGTGTACCTGATGGGGCAAAACACCGGGCGAGGGAACGTCAACGCGACGCTGGACGTCATGAATCACCTTGCGAATTACCTGGACGGGCTGCCGGGGCGGAAGAACCTGATCTGGTTTTCGGGCGGTTTTCCGCTTTCGTTGTTTCCGACCGAGAGTGATGGGCCGACTTATACCGAGCAGGTGAAGACGACGCTGGATTTGCTGGCGCGCGACCAGGTTTCGATTTATCCGGTGGATGTGCGCGGGGTGGTGATTTCCGACTGGCATGCGGCCTCAGACGCTCCTGGGCAAGCAGCGGGGGGCGGAGGCATGGTCTCGCAGAGGAATGTCGGGGCAGTCTCGGCGGCCGGGTCGCAGGGTTCGCAATCGGTTGCGGGCGGAACCGCGGGTGCGGGAGCCGGAAATTCGTTGATTGCCGGCAGCTACATGGTGATGGACGAGATTGCCCGGGAGACGGGCGGGAAAGCTTATTACGGCAGAAACGATGTCGCTGTTGCATTAGAGGACGCGACCGATGCCGGGGCGAGTTATTACACGCTGACTTACTCGCCGAGCAATCGCGAGTACAACGGGCGGGTAAGGAACATCAAGGTGGAGCTGGCGAAGAAGGGGTACAAGCTGGCTTACCGTCACTCTTACTATGGGGCGGAGACGGATTCGCTGGCCGAGTTACCGCGGCGGCTGCGGGTGGTGTCAGGACAGGCGAAGGATGGCGGCGCTCCGGAACCGACGACGCCCACGGCGACGCGAAAGCGGGGCGACACGCTCTTTGCCAACATGGAGCATGGCGCTCCGGAGGCGCACCAGCTGATCTTTGGCGCGCACCTGCATACGGTGGGGCCGCCGGCGAAGGGAACTCCGGAACAGATGGCGATGCTGGCCGACCAGCCGGCCTTTTTCAAGACACGGCGAAGGAATGCTCCGGCGAAGCCGCTGGCGCCGATCGAGCTGCAGAAGTTCGCGATCGACTACACGGTGATGGCGCACCAGCTGCAGGTTGCGGGAAGCGATACACCGCTGAACCTGGAGATTGCGGCGGCGGCTTACGACGGGGACGGCCGGATGCTGAATGCCATGGTGAACCTGGCGGCGCAAGGGGATGCGGCGAGTACGACGCTGCAGCGGGCGTATCGCGCGCAGCAGGAGCTGGATGTGCCGCTGAGTGCGGCGACGATCCGGGTCGCGGTGCGGGACGCGAATACGGACCGGATCGGAGCGATGGAGGTGAAGCTGCCGCTGGAGCCGGAGACGCGGGCTGGGTTGCATTGAATTCCAGTGGGGTGGGGGCGCCTGCGGCGCGGCTTTGGGTGAAGGGCGGATGCCTCCACTGCGCTTCGCTTCGGCCGGGATGACAATTTTGGGTTTTGGCCGGGATGAGAGGTTTTGGATTTCTGGTGGGGATACTTTTTCGGTTTTGTGGGGTTGGATTCGGTTGTTCCTGGGGTGCTTTGGGCGGCGGTTGGGCGTATGTAACACTGGACCGTGCCATGCGTGTTTTCTCCCTAGTGGGTTTTTGCGGCTGTCGAGTGACTCGCCTTGCTGCCCTGATTTGTTCGGTCTTCTGCGTGGCTGGCTTGCGGGTTGCGGCGCAGGCGGAGTGCAAGGCTCCGCCGGAGTTGGCGATCTCTGCGGAGGCATCGCCGGATGCTGCCGCCTACACGGCGCTGGGTACCTGGTTTGGCGAACACAATCAGTTTGAGTGCGCGAATGGCGCGTTTCGTTCGGCGTTGAAGCTCGATCCTGCTTCGGCGAAGGTGAACTACTTTCTGGGCGTGAGCCTGTACTCCTCGGGTCAGTTGGAGGCGGCGGCCGGGCCGCTGGGCGAGTCGGCGCGGCTGGAGCCGGGGGCGGCGCGGCCGCGGGTGTTGCTGGCCACGGTGCTGGCGCAACTGGGACGGAAAACCGAGGCTGTGGAGCAGTGGAAGGCCGTGCTGCAGATCGATTCTGCGTCGACCGATGCGCTCGATGGACTGAGCCGTTCGATGGTCGAGAGCGGCGACACGATGGCGGCGATCGAGCTGCTCAAGAATGCCAAGCGGGATGAGGACCTGAATCTGGATCTGGCCGCGGCCTACGGCTCGGCGGGGATGCTGGATGAGGCTGCGGCGACGGTGAAGGAGGCGCTGGCGGCTGATCCTGCTTCGTTGCGGCTGACCAACGCGCTGGCGACGGTGTATGTGCGGCAGAGGCGCTACCAGGATGCGGCGGGGTTGTTGCGGAGCTATTTTGAGCAGCATCCGGGGGACGCGGAATCGCAGATGCTGTATTTGCGGGTGCTGGTTCTGACGCAGGACAAGGAGACGGCGCGGCCGCTGGCGCGGAAGCTGCTGGCGGCGTCTCCGCATGACTTCGATGTGCTGTATTTGAATGGAGTGCTGGAGCGCGAGACGGGGGAGTATGCGGCGGCGCGCGACCATTTGCTCGAAGCGATCAAGCTGAAGCCGGCCGACTATAGCGCTCACTACAACCTGGGGGCGTCGCTGGCGCAGCTGGACGATGCGGCCGGAGCGAAGCAGCAACTGGAGAAGGCGGTCGCGCTCGACGCTTCGCAGTCGGAGGCGCACTTCCAGCTGGCCGGGGTGCTGCGGACGCTGGGCGAGACGGCGGCGGCGCAGGAGCAGTTGAGGACGTATCAGCAGTTGTCAAAGGCAGCCGTAGCGAGGTCGGAGGCAGATACGAAGGCGGAGCTGGCGGCGCAGAGATTGGCGGCGGGCGATGCGCCGCAGGCGGTGAGTCTGTATCGCGAGGCGGTGGCGGCGACGCCGGAGAACAGCTTGTTGAATTACCGGCTGGCGATGGCGCTGCGGCAGGCGGGCGACGCGGCGGGCGAGCGGGCGGCGCTCGAACAGGCGGTGAAGATCGATCCGACGTTTGCGCTGGCGCAGAACGAGCTGGGGTATCTCGTCTTTCATGGGGGGAGCGCGGCGGCGGCGGAGGGGCATTTCCGGCTGGCGGTGAAGTCGGCGCCGGCGTTTGCCGATGCGTGGATTAATCTGGCGGCGACGCTGGCGTCGCAGGCGCATCTGGCTGAGGCGCAGGAGGCGGTGGGGACGGCGTTGAAGCTGGAGCCGGAGAATGCGCGGGCGCTGGAGTTGCGTGAGCAGTTAAGTGCAGCGGCGCGCCGGTGAGCTATTGGCGAGGATTGGCGGACCGACATCTCAGAAGCAAGATATGGAGCACCCGATTTCGTGGAGACTTGCCGGACGTTCTGGTGGGTCGATAATCCCGCGGGGGTCCTTCCTCCCGTTGGCCGTCAGGATGAGCTGCGTTGACGGTTCGGTTGCCAGGATGACATGGGTGGATGGTCCGGTCGTTTGGATGACGTTTTAGGCTGGCGATGGGCGTGGTCGCGGCTCTGTTGGACTTGGCTGGTTGGTGGAAGGCATACTGCTCGATATGACGGCAGACAAACCAGGAGATTGGACGCGACGCAGGTTGCTGCGGACGGCCCCGGTCCTGGCGGGTTCCTCGCTCGTATCGACGGCTCTCAAGGGAGTGATGGCTGGGGCCGAGCCGGTCGCGCCTTTCTCGCAGTTTGTCGATGTCGCGCGGCAGGCAGGGCTGACGGAGACGATGTTTTATGGCGGCGTGACGAACGTGAAGTACATCATCGAGTCAATGGGCGGGGGCTGCGCCTTCTTCGATTACGACAACGATGGATGGCTGGATATTTTCATCGTGGGCGGGCGCAAGCTGGAAGGTGTTCCGGCGGGCGCGAGCAACCGGCTTTACCACAACAGTCGCGATGGAACGTTCAAGGATGTGACGGCAAAGGCCGGTCTGCTGGACGCGGGCTGGGGGTGCGGGGTGTGCGTCGGCGATTACAACAACGATGGCTTCGAGGATATGTTCGTCACGTATTACGGGCAGAACAAGCTGTACCGGAACAATGGCGACGGGACGTTTGCGGAGGTGACGGCGAAGGCGGGGTTGTTGCATCCGGCGGTGCGGTTCAGTACGGGTTGCACCTTCTTCGACTACAACCGGGATGGGCTGCTGGATTTGTTTGTGGCGAACTATGTGGAGTTTGACATGGAGCATGCGCCGCTGCCGTCGATGTCGGTGCCGAACTGCAACTTCGAGGGGGTGGCGGTGTATTGCGGGCCGCGCGGGCTGCCGGCGCCGCAGCATTATCTTTATCGCAACAATGGCGACGGGACGTTCACGGACGTTTCCAAGGAGTCGGGGATTGCGGCGGTGCGCGGGACCTATGGACTGACGGCGGTGGCGACCGACGCGAATGAGGATGGCTGGCCGGATCTCTTTGTGGCGGGCGACTCGACGCCGAGCCTGTTGTTGATGAACAACCACGATGGAACATTCAGTGAAGAGGGTTTGCTGCGCGGTCTCGCGGTGGGCGCGGATGGGCAAAACCTGGGCGGGATGGGGATCGGGCCCGGGGACTATGACCTGGATGGCCATATCGACTATGTGAAGACGCACTTCCAGGACCAGGCGAATGGGCTTTACCACAATGGCGGCAAGGGCGAGTTCACCGATGTGACGGTGAGGGCCGGGCTCGGCGGCGATACGCGCTTTGTGAGCTGGGGAACGGGGATGGTCGATCTGGATAACGATGGCTATCCGGATATCTTTCTGGTGAGCGGGAATGTGAATCCTGAACTGGAGCGGGTGCATGCGAAGTACCCGTGGCGCTGCCCGCGAAGCATCTTTCGCAACAAGAGGGACGGGACGTTCGCGGAGCTGGGCGCGGAGGCCGGGGCGGCGATCGCGGCGCGGTATGTGAGCCGGGGGTGCGCCTTTGGCGATTTCGATAACGATGGCGACCTGGACGTGGTGATCATGAATATGAATGAGCCACCGTCGCTGTTACGAAATGACGCGCCGGCGGGAAACAAGTGGATCAAGGTGCGGCTGGAGGGTGTGCATAGCAATCGCAGCGCAATCGGTTCGCGGGTGGTGGTGCGGTATGGAGGCAAGGCGCAGGCACAGGAGGTGCTGAGCCAGTCGAGCTATTTGTCTTCGAACGACCCGCGATTGCATTTTGGGCTGGGAGGGGCGGCGAAGGCGGATGTGCAGGTGCGATGGCCGGATGGAAAGGTGCAGGAGTTCACGGGTTTGGCGGCGAACCAGCTGGTGACGATTCGGGAAGGGGCAGGGGTGGTCAAGGGGCGTGGGTTTCGGTAAAGGGGTGCTCTGGAGGACTGCGGGTGGTGGTATTGGGGGAAGGGCGGATCCTTCCGGGGCGCGTCGCCTCGGCCGGGGTGACAATTTTTAAAGTAGTGGGTAGATGACGGTTTTAAAGTAGGCCGGGGCGATGAAATCAGTTTGCCGGGTAGATGGCGATGCGGTGGTCGCGGACGGGGAGCTGAAGGGTCTGGTCGTTGGAGTTGGAGAAGAGGGCTTCCGATTTTTTGAGCGGCATGTGGCAGTCGACGCAGTTGCGGGTGATTGCCTCGCCCATGGCGGCGAACCTGCCGCACTGTTTCGGCTGGTGACATTCGATGCAGTAGGGGGAATAGGCGGCGGCGGTTGCGGGCTCGGGCTGGTGGAGCTTGTGGCAGCTCTGGCAGGTCATGTTGCTCGCCTGGAAGCAGCGGCTGCGGCGGAGGAGCTGCACCTGGTTGCCGTGGACGTCGATGGGCAGGTTGGGGTCGAGGGCGGGGAAGTGGATGTATTTTTCGAGCGTGTCGCCGGGTTGATAAGAGAGCGCCGGCGCGAGGGGCTCGCCGAGACCGGCGTGGCAGAGGGCGCAGGTGTCGATCTGGCGATTGCGAGGGAGGGTCGCCGGGTTGACGATGGCTTTCGCGGTTCCGGATTTGAGAGTGGGGTTGGCGGTGTAGAGGGCGACGTGTTGGGCGCCGGGGCCGTGGCATTTTTCGCAGGTGATGCCGAGGACGAGGCTGGCGGGCGCGTACTTGTTGGCCGGAGGCGGCAGCGACTCGAAGCTGCTGGCGTGGCACTCGAGGCAGCGGGGCACGATGATGCGATCGAAGCGGATGTTGCCATCCTGGTAGCCGGGACTGTTGATCCATTGGCCGGTCCGGGTCCAGTAGGAGACGGGGAGCTCGAAGAGTTCGCCGGCCTTCCAGTAGAGATAGGTCTGGGACTTAATGGCGGCGCCGACGACGATATCGAAGCGCTGGCTTTGCTCGATGCTTTTGCCGGGAGCGATCTGGTCGACGGCGGTCTGGTGGAAGCCGTCCGGGCCGGAGGTCATCTTGAAGGTGAGCGCGGGGTTTGAGGTCGTGAAGAGGTTGCTGCCGGGGGTGAAGCTGCCGGCGATGGAGTGGGCGTCGGCGGGGCGCGAGGCGAGGTGGTGGGAGTTGGTTTGGTAGAGGGTGGTTTCTGCGGCGTGGCAGGACTGGCAGGCGGTGTCGCCGACGTAGCTGTTGCGAGCGGTGGGCAGAGTGGCGGCGCGGGGGCCGGGGTGTTTCGCCTGAGCCGATGCGACCAGGGGTGCCAGGAGGATGAGGAGAGCGACTGCCGGGAAGTTCCGTTTGGGCCGCTCCATTGCCGCAGTTTAGAGCATTTTTTGCGGGAGCGTGTTTTCGCGATCTGAGTTTGAGGCAAAGCCTTTTTGATGGTGCGGCGAGTTTTCTGAGTTTGCTTCCTCTTTGCGGAGTGATGCAGACTTGGGAGTGCTTCTTTGGGATCACAGCCGCGGGGCAGTTTGTGCCGGCTTATTGCGTGCGATGGGGGCGGCGTGCGTTGACTGCATACGAAAGAATGTCACCACGGAGGACACGGAGAACACAGAGGAATCGTCACGGAGCGGATAGTCTTGCAGTCCGGTTTTTCAAGTCCGCTTTTCGGAGCTCGGCCTCTCAAGTCCTGTCTTCAAATTGCGTTGTTCTGTGTTTTCCGGGCTCTGTGTTTGCATCGATTTCTCAAGACTGTTGCGCTCGCGTGGTGAACTGAATCGATGGTGATTTCTTCCATGCCGGCGAGGGCGCTGGCGATATGGGGATGGTTTCTGGGTGCTTTGCTGGGTGCGGGTTTGCCGTGCCGGGCGGCTTTGTGCGTGGGGCCGGAGGCGCTCGAGGCGAGGGTGCGCGGAGCTTCGAGCGCGGCGGCTGAGACGGAGCTGGGCAGCTGGTTTGGGACGCATCAGGAGTTCTCGTGCGCGGTTGGAGCGTATCGAGAGGCGGTGAGGATCGATCCTCATTCGCGGGTTGCGCTTCACGGGCTGGCCAAGGCGCTGCTGGCGACGGGGGATTCGGCTTCAGCGATTGCGGTGCTGCGGCCGGCCCCGCGGGAAGAAGAACTGACGCTCGATCTGGCGGAGGCTTATGGGCGAGCGGGTGCGCCGGAGAAAGCTGCGGCGGTGCTGGTTGCGGGACTGCGGGCGCAGCCTGGGTCGGCGCGGATGACGAGCGCGCTGGTGGTGATCCTGGCGAACAATGGCCATGCGGAAGACGCGTTTCGACTGGCGCAGCAGTTTGTGAAGCAGCATCCGCAGGACCTGGAGGGGCAGAAGCTGTATCTTCGCGTGCTGGTGGCGACGAACCAGGCGACGGCGGCTCCGCTGGCGCGGAAGCTGCTGGCGGCTTCGCCGCAGGACGGGGAGTTGCTGTTTCTGAATGGGCTGGTGGAGCAGAAGGCGGGGGAGCTGTCAGCGGCCAAGATACACCTGCAGGAATCAATCGCGGTGAACGCCGGGTTTGCGGAGTCGCGGTACAACCTGGGATTGGTGCTGGCGAGGTTGCAGGACGCTGCCGGCGCCAAGGAACAGCTGGAGAAGGCGATCGCGCTGGGAGCGACGGAGCCGGAGGCTCACCTGGAGCTGTCGAAGGCGCTGCGGACGGTGGGCGAAACAGCGAAGGCGGATGCAGAATTGACGATCTATCAAGAGGCGCTAAAGACGAACGTGAACCGGGAGGTGGCATCGAGCAAGAGCGCGGACGCGGCGGCGGCGCTGGCGAGCGGGGATGCGGGGAAGGCGGTGCAGTTTTACCGGGAGGCGCTGGAGGCGACCCCTCAGGATGGGGGACTGGAGTACCAGTTGGCCCTGGCTCTGGATAAGGCCGGGGACAAGGCGGGGGAACGGGCGGCGCTTGACAAGGCGGTGACGCTCGAGCCGGGCGCGGCGCTGGCGCAGCATCAGCTGGGGTACGTGCTGTATACCGGGGGCGAGTATGACGCGGCGGAAGAACACTTCCGGCTGGCGGTGAAGGATGATCCTCAATTTACGCAGGCGTGGATCAGCCTGGCGGCGACGCTGGCGACGAAATCGCGGCCTACCGAGGCGCAGGAGGCGCTGGGGCGGGCGCTGCGGCTGGATCCGCATAATGTGCAGGCGCAGGAGATGAAGAAGCAGCTGATTGCGGCGCAGGGCTCTCACTGAAGGGCCGATTGAACTTGGAGGTTGCGGGCGAGACGCCCGGGAGAGCGGGTCTGGCTTCGACGGCGGAGGGGCCGGCATAGGAAATCCGGCCAGTGCTGTTGGGGCGACTGTTCCGACCCTTCCTCCGGTTGGCGGCGAGAATGATAACCGTGGTGGGCACATGCCGGCGGGCAGGATATTCTTGAGGCGATGCGTGTCTGTTTCTTATTGCTGCTGCTTCTGCCGGTCTTCGGGTTGGCCCAACAGCCCGAGGCGGAGCGGCTTTTTACCAGCGCGATCGAGGCCCAGCAGCGGGGGGACTTTCCGGTTGCGATCGAGGACTACCAGAAGCTCTTGAAGCTGCAGCCGAAGATGGTTGAGGCGCGGGTGAACCTGGGCGCGGCGCTGTCGCACGCGGGGCGGTTCGACGAGGCGGTGACGCAGTATAAGCTGGCGTTGCCGGATGCCCCGGACAAGGGCGCGGTGCATATGAACCTGGGGCTTGCGTATTACAAGAAGGGCGACCTGGGGGAGGCGAGCCGGGAGTTTGAGGAGGTTCGCCGGCAGCGGCCGCGGGATGCACAGCTGGCGATCCTGCTGGGTGACAGCGACGTTCGGCTGGGAAAAGGCGCGGCGGCGGTGGCGATGCTGACGCCGCTTGAAGCGGAGAATGCGGCGAACTGGGATTTTGAATATGTGATGGGGACGGCGCTGATTCAGTCAGGCGACCGGCGGGCGGGGGTGGCGCGGCTGGAAAAAGTGGCGGAGGCGACGCAGGGCGCGGACGCTTACCTCGTGGCCGGCTCGACGCTGCTGGACATGAACGATGTGGAGCATGCACATGTGGATCTGGAGGCGGCGCTGCGGCTGAACCCGAAGCTGCCGCGGATCTATACGCTGGCCGGCATGGCGCGGGACAAGACGGGGGACGCGGCGGGAGCGGAGCCGGCGTTTCGCGAGGCGCTGAAGATTGATCCGAACGATTTTGAGGCGAACCTTTACCTTGGGGCGATTCTTTACAAGCGGCGCGACGTGGAAGAGGCGAAGGGGTACCTGGACAAAGCGCTGCAGCTGAATCCGGCTTCGTCGATGGCCCGGTATGAGGTCGCGATGTGGAAGAGTACGTCCGGGCAGTACGAGGCTGCGGCGACGGACCTGGAGACGATCGTGAAGGAAGATCCCGACTGGCTGGAGCCGCATGTCGAGCTGGCCACGGTGTACTACCGGTTGCATCGGGCGGCGGATGGGGCGAAGGAGCGGGCGACGGTGGCGCGGCTGACGGCCCAGCAGCAGAATAAAGGCCCGGGCGCGCCGTAGATTGGTATGGGGCCGAGCGGGCTTTTGGCCGGGCGGCAGGCGGGTTCGCCGCTTTGCTTCTTTCAGTTTTCAGTTTTCAGTCGCCCTGGAGCGCTTCGCCTTGAATGAAGTTCCGGGAACTTTTCTGCTGACTGCGGCGTTCTATCCATAGATAGTCTTTGCGAGGGGACCTGGCCTTTGCATTTGACCCATAGATGGCCTATACCTAAGTGATCTATGGCGAAGAAACCTGAGTTGATGCCGGGCACCCTCGACATGCTGATCTTGAAGACGCTGACCCGTGCGCCGCTGCATGGGTATGGCATCGCGCTCTCGATCAAGCAGCTTTCGGATGATTTTCTGACGGTGGAAGAGGGATCGTTGTATCCGGCGCTGCAGCGGCTGCTTTTGCAGGGTTGGGTCAAGGCGGAGTGGAAGATGACGGAGACCAATCGGCGGGCGCGGTTCTACACGTTGACGGCGGCGGGGCGGAAGCAGCTGGTGATGGAGTTGTCGAAGTTCGAGCAGATGATTGCGGCGATCGGCCGGGTGTTGCAGGACGCTTAGTTTTACCTGCCTTGCTGTGCAGAGGAGGTTCTCGATGAAAGCGATGGGCCGGTGGTTGCGGAAATTGAGGATTTTGAGCCAGCGGGAGCGGTTTGGCGCAGAGCTGGAAGAGGAGATGGCGTTTCATCGCGAGCAGAAGGCGCGCGAGTTTGAGGCAGACGGATTGAGTTCCAAGGCGGCGCGGCAGAAGTCGATGCGGGAGTTCGGCAACGAGGGCCGGCTGCGGGATGAGAGCCGGGAGCTGGTTCAGTTCCGGTGGGAGACGTTGCTGCAGGATTGCCGGTTTGCGCTGCGGCAGTTGAGGAAGAACCCCGGGTTTGCGTTGACGGCGGTGTTGATGCTGGCGCTGGGGATTGGCGCGAGTGTGGCGATCTTTGCCTTTGTGGATGCGGCGTTGATCAAGCCTTTGCCGTATGCGGACCCGAACCGGCTGGTCGATGTTACCGGAAAGACGGCGCTCTTTCCTCGCAATAATGTTTCCTACCCCGATTATGTCGACTGGAAGCGGTTGAACAAGGTGTTCGGCTCGCTGGAGGTTTACGGGGTGACCGGGTACCTGCTGCGCAGCGGATCGGGGACGGTGGAGGTGTCGGGGCTGCGGGTGAGCGCGGGATTTTTTCAGACGCTGGGAGTGACGCCGGTGATGGGCCGCGAATTCCATGCAGGGGAAGATGAGGTGGGCGCCGCCAAGACAGTGATGCTGAGCTATTCGGCGTGGCAGCGGCGGTTTGGCGGACGCCGCGACGTGATTGGCGAAACGGTTTTGCTGAGCGGGGTGGCGTATACGATCATCGGCGTTTTGCCGGAGAGCTTTCAGTTTGCCGGGCGCGGGGATATGGAGCTCTGGGCCGCGCTTCAGCCGGAGCGCGGGTGCGAACTGCGGCGCAGCTGCCATGACCTCTTTGGCGTGGGGCGACTCAAGGATGGAGTGTCGGTGGCGACTGCGCTGGCCGATATGAACTCGATCGCGAAGCTGCTGGAGCGGCAGTATCCGGACTCGAACCGCGGGCAGAGCGCGAATGTCGTTCCACTCTATGAGAGCTTTGTCGGGTACGTGCGGCCGATCCTGGTGACCCTGCTAAGCGGAGCGGGCCTGCTGCTGCTGATTGCCGCGGTGAATGTGTCGAGCTTGCTGCTGGTGCGTTCGGAGAGCCGGAAAAAAGAGATCGCGGTGCGAGGCGCCCTGGGAGCGTCGCGGACGCGGTTGGCCGCCCAATTGTTTACCGAGGGGTTGGTTCTCGTGGCGGCCGGCAGCCTCTCAGGAATTGCGCTGGCCGCTGGCGCGATTCGGCTGCTGCCGCGTCTGATCTCCCAGAAGATGCTGGCCTCGACTTCGTTTCTTGCCGAGGCGAACCTCAATGGCCGCGTGCTGGCCTTTGCGGCCGCGGTTTCGCTCTTGGCGGTGGTGCTGTTTTCGCTGACGCCGATGCTGCGGTTATCATCCTCGGGCGCGGGCGCGGAGATGCGGAGCGGGTTGGCAGAGGGCAGCCGCGGCTCTTCGGGTGCGATCTGGAGGCGTTTCGGCGCGAACCTGGTGGTGCTTGAGCTGGCCATCGCAGTGGTGCTGCTGGTTGGCGCGGGACTGCTGGGCAAGAGCTTTTACCGGTTGCTGCATGTGGAGCTGAATTTCGATCCCGAGCACCTCGGGGTCGCCGAGGTGGAGATGCCCGAGGCCGGCTATATGAAGGATGAACAGATGGTCCGGGTGCATCGGGAGATCGTTCAGCGGGTCGCCAGCCTGCCTGGAGTGGAATCGGTGGGTACGACGAGCGTGCTACCGGTCAACTGCAATTGCAATACCGACTGGATTCGCCTGGAGGGTAGGCCGTATAACGGCGTTCACAATGAAGTGAACGAACGTGAGGTGAGCGCGGATTATCTCTCCACGCTCAAGGCAAAGCTGATTCGCGGCAGGTTCCTCACGGAAGGCGACGACGCTTCCAAACCGATGGTGGCGATGATCAACCAGTCGCTGGCGAAGAAATACTTTCCCGGCGAAGACCCGATTGGAAGGCGGATCGGCGATACCGAACTTACGGCGAAGTCGATGCGAACGATCGTCGGCGTCGTTGACGATGTGAAGGAGAGCTCGCTCGACGCCGAGATATGGCCGGCCGAATATCTACCGTTCAATCAAAACGCCGACAGGTACTTCTCGCTGGTCGTGCGCACGTCGGAAGAGCCGGCGGCGGTGCTGCCTGAGATAGATGCGGCCATCCGGCAGATCGATCCGGAGATCGGCACGGTGGGCGAAATGACGATGATGCAGGCGATCGACGAATCGCCGACGGCGTATTTGCACCGGTCGTCAGCGTGGCTGGTGGGGGGCTTTGCCGGGTTGGCTTTGCTGCTGGGCGTGGTAGGGCTCTATGGGGTGATCGCTTTTTCAGTCAGCCAGCGAACGCGGGAGATCGGGGTGCGGATGGCGCTGGGGGCGCAGCGGGCCTCGGTCTATCGACTGGTGCTGGCAGAGGCCGGGTGGTTGACGGTACTGGGGGTGGGAACGGGACTGGTCTGCTCGGTCGGTGCGGCGATGCTGATTCGCGGGCTGCTATTTGGGGTGCGGGCGTGGGATATGTCGACGCTGTGCGGGGTTGGGGGCCTGCTGGGATTGTGTGCGATGCTGGCGAGTTATTTTCCGGCGCGACGGGCGGCTTCGGTCAACCCGGTGGAGGCTTTAAGGGCGGAGTAGTTGCGGGTACTCCCCGGCTGGGTGATGTTCGCTGGCGGACAGTGTTCGGCGAATCCGGACACGCGGGGGTGCTACAGCGCACGAACCCTGCCGTTTCTCCGGTGTTTTCGCGGTTGGGCGTTGGCGCCTGACGTGCAGGTTTTCTCTTCCTTCCGAGGTGGACCCAATGATCCTGCAGGACCTGCGTTTTGCCTTTCGCCAATTCACGAAGAGTCCGGGGTTTGCGTTCGCGGTGGTGTTGACGCTGGCGTTGGGAATTGGCGTGAACACCGCGGTTTTCAGCATGGTGGATGGATTCTTATTGCGTTCGCTGCCGTTTCGCGATCCGGCGAAGGTCGCTGCGCTGATCGAGCATATCCAGGGGGTCGATCCCAGGAGCGGGAGCTTCAGCGTCGAGGATGACGACAGCCACACCGGGGCGACGTGGCTTGCCATGAAGGATTCTCTGCACTCGGTGACGCTGGCGGCCTGGGGCGGCACGGACGGAGTGAGCCTTCAGACGGCTGCGGATTATGGCGATGCGATCCGGTATGTGCATGAGAGCCGCGTGTCGGCGGATTACTTTGCGGTGTTGGGGATTCCTCTTTACCGGGGCCGAAGTTTCAGCGTCGAGGAAGACCGGCCGAACGGGCCGAAGGCGGTGGTGCTGGGCTATTCGTTGTGGCAGTCGACCTTTCACGGCGATGCGAAGGTGGTGGGCCAGGCAATTCACTTGAAGGGCGAACCTTTTACCGTGGTCGGGGTGTTGCCAGCGGGCGCTGTGACTCCTCACAAGGCGGAGCTCTTCACCGCGCTGCAGCCGGCGGTAACGGGGGAGTGCGGAGGGAGCAACTGCGGCATTCTCATGCGGCTGAAGCCGGGGGCGCGCTGGGAGGAGGTCGACGCGGAACTCCGGCATGTTCGCCTGGAGAGGTTTGACGATATTGGGCATTTAACGCGCGGCGAAGCCTGGTTTTATGCGCAACCGCTCTCGCGCTACCTGGGCGGCGACATGCAGCCCAAGGTTAAGGTGCTGATGCTCGCGGTCAGCTTCATCCTAGTGATCGCGTGCGCGAACCTTGCGGGTCTGGCGCTGGTGCGGATCTCGCGGCGTACGCGGGAGATCGCCACCCGGCTGGCGCTGGGAGCAACGCCAGCCGGGGTGCTACGCCAGTTATGGATCGAAAACCTGGCGCTGGCGGCGATCGGCGGGGCCGCTGGTCTGAGCCTGGCGTGGGGAATTTTGCGGGGTCTGCCTGGGTTTTTGCCGGACGAAATGCTGCCGATGGGAGGATTTTCGATCGATGGACGGGTGCTCGGGTTTACTGTCGGAGCTTCGCTGCTGACCAGCCTGCTGTTTGGGGCGCTGCCGGCATTGACGACGCGGCGGGTGGATTTGCGATCTGCGATGAGTTCGGGGAGCTACTCGGTCACGGGTGGTTCCGGCCGGCTGAGGCAATGGCTGATTGGCACCGAGGTTGCGTTGACGGTGGTGCTGCTGGCTGGTGCGGGGTTGCTGGTGCGGACGCTGGTTCACCTGGAGACGCTGCCTGCGGGGTTTGAGGCGGCGAACGTGATGACGGCGAAGGCTTCGCTCGACGATGCCCGCTACCATGACGCGGCAGCGTTTCACGGGCTGCTGGCAAAGAGCGTAGCGGCGATGCGGGCGATTCCGGGTGTCGAGGACGCCGCCGTCAGCTTGAGCGTTCCCTATGAGCGCGGGTTGAACGACGCCGGCATGGTTGTTCTGGACGGGCGGTTCGCGGGCAAGGAACTGGGATCGAGCATGAGCTATGTGACACCCGGATATTTTTCGACTTTTCGGATTCCGGTGCTGGCAGGGAGAGCTTTCGGCGCGAGCGACGGGGCGAACTCGCAGCTGGTTGCGGTGGTCAATCGCGAGTTCGCACAAAAGTTTTTCGGAGAGGCGTCACCCGTTGGACGCCACTTCCGAGGGCCGAAAGAGAGTCCATACACGATTGTCGGCGTGGTGGAGAACGTCGCGAAGCGTCCGGGAATGGAGAGCGGCGCACCGATCGCTACCGAGCCGGTTTTTTACGTGCCGGCGACCCAGGCGCCGCAGAAGCTGGTGAACATTGCCCATATCTGGTTTCAGCCGAGCTGGGTGGTGCGGACGAAAGGGGCGTTTCCGGGGTTGACGGAATCGATGCAGAAGGCCCTGGCGGAGGCCGATCCTTCGTTGCCGTTTTCGGGATTTTATTCGATGGACCAGGTGCTTGCGGCGCAGTTGCAGCAGCAGCGGATCGAGGTGCTGCTGTTTTCGACGCTGGCCGGGCTGGCTCTGCTGCTGTCGTCGATCGGGATCTACTCGCTGGTGTCGAACCTGGTGGTGCAGCGGACGCGGGAGATCGGGATTCGGATTGCGCTGGGGTCGACGATCGGGCGGGCGATGGTGGAGGTGGGCCAGTCGGGAGCGGCGGCGGCGGGGGTTGGGCTGCTTGCCGGGCTTGGCCTGGCGCTGGCCGCGGTACGGGTGCTGTCGAGCGAAATTTACGGGGTGAGGATTTATGATCCCGTGACATTCGTTGCCGTGCCAGCTTTGCTCGCACTGATTGCGGGCGTGGCGAGCCTGTTGCCTACCTTGCGGATCGGCTCGATCGAACCCGCGGAGACTTTGCGGGCAGAGTGACTTTGGGGAGATTGGTTCCTTCCACCCGGGCCGACAGATGGCTTGGGTGGAGCACCTTGTTTGTTGCTGTTCAGGAGAGGGTTTTTCAGCCAGACTGGGAAGATGGAGTTCCGTAAGCTGACGGAAGCGGATGCGGCGGGGTGGTGGAAGCTGCGGCTAGAGGCGCTCGAAACAACTGTGCTGGTCTTTGGCCAAACGGTCGACGAGCACCGTGCGACGCCGCTTGAGGAGATTGCCGAGCGCATCCGGGAGAAGCCCGGCGGCGGCTTTACGCTGGGCGGTTTTGTGGAGGGGGAGCTGATCGGGATGGCCAGCTTTCAGCGCGAGGCCCGGACGAAGGAGCGGCACAAAGGACATCTCCGTACCGTTTACTTATCGGCGGCGCACCGAGGGCGGGGCCTGGGAGCGGAACTGGTTTCGAAGCTCATTGATCTTGCGACGGAAGACCCATCTGTCGAACAGATTCAACTGACCGTCGGCGCGCACAACGAGACGGCGATCCGTACGTACCTGCGACAGGGTTTCGAGTTCTATGGGACGGAGCCGCACGCCCTCAAGGTGGATGACGAGTATGTTGACGAGCATTTGATGGTGCTTCGCCTGGTTTCGCCTGAGGGAAAGACGGGGCGCGCCTCTTTGTGCCGGGCATGAAAAGAGCCCCGAGAACGAGATCGGATCGGGGCTCTTTCCTGTTTGCGAAGCGCCTAGGCGGGGATCGCGGTCCGGCCCTGAACCGCAACAGGGCTGCAAGCCACGCGCGACTGGCGATGGACGAAGTGATAGGGAGGCCAGGGGCCGGAGAGCTGCATGCGACAGTCTTTCAGCTGCATGGAGGCGGTCGAGTAGCGGTTCTGGTAGCGCTCGATGCACTTGTGGTCAATGAGGTGGGCGATATCGAGGAACATTTTGCCGGCGCCGTCGCGTTTGCAGGTGATCTCTTCGTCGAGCGGGGCGAACATGCGGTGCATCTGGACGGAGACGGCGCGGGCGCGGGTCTGGCGTTCGCGCTGCTGGGTGGCGTTTTCGCGAAGGCTGGTGAGGTATTCCTTGCCGACGCGGTTCATCAGGATGGGCTTGTCCCGTTCCCGGCAGCAGTCGTCGACGACGACCTTAAGGTGCATCTCGGCCTTGCCGCGAAAGCGGTCGAGATTGGAGAGGAACTGGCGCTGGTTGGAGCGGACCGAGCGGCGGAGCGCTTCGTCATCGGGGAAGACGGTGCCGAAACGGAAGGGCAGGACGGTCGACATTTTGAAGCAGTCGGCAATGACCTTGGCGTGGTCGACGGCGGATTTCTGGACGAGTGGTTCTTCGGGGTTGTGTTCGCTGACAATGACGGCGAGATCGCTGGCGGGGTAGAGGAAAACCTGGTTTCCGGCAATTCCCGTTACTGATTCAAGCGGTACCGGCTTACGGTGACGGAGAAGATCCGGGAAGGCCTGTTTTTCACTGATGCAATAGGCATACCACGCCATAGACAGTCACTCCACACGATTGGCCCTGGGGTCATCGATTCTTGAGAAGGTCGGTAGTACGGGGAACGACTTCATACGATGGAAGCTTGTACAGGATTTGTGGGCAGCAGGTGCTTCAATTACAGGGCAAATCCTAGACGCAGGAACTAACGATTGGCAACAGCATTCCTTGTCCAAAATGGGAAAAGGTTTGAAACATCTCGAAAATGGCGTTGATGGCATCAATATTGATTGTCATTGGAGTAAATTCCAGCCGGGGCGGAAGGACAGCGCGGTTAAGAGCGCGCGGAGAAGGAAGGTCTCATTTTCGGTTCGGTCCGGGATGAACTCGAAGCGAGGAACCTGTCGCTGCCGGATAGAGTGATGGCGCTTGTGGCATGGGGGACAGCCGTGGCGCCGTCATGGCTTCGTCGACGTGTGGGTTTGCGGGCCGACGAAGTTGTTGCTCCCACTCAAGCCAAAGGGCGGCTTGAGTGGGGACTCGGGCGGAGTGGGGCAGCGAGCTCTTTTTCCGCAAGGCGCAAGCCGTGCCGGTTCGACAGATTCGCTGCTCAGCGGCTTTAAAAGCCCATGATGTTGTAGCCGGCATCGACGTAGTGAATCTCGCCGGTGACTGCCGTGCTGAGATCGGAGGCGAGGTAGAGGGCGGCGGCGCCGACCTCGGCCTGCTCGACGTTACGGCCCAAGGGGGCGCGGTCGGAGTGGGCTTTGAGCATCTCGCTGAGATTGCCGATGCCGCGGGCGGCGAGGGTCTTGATGGGGCCGGCGGAGATAGCGTTGACGCGGATGTTTCTGCGCCCCAGATCGGCGGCGAGGTAGCGGACGGTGGCTTCGAGGGCGGCCTTGGCGACACCCATGACGTTATAGCGGGGAAAGACCTTTTCGGCGCCGTAGTAGGTGAGAGTGATGATGCTGCCGCCGTCGGTCATCAGCGGGGCCGCGCCGCGGCTGAGCGCAATGAGCGAGTAGACGCTGACGTCATGGGCGATGCGGAAGCCTTCGCGGCTGGTGAGGACGAAGTCGTTTTTCATCTCGTCCTGGGGAGCGAAGCCGATGCTGTGGACGAGGACGTGGAGCTTGCCGTAGCGCTCCTTGAGTTCGGTGAAGACGCGGTCGATGTCGGCATCGATCGAGACGTCGCATTGGAAAAGCTGGGCGCCGGGGAGTTCGGCGGTGAGCTCTTCGGCGTCGGCGCGGAGGCGTTCGTTCTGGTAGCTGATGGCGAGGTTGACGCCGGCGGCATGAAGCTTCTGGGCGATGGCCCAGGCGATCGAGCGTTTGTTTGCCAGGCCGAAGACGACGGCGGTGCGGTCTTCAAGGTTGAGCATGCTTTGGAACTCCTTCATTGGGTCATTGGCCTCAGGTTCTGACATCGTGTTGTTTCTCCCGGCGAAGTACTGGCATCAAGGCCGGGGTCTTGCCGGCAATTGTTCGTGGGAAAAGAATGCGAAGCAAGGCCGCATTCCGAGAAACCTTTTCCTCGGCGGCTGAATCCGCGTTTTTGCCTCCGCGTATACGGCGCAACTGAAGTATGCCCCTTCAGATTGTGCTGCCGACTACCTGGGGAGGCGCGTGACTCAGAACGCGAACGATCAGGATATCAGCCTCCGAGGTCGACGAGCTCGACATGGTCGATCGGACGGCCGAGGAACTGTGTTCCAAGGCGGCGGAATTTGGCCACAGAATCGGTGGCGTAGAAGGCGAGGGGCGCGGGGGGGTGCGCGGGGCGCTGCGGCGCGGGAGCGTGGCTCAGCTGCCGCTCGACCTCCTGCGCGGCCGCTTCGGCGGAGTCGACGATGCGGGGCGGATTTGCGGGCCAGAGTCGCTGGACGGCCTGCTGCAGTACGCTGCGCAGGAGCGGGTAGTGGGTGCAGCCGAGGATGATGGCGTCGGGGCGAAGAGCGGACTCGGCGGCCTGCTGATGCAGCTCAGAAAGATAGATCGACGCTACTTCGGCGGTGATGGGATGGTCGATCCAGCCCTCTTCGACGAGGGGGACGAGCAGTGGGCAGGCCTTTTCGATCGCGCGAACGCCAACGGCAGCGCAGGCGGCTGCATAGGCATGGCTCTCGACGGTGGCGGTGGTGGCGAGCACGAGGACATCGCGAGTGGTGCTGGCGGCGGCGGCGGCGGCGGCTCCGGGGGTGATGACGCCGAGCACGGGAACCTGAGAGCGAGCGGCGGTTTGACGGATTTCATCGAGGGCGAGAGCGCTGGCGGTGTTGCAGGCGATGACGAGAAAGTCGCAGCCCTGCTCGACGAGGAATTGGGAGCTGGAGACGGCGTAGCGGGCGATGGTGGCCTGCGACTTCGAGCCATAGGGTAGCCGGGCGGTGTCGCCGAGATAAAGATATTCGGCGCCGGGGACGCGAGGAACGAGGGCACGGAGGACGGTGAGGCCGCCAACGCCGGAATCGAAGACACCGATCTTCATCGGGCGGCGTGACGACTCAGGGTTTGGCTTCGCGGTTGGCGTGTGGAACGTTCAGTCGAGGGCATAGATGGCGAGACCGCTGAGGAGTTTGGGGTAAAAATCGGTGGATTTCTGCGGCATGACCTCGCCGGCGAAGGCGATTTCACGGAGTTGGTCGAGGGTGGCGGGATTGACGAGGAAGGCGATGTCGGCGCTCCCGGCGGCGACGTCCTGGATCGCTTCGGCAGGGTCGCGCACGTAGCGCAGGTGTTGCTGGTCGCGAATCGCTTCGGTGGTGATACCGAGGAGTTGTTCAAGAACCAGGGAGTGCAGACGGACGATGTCGAGTTGGCGCTGGCGCTCCGGAATGTGCTGGAGCGCCGCGGCTGCGATCTCAGGGTTCAGCTTGAGCAGGAAACGGCCGGCGGAGGTGATCGCGAGGAATGCGGTTTCGCCCGCTCCGGCAATCGCGAGTTGGCGGGTGAGATCGTCCGGTTCAGCGTTGCCGAGGTCTTCGATGTCGAACCAGGAGCGGGCGCGCTGCAGAAACTCCGGCGAGGAGAAGCCTTTCAGGCCGAAGACGACGCGGTGGGTGGGAAGGATGACCAGCCCCTCGGCGTCCATGTTGACGAAGGTCATCAGGACGGCGGCCTCGGGAAATGGGGGCTGGGGCAGGATGTAGGAGTTCCGCTCGGTGGCGGGAAGGTTGGCCGGGGTGTGTTCGCGGGAGTACTGCAGGGCCGTTTCGTAGCGATGGTGGCCGTCGGCGATGATGAGCTTCTTGTCATTCATCGCGGCAAAAAGGAGGTTGATGGTGCCCCGGTCGCTGACCCGCGAGACGCGATGGTAGACGCCGAACTCGTCGGTCACCTCGATGTCGGGGCTGGTGGCGTTGGCGAAGAGCAGGCGTTCGGCGGTCTGGGCGGGATCGGAGTAGAGCATGAAGATCTGGCCGAAGTGGGCGCGGGTGGCGCGGAGCAGGTTCAAACGATCTGATTTTGGCCGGGGAAGGGTTTGCTCATGGCGAAAGACGACGCCCTGGTTGTAACTGGAGAGCTCGCCGAGGGCAATGAAGCCGTGGCGTTCCGCGACGGCGCCGTCCGAACCGGGAACGGCGAAGCGCTGCGCGTAGGCGAAGATGCAGGGATCCTGCTCGGGGACGAGGACGCCCTCGGCGCGCCAGCCGGCGAAATCGCGGGCGGCGCGGCTGTAGACTCCGGATGTTTCGGTGGTATTTTGATTTTCGTCTCCGTCGAAGAGTTCGGGAAGTCCGAGGATGATGCGAACGAGATTGTAGGGGCTGCGCTGGTAGTAGGCCTGCTGCATGGAGGGCGTGATCTTGTCGTACGGCTGAGTGACGACGTCGGCGATGCGGACCCGTGAAGAATTGTAACGAAGCGCTCGAAAGGGATAAATGCGGGCCATGCTGGTGGGTGCGCTCCGATGGGAGGGACGAGGATGAGATCAGGCGGGCTTTGCTGGCGGCTGCTCTTGGAAGGATTGTAAATCAACGAGAAGCAGGAGGCAGAGGCTGGAGGCGAAGCGGCTGCAAAGGAGGAAAGCAATCCGGGGGGCACAGGCAACGTTCCATTTTGGTGGCGCCAATTGAATTCAGAAGACCAGACAAATCGCGCAGCCGAGGGTTGATGCGTCATGCTAGGATTTGCTCAACGGAGGCCAGGATCATGGCGATCCATAGCGGCTCCAGTGCCGCCCGGTCAGGCGATTCCTTAAGCTATGAGTTGCTGCGTAGCGGGAAGCGCGTGCGGAGAGCGCGTGGTAGGGCAACGTTTGTTTTTGCAACGCTGGCCTTCTCTATTTTTATGGCGTTTCCGGCGAGCGGCCAGGATGATCCGTTGAACAAGGTGCATGTTCCGCCGCCGGCGGCAGCTCCGGCTGCTCCTGCTCCGACGTCGACGACACCTGCGATTGCTCCAGCGGTGGCGGGCGGACCGGCGCTGGCCGCGCGGCAGGGTGAGCGTATTCGCGTGGATGTGAACCTGGTGCTGGTGCCGCTCACGGTGACCGACCCGCTAAACCGGCTGGTGACGGGGCTGGACAAGGACAATTTCTTCCTGTTCGAAAACAACGGGCAGCAGACGATCAAGACATTTTCGAGTGAAGACGCTCCCGTGTCGATCGGGGTGATCTTCGATCTGAGCGGGAGCATGTCGAACAAGGTGGTTCGTTCCCGGGAATCGATCGTGCAGTTTCTGAAGACGGCGAACCCGCAGGACGAGTTTTTCGTGATCGGGTTCAATGATCGTCCTGAGCTGATCGAGGACTTTACTTCGTCGGTGGACGACATCGAGGCCCGCCTGGAGATGGTTAAGCCCGGCCACCGGACGGCATTGCTCGATGCGATCTACTTTGGGCTGAACAAGATGAAGCAGGCCAAATACCCGAGGAAGGCGCTGCTGGTGGTCTCAGACGGCGGAGATAATCGCAGCCGGTATACGGAGAACGAAGTGCGTGCGACGGTGCGGGAGTCGGACGTGCAGATTTATTCGATCGGCATCTTCGACCAGTATGCTCCGACGACCGAGGAGCGGCTTGGGCCGCTGCTGCTCAATGACATCAGCTCCGAGACGGGCGGCCGTTTGTTTCGGGTGGATGATGTTTCGGACATGGTGGACATCGCGACGAAAATCAGCGCCGAGCTGCGCAACGAATATGTTCTCGGTTACCGGCCCCAGGATGCGAAGCACGATGGGAAGTGGCGTAAATTGAAAGTAAAGCTGGTTGCTCCTCCAGGACTACCGCCGCTGACCGTTCATGCCCGTACCGGATACTATGCGCCTTTGCAATAATCGACTTCGCCGGCTGCTGATTGCCCTGACTCTCTCTGGTTGTGTCTGGCTGATGGGCGGAGCGGGAGCCGCCGCCCAGTCACAAGCCCCCGAACCGCAGAAGACTCTCAACGTCGACCGGGACCCGGTGGTTTCGCCGGACGCCGAAGACAACCAGCCGGGCCTCGAAAAGCCTCCTGCCGCGGTACCGGGTTCCGACGCCTCGAACGCGATCTCAAAGGGCGACCACGGCTACACCCTACGCCGCGACGTGGAAGAGGTCGTGCTGAACGCGACGGTGCTCGACGATCACAACAAGCTGGTGATGAACCTGACGAAGCCGGATTTCAAGGTTTCGGAAGACGGGGTTCCGCAGACGATCATTTCCTTTCAGCATGACGACCTGCCGGTATCGATGGGCATTCTGGTGGACAACTCGGGGTCGATGCGCGATAAGCGCGAGGCGGTGAACTCGGCGGCCCTGGACCTGGTGAAGGCCTCGAACCGGGACGACGAAGCTTTCATCGTGAACTTCTCCGACGAAGCGTACATCGATCAGGATTTCACCTCGGACTTGCGGAAACTGCGGGACGGGCTGGCCCATATCGACTCCAAGGGGGGCACGGCTTTATATGACGCTGTGGTGGCATCGGCCGATCAGCTGGCGAAGGGGGCCAAGCGTCCCAAGCAGGTGCTGCTGGTGATCACCGACGGCGAGGATAATGCGTCGGTGATGTCGCTAGAGCAGACGATCCAGCGCATTCAAGCGCTGCAAGGGCCGGTGGTGTATTCGATCGGACTGCTATTCAAAGATGAAGGCGGGGGCCGGGAAGCGCGCCGCGCCCGGCGCGCCCTGCAGATGCTCTCGAGCGAGACCGGCGGGGTGTCGTACTTCCCGAAGAGCCTGTCCGAGGTGGACGAGATTGCCGCCGAGGTGGCGCGAGACATCAGAAACCAGTACACGCTGGGCTACCACTCGACCAAGCCCTTCACCGTGGGCGGATACCGGCTGGTGAAGGTGGAAGCCCATGCGCCGGGGTACGGCAAGCTGAGTGTGCGGACCAAGAGCGGCTATTATCCGACGGTAAAACAGCCGGTAGCGGTCAAGAACAGCCAGGCGGAGTTCCGGCAGCCGGGGGCGAAGTGACGTCCGTTGAGGTTGGACGGAGCGGGTCGGGAGGATGCCGGCTCAGGAGCGGGAGAGGAACTCCGGCACGATGACCTGGTTGCGGCCGAGCCTTTTGGCGCGGTAGAGATTGCGGTCCGCCGCCCGGAGCAGCGTTTCTGCCGTTTCGCCATTTTCCGGATAGACAGCGATGCCGATGGAGATGGTTACCTGGCGCGGCACTTCATCCCCGAAGTCAAAGCGTATTTCACTGATGGCGCGGCGGATAGACTCTGCTCGTTCGGCGGCGGTGCCGGGCTGGATTTCGGGAAGAATGATGACAAATTCTTCGCCTCCGTAGCGGCAGGCAACGTCTTCGGAGCGGATCGAGGAGGAGAGAACGCTCGCGATCTCACGCAGGGCGGTGTCGCCGGCCTCGTGGCCGAAGCTGTCGTTGAAGTTTTTGAAATGGTCGACGTCGAGCATGAAAAGAGCCAGGGTGCTCTGGTGGCGGGCGGCGCGGCGCAGTTCGCGGCCGAGGGCAATCTCCATGAAGTTGCGGTTGAAGAGGCTGGTAAGGGAGTCACGGATCGACTGGTTTTCGAGTCTCTGGCGCAGCTGGAGGTTGGCCAGGGCCATGGCGGTCAGCTCGATGAGCTCACGCAAGGGCTCGAGCTCCAGGGTAGTGGTGACTTTCGGAGAATCCACGTAGAGCACCCCCAGGGTGTCGCCGAGCGCGGCCATGGGAATGCAGATGTAATTTTCAGGCGGCGTGCCGGCGAAATGGGTGCAATGGACTTCGGCGAGGCCACCCGACCGCCAGCGTAGATGGCCGGAGCGGAGGCCGCAGCAGGCGTCGAGCGGAAAAGACTCGAGTACACGCTGATCGCCTCCCCAGTGGGAGACGCGCTCGACGGTCTGGCGGGAGTTATTGATGATACAAAGGGCGCCGCTGGCGCCGGGCATGAGGCGCGCGACAAAGCGGGCAGTCGAAGCATAGGCGTCCGGGGCAGCGATGCAAAGCTGAAGTTCGTCTCGAGCGGAAGAGAGCAGGCGGGAGACCTCCACGCGCCTTTCGAGGGTCAGGACGGTGTCGGCGAGTCGCTGGTTGGCGTCCATGATCTGATCGCTTACCTGCCGGCTATGGCGGGCGTCGCGAACCAGGAAGGCGAACAGGATGACACTGATCGAGGCGGCCAGTGCGGCCGAAGCGGAGCCGGTGGTGAGGGTGACGATCGAGGCGTTCTGGAACTGCTGGGAAAATTTCTGAAGCAGCGTTCTTTCCCGCTCCTGCATACGCGCCGCAGTCTGCCTGCAGTTGAAGATGAGCGTGGCGTTGGGTGCGACTTTGATGTCGGCGGCGGACTCCGAGGCGGTGGTCAACCCTTCTGCGCCGGCGAGAAGGTTATTGATGTCGGCGGACTGCGCCGGATCGTTTGAGATCAAGGTCTTGAAATGGACCAGGTTGGTCTCGAGCCGTAGCGTGGCCTGTTGAATGGCGCGGGCGTCGGCCTCGTCATGAGTGAGGAGGTAAAAGCGGGTGGCGGCCTCGATGCGATCGATACTCTGGGAGGTGGTCTGGAGATTGGTGAGCGCTTCCTGGGCACGGGCGACGCGATCCGATGCTTGCACCAGGTGCTGGGTACTCTGAAAGACGAGCAGCCCGGCGCCTCCAGAGAGCATCAACGAGCAAATGGCGGCGGCGATCAGCAGAGAGATGGGCCGGCCCGAGACTCTGTCGCCTGGATTCATTTGCACTCCGGTTTCAATGCGCGGGAGCGCCCAGCGGCCGCTCTCCCGCCTCACTCGCGCGCTTTGCTAAGTGTATCGACAAGTCGTTCAAAAAATTGAAGTTTTTGTCAGGGGCACCCCCAGAAGTACTGTTTCGGTTCTTCGACGGCCGGCGCCCGGCGAAATGAATGCTGCTGCTAAACTTGATCTTTTGCAGGCGAAGCCCTATGAACTCATCTACCGTTTCGACAAGCCGGCTGCGCGTGGCCGAAGACATCACCGAGCTCATGGGGCAGACGCCGATGCTGCATCTGCGGCGGGTCATCGGCCGAGAGGCCGCCGACGTCTACGCCAAGCTCGAATTCCTGAACCCGGGCGGGAGCGTGAAAGATCGGGCTGCGCTGGGCATGATCCTCGATGCGGAGGAGCGCGGAGCGCTGAGGCCGGGAGCGACGATCCTCGAGGCGACGGCCGGAAATACGGGCGTCGGGCTGGCGCTAGTCGGCATCAATCGCGGCTACAAGGTAATCCTGTTTGTCCCTGAAGGCTACGCAGAGGAGAAGTGCATCCTGATGCGCGGTTTCGGGGCGACCGTGATCCGGACTCCGGAGGCGGAGGCGATGTCGGGGGCGATACGCCGGGCGAAGGCGATGGCGGCAGAGATTCCCGACGCCTTCGCGGCGATGCAGTTCGACAACCGGGCGAATCCTCAATTTCATCACGACACGACGGCGGTCGAGCTTTGGGAGCAGATGGAAGGGCGCGTGGACGGGTTTGTGGCCGGCGTGGGAACGGGCGGAACATTTTCGGGAGTGGCCCGATTCCTGAAGGAGCAGGACCGGTCGATTCTGACGGTGGCGGTCGAGACGCAGGGGTCCGTGCTGCAGGGCGGAGAGCCGGGCCATCACAAGGTCGAGGGGATCGGGGCGTCGTTTGTGCCGCGGACTTTTGACCGTGATGTTACCGATGAGATTGTCAAGGTGATGGATGCCGATGCGTTCGGGATGGTGAAGCGGCTGGCGGCGGAAGAGGGTCTGCTGGGCGGTTCGAGCGCCGGAGCGATGGTGTTTGCGGCGCTCGAGATTGCGCGGCGGCTGGGACCGGGCAAACGGGTGGCGACGATCATTCCGGACTCGGCGGAGCGGTACCTTTCGAAAAAGATCTTTGAGGGTGGTTTGTAAGTATGGCGGGTAAGAGTTCTGCTGGTTTTGCGACGCGTTCGATTCATACCGGTCAACCTCCTGACCCGGTGACGGGGGCGGTGAATGTGCCGCTGTACCTTTCCTCGACCTACGCCCAGGAAGAGATTGGCAAAGACAAGGGGTATGACTACTCCAGGGCGGGGAACCCGACGCGCACGGCAGTCGAGCTGTGCGTGGCCTCGATCGAAGGCGGCTTGACGGCGCATGTCTTCGGCAGCGGGATGGCGGCAATCGCCGCCCTGGTGACGCTGATGAAGACAGGCGACCACGTGATCTGCGGAGAGAATGTCTATGGGGGCACGCCGCGGCTCTTCAACCAAGTTTTTGCGAACTACGGGATTGCGTTCACGTATGTGGATACGTCGGACCTGGAAGCGCTCAAGGCGGCGATTCGTCCGGAGACGAAGCTGGTGCATATCGAGACGCCGACGAATCCGCTGATGACGTTGACGGATATTGCCGCGGTGGCGGCGATCTGCCATGAAAGAGGCGTGGAGTTGTCGGTGGACAACACTTTCATGTCGCCTTACTTCCAGCGGCCGATCGAACTGGGCGCGGATATCGTGATGCACTCGACGACCAAATTTCTAAACGGGCATAGCGATGGGCTGGGCGGGGTGCTGGTCGGGACGAAGCCGGAGCACACGACGAAGTTCGATTTTGTGGAGAAGGCGGTGGGGGCGATCCTGTCGCCGTTTGAGAGCTGGCTGATCTTGCGGGGGGTGAAGACGCTGGCGGTGCGGATGCGGCAGCACGATGAGAATGGACGCCAGGTGGCCGATTTCCTGGTGAGGCATACGAAGGTACAGAAGGTGTTTTATCCGGGGTTGAAGAGCCATCCGCAGTTTGAGCTTGCCGAGCGGCAGATGTCGGGGGCGGGATCGATGATCACGATCGAGCTGGGGTCGCTGGACAAGGCGAAGGCTTTCACGAAACAGCTGCAGGTGGCGACGCTGGGCGAGTCGCTGGGCGGGGTCGAGACGCTGGTGTCGCATCCCGCGACGATGACGCATGCGGGGCTCGGGGTGGAAGGCCGGGCGAAGGTCGGGATTACGGACGGAATGGTCCGGCTGTCTGTGGGGATTGAGGATGTAGCGGATTTGATTGGGGATTTTGAGCAGGCCCTGGCGGCGGTTTGAGCTACGATTAAGGTCGAGTCGCTTCCATGTGGGCTGAGCTTTCTGTTGAGGTAAAGCTTGCTCCGACGCCGATCGCTTCCAATCCTTGCCTTCTATTTGGTTTCAGTGCTTCTGCCTTCATCGCTGGTCGCCGATAAGGCGGCGCTTGGCGACGTGCATTTTCCAATCTCGTGCAAGAGCCAGGTTCATCTGCGCTTCGACTCCGGCGTGGCGCTGCTTCATTCCTTTGAATTCAGAGAAGCCGAGGCTGCTTTTCGGGAGGTCGAGAGGGATGACGCAAGCTGTGTGATTGCTGCCTGGGGTGTGGCGCTGTCGATAACGGAGCGCAGCGGCGCGAGCGCACCCAAACAGGATTTGGCCAAGGGGTGGGCAGAGCTTCGACCATGGCTTGCTATCAGAGCAGGCACGGCACGTGAGCAGATGTATATCGATGCGGTTCGCGCCATGTATGAGGGTTTCGAGACGACCTCAGGCGATCTGCGCTGGCACGAATACCTAAGACGGATGGAAGAGATCCGTAAGAGTTATCCCGAAGACATCAATGCAAGCCTGTTCTATGGACTGGGACTCACTTGGACGGCAGGGCCGGGCAAGGCTGGGCTGCAGCAGCGACGAGAAGCGCTAGCGATCTTCCTGCCTATCTTCCAACAATATCCAAACAATCCCGGCGCGGCGCATTACATCATTCACGCGGGGGACACTGGAGAGTTGGCGGCGGAAGCTCTTCCTGCGGCGCGGAAGTATGCTGCGATTGCTCCTGATTCTCCACACGCGCTTCACATGCCGTCTCATGTCTTCAACCGGCTCGGCTACTGGAAGGACTCGATTCAAACCAATGAGGCCTCGGCGCGGGCGGCTGCCGATTGGGTGAAGGAGGGGCGCGATGGACGCGGCGATGAATTGCACGCTCTCAACAACATCGAGTATGGGTATCTACAACTGGGGCAGGACGAGCAAGCCGAGCAGGTGATTGGCCGTATCGAGGCCATTGCCAAATCGGGGACCGATCTCTGGCTGTCGATCGATGCGCGAATTTATTACGACCTGGAGACGCACGACTGGAAGGATGCCGCCGGTATCGAGCCGCCCTCAACGTCGAAGTTTGAGGAAAATTTCGATGCGTACTGGATCGAGACGATCGGTGCGGCCCGCTCCGGCAACTCTCGGAAGGCTAAGGAGGCGCTGGACCTATATCGAACGTCTTCGGCCGCGTGGGACAAAGAGCATGGGTGGGGAGATGTGCTGGGTTTAGCGTTGACGGAAGCGGAAGCGTGGACTCTATTCTCCGAGGGCAAGCAGGAGCAAGCGATTATTCGCCTTCGAAATATAGCGCAGTATGAACGCGATCACCCGGTTTACTACGCCGATGTTCTGCCGCGACCCACCCGAGAGATGCTGGGGGATATGTTGATGGAGATGGGCAAACCAGCGGAGGCTCTGAATGCCTACAAGGAAGCTCTCGAGCTTGCGCCCAACCGACTCGATTCGCTGCTTGGCGCGAGGACTGCGGCCTCACGATGCGGGAAGCTTGAGATATCTAAACAATATGAGGTGGTGGTCCAATCCGAAGGCGCTGTACTTGCTTCAAGACCTTAAGGTTTAGCTCCGCGACTGAGTGCGGCGCTCAGAATCCAGCAGGTGCTCGGTGAAATAGCGCGGGCGTCAGCTCTGGCGTTTGATCTTGGTCATGGGGACGACCTGGACGGTGACGTCGCGGACTTCGGAGAGGAAGCGGTTTAGGACCGAACCTCGCAGGAGGATTTCGAAGCGGGTGCGGACGGACTGGCCGAAGACGACGTGGGAGATATTTTCCTGTTGGGCGAAGGCGATGAGCGCATCGGCGACGCGCTTGTTTTTAAGCAGGACGGTCTTGGCCCCGAGGTCGCGGGCGAGCTTGGTGTACTCCTCCAGCCGCTGAAAGGCTTCCGGGTCGCTGTGCCGATTGCTCCGATCGGGTGGTTCGACGTAGACAGCGTACCAATTGGTCGCGAGGCGGCCGGCGATGCGGGCTCCGACGCGGAGCAGGCGTTCGGTACCGGGACGGACGGAGAGGCAGACCATGACTTTCTCGGGCATGGGCGCCTGTTCGAGTCCCTGGGTGCGGCGATACTCCGAAGCCGCGGTGCCGACCTGTTCGGCGGTGGTGCGCAGGGCGAGCTCGCGGAGCATGTTGAGGTTGCCCTTGCGGAAGAAGTTGGCGAGCGACTGCTCGATTTTTTCCTCGGCGTAGATCTTTCCCTGGCGAAGGCGGTCGCGGAGTTCGTCGACGGTGACATCGACGTTGACGACCTCGTTGGCGCGCTTGAGCAGGCTGTCGGGAACGGTCTCGCGAATGACGGTGTTGGCGGAGCGGGCGACGGCGTCGTTGAGCGTTTCGAGATGTTGGACGTTGACGGCGGTCAAGACGTTGATGCCGGCGTCGAGCAGCTCGAGGACGTCTTCATAGCGCTTGCGATTGCGGGAGCCTGGGACGTTGGTGTGGGCGAGCTCGTCGACGATCACGGTGTGCGGATGACGCTTGAGGATGGCGTCTATATCCATCTCGCGCAGCACCACGGATCGGTAGGGGATTAGTTTTTCCGGGATGGTTTCAAGGTCCTGGATCATCGCGGCGGTCTCCGGACGGCCGTGGGTCTCGATGAGCCCGATGACAATGTCGATGCCCTGCTTGCGGAGCAGATGCGCGGTCTCGAGCATCTGGAAGGTCTTGCCGACGCCGGGCGCGGCGCCGATGTAGACGCGGAGGCGGGCGGGATCGGGCGTGATGACCAGGTCTGAGGGGTCCGCAGCCAAGGAGGCCTGGGGCTGGTCCGGGGCGGGATTGAGGTCGTCCATCAGCCGACCTCAACGGGATGGCGGGTGGGCCGGGCGGTGGCCATGGGTACGGTGAAGCTGAGGGTTGTGCCGGCGCCGAGGCGGCTTTCGACGGCGACCTGGCCGCCCAGGAACTCCACCAGACGGCGAACCAGCGCGAGGCCGAGTCCGGTGCCTTCGCCGGCGCCGGCGGAGGTATCGAAGCGGCCGAAGATGAAGGGCAGCCGTTCGGTCTCGATGCCTCGTCCGCTATCGCGGACGAAGAACTGCACACGATTTTTAATCTCCTCGGCGCGCAGTTGGATCGAGCCGCCGGCAGGGGTGTAGCGGATGGCGTTGCTGAGCAGATTGTCGAAAATACTGCGGAGGGCGCGGCGGTCGGCGTCGACGTGAGCGAGATCGGCGAAGGCGCGGAGCTCGATTTCGATCTGCCGGGCGCAGGCTTCTTCGATCCAACGATCGTGGGCCTCCTGGAGAATGTCGATGGGGCGAAGGCGTTCGATCTTGAGCTCACGACGGCCGGTATCGAGTTCGGCGACCTCGATGAGATCGGCCATCAAGTCGTTGAGAGCTTCGGCTTCTTCTTCCGCGCCTTGCAGCAGATCGGCTTGGAGAGGCCGGAGTTCTCCGCCGAAACCTTTGGCCAGGGTGTAGAGGCTAAGGCGGATTCTTTGTAACGGATCGCGCAACTTCTGCGAGGCGACGGAGATGAAGCGGGTCTTGAAGCGATCGACCTCCTGCATCTGGGTGACGTCTTCAAGGACGGTGACGGCGCCGAGCAGCTTACCGTCCTCGTCGCGCATGGGGTTGGTGCGCAGACGATAGCTACGCTGGGCTTCGCCGATGCGCATGGGCAGCAACGCGGCGTCGCCCTCCTGGGCGACGGCGCGCTGCATGGAGACGGCGTCGCGGACGGCTTTGAGGATTTTGTCGCCGCCTGGAGTATTCGCCAGGGCCATGCGGTCTTTGGCGGCTTCGCCTAACAGCTCGATCGAGGCTTGATTGAGCTTGAGGACCTGGCCTTTGGCGTCGGTGACGATGATGGGTTCAAAGATGGACTGCAGGACGGCGTCGCTGAGCTGATGCTCCATCTGGCGGCGGCCGGACTCGGTCTCACGCAGATCGCGCATGCGGACGGCCATGCGATTGACTTCGGTGGCGATCACGCCGAGATCATCGTGGGAGCGCCACTCGATGCGCGCCTGAGTATCGCCTTTGCCGATGCTCTGAACGCCCCTGGCGACCTCTCGCAAGGGAGAGATGACGAGAAAGATGGAGAGCGGGGCGAGCACCAGGGCGAAGAGACAGCAAATCTCGACAGTGACGAAGATGCGGTGAACGACGGTCGCGCGCTCGCGAGCCGCCTGCCGCTGGAGGGCGGCCTGCGCGGCGGTTTGGCCGGCCGGGTCTGCGTTTGCCAATTTAGCGTCGATGGTGTCGATCCGGGAGAGAGAGAGGCGCACCACCGAAGCCATGACGAAAGTGATGGCCAGGAGCAGGCAACAACCGAGGACCAGTCTCTGGTAAAGGCTCAGCATACGAGTGGATTGGCGAGAGAAATTGCGCGCTCCCTAAGGTTGGATTACATTCTGGTTGCAGTGCTTCGCCATGCAGCCGGTGGCAACCTGGGTTCTATTGTGCATCGTAGTCGATTTCTGACGCGGGAGCACCCGGGTAAACGGCGCGGCCCGGAGAGACGTGAGGAACAAGACAGAGCAACTGCTTGAATCGGTCGATCTGGCCGGTACCTTCCTGTTTGCGGTTGAGGGTGCGATGGCTGCCATTCACGGGAATCTCGATTTCCTGGGGATGGTGGTGCTGGCGTTCGCGACGGCGGTGGGCGGCGGCATTGTGCGCGACCTGCTGATTGGCTCGGTGCCGCCGGGGGCGATCAAGGACTGGCGGTACGGGGCGATTGCGCTGGCCGGGGCAACGACGGCTTATTTTTTTCACCAGATGGTGCAGGAAGTGCCGGTGATGTTGATGCTGACGCTCGATGCCGCGGGGCTTTCGCTCTTCGCGCTGTCGGGAGCGGGCAAGGCGCTGGAGTATGAGATTGATCCAGTGATGGCGGTGGTGATGGGGGGCATCACGGGGGTGGGCGGAGGAACGGTGCGGGACATTCTGCTGGCGCAGGTGCCGACGGTGCTGCGGGCCGATGTCTACGCCACGGCTGCGCTACTGGGGGCGGCGGTGCTGGTGATCGGGCTCAAGTTGAACCTGCCGCGGACCGCCGTGGGCATGGCGGGAGGACTGGCGTGTTTTGGGCTGCGGATGGCCGCTCTGCTGCTGCATTGGAATATTCCCAAGGTTGCCGGGTAGACTCACAGAGCCTCGTCTCAGCGAAAGCTGATGGCGGTGAAACTGAAATTATAAAAGCGAAATTCAAATGAAATGAGCTGAATGATGAAGCGAAGCGGTCAAGGTAAGTTCAGGAGCTACCTTTCGGTAGCCAAGGCGGCCAGGTTCCAGCGGTTTTTTTATGGAGTATGTCTGCTACTGGCGGTGGGCGCGGCCGCTCACGCGCAGCGCTGGAGCGAGGAGAGGGCCAATGCCTGGTACGCGCAACAGCCATGGCTGGTGGGAGCGAACTATGTGCCGTCGGATGCGATTAACGAGTTAGAGATGTTCCAGGCAGAGACGTTTAACCCGGCGCTGAATGACAAAGAGCTTGGCCTGGGCGAGAGCATCGGCATGAACACGATGCGGGTTTTTCTGCAGGACCAGCTTTGGGAGCAGGACCCGGCTGCTTTTACGAAGCGGCTGGATGCCTTCCTGGCGATTGCGGCGAGGCATCATATTCGGCCGCTGCTGGTGTTGTTCGATTCCTGCTGGGACCCGAACCCGAAGCTGGGGCCGCAGCATCCTCCGATTCCAGGGGTGCATAACTCGGGCTGGGTGCAGAGCCCGGGGATGAAAGGAATTAGCGACCCGGCGTATGAGCCGAGGTTGAAGGCTTATGTAGAAGGGGTGGTCGGGGCGTTCGCCAAGGACGCCCGCATCCTGGGGTGGGATATCTGGAATGAGCCGGATAACGGCAACGAGTCTTCCTACCCGGTGATGGGCGCGAAGAGCAAGGCGGAGTTGGTCGGGGCCCTGCTTCCGAAGGCTTTTGCCTGGGCGCGGGCGGCGCATCCCACGCAGCCTTTGACGAGCGGCGTGTGGACGGGCGACTGGGTGCATCCTGAGAAGGAAAGCGCGATGACGAAGATCCAGCTGGAGGAGTCGGACATCATCACGTTCCACAACTATGAATGGCCGGAGGGATTTGAAGCGCGCATTCAGCAGTTGCAGATGTACCATCGGCCGATTATCTGCACGGAGTATATGGCCCGGGGCGCGGGCAGCACCTTTGACAACAGCCTGCCGATTGCCAAGAAATATCACGTCGGGGCGATCAACTGGGGGCTTGTCGCGGGCAAGACGCAGACGTATCTGCCTTGGGACTCGTGGCAGAAGCCCTATGTACTGTCGCAGCCGACGGTCTGGTTTCATGAGGTGTTTCGGCAGGACTGGACGCCTTACCGGCAGCATGAGGTTGACTTGATCCGGGAGTTGACCGGGCGGGGGACCGCGCCACAGAGTATGGCTGCGAGTGCGAAAGGGGCTTGACGGGGATTTCACGAGGGCAAAGCGGAGATGTTCCGTTGGCTGCTTTGCGACAGAAAAGGGAAGATGCTGAAGATATGTCCTGTTCTCGAGCATTTTTCCGAGTTGTTGGCTGCTTCATCGTTGGCATCTTCCTTTTAGCCTCGCCTCAAGAGGGTGCGACGCAGACGGCGGCGCCTGCGCGGCCGACGAGCGCGCCTTACCGCGGCGATCTGTCCATCTTTGAGACAAAAGGTCGGGACGAGCGGCTGCAGATCCAGCGGGTGATGGATCTGCTTGGCATCAAGCAGGGGTCGAGTGTCGCTGACCTGGGAGCTGGATCGGGGTGGTTCACGGTCAGGGCGTCGGCGCGGGTCGGGCCGAGGGGAGTGATTTACGCTGAGGATATCAACCCGCAGGCGATCCAGTACATTCACGATCGGCTGACAAAGGAAAAGATCGCTAATGTGAAGACGGTGCTAGGTACGCCGGATGACCCGAAGCTGCCGCCGCAGTCGATCGATGCCCTACTGATGCTCAAGGTGTACCACGAGATCGCACAGCCGCTGGTGCTGCTTGGCAACCTGAAGCCGGCGCTCAGGCCGGGCGCCAGGGTCGGCATTATCGACCGCAGCGGCAATGGTAGTGACCATGGGCTGAATAGCGATGTCCTGAAGAGGGAAATGCATGAGGCCGGGTTCAAGCTGGTGGGTTCGTATGACTTTACCAAGGCGGACGGGCAGGACTATTTCCTGATTTTTCAAGTGAAATAGACGCCCTTGAGGGGCGAGCAAGAAGCGAGGCTTAACAGCCCATATTTCCGGGTTGTTTTCGGCGGATTAAAGGCCGTCGCTTTTTCTGCTGCGCGTTCAACGCGCAAATCCAGGGCCGCCCTAGAAAAGAATTCATTGCATCGGGAAAACTGCCGATTGGGCTTATGAGGGATTTCTAAAGCAAGAGCAGGGTTTGTGTGGAATTTCTGACAATTGTTCTGCGGAATCTCGGTTCCAGGAAGAATTCTGTAGAGATTGCGGCTTCCACCTGACCGCTGCGCGGCTTATCTCTCGGCATCTGGTCCCCTGAAGGGACCGGGCGGAGGCCACATGAACGGTGCGACCATTCTCCTGATCGAAGACGATTTGAACGTTTTTCATGGCATTCAGCGGAAGCTGAAGGCTTTTAACTATGAAACGCTTTATGCCCCGGATGCGATCGCGAGTATTTCGCAGGCGCGCCAGCACCGCCCCGATCTGATTCTGCTGGACCTTGGATTGCCGGCGGGTGATGGTTTCGTGGTGATGGAGAGATTGAAGCAGTTTCCGGATCTTTCGGTGATTCCGGTGATCGTGATGTCGGGAAGGGACCGGGCGTCGAATGAAGGTCGTGCCCTGCGGGCGGGAGCGGCGGCGTTTCTGCAGAAGCCGGTGAATGGGGATGTGCTGCTGGAGACGATGCGCAAGTGCCTTGGCAAAGCGGAGCCGAAGGCGGTTGACCACACGTACAGCCTCAGTTCCGAGGCCATTGGCGCGGATGTTTTCGCGTATAGCCGGTAGCCGGGATGGGGAAACAACTCGCGCTCGAAGAGGACCTGCGGCAGGCGCACAAGATGGAAGCGATCGGGCAACTGGCGGCCGGGATCGCTCATGAGATCAACACGCCTATTCAATATGTGAGTGACAACGCGGTCTTTCTGCGGGAGTCGTGGACGGTGCTGGAGCGCATTGTTTCGGTGGCCGCGAGGGTCCACGATGAGTGGCGGCTGGGTACGCTCTCGGTGAAGACGCGGGATGACCTGGACAAGTGCTTTGCGGATAGCGATGTCGATTATCTGGCGAATGAGATTCCGCGCGCGATCGATGAGACGTTTGAGGGAGCGCGGCAGGTGGCTCGCATCGTGAGGGCGATGAATGAGTTTGCCCACCCGGCGAGCGCGAATAAATGCGCCTGCGACTTGAACCATGCGATCGAGAATACGGTGACGTTTTCACGCAATGCCTGGAAATACGTGGCCAGGATGGAGACTTCGCTGGAGAAGACGATGCCGTTGGTGCCTTGCCGGCTCGACCAGATCAACCAGGTGATGCTGAACCTGATTGTGAATGCGGCGCACTCGATTGGCGAAGCGATCGGTGATGGTGCGAACGGGCTGGGGACGATCCGGATCGAGACCTCTCATGCGGCCGGCTGGGCGACGATCAAGGTGAGCGATACCGGAATGGGGATACCGGAAGAGGTGCGTTCGCGGGTCTTTGCGCCGTTCTTTACGACGAAGCAGCTGGGAAAGGGAACGGGGCAGGGATTGTCGATGGCGCGGGTGGTGGTGGAACAGCAGCATGGCGGGAAGCTGTGGTTTGAGAGCGAAGTAGGTCAGGGAACCTCGTTTTTTATTCGGCTGCCCATCGATGGGGTTGGTATTGCCCCGGGTAAGCCTGTTACTGAAAGTGAGAGCCGGGATGCCTAAGAGCCTGCTGCTGGTCGATGATGAACCGCTGGTATTGACGGGATTGCAGCGCAGCCTGCGTTCGATGCGGGACGAGTGGAGGATGGAGTTCGCCGGGAGCGGCAGCGAGGCGCTCGAGGTGATGGGACGCCACGATTTCGATGTCATCGTGACGGACATGCGCATGCCGGGCATGGATGGGGCGCAGCTGCTGAACGAAGTGAGGCGGCGTTCGCCGCAGACGGTGCGGGTGGCGCTCTCAGGGCAGTGCGATCGGGACACGATCATGAGCGCGATCGGCTCGACGCACCAGTATATTTCGAAGCCCTGCGATGCACAGACGCTGCGCGATACGATCAACCACGCGGTAGCGCTGCGCAGCCAGATGGAGACGGCGAGCCTGACCAAGGTAGTCAGCCAGTTGAAAAGCATTCCCAGCTTGCCGCACTCGTTCCAGGAGATGATGAGCGAGCTGCAACAGCCGGAGCCGCGGATCAGCAAGCTGGCTGCGCTGGTGGCGGCCGATATGGGCATGACGGCCAAGTGCCTGCAGCTGGTGAACTCGGCTTTTTTCGGCTTGCGGACCCCGGTTTCGAACGCACAGCAGGCGCTCAATCTGCTGGGCCTGGATAAGTTGAAGTCGTTGATTTTATCGAGCCATATTTTTTCGGAGTTCAAGACAAAGCTTTTTGACGCCAAGGAAGTGAGCTGGCTTTGGGAGCACAGCTTTGCCGTGAGCGTGTGTGCGCGCAAGGTGACGGAGATGCTGGAGGCTGCACCGAAAGACGTTGACGATGCGGTGACCGCCGGGCTGCTGCACGGGACGGGGAAGCTGGTGCTGGCGTCGTGCATGGGCCGGGAGTACAAGATGGTGCTCGACATGGTGGCGAAGACCGGCCTCTCGCTTGCCGAAGCAGAGCGTGAGGTGATTGGGTGCGGGCATGCCGAGGTGGGCGCCTATCTGTTGGGGATCTGGGGGTTGCCGGATGCGATTGTGGAAGCCGTGGGCTGGCATTTGAATCCCAATGCCGCGCCGCTCGGCGCTTCGCCGGCGCTCGTGGCCGTTCACATTGCGTGCGTTTACCACAGCGCGCAGCAACCCTCGCGGCTGGCGTGCGGAGCGACGCTTGATGAGCAGTACCTCAGCCGGATCGGCCTAAGCGGTCGCGAACAGGAGTTGTTGGCGGCGTGTGGAGAGTCGCTTTCCAAGTCCTCTCGCGATTGAAGTGCCTGGCGATTGAGGACTGGTTTTCCTCATTTTCCTCCGCGTTGCCGCGAGGGGCGAGAAGAGGCCAGGCGAGGGCGGCACTAAAATTGATTCAGCATCATGGCTGAATTCACTCATTTACATCTTCATACGGATTACTCCCTGCTTGACGGCGCTTGCGACGTTGAGAAGCTGGTCAACCACGTTGCCGATATTGGCCAGACGGCGGTCGCCATCACCGACCACGGCAATATCTATGGGGCGGTACATTTTTTTGAGGCGGCGAAGAAACGGGGAATCAAGCCGATCCTGGGCTGCGAACTCTACATCTGCCAGAAGGAAGACCACCGCGCCGACCCGTCGGGGGACGATTACAACCATTTGCTGGTGCTGGCGGAGAACGAAGAGGGATATCGCAACCTGGTGCGGATCACTTCGGAGGCTTCGCTGCATGGCTTCTACCGGAAGCCGCGAATCAGCAAGAAATACCTGGCCGAGCATGCGAGCGGGCTGGTGGGATTTTCGGGCTGCCTGGCGGGTGAGCTTTGCCAGGAATTGATCGCAGGCAAGTATGAAGAGGCGAAGCATACGGCGAGCGAATACCAGGACATCTTTGGCAAAGGAAATTTTTTTCTTGAGATCCAGGACCAGGGATTGGAGCTGGAGAAGAAGATCCATGCCGACTTGTTCAAATTGGAAAGCGAACTGAATATTCCGTTGATCGCGACCAATGACAGCCACTATCTCTGTGAAGACGATCACCATGCGCATGAGGTGCTGCTATGCGTGCAGACGGCGGGATCGATTCATGATCCGAAGCGTTTCAAGTTCGATTCGGACCAGTTTTTTGTGAAATCGGCAGACCAGATGGAGAAGCTGTTCTCGCATGCGCCGCAGGTTGTGAATCGGACGATGCAGTTTGCGGAGCGATGTTCGCTCAAGATCAACAAGGTGGACAATCCTTTTCCTGAATTTGCGGTGCCGGCCGGGCATACGATCGACAGCTACTTCGAAGAAGTGTGCCGGAAAGGCTTCCGCAAGCGGCTGGATACGGCCGTCCGGCATTTGCAGGACCGCGGGTTGTTGCGCTTCCCGATTTCCGATTATGAAGCGCGGCTGGAGCGGGAGCTGGACTGCATCAAGGCGATGAAATTCGCCGGATATTTCCTGATCGTCTGGGATTTCATCAAGTATGCGCGCGACCACGATATTCCGGTGGGACCGGGACGCGGTTCGGCGGCGGGTTCGCTGGTGTCGTATGTCATGGAGATTACGAACATAGATCCGCTGCAGAACGTGCTGCTCTTTGAGCGGTTCTTGAACCCGGAGCGGGTGTCGATGCCGGATATCGATATCGATTTCGATATGAATCGCCGGGTCGAAGTGATCGAGTATGTGACGCGGAAGTATGGCCGCGAGCAGGTCGCGCAGATCATTACCTTCAACACCATGGCGGCCAAAGCCGCGATCAAGGATGTGGGCCGCGCGCTCGACCTGCCTTATGGCGACGTGGACCGGATTGCGAAGATGGTGCCGGCGACGATAGGGGTGACGATCGAGCAAGCGCTCAAGGACTCGCCACCGCTACAGGAGGCATACGATAAGGACCCGCAGACGCGGGAGCTGATCGATACCGCACGGAAGCTGGAGGGGTTGGTGCGCGGGGCTGGTGTGCATGCGGCCGGGGTAGTGATTGCGCCGCGTCCGCTCACGGATCTCGTGCCGGTGACGCGCAGCAAGAATGATGAAATCGTGACGTCGTATGACATGAAGGCCATCGAGAAGCTGGGGCTGCTCAAGATGGACTTTCTTGGCCTGACGACGCTGACCGTCATCGATGACTGCCTCAAGCTGATCAAGAGCAACCAGGAGGTAGTGCTCGACCTGGAGACCATTCCGCTCGATGACCAGCACACGTATGAACAGGTCTTTCATAAGGCGCTGACCTCTGGGATCTTCCAGTTTGAGTCGGGCGGGATGCGGGATGTGCTGCGGCGGTACAAGCCGACCTCTGTGGAAGACCTGACGGCACTGAATGCGCTGTATCGGCCGGGACCGATCCAGGGCGGGATGATTGACGACTTCATCGAGCGCAAGTGGGGACGGAGGAAGGTTGATTATCTTCTGCCGGATCTCGAGGTGCTGTTGAAGGAGACGCTGGGCGTGATCGTCTACCAGGAACAGGTGATGCAGATCGCCAACGTGCTGGCGGGCTACTCGCTGGGCGATGCCGACCTATTGCGCCGCGCGATGGGGAAAAAAAATGCGGAGGAGATGGCGAAGCAGCGGGAGCGGTTCGTCTCCGGCGCGGCGCTGAAGAAGCATCCCAAGGATACGATTGCGCGCATCTTCGATCTGATGGAGCAGTTCGCCGGGTATGGGTTCAACAAGTCGCACTCGGCGGCGTATGCGCTGCTGGCGTATCAAACGGCTTATCTGAAGACTTATTACCCCATCGAGTTTATGTCGGCGTTGCTGACCTCGGAAATTTCAAAGCCGGAGAATGTGGTCAAGTACATCAAGGAATGCCGCGAGATGGGGATCGCGGTGGAGCCGCCGGATGTGTTGTTCAGCGGCGCAAATTTCACGCCGCATGGCCAGGCGATCCGATTCGGGCTGACCGCCATCAAGAATGTGGGTCGCAATGCGATCGACTCGATTCTTACCGCGCGCGGAACTCTAGAAGCGGAGGGGAAGAGCTTTGCTTCGTATTGGGAGTTCTGCGAGAAGGTCGATCTGCGGTTGATGAACAAGCGGGTGCTGGAGTCGCTGATCAAGTCTGGCGCGCTCGATTCGCTGGGCCGGCGGTCGCAGTTGATTGCGGCGGCGGACAAGGCGATGGAGCAGGCGCAGAAGGCGCAGCGGGATTCAGCGGCGGGGCAGCATGGGTTGTTTGGGATCTTTGACGATGGGCCGTCGACCTCGAGGGCGGCAAACGATCTGCCGAACATTGCGGACTGGGACGAGAACCAGCGGCTGCAGGGCGAAAAGGAAGTGCTGGGATTTTTCGTGTCGGGTCATCCGCTGGACAAGTACGCGGAGAAGCTGCGCAACCTGCCAGGAGTGGTCGATACGGCGACGGCAGCGGAGATGAAGCCGGCGCCGGTCAACTATCGCCGGGGACAGCCGAGCAACGAGAACGACATTGCGATTGCCGGGGTGATTGCGGGGTTGAAGGTGGCGAAGTCGAAGCGTTCGGGGGAATTGTATGCGCAGGCTTCGCTGGAAGATACAGTCGGGAAGATCGACCTGATCTGTTTTCCCAAAGATTACGAAAAGCTGGCTGCGAGTTTGAAGATCGAGGTGCCGGTGCTGGTGCGGGGATCGATTCGGGCGGAAGAAGATGCGGCGCCGAAGCTGTGCGTCTCTTCGATCCAGGCGCTTGAAGATGTGAAGCTGCGGCTGCCGCAGAATGTGAAGATCCGCGTGGCGCTCGATCGGTCGAGCGAGGCGACGCTTGCCGAACTGAAGGCGATGATCGGCGAGTCTCCAGGGCCGGGCCGGGTCATGTTCAGCATGGAGCAGGCCGGCGAGTATGTTGTCGTGCTGGAGCCGGGCGGGGTGACGGTGGGGGCGGACCGGGCATTCTTCGACCGGGCCGAGGTCCTGCTGGGCCGCGGCATGGTGGTTGCCGTCGACTGATTGGCGGGTGCCAAGGCGACAGAGCTGTTCACGGCCGGAGGAGACAAGGCACGGCGCATTCGCTTTGCAGCCTGGCAACGGGTCGATGCCGGCAGGCGCGGCTGGACTCAAATGGCTTCTGCATAGCTAAAGGGCCGGTCTTCCGCGCTTTTATGAAAATAAACCAGGATGAGCAGGCTGGCGACCGCCGCATAGGCGCACCAGACCGAGGTAAAGGCGTAACGCTTCACGGCCATGACGGTGAGCAGCAAGGTCAGGTTTGCCGCGCCGAAGGCCACCATGGCTTGAATCCTGGAGAAGAAGAGGGACCCGCAGGTCGCGATCACATAGAGGGCGGCGAGGGTGGTGTGGTTGGTGCCTGCATTGACGTAGACGATGCTGTTCTTCAGGACATAGACCTGGAGAGGATAAGCGGCCAGCCCCCAGAGCATGTAAAGCGTGGTGCCGAGGCCAAGGATGGCGAAGGGCAGCATGCGCCTGCGGCTCTTCACATCCGGCTCAAAGAGCACGACACTCAGAGGCAGCAGGAAAGGGAGCAGTCCCTGGGCGTAGAGAACAAAGGCGGCACCCATATCGTGGGCCACAGCGGGAGACAGGACGCCATCCAGCCCCAGCCAGACGAAGCCCTCGATGAACTGGTGGACGGCAAAGAGCGCGGGGAGGGCGGCGAAGAGCAGTTCGCGCCGGTGTTTGACACGAGAGAGAGTGGCAACGCCGAGGGTCCCGAGCACGGCGCTGCCGACAAAGTTTGCGGTCGCTGAAAAACACACCCTGGAAAGACCCTCCGTCGCTGCCTGGAAATCACAAGCATCTCACACCGCGAGGCCTCCTCCCATGCGCGCGCGCTCGACGCGGACAGGAGCCAAGGCATTATTGCGGCTGGTTCGAGGGAGCTGCTGCTGCGGGCTGCTGGGCATCTGGGGCGGCGGACGGGGGTGGTGGCGGGGGCTGCTGAAGCTGGAAGTTATCGCGGACCACGGCGAAGGTCTGACCCGGGATGTCGACCTCGACAATATGGCTTGTGCGGGAGTAGTAGAGTTCGCTGACGACCTGGCCGATGGTCAGCGAGGTGTGGTGGATGGTGAGCTTCACTCCGTTCAGGGTACCCTGAACGTCGGCTTGCGGGGCCAGGGTAGCGGCGAGAATGGACCCGTTCTGCTTGGGAATAAATGCGGAGATCGGGGTGCCGGGGCGACGTGCGGCGAGGGTCAAGAGAGTTTCGTAAGCGGCGAGGTCAAAATCGGGAAAGAAGACGGTCTGCGCGGGCCGACTGAGGGAGTTTTGCGAGTTTCTGCCGTTGGCTGAAATGTTAATCATGAGATTGCCACCGGTATCGCGAACGTTGAAGGTGACGGCTTCGCCGTTTACGGCGCCATTCAGGCTTTCGGAGAGGATCGTGAGGTCTTTATCGAGGCTGCCGGTGGAAGAAAAGCTGTATTTGGTGTTCTGCAAGCTGATCGTGCCGTGACTGCTGACGGCATATGCGGCGGGCACGGCGATGTTGCCTTGTCTGACGGGCTGAATGGAGAAATCGCTTCGACCGACCGGATGGGTACCCTGGTTGATCGTAAAGTGGCCGGTATCGCTCAGGGGAGCGCTCTGGGCGTGAAGCGCTGACGGCGGCAGAAGTAGGGAGAGGATCGCAAGAGCGACAGGGCTTGCGAGTCGGCGTTTGTTTTGCATAAATCGCACATCATCCTTCACATCTTTATAGACGCGAATTTCCGGCAAAAGATGTGGCGACACGGGGGGGAAGCAGGCAATCCCGTGTTTTTCGGGGGTGGGCTCGATTGAGGATTGTGGCGGGAGGGAGATGACTGAAAAGTAGCCCCACCCTGCATGATCGAGGCGCAGGGTGGGGGAGGTCAGGCATCCTTTCGACGCTGGTTTACTTGCTGGCTTCTTCAAAGCGCTTGTTGATTTCGTCCCAATTCACGGTGTTCCACCATGCGGCCAGGTATTCGGGCCGGCGGTTGTTGTATTTCAAATAGTAAGCGTGCTCCCAGACGTCATTGCCAAGGATCGGGTAATGGCCCGACGAGAGAGGGTTGTCCTGGTTGGGCGTGGTGACGATTTTGAGTTTGCCGTCATAGACCAGCCAGCCCCATCCGGAGCCGAATTGCTTGGCCGTGGTTTCGTTGAATTGTTTCTTGAAATCCTCGAAAGAGCCGAAGTCCTTTTTGATCTGCTCGCCGATCTTACCGGCCGGCTCGCCGCCGCCGCCGGGCTTCATGATGGCCCAGAACATGGTGTGGTTGACGTGGCCGCCACCGTTATTGCGAACGACGGTGCGGACGTCCTCCGGGATGCTGTTGAGGTTTTTCAGCAGGTCTTCCGGGGTGTGCTTAGCGAGGTCGGGGTGCTTCTCGATGGCGCCGTTCAGGTTGGTGACGTAGGCCGCGTGGTGCTTGTCGTGGTGAAGCTTCATGGTGGCTTCATCGATGTGGGGCTCGAGGGCTGCGTAATCGTAGGGCAATGGGGCAAGTTCGTAAGCCAAGATATTTCCTCCTTGCGTGGGCTGCCCGGTTCCTGGGACAGCTGTTGAAAAAATGAGAAAGGCCCAAGGTCCGGCCTGGCGGGAACTTTCCCGCGTAGTTCGCTCTCGATAGTAATGGATGCGGAAAAGGGGTGGAGAGTTCTGCCTGTTTCGGGGGTGCAGGGCGGTTCCGCGAAATGAGGCGCGAATACCTGGCAACGGGAGGGCCCATAGGGGCGGGGAGGTTGGAGGAAACGACCCAGGAAGGCGACCGAAGAAAATTCGTTACACTGGCGAGTGGGCCGGGTGGATCCGACGCGCGAATTTCGTTTCTCTGGAGTCTTCTGCTTTTGGCGCGATCGCGAATAACCCGGAGAGAGCTGCTACGTTCGGCTGGCGCGTCGGGAGTGGCCATGGGTTCGGCGGCACTGATGGCTCCGGCGATGCTGGGGCAGAATCAGCCGCAGGCGCCCGCCGTGAAGGCCGGCCAGGAGCCGAAGACCGAGAGCCAGGCCGCTTCGAATTATGCCCATCCCCCGGGCGTCTTCATCAATCGTCCGCTCACCCAGATCTCCAAGGACGCGGAGGCGCTGCTGGATGAGATGGAGGGTCGCGGATGCGACTTCTTTTTTGAGCAGGCGAGTCCAAAGACCGGGCTGGTACGCGATCGAGCGCCGGCGGCGGGCCGCTCTTTAAGCCGGGTCGCGAGTATCGCGGCCACGGGATTCGGGTTGAGCGCGCTGTGTATCGCGGCCAAACGGAACTACCTGCGACCGCTCGACTGCGAACAACGGGTAGAGAAGACGCTGGCTTTTCTGCTTGAGGATTGCCCCCATGAGCATGGATTTCTCTACCACTTCATCGACATCGACAGCGGGCAGCGGATGTTCAACAGCGAGCTCTCCTCGATCGATACTGCGCTGCTGTTATGCGGGGTTTTGCTGTGCCGGCAGTATTTTGCCGGAAATGCCCGGATCGAGGCGCTGGCGACCACTTTTTACCGGAGGATTGACTGGGAGTGGATGTTGAATGGCGGGGGGACGCTCTCGATGGGCTGGCTGCCGGACCAGGGCTTTCTGAGCCATCGCTGGGACATTTACTCCGAGTTGATGACGATGTACCTGATGGCGATCGGCTCGCCGACGCACCCCATCGACCCGAAGACCTGGGATGCGCTGCAGCGGCCGCTGGTCAACTTCGGAGGTATTGAGTACATCAGCGGCGTGGCGCCGCTGTTCATCCATCAATACGCGCATGCGTGGTGCGACTACCGGGACCAGCGGGACCGGCACACGAATTACTTTACGAACTCGATCGCCGCGACGCGCGCGCACCAGTTGTTTTGTATTGCGCTAAAGAGTTATCCGTGGATGGACCAGGACATGTGGGGCATTACCGCTTCGGATTCTCGGGAGGGGTACCGGGTGTGGGGAGGTCCCCCGGCGCTGGGTCCGATCGACGGCACGATCGTGCCTTGCGCGGCCGCCGGATCGCTGGTGTTTTTGCCTGCGGAATGTTCGCACGTGCTGCTGAGCATGCGGCAGAAGATGGGGGAGCGGGTATGGACCCGTTATGGTTTCGTCGACGCCTTTCTTCCCAAAGCGAACTGGTTCGCGCAGGATATTTTAGGGATTGATCAAGGAATCAGCGTGCTCATGGCAGAGAATGTTCGAACGGGCTTCGTTTGGGAATACTTCATGAAAAACCGCGAGATTCAGCACGCCATGCGCGAGGTGGCGTTTCATCCCGATCCGGACGCGAACTCGCAGGTGCTTTAGTTTGCGACCAGGTTCGAGCGGAGTTGATCTGATATTCACACGGCCGGCGGCGCGAACCTAGCGGGCGGCCGATCTTGACGGGTAAGCTGGAATTGCGGAAGCGCAGCAGCAGCGAATGGGTGCAAGTGCATGGCGGTACTGAAAGCGGAGTACCAGTGGATTGAAGGAATGGGAGCGGCGTTTGGCTCTCCCGGACTGGAGCCGAGATGGACCTCGGCGGCGAAGGATACAGTCGCGACGGCCTACTCGGCATCGAGCCGGGTTTGGTACACGATCTCGCACGGGATCCTTAACGAGGTCTATTTTCCCACGATCGACCGGCCGCAGATCCGCGACATGGAGCTGCTGATCTCTGACGGGGAGTCGTTTTTCCACGAAGAGAAGCGGACCCTGGCGACGAAGTTCGAGTACATCGACTCCGACTCGCCAGCGGTGCGGACGGTGGGGCGCGATCCCGGGAAGCGGTACACGCTGACCAAGGAGATCGTCTCCAACCCGCATCACCCGGTGGTGATCGTTCACGGGGTACTGGAAGGCCGCGCCGAGGTGCTGGACCGGCTGAGCGTGTACGTGTTGCTCGCTCCGCACCTGGATGGCGGGGGAGCGGGGAACTCGGCGCGGACGGTGAACGTTGCCGGGAAGCAGTCGTTCGTGGCCTGGAGAAACGGGATCTCGCTAGCGATGGTCTCGGATGTCGGGTTCTGCCGGGCAAGCTGCGGGTATGTCGGCACCAGCGATGGCTGGCAGGACATGCAGAACTTCAAGATGGATTGGGAGTTCGGCAGTGCGCTGGACGGCAATATTGCGCTGATGGGCGAGGTCGACCTGCGGCACCAGGCGGGCAACCGGCGGGAGTTCACGATCGCCCTCGGTTTTGGATATGGGCATCACGCGGCGCTGTCGGGAGCGATGGCTTCGCTGGCGACGCCTTTTGACCAGCATCTCAAGCGATTCATCATCCAGTGGCATCGGGCGGCGAGCCCCTTGGAGCTGGCCTCAAAATCGCATGACAAGGGCGCCCTGCTGCAGATCAGCCATAACATTCTGCTGACCCACGAAGACAAGACCTATTCGGGGGCCTTTATCGCCTCGGCCTCGATTCCGTGGGGCAACTACAAGAGCGACGAGGACCTGGGCGGCTATCACCTGGTGTGGACGCGGGACATGGTGCAGACGGCGTCGGCGCTGCTGGCCTGCGGGCGGGTGGAGACAGCGCTGGGTGCGCTGGTTTACCTGGCCTGCACGCAGAAGCCGGATGGCAGCTTTGCGCAGAATTTCTGGGTAGATGGGACGCCCTACTGGACCGGCATTCAGCTCGATGAGGTAGCGTTCCCAATTATGCTCGCGTGGCGTCTATGGAAGATGGACGGGCTGGGCGAGTTCGATGTCTTTCCTTTTGTCGAGCGGGCGGCGGCCTTCCTGGTCCACTATTCGCCGATTACGCAGCAGGAGCGTTGGGAGGAAAATGCCGGCTACTCACCTTCGACGCTGGCGGCAGTGATCTCCGGACTGATCTGCGCGGCCGATATTGCGCGGGCGCACGATGCACATGAAACGGCCCAGTTTCTGGAGGAGTACGCAGATTGGCTGGAGGCGCACCTGGAAGAATGGACGGTGACCAACGACGGGGTGCTCGATCCGGAGGTGAAGCGGCACTACATGCGCATCCGGCCGCCGGGGCCGGGGGAGCAATACTCCCGTGAGGACCTGGACGAGGGCAAGATCCGGCTGTCGAACCGGGGGCCGGGCGAGCAGTATGAGTTCGAGGCGCGCGCAGTCGTCGATGCCGGCTTCCTGGAGCTGGTCCGCTACGGGGTCCGTTCCGCGGATGACCCTCTGATCGTCGACTCATTAAAGGTGATCGATAAGACGCTGAAGGTGGATGCGCCCGGGGGACCTTGCTGGAGGAGATATAACCACGACGGGTATGGCCAGCGGCACGATGGGGGCCCATACCTAGGCTGGGGACAGGGGCGGGCATGGCCGATCATGACGGGCGAGCGGGGGCATTATGAACTGGCGGCCGGCCGCGACCCGGCCATTTATATCCAGGCTCTGGAGCAATTTGCCTCGGAGGGCGGCATGCTCCCCGAGCAGATCTGGGATGCGCCATCCATCGATGGAATGGAATTTGGCCGCCCGACGGGAGCGGCGATGCCGCTGGTGTGGGCGCATGCGGAGTACCTGAAGCTGCTGCGTTCGGCGGTCGATGGGCGGGTCTTCGAGCGAATTTCGGTGGTGGAGGAGCGATATACCGGTCCGAAGCGCCACCGGGGCAATCCGGAGATCTTCAAAGTAAGCCGGCCGATCCTCGAGATCCGCGCCGGTTCGACGCTGCGCGTTGTGGCGGAAAACCGCTTCCGCATACTATGGACTATCGATGGCTGGGCGACGACCAACACGACCGAGAGCGCCAAAGTGGGCTTTCCCGGATCTTACGCCGACGTGGGCACAGCCGAGCAACAAAGCGGCAGATTATCGTTTACCCTGTTCTGGCCGGGTGAGGATCGTTGGGAGGGCCGAAATTTCGATGTCGAGATTCTTGAGGCTTCCTGACACCATGCAGAGTGAACCTACATCCAAGAAAACAGGTGGCAGCTCCTGAATCGGGCAGCGTCGCGGCCTCTCAGGATCATCGTCTCTGGGGGTGGGCCTGAGGAGTCGGCCCTGGACCGGTCGACGGGGGGAGCTAGAGGCATCGCATTCTTACGGCATGGCACTCTATATCGGACTATACGGACACTATGCAACGCATTTTGAAGGGAAATGAAGAGGGCTTATGAGCGAACTGGACCAGTTGTCGATTAATGCATTGCGCTTTCTCGCAGTTGATGCCGTACAGAAGGCGAATAGCGGCCATCCGGGGGCGCCGCTGGGCGATGCGCCGATCACCTACCTGCTGTTTCACAAGTTCATGCGCCACAACCCGAAGCACTCGAAGTGGAGCAACCGGGACCGGTTCGTGCTGTCGAACGGCCATGCGTCGGCGATGCTCTACAGCGTGCTGCACCTGAGCGGGTATGACGTCACGATCGAAGATCTGCAGCAGTTCCGCCAATGGGGATCGCGGACGCCGGGACACCCGGAGTTTGGCGATACCGACGGCGTTGAAGTCACGACCGGTCCGCTGGGCCAGGGCTTCGCCTCGGCTGTCGGCATGGCGATGGCCGAGAAGCATCTTGCCGCGGTCTATAACAAGCCCGGCTACGATGTGGTTGACCATTATACGTATGGCATCTGCGGCGACGGCGACCTGATGGAGGGCGTTTCGCATGAGGCTGCATCGCTTGCCGGAACGCTGGGGCTCGGCAAGCTGATCTTTCTTTATGACGACAACCTGATCTCGCTCGATGGCCCGACCGACCTGTCCTTTACAGAAGACGTCGAGAAGCGCTTTGAGGCCTACCACTGGCATGTGCAGAAGGTGGCGGACGGCAACGACCTGGACGCGATTACCAAGGCGATTGAGAATGCGAAGGCGGTGACGGATAAGCCATCCATCATCGCGGTGCGGACGATCATCGGCTATGGCAGCCCGAAGGCAGGCAGCAATAAAGCTCACGGCGAAGCGCTCGGTGTCGAAGATGTGAAGAAGACCAAGGACAACCTGGGCTGGCCGGACGACAAGTTTTTCTACGTGCCGGAGGAAGCGGCCAAGAACTGGGGAACCATTATCGAGCGCGGAGCGAAGGAGGAAGCAGCCTGGAAGGACCTCTTTGCAGCTTACAAGAAAGAACATCCGGAGCTGGCCGGGGAGTTTGAGCGAGTCAACTCGGGCAAGCTGAAGGAAGGCTGGGAGCAGAGCCTGCCGAGCTGGCCGTCGGACGGCAAGCCGGTGGCGACCCGCACGGCGGGCAACCTGGTGATGAATGCCATTGTGAAGGTGGTGCCGGAGTTGATGGGCGGCGCGGCCGACCTGACGGCTTCGACGAAGACGATTTTCAAAGATACCACCAACTTCCACATCGATCCGGCGGGACGGAATATCTGGTTTGGCGTGCGCGAATTTGCGATGTGCGCGGCGGTCAACGGCATGGCCGTCCATGGCGGCATCATTCCTTACGGCTCGACTTTTTTTACCTTCAGCGATTACTGCAAGCCGGCGCTGCGCATTGCCGCGATCATGAAGTCGCACTCGATCTTTGTCTACACGCATGACTCGGTCGGGCTGGGAGAAGATGGCCCGACCCACCAGCCGATCGAGCATCTGATGGCGCTCCGTGCGGTGCCGAACCTGACAGATCTGCGCCCCGCGGATGCGAATGAAACGGCAGCAGCGTGGCGCCTGGCGCTCGAACGGAAGAGCCCCTCCTTCTTCGCACTCTCGCGGCAAGACCTGCCGTTGCTCGACCCGAAGAAGCTGGACATCTATGACGGGGTGAGCCACGGCGCCTATATCGTCGAAGAGGGCGGAGAATCTCCCGATTTGCTGATTGTCGGCACCGGCGCTGAAGTTTGGCCGGCGATCCAGGCGGCGGAGAAGCTGAAGGCCGACGGGATTCATGTCCGGGTGGTCTCGATGCCGAGCTGGAAGATCTTTGAGGAGCAGACCGAGGAATACAAGGACTCGATCTTCCCCGACCATCTGCCGAAGCTCTCGATCGAGGCTGGCGCGACGCAGGGCTGGTGGAAGTATGTCGGCCGGCATGGGGACGTGATCGGCCTGGATCGCTTCGGCGCTTCCGCTCCGGGCACGCTGGCGCTCGAAAAGCTGGGCTTCGGGGTCGACTCGGTCGTGAAGAGAGCCAAGTACCTGGTCGAGACGGCCCACAAGGTGGAAGTCGCCGCGGTAGGGAAATAACTCGATGAAATTGGTGATCGCCTCTGACCACGCAGGGTTCCCTTTGAAGGAGGAAGTGCGTGGATATCTCGAGCGCCTGGGCCACGAAGTTGTGGACCTGGGCGCTTATAACACCCAGCCCTCCGATTACGCCGATTTCGCCGAGGCGGTGGGCAAGGCGCTCTTTGCCGGACGGGCGGAGCGAGGCGTTCTGATCTGCGGCAGCGGGGTCGGGGTCTGTGTTGCGGCCAACAAGATGCCTCGGGTCAGGGCATGCATGTGCCACGACACCTACTCGGCGCACCAGGGGGTCGAGCACGACGATATGAACGTATTGGTGCTGGGTGCGAGGATTATCGGATCGGCGCTGGCCTTCGACATCGTTTCCATCTATTTGCAGGCGAAATTTCAAGCGCACGAAGAGCGGTTCGTCCGCCGGCTAAACAAGGTCAAGGCGCTCGAGGCGCGCAACATGCAGGGCGGCGTGAAAGTGCAGCCTTGATCTCTTTGCTGATGTACCGCTGCTAACGTTTCACACCAACTCGATCCTCAGCAAGTCAACGGAGACCGAAAGATGGGCCAGGTGAGCACGGTATTGTGGGACGTTGGCGGCGTGCTGCTGACCAATGGCTGGGACCATCTGCAGCGCTATCGGGTGCTCGACCATTTTTCGCTGGAGCGCGAGCCCTTCGAGCAGATCCATGCAGAGTTGAATGACAGCTGGGAAAAGGGCCATATCACCATAGATGAATACCTGGCGAAGACGGTCTTTTATCAACCGCGAAACTTTACCGCGGATGACTTTATCGGGCAGATGAAGGCTGAATCGGCGCTCCACCCGCAGACGGCCATAGGAATCCTCAAACAGATTGCCGCATCAGAAGACTACGCGATCGCGATGCTCAACAACGAATCCCGGGAGCTGAACGACTACCGCGTCGAGAAGTTCGGGTTGACGGAGTTTTTCGACTGCTTCGTGAGCTCTTGCTATGTGGGGTTGAGGAAGCCGCACCCGGAGATATACAAGCTGGCGCTGGATCTGTTGCAGCGCGCGCCGGGCGAGGTGGTTTTTCTTGACGACCGCGAGGGGAATATTGCGACGGCAAGATCGCTGGGTATGCATGGAATCGTTCATGAGACGGCGGAAAAGACGGCGGAAGAGTTAAACAGGCTCGGAGTAACAGTGAGCGTGTAAGTTGTCACTGTTACGGGCACGGATTGCCGCGCTAACCGGTTCCAGGGCTGTATCAGAAATTTTTGAAGTGTGAGTTCCAAAGAAAACGACAGCAGGAGTTCCTAGACATGGCGACCACTGAAATAAAGATTGCTCCTGAGCATGTACATAAATCGGCACAGGGAGATGTGCGGGTACCGGAACCGAGCGTGGTCATTATCTTCGGCGCGTCTGGAGATCTGACCAAGCGCAAGCTGCTGCCTGCGCTCTTTCACCTGGAGCAGGCGGGTCTGCTGCCAGAGGAATTTTCGATCGTAGGCGTCGCGCGGCGTCCGCTCGAGGGCGAGTTTGCGAAGGACATGAAGGACGGCATTTTGAAGTACGGGGGCGTCAAGGAAGGCGCGGAGCACCTGGACGAGTTTATCGGCAAGGTGAAATACCACGCGATGAACTTCGACGATGCGGCGGGGTATGACCAACTCAAAGCATTGCTCGAGAAGATCGATAAAGAGAGCGGCACGAAGGGCAACCGGCTGTTTTACCTGGCGACGGCTCCCGAGTACTTCGCCGACATCATCAACCATCTTGGCGAAAAAGGAATGGCGAAGCCGGGCAGTGGCCAGGTACGGGCGATCATCGAGAAGCCTTTCGGCCACGACCTGCAATCGGCTCGTGAGTTGAATGACGACATTAATAAGGTGTTCGACGAAAGCCAGATCTTCCGGATAGACCATTACCTGGGCAAAGAGACGGTGCAGAATATTCTCGTCTTCCGTTTCGCCAACGGGATCTTCGAGCCTATATGGAACCGCAATTTCATTGACCATGTCGAGATCACCGCCGCCGAGAGTATCGGTATTGAAGGCCGGGGTCCGTTTTATGAGAAAGCAGGCGCGCTTCGAGATGTGGTGCAGAACCACGTGATGGAACTGCTCTCGTTTGTGGCAATGGAGCCCCCGGTTTCCTTTGAGGCGGAAGCGGTGCGCGGGGAGAAGGTCAAGGTTTGGCGGGCGATCAAACCGATCCCGATCGAGGACACGGTGCGGGGCCAGTATGGGCCGGGCACAGTCGGCGCCGAGCAGGCGAAGGGCTATCGCGAGGAAGAGCGAGTGGACCCGAATTCGCAAACGGAGACGTTTGCCGCCTTTCGGCTGGAGATCGAGAACTGGCGCTGGGCGGGAGTGCCTTTTTATATCCGCGCCGGCAAGCGGATGGCAAAGCGGACGACGGAAGTTACGGTGGTCTTCAAGCAACCGCCGATGCGGCTCTTTGCGGAGTCGGGCGGCCCTTGCGATGAAATTCACCCGAACCTGATCACCATGCGCATCCAGCCGGATGAGGGAATCTCGCTCCGTTTTGGCGCGAAGGTGCCGAGCACGGGGATGTCGGTCTGCCCGGTGGTGATGGACTTCAACTACGCGGCAGCTTTTGGGACCTCCTCGGCGAACGGGTATGAACGCCTGCTGCTGGATGCGATGCTGGGAGACGCGACGCTCTTTGCGCACCGCGATGGCGTCGAGGCTACGTGGACGCTGTATACGCCGGTGCTGGAGGCATGGGCCAAGTCGGCACAAGCGAAATTCCCCAACTACCCGGCGGGAACCTGGGGACCGGAAGCTGCGGACGAACTGCTGCAACGCGACGGCAGGGAGTGGCAGCGGCTATAGTGGGTTACGAACTTTTCCTCTCCGGCGCCGGTGCGTGCAAGCCGCAGGCGGCGGAGGGGGTGGCGCGAGTGAACCCGTTACCAAGGATCCGATCGAATGTCTGTAACAACCGAAGTTACATATGAAGTACTGCCCGGCGCGGACAATCTGGCCCGGGCGATGGCAGAGCACCTGGTCGAGGCCGTGCAAGCGGCGGTGGCGACCCGCGGGGTGGCGCGGATTGCAATCTCCGGCGGGACCACGCCGAAACGCACCTTCGAGATGCTTGCCGATGCGAACGGCCCTTATGAGAGGGCGATACCGTGGGACAAGCTGGATCTTTTCTGGGTGGACGAACGATGTGTTCCGCCGGACGATAAGGACAGCAACTATCGGATGACGCGCGAGGCGATGCTCGAGAAGGTTCCGCTGCCAGCGGAACGGGTTTTCCGGATTGAAGGAGAGCTGGAACCCGAAGCGGCGGCGGCGCGCTACGAATCGGCGATCCGGAATCGCTTTCGCCTGGAAGGCGCCGAGGCGCCGACGTTTGACCTGATCGCGCTGGGCATGGGGCCGGATGGGCACACGGCTTCTCTGTTTCCGCATACGGAAGGGCTGCACGAGTTAGGGCGTATTGCGATCGCGAACCATGTGGTACAGAAAGAGACGTGGCGCGTTACGTTGACCTCACCGGTGATCAACCAGGGACGCAAGGTAATTTTTCTGATAGGCGGGGCGGACAAGGCCGAAGTCTTGAGCCGGGTGCTGGGAGACACGTATGATCCCGAGACGTGGCCTTCGCAGCTGGTGCGGCCGAAGACGGGTGAGTTGCTGTTTCTGCTGGACCAGGCGGCGGCGGCGCAGCTACCCGCGGTCGATGCGAGCGGACGAGGGCACCTGGAGATCTCGCGATGATTCTTGCTGGAGACGTGGGCGGCACCAAGGTCCACCTCGCTTTGTACGGCTTCGACAAGGGCAAGTTGGCCCATATTCGGGATGAGAAATTTCCCGCGCAGGAGTATTCCGGGCTCGGCGATGTGGTGGTGAAGTTTCTGGCCGATGGGGAAGACTCCGGAGAAGAGGTGACGGCAGCGTGTTTTGGCGTGCCGGGACCGGTGCGGGACGGGAAGTTGAAGCTGACCAACCTGCCGTGGGAGTTGGATAGCCGTCAGCTGGCTCGTTCGCTGAATATAGAACACCTCTTCCTCATCAATGATCTCGAGGCGAATGGTTACGGTATTCCCGAGCTGACGGCTGAGCAGATCTTCGTTTTGAGCGCGGGCGATCCGGAGGCGACCGGGCATCGGGGCCTGGTATCCGCGGGGACCGGCCTGGGTGAGGCGGTGCTGGTCTGGACGGGGGGACATCATCTACCGCTTGCCTCGGAGGGCGGCCACACGGACTTTGCGCCGCGCAATGAGGTCGAGATCGAGATGCTGCGCTATTTATGGAGGCAGATTGGCGGCCGGGTAAGTTACGAGCGGGTCGTCTCCGGTATCGGGCTGAAGAATATCTATGCGTTTCTGCGCGACGAAAAAGGCCTAGAAGAACCGGCGTGGCTCAAGGAGCGCATGGCGGCTGAGGATCCGAACGCGGTGATCGGCGAGGCTGGGGAAGCCGGGAGCAGCGAGCTTTGCGTTCGCACCCTGGATATCTTTGTCTCGGCTTATGGCGCGGAGGCAGGAAATCTGGGGCTGAAGATTCTCGCTACGGGCGGCATTTACCTGGGCGGCGGCATCGCTCCGAAGATTTTGAAGACGATGAAGAATGGCGAGTTTATGCGGGCGTTCACCGACAAGGGCAGGCTAAGCCACTTGCTGGAACATACCCCGGTAAGGATCATCCTGGAGAGCCGGGCGGCATTGATGGGAGCGGCGGCCTATGCGGAAGAGCGGGCGGCGGAGATCAGCGGCCAATCGGTGCGGGCGGCTTCTATTCAGTTTTCTTAAGTCCTTTGCCGGGCAACCCCGTCTAACAAGGCATGAGCTCCTCGCGATTCAACTCCCTAGTTCACGACGTTCTGCGTGCCGGCCTGATGATGGCCATTGCGATCGGCCTGGTGCTGGTTGCACCCAAGATCGCCTCCGCTCACGCGGTACTGGTGCAATCTTCACCTTTGGCGAATGCGACGCTCCACGGTCAGGATGTGCCGGTGACGATGAAGTTTAATTCGCGAGTCGATGGAGCGCGATCGACGGTGCTGCTGAGCGGGTCGGATGGCCAATCCAAGCCCCTGACCCTGGACCGACAGAGTGAGCCCGACACCTTGACGGCCCATGCGACCCACCTGACCCCCGGCAAATATGCGATCCACTGGCAGGTGCTGGCGGTAGATGGCCACATCACGCGCGGCCAAATCCCTTTCGAAGTAAAGTAGACTACTCGCTGGCGTGTGTCCCTGCCGGGCGCGATAATTCCCTGTGGCTACTGGCGTGGCTTACGCACCGTTCCTTTCTCAAGGATAGCTATTGATCTGGCTGCTGCGCGATTTCGATCTTTTATCTGTGCTTCTGCGCGCGTTCACGCTGTCGCTGGAGATGCTCACGCTTGGGGGTGCGGCGTACCTGATTAGCGTCGCCTACCCGGGATTGGCCGGAGAAGCCGGTTTGCGCGCCAGCTGGCGCGGCCTGCGCTGGGCCGCGAGCGGTCTCGCGATCACAGAAATCTGTTACGTCAGTGTCGACACCGCGATCCTGATGGGAAGTTCCTCGTTGGGACTGCGCGAGTTGGTGCTGGCTCCGTACTTTCTGGCCGGAATTGCGGCAGCGCTGGGCGCGGGCGCGATCGTCGTTTGCGCTATGCCTGGCAGCAGACGCTCCGTAGCCGCGCTGCTGCCGCTCTCGGCGGTCATTCTTTTTGCAGTTGTCTCGACGAGTCACTCGGTCTCGCGCATGGACCACCGGTCGGTGCTGGCGCTGTTGACGGGCGCGCACCAGCTGGGCGCGTCTATCTGGATCGGCGCGATGCCGTTTCTGCTGATCTCGATGCGCAGGTCGGGCAGCCCCGAAGAGGCCAAGCGGCAGCTGGGCCGGTATTCGCCGATGGCGATCGTTGGGGCGGGAACCTTGCTGCTGGCGGGTCTCGGGATGGCCTGGTTCTATCTGGGGATCTCTGTCGACGGGTCATTCAGCGGGCTATATGGCACGGCCTACGGAGTGATGCTGCTGTCTAAGGTTTACATCCTGCTGCTGGTGCTCTCGATGGGCGCGGGGAATTACTTCCTAATCCGGAGGATCGACTCTTCGCCGGTTCGGCTGTTGACGCGGCTCAGACGATTTGGCGAGGCAGAGATTGGCCTGGGGTTTACGGCGGTGCTGGCAGCTGCCTCGATGACTTCGCAGCCGCCGGCAGTCGACATGCCTCACGACCGGGTGAGCATGGCGGAGATTGCAGCCCGCTTTCATCCGATTCCTCCGCGCATGACGAGTCCAGCCTTTGCGGCGCTGGTTCCCTCGACGCCGCTCGATGAAGCGGTGAAGCAGTCGCAATTTGGGTCCGCAACGGCGGCCAGCGACGCGAATGACATGGCCTGGTCGGAGTACAACCACCACTGGTCGGGACTGATTGTGCTGGCGGCGGGCGCCTTTGCGCTAATCAGCCGCCTGCCAAAATCGGGGTGGGCGCGCAACTGGCCGATAGCCTTTGCTGGACTGGCAGTTTTCATCGTGCTACGGGCTGACCCGGACTGCTGGCCGCTAGGGCCGAGGCCCTTCTGGGCGAGCTTTTATGCGCCGGATGTTTTGCAACACCGGCTCTATGCGGTGCTGATCCTGGCGTTCGCAGCCTTTGAGTGGGGCATTCAGACCGGACGGCTGCATACCCGGTGGGCGGCCATGGTCTTTCCCCTGCTGTGCGCCGCGGGCGGGGCGCTGCTGCTGACGCACAATCACTCTATCGGGAACGTAAAGGAAGAGTTGCTGGCGGAGATGAGCCACACGCCGATCGCGCTGCTGGGTGCAACCGCCGGTTGGAGCCGATGGCTGGAGCTTCGCTTGCCGGACCAGAAGGAGTCGAGGATCGCCTCGTATGTCTGGCCGGTTTGCCTGGTCCTGGTCGGACTGGTGCTGTTGAACTATCGCGAGTCCTAGTAGGAAGCTCCGCCGTAAGGAGAGTCCTTCCAATATGATTCTGGAAGGCATCGCGAACGAACCAATTCGAAGCCAAAACCTAACCGCCTGCAAGGAATCAATGTCAAAACAGATTTACTCCCAGCTCACGTGCGCATTTGTCGCGGCTTTCTCCCTTTTTGCGTTTTTTCCCGGAACCCACCTGCAGGCGCAGCGGCTGCCGCAGGTGGCTCATCCGGAGCACTATTCCCTGGCACTGACGCCAGATTTGAAAGCGGCGACCTTCTCCGGTGCGGAGACGATCGATCTGATGCTGGCCCAGCCGGTCGAGTCGATTACCCTCAATGCCGCCGAGATCAAATTCGGCAGTGTCGTGGCCCTGGTGAACGGCAGCAAGCTCAAAGCGACGGTGACTACGGACGAAGCGAAGCAGCAGGCTACGCTGGCGTTTGCGCAAACGATCCCCGCGGGGAAAATCGCGCTGCAGATCGAGTACACCGGCATCCTGAACAATGAGCTTCGCGGATTTTACCTTTCGAAGACGGCAAAGCGGAACTATGCCGTCACGCAATTTGAGGCGACGGACGCGCGGCGGGCTTTCCCGTCGTTTGACGAGCCGGCGTTCAAGGCAACCTTTGACATTGCGCTGACCGTGGATAAGGGCGACACCGTGATCTCGAACACCAACATGGTATCGGATACGCCGGGACCGGTGATCGGGGAGCACACGGTAAAGTTTGCCACGACACCGAAGATGTCGACCTACCTGGTCGCTTTCCTGGTGGGAGACTTCCAATGTGTGTCGGGGGCGAGCGATGGGGTTCCCATTCGCGCGTGCGCTACGCCGGACAAAGTCGAGGAAGGAAAGTTCGCGGTAAGCGCGGCGGAGTTCGTGCTGCATTACTACGACACCTATTTCGGGATCAAGTATCCGATGCCCAAGCTGGACATGATTGCGATTCCTGATTTTGAGGCCGGCGCGATGGAGAACTTCGGCGCAGTTACCTATCGAGAGACCGACCTGCTTATCGACGAAAAGACCGCGTCGCTCGATGCGAAGAAGCGCGTCGGGCAGGTGGTGGCGCACGAGATGGCCCATCAGTGGTTCGGGGACATGGTCACCATGGACTGGTGGAACAACATCTGGCTGAATGAGGGTTTTGCCACCTGGATGGAGAACAAGCCGACGGCCGCCTGGCACCCCGAATGGAAGGTGCCGCAGGATGTGGCGGCAGACCTGGATAACACGCTGAACCTCGATGGGGCGCAGACGACGCGGACGATCCGCGCGACGGCCGACACTCCGGAAGAGATCAATGAAATGTTTGACGGCATCAGCTACGGCAAGGCCGGCGCGGTGCTGAACATGGTCGAGAACTACCTAGGCAAAGAGACGTTTCGCCAGGGTGTGCATAACTACCTGGCCGCGCACCTTTATGCAAACGCGACCGCGGAAGACTTCTGGAACGCGCAGACGGCGAACAGCCATAAGCCGGTCGACAAGATCATGGAGAGCTTCATCGCCCAGCCGGGGGTTCCGGGATTGTCGTTTGCCGAGCCGCAGGGCGGAGCGGTCGGTGTGAGCCAGCAGCGGTTCTTTCTCAGTCCAAGCTCAAAGGGCGATCGGTCGCAGATGTGGTCTGTGCCGGTGTGCCTAAGTTCGACGGACAAAAAAAGCGGTTGCGAGGTGCTTTCCGCAACGCAGCAGAGCCTGACGGTTCCGCAGGCGCCTTTCTTTTTCGCCAACAGCGGAGGCAAAGGCTACTACCGAAGCTCTTATCCGGCAGACATTTACGCCAAGCTGGTGGCCAATGTCGAGAGCGGGTTGAATCCCGAAGAGCGGATCAGCCTGATCGGCGATCAATGGGCCCTGGTGAGGGCGAACAAGGCCTCGGTTGGGTCCTATCTCGACCTGGTGGCCGCGGTGCGCGACGATAGCAGCGGCACGGTTCTCGATTCCGCTTTGATCGGCATCAGGGGTATCGATGCGCAGATCGCGTCGACCGATGCGGAGCATGAGGAACTCGCGGCCTGGGTGCGCAAGACGTTCAAGCCGGCCCTCGACCGTCTTGGACCGGCAGCCATGAGCGATGTGGCGGAGAAGCGAGAGCTGCGCGCCACGCTCTTTGGAATACTGGGGACGATGGGGAGCGATCCGGATGTGATCGCGCAGGCTAAAACGATTGCGGAGAAATACCTGGCCGATCCGCAATCGGTGGATCCGACGCTGGCGGAGACGGCGACAGCAATCGCAGCCATCAACGGCGACGCTGCTTTCTTTGACAAGCTGCAGAAGGTCTATGAGACTTCGGCAAATCCGGAACAGCAGGAGGGTGCGCTTTACCGGCTGGCTCTCTTCAAGGACCCGGCGCTGGAAAGGCGGGAGCTGGACTATACGTTATCCGGGAAAGTGAGAAACCAGGATTCGGCGAGGATGCTCGCCGGCCCCCTGCGGAGCCGGGAGACGCGGGAGCTTGCCTGGCAGTACATTCAGCAAAACTGGGAGCAGGCGAAGGCGCAGCTCACCCCGCTCGTGGCAAGCCGGTTTGTCGGGGCCACGGGAAGTTTCTGCAGTGCCGAATCGCGGGATCAAGTTGTGAGCTTCTTCTCAACTCATAAAGTCGCGTCGGCGGACCGAGGCCTGAAGCGTGCCGTCGATCAGATCAATGCGTGTATCGAACTGCGAGCCGACCAGGGCGCGAACCTGAAGGACTGGCTGAGTCGACAAAAGTAAGCTGTCTATCCGGGAAGGCCGAGCGCGGCCCGCTATGCGGCCGCGCTTTTCCTTGCCTGTTGAGGGGTTTGGCGTTATCTCAGCCGCAAGAAATTGCGCCGTAAAGAACTGCTCGCATAGACCCCATCGCTGCCGCATTCTTGTTATATTTAAAGACTCACCAAGTTTTGATTCAAAGCAATCAACTGGGCCCTGGCAGAGTCGCAGATCCACTCAGCATTCCAGAGAACCCGGGGGAGTAGAAGCCTCTTTACCGCCCGAGCAGGGGCGAGCAGACAACAGCAGAAGGACACCATGCAGAACTCCGGCAACTCACCAGGCTTTCCTCCGGCTCAGGGTCTCTATGATCCGCTCAATGAGCGGGACAACTGCGGCATGGGTTTTGTCGCGAGCATGCGTGGCGAGAAAAGCCACAGAGTGATTGAGATGGGGATCGAGGTCCTGATCCGTCTGACGCATCGCGGCGCTTCCGGCTGCGACCCAGAAACTGGCGATGGCGCCGGCATTCTAATCCAGATTCCTCACGAGTTCTTCGCGGGCGAGTGCCGAACCATCGGCTTCACGCTGCCGGCGCCAGGCGCGTACGCCGTCGGCATGGTGTTTCTCCCGGTTGGCAAGCACCAGCGGCTGCAGTGTGAAGGAATTTTTGAGCGGATCGTGCGCGAAGAGGGACTGACGGTGCTCGGCTGGCGCGACCTGCCTTGCGACAGCGCGGCTATTGGACGGGAAGCCCGTTCGACGCAGCCTTACATTCAGCAGATATTTCTCGGGCGTCCTGAGGACTGGGACGAAGATCATTTCGAGCGGAAATTGTATGTAACGCGGAAGCGCATCGAGCACGAGATTGCGGCTGCGGAGATCGAGGACCGGCACTTCTTTTACATTCCGTCGCTCTCGTCGCGAACGATCGTTTACAAGGGACTGCTGCTTGCGCCGCAGATCGCGAATTTTTATGGCGAGCTGGCTGACCCCTCAGTCAAGAGCGCGCTTTGCGTCGTGCATCAGCGGTTCTCGACGAACACCTTCCCGAGCTGGCCGCTGGCCCATCCGTACCGGTATGTCGCCCACAATGGGGAGATCAACACGCTGCGCGGCAACGTGAACTGGATGAAGGCGCGCGAGTTCCTGATGGAGTCGCCGCTGTTTGGCGAGGACATGAAGAAGCTGTTCCCGATCGTCACTGCGGGCGGGAGCGACTCGGCGGCGTTTGACAGCGCGGTGGAGCTGCTTTTCCAGTCAGGACGCTCGCTGCCGCACGTGATGGCGATGCTGATTCCGGAAGCGTGGTCGGGAAATCCGCACATCGATCCGGCGCGGCGGGCGTTTTATGAGTATCACGCTTCACTCATGGAGCCATGGGACGGACCGGCGGCGATGGCCTTCACGGATGGCCGGGTCATTGGCGCAATGCTCGATCGCAACGGCCTGAGACCGGGACGCTACGTCGTGACGAATGACGACGTCGTCGTATTGGCCTCGGAGGCGGGCGTGGTGGATGTGCCTGCGCAGAACGTCCGGCAGAAGGGAAGGCTGCAGCCGGGCAAGATGTTCCTCGTAGATACGGTCGCCGGCCGCATCATTCCCGATGAAGAAATCAAGCAGCAGTTGACCTCGCGCCAGCCCTATGCGGAGTGGATCGAGGAGCACCAGATCACGCTGAAGCAGATGGGCGAGCCGGGGCGGCTGCATGGGCAGGAGCCGGGCACCCTGCAGTCGAGACAGCGGGCGTTCGGTTATACCGAAGAAGATTTGAGGATGATCGTCGGGCCGATGGCGGCGCATGGCGAGGAGCCGGTCGGCTCGATGGGAATGGATACGCCGCTGGCCTGTCTTTCCGATCGTCCGCAACTGCTCTTCAATTACTTCAAGCAGCTCTTCGCGCAGGTGACGAACCCTCCCATCGATCCGATCCGTGAAGAGATGGTGATGTCGCTGATCAGCTACATCGGCACGGAGCGGAACATTCTTGCCGAAGAGCCGAAGAACTGTCACACCCTGAAGCTGCCACAGCCAGTGCTGACCAACAGGGAATTAGAACAGCTGCGGCGGATCTCGACGGGCGACCTGCTGGCGACGACACTGATCGCTCTCTTCCGCTCAGAGGACGGCGAGGCCGGCCTGCAGCGGGGCTTGGAAGAGCTTTGCCAGCGCGCCTCTCTGGCGGTGCGAAACGGTTATACGCTGCTGATCATCAGCGATCGCGGGGTGGACCGGCAATCGGCGCCGATTCCCAGCCTGCTGGCGCTGGCGGCGGTCCACAAGCTGCTGGTTCGTGAGGGAACTCGCACCCAGGTGGCCCTGATCGTCGAGACCGGAGAGCCGAGGGAAGTCATGCATTTCGCGCTGCTGATAGGCTATGGCGCGAGCGCGATCAATCCTTACCTGGCGATCGAATCGATCGAAACGCTTGCGAATGACGGCCGGTTGCCAGGTGGAGTCACTCCCGAGAAGGGGGTGGTCAACTTCATCAAGGCGATCAACAAGGGGCTGCTGAAGACATTTTCGAAGATGGGAGTGTCGACGCTGCAGAGTTATCGCGGCGCCCAGATCTTCGAGGCGATCGGATTGAACAAAGAACTGATCGGCACTTATTTTTCAGGAACGGCATCACGGATCGAGGGAGTGGGACTAAAGGTCATTGCGCAGGAAGCGCGGATGAAGCACGAGTACGCCTTCCAGCCGCCTTCGCGTTCGGAGACGGAGCTTGCGGTTGGCGGCAGCTATCAGTACCGCGTCGAGGGAGAATACCACTCGATCAATCCGCTGAGCATCAGCAAGCTGCAGCATGCAGTGCGGGAGAGCAACCCGAAGACGTTCAAGGAATACACCGACCTGATCGATGAGCAGAACAAGACTCTTTGTACCCTGCGGGGGCTGTTGAAGATCAAGCTGGCGGAAAAGCCCGTGCCTCTTGGAGAGGTGGAACCAGCTACGGAAATCGTGAAGCGATTCATGACCGGCGCAATGTCTTTCGGTTCGATCAGCAAGGAGGCGCACGAGACGCTCGCCATCGCCATGAACCGCATCGGCGGCAAGTCGAACACCGGCGAGGGCGGAGAGGATGAAGCGCGTTTTACCCGGGATGCCAACGGGGACCTGCGGCGTAGCGCAGTGAAGCAGATTGCGTCGGGACGGTTTGGGGTGACGACCAGCTACCTGGTCAATGCGGATGAACTGCAGATCAAGATGGCGCAGGGGGCGAAGCCGGGCGAGGGCGGCCAGCTGCCGGGCCACAAGGTGGATGAGGTGATTGGACGGCTGCGCCACTCGACCCCGGGCGTAACGCTGATTTCGCCTCCGCCGCACCACGATATTTATTCGATTGAAGACCTGGCTCAGCTGATCTTCGATCTCAAGAATGTGAACCCGTCGGCGCGTATCGCAGTGAAGCTGGTCGCCGAGGTCGGCGTGGGCACGGTGGCGGCGGGTGTTTCGAAGGCCCACGCCGACGTGGTGCTAGTGAGTGGAGATACCGGCGGTACGGGAGCGGCGCCGCTCAGTTCGCTAAAACATGCCGGGATTCCCTGGGAGCTGGGCTTGGCAGAGACGCAGCAGGTGCTGCTGCTGAACGATCTGCGCAGCCGGATCAGGGTGCAGACCGATGGCAAGCTGCAGACCGGGCGCGACGTGGTGATCGCAACGCTGCTAGGCGCGGAGGAGTTTGGGTTTGCCACGGCGCCGTTGATTGCGATGGGCTGCATCATGATGCGCAAGTGTCACTTAAATACCTGTCCGGTGGGCATTGCCACTCAGGACCCGCAACTGCGGAAACATTTTGCGGGTGAGCCGGAGCACGTGATCAACTTCTTTTTCTATATCGCCGAGCAGGTGCGCGAACTGATGGCGCAGATCGGCTTCCGGACGATGGACGAGATGGTCGGGCGCGTCGACAAGCTGGAGAGCCGGCCGGTCAACGCCCACTGGAAGGCGAGCGGCGTCGATCTTTCGCAGGTGCTTTATAGCCCGCCGCTGCCGGACCGCGTCAAGCGCCATTGCGTTCACAAGCAGGACCACGGCCTGGAAGACGTGCTCGATCACCAGATGATCGGGTTGGCTCGCGAGGCCATCGACAACGGAACGCCGGTTGAGGCGAAGCTGACGATTCGCAATGTTCATCGATCGGTCGGGGCCATGCTGGGCGGAGAAATAGCACGGCGGTACGGCTCGGCAGGACTGCCGGATGAGACGGTGCGTTTTCACTTCCGCGGCTCGGCGGGACAGAGCTTTGCGGCGTTTCTGCCGCGCGGCGTGACGCTCACCCTAGAAGGCGAGGCCAATGATTACGTGGGGAAAGGCCTTTCCGGAGGACGAGTTGTGATCTTCCCGCCGCAGCACTCGGGATTCCTGCCGGAAGAGAGCATTCTTGTCGGCAACGTGGTTCTCTATGGTGCGACGAGTGGCGAAGTGTTTCTGAACGGTGTTGCCGGGGAGCGGTTTGCAGTGCGCAACTCCGGTGCGACGGCGGTGGTGGAGGGAGTTGGCGACCATGGCTGCGAGTACATGACCAATGGCCTGGTCGTGGTGCTCGGCGGGTGTGGGCGTAACTTCGCTGCGGGCATGAGTGGGGGCGTCGCTTTTGTGCTGGATGAGTCAGGGGAATTTTCTCGCACCCAGTGCAACCGCGCGTCGGTCGATCTTGAGCCATTGGCGGAGAGCAAGGACGTTGCCCTTGTACGTGGGATGGTGGAGAAGCACCGGGCGCTGACGGATAGCCCGCGTGCAGCGTGGATCCTGAATAACTGGAATGAGAACCGGGCGAGGTTTTTGAAAGTGTATCCGCATGAATTAAAACGGGTGCAGAACGCCGCGCGCGAAAAAGAAAAGGGAAGCGTGAACGGCCAGCTGCCCGGTGTGCTGGTGGCGAACGTGGCGAGAGCAGAGCAGGTACATCATGGCTAAACCCACAGGGTTCCTGGAGTTTTCACGCGAACTGCCAGAGCGTCGGCCGGTTGCTGAGCGGGTCCACGATTGGTTCGAGATTTATCGAGAACTCCCGACGGAGAAGCTGCAGGAGCAAGGCGCGCGGTGCATGGATTGCGGGGTGCCTTTCTGCCACACCGGCTGCCCGGTCAATAACATCATTCCCGATTGGAACCAGCTGGTGTATGACAACCGTTGGGAAGAGGCGCTGCGCCGTTTACACGCAACAAACAACTTTCCGGAATTTACGGGAAGAATCTGCCCGGCTCCCTGCGAGACGGCTTGCGTCTTAGGGATCATCGAGCCGCCGGTCACAATCAAGCAGATTGAGAAAAGCATTGCCGATCGAGGCTTCGCCGAAGGATGGATTCCGCCGGAGCCGCCCGCCTTCGAGTCGGGCAAGCAAGTGGCGATCGTAGGCTCCGGGCCGGCCGGTCTTGCCGCGGCCCAGCAGCTTCGCCGGGCCGGACACTCGGTGACGGTCTACGAAAAGGCAGATCGGCTGGGCGGTTTGCTCATGTATGGCATCCCGCACTTCAAGATGGAGAAAGAGATCGTCGATCGCCGCATCGAGCAGCTGCGTGCCGAAGGCGTTCGATTTGTTACCGGCATGCATGTAGGCGGAAGTGGCGAAGGCGAAATATCTTCGTCTCATATGTCGTTCGACGAATTGCGGCGACGGGCCGATGCGGTGCTGCTGGCATGCGGAGCGGAAGAACCGCGGCAGCTTCGCCTGCCGGGCAGCGATCTTCACGGCATTCACTTTGCGATGGATTATCTGGTGCAGGCCAATCGCCGCGTTCTCGGGGACCGGCTGAACGCTGAGACTGACATTCTCGCGACCGGCAAGCACGTGATCATCATCGGCGGAGGGGACACAGGGGCAGACTGCCTTGGCACCAGCCATCGACAGGGAGCGAAGAGCGTGCGTCAATTCCAGATTCACGCGATGCCGCCGGAGTCCCGATCGCCCTCGACGCCGTGGCCGCTGTGGCCGTTGCAGTTGCGCAGCGAAGGTTCGCACGAAGAGGGAGGCGTACGGGAATGGAATGTGCGCACGACTGCATTCACCGGCGATGATTGTGGACATGTGCGACAGCTTCATGGCGTCCGCCTCGGGCCAGCGCCGTATTTCCTGCCGGTTGAAGGGGGAGAGTTCTCGCTTGACGCCGACCTGGTGTTGGTGGCGATCGGTTTTGCCGGGCCGGTGAAACAAGGCATCGTGGAGCAACTCTCCCTGTTGCTCGATCAGCGCGGCATCGTGGCCGCCGATGAGAACTATATGACCTCCACCCCCGGCGTATTTGTCGCAGGCGACATGCACCGTGGCCAGTCGCTGGTGGTATGGGCGATCGCCGAAGGGCGGAAGGCTGCCGCCGCGATTGAGGCGTACCTGGCGCACCATGGAGTGGCCGAGAAGGTCGCCGGGATGGTTGCCGCGATGTAGTTGCGGGTAGCAGTGGTGAAGATCGGGTTGTCTGAGGAGACGTTGAGCCGCTAAGGTGAATGAGTGCGGATTTGGCGAGGCGCTTCTCCTATATAATCCGTTTAGTGCAGCCGGAGAGATGGCCGAGTGGCTGAAGGCGGCGGTTTGCTAAACCGTTATAGGGTCAAAAGCTCTATCGGGGGTTCGAATCCCCCTCTCTCCGCCAATCAAGACTCGAACGCAGAGAATTCGTAAACCTGTATCGAGGATTCGACTGACTCTTCCCCTCCGGATACGCTTCAATTATTGTTTACCCATTTGCATTCTCACCATCCACTCATACGCCAACCGCGCGTTATGGCAAAGCTCCAGGATCATTCCGACCTGACCGCTTGTGCTAACTGAACAAATGCCAAGCTCTATCCGGATGGAATGGACATCACCGGTCACTGCATGGTTTCAATCGCCATTAGCCTCAAGCAGATTGCGGACGCGATGGAGAAGCCCACCGCGACAACAGACCAAGCGCGGGTTCGACCCGCCTTTGGCCACACCACATCGGTGAAGAAATGAGACGCTCAATCAAGTTTATCCGGAGCAGCATGCCTATTTGATGACTCAGCTTGCGCTGCAGCCGAACTAACCGGCTTTGCAAAGCTCATTTGCCTTTTTCTTGTTCTTCAACTCGTTTCTTGAATTCATCGATATCTAGAGTCGTTTGACTACGAAACGGCTTGTTCTTAGATACAGACCATAGTTCACTATTAGCTTGGTCGCGTACAGAGAGAAGTATAGGGGTAGGCGATACATCAATGTTATTGCCTGGTGGGGTCGGTCTGCCATCGGTGTCTGCTGTGAACCGAAGCACCAAATCGGCTCTCTTTGCGTCCTTCACAATTTTGAACCGTGCCCACTTAGTTAATGCATCGTAGGCTCGGTCTGTAATCTGTGGGCCCCCCGTTTGGTTGTCAATGTACACGGTTTTTGCCGCCATCACGCTTTCCGGGAGTGACGGAAACTTGTCCTTCGCATAAATCGGGGACACGACGAGAACGACGGCAAGTGCTATTGTCTTTGCTGCTTTCATGCAATCTCCCTTAGACAACTATCTACCGTCATCGGGCAATGATATTCCAGAATGCGAGGTCCGGTCCGGTACGGCCGCGGGTCAGGCTCGGTCGCATTGCGGGATTGAGGCGCTGTGTGCGATCGTTGTCGATCGGGAGAACGTTGTTCTTCGCTGCCTCGGTGTAGAAGAGAAACTGCATCTCCTTAAGCTTGTCCGGCATGGTCGCGGCTAGATCATTGGCTTCGCTGAAATCTTCGGAGACATGGTAAAGCTCCCATTTGTGGCCGGTGATGGGATCGGTCTGAGGTGCGATCGAGCTCCACGGAACTCCTGCAGGCGTGGTCGCGGCGATCCAGCCATTGTCATAGATGGCACGATTGCCGAACATTTCAAAGTACTGCGTCGTGTGTTTCGAGGCGACTTTCGCGTCATCGAAGGTGTACGCCAGGCTGCTGCCATCGAGAGGCTTTTGGGTGACGCCATTTACGGATGAAGGCATCTCCACCTTCGACACCTCGAGGATCGTGGGCATGATGTCGACCTGTGAGGACAATTCACAATTTTGGTAAATTTCGGTCGACGGGATGAATTCCAAGCACCGCGATTGTCTTCGCGGCCGTTCTGAATGAACTATGGATTTGTGAAGCTCCAGTTCGAGATCTGCTGAACCGCTGTGTCTGTACCGGTCCCGCCAGTGAACCCCACAAAAGCCGTGCTGCCGCCAACGGTCGCCGGGATGTCGATGGGAAAGGACTGAGACCAGGTGGTCCGTGTTACCTGGTTCGTAAGGGTAAGGCTCAGATTGACGCCGTCATAGGTTATGTGAGCCGCGAACGGGTACCCGCTCTGCAGGTAAATGCCCGTATTTGCGAGGTCAGTTGCGGGTAGGGTCGGCAGGGCGCCATCCACGTAGAGGCCTGTGGAGTCTTGTCCTTCTCCCTGGTTGTTGTGGATGTCTAACTTCAGGGCGACACTCTTTCCCATAGGCGCGTAGCCTAGTGAGCCGCCGTAGTTGCCGAGCGCATTGACCCCGGCGTTCTGGATGGTGAAGGTCATCCCGTCGGCAGTTCCGGTTTGCTGGAAGGAAAAATCGGTTGTGAACGATTGAATGTTGACCCTATTGGCATAAAACGCGCTACCTGCCTCAAAGACCTGGCCGTCGGTCAATTGCAGAACATTGCTGGACCGGGAGGCGCTGCCATTGGCGACCGTGCCCCCGGCCACAAAGCCGGACGGATAGTAGGGAAGTGCAGGAGCAGAAGGGGAAGGAGGGGGGGCTGGAGCCGGCGCCACTGGCGTTCCGGATACGAAGGTCCAGGCAAGTATCTGCTGGATCGCGGTCTCTTTGCCCGTGCCTGCGGTGAAGCCTACCATCGCTGTGGGGCTGCCGACAGCGGTAGGAATGTCGACCGCAAAGGAGTGCGACCAGGTGGCGAGGGTAACGAGGTCCGTCAGAGTGACGGAGAGGTTCGCGCCGTCATAGGCCAAGCTGGCAAGGACGCTATCGCCGTTGTGGAGATTGATCCCACTGCCACTTAGGCTGATCGAGGGTACGGTGGGATCGGCCCCATTGATGTACAAGCCGGTGGAGTTCGAACCCTCACCGCTATCGTTGTGCAGGTCGAACTTCAGGGCGACGCTGTTCGGGATACCGGCATAGCCAAGCCCTGCGCCATGGTCGCCAAGGTATAACTCATAAGTTGGAACGGACTTTTGGATGGTGAAGGTAAACCCGTCTGCTTCAGCATTCGTCAGCTGAAAGATGAACTCTGTCATGAAGGCCTGAATATTGACCGGCGGCGTGTAGACTATGCCGCCCGCCTCGTCCAGGCCGTCGGGATAATAGTTGTTCGAGACGCCGGTCAGTTCAAGATTGGGACCGTTCACCTGGGTGCTGCCAAAGTAGTAGATCGGAGGGTTGCCCAGGTCAGTCACAAAGCCGTTGCTGTAGTTGAAGTCGTTGGTGTGCTTACTGACGATGATGTAGGCTGCGGTCGCAATCGCGGAGGGGACGCTTCCGACCGCGGCGATCGCGTTGAGACGGGCCGTCGAAGCTATGGAGATGGGAGCCGTGTATTTGGTCGAGGAGGAGGTGGGTACGGTCCCATCGGTAGTGTAGTAGATGCCGGCACCAGGAGTCGCATCGGTGATGGAGACGGAGAGGTTAAGCGTAGACGAATAGACTCCAGAGACTGCACTCAGGATTGGAGTCGCGACACCAGTGGTTCCCGTGAGGGGGACGGCAGGATTCGTGAGCCCATTGGTCTGCAGGGTCAACAGGCCACTTTGCGGTCCGGCGATGACCGGGGCAAATTGAATTTGTAGTGTGCAGGTTTGGGCTGCTGCAATTCCCGCCAGGCAACCTGCCGGCGACGTACTCAGGATGGAATAGCCAGTGGTATCGAAGACGGGCGTCACGGTGAGTACGCTGGTGCCCGTGTTCTGGAGCGTCAGCGGCAGACTGGTCGTGCTCTCGACCGGTATCTCGCCAAAGTCGAGAGGCGGCGGCTGCGACCGCTGCAGCGCCAAAAGATAAGAATTACCGATAAAGTACACGTCGCCGGAGAGGCCGACGGCCATGGAGTTCACGTAGGAGTTCGGGTTGGTGACGAGGGGAATCACCGCAGTGGTGCCGGCGGGCAACTCGACGAGACCGTCAAAGGCGGTAGGGCTACTACTGAGAGAGCCAGAGGTGAAGACATCTCCTGGGCCGTCTACAGCCAAGCCCTCAGGAGAACTAGGCGCCTGGGTGAGAGTCTTCTGGGGTGTGGTGCCACCCGGCAGCTCGAATATAGGGGAGATCGACGTTTCAGAAGATGGGAAGTACTGGGAATCTTGGACGAAGACATCGCCGGCATAATCGGTTGCCACCAGAGTGGGTTCGGAGAGCCCGCTGAATGGAAGCGTGATCTGCTTCCCCCCTCCGGCCGGGAGCTCTACGACCGAGCCACTGGCTGTAGCGCCCGAAGTTAAAGTGACGAGGAACACATTGCCGCGACCATCCACGGTCAGGCTTTCAAAGCCGGTCAACGGAGGAAAGGCTGCGTAATCGAAAGGGAGAGTGAACTGAGCACCTCCGCCGGCGGGTAGTTCGACGACCGTACCGGCGGTGTAGTCGAATGCGATTACGTCGCCGGCACCGTCCACAACTGGGGATCCATAACTATCCGGAGTCTTAAATGGAAGCGTAATCTGAGGGCCACCGTCTGCAGGATATCTGAGCACATAAAACGGGACGGCATAACCCGGGTCAGGGCCACCTGACACGAAGAGATTGCCAATGGCATCCGTTGCAATCCGGTCCGGTAGAAATCCGCCACTGAGAGGGAGGGCAATCGGAGTGCCAAGATCGAAACCAATCTGTGGGCCCTCGCCAAGCCCCAAGAGGAACGTGGTAGCCAGGACGGTGTTACTCGCATCCACGATTTGCACTGCTCCCGGACGAAGGCCCACATATCTCGGAGTGAAGGTCGCCTTCACTATGCAGCTTTCGCCTTGTGTAACCGAACCGGTGCAAGTGCTTCCCCCAGCCAGGGTGAAGTCAAGATCTGGTACACCACCGGTGACAACTCTGACAGGCCCAAGCGTACCGCCCGCGGTCACCTTATAGGTGAGCGTCAGGGTCTCGCTGCAGGGTGCCGGCGTCGTCTTGCCCCCCGCGCAGAGGTTCACTTTGCCGAAGTCTACCGACGGAGCTGTTCCCGTAAAGGTCACGGCCTGAGCGTGCAGCATTCCGGGCACACCCGGCAGAAGCACCCCGCCTAGCAGGACTGAGAGGGATAAGTAAGGGCGATTCGACCGGCAGAAAATGGCAAACAAAGACGCAGTATGCAGGCGTTCCATCGTGACAACCTCATTTCAGTTGCACAGGAATGCTGACAGCATACTTAGTAGGTGTCAACAAACTTCTGCTGGATAGAACCCCCGACGGAGCTCAGGTCTTATCTATATCGAGGTTTGGATTCCGCTTCCCCGAGCTTGATCCATGTAAGCATTGAGCTAAAGTCCAGGAACTCCAGAGCTTGTGAGGTGGAATCGACTTGATCGTCGTATCTGGTTCCCGGAAATCCGGTGATCTCGCGAACGTATTCGTCAAGCCAGTGGGCCTCGAGAGGGAGCAAGACGCTTCCACTTTCGAAGCGGATCGATTGCGCGTTAAGACGCATGACCTTGTCCATCCCGTGGGGCGGCTCAATCGCTTCCAGCCCCAAGAGCACTCCTCTGAGTTCCTGGATGAGTGAAATGCCCGACGACCGCTACGAGCTGTCGCAGCTGGGCGTGGACATAGTGCTCGTGCAGCCCAGCAGCTACCCGACTGAAATATTCTCGACGGCTCAGCAGCCTGCTGATGCCCAGCGAATCAGTTCTTATGGTGAAATCGGTGGAGTTCCGACTAAGATGGTGCAGACGTTCACGGAAATCTTCCAAGGCGAGAACGCCCCGAACCCGCATGATGTAGCAGAAGCCATTGTCAAAATCCTGGATCAACCCCAGGGTTCGCGCTCGGCTCGTGTTATCGTCGGCCAGTCGTTCGGAGCAGACGTGATTAACGCGCAGTCTGAGGGTGTTCAATCTCAATTGCTAGAGGGATTGGGTCTGTCTTTCCTTGCACAGCCCCCAGCAGTCTTGGCGAGCAAGTAAGCGAACTTGCGGACCGGGATCGACCGGTCCGCAACATGCTTCGTCCAAAAATGTAAACAGACCGGCCCCGCTAGGCGCCGTTGCCGGGATGAGTTTCAATTGTTCTCCTGCCGTATTGACAAAGGAGTTGATGGATGGCTGAACGATTGCCCGCTTTGATGATCGATCTCGATGGAACAATCTTGGATCCGAAGCCCGGCATTCTTGGCTGCCTTAATAAAGTGCTGCTCACCCTGGGTGTGAATGCAAACGGACCACTGGATCGCTCTATTGGGCCGCCGGTGGAAGAATGGGCGATCGAACTCTTGCCCGATGGAAGCGATAGTGATCGCTCAGCTTTGGTGCGCAACTACCGCACCTGTTACGACTTCGAGGGTTGGAAGAATACTTCAGTCTATGCAGGGGTCCGAGAGTTATTGAAGCAATTGCACGATGCCGGCTTTCCTATGTACGTGTGCACATCGAAGCGACTGCATTTTGCGCTGCGCATTCTTGATGCCTGCGACTGACCGGCATGTTCACTGCCATCTATGCTGACAAAGCTGAGTATTCCAGCCACAGCAAAGTAGATCTCCTTGCTATGTTGCTCCGAGAACGATCGCTATCAACTGATTCAGCCTGGATGATTGGCGACCGTATCATCGACTTTGAAGCCGCTCATTCTAATGAGATCAGGTGTGTGGCTGCAGGCTGGGGTTATGGGCCCGATGAAGAAACTCTTCTGGCTGACGCCGTTGCGGACACTCCCGCCGACGTACCAGCCATTCTGGGCTTGCCCTAATCGCAGTAAAACGTAGAGATACGCCGGACGGCTGCTATCTCCCTACGGTTGGAGCTTATATCTCGAAGCTTTGTTGCAAGAGCATGTGGCGTAGCATAGGGTGGACCCCGCAGGGTCTCACGGTGCCTGTTGAAGCGATCGCACCCTAGGTGACAAATTGTCGTACATCAATGAACGGCATGTTCGCTCGTTGTGCAGCCTCGAAACCCTGTTCGGAATCTTCAAACACAAGGCAACGTGTTGCGTTAACCTTCAATCTCCTCGCTGCTTCGAGAAACAGCGCCGGAGAGGGTTTTCCCTCAGAGACGTCTTCCGCGGAAACGATGATGTTGAACAGGCTTATCAGACCGCATGCACTAAGCGTCGCTTCGACAAAGATGCGCTGCCCTGCTGATGCTACTGCCCCTTGGAACTCATCCGTGCATTTCACGAGCCACTGAAGCCACGGCGTCGATTCCCGGACCTCTTCTGCTATCGAGGAGAACACCTCTTCGTGAACACTACGAATCGCAGCATGATCAAGAGTTATGCCGCGTTCTCTTCCGAATGCATGAAGCAGGGGTTCCCTAGAAAGACCTACGTGTTTCATGTACCAAGTCCGATCGAGTACAGCCCCCAGAGCCAGAAACCCTTCACTGAGAGCCTGGTAGTGAAGTGGAGCTGTGATCGCGAGTGTCCCGTCGCAATCAAAGATGATCGCGTCGAATGCATTTTCTCTCATTTTGTGCATGAGGTGCTCGTGAATCAAGGCGTATCTCCTAACGTGATGCCTGTTGCTCGCCGTTCGGACCGAAACTTCAGCGATGAGAAGCTTTAAGCCTCGTACCCGACACATCACTTCGAGCGACTCGTGTGGCTGGCCGCTCACGGTTTTTAGGAAAAATGAGAGAGGCGTTTGTTCGACCAAATCCGAACGAGTTGGTCATCGCATAGTCCATTCGCATCCGCCGACCGCTTTCGAGAATGAAGTTCAATTGGCAACGTTCGTCCAAGTCTTCGAGATTTGTTGTGGGAAGAGCGATTTGATCCCGCAGGGCCAGCACCGTGATCCCGGCCTCGAGACTACCGGCCCCTCCTAGTAGATGGCCCGTCATGGATTTGGTCGAACTTACCGACAGAATCTCTGAGAACCGCCCGAAGGTATCCATAATCGCCTGAGCTTCTGCGAAGTCGCCGAGCGGCGTTGAGGTGGCATGCGCATTCAGATATTGAACATCCTCGGCACGGATCTTGGCCCGTTGGATGGCAAGTTGCATGACGCGACGCACCCCTCTGCCGTCCTCGGGCGGCGCGTTGGTATGGAACGCGTCAGAGTTGGCGGCATATCCGACCAGTTCAGCGAGAATCTTCGCACCCCGGCTTCGCGCATGTTCCAACGATTCCAGGATCCGTATTCCGGCGCCTTCGCCGACCACAAAATTGTCTCGACTCTTGTCCCACGGACGCGAAGCTGTTTTAGGGCGGTCGTTTCGCGTTGAGAGCGCTCGCATGGCGGCAAACCCCGCAACAGAAAGCGGAGTGACTGCCGCAAGACCAATGTGGGAAGGCGGTCCTCAGGTGTCTTGAACGGCGCGCGGTAGGTGGCCATTTCCTCGGCGCTCAGGGTTCGCAGTATCCCTGCCGGCAATCTCTGCTCGACGGAGTAGTTGTCTTCGAGAACCATCTGCTCGCCTTTCTCCGTCCGCAGCGCTCGGAAGATGTCGGCAGCCGGCCCGAAATCTATCCAGTTTCAAACCATCGCGATCGCCTCCATATGGACAATCGCCCTGACCTGAGAGGGAAAGCGCCTTGCTCGGTGAAATCCTAAAGCCGACCCCCAATCGTGGAGGACCAGGGTGACATCGCGCGTCAGATGCAACCCTTCGAACCAGGCGTCCAGATAACGAACCTGATCGGTAAACTTGTACGCGTGGCCGGGAGATTTCGACGACGCACCAAAGCCGACGAGGTCCGGCGCAAGAATCCTGCCCAGGCCGCTCAAATGCGGAATGAGATGGCGCCAGAGGTAGGACGATGTTGGGTTGCCGTGCAGCAGGACGATGGGATCTCCACTGCCGACGTCCACATAATTAATCTCGGAGTCGAGCACCTTCGCACATTTTCTCGGATGGCGATCGGCGGCATAAATGAGCAAGGCCGACAAGATATTCTCCATTTTGTAGCTACTGATACAACATCGCATCCTTTTGGTGGCAGTCAATATCATTCTTTAACGGTCGTTACAAACGAACTATGATGAGCCTCATGGCGGGAGTCATTGCATTCGACTACGAGCGGGCTGTGGACAAGGCCATGTTGTTGTTTTGGAACAATGGCTACACCGAGACGTCGCTTCGCGACCTCCTGAAGGTCATGGGGATCGGTGAAGGCTCGTTACAACACACTCAAGAGTAAGAAGTGGCTCTTTCTGGAGTGCCTACGGCGCTATGACGAAACGGAAATGCGCAAACGAAGCCACGCCCTGATCTCTGCACCCACGGCTAGCCTGGGTATTCGGGCGCTGTTCAGTTCCATACTAGACTGCCTGGATAACCCCGAGACACCGTCTCGCCTCTGCATGTTTGCAGTCATGTCCTCTGAAGACGTGCTGTCGGATCCCGATCTGCGAAAACGTGTCGAAGAGCGCATAGAAGGGTACCAGGTGCAATTGATCGGGCGACTGAGCCAGGACCGGGACGCCGGCCTACTGCGGCAGAACTGGACCCGCGAACGATAGCGACGGTCATCATCATCTACCAGCAGGGCCTCTGGCGCATGGCGCTCGTAGAGTATGACCGCACCCGTTCTTATCGGCAGATTGATACTCTTCTGACCGCTCTAGGGCTGTAAACCTAAGCTTAGAGTGCGGGCGATTCGACACCTTATTGCTTCGCCTCGGTCCCGCCAAAGATGATCGATGTCCAGAGGTCAGTCCCGAGATATGCCCAGGTGTTCTCAACGGACGCTAACAGCTGTTCTCGTTAACTGAGAACGTCTGGGCGAATTGCTTCCGAGAAGCCGACTTACCGTTACCGATCGGTCTGGGTGAATGTCTTGCGATGTATCACTCGTGTTCGCTAATTTTCAGTTGCAATGACGGTGGCGCGAACAGGCTAAGTCCGTCACCCAGCCCGTTCTCTGAGTACTCTGCGATCTTGCACCAAGCCGAGCTACACAAGAGCCGCCCGATCAACTGCGGCGTCGACCTCGCAGGCTCTGAAAGCTCTTGAGTACCGCCTCGGCTGGCGCGAGAATCGGAACCTCTCTCGACGTCCCGTAAAGCATTCTCGTGGTGAGGCCACCATCGACGACACTAAGCAAGGCCGCAGCCACCGTTCTCTTGTCGAAGGCGAAGGGTTTCAGCAGATTGATGAGATAGGCAAGGAACTTGTTTTCATGTTCGACCGCTATGCGATGGAAGGCGTGACCAAAATCAGGGTACTCGGATGCGATCCGAAGGAACGGGCATCCGATGATGTCGGCTCGATTTACTACCCGTTCAATCCTGGCTAAGGCCTCATGAATGTCACCCGCAGGCGCAGGGCTATCGAGATACTCAAAGAAGGATCGGTCGCGATATTCGAGATATGCGATCACGAGATCATCTTTGCTTGGGAAATGCCGGTAGAAGGTCGCCTTGGCAACTTCGGAGACGGACATGATTTTCTCGGTCCCGGTAGCGCGGACACCTTCTGTGTAGAAGAGGCGGTCGGCGGCTTCCAGTATCCTCTCACGTGGCTCGGATTGTTTTTGCGAACTCATTGAATTTATCTTGACAGAAGACAGACCAGTCTGTCTATACTCTCTTTACGACTACAGACAGACCGGTCTGTCTGTAGATTCGCTCTATGAAGGGATTACAGTCCATGAATACGCAAGTCACCCTCTTCAGTCCGGTTGGCCTTGAAACCGCCCCCGAAAAGTCTCGTCCGCTCCTGGAAAATGTCCAGAAGTCTTTCAAGTTCATCCCGAACCTTTTTGGGGTCTTCGCAAACTCTCCGGTCTTGCTCGAAGGATATGTGGGGCTGGAGAAAGCCTTTGACAAGGGCACTCTGAGTGCAGTGGAGCGCCAGGTTATTCTGCTCTCCGCCAGCGTTGAGAATCGCTGCGGATATTGCATCGCGGCACATAGCACGGTGCTGAAAGCTTTCATGCATGTACCGCCCGAGGTTGTTTCGGCGGTCAGGGCCAACGAGCCCGTGTCCGATCCGAAGCTACAAGCGCTTATCGCGCTTACCAAGGAAATCGTCACTGAGCGCGGGCACGTAAGCGAGCAGGTCATGGATAACTTCCTTGCCGCCGGGTATCGAAAGGATCAAGTGCTTGAGGTTCTGATCGGGGTCGCACTCAAGACGATGAGCAATTACCTGGATCACATCTCCCATACGGAACTCGATCCGGCATTTCAGTCCGAAGCCTAGAGCCTCGTACTGACGAAGACCATCCACCAAGTCACTGTGTTCAAGAAAGGAAATTGAAATGGCTAAGTTCGCGTTGCTTGTTGAGTTGAAAGCTAAACCGGGCAAGGAATCGGAAGTCGAAGCGTTTCTGGAGAAGGAGGCCACCCTGGTGAGAAAAGAGACGGAAACGCTGTCGTGGCACGCTGCGAAATTCGAAGGGGAGGTTGGAGTCTACCGGGTCTTCGATACTTTCGACAATGAAGCTGCCCGCGAAGCCCATTTGAACGGCGAGGCTGGGCAGGAGCTCGTGGAGCAGGCGGAGGAACTGTTTTCTGTAGCTCCTGAAGTTCATCGACTTCAAGTGGTTGCCCAGAAGTGAGATCTTGAGGCGGCGCTTCGTTGGGAGACGAAGCGCCGTTCCCAGAAGCGGACTGATATTGCTTTGTCTCCACCTGTATTAGGCATGCACAACGGAACCACACGAGGAGAACAAGTCATCATGGATACTCAAAAGCAAAAAGAAGAGAACTCGTCCAAACCTACGATCGTGCTTGTGCACGGCGCTGTCGAAGATTCATCGCTCTGGACTCATGGAGTCATCCAGAGGCTGCAGCGCGATGGTTTCCCTGTCAAGGTCTTCTCCAATCCCTTGCGAGGCCTACTCGTTGACGCCGCCTACCTGCACAGCTTGCTGGACACGATCGATGGGCCGATCATCCTCGTCTCCCACGCCTATGGCGGGGCGGTCATCACCCAGGCCGGGGACGACCCCAAGGTCAAAGCCCTTATCTACGCGGGCTCCCCGATGCCCGGTGTCGGAGAATCCACAAACGATTGTCTCGAACGATTTGCCGGCGGAGACTTCGCCTCTTCCGTCGATCTGATCCCCTACACGCTGCCCGACGGAACTACCGGAACGAACGTGCTTGTGAAAGCGGACAAGTATGGCTACCTCCTCGCAGCCGACGTGCCTAAAGAGTTGCTTGCCCTTATGATCGCCACCCAACGTCCCATCGCGGCGGCCGCCCTTAGCGACGCACTGACATCAGCTGCATGGACAAGCAAGCCAAGCTGGCAAATCAGGCCTCTGCTCGATCCCGTCATTCCCCAGGAAGAGTTCAAGTTTGAAGCGGACCGAGCCCACTCTACCGTCATCGAGTTGAATTCTTCTCATGCGATCCCTGTCACCTACCCGGACATCGTGGTCGATGTGATCGAACAGGCAGCTCGCGATGTCACGAAGAAGAGGCGATCCGTCGAATAGAGGTTCCTGCGCCGCTCTTGTCTGCGGCGCAGGAACCGCGCGCGCGTGTTGAACCTGACAACAATTCTTCAACGCCGGCCTATCACAGCAAACCTTTGCGTTTGTAGAACAGTTGGAACCCAGATATGACCCCTCTTCAAACGTGGTCGGCTAGGTTCTTTGGTTTAGCGAATTGCGTCTTCATGGCCCCCTTTTTGCGGGCGCCACTGTTCGAATCTACTGGTTGAACCCGTCCGCGACTCTATGGAGCTAGAAACGCGCTTCTCGCCAGTGGCCTTTACTGACGAGAAGCCGACTTGGCAAGACTTGACGCCATCGTCCGAGCGGTTTGCAAAGAGCAGGCACGCCAGGCTGGCGGCAAAGAGTATGCCCGCGCACATGAGACGCCGGTGAGCGATGAGGTCTACCACCGCGTCCACATGTGTCTGAACACGAAACAGGCGTTCCGCAATCCACATCGTAGAGGCGATGCAAGCAAGAGCCGCCCCGGCGATTCGAAAACCCGAATAGGCGGACGTACGACTCATAACGAGCAAGGACGGCAGAACCATTGCGACGACCAGCAATTGCATCGTCTCGATCCCCAGATTGAACGAAAGTATTCCGGCAACTCGATCCCATCGGGAGAGCCCGCTACCCTGAATAACCTAACCGACGCCATGCGGATCAACCGATCCAGCATGTGGGCTGCGTTCGGCAATAAGGAAGAACTCTTCAAGCAGGCTTTCAAACGCTACATCGACGTCTACCAGACCCACATGCACCAAGCGCTAGAGAAGTCAACGATCCGAGAGGTCATAGAAGCTGCCTTACGCAGGACTGTCGATTTCCTTTCTACGCCAGGCTACCCAAAAGGATGCTTGTCGGTTCACGGAGCACTTGCCGTCGGCGACGGAGCGAATCCTATAAAGCAATGGCTCATCGAAGGAAGAAAGAGCGGCGAAGGACGCGCGCGCAAGCGCTTCGATCAGGCGAAGAAGTCAGGCGACCTCGGTAAAGACGTAGATGCGGCCGCCTTGACCAAATATGTCGCCACAATGATTCAGGGGCTTGGTGTGCAGGCTGCAAGCGGAGCAACGAGAGCCGAACTGACAAAGGTCGTCGATATCGCTCTTCGCAACATGGCGTACTAGGACTTTTGATCAACTTCACTGAAAAGGCTCACAAGCGACTGCTCGCGAGCCTTTTCAGTGGAGATATCTGCTTAGAACGCAAAGCCGCCGTTCACATGTAAGTTCTGACCCGTGATCCAAATGGCACGTGGGGAAAGCAGAAAGACCGATGCTTCGGCGATGTCCGAAGGGATACCAAGGCGTCCCAATGGAACCATCTGAGCAGCGGCTTCCGGCGGAGCACCCATGGCGGCCATGAGTTCGTTACGGATGATGTCGCCACCCGGCGTTTCGACGCCACCGGGCGTGACGATGTTCACACGAATCTTGTGGGAAGCGCCCAGTTCCTTTGCCATGGCCTTTGTGTAGTAGTTCATCGCAGCCTTGCTTGCGCCGTAATGAACCAAAGGCCCGTTGCCAGGCAAATCGCTGCCGGAAGAAATGTTCAAGATGGAGCCCTGAGTAGACTCCTTCAATGCCGGCAATGCTGCGTTGGTAACACGAACCACTGACAGCAGGTTCGATGCGATGGTGCGCTGCCAAAGCTCATCCGGAATGGCTTCCGAATTGGGCAACACTAGCTTCGCTTCCGCCGCATTGTTAACCAGGATGTCCAGTCCACCAAGTGCCTTGATGGACTCTTCAACGAGCTGCTTGCAGCCTTCGAGCGTGAGGATGTCACCCTTGATGAACGTAGCGCCTGCAGGTGTTTGCTCGTGACGATTGCGCGCGACTACTGCGACCTTAGCGCCTCCATCAAGGAGACGCCGCGCGATGGCGGCACCGATCCCTCGGGAACCTCCAGTGATAAGAGCGCGGCGACCCGCGAACTCCTTGGATAGATCAATAGCTGAATTCGACATGCTTTCCTTCTCTCCTTGTTAGGCAGCCTAAAAGGCCGTGGGCTCAGAACATCGGGATCTAGCGATTCAGATGTAATGGCGATCAGTCGGATGCAAAGCTTTTCGCGTGTCCTCCAACGGGCGCAGATACATGCTCAAAGTAAGGAATGTGGATAGATCAATTGAAATGTTGAATCTGATACTCAAATTCAGACATCTGAACCGAAAGATACTGAATAAGACACTTCCGACATGAAGGGATTCACCACATTGGGCAGAATCCTTGTTACAGGCGCAAGCGGCGTCATCGGCAGACATACTCTTCTTCACTTGCTCAAGCAGATGCCAGGCAATCAGTTGGTTGGCCTAGTCCGCGATCCTTCGAAGGGCAAGGATCTGACCGCCAAGGGCATTGAGCTACGGCAGGGTGACTACCTTGACCCGGAATCACTCAACCGTGCTTTCGGTGGGATTGAGAAGCTCATGTTGACTGCTACGCATGCCTTTACAGATCGAAATACTGCGCACGGGAATGCGATCGACGCGGCGGTCAAGGCAGGTGTCAAGCATTTGGTTTCGATGCCCATCATGCGCAAGCCAAACTCAACGTTCACGATGAAGGAGATCACGGAAGAAGACCTCTTCACGAAGCAGAAGATTCTTGCATCCGGGCTGGCCTACACCTTCGCAGAACATCCGCCCTTCCTCGACAACATCCACTTCTACATCGGGCAAAAGGCGCACGAGACCGGCGTGTTGGTTCCTGCTGGCGACGGTAAGTTTACTGCGGCGACTCGTGATACTTTGGGAGCGGCGCATGCCGCGATCCTGGCCGGCAATGGTCATGAGGGCAAGACCTATCGGCTGACTGGAAACCCCGCTATCAGCTTTTCCCACATCGCGAACATTCTGTCTGAAGTCACAGGCAGGCAGGTTCCGTATAAAGCTGTCTCGGAAGAGGAATATACCAGGATCAAGTCTGCCGAAGGCTGGCCCGCGTTTGTCGTGGATTTCGCAAAGGGCTGGGTACACGGAATGAATACCGGCGAGTGGGCTGAGGAGACGGATGATCTGGAAACCCTGATAGGTCACAAGCCAATCTCGCCTGCAGATTTCTTCCGCAAACACTACATCACTGACTAATTTTCATTTGAAAAATGAAGGAGAATGTATGCGAATCGGATTCATCCGAGCCGGTGGTGTTGCCCAGACCATTTCTAGGCACGTCTTGCCTTTCGGACATCGTGTGCTGCTGACCAACACACGTGGCCCAGAGTCTCTCGCCAGGCTGGTGAAGGAATTGGGCACCGGCGCAAAGGCAGGTACGCCTCAGCAAGCCGCAGAGCAAGACCTCGTCGTGCTTGCGGTCGTGTGGCCGCACGTCGAAGGAGCCCTCGCTTCCATCCCGGACTGGAAGGGTCGGATCCTGGGCGATGCAACGAATCGAATCGCCAGTATGAATCCGTTCAGCCTGGGAGATATATCGGGCCGCACATCGAGCGAGATCGTCGCGGACCATGCGCGGGGGCGAAGATCGTGAAGGCTTTCAACTCTGTTCCCATAGCCTGGATATCGGACTTCACTGTTTCCAAACCACGTACGGTTCTCTTCATGTCCGGTGACGACGCTGGGGCTAAGGAAGCCGTCAGCGATCTCATCAACCAAATTGGCTTCGAACCTCTCGATCTCGGCTCGCTTGGAATCGGTGGACGACTCCAGCAACTTGGAGGTTCTCTTGCTGGCGTAAGGTTGATCTTTGCGCTCCCTTTACGCAGAGTGCTGCGCTGATATGAGCCAATAATTCGCTATTTTTGAGTAGGTAACTGTGCGTTATTACACGCTAGAACAGGCGAAATGGCGCATAGTATCCAGGCAACTTGTTTCAATTCAATTATTTAGTCGAACAGTATGTTGGCTATTTTTTGTTGACACTATCTACCGCGTAGGCTCATGGCAGAGGTGAACATACGGCTGTGGTGGAACGGCGCACCATGACTCTCAACCTGACGGACAGGGAGATGGAAGTTTTGGAGCAGATCGCCGGACGTAAGGACCTCTCGAAGACCCAGGTTGTCCGGCAGGCAATCCGTCTCTACCAGACGATCGAAAGCCGACTCGACAGCGGAGAGAATCTCTATTTTGAGGATAAGGACAAAAGCTCGAAGTCGGAGTTGATGATGCTTTGAAAACACCCGTGCAAATTCTGGATCTCTCGTCGGGCGCATTCGTCGACGCTGAGCTTTTCGACGAGGTGACTTTGGATCACTTCATTGAAGCTCAGCGGAGTTGGCGCCCGATGGTTATCGAAGCAACGAAGAGCATAATCGCGCGGGGCGTTGACCCTGAAGGGCCTAGTTTTCTTGTACCAAGCTTAGTGTTAGTCCTCGGCCTGTTTAGGTTGCAGCGAACTCGCTTGGTGTCCTGTCATCGAGAGATGCGTGAGGACGACTCTCATTGTATTCCTGCCTCCAGGCTTCGATCAGCTGCTTAGCCTCCTTCAGATCCGATGAACCAATGAATGTTCAGGCACTCCGATCGGAAGGTACCGTTGAAGCTTTCGACGAAGGCGTTGTCGGTTGCCTGGTCTGGAGAAATCGATCTTTACTCCATTCCGATAGGCCCACAGATCCATCACCTGACTGGTGAACTCGCTGCCGTTGTCGCAGTACAGTACCTTTGGAACACTACGGCTGGACTTTAGCCGGGTCAGCGTTTGTACAACGTCCTGTCCCTTCAGGCTCTGACCAGCATCAATCGCCATGGCCTCACGGGTAAAGACATCGATGATCGTCAACGAGCGGAAACGCGTTCCGTCCTGAAGCTGGTCCGAGACGAAGTCCGTGCTCCAAGCTTGGTCCGGTGCCGTCGCCTTCAACTTCTCTTCACGCTGCCGTGTCGATTTCCGCTTCCCGGCAGGCTTCATTCGCTTCAGCATCAAGCCTTCCTCCTTGTACAACCGGTACACCAGATACTTGCCCACATCCCAGCCTTCGCGGTTCAGCAGCACGCGGATCTTGCGATATCCGTAGCGCACTCTTGCCTGAGCGATCTCGCGGATCCGCATCCGCAACTCAGTCCGTGGATCGGGGCAGCTCTTGTAACGGTAGGTTGCTCTTGCCAGGCGAAGCACTCGACACGCACGCCGTTCGCTTACCAGGTAGCTCCCAACCAGACACTCCACCATCGGTCCACGCCGCGAAGGCTTCACCATTTTTTGAGAGAACATCCTGAAGCATCGTCTTGTCCAGCGTCAGCTCCGCCACCAGCTGCTTGAGACGCATGTTCTCCTCTTGCAACTGCGCCATCTTGCGAACCTCGTCCACCTCCAGGCCCGCATACTTCGCCTTCCACCGGTAGAACGTCTGTTCGCTGATCCCAGCCTTCCGGATCACCTCAGTCACAGGGAACCCCCACCTGCGCCTGCTTCAACACACCAACCATCTGCTCCACAGTAAAACGCTTCTTCTTCATCCAAAGCCTCCACCCTTTTCAGGTCAGGTTTTGGTCGAAGACTAACATTTCAACTGGTCCAGGAATAACGAGGCCGATCAGGTCAGTTTGTAAGGTTTGTCACTCGGCTTTGCGGCGTCGACTCTTTGATCGTGAATCCCATGTTTCACACTCCCGGTGGCACATTCGTTCCGTACCCACAGAATGTCGCAATGATACCCGCAACCGTACCCACAGAAAAGGCTGGCTGGCATCGCACGTCTTCGGCCTTCTTTGGACGATAATTGTAGTTAAGTTGTTGATTTTGCTTGAAAGGTGAAGTGCAGGAAGGGCCGAGAAAGTGCGGCAGAAGTGCATGATTGGTTGCCCTCCAGGGATTCGAACCCCGATATGCTGCTCCAGAGGCAGCTGTCCTACCATTGAACGAGAGGGCAATTTGGGAACATCCAGGCGAACGTTCCAGGCGTGTTTCGCACTTCTTCGATGATAAGGTTTCGCCCGGTTGTGGTCAAACGGCATGCATCGAAATCACCTGGCCCGAGCCGCCGCGCTAGCGTCAGGACATGGACCACGGCGGAAACGAACGTCGCGTGGCTCTAAAGGGGTTGGCAGCTCTGTACTGCTAATCATCGTGTCACAAGAAACACGTCATAGGTGACGTGATCTCTAATACCGTTGCATTGCTCCGATAATGAAACTGATTCCCGTACTCATCCGTCTTCCGGCTCTCCACGTATTTCAGCTCGATCGAGGCAATCCCGAGAGAAGAGAGGGAATGCAGTTCGTTCGCTTCGGAAATACCATTGTGATTGTCATCCGTCCACAGAAGCAGCGAAGGTAGATGGCATCTTTCGCATCGATGACTCCGTCGTGATTCAGATTGAATTCTTTAAGGGCAAGCTAGCCATTCGGGTCACTCGATTTGGGCTGCGCTGTGTTATTGCCGAACAACTCCCCGCCATTATCGATCTTGCCGTTATGGTTCCGGTCGAGCGCGAGGAAGGCATTGCCATAATGGGCATCGGTCCAGGCGACGGCCTGCGGAGTTCCGGTATTACTGATGTCGAACTTGACTCCCTGCTGCATCGAAGTCAGGTAGAACCCTTGATCTTTCACGTCGATCAGAAGGCGAACTACTACTTCCAACCGACGCCCAAGAACAAGTCTCGTAACTGTCGAGTAGGCGAGCCATCTGCCATGCTGGATAGCCTTGCGCTTTCCTCACAACCTCCCGCACGCTCTCAAGGAACGTATGGATGTTCTTGCGCGAAGGTTTGATCAGCAACTTACCGTTACGGTACCTCCGCACATTTTGTCCAAGGAAGTCAAAGCCTGCTTCGATATGCGTCACGGACGTTTTCTCCGCCGAGAGTTCCAGTCGCGTTCACGGAGGAAGCTCTCAACCAGCAGTTTTACCTCATTCTTCAGCAGTTCTTTCGAGACACCAGTAATGATGAAGTCTTCGGCCTAACGGATTAAATGAACACCCGCAGCACGTCCGTGCCACGATCCCTTTCCGCGCTACGGGTATTTCTCCGCAGACGCCGTTCTAGGCCGTCAAGTGCAAGATTCGCCAGCACAGGAGATATGATTCCGCCTTGTGGCGTACCTTGTTCCGTCGCATAGAAGGAGCGCTTTTCCATGTATCCCGACTTCAGCCACTTGCGGAGGATGGTCTTGTCCATTGGAACGTGAGCCATCAACCACGCATGACGAATGTTGTCGAAACAGCCGCGGATATCGCCCATGACGGATTGCGATGTTTGAGAGCTGCAAAACAGCCCTCGATCGCATCTGCGCAGGAGCGTCTCTTGCGGAACCCGTATGAGTTGTCGTCCGCCGTAGTCTCCGCGATGGGATCGAGCGCAAGCAGATGAAGCGCCTGCATGGCGCGATCTTTCATAGTGGGGATGCCGAGCGGACGCAACTTGCCGTTTGACTTTGGGATGTAGATACGTCGCAGCGGTAAAGGCCGATATCGGAGGGGTTTATTGGCCTTAGTATCCGGTGTGACCATTGCGATCACGCGGCCCTCGCGCTCTACCATGCCGAAAACTGGCACCTTGCCGTCAGGCCCATGACCATAGGTTTTGCGCTTGCGAGTGTGCTTGTTCTTTTCCTTGCCTCCGAAGTACATCTCATCCATCTCCCCGCTTCGCCCTCCAAGCTGATGTCCTCCGACATCAAGGTGCGAATCTGCTTGAACATTCTCCAAGCGGTGTTGTAGGTCACGCCCGTCTCGCGCTGAATCTGTTTGGCAGAGATGCCGCATCGAGTGGAAGCCATCAGGTACATGGCATAGAACCAAATGCGAAGCGAAGTGCGGGAGTCCTGAAATATCGTCCCAGCCATAGGGCTGATCTGGGTTCCGCAGTGATCACAGGAATAGACAGGCCGCTTGGCAATCCGGTGAAACTTGCGATCTACGCCGCACTTGGCGCAAGGCACCAAACCGCTTGGGTACTTCTGATCCTTCAGGAACTCCAAGCAGGCCGCATCATCAGGAAATTGAGCGTTAAAGTCCTTGATGGTGAAGCGAAGATGCGGCGGAATGGTCTGTTTTGACTTTCAGACTCAATCAGTACGCCTATTCTTCTACGTGGGTCAAGGGGATAATTACCGGAACAACTCATTGATTTTATGGGGTTTACGCTGATTCTTCGGGTGGGGGTACAAAAGTGGAGTGCCCGGCTTGAAGTGTGCCAGTGGATAAGAGAGACACTGGACAAGGAGAGGGCATATGGGACGAGGCAAGAAGTACCAACCTGAACAGGTGGTGAACCTGCTGCGGCAGATCGAAGTGGCCATAGCGAATGGGAAGACGACTGCTCTGGCGTGTAAGGAAGCCGGGATCGTGGAGCAGACGTACTTCCGCTGGCGCAAGGAGTAGGGCGGGTTGCAGGTAGACCAGGCGAAGCGGCTGAAGGAGTTGGAGCAGGAGAACTCGAAGCTGAAGCGGTTGGTGGCGAATCTGAGCCTGGACAACCTTGTGTTGAAAGACTTCGCCTCGGGAAACTTCTAAGCCCTGAGCGACGACGGATCGCAGCAGATCATGCGCAAGAGCAGCATGGGATGACGGAGCGCAGGGCGTGCCGGTTGGCCAACCAGCCGCGCGGCACGCAGCGCTACCGTGCGATCCGGCGGGAAGACGAAGATGCACTCACACAGGCGATCGTTCAGCTTGCCAGCCAGTACGGCCGTTATGGGTATCGCCGGATCACGGCGTTGCTGAAGCGGGCCGGCTGGCGAGTAGGCAAGGATCGCGTGGAGCGTATCTGGCGTCGCGAGGGGCTAAAGGTTCCACAGAAGCAGAAGCCACGGGGCAGGTTGTGGCTTAACGATGGATCGTGCGTGCGGATCAGACCGGAGCGGCGGAACCATGTCTGGAGCTATGACTTCGTCAGCGCACGGACGCATGATGGCCGCAGCGTGCGCCTGCTGAACCTGATCGATGAGCACACGCGTGAGAGCTTGCTGGTGCGTGCGGAACGCCGTTGGTCCAGCTCCAGGGTCATCTCTGCGCTGGCCGATGTGATGGTGATGAAGGGAGTGCCGGAGCATCTTCGCTCGGACAATGGGCCCGAGTTCGTCGCCAAAGACTTACGTCAATGGCTTGCAAAGACAGGAGCGAAGACCTTGTACATAGAGCCCGGTTCACCGTGGGAGAACGGCTACTGCGAGAGCTTCAACTCGAAACTCAGAGATGAGTTCCTCAACGGGGAGATCTTCTACTCGATCAAAGAACTGCGCGTGCTGGCCGAACGCTGGCGTGTCCACTACAACACCGTCAGGCCGCACTCCTCGCTGGGATACCGATCACCAGCACCTGAGGCTTGGCTGGCATCCACTGCTTGGCCGCAAGGGGAGCCAGTCGCTTCGCTCCCGGCTCCCCTTGCGGCCATATCCTGCATCGATCTGACCTCAGAAATCGGTGCGCTACACTAACTCTTCCAATGGCACAAAAGATCGGGCACTCCAACCTTCTTCGCGAAGAACGCGCTTGGCAGGCCGACGAACAGAGCGTGGCCGATGACACCGTTGGCCAACGCCGCATTCGTGATCGTGCCGGGAGCGACAGCGGTCAGCGGCAACACCACCAGGTTCATCACCGCCCAGACGGTAGCGCCGTACAGCAGTCCCAGGAGTGCCCACTGCGTACGCAACACAGCGACGCGCCGGCTCGCGAGGATATAGATCGTTGCGACCACCAGCGCGATGGCGAAATGCACGATGAGGCCAAGGCCCGCGCTTGCAAGCCCGCCCGAGAAGGACCGTGCGCCCAGCAGACTGCTCGCGATGTACTGCAGCACCTGGATCGGGCTTTGGCCCTGCAGGCCGCGGAAGACAACGCCATCAGCTGCATCGAACGCTCCAACCGCCAGCGTGGCATAGAGGATGGCGCGAGGGACGGGCAACGTGGGCGGCGCTGTATGCGGCTAACTCTCAGGTTTCGGGTTCAGGGCAGCGGCAGTCATTTACCAACCTCCGTCTTTTGCTGTTTTTTGTGAAAGTCGATGCAATACATTTCAGATCACAATGAACGCAGGCGGCGGCTCGTCGACTTTTTTGTTGATGATGAGCTTTTCCGGCCGGAAAACGTACCAAAGCGCGAGCAGCACGATCGCGGCGAGGATCAGGATCAAGACTCGATACTGGCGAAACATTCGATTTCCTTTTTGCGGAGCATTCGTTGGTGCGGTGAATGAGAGGCGCGCACTCGATGGGCGCGCCTCTCATTTGGGTGTGCCTACTTGCTTTCAAGCGGCGCCGTGCCGAAGTTTGCATTGAAGCGTTCGCAGTAGATCGAAACGGTTTTGAATTTGGAGAGGTCTGTTCCTTCGGGGATCGCGTAGTTCTGGTTCCCCTGATTGCCCTTCAATTTGCCAAGCTCGACGCGCGCCACGTTCTTGTCAAGAAAGTTCTCGTTGTCCTGTGCGTCACTCGCCGCAATCAGAACAACGTGGACGTCAGGCCCATTGGAGGTTTTGAAATCGCTCAGGCGTAGGGTCTTTTTGCCGTCCTTTGCGACGTAGACCGAGGCGGTTCCAGACGTGGAGTGGGCCGCACCGTGAAACGTCCCGGTGTACGCTGGCTGCGCGCTTTGCGCGGAGGCAAGCGAAGCGGCCAACAGGGATGCAGTGAACAGGGTGGATGCGATACTGATCTTCATTAGAATTCCTCTCTTAGTGGGGTTTCTCTGGTTCAGTGTTTAGGCCATAGGCCGGTGACATAATGCAGATTGCGAAGATATTTTTAGCTACCGAGGACCGAATGGCGACACAGCACCCGGTCGACGGTGATCACTTTCAAGAACGCTTAGGCCACTACTTTCTCGTAAAACGTGTGGATATGCTCAGCGATGTAGCCTAGGCAGTCCTCAGTGGCAAAGTGGCCCGCAGCTAACCGGTGCATCTCGGCTTTCGGCAGGTCCTGGAGGTATGCTTCGCCGCCTTCGGGCGTGAAGAAAATATCTCCTTGCCCCCAGAAGATGATCGTTTTCGGCTGCTGCTTTTTGAGAAACCCCTGCCACTTGGGATATAGAGTGACATTGTTCCGGTAGTCGTAAAACAGATCGAGTTGGAGTTGGCGACCATGTGGCCGTTGTAGGGTGTGGAAGTAGTCCATGTTCCAAGCATCAGGGCTGATAAGAGCGGGATTGGTAGAACCGCCTAGGTAGGTAGCCTTAACCGTATCCAACTCGAGCAAGCCCGCGGCTCCTTGCTCGTTCTCTTTGCTGCGGTCAAGCCAGAGCGCATTCCGCAAGCCGGCCCATGCGGCACTGAAACCAACCTCGTAAGCATTCGTATTCTGAATGATCAGCCAGTCCAACGCGTCTGGATTCTTTGTCATGATCCTGAAGCCGACGGGACCGCCGTAATCTTGGACATAAAGACCGTAGCGCTCGAAGCCCTTTGCCTTCAAGAAGCCCTGAGTGATCTCGGCCAATTTGTCGAAGGTATAGGGAAAGACAACTGGGTCGGGAGTATCACTGTTCCCGAAGCCTGGGTAGTCGGGCGCAATCACGTGGAAGCGCGAAGCTAGCGCCGGAATCAGCTCACGGAACTGGTGTGACGATGCCGGCCAGCCGTGCAGCAGAACGAGCTTCGGACTGGAGGGATCGCCCGCTTCTCGATAAGCGATATTCAGACCTTCGACGGTGACGGATCCAAACGTGACGGTGCTGGCGAGGACAGCTGGAGTATAAACAGTGCTCATAAAACCTCTGGGAAGTGCGAAGTGGCCGGACTTGCTGTCGGGGTCGTATTGGGAGTTGCCACAAGAAAGCTCTCCTATGGCTTAGGGTGCAGGCGTTCGCTGTGAGGCGCTTGTGTCGCCTTCGGTATCAGCTACAGCCCTGCGGGCATCTGCGCGGTGAAAATGTCGAAAGTGTATGGAAAGTCGGTCGCTGCGGGAGCATCTCTATAGCCGAAACCGAGGTAGTCAGGCAAGACAAAGTGGAAGTGGCTGGCGAGCTGCGAAATCAGTTCTCGGAACATGTGCGACGACGACGGACAGCCATGAAGCTGAACGATCGTCGGATTCGTAGTAGAGCCGGCCTCGCGGTAGAAGATTTTGTGGCCCCGGATATCGGCATGCTGGTACGTCGTCATTTGTTTCCCCTTGTTGTTAACCGGTTGTGTCTACGTGGATCAACTGCTGCTCAGAGCAGCACTCCTGCTGCTTCCAGCACGAAATCTACGACCGTCGCAGGTTCCGAGGTCTGAGGAGCGTGATCAACATAGTGTGAACGGACCTGTGCGTCCATACGTTCGGCCACAAACCTTTGCGTTTTAGGGCTGAACATACGATCATCTTCAGCGAGTAAATACCATGACGGTTTGGTTCTCCATGCTGGAGTCTGGATCGCTTCGCCGAGACACTTCATGGCTATCGGACGTTGCGCTGCTGTCCTGATCGCGTTTTGCTCCGCAGTGGCTCTGTGGGCAACCGCATTCTTCATTCCTTCCTCTGACATCCATAAGAGACCATGACGGTCGGGTTCCAGATGGGGAGCTTTTTCGTGTGGAGGCTCTCGGAAGAAAAGGTCACCCACCGTTTCATCTTCGGCTGGCGGCATGGCTGCCACATAGGCTAGACCTCGCACACGGTCGTCACTTTCGAGGGCGGTGATCACGGCGCCGGAGTACGAGTGGGAGACAAGGAGGATTGGCCCAGCGCCCGCTCTCTCTAGAAACACTCTTAGAGCAGCCACATCGTCGGCCAGCGAAGTCATTGGAATCTGGGCAGCGATAACCTTGACGCCAGCCTTGAGCAGCGGACCGATCACGGCGGACCACGAGGATGCATCTGCCCATGCGGCATGCACCAAAACGATCGTTGCGTTAGAAGGGATCTTCTTCATAATTAATTTTTCGCCTATTTGACACGCGCTTGGCACCTGAAAAGATCGGCGCTTGAGATGCATCACTTATCAACGGCCGCATCGCAATACAACCGCGAGCTGCGTTACCATGAAGCTTACGGATGATGAGAGCTCACGAAAAGCGAGAAGTTCTAACGTTATCGGTGAGGAAATCTAAACTATGCTTCTGAACAATCTCAGCCTCGACAGCCTTCGTACGTTGGTGATCACACAAGACCTCGGCGGTTTTGGTCGCGCCGCGGAGCGCCTCCTACGTACACCCTCGGCCATCAGCCTGCAGATGAAGCGACTTCAGGAAGAAGTAGGAGTGCCGCTCTTTCGGAAGCAAGGCCGCAAGACGCTCCTTACTGAACAGGGAGAGATCGCTCTCCGGTATGCCCGAAGGGTGCTGGAGCTGAACGATGAGATGATCGATACTCTGCGTGGATCCTCTCTTGCGGGTGTCGTCCGAATCGGTTTCGGACAGGATTTCGTAGCGACAGTTTTACCTCTGGTACTCGCACGCTTTAGTGCGCTTTACCCCCTAGTGAAGCTGGAGGTCACGGTGGACCTGGGCCAGGTACTCATGCAAATGATCGACACCGGCGATCTCGATCTTGTGCTAACACTAGGCGGTTCACAGAAGAAGACGGCACACCTGTTGAGCGAGCTGCCTTTGCGCTGGATTGCAAGCCCGAGCTTTAAAGATTGGGCAGACCAGCCGTTGCCGATGGCTCTCTTCAAACCACCGTGCTCATGTCAGACCCCCGGACTGGAAGCGCTCGAGAGTGCAGGTCGCTCCTGGCGCGTTGCAATGACGAGCCCCAGCCTGACGGGCCTATGGGCTGCCGTCAGTGCGGGATTGGGACTGACCACCAGAGCAGAACTTGGCCTGCCGAAAGACGTGCAAACTATCGACCTGGGTCTCCCGCCATTAGGAAACATACCCATCACGCTTCATCGCAGACGCGCCCTCCGGGCTCCGAACGCGATGCGATTCGCGGAAATCACAGAGGAGTTGGTCGCTACTTATCTTCGTTCACGCCTGATCGAGAAGCCACCTGGAACCGTATACTCCGGTGCCGCAGTCGGGATGGTTGGTAGTCAAGCGAAAGGCACGCCGACTCGGCGGTCAACAGTCTCGGCAGCGTAGACGAGGTGAATCCCTTGAATGCTCTCAATAGCGTCCTCATGTTGCGCTCGAAGCAATCCTCGTGAAGTTCTGCCTTTAGAATTCCGTGTCCTCACAGATGCTTCATGCAGTCTGTAGCAGGACCGATTTGCCTGCTGGCGCATGCCCCTGTGATGGGCGACGCTACCTGTCTTACGATCGTCCCCTCAGGTCCGCTTATTGACGCAAGACCATTGGCTTGACGTCAACCCATTGTGCTACCCGATCTGCCGATAGCAGCAGGATTCGTCAATAATACTCACCAACCAATTCAATATTTGGAACTTTTCTTCGTTCTTGCTGGGTCTTACCATTTTTCAATGGCCGTCTCGAAGGGGACGCGAGCAAGAAGGAGCTTTTATGGCAACGCCAATGTTACAAGCAGCCTCGGAATTGACCCACTATCGGACAGTAACCGTCGACGGCCGCAAGGTTTTCTATCGCGAAGCTGGCGACCCCGGCTCTCCGACGATTGTCTTATTGCATGGACTTCCGACCAGCAGCCAGATGTTCCGCGAGCTGATCCCTGCTCTCGCCGACCAGTTTCACCTGATCGCTCCCGATTACATTGGCTTTGGGCATTCTGATGCCCCATCGAGCAAGGATTTCGAGTACACCTTCGATAATCTTGCTGCCCATGTGCGTGGTCTGCTCGATCAACTCGGCCTCGAGTCCTACATCCTATACATGCAGGATTACGGTGGCCCGGTGGGATTCCGCTTGTTCGCCGAGAACCCGGAGAAAGTGAAGGGATTCATCGTCCAGAACGCCAACGCTTACGTGGAGGGTGTAGGAGATGCTCCCAAAAAGGTGCTGCTGCCGCTGTGGGAGAAGCGCACACCCGAAACTGAAAAGCCCGCACGCGAGTTCGTCAGTTTGGAGGGCACAAAGTTCCATTGGCTGGTTGGTGCCAGGGATGCTGAGGCTATCAATCCGGACAACTGGGTGCTCGATCAAGCACTGCTCAACCGGCCCGGCGTGCAAGACTACCAAGTTGACCTGCTAGAGAATTACAAATCCAATATCGCACTCTATCCTCAGTGGCAAGCCGCTTTCCGCGCGCACAAGCCCCGGACGCTGATTGCCTGGGGCAAGAAGGACCCGTTCTTCGTGCCGGCGGGGGCCGAAGCGTACCTGCGTGATTTACCAGGAGCCAAGCTCGTTTGGCTGGACGCCGGGCACTTTGTGCTGGACGAGAATGTTCATATTGTGGCGGACGAAATCAAAGCTTTCTTCGGTCGCTAGACGACTTGTCGTTCATTTCGAAGCGACATTCGCGTGATGGTGTACAGCGTCACGCAACTAAGCCCTCACATCCGAGCACGAAGGATTGCATGCAACGGTTCCATGGCAAACGTGTACTAGTGACCGGCTCCGGAAGAGGAATCGGTGCAGCGATCGCACGTAAATTTGCCCTCGAAGGCGCACGCGTCTATCTCACCGCTCGGAGCCATGAAGAGCTTTCCACTACAAGCGACGAACTGCGGTCGTTTACGTCGGAGGTCAGGTTTGTCGCTCTTGACCTGACTGAGGCTGATGCCGCTGCGAAGCTAGCCACTGATGTCGAGCAGTTGTGGGGTGGTCTCGATATTCTGGTGACCAATGCAGGTGCTGCACCTCAAGGTGGCTTTCTGGAACTGAAGGACGAGGACTGGGCAACAGGGTTCGGGTTGAAGCTTTTCGCAAATCTCCGACTTATTAAAAACACTTGGCCAATGTTGAAAGCGGGAAGAGGCCATCTGGTGATGATCGGTGGCGGCACGGCGCGAACACCAGAACGCCATCTCGCACTGGTCTCCGCCGTTAATGGTGGTATTGCGGCTCTATCCAAGGCGATCGCCGAGCAAGGGCTACAGGATTGCGTTCATGTCAACTTGGTTCAGCCCGGCACGATCAAGACTTCACGCCGCAAGAACCTGATGGAGAAGCTCGCCGCACAGGAAGGCATCGAATATGCCGAGTATCTTCTCGATTCGGCCAGGCGTTTGAAAATCTCTCATCTCGGCGAACCAGCCGATGTCGCGGAGCTCGTCGCCTTTCTCGCTACAGAAGAAGCTAGATGGATTCATGGAACCATCATCGACGTCGATGGTGGTCAGAACAAAGGGGTGTAACCTGATGGCCGCTCAGCCAGCAACCCTGTCGACAACCCGTGTAGTCGCAACGTGCTCGATGGAGGATCTGCGGGATGGGCCTACCATCAGCGCGGCGATCGTCGTTCCCAGTATCACGGCCGAACTCTTGAGACCAGGGAGACGGCTGCCTTCGGGAGACACTTCTATGAACACCCCTAGCCGCTGCTGCCACCCGTCGATCTGCGGAGGATGCGGAAGATGAGCGAGTCGCGAGAAGAACTCGCTTCAGCAGTCCAGGCTGTATCGCCTGAACCTATCACTTCGTCGAACTCAGACGTTGCTTTTCGCCACGATCTGGCTTTCCCTAGATTGAGCGGCGAGATGCTTCAAATACTCAGATCCTACGGACAAGAGGAATCCGTCCCGAAGGAAACCTGTCTGTACACCTATGGTGATCGGGACACAGACATGATTGTGATTCTTTCAGGGGAGATTGAGAGCCGGCTCCTGGTGAAAGGAGGTGGCTTCAAAGTTTTCCGTTCTCTGCGTGCGGGCGAATTCAGTGGCGAGCTAAACCTCTTAAACACACAGAGATCCGTTGCCGAAGCAAGAACCAAATCGATCAGTCGATTGCTGCGAATCTCGCGGAAGAACTTGCGGCTGTTGATGCGCGCCGAGGGCGATATCGCGAACATGATTGTTTCCGCTTGCATATGGCGACGCGTTAGCATGATCGACGACCCATCCACGGGAGTCGTACTTCGAGGATGCGAAGGCGATCCGGATCTACTAAGCCTCCGTCGCTTTCTAGTTCGTAACTACTATCCACAACAGATCGAGGAGTTGCCAGCAAACGGTGAACTCGGCAAGGGTGTGCCCGCAACGAAGCTGCCACAGGTCGAGCTGCTAGATGGCCGTGTCCTGGTTCGACCCACTCTCTGCGATCTCGCTGACGAACTGGGTATCACTGAGATCCCTGAGTCTCATACGATCTATGACGTTGCAGTTGTCGGAGCTGGTCCAGCAGGTCTCGCTGCAGCGGTTTACGCAGCTTCTGAAGGCCTATCCACGATTGTGGTCGAAGGGAATGCCCCCGGGGGGCAGGCCGGGACCAGCTCGAAAATTGAAAACTATCTAGGATTTCCAACCGGAGTCTCAGGGGCGCAACTAGCAAGCCGCGGCCACCTCCAGGCCCTCAAATTTGGGGTTGCCTTCGCCATCTCACGTGACGTTGTAAGCGCAAAACAAGTGGATGGCTTCCATCAATTGATCCTTGCTGGCGGCCTGCCTGTTTGCGCTCGATCGGTCGTGATCGCAAGCGGGGCGCGGTACAGACGCCTCAATGTCAAGAACCAAGAGCATTTCGAAAACAGGGGCTTCTACTATGCTGCAACAGCAACGGAATCTCCGCTGTGTCGCGACCGAGAGATCATCGTCGTTGGCGGAGGTAACTCTGCCGGGCAAGCCTCAGTCTTCCTTTCGGGAGTTGCGAAGCACGTACACCACATCATTCGCGGTGCCTCTTTAGAGAGCTCCATGTCCCAATATTTGGTTGCGAGAATAGAAAGCTCTCCCCACATCACTCTCTATGCGGATACAGAGATCGATGAGGTTGAAGGTGAAAGGGGCCTCGAATTCGTCCGGTGGACAAACCGAAAGACTGGCGAATCCGTCAGAAGGCCGATCTCCAGTGTTTTCGTCATGATCGGCGCGGAGCCAAATTCCGGCTGGGTGTACGGCGCCGTCAAGCTTGATGAAAAGGGGTTTGTTCTTACAGGTGGTCAATGGGGATTTGAAGCCACATCTTACGCGACGAGCGTTCCCGGTATCTACGCTGTCGGCGATGTGAGAGCCGAGTCGGTGAAACGGGTCGCGTCTGCGGTTGGCGAGGGTTCAGTTGTCATATCGAATATTCACCGGTACTTAGCTCAGAGGCGCCCCGAGTTTTCAGAGCGCGAAGGATAACTGACGGTCGTCAGCGAGTCGTCGTTTTCTGGCTTCTGCAACCCATTTGTAACCCGTACAGGACTTCGGATGGCCCAATAATGACGCAGAAGGTGGCGACACTTCAGCTTTGCTTAAGTATGTGACGAGAATTTAGAACTATCCTTCTCACTGATGAAGCCTTGCCTTGGAGAAATGACACGCAGGTCTAGCAATATCGCTTGATAGAAGCTTGCTCCAGAACCTCCCGGGCACAGGAAACGTACCCTTGCCGGGGCAACAGGCTCCTGAGAGGTCCGTTAAATTCTTGTATCAGCCGCAGTGCATAACAATCGTCCGGCCCCGCATGAACATGAATAAGAACCCCGTTGATCTTCTCCTTTTGGCTATGCTGGCCTTTTTGCTCGGCGCATTCCTTGCATTACCGGCCGTAGCTCAGGACACTTCAGACCAGCAATGCCGCGCACTGACGAAACGAGATTTCTCAAGAACGCAGGACGCGCCGTTCACGTTGACTGGCGCAAGCGTTATGACGCAGAACGTCAGCAGGCCCTTTTGCGAGCTTGATGGATACATAATCCCGGAGATCTCATTCAAGATGCGTTTGCCCATTGTGGGTTGGAATGGCCGTTTTATCCTGCTTGGAAGTGGAGGGTGGGCCAACCGCAAGTTCGATTTCCTCTGCGATGATCCCTTGTCTCGCGGCTACGCCTGCATCATGGGGGACGGCGGTCATCAATACAACGACGGTCTCTGGATGCAGAGCAACCCACAGACCAAGATCGACTGGGGCTACCGTGCAACGCACGTCGTCGCACTGGCCGGTAAGGCACTTGTTCAGGCCTTCTACTTGACACCTCCGATCATGTCCTTAATGCTGGGCGTTTCTACAGGCGGGTATCAGGGTCTGGTAGAGGCGCAGCGCTTCCCCTGGGACTTCGGCGGCATCATCGCCATCGCGCCAGACATCGATGAGGGTGATCTGAGCATGCGGACCGCCTGGATCGCTAACCATCTTCTGGACGAGAACGGTGGGCCTCTTTTCACCAAAAGTGATCTTCAAATCCTGCATGCAGGGGCGTTGAAAGCATGTGATGATTCCGACAACATTCGCGATGGGATCATCGGCGACCCGATAGCTTGCAAGTTCGATCCTCGCACGGTGCAATGCGGCAATCATCGCTCGACAAACTGCCTCGCGAAGCCCCAAGTGGATGCCGCGATGGCGATTTATGGGGGACCAACTACCCCCGCTGGCGTATCGATCTCGACGGGTGGTCCGCTGCCGGGCTCTGAGATGGAGTGGCCCGATGCTTTGGAAGACGTCTCCTTTGCAGAGAACTTCTTTCGGTTCGCGTTGACCGAGTCGCCCCTCGATGGGTTTTCGGCTTCAAAGTTCAACTACGATGAGGACTATAAGAGGCTCGGCCTTGCGGGAACCTTCCTCAGCAGCAATCCTGATCTTAGACGTTTTCGCCAAGCGGGAGGCAAGCTGCTGATAGTGCAGGGCGGCAATGATGTGACCGAGCAGGCCCGCTCCGAGATCGACTACTTCGAAATGGTGGAGCGCGTAATGGGCGGCGCTGAAGAAACTCGCGGCTTCGTCCGGCTGTTCCTCGTTCCTGGGATGAATCACGGATCGGGAGGAGATGGTGCATTTGCAATTGACTACCTCTCTGCCATGGAACGTTGGGTGGCCGACCAGGCTGCACCGGACGTGCTTGTCGGAGCGCACGTTCCGGAATGGGCAAACGGCTCTGCCGGCCTCCGCGCCGGGCTGACCGCGCCCCGGGCAGGCATGCAGGTGACCTTCAGACGGCCTATCTATCCTTACCCGCTGCATGCGGTATACAACGGCCACGGAGACTCGAAGGACTTCCGGAGCTTTCATCCGGCACCCGTCAAGTAAGGTGGCACATCCGATCACAGCGTTTGTTCTTGCGAATCCGACAACCAAAGTAGCGCCTGTGCGCATGAATCAAACCAACTCAGAAAGACCTATGAACAAAACCACATGCATCGCCTCCTCTCTTCTCGTCTTCTCTGCGCTTTCCATCTTGGGTTCAGCTCAAACTGCGGCCGTGCCTGCGATCCCACCGGGAGGCGACATCCCGAAGAGCTTTGTGCCGCTCGCCCACCAGGAACCCGACTACGCGAAGCGCGACCTGCAAATTCCAATGCGTGATGGCGTCTTGCTGCACACCGTCATTCTCATTCCCAAGGGCGTCAACCACGGTCCCATGCTTCTGGACCGCTCGCCATACAGCCAAAATGAGGTCATGTCTGGAGGGGAAGGGCCATTCCTTTCTCAAAGTCTGGCACCCCTCTTTGCCGACCTTGCGGAGCGTGGTTACATCATCGTCGTGCAGGATGTGCGAGGAAAGTACGGCTCAGGCGGTGAGTATGTGATGAACCGCCCGGTTCGCGGCCCACTCAATACGACGGGCATCGACAACGCAACCGACACCTGGGACACCATCGACTGGCTCGTGAAACATGTACCCGAGAGCAACGGACGCGTCGGCACCATTGGCACCAGCTACGAAGGATTTACGGTACTGATGAGCCTCATTGATCCGCACCCCGCTTTAAAGGCCGCTGTTTCGATGAATCCCATGGTCGACGGGTGGAGAGGCGACGACTGGTTCCACAACGGTGCTTTCCGTGAAGAGATGATGAGTTACATCTACGACCAGACTGCTTCCAAGCGGTCAAACGAGACGTGGTTCACGCTGCGCTATGACGATTACGATGCTTTCCTGCATTACGGATCGGCAGGTGCCTATGGCGCTGCGATGGGCATGGACCAGCTGCCTTTCTGGCGCAGGCTAACGCAACATCCCGGATATGATGCCTTCTGGCAGGAACAAGCCGTCGATAAGACCCTTGCGCAAAAACCACTCACGGTAGCTACGCTGCTTGTGGATGGCCAGTGGGATCAGGAGGACATCTATGGCGCGCCGGCTGTCTGGCGCGCACTGTCGGAGCACGCTGGCGATAAGCTGCGTCTCGTAATGGGACCCTGGCTCCACGGTCAGGAGAGCTACGATGCGTCTTCGCTCGGCGCGTTGGAGTGGGGCAGCGACACTGCTGAGTGGTTTCGCACGGAGGTGCTCATCCCATTTCTCGATGCAAACCTGAAGGAAGGTACGCCTGTCGCGACCCTCTCACCCGTCACTGTGTTTGAAACGGGCACCAACCGTTGGCGGCAACTTCCGAAGTGGCCGGCCGCGACGCGTCAAGTCTCACTAAATCTGGGAGCCGATGGAACGCTCGCGCTTGGTCAAAGCGCCCAGGTGGGAAGCGGTTACGACGAATACGTGAGCGACCCCAGCAAGCCAGTCACCTATCGTCCGCGGCCGAACCGGCCCATGTACGCTAAAGGGTCCACCTGGCGCTACTGGCTTGTTGACGATCAACGCTTTGCGGCGAGCCGGCCCGACGTCCTCACGTACATCTCAGAGGTGTTGACAACTCCTGTACACATCGCTGGCCGGCCGATCGCAGATCTCTTTGCTTCTACCAGCGGCACAGACAGTGATTGGATCGTCAAGCTCATTGACGTCTACCCGGATTTCGTGCCGGAGAAGCCGTCGATGAGTGGATATGAGCTTGCTGTCAGCATGGATATCATGCGTGGCAGGTATCGCGACGACCCATCACGCCCAACAGCGATTCCACCAGGTAAAGCAATTGAGTATCGTCTAACTTTGCCCGATGCGGATCATGTCTTCCTGCCTGGTCACCGCATCATGGTACAGGTGCAGTCAAGCTGGTTTCCGCTCTATGATCGAAATCCGCAGACTTTTGTTCCTAATATCTTCTATGCCCAACCCGACGATTACCGCAAGGCGACCCAGCGGATCTACCATCGCGCCGGGCAGACGAGCGCAATCGAGCTGCCGATCATACCTTGATTGGGTGACGCGGCAACACTTAAGCTTTGCTCAAGTATGTGACGAGAATTTAGAACTATTCTTCTCGGTTATGGCGACCTTACCTTAAAGAGGCTCACGCAGGAATAGCAAGCTCGCTTCTTCGGAGCTCGCTCCTGGAAGAGACGGCTGACTGCCGTCGCGCCATGGCAGTGGAAGTTATGGCAAAGGAGAACGCAATGACAACGCCAGTCGCTACAGTACGCGATTTCTATGCGGCGATAGCAGCAGGTGACACCGAGAAGATGGTTGGTCTGATGGCTCCCGACATCGAGTGGATCTCGGTGGTTGATTTCAACATTCAGGACAGAGGTCCTGAAGAGGTTATGAAAAAAGTGTTCGTCCCACTCATGCAGGAGTGGGAGAGCTTCTCACCAGCTCCTTCAGAATTTCTTGTCGATGGCTCCACGGTGGTGTCATTGGGCCGCTTCGCTTGCGTACACCGTGCAACGCACAAACGCGCTGACCTTGCATACGCGCATGTATGGGATATCCGAGACGGGAAAATCGAACGTCACCGTCAGTACATCGATACCTTGGCGCTCGAACAAGTTAGACGCCCATAGCGCTGCCAGTGCATCTTCACGACGCACAACGCTTCTCGTACCGGATGCTTCTGGCAAGAAGTGTTCGCAGAAGGAACATCGTAGTGAACCGGATAGCAAATTACGTTCTTGCCACGGCCTTTTATGCAGGCACGGCACAAGCTGCGCCGCTGCCTTCGACCAACGCTACGACGACCTATCATCGCGTGCAGGTCGACGGTGTCGGGATTTTCTATCGGGAAGCCGGCCCTGAGAACGCACCAACTATCGTCCTCTTGCATGGCTTTCCGTCGTCATCGCGCGAGTTTGACGCGCTCATTCCTTTGCTCGCGACAAAGTATCATCTGATCGCCCCGGATTATCCTGGATTCGGGCTAAGCGACGCGCCCTCCCCGACCGACTACACTTACACGTTCGATCATCTTGCTCAGACGATGAGTGATTTTCTGGAGAAGCTGAAGGTCACGCACTATACCCTGTACCTTCACGACTACGGCGCGCCGATCGGCTTCCGTATCATTCTCGCGCACCCCGATCAACTGCATGCGCTGATCATTCAAAACGGCAACATCTACAAGGCGGGCCTTGGATCCAAATGGACCAAGATCGCAGAATACTGGTCGAATCCAAACTCTCATCCTGAGGTACTCAACGCTTTTCTTTCGTTCGAGGGGACCAAGGAGCGGCACGTCGCCGGCACGTCCCATCCGGAGCGCTACGATCCGGATACCTGGATCAGCGAGTATGCCGATCTGTCGAGGTCAGGTCAGCGTGAGATCCAGGGAGAACTGCTCTACGACTACCGGACCAACGTCGAGCTCTACCCCAAATGGCAGGCCTGGCTTCGTGCCCACCAGCTCCCAACGCTCGTGACCTGGGGCGAGCACGACCCCTCCTTCATCGCACCGGGTGCTGAAGCCTTCAGGCCAGACCTTCCGAAAGCGGACATCCACCTGCTCGACGCCGGACACTTCGCACTGGACGAAAAGACTGACGAGATCGCAGACCTGATCCTCCAGTTCATGGCCAATCATCCTGGATGAAGGCAAGGGTTTGCGGAAGAAATGGAGAGCAGTGATGGCCAATATGAGATGTGACGCGTCGACTGAGCATGCCGTTGAGGTTCAGAGCATTCGCTTGGCGTATAAGCATCCTCTTGCTATCCGCTGGATGCACTGGATCAACTTTCCGGTGCTGTTCCTGATGATCTGGAGTGGCCTGCTCATCTACTGGAACGATTCGGACAACGCGTACCTGCATCCGCATCGGGTATACCGCATAGGATTAGGCCGTTTTACACTTCTTCGGTTCTTCCCGGATTGGTTTTACGGCAAGCTGCATGTCCCTTATCATGTCACGCAAGGACTCGGCTATCACTTCTTCTTCATGTGGCTATTCGCTATGAACGGAGTGGTCTATGTGCTGTATACCTGGCTCTCGGGGGAATGGCGGTTTTTGCTGCCACAGCGCCGCAGTCTCAAGGATGCTATCCAGGTAACACTGGTCGACCTGCACTTGCGTAAAGGGCTCCCTCCCCAGACCAAGTACAACGGTGCGCAGCGTATCGCCTACACGTCGGTGATCCTGATGGGTGCTGGAATGCTGCTCACTGGCTTCGCCATTTACAAGCCCACATCCGCGCACTGGCTGACCACGCTTTGCGGGGGCTACGAGATGGCACGTTGGCTCCATTTTTGGCTGACGATGAGCTTTCTCGGGTTCTTTGGCGTGCATATCGCTCAAGTGGTTCTGGCCGGCTGGAACAACTTCCGGGCGATGGTAAGCGGACGCGAGGTTCAACGGGTCGAAGCACCGTCCCTGGAGACGGAACGAAGGAGCTGGCGATGATGGAACCAGACGAAGCGAATCCGCTTGCAGACTCTGCGAAACCCGCAGCCGAGCCAACCGAAGTCGCTCACGGAGAGCAGGGGCCAGTAGATCCAGAAGATGCCGATGACGCGGTGACTCGTCGCATCGCGGCAACGGAGGCAGCCGATCGCGAGGTACTCGACGCATCCGCCCGCTACACGCGGCGAGCCTTTGTCGTCGCAGGTCTCGCAGCGGCCGCGGGATACACCGGATACCGCGCACTTGAGGGCGCGTCCGGCGACGAAATGCAGCCACTCCCGTTCCGTAAGGCGTTTCAAGTAAACGCCAAGCTCTCAAGGTACGTTTTTCATGACGTTCCTTTGGCGCCCACCTACTCTCCAGATAGAGCGGAAACACTTAGAGTGAATGGTATCTATGGTCTCAAAATGCAGATGAAGCCGGAAAGCTGGCGTCTGCAAACTGTGGGCGTGCGTAATGCGGCACAGTACGCTCGTTACTCAAGGGACGTGACAGCATGGCAATATCAGTACGAAACAGCTCAGACCGCGGAAGACAAGGGACATGATACCAAGGTCGATCCGAAGCTGCTTTCCTCTCCCAAGATGGCTCCAGAACTAATGATGGCCAAGGCGATGGAAGACGAAAACCACACGGGCAGAATGCCTCGCGGCTTCGAGGAATCAGGCGAGAGTGCTTCCACCTTGCCTCCGGGAACTGCGGGTCTGCTGCTCACCATGGCAGACATAACGCGGTTACCACATCACGAACTGATAACGCAGTTCAAGTGCATTGAGGGCTGGAGCCAGATCGTGCACTGGGCGGGAGTCCGCATGGCTGACTTCCTCGAAGCCTACCCTCCGGATGATATCGAAGGACACGAACCGAAGTTCGTCTACATGGAAACGCCGGATGGTGACTACTACACGGGCTACGATCTACACGCACTGAGGCATCCACAGGCACTCTTGGTGACAGAGATGATGGGAGAGCCGTTGACTCAGTTTCATGGAGCGCCACTGCGGTTGCACATGCCGACAAAGTATGGGTACAAACAAATCAAACGCATTGGCCTAATTGCCTACACCAACGAAAAGCCGGATGATTACTGGACCAAACTTGGCTACGATTGGTATGGTGGGCTCTAGGCGGGCAGCATGCCCCACGGCCACAGGTGCTCTCAAAGCCGATACGTTCGGCGTTCTCAGTTGTTGCCAACAGGCCAACGCGCTCATCGAGCCGGTCGGTTAATTCTGTGTACTCGGCAAGTCACCGTAAAAACCGGCTTGTCGTACAGAAGCCCGCGTTCAGTTAATCGCCAAGTCTCAGTAGGTTCAACGTTGCGCGATGCCCTAACCCGGTCGCTTGTCGGTAGGCAGATCGAAGCCAGCAAGACGCTCCACTTGGCGGAGAAAAGTGGAGGGCTTCATCTGAAGTGAGCCACAAATGTCAAAGATACTTCGAAGAGAGGGATTGGTTTTTCCCAACTCGATGAGGCTAATAAAAGCCCGCTCGTAGCCGGATATTGCTGCAAGGGCGTCTTGGCTCATCTTCTGTCGCAATCGATGCTTCCGCAGCAGCTGTCCGAACGCTACGGAAGGATCGAGTTTCGCTCTTTGGATTTCAGAAGACGCCACACGTCAATGTGGCATCGCAAGTATATTACGCGCTGCTTATAATACTTGCGGACCACCTAGACTCCGTTCCCGCCTGCCGCGCAATGGTCAATATCACGCCCTTTTGGCGGTGACTGACGCGTGTCGTTCGATTATTCTTGCCAATTCAGGAAATCCACAGGCGCGCGCCTGTCGTTATTCTGATGAAATTCTAGGTGTTGCGAGAAGGTCGCGCCGCTAAGAGCGAACCGACCGAACACCTGTTGGAGGGTCAAGCTGAATGCAGGTTCGGATGATTGTCTTCCCTGGCGAGGAAGGGCTCGATGTAGTTCTTTGGGGAAAATGCACTAAGGGGTCGATGCGCTATCGCCACTTTAATGGCCGTTCCGATATGATCGCGGTCCTGACGAGCCTCCGACTGCTCAGTCAGGAAGAAGCTCAAAGACTTGAGAAGTTTGATTTCAAAGACTCATGCCCCCTCTATTCCTCTGAGATTGAACAAGAAATCCTCGAAGCCCACGGCTTCAATCAAACCTCATAAACATCTCACCATGAAGCTAGCGAAATACCGATCGCTCTCCTGCCAGAGGAATAGCATTCCGGACCGTCGGATTCGGCGATAGTGCCGGGATGAGATGGGAGAAAACACACGAGCATGGGAAAGAATGGCCTGACGACGCTAATCTGATCATCCGCACGCGCGACAAAGTAATCAAACGACGCCTTGAATTCGTCCGGCTCCGTGTGAGTTTCCTGCAACCTGTTCACTTTCTCAAGAAGCGCCAACAGCATAGCGCTGCCCGAAACCTCCCGACAGAGCGTTGTGCGAAGTGACGCGAATATCGCCTCCTGTGATTTCGATTGATCTGGGAAATAGGCATTCATAACACGCTCCGAATTCGATTGTTTGGCTGTGGATTGAGTGATTGAGAGCCTCGGTCTGCTTCCCTTATTTAAATGCGATTTCGTCATCCGTGGAGAACAAACAGCGAATATCGCGCTAGACTTTCTTCATGTTCCAGGGGCCGAATTCGGCGTTCTCCGACTTCGTAGTAACCTGCAAACGCTGCCGGGAGAACATCGCGGCGGGAATTCGGACGATGCCAGATGACTGGATCATCGAAACATGTCCCTTTTGCACGGAAACGCGGCGATATCTGCCGCAGGAGATCTTCCGGGGAAGAATCTCTCACAAATACACTTTGAAGGTGCGCCGTGGCGCGTGAGATAGGCGGCTACCGGGATTATCCTGACTGGCCGAAACTAGGACCGTCCCTATTAATTGCGAGCTGTCTCATTCTGGCGATCCGCACCGCCAAGTGGGCCGCCTCACATGACTCGAATTTCAGCAATTCCGATTTGAATAAGGAGATCGACTACGCCGTCAGTCTGGCCGATTCCGTTCTCTCAAAGCTTCTTGCACACAAAAACTCGCTGTTTCCTCAAAAGCGAGAATTCTGGCATCAACCGGACGACGAGGATATTCCCAAATAACGGCCAAAGTAAAAGGGCGGTTTCTCTTTCGAGTCACCGCCCTCCACTATCCGAATTCTCGAAGGCCCGCTTCGGAGGCTGGCCACAGCAACGCTGTATCGGAATAATTCGGGAGCCTCGGTTTGAACCGCGTCTCCGCCCTAGTCCCGCGTCACATTCACTGGAAAAGACTCCTCATTGCCATTCCATGATTCTCATCGCTGAGTCTCCGGACGGCCTTTGTCATCTCTCTTCTCTGGAAGATTGCTCTTCCGTTGACAAGAACAATAGCACCGCGTAAGCACTTGTGAATGCTGCATTCACGCTGCAGATTTTGTGGAAATTCAGGGCCAGACTGTGCATTTCTTAAAGCGAGGAAGAGTGCGGAGTCAGCAGACGGAATAGGCGAACGAGATAGGCTTGATTCATGTGCGGTCGCTATTACAGAAAATCGGATAAACAGCGTATCGGCGATGCCTTCAAGATCAGTGATCTCCCCTCCAGCCTCATCCTCTCCGAGGATTACAACGTGGCGCCGACCACATTCCAGCCCGTTATCCGTAATGACAAGGAGACGGGTGAGCGTGAGTTGGTGATTATGCGCTGGGGCCTCGTGCCTTTCTTCACCAAACAGCTCTCGGATGTGAAAGGCATATCAACCATCAACGCTCGTTCGGAAGGTATCGAGAAGAGTCGAACCTGGCGCACACCCTTCCAGAAACGCCGATGTTTAGTGCCCGCGGACGGCTATTATGAGTGGGCGCGTCTCGACAACAAGACAAAAAAGCCATACGCCTTCAAGATGCGGGACGATGCTCCCTTCGCCTTCGCCGGATTGTGGGATGCCTGGAAAGTACCGGGTGGCGATTGGCTCCAGTCTTACAGTCTCATTACGACGGATGCGAACGAACTGGCCTCCCATGTGATTGATCGAATGCCGGTCATTCTTCATCGAAAGGACTACGACCGGTGGCTAGAGCGGGATAGCGAGAGACCACCACTCGATTTGTTGAGACCCTTCGAATCCGAGCAGATGATGAAGTGGGCGTGTAATCCCCTGGTCGGGAGTGTGAAGAATAACGGGCCGGAGATGCTGGATAACTCAAACTAATTCCTACGGGGGCCACATGTCCGAGATGCCGACTATTCGGCAACCTGATCTGATTTACATGTCGATGAGTGACTTGGCGATTGAGCGTCAATCCAAAAGCACGGCCATCGAAGCGGCGAGAAAGCTTATTGCAAGCTCCTATACCCCTCTGAAATACGCGTTCAGAAGTTCCAGCCCGTCCTCAGAGTAGGGCCAACCGCCCACTGATGGTACGAATCTCTTGCGACTGTAGAGGTCTGATCGGTATAGGCGGTTTGAAAGTCTAATTCTGCCTTCCCCACGATTTTGGACACGCGACCAAACCACACTGGTGGAATAGCCCAAGAGATTGTAAGAACCGGTGTAATTCCCCACACACGCTCCGAGATGCCGCCGACCTTACTGTACCAACGCGGGGCCGCGACCACGGAAAGGGAGGCAGCTAAATCCCCATAATCGGGGGACCAAAAAGGGACTTCTTTATGATTCGTTGCGGTCCACTTGATTGATGGGCTGAAGTTGATGGAGTTTGAATCAGGAGGGGAGTTTACAAATCGGTGTTGACCGCTTACTTGTAGTCCTATTTCCCACATCGGGACGTACGAGGCCCCAGAGTGAAGAATTGGTCTAAACCTGTTGTTGAAGTCCCAGAGCTTGTTGACCCCGACGGCAAGATCCTGCGTGATCTTTCCACCCTCACTGAAGTAGGGCGTGTAGACACGCTGCGGTGAGTAGGAAACGTACGCGATCAGCCGGTCTCGAGCAGGAAAGGGTTTGCTCCCCACAAAGTCTATCCGTAACGAGCCGTCTAATTTATCGCTGTTCTGGGGAGCGCCGAAAAATCTGTCGGAATATTCGTCTACAAAGCCACTGAATTGGAGGGGGAATCTCGCAGGGCGAGTGATAAAGCCAAACTTCACTTCGGGAGTCGCTTCGAACGCCGATTCGCTGCTGCCGTTCCCAGCCTGAGAGTAGTAGTTGAACGGATTGACACTACTGAGATTAAACGGCGGAGGCTGAGGCGCGCTTGGTTGTACGGGTGACGTAGTTCCATAACCGGACGTGACGGAGCCGAACGTCGGAGGATTGACGGGTGTCGGCGATGTCCCCAGCAGCGCATCACTGCGGATTGTGTTGAAATCCGACAGGTCGGGTGTAGCGCCTTGCGCACCCGCCGAATGTGCGCCGAAGCCCATTATCAAAGCGATGGCGAGCAACTCATAGGCCCGCTGCCATGCGCGGAGGTGCACTTTTTCGCAGGTTAGCAACATGAGCTATGATGTATGACACAAAGTAGAACTAATGTCAATATTGTTATATGGGAACTTTATTTGCAGCGCCGTAGTGTTCGTTCAAGCTCTTGATCTGGGGTAGCCTTTACCAAGAAAAACGAGGGAAATGCCATGGGATATTTCGGCAAGAAGCCTTTCATGCAGCCAGTTATGGGGTCCGTCCCGGCTTTTAGCCGCGTTCTTAGCGGCTTGGCGAAGGCCCGAGTGCTGCCTGACTTACCTCAGAGCGTAAGTTGGAACCGGTCAGTGCCCGATGACGGTTGGGGCGGGTTGGGTAATTCACCCGACCAGCAAGGTGATAAACCTATCGGTGACTGCACCATAGCGGCTGCGTGCCACATGATCATGTGTTGGTCCGACAATGCCCTAGGTGCACCCTGGACGTTTCTAACTGCGGATGCGTTAGACGATTTCAAAAACTACAAGACCTCGCCAGATGGTGCAACCTTATTCAATATCCTAAATGATTGGCAGGCTTATGGCATCCATAGAAGAAGCGGCGCGTCTTTGGATACGGTGTACATAGAGGACTTTGCGCTATTAGACATAAACGATCCTGTGCACCTTAAGTTGCAAGTGCAGCAGTCCATCCAACTACTGGGCGGATGCTATATAGGGATCGAACTACCGAAATTTGCTGTGAAGAATACCGTTGATGGGAAGCCCCCGCTCGTTTGGAACAAGACGGCGGAGGAGTTGGACGCCTTGGGGAAAGACGCAAACAAAGCTCCGAATGCAGGCCACTGTGTTCCGGCGATAGGATACGATAACCTCGGCCTTGAGGTGATTACATGGGGGAACAGAACCCAAATGAGCTGGGACTTCTTCGATCGCTATAGAGACGAAGCGTGGGCGGTCCTATGCAAGGCGGCGTGGATGAAACCAGACGGCACAACCCCCATCGGGTCTCGCGGAGGAACAACTTGCTCAAGATTTCAATGCAATCGCGAATCGCAAGTAATTGTTAGAGAGTTTTTTGATTTTCGTGTCAACGTCTGATCTTCGTAACGGAAGCACGCGCCGTACTTTGACCTCCCGGTCGGTTTCGAGACTGCCTCGCAAAGCTGCTACCGCCGTCCGGTTGCATTTCGTTCTCCAAGCGACTCCTTGTCGGGAACAGATTAACGCTCTCATCGATCCGGTTTTTGTCCAAGCGTTATCTCTGGCAGGTTGCCGTAAAACCGGCTACTCGGAGAACCGCGTGGGCGAGGGTCAGAAAGCCGCGAAAGCGGTTTGGGCCGAGCTATACCTTTGAGTCGCCTCCCAAGCGCTTGAATTTCCACACCCCGTAACAAGGCATAATGGGGAGCGGTCTGAAGCCTCCACATGAACGTCACCACCAAGAAATCAGAGTGTGACCCAAAGCAGCGTGTTCGGCAGCTCGAAGTGGCGATCGAGCACGCATTGGCTGCTGCGACGGCATCGCATTCAAAGACTGCGGTGCAGATCAACGCAAGCTATGGTGCGGTTGAAGTCAGCTATCCCAGCTTCGAGTTTCGCGAAACTCTGAAGACGCTTCGACCGGATGCGGGACTCGATGGCATCTGGATTGTGATCGACCTGGGCCCGGCTGCAACAATCGCAGCCTGCAAGGCCGCCTGTACCGTCCTTCAGCACTACTATCCTGACGAGATGTTTGTCGCTAGCACGGTTCCGGTCACGCTCGCCAGCTAATCACTGATAGACCGGCAGCCCTTCCTTAATCAAGTTCAACGATGATCGGAGTGTGATCGGAAGGCTTTGCGAGTGCTCGCGGACCTTTGTCGATCACGCAGATCTTCAGACGGGCGGCAAGCTTCGGCGATAACAGGAAGTGGTCGATGCGGATGCCTCGATTGTGCTCGAATGCCAGGCGAAAGTAGTCCCAAAACGTGAACTGTCCGGTTTCGCCCGGATGTAGCGACCTGAAGGCGTCAACATAACCAAGCTGGAGAAATCCGCGGAATTGTGCGCGAGGCTCGGGCTGAAACAATGCATCGTGGATCCCCCTCACCTCATCACGGTTGAATATCCGAGCGATACCTTCTCTGTTCCGGAAGACTTCTGCCTGACGAGCGCAGCCCCACTCTTGTCCGGTTCCCCGGCGTCACACCCAACGTTCCATCCTGGAAAGCGCAGCAACTCCGAGAACGATTGGGCCTGGGTATCCCGCGAGCTTTGGCATGGCAAAGATGCCTTAAAGCTCACTCGGGAACTGGCTTCTAAGCGTACCGATAAGTCCAACCCTCTCTATTACGCACAGCGCACTGTCGATATCGCTTCCGCTCGCCTCTGGTTGATGGAAGGAATCGGCGTGGACGACATCATCACGATGCTTGAATGCCGGCGACGCTTTGAACTCCCTTTCACGCGTTCGATATCGAGAGCGCGAGAGATTGCACAGACCGCTGAACGCCTGATTGCACGACAAAAGACAGCTTGATTCAAACTTAAAAGGAGAACACAGCAATGCCTCTACTTGAAATCACCCAAACCCGAGAGATCAGCGCCTACATTCGGTTGACCGATACGGTCGCCAATCAGGTCGATCAATACGCTGCTTTCATACATGCTTCTGCCGACGATGTCGTCGAGCAAGCACTGGCATATGTCTTCTCGAAGGACCGCGACTTCCAGGACTTCCTTCGGTCGCCGGAAGCCCAGCAAGTAGCCGTTAGTCTCCGCGTCCGGAAGCCTCCGGCTCCCGAAGCGGTGAATGCTCCCTTGAAGACATCCACGAACGGCGCTCATAGTGCTTCTTCTGTGGCGGGGTTGAAGGCATGATATGCCCTCAACATCCGCGCCAGAACCACTGCGGTGCTGCGCACCGGAAGAATATTGACACTCCATCCCTCGAAGGGTGTCGTTTTAGCCGGAAGCGGATTACTGTTGTCATCCGCATTCAAATCAGAGACTTAACTGAGGGCTGATTACAACTGTAATTCCTTGATTTCAGTTGTAATCAGCCTCTTTCGGAGGTTCCGTGTCCCTCGTTACCGCACCAAATGTCCTCGCCCCTGAGACCCGCCCCCGGCGCTCGCGAGGGCGTAGCGCCCGTGCCTCTTGCGTCAGTTCCCGCGTGACTGAGGAGGAGCTGCGCTGCCTAGAGAAAGCTGCCGCTGACAACGGAAAAGCGGTAAGCGAGTGGGCGCGCGAGATTCTGATCGAAGCCGCCCAGCGCACCGGCCCTGACGTGGTTCTCGTTGAACTCGTCGCCACGCGCATGTTGCTAGTCAACATGCTGAAGATGATCGGGCAGACTCGCGCTCTACCCGAGGCCGAGTACACGAAAATCCACGCGGAAGTGCAGAAGGTGAAGCGCCGGATCGCCCACGAGCTGGCAGAGCAAACAGTACGGTTGAACAGCAAAAAGGAGAACTAGACCATGGCATCGTCCTGGGGCAGAAAAGAAACCCTCATCACACCGCCGACCGTGCCGGTGTACACCTTCACAGCTTTTGGAGTTGCGCTCATGTGCCTGTGCTTTTTCGCATGGCAGAGGGTCGCGTTTTCCATGCCGATCATGCAGCGAAGCTACTTCATGGAGTACGTTCGCGCAGCCGTTGGCTCGGCCTTCCATCAGGCCGGCGAGTACCGGCTGTTCTATCTCGCAGGAGCGAAAAGGCGGCAGCCGCGCCTCGCCCTGCCGGTTGATTTCGAGGATGGCCAAACAACGCTTCCGAACGGGAAGACCGTACCCGTCCAGCTCACTTTGCTGCCGCAGGCACAAGGCTATCGATCGTTCGGGCGGAGCCTTCCGCAGAAGTTTCAGGACGCCTCGCTATACCGTTGGCTTCGCTTCACCTTTTTCAAAGGGGAGAGCGTTCCGCGCCTGTTTCTCCCCAGCTACATCGAGGCCGGAGTACTGCTCGCCATCATGCTCTGGTTTGCCGTGCCGGCCGATATTAAGCGGCTCAAAGTTTTGAAATATGGCCGCGTCCTCCGTGGTCCCGAGATGATGAGCCCACGCGAGTTCCACCATGCCGTCATGCGCGAGTTCTGGAGACATCCTATGGGCGAGTTCCGTGCATGGAGAGCCAGTAAGAAGGGCGGTAACCAAGCTCATCTCGGGCTCGGTTTCAAGACCACGGAGATGACCGGGCTGATGCGGATTCCGCCCGGCAAAGAGTCCCAGCACTTCCAGATGATGGGCGACACCGGTGCAGGGAAGACGACCCTGATCATGCAGCTACTTCGGCAGATTCGGGACCGTGGCGATGTGGCAATCGTGTATGACCCGGCCTCGGAGTTCGTGCAGCGATTCTACGATGAAAAACGCGGCGACATCATTCTCAATCCGCTTGACGCGCGATGCCCGTTCTGGTCGCCCGCCATGGAAATCGAAAGCAATCAGGAAGCCACGACTATTTCCGAATCCCTGTATCAGCCATCGGGCGGTAGCTCCAACAGTTCGAACAAGGAGTTCTTCTACCGGACGCCCGCCCAAATCTTCGCTCACCTGCTTCGCGAAGGGCCGACACCGCACACGCTCGCCGAGTGGATGGCTAATGAAAGTTTCCTGCAAAAGAAGGTCAAAGGAACGGAGATGGCGTTTTATATCGACCGCAAGGCTGGCCCTCAGGCGGCGGGTGTTCTGGCCAGTCTCGGCCTGGTCGCGCAGAGCCTCCGTTTGCTGCCGAGGAAAGAAGAGACCACGTCGATTTGGAACGCCACGGATTGGGCCAAAAAGCGCGAGGGCTGGATCTTTATCACCTCCAAGAAGTCTCAGCGCGAGGTGCTGCGTCCGCTTATCTCGCTATGGATCGACATCCTCGTGATGCGCTTGATGGAGATTCCCAAACCGGGGCAAAAGCAAGTCTGGTTTGTGATCGACGAGCTGGCCAGCTTGCAGAAACTACCCCAGCTCCACAGCGCCATGACAGAGAGCCGTAAGTCTAGAAATCCGCTCGTGGTCGGCTTCCAGGGCCGTGCTCAACTGGAGGACATCTACGGCAAAATCGCCGAGGTGATGTTGAGTCAGCCCGCCACCAAAATCTTCATGAAAACCACGGAGGGCAAAGCCGCCGAATGGATTTCCGACACCCTTGGCAAGGTTGAGATCGAGCGTCTGAAGGAGACGCACTTCGACGGCTCTCGCGCGGGCAAGAACTACACCATCGACAGGCAGATTGAGCCTCTTGTGATGGCGTCCGAAATCTCCGGTCTGGACGACCGCCGCGCGTATCTCAAACTTGGAAATCGGATCGCCCGCTTCGACTTCGACTATCACGGCCTGCCGACCGTGACGGATGCGTTTATTCCTCGCGAAAACATCGACGACAAGCTGAAGTTCGATCGCCGCACCCTAGAGCCGCTGACCCCGGCGGCATCCCCGGCTGCGGCTGAACCTTTGACGCAACCAGAGACGGCCGGCCAGCCCAGACCCGAATCCAACGACTCACGGGAACCCACGCAGAAAGGAGGCGCGCAGTACCGGCGCGCCCTCACGCTGGGTTGGGATGGACCCGAGGAAAATTCCAAGGCGCAGACCATCGCGCAGTCGGTGGCGCAGCTCAGCGGCATCGCTGCCATCGCTGCCGAGTTTCTTCAGGAGTTGCAACAGTTCTCCTACGATCCAAAGCGACTCTATGGCGTGAATGTCTTTGAAGAGCGTAGCCGGGATTTCAGTTTGGGGGACCGAGTCCAGTTCACTGCCGGTAACCGCGATCTTGGTATCGCAAATCGCGACCTCGGCACCATTACGGCGCTTGCAGAGCACTCTATCAGCGTCCGCATGGACGCCAAGAGTGGGCGCGAGGTCACGTTCGACCCGACCGAGTTCCGGCAGCTCGACCACGGCTATGCGGTCACGTCCCACAGCTCGCAGGGACTCACCGCCGACCGCGTGATCGCCAATATCGACACTGATTCCAGTCGTTCGCTCATCAATGACCGACTGGCCTATGTCGCCATGTCCCGCGCCGCCTACGACGCCCGCATCTACACCAACAGCGCTACCACTCTTGGCGAGCGGCTGGCGACAGATGTTTCGAAAAGCGCAGCCCTGGACCTCAACGATGTGCTGCAAGCGGCGGGCAGCTTCCGGCGCGACGACCCACAATCGGCAACTACGCGCCTGCGGGACACAAATCGTATCCATGTCTACAGCGAGCCTCAACACCGCCTGGCTGCCGTGGCCCAGGACTACGTTTCCAAAGAAGACCGCGCTGTCATCTTCGCTCCGGATAAGACGGAGCGTGAAGAGTTGACCCGGCTCATTCGGGCAGATCTTCACGAGCAGGGGCGGTTGGGTGAAACCTTCACCGCCAACATACTCATAGACAAATTCCTGTCAGACAACGATGCCAAGATCGCCGCGAACTATGAAGTCGGCAACGTGATCCGTTACGGCAGCAAAGGCAACGATGAGCTGGGCATCTCTCCGAACACCTACGGAACAGTGAGAGGCGTGGACGCCGAAAAGAACCTCATCACCGTCACCGGGCAGGATGACAGCCCGCGCGTCTATAATCCTTCAACTGAGTGGCAGATGCGCCTCAAAGCAACTGTCTACAGCCCCGAGGAGCGCGAGCTAGCCGAGGGAGAGCGCATCCAGTTCACTCGCTCCGAGTGGGATCAAGGTATCCGGGTCGGCAATCTCGCCACCATCGAGCACGTCCACGAAGACGGCGGCCTCTCTGTCAGAGTCGATTCGGGAGCCAGCCTGCAGCTTACCCCCGAACAGGCGCAGCACGTCGAATATGGGTATGCCATCGAATCGACCAGACGCCTGGCTGTCGACCGCCTCATCCTGAGCGGCGAGGCCGAACAACTTACTGTCCAGCGCGAATCCCTCTCCGAGCTTCCGGCCAAGCTCCACGAGCTGACCGTGTACACATCGGCTGGCTACCAGCCCGCCGCGCCTGAGCTTGCAACGCAGAACGAGTTTGCTCCTCCTGGTGTCGCGGAAATCTCCAGGCCGGAGATCGAGGTTCCTTCTATAGAGTTCGAGGGATACGCCATCGAGATGTAATGGGTGTGAAGAACGAGCTAAATGGGGCATCGTCAACTCGTTACTACCGGGGGGATGGAAGAGCGTACCACGTCCACCATTGTGAACGGGTCGACCTGACCTCCGATATCCACCCGGCTGGCAGTGACGAGGTCTCCATCAGCCCCTCCGATGTCATGGATGGCGCTGTGCACGTTCGGCAAGATGAATACGAGCGCCTCATCAAATGGCTTGACGAACACAGGTAGCGAAGCAGCGGAAATAGCTCACCCGTCAGGAAACGGCAGGAGTGTTCGGCGGCAGGATTCCGCCGAAGAGCCTGCGCCCAAGTATCTCGATGGTTTCGATGGATGAACGGACTTCGTTGGGACTGACCTGCACCTTGCGGCCTGCTACAGCGCCCGGATCATTGGCCCTTTGGACATATTCATCGTCAATTACTCCCAATTTGTGGGCTAGCAGATGCCGCTTCTGAAAGACGCGGGATACATACTGCCATTGCTCGGCTGTAAGTCCGTCGGCAAAGTCGAATCCAAATTTTTCCTGGACGTTGCGCCTGGCACCGGGGAGGTTCTGAAAACGAATCTCGGAGCCTTTACGCAGGCAGATCTCCCGCCCAAACCCGTCAAACGCCGATACGGCATTTTCGAGGGCGTCACCGATCAGATGGTCGGCAAGATCCTTCTCCACTGTTTCCGCGAGGCTCAGTTCCTTGCGCGCAAGCTCGAAGTTCTTTGACAAGATCTGGACAGAATTGTGGATGCCGCAGTCCGGGCACCAGCCGAATACGCCGTAGATGGCGTATCGAAGGGTGCAGGCATCACAGATGACTTCCGTCTCAAGTTCCTTTTCCCGGTAATGCTGGATCGGATGCCTTGCGCCCTGCGTGACCTTCAGGCTGATGCCGATGCCGAACCCGCCTCGGGGTGGGTGGTTGAACTCCATGGATTTCAGATCTTGGTGGAGCGCATCGGTAAATTGCCGGAGCGCGATCGACTTGGCGTATTCGATCTGCTCCTGAGTGAAGAAGGTATTGCTGTCTCCGCTATGGCCGCAGTACGGGCAGTGGCAGGGCGCTGGCCCCTTTATGCCGGTGCCGGGAGTGATCTTGAAATAGCCCAGACATTCCGCGACCGGGCACTCACGGCCAAGATAGCCGTCTTCGTCGGCATTGATAGGTATGCTCAGTTGTTTTCCTAGCCGGTCGAGGTTTCTTAAGTTGAAGCTCATCGGTGTATTCGCACACTCAGTTCAACAGGATCTCCAGCGAATCCATGCTATCGCGAATTGCGGAGCGCGGGGCGGCCCTAGTTTCTTTCGTGAGAGACAATGAACTAGCGATTTGCTAGGCTTGTGGGTCCTTGAAGGAGAACTTATGGATTGGGCGACTGTCGCCACGACGGCTGCAACATCTGCTGTGCTCTCAGCATTCGTGACTGGATTCGTCGCACGGCGAACCAGTGAGAGGGCCATTCAGATTGAGAACATCACCAAAGAGCGTGCAAAATGGCGCGATAAGGTTCGTGAGCAGGCATTAGCCGTACACAGGGCCGTTAGGCAGAAAGACGCTGCAGCCTTGGGCGAACTGCGACTGTCTCTGAGCTTGAACCTCAACCCGACCGACCTCGAAGATGTCGCAATTCTCAGCGCGGTCACGGCCATGGCGAACGCAACGACGCCAGACGAAAGGGCGGGTCAGGAATTCGGCGACAGGATTGCTCTATTGCTCAAGCATGATTGGGACCGGGCCAAGAACGAGGCAAAGCACCGAAAGCCGCGGTCGCGCCTAACCTATGAGCAGTTTCAAAAGCGCCGAGCGTCTGGATTCGCCTAATCGCATAGGCTATCGAATTTGCGGACGAATGCTTCCTGGACCGCGACTTCCGAGCCGAGGGCGGGCCTGTACCATTCGATGAATTCAATAATCCCAGCCTGAAAATCATTCCGATAGACGACTTTGGCGACGGGGTCAGCGACTTTACCTGCGGGGCTTCTAGCCCGTATGGTCCAGCCGTTCTTTGTTCGCGCCTCATGGAGCAGGCCGCACCTGACACTCTCATAAAAGTCACGCGCGGTATCCCTGCTAAAGTCCGCTGCAAATGGCTGTCGGTTGCTCAGAAACCGCACGAAGATGTCGCCGCTATCCGAGTATTCATGTGGCCCGAGCGGGGGATCGTTTCTGCGGCGGTGATGGTAGCTCAATCCTTGAACAGTGGATTCGAGGAATTCGATCAGGCTGCACTGGATGGCGACGATGGAAAATCCCTCCCCCTGAAACGTCCCATTGGCCTGCAACACGCTTATCGGTTCTAAATACCGCGATGCGAGACGCTCGTAGAAATAGTCGGTGAACGCCGTTTGCCATAATTCTGGGGCGCTGCCGGGAATGAGCGTCTGCCTGAACGATGTCCAGTCGTCAATCGTCTTCCAACCGGCGATATAGGTGACGCCGGTCGTCTTCGGTGGGAGGGATATGTTCTTCATGGTCTACTCAAGCGCTCATGTTCCGACAGTAGGAATGTAATGTAGCTGCGGATCAGGTTGCAGAAGAGCCGGGCTTCATCCGGAGTTGTCGCGATACCGGCTCGCAGGTCCGCTCCGTGGCGGATGCCGCCGCCTGTGGGTGAGGAAAGGTAACCATGCAAGGTGATCATCCAGCTCAGGACCTGGTCGAGCGTCGTCCCCGGATTATGTTTTCGGAGGTCGGCGACGATCTTATTGAAATATTTCCCTTGCACGGTGCCTGCCTCTGTCGCGAGGCCGTGGAACGCGGTTGAAACGGTTTCCAGCAGCCACGATATCTCCTGCACCGCTGGTCTGTAACGCCCCTCGGAAAGCAGCTGTTCGGAATCCTTAAGCGACTTCTGAATCATCTCCTGTGCCTGCTCGTCCAGGGACGGCGCACGCGGCGGCACAACGATCTGCGTCTGCAAGTTGGTTGTGACGAGATTGGGCGGCTGGATCTGATAACCGGACCCACTTTCGTACAAGACGCGATTGATCCGGCTCAGGTCGGGGACTGCGGTTGGCGGCCTGCCATTCGCAAGGCTCTGGCAGCCGTCGTAAAACGCTTCGATGAAGAGAGGGGCGTTCGACGCGGCATGGCCCATGTAACCCAGAAGGTCCGATTCCGCCCAGCTTGTAGAGGAGCTGTAGCTGGAACTTGAACCGGCGGCACTGGCGAAGTAATTCTTGAAATGCTCAAGGATCGCCTTCCGGTTGTCGGGCGTTGCTATGCGCCCGATCAGCTCGAAGAAGTCATTGCTCACTTCATCCGGAATCGGACCGGGACTGTCGAAGCGCCAGGCACCATCAAAAATCAGCACAGGAGTCGATCCATGGAGTAAATGTGGCCCAACTGCAACGGTCTTGATGCTAGCAGGATTGGGACCGCTAAAAGCGGTGATGGCTCCCGGTGCCAGGGGCGATAATGATGACACCCGCCTCACGCCAGGATAGAGACATGCCTCTGAAAGACCTTGCCAAGTTTGACGCTGAGTACGACAGTTCGCATGAAGATACGGCGCTGCAGACGCGTGGCGTATTCATCCGCCGCTTTCCGTTGCATTCGCTGGATAAGCTGACGCCTGAAAATTACGTCGTGGGTCATGGTCAGCCGAGCTCCTCCAATTTAGTGGAGTCCGGCACGAAGGCGTGGGCCAATATCCAGGGCGCAACCTCCTTCAAATTCGGAATCTACTACGGCAAGACCAAGAGTGATCCGACGCTCAAATACCGCTTCACCGAAAAGTTTGGCACAAACGAGAAGGAGGCTTTCGCGGCGGTGAAAGCCGCGTTGCTTGATCTTGTCGCGCTCGGGGCCGCACCAGATCCGGATTTCAAGGCGATTGACGACAACCTGTTATCGCAGATGTTCAAGGCCAGGGTCCTGAGCCTCTATTATCCCGACCGATTTCTTGCGGTCTGCAGCGGAGAGCATCTCGATATGCTCGGCGAAATCGCTGGCTTTGAGATGAATCTGCCGCGTAGCCAGTATCAGAGCCTGCTACTCAAAGCGAAGCGTGACAATGCAACAGCTAGGAAGTGGAGCGCGCCGAAGTTCATGGCGTATCTCTTCAAAACCTATGTCCGAGTGGAACGGGCGGTTGAATCGCCCATAGAAAAGCCGCGCGTCAAAAAGCATCGCCGTATCGATTTTGAGGAGATGCAGAGGCAGCGTTCGGAAATCGGCAGGATTGCGGAGGAATTCGCCCTCGATTGGGAGAAAGAGCGGCTTGCGGGTGCCCAGATCGAACATCGAATCAAGCAGATTGAGGACCGGCGCGACAGGCCGGGCTACGGCCATGATTTCCTATCTTTCAACGCGGACGGAGGGCATCGCTACATCGAAGTCAAATCCATCGCAAGACTCAGCGACGGGCACAGATTCTTTCTTTCGGACAATGAGCACCAGACATCGCTGTCAAAAGAGCATGGCGACGGCTACTACTTCTACCTGGTGTACTTTGGCGGCGATGGCAAGCCGGTGGAACTGGAGGCGGTGTCGGCAAAACAGCTCTATCCGAAAGTGGAACTCCTGCCGTCATCGTATGAGGTCAGGTTTGATCGCCGCGAATTTCAAAAGAGGGCGGAATGACTCGCCCCGGCTACCGCGCCTATCCGCGTCGATTACTTTTTTAGCCACGGTAAGGTTGCTGTCTGATAGTCGCTGAACTCCCGAACGAATCCCTCGGCCCATATAGCCGCCTGGGCGACAGCGTCCTCCAGCGAATTGTCCTTATACTCGATTTTGTGCCAGTGCTTATGCTTCGCATAAGTGTCCTCAAACATCCAGGTCGCACCTTTGCCTTCTTCTTGCAGCACTATCGTGACGCATTCAGCGGCCTTGGCAACATGGGGAATTTCATAAAGATGGCCGGAGGGCTCCGAGTTCTCAATGACGACAAACCGGGAGGAGAGCGCATACCGCATGACCTTCTGCACAACGCCTTCGCCAACCCTGTCGGGCTGCTCCTTGATGATGTAGGTGTAATAGCCCAGCTCTTGGAGCTTTGATTCGATCCTCTTCAGTCTGTCCAGTGCCGGGCCGGCATCCTTGCCGAGAATCAGGACCGAGTCGGAATCTTGCAGGATGGCATCGGCGCGTTGCCATACCAGATCAAACGCCGTCCTTATTGAGGTGATCAGCTCTACGGACGGAGTTACCAGCGGCACCCGCAACTGCCACCGCACAAAGATATGAACATCCTCGGCATCGCGGGAAGGGTCTGAGAGCGGATGACCCTCGTGCATGAGGCGCGTGACGGCACGTTCCATCGCCTCGGAGAACGCGTAGGCGGAAAACTTGTGCTCCCAGTATTTGGTGTAGAGATGCTCTTCGATCTCGCATATCAGTGAATCGCCTTCACGGTGGATTTTCGTGTCCGGGAAGTAGTTGTCCATCACAGGAACGGTCACATCCTCCGGGATGGCCGCCAGATCGAGTTGAGTCAAGGTCTCGATACCAATAGGCTCATTGTCTTCGTACCGGAACTCATCCCGGCCGTCTCCAACTTCATCGGTGTCCTGCTCTTCATCGTCGTCTTCGGACATGCGTCGCCTTTCTGATTTCCCTCAGGGTGATCCAAACAGTTTAGTGGACGGGTCGCGAGGGCCTGGGTGCTGGTACGGATTGCGGCCATAAAAGAGGTTATGGGCCGCAAAGCGCTTGACCGATCTCCGTGCGCTGGTTAGGGTCATGCCATCGGGAGTCTTGGCGCTATGGCTATTGCATCATTTGACGAAACGAATCTGGAGCAGGTCTGCGCTGTGCTGGCCGAAACCAGTACCGGCCTGACGGGACCGGAAATCGGGAGTCTGCTTTCACAGCTCGGAATCGACGACCCGGAACCGACAATCACGAAGCGCAAGCGGCTGTTTGCCGCTTTGTGTAATCGCCAGAGGCACGATCAATGCGGGAATAACGTCGCTCAGTTTATCCATAAGGCGATGGACCCGGTACGTTATACAGGCAAACGTGAAGTGTTCGACTCCCGACGGCACGAGCTGAATCAGATCCTCGGTTTCAGTGGCTATAGCTTAGATGAGAACGGCAAGCTGATAGTCTCGAAGGCCGTTCACACGCTCGACGAAGCCGAAACGCGGGCGGACAAGTTAAGAGCGGAACTACGCAGACGAAACGTCCATGCGGACGTGCTCCGCTTCTGCCGGGCGGAGCTGCTGCGCAGCAATTACTTCCATGCCGTCCTGGAGGCGACGAAGAGCGTAGCCGACAAAATCAGGCAGCAGTCCGGCCTCACGAGCGACGGCGCGCAACTGGTGGACGATGCGTTCGCTCTGGGGAAAACCGGCATCCCGCTGCTCGCGTTCAACTCTCTACGCACCGATACAGAACGCAATGAACAGAACGGCATGATCAATCTGATGAAGGGTATGTTTTCCGCCTTCCGCAATACGACAGCTCACGCCGCAAAGATATCGTGGACGGTTACAGAGCAGGATGCCTTCGATCTGCTGACGCTGGCATCGCTGCTCCACAGGCGCATAGATAGTGCGGTGCCGACGGGACGGGCTCCCACACCATGACGGAGACCGGGGTAGAACTTCTCCCGGCCATCCCAACCTCGCGCCTGCCGGTGCCTGGCTTCATCGCCGCTGCGGGTGATGAAGCCAGCGAACACTTCCTCGATTTCTTTGCCGGAAATATTCGTAATCCCAATACGCGTGCGGCCTATGTCCAGGCGGCGGCGCAATTCTTTGGCTGGTTCAGCATTCGCAACCTCGGCCTCGGAAATATTCGGCCCCTGCACGTCGCAGGGTATATCGAAGCCAAGCTGAAAGCGATGAGGCCGCCCTCCGTAAAGCAACACCTCGCGGCTCTGAGGGTACTTTTCAACTGGTTGGTGATCAAGCAGGTCGTTCCCACGAATCCGGCGCTCTTCGTCAAAGGCCCGAAATTCAGCCGACAGATTGGCATTACGCCGATTTTGGAAGCTGCTCAGATGCGGGAACTGCTGAACTCTATCTCGGTGATGCGGGAGGAAAAGGAATCGGGGAAGCACGGCGGGGGGCTAGTGGACCTAAAAGGGCTGCGGGCCCGCGCGGCCATTGCGGTGATGGCATATACGTTCGCCCGCGTCAGCGCCGTGGCTGGGCTGAAGCGAGGTGATTACACGCTGGAGGGAAAGCGCGCCCGTCTGCGCCTTCACGAAAAGGGCGGTACGGAAAAGCTAGTCTGGCTGGACCGTGAGGCGGAGGACTTCCTGGACGGCTATCTCGCGGCCGCGGGCATCACCGATCCGAAAGCGCCGTTGTTTCAGACGCTCGATAAAAAACATCGCTTGACCGACAGAGGGATGAGCCGCCGCGATATGCTGCGGGCCTTAAAGACTCGCTGCGAGGCCGTCGGCCCGCCGGTTACGATATGTAATCACACCTTCCGGGGAACGGGCATCACGGCTTCCTTGAGCATCGTTTCTTGCTGTTCGAGATCGAAGCCTTCGACCCGCCAGAGCACCTGGTATTTGCCATGCGAAGTCTGAACGATTGCGCTGGGTGTGGGAACTGAATGAGACGCTCTGATCGAGGAGAGTCGCCCTTCGCCATCGGTGTCGATGTCCAGATACAGGTGACGGACTGAAGCGATGTTTTCCTTGGTCCGCTTCCGCGTACCAGGGAGAAGTGGATTGGCGGTAACATAGACATTCGCCCCAGTGATGTTTTCGTAGGCGAGCCACCCAATGTATCGAGGAGCGAGCGCGGTTTCGAGCTTCACGACCCGCTGCGTGACATTCACGGGGTTCTCCCTGCGTAACAGCAACGCAATCGTCTCTTCCGGAGCGAAGCTTCGTGTAAGGAACTCTTGGGCTTTTCGGTAGTTCATTGCGAAATCTCCACGATATATAGAGGCCCGGCGTTTAGCCGAGCCTCTGCTGAGGGAAGGGAAAGCGGCTAGAGGCACGAGCCTTCGGGTAAGCCACGCAGCGAGCCTTCGATCGAGCGGATGCGCGACTCTAACTCCAGATCGGTCAGACCCTCTTCATCTAGTCCGCTCAGCGAGAAGAGGCATCCGTAGCCGCCGCCCTTCAGGGCAAAGATATTCGGTCCGACAAAGCGAGAGATCGGGACAATGCTGCACGCCGCCCCCGCCTTCGCGAACCACGGAATGTGTTTGAGTTCTTCAGTCTTTGCGCGGATCATAGTAGCTCTTCTGGCTGAGGCTTAAGCCCCAGAGTTGAAACATCTTTGGGTGTTTGCGGACGATCAGCCACGCGCTGATCGCGAGCATCGGAAAAGCGAGTACTGCCACGATTCGGAACCCGACGAGGAAAACCGTTACGCAGACGAACGCGATCGCCATCCACGCTGAAAGGTCGAGCCCGAGCTTGGCCCTCGGCCTGTTCAATGCCTGATTGATCGGTAACGGTTCTCCCCGCCTGGTCGTGTGCATGGCAGGCCTACATGTTCTGGCCGGTGAGGGAGCCAATCCAGCCAGCACCCCAACCAAGAACGCCGGCTCCAAACAGTGCTCCAAAGAGGCCCGGAATAGCGTCCTGGAAGCGACCGCTCAACATGCGAATGCCGGCAAATATCAGGCCGCCAAAGCAGATCACGGCGCCAGCGTATATCGCGAAGGTCTTGAAGGTTGTCATCAGAGTTGTTGCCCCGGTGAAGTCCATCGTTCCCTGGGCGTGGGCGGCTGTGGCGAACGCGAGTGCAAACAGTGTCGGCCCCATCACGCGTCCTGCATGGAGCAATCTCTGCTTGGAAAAGGGTTGTGCCAATCGCTTGGCTAGGTGGGTTGTCTTACTTAGAGCGGGGCGGTTCGTGTTGTACATCGGCACCTCCATCGACTGGTCTCAGTCGGGAATATGCCAGGAGCTTAGCCTTGTTAATTTCGGCTCGTCCAATACTTCGTTGTTATGGGGCAATCGCTTTCGTAGATGGGGTATTCGATTCGCGATCACTTCGACCAGCAAAGAGCGCCAATTGGCTACGATCCGAACGGCTCATACCTGTCTTTGGCGCTCCGCGATCCCGGGCAGTCATCACTGGCTTCATCTCCGGGACATCGACAGTTTGTTTGGACTGCTTCACAAGCTCTTCCATCAATAAAGAGAGTGCCGGTTTGTTCTTGTCTGGTCTCGACACCAGAGCAGTGTCGACCGTCCAATCGACGCCGGCGATTGGCCTAGTGACAAGTCCGCTAATAAGCGGGCGGCCAGCACGCATCAACGAATAGCAAGTTCCTTCTCTTACGACCCACTGAATGTGCTCAACGTTCATCGTTGGCTTGCAAGGGCGGGGACTGATGCCGACTTGTTCGAACATCTGCACCATGCGTTCATAGGCGGCTGGATGATGGCGCTGATATGTAAAGATGCTCAGCTTCTCATTGAGCGCCGCTGGAGGAACAGCTTCATTTTTCGCTAGTGGATCATCGTCTCTCATACAGACAAGAAGGCGTTCCTGATCGATCAAGTTTACCTGTAGATCGTCGTCAGCGATTGGCAAAGTCAACAGAACTGCGTCCAGATCTGCATCGCGCATACGAGCACCTACCTCGCCCGCTTCGACGCTCTCAGGAACAATCTCGCTCTCGGGAATGAGTTCCTTATAAGTCTCAGACACAGAATGTAGAAAAGCTCTGTGGACAAAGGGTGTGAACCCGAGACGCAACGGCGTCATCCTGCCCTCTTGTATTGCCTGGACCGTATCGACGATATGCTGTCGTGTCTTGAGTGCTTCTTGGGCGTACCGGAACAATACTTTCCCTTCGACCGTCAGGGTAATTCCTCGCACCCGATTAAATACTTTGATTTCGAGGATTTCTTCAAGCCCTTTAATCTGTGTGCTCAGCGTCGACTGCGATACGTGGAGGCGTGAAGCAGCGGCGGTAAAAGTACGCGATTCAGCAACACCCACGATGTACTTAAGGAGGCGAAATTCAAGATGGTCATACACGCTCATGCGGAACCTCCAACCCGCGTTTGGCGCGGGCGACCGCTCACAGCATGAACGGCGTGCAGAGAATCATGCCGTAACGAAATTGTTAACCAAGAGTATCGGAATCGTCAACACCGATCTTGGGGCAATCGCTATAGCCAAAAGCGATGGCCGTATTGATGAAAAGTATTGGACAGGAGCAGATGTAGATAGCAAGGTGGGATAGGCGCAAAAGCTTCATCCAATCGAGTGACCTTCAGCGCAACACAAATGCTGCCGTGGTTGAGTTGAGTTCAGACAGGAAATGCTCGATGTAAAGCAGCAAGCGTGGTCGGATCTTCTCTGCCGAGAGGTGCGATATGCAGACTGAACTAACCAGGACGAACCCGGAATCGATCGCCTTCGAGAGACACTACCGAGTGGGGGACCTTGCGCGCATGTGGCAGTTGGGAAGGGAGACGGTGCGTTTGCTGGTGAAAGATGACCCCGCAGTCATCAAAATCCGAATGGGCCGGAAGAAAGCGCACACCGTATATAGCGTGCCAGAGTCTGCAGCACGGCGGATACACACGCGGCTTCTCAATCCGCTTTCCTGAACCAGCTATCGTTTTCCAATGACAATCAATTTTGGCCTCGGCTTGTCTTCGAATGCCTCCTGAAGCACCTTGGTAAGCCTAGCTTGTCTTTCGGGAACCCACGCTGCGTAATGCTTGCGAACTATTTCCTCGGTATTTCCAAGAAGTTCGGCAACATCCCTGACGGTGACATTCGCCTTCTGAAGCAGAATCCTAGCAAAGGTATGGCGGAAGCGGTGAGGGCTCGGCTTCTCCGGCCAGGGGCCGCATAGCGCCCAGAGCCTGAGTAGTTTTCGACGCCAGACGTCGGTGACAACACTCATGTCGGAGGTCGTGTGTGTGCCGAAGATAAACGGACCGTGTTTCTCGCTCCGTTCACGTATTCTTTGCTGAAGCCATGACGGAATCCATGTATAGACCTTCTTCCCATTCTTCGTGGTACGAATGTGGCATTCTCCGTTTGGCAGCAATCGGTCGACATTAAAGGTGCAGACATCTGAAATCCGCAAACCAGTGTAGACAGAGAGGGAGACGAAGTCCGCCATATCTTGTCCACCCCAGCGGTACCTCCAGCTCCCTTTTTCGTCCGGGCTTGCGTATTTTGTCTCACACGCCTCGAACATCCGCTTCAGTTCGTCGTCGCTAAATGGAATCCGCTCCGCTTTATGCGAGTCTTTCCGTCTGCGTGCGTCCTTGATCAGCCTGGCAGGATTTCGAGGGATCCATTCATTGCCAACAGCGAACTCAAAAAACGACTTCAACATGGTCATGTTGCGTGTCGTCGTACTAGCAGCAACATCCCAGGACGTACGAAATTCGCGGACATCAATCGGTCCCCACTGGTCAAGCAAAACGTATCCGCGACTCTCAGAAAAGCTTCTGAATCTGTTCATGAAGTACCGATTCATGCGCTGCGTGCCCAGAGCCGATGACTCAGCATGTGAGTTGAGAAAAGCCTTTACCGCGCGTTCAATTGTGATCTTTGGCGTAACGGGCAGTTCAGGAATCGACGAGAGCGGGGTTTCACCTTCCCATCCCGAGCCCTCCCAAATGGACGCAACCGCTCTTGCTTGCTCCCAGTCCGAACGCCCCGTGTCCTTGCGTTTAAATGTCCGGCAGATCGTACCAGAGGCGAAGATGTGACACGCACATCTCTTCCAGCCCTTCTTGCGTTCCTCGAACTCTCCAGAGCGAAATTCTGCTGGATGTCCTGCTTCGCAATCTTGGCGGTGGCGACGATAGAGGTTCAAAGCCATGGCATAAATTCTATGCCGTATTGCCCGCTATTGCCCGGAAAATCTTCTCAAAGGGCGTAAACTATTGATTCTATGATGGCGGAGAGAGTGGGATTCGAACCCACGTTACCTTGCGGTAAACACGCTTTCCAAGCGTGCGCCTTCAGCCACTCGGCCATCTCTCCAGCAAACTGACTCTATCGAATCTACCACAGCCAGACAGCTTCAGCCTTGCTGCGAATATCGTCTGCAGTGGCCGCGCGTGGCTCTACGGAGTGGTCAGGGACGCTCGCTAGCCGCGGGGAGGCACAGCGCCTTGTGTGTCGCTTCGACCTCGTCAACCCTATGTCAATCCTGGCCGGGTTGTTCTTCACGGCCGCTCGCGATGTGACACCCGCCAGAAGCTCGAACAATCGACGGAATAGCGTCTACAATCATGGGGATGAAGCCGCTGAGCTCAGAGCTGACCTCGATTGAGGTCGTAGACTCGCATACGGCAGGAGAGCCGACCCGGGTTGTCATTGCGGGAGGGCCGGAGCTCGGGGCTGGCGACCTGCGGCACAAGCTTCACGTGCTGCGAACGCAGCACGACGACTTCCGGAGAGGTGTGCTACTTGAGCCGCGCGGCTCCAATGTACTCGTCGGTGCATTGTTGTGTGAGCCGAACCATCCCTCTGCCACTGCCGCAGTCATTTACTTCAATGACGTCGGCTATCTGGGTATGTGTGGCCATGGCACCATCGGGGTTGTCACGACGCTTGCGCATCTTGGCCGCATTTCGCACGGCATACATATGATCCAGACGCCGGTCGGCTTCGTCGAGACATTGCTTCATCGGGATGGTACGGTCTCCTTTCAAAATGTCCCAAGCTATCGGTATCGAGCAGACGTTGCCGTGGACGTACCTGGATTCGGCTCTTTCCGCGGAGACATTGCCTGGGGAGGGAATTGGTTCTTCCTGGTCGCTGATCACAGCTTCGAGTTGCAAAGCGTCAAGCGGGATACATTGATGGCTGTTGCGATGGCCATGCGCAGCGCTTTGCATTCGTCTGGAATCACCGGCAAAGACGGCGCGGCAATTGACCACGTTGAACTCTTCGGGCCCCCCGTCAACCCGGAAAACTCCAGTCGGAATTTCGTGCTCTGTCCGGGGGCGGCGTTCGATCGCTCGCCTTGTGGAACCGGCACCAGCGCCAAGCTTGCGTGTCTCTTCGCGGACGGCAAACTCGCGCTGAATACGGTATGGCGGCAGGAAGGTATTCTCGGTACCGTCTTTGAAGGAAGCATTCGTAAGCCTGGAGACTCTGTCACACCTACGATCACCGGGCGATCCTGGATCACAGCCCATACCAGCTTGTTCTTCCATCCTTCCGATCCATTCCGATCGGGAATTAATTTTTAGCCATGGCCTATGACGTCATTATCGTCGGAGCCGGCATCATCGGCTGCGCCTGCGCACGGGAGTGCGCCCGGGCCGGGCTGCGGATAGCTGTAATCGAGTGTGGCGTGCCTGGCGGAGCGACCACCGCGGCAGGCATGGGTCACATTGTCATGATGGATGACTCGCCCGCACAGCTTGCTCTGACCGGGTACTCAAGATCGTTGTGGCAAGACGCGATACTGGAGCTGCCTCGCGAATCGGAGTACGAGACGCGTGGTACGCTATGGGTCGCCGCCGACGAAGACGAGATGGCGGAGGTCTATGCGAAAGAGGCGACTCATAACGGCGCCGCAAGTCCTGTCGAGGTACTCTCTAGCGGACAGCTTGCTGCGGAGGAGCCAAATCTTCGAGCCGGGCTTGCTGGCGCATTGCTGGTTCAAGGCGATGGAGTTGTGTACCCCCCGGCGGCAGCTGCGTTCTTTCTGCAGCAGGCCCGCGACCGGGGGGCGCTTCTGTTCCGGGATCAACCGGTGATCGCTGCAAGCCACGGCGCGGTGAAGCTTGCCAACGGTGTAGAGCTGCAGTCGCAGGCTATTGTGATCGCCACCGGCACCGATACCAGCCTGCTGCCCTGGCTACCGATTCAAAAGCGGAAGGGCCATCTTCTCATTACCGATCGCTATCCGGACTTCGTCCATCATCAGATTGTGGAGTTGGGATATCTGAAGAGCGCGCACAAAGTTGCCGCGGACTCTGTCGCGTTTAATGTTCAGCCGCGCCGGACGGGCCAGATACTGATCGGCTCCTCGAGACAATATGGCAATGATAATCCGGCCATCGATGACGGCATTCTGCACAGGATGTTGGCACGCGCCTGCAGTTATATGCCGGGCCTGGCGCAGCTAGCCGCGATTCGAGCCTGGACTGGATTCCGTGCGTCGACGCCGGATAAATTGCCGCTGATTGGGCCGACTGAGGATCCAACGCTCTTTGTGTCCGCAGGTTTTGAAGGGCTGGGAATAACCGACGCGCTCGGCGCGGCTCGTCTCCTTGTCGATCACATCCTGCGACGCCCCTCGGCCATCGCTGCAGAGCCATTTCTGCTCTCGCGCTCCAGCCTGACGGAGTTCTCCCGTGCCTGAGACCACCGCGATTACGCTCGACGGCCAGAGGATCCTCGCGCCTCGCGGCGCGGTAGTGAGCGTCGCTTTGCTGATCGCTGGCGTCCCATGCAGGAAGTCCGTCGACGGGCAGCCCCGCACAGCCGTTTGTGGCATGGGCATTTGTTTTGAATGCTGCGCCGTTGTCAACGGCATCGCCCACACCCGCACCTGCCAGCTCGTCTGCGAACCGGGCATGATCGTAGAGACTGAGCCATGATAGACGCCGAGTTGCTCGTCGTTGGCGCGGGGCCTGCCGGAATGGCTGCAGCAATCTTCGCTGCCCGGTATGGTCGCCAGGTAATACTGTTGGATGACAATCCGGCAGCGGGAGGTCAGATCTGGCGCAACGGCCTTGCGTCCTCAAGCGAGCCGTTGGACAAGGTAAAACACGCGATGCTTCGGGATCTGGCTCTCTCCGGCGTAGACCTGCGAACGGGTTGGCGTGTCTTTGATGCGCCCGCGCCTCGGGCGCTCAGGGCGATACACGCGGATAAAGTCGAAACTTTCGCCTACGGGCAGCTGATCCTGGCGACCGGCGCGCGCGAACGCTTTCTTCCGTTTCCAGGGTGGACCTTACCAGGTGTCTTCGGGGTCGGCGGTTTGCAGGCACTCGTCAAAGGCGGTCTCCCCATCGAGCGCAAGCGAGTAGCCATCGCCGGCAGCGGACCCTTGCTACTCGCCGCCGCGGCGTATCTCCAAAAGAACGGCGCTTCCGTGATCAGCGTCGCCGAGCAGGCGCCGCTTTCGCAACTACTGCCGCTCGCCGGTTCGCTAGCACTCGACCCAATGAAGCTCTGGCAGGCCGCGAACTACCGGCGTACTCTCGGCGCGACTTCGTATCGCACGGGCTGCTGGCCGGTAGCGGCACTTGGCGTCAATGGTGTTACGGGCATTCGACTGGCCGACGGCCATACAACCTGGGAAGAATCCTGCGATTGTATTGCCTGCGGTTTTCATCTGGTGCCCAATACCGAGCTGGCTGCTCTACTCGGCTGCGCCTTCGATGGCGACTTTGTCGCGGTAGATGACTCGCAGCGGACTTCCCTGGATTGCGTCTACTGCGCCGGAGAGCCTGCCGGGATCGCGGGCCTCGACAACGCAATCGTCCAGGGAAAGATCGCGGGCCTCTCCAGTGCCGGACAGGACATGAAAGCACACTCGCTGCGCCGCCGGTTGAGAGCCGCACGACGGTTTGGCGAGAGGTTGGACTCAGCCTTTCGCTTACGCGAGGAATTGCGAGCGCTTGCCCAACCCGATTGCATCGTCTGCCGGTGTGAGGATGTCCGATATAGCGGGCTGGCGGGCTGTGCCTCCTGGACCGAAGCCAAGCTGCAGACCCGCTGCGGTATGGGGCCCTGCCAGGGGCGGATCTGCGGCCCCGCCACCCGGGTTCTCTTCGGATGGGAGGCCGGCTCGGTTCGCCCGCCGCTCTTTCCTGTGCCGTTGTCAGCCTTCTGTCCTGATTCCTCGATCACGACAGTTTCGTTAATTCCTTAAGGAGCTTCAATGAACTGGTCCGGAGTGATGCCCGCAATGACGACTGCTTTCGACAGCAAGCTGGCTGTCGATCATACTTTTATGGCGCAGCACGGTGCCTGGTTGCTGGACAACGGCTGCAGCGGTCTGGTCATGCTGGGTTCGCTTGGCGAGGGCGCCACACTCGATGCGACAGAGAAAGTGGCCATCCTGAGAAATATGGTGGAGACGGTCCAGCAAAAGCAACCGGTCGTGGCCGCAATATCCTCTCTTTCTACAGATCATGCGGTCCGTCTTGCGAAAGACGCGGAAGCGGTGGGGTGCTCAGGCCTGATGGTTCTTCCGCCATACATCTACTCGACGGACTGGCGCGAGATGAAGCAGCATGTGTCGACCGTCATCGCGGCTACGTCGCTGCCATGCATGCTCTATAACAATCCGGTCGCATACAAGACAGACTTTGTTCCCGGGCAGATCGTCGAGTTGGCGCATCAGCACGAAAACCTCGAGGCGGTGAAGGAGTCTAGCGCCGACGTTCGGCGCGTCACCGCCATTCGCGCTTTGCTGGCCGGCCGTCTCGCCATCTCCGTTGGCGTTGACGATGCGATCGTCGAGGGCATCGCGGCGGGGGCTCGAGGCTGGGTTGCGGGGCTGGTCAATGCCTTTCCGGCGGAGTCCGTGCAGCTCTTCAATCTCGCCATGGCGGGCAAAGCAGAAGAGGCTTTTCCACTCTATCGCTGGTTTCTGCCGTTGCTGAGAATGGATACCGTGCCAAAGTTTGTGCAGCTGATCAAGTGGGTGCAGGCAGAGATTGGTATCGGTTCGTTCCGGGTGCGGGGACCGAGAATGGAACTCGCTGGCGCGGAGCTCGCAGCAGCTCGGCAGATCTTCGAGACTGCTCTGACAAGCCGTCCCCAGATGAGCGAAATTAAGTTTTCAGACTATGTGGAGGCATAGTCCTCAAGACTGGAGCAACCCGCTTTGACCGGGCTCTCAGGAAAGCGGCGAGGCTATAACTCAACACTGTCCCAATGCAGGTTCGCATCGGGGCAGTGTTGGGCATTGCGTGTTGCAGTAAAGAATCGGAGATACACTTCACCTTGCAAAGATAACGAGAGCTGCGCTGGCCGTCGACATTGGAATCGTGAACACCCCATCGACACTGTCGATAGTCTCAACAACTTTGCTCCCTCGCAGTTCTCCGTTGCTGCTGCCATCCAGAGTCTGTCCAGCAAAGGTTACCCCGGCGGTTGCCTTGTAGGACGCTGCCTGCAGACGGAGGACCGATGCGTGCGTATAGCCCGGTATGGTGATCGCGACATTTCCCTCCTGAACCTCGTCCTTGTTGATGATCGCAACCCGCGGGGTGCGCGAAGTCGGATCCGTTGCCCACGCCTTCAAATTGACTGGCGTATTCAGGTCCACCGGAAGCATCTTGGCGCCGTTGCCCAGCGCTACCTGAAAGAAGAGAAAGCCATAGTAGATAGGATTCACCGTTTTCAGCGTGTAAGTAGCGATACCGTGCGACACAGTATTGGTAAAGGCGAAGGGGCTGTTGTAATCGCCCGTTCCGGTAAACCAATTGACGCCATCGACGCCCACATTCGCATATTCAAACATGGTGTCGATCGACCAGAGAGCGGCGCTGAATGAATCGCTGATACCCTGCATTCCTCCGTCGGAGACGGCGCCCATTTCACCCATGCGGAAGGGAAGCCCCTGGGCATGAGTCGCCGCGACCGAGGTTGCTACCGCTGTCGGCGCTGAAGTCGCTGCTATGGAACTGAGCAGGTAGTCGTCCGCCGGATTATTGCTAGGGCTCGCCCCATAGCAATGCTGGCTGAAAAGAGTCAAAGCGTTCATGTTGGCCGATTCGAAATCCTGAATGTTGTCTTGCATCGTCGCCACAAAGGCCCAGGACGCTCCCATGAGCTTCGTCCCGTCTGGAAGCACTGGCATGACGTTTTCTTTCCAGGTCTCGAATTCAGAGAAGTAGTTCTGCACCGTGTAATTGCTCGGCCTCAAGCCGTTCTTTGAATACTCGTCCGGCTCGTTGCCGATCTCCATCGCCTCGATCGAACCGGAAGGCATCTGGTTGACGTAAGCCTTTGCCTGATCGACTGCTAGGTTGACATTGCCGGAGCCGAGATTCAGACCCAATTCAAAATGGGATCCAAGTGCTTTGTTGAGTTCGGCAAATGGGCGAACGACCGTCGAGCTTGGTTCCCCGCGCGTGTCGGTGCTGTCTCCGCCGATTCTGATGTTGATCGGCCCCGATCCATAGGTGGTTAGATTTGTAAGTAGCTGCCGATAGATGGCGTTGACTCCGGTTTCAGATGAGCCCATAAGATTAGCCTGAGCGTCACCCCACTCATGAGAGAGCCCCAGGAATGTTGAAGGAATATTTTGGCCGGCAGTCGTACCTATGTTCACGTTTGCCAGCAGCGACACAAGTAGAGTGAAGCCCGGGTTCACGGAGTAGACGAGCCCGCTGCTCTTGTCTGTAATTTGAATGGAGAGATCTATCGGGTTGCTGCTTGGCCTGGGTGTTGCATCTGCCATCAAGGTCAACGTCCAGTTGACCGCGCCGGCCGAGGTCAGGGTAGGGTCACTCCAGGCGGCGCTCACGCCGCTTGGCAGGCCGGCGAGGATTGCCGCGCTTGACCCGGCTGCCCCGCTAGCGACGGAAATTCCATTTACCGGGATTGCAGTAACCGAAAGCGTAGCCTTTGTCTGCGGCTCCATCGTCAGGTTCGCTTGCGACAAGCTGATTTGCACACCGGTCAAAGGCTTCACCTCGACCACGTAGGAGTTACTTGCGGTCAAGTTATCACCGGTAGCAGTTACCGTGAAAGGAAACCAGTTACTTGTCGCTCCAGCCGCTGCGTGCAGTGTGAGCGTCGAAGAGCCTGCGTCCGAATTCATGGCTATCGTATCGTTGCTGAATGAGCCCATCACGCCGTTCGGAAGCCCGGAGAGCCCCAGCTTCACGCTCCCATGATAAGAGCCCCCACCAATTACCGAAAAGACGTCGGACGCCGACATGCCTTGCTTGACGATGACGTGGGTGGCATCGGGAGATAACTTCAGCGTGGGTGTGGTAAAGGCGACGTTCAGAGGAATTGCCTCACTTGCGGAATAGGAGGTCCCGCTACTGGCGTCGGTCACTTTGCTGGATAGGCTTAAGTTGCCGCTGCTGGCCACTGCGGTTGGGCTCCCGGACAGGGTCAACGTCCAGGTAACGGCGCCTGCACCGGTGACAACCGGCCGGCTCCAGGATGCGTTGATGCCGGAGGGCAGGCCTGAAGTGATTGCCACATCGCACCCCTCGGCCCCGGAGGGGATCGTGACTCCACCTATCGGCGTCGCCGTCACGACAACCGTGGCCGACGTCATGGATTGCATCGAGAGCGATTGGTGCGAGAGCTTCATCGTCACTCCCGGCGCCTGCTCGACGGAAATCGGATAGGCGCGGGAGAGGCTGAGGCCATCGCCAGAGGCAGTCACCGTAAAGCCGGATGATCTCACTTGCGCTGCCAGGCTTGGCTTGAGGATGAGCGTGGACGAGCCGGTGCCCGAATTCATGGTGACCGTAGTACTGCTCCAGGAGCCACCCACTCCGTCGGCTAGGCCGGAGACCGTCACTTTTACATCCCCTTGGAAAGAGCCTCCGGTCTTGATCGTGAAGACGTCGGATGCTGATTCCCCCTGCCTGACAACAACCGCAGAGTCGGCAGGTGAAAACGCCAGAGTTGGAGAGTCGCTCGCGGCAAGGCACACAAGGTTAGGCATGATGACGCTGAGGCATAGCAGGATAATGAAGGAACTAGACGCTATAAACCCTTTTGTTCTCGTGATATAAGTGCGCATGATGAAGCCCCCCGGCCCGCATGACGTGTGTAGAACAGATGGCAGTGATTACTCAACCTACTGTATAGAGGTAGGCATGATTAACCCATAGATATAACTTGATGTTTATTACGATGGTCATTGCCAACGGATCTGTATCTCTGTATGCAGAAAAGGAGAATCATGTTACTAAAGTATATGTCCGCGCAATGGGGTGCCTATTAAAAGGTCCGATCCGTTCTGTCCGGACAACCCCATGACGAGGACAGAGCCGAGGACAGAACAGGGAGTAGTTGGAGGGGAAGCATGGGAGTGCCCCACTCAAAGCTCAACTAACTACTCGGGGGATAGGTGGACTGCTGCGAGACGGCTGTTAGTTGGCCGGAAGAGAGCTATTTCCGCGATGATATGTGTGGCTTAGGAGGCAGTACAAGTTAGCAGGTAAAGCGCATCAATATGGCGCTACGGAGAGCTTGGCTAGCTTCGTTTAGTAATGAAAAAACCAAAACGTTATAGGATGATGTCTATCTTGTGAAAAGTAAGACTGATTAAGGAAGATATCGATCTGTAGGTCGGGAAGTCTCGCCGGAAGAGCGTCGCCACTTCAGCCCCAGGATGACCGGCGGCGAGCACCATCGCCCTGTATATTAGAAGTACACCTCTGATCGAATTACTGGATTCATGAAAAGAGAACTGGACAGGGCGATAGCTTGAGGGACCTTATAGATGTGTGTCATCGCGGTACAATATACTGCCATTCTCTCGAAGAGAGAATGCTCCGCGACCGAGCCTTTAGGCACTAGATATCTCACCCACGAGCCTGAGAGCCAATGTGACGTGCCGGATCACTGGTAAGGGTAAGAACGCGCCGGAATCTCGGCTATGCCGCTTTCGCGAGCTTCTTTGACTTTGCCCAGCGTGCTTTCTGTGCTGCGGCGATCCGTGCGCGGCCTGCAGCAGAAATCTGCCGCTTCTTTGGAATCCCGGGAGTAGCCGTTGTCCGCGGACGTCCCGGGCTGCGCTTGGCCTGCACAGTCGACGTTGAGGTGAGACCGGATAAGACACTCCTTACGTGTTGCAGGCGTGTGATTTCAGCATCGAGTTGAGCGAGAATCTCTGTTGTATTCATTGCCTTAGTTTAGCAACATCCAGGGCACTTTGCATCTATCCAGCTAAGTACCGTCCGCTTTTATGCGACCGGGTTTAGGACGTGAATGCTCATGTCTCCACTCAGCAGTGCTTTTACCTTATTGAGAGCCTGCTTATTGACCGGTAGATGAGTGTCCAGTGCGGCTTCGTTCTCCCACTCTTCGTAGGTAAAGAAACTTCCCGGGTAATGCTTATCTTGAAAGTCCCTGTAGACGACGCATCCTTGCTCCCCCTTTCGAGGGGGCGACAAAGCTTTCAAGAAGAAAGTGAACATCCGCTTTATGTCCGCTTTTGGCGCGGATCTGTGCCACGACGCTGATTGGTCCGTCCTGCTCTGAGGGTTTCCCCGGCAATGTCATCATGAATCTTCTAACGAATGGATGCGCCCTGTTGGTAGGGTGCCCCTTCGGCGGTATTCATCGGACAGTCCGGGTGACGCAAAGGGTATTATTCTGGTAAGTATCAGGAGTTATAATATCGTGCCGATGCGGTCTGGTAGAAGCGTCCAAAGCATTGTCCTATGCCGCTGTCTGTTGGCGCTCCTGGTCGGCTGGACTATTGTTGCTCAATCGCAGTCGCTGGAAGGCCTGAGGCAAGGCTTCCGGCATCCACCCGGGAACGCCAGGCCGATGATGCGATGGTGGTGGTTCGGGCCCGCGGTCACAAATGCAGAACTGCAGAAAGAACTCAGGACAATGCGGAGGGCAGGCATTGGTGGAGTGGAAATCCAGCCGGTGTACCCATTGGTCCTCGATGATGAAAAGAGAGGCTCTGTAAACCTAAAGTATCTTTCCGCGGGTTTTCTCGAGGCGATAACCTTCGCCAATACGACCGCCCGATCCCTGGGGATGCGGGTAGACATTACCCTGGGGAGTGGATGGCCATATGGAGGTCCGAAGACAAGCCTTGATTTGTCTGCGATGCGACTTAAGGTAATCCAGGTCCCTGTCATAGCGGGCGTCGTTGGTCGTCCCGGTTTGTCGAACGGAGACACGTTCCTGGCCGCTTTTTTGATTCCCGGAACAACAGAGGGAATACCTGTCGCGTCAGCGCGACAGATTGACCCGGGTTTAACTGGAGTGCCCGGCTTGAAGTGTGCCAGTGGATAAGAGAGACACTGGACAAGGAGAGGGCATATGGGACGAGGCAAGAAGTACCAACCTGAACAGGTGGTGAACCTGCTGCGGCAGATCGAAGTGGCCATAGCGAATGGGAAGACGACTGCTCTGGCGTGTAAGGAAGCCGGGATCGTGGAGCAGACGTACTTCCGCTGGCGCAAGGAGTACGGCGGGTTGCAGGTAGACCAGGCGAAGCGGCTGAAGGAGTTGGAGCAGGAGAACTCGAAGCTGAAGCGGTTGGTGGCGAATCTGAGCCTGGACAACCTTGTGTTGAAAGACTTCGCCTCGGGAAACTTCTAAGCCCTGAGCGACGACGGATCGCAGCAGATCATGCGCAAGAGCAGCATGGGATGACGGAGCGCAGGGCGTGCCGGTTGGCCAACCAGCCGCGCGGCACGCAGCGCTACCGTGCGATCCGGCGGGAAGACGAAGATGCACTCACACAGGCGATCGTTCAGCTTGCCAGCCAGTACGGCCGTTATGGGTATCGCCGGATCACGGCGTTGCTGAAGCGGGCCGGCTGGCGAGTAGGCAAGGATCGCGTGGAGCGTATCTGGCGTCGCGAGGGGCTAAAGGTTCCACAGAAGCAGAAGCCACGGGGCAGGTTGTGGCTTAACGATGGATCGTGCGTGCGGATCAGACCGGAGCGGCGGAACCATGTCTGGAGCTATGACTTCGTCAGCGCACGGACGCATGATGGCCGCAGCGTGCGCCTGCTGAACCTGATCGATGAGCACACGCGTGAGAGCTTGCTGGTGCGTGCGGAACGCCGTTGGTCCAGCTCCAGGGTCATCTCTGCGCTGGCCGATGTGATGGTGATGAAGGGAGTGCCGGAGCATCTTCGCTCGGACAATGGGCCCGAGTTCGTCGCCAAAGACTTACGTCAATGGCTTGCAAAGACAGGAGCGAAGACCTTGTACATAGAGCCCGGTTCACCGTGGGAGAACGGCTACTGCGAGAGCTTCAACTCGAAACTCAGAGATGAGTTCCTCAACGGGGAGATCTTCTACTCGATCAAAGAACTGCGCGTGCTGGCCGAACGCTGGCGTGTCCACTACAACACCGTCAGGCCGCACTCCTCGCTGGGATACCGATCACCAGCACCTGAGGCTTGGCTGGCATCCACTGCTTGGCCGCAAGGGGAGCCAGTCGCTTCGCTCCCGGCTCCCCTTGCGGCCATATCCTGCATCGATCTGACCTCAGAAATCGGTGCGCTACACTAACTCTTCCAATGGCACAAAAGATCGGGCACTCCATAACCTATACCGGTCGGCGACGGTAGCCAGACTGTGCTGTACTTCATCGCAGGTCACACCGGGCAGATGGTGAAGCGTCCCGCATCGGGGGCGGAAGGTTACGTACTCGACCACTTTTCCCGATCATCCGTCGATGAGCACCTTACCGATGTCGCAATTCCCCTGATGAAAGCCTTCGGAAATAAACCTCCTTCTTCTGTCTTCTCTGATTCTCTTGAGGTATACCTGTCAGACTGGACGACAAACCTGGCGTCTGAGTTTCAGAGACGCCGAGGTTATGATCTGCTCCCTCATCTTCCCGCGCTGATGGCGGGCGGCACACCCGAAGCGGAATCGCTCCGCCATGACTGGGGACAAACACTCTCTGACTTGATCCGCGAGAACTATCTTCAACCACTCACTTCTTTTGCAGAGACCCATCACACGAAGTTCCGGTCTCAGACCTATGGAGAGCCGGCAGTTACTCTGGCCGACGAAGCTACCGCCAATCTGCCGGAGGGCGAGGGTCCGCAATGGAGAGAATTTTCGTTTACTCGTTGGGCCAGCTCTGCCAGTCATCTTTATGACCGGAACATTACCTCGGCGGAGACTTGGACATGGCTTCATTCCCCGGCGTTTCGGGCTACTCCGCTCGATATGAAGGCGGAGGCCGACCGCATGTTCCTTTCCGGCGTCAATCAGGTTGTAGGTCATGGGTATCCTTACTCTCCAGCCTCGGCCGGAGAGCCGGGATGGTGTCTCTACGCTGCTGCGGCGCTGAACTCTCATAACCCCTGGTTCCCGGTCATGCCCCAGGTAACCCGCTATCTGCAGCGGATAAGCTGGCTATTGCGCCAGGGACAGCCCGCGAACGATGTGGCGATCCTTCTTCCCGAGGATGACGCTCAAGCAGCTTTTACCCCCGGTCACGTCTCAGTCACTGAAGAAATGAAGAAGCGCATCAGTCCCGAGTTGATGAGCGCCATTCTGAACGCAGGCTACAATATCGACTACATAGATGCTGCGACGGTGACGCGGCTGGATCGCCTACCTTACCCGATTCTTGTTCTTCCGCCGATGGACCGTATTCCCTTGGCGGCTTATCAAAAGATCAAGAAGTACGCTGACTCTGGCGGCAAAGTCATCGCGATCGGCAAGGCTCCTTCGATCGCTCCAGGCATTCTGAGTCAAGCCGATACCCCGGCAATCGCCGTCTTGTCTGATCAATTGTTCCACCGGGGCGCCTCGCAGGCGATTTTAATCAATTCCATCAGCGGTCTCTCCAGCGCGTTGCAGCAAGCACTAGCGCCTGACATGGCAGGAGCGTCCGCTAAATCCGAACTCGGCTTTATTCATCGCAGGCTTGCGGACGCAGACATCTACTTTGTCGCCAATACCGGCAATCTGCCCATGGAGGAGACGGTCCACTTCCGGTCATCCTACCGGCGCCTGGAGCTCTGGCAGCCGGACACTGGCACCGTTCTATCGAGCGCAAGCTATTGTGAGGGTTGCACCGTCTCGCTTCAGTTAGCTTCATATGAGTCGCGTGTTCTTGTCTTTTCGAATGCTTCATCGGCCGAGGTGGCAGAGTTATCCAAAGTCTCCGTTCACTCCGTCAGTGTGCGGCAACTCGCCGGCCTGAGCCGTGACTGGCGGGTCAGATTTCGCGAAAGAGAAGCGTCTCACTCCCTCGAGCGCACAGTGAAGATGAAGAACCTGATCTCCTGGACAGAGCTTCCGGGTAGACGGTACTACTCGGGGGAGGTCACTTACACGCACGCCTTGCAGCTCGGAACTCTTCAAAAAGGTCGCCGCCTGCTCTTAGACTTTGGCAGCGGAACGCCTCTCCAGGACAACCGTCCCGCTGGCGCTGCAGGGATGAGCGCTCTTCTCGACCCGCCAATTCGAGAGGCCGCGATCGTCGAGGTCAACGGAGTCCGTGCAGGTTCGCTCTGGCATCCTCCTTACCAGATCGATATCTCCAGGTTTGTCCATCCCGGGTCCAACCAGATCGTGGTTCATGTCTATAACACGGCGATCAACGAAATGGCGGGACAGCCTCCGCACGACTACACGGCGCTCGAGGCGAAGTATGGCAAGCGTTTTCAACCCCAGGATATGGAGAATCTGCAGCCTCTCCGCTCGGGATTGCAGGGCCCAGTTCGACTCCTGGAAGAGAGCATCGATTGAGCCCGCAGTAGGTGGCGTCCTGCGGCTGCCTTCAACCTGAAGTGACTAGCCTTCCATCACTTTGGGCATGCCGATGCCAAACATCTTAGCGCCGCTCCAGCACTAGCGGAACGCCATGCTTGGGTCGCAAGCTGATCATGGGGTTCATCGGCAGCGTCTCCGGTGCGCCTGGCGCCGGGCGCAGCTTCCAATGACGGAAAATAGTCGCCAGCACGAACACCCCCTCCATCCAGGCGAGCCCCTCGCCGATGCACTGCCGCGATCCGGCTCCAAAGGGATAGTAGGAGAACTTCGGACGCGCCGATCTCCCGTCCTCCGCAAAGCGCAAAGGGTCGAACCTTTCTGGATCTGGCCAAAAGCGCGGGTCATGTTGCACCACGATCTGCGGCGCGATCAGGATGGCTCCGGCGGGGATATGGAAACCGCGAAAGGAGTAGGGTTCGGGGCCGGCGCTGCGGCCGATAACCCAGACTGGCGGGTAAAGCCGCATCGTCTCTGCGAAAACCATGTAAGCGTAACGGAGCCGGGGGAAGTCCGTCGCGTCCGGCGCCCGGTTGCCGAGAACGCGAACGGCTTCCTGATGGACTTCTTCCTGGGCCTCCGGATGTTTGGCCAGCATCCACAAAGCGAAGCTGAGGCCATTGGCGGTTGTTTCGTGGCCGGCGAGCATCACCGTCAGGCACTCATCGCGAACCTGTTTATCGCTCATCCCTGTCGCCGCGGAGTGGGGCATGCCGCCCGGGTTGTCTTCAACGTCGGTGGCCTCGAGCAGCATGGAGAGCAGATCGCCGCGGTCGCCCGGCGCCTTGCGGCGTTCGGCGATCATTCCATAGATAATCGCATCGAGCTCGACGCCACCTCGTCGGATCTTCTCCATCGGGCCGAAAGACAGCCTCTCGATCTGCTTGGAAAAGGGTAGAAAGACGAGCGGCAAAAAGCCCATAAACGCATCCACGGCAGCAGCGATCTTGCCGACGTCCGACTTGGCGTCGGTATCGAAAAGGCATTTGCCGACGATGCGCAAGGCAAGCAGCAGCATCTCGGGATGAAGGTCGAGCGGTCCAGCCTGCCATCGCTCGATCATCTCTGCCGCGTAGCGGGAGATCACATCGCCGTAGGCGGCAATCCGCTGGCGGTGAAATGCAGGCGCAGCCATTCGCCGCTGGCGCATGTGCAAGGGTTCTTCGCTGGTGAGCAGGCCGTCGCCAAGAATGAACCGCGACCGCTGCATCACAATTCCGCGGCGATTTCGCGGTTCGTCGTTGACGAGCAACTCCTGAATCAGCTCAGGATGATTGAACTGGTAGATATTCCGCTTGATCGCCCCGTAATGCACAAGGTCGCCGTAGCGGCGCGCATTGTCCGTCAGGAAGTCTACCGTGCTCTGACGAAACATCTTGCCGCTGAGCAGACGAGGCAGAAAAGGTGGCCCCGGCGGATACTGTGCTCCAGGTTTCGCCCGGATATCTGGTTCAGTGTTCACCTCTGTATAGTAAGCGCGGACGATCACACCCAGGTTGATGAGCTCAATGGCAGCCTCCTGTGAGTGCCAGAATGGGGTACAAGCGCCGACTGGCCGCAACATTTCAGGGACAAACTCGTTCTAACTAGATAGCCATAGGCCTAAGGATGTGGTTCATGCGCAGCATTCGGTCGGTCCTTGTTTTGTCGGTGGGGGCGTCCTCGCTGTTTCTCCCGCCTCTGCCGGGTCAGAGTTCGGCTAAGGGGCCGGCGCACGCGATCCACACTCTTCGCCAGCCCCGCTTGAGCGAGAGTGAAAAGGCAGCGCAGTTGCTGAACCGGTTCACTTTTGGATCGCGTCCCGGAGATCTGGATGCCGTCCTGAAAATTGGCGTTGAGAGCTGGTTTGAGCAGCAGCTTGACCCGTCGTCGATTCCCGATGCAACGCTCGACAGGCGGCTCCAGGACTATCCCGCGCTTCAGCTTACTTCAGCCCAGACGGTGCTTGATTTCCCCACCAGTCAAAGACTTCGCCAGATTGCGGATGGCAAGCAGCCCTATCCGCAGGACCCGGTACTACTCAGCCTCTACCAGGTGCTCGAAACCAAGTATCTCCGGCAGCAGCAGGCCCGCACGAGCGGGCAGGCCGACAAGCTGAGGCCCGCAGAGAAAGAGGTGCAGAAGAAGCAGGACCAGGGCGCCGCTCTGCAATTGGCGGAGCAGGCTCTCGGCCTGCCAAAGACCGAGCGCATGTCGGCGATTCTGAAGCTGACCGTCGACCAACGGATCCTGCTCGCTGACGATACTCCTGATGTCCAGAAGAAGATGTTGGTGGCGGACTTCAACCCCCGCGAGCAAGAGATCTTCGCGGCGATGAGCGGCGGTTCCGATGCAGTTCAGGTGGTCGATGGAGAACTGCAGCAAGCGAAAGTACTTCGCGCAATTCTCAGCGAGCGCCAACTGCAGGAGGTGATGACCGACTTCTGGTTCAATCACTTCAACGTCTTCCTGCACAAGGAAACCGACCAGATCTACACGCCCGCCTACGTACGAGACGCCATTCGTCCCCACACTCTGGGCAAGTTCCGCGATCTCTTGCTGGCAACCGCACAGCATCCGGCAATGCTTGTGTATCTCGATAACTGGCAGAGCATCGGACCTGGCTCGCAAGCCGCAGATCGGACGAAGGCGGCCCAGAAGGCGCGCCGCGGAGTGAATGAAAACTATGGCCGCGAGGTGATGGAACTGCACACCGCCGGCGTGAATGGCGGTTACTCCCAGGCGGATGTCACCAGTCTGGCTGAGATCTTGACCGGCTGGACAATCGACAAGCCGCAGCAAGGCGGCGGCTTCGTCTTTGCACCCGGAAAGCATGAGCCCGGGGACAAGACATGGTTTGGTCAAACGATCACGGGACGATCCGGCGAAGATGGCCTTCAGGAAGGGGTAGAGGCTCTTTCCTGGCTCGCCGCGCAGCCACAGACGGCGCACTTCATCAGCTACAAAATCGCCCAACGCTTTGTCGCGGACGATCCGCCGCCGTCGCTCGTCGATCGAATGGCACAGAGTTTCCTCGCTTCCGACGGCGACATCAAGCAAGTGCTGCGCACCATGGAGCGTTCGCCCGAGTTCTGGTCACGCAGAAACTTCCGCAACAAGGTCAAAACTCCGCTGGAGTTCGTTGCTTCTGCCTTCCGCGCCACCGAGACCGCTCCAACGAACCCGGCCGCTGTCGTCAATGAGTTGAAAACCATGGGTGAGCCGCTTTACCAGATGCAGCCGCCTACCGGCTATCCAACCGCCGCAGGCTATTGGATGAACTCCGCCGCGCTCGTCGATCGGTTGAACTTCTCGCTTTCTCTGATCAGCGGTAAGCTCGGCAATATACCCTTTGACGCGCCTCGTCTGCTGGCATCCGGGTTATTGGCGCGCCAGCCACAAGCCGCAAGCTCCTTGATGCGTCGCATCGCGATCCAGCGGTCCGCGGGGGTGTCGCCAAGCGGCAGGGAAGAGGCGGTCTCGCTTTTAGAGCAATCAGTGATCGGCGGTGACGTTTCGCCCAAGACCACTTCACTCATCTTGAAGCAGATTGCCGCGGACGGCACCGGTGATTCTCCGTCAAACTCGACCCAGCTCTTAAATACCACCGCCGCATTGATCCTGGGTTCGCCAGAGTTTCAGTTGAAATGAGAGGGCCGCGCGCCGATGCTGCCGTCAGTCTTCAACGACTCCCTCAAACATCGACCGTTCCTTGCTGGCTTGCTGCGGCGTCCTCGTCCCGACCAGCAGGTAACGTTCAATGTCCGCACTGTCCTGCCAGATATGGCGCGACTTCTCCAGCAGGATCGCCTGTGTCGAGTGTTTGCGAAATGCATCGAATTTGGTCTTGCCGTAAGCGCCAAGCTCCAGGGTCACTGAGCTTGGCGTCCAGCAGCTATGCGCTTTTTCCTCTTCGTTGCGAACCAGCAGAAAAGGGGTCGACGAATAATAGAGCTTTTGCGGCCAATACACCTGCATTCCTCGATCGAGCTGCTCGGGATAAGCAACCGCACGTCCAGCCCAGTGAAACGCCGCCGTCGCCGCCATCGAAGCCACCGTGTGGTCGCGATGCAGGTTGACGCCGCCCTCGCCGCCAAAGGTGAGCACGACTTGCGGTCGCCACTGGCGAATACGCTCGACCAGGACGCCGATGAGCTCTGAGATGTCATGCTTGGCCAGTTTCCCGTCAGGATAGTGGAGCACCTCGCCGCGGGTCAGGCCGAGCACCCTCCCGGCGGCTTGGAACTCCGCGCGGCGTAGTTGGGCCAGCTCCTCACCATTCGCCGCATCCCCGCGATTGGACGCTGCCTGGCCCTCGGTCAGACAGATGACCGTCGTTTCGACGCCCGCCTCGTGGGCCATCAGCAGGGCACCCCCGAAGGCACCGCACTCGTCGTCCGGGTGCGCCGTGATACACATCAATCGATAGCCCAATAGAATCTCTCCTGAGGCAAAAGAATACATGACGGTTTGGCTGAAACCGCTCCTGAAGCTAGTCGTAGCAACACGAGGCCACAAACAAGGAGAAGCCCCAGGCGGCTTCAACGTGAGCGCGGTCGTCAGGTGGGAGTTTTGAGCAGCAGATAACTCCCGACCAGGCCGAACAACACGTCCGGCGACCAGGCAGCAAGAATCGCCGGCAGCATATTGACATTGCCCATAGCCTCAAACGTTGCGGCGATCACCCAGTAAGCTACGGCCAAACCAATGGCTGCGGCGATGCCGGTCAGCGAACCCCTTTTGCCCATGGACAACGCGAAGGGAATCGCCAGAATCGCCATCACCAGCGTGATCAATGGGTACGCCAGCTTGCGGTTCAGCTGGACCCGCAGCGGCATGGTGTCGAATCCGCTCTGGCTCAGGTCGCGAATGTACCGTCGCAACTGGGCGAAGCTCATCTCCTGCGATTGCAAGCTCTCTTTTTTGAAGTATTGCGGGCTCTCGGGAATCTCGGGAAAAGTACTGACCTCAAAGGGTTGATAGTCCTTGATTGTGTCTCCGCTGAAATTCCGCACCCAGCCCCGCTCAAAGATCCACTGCTGCACCTTCGGCTCCCAATGCGCTGTTTCGGCGAAGATGCGGCGGGAAAGCGTGAAAGTCGCCGGATCCAGCTCGAAAACAGTGACATTGGCGAAGCGGTCATTATCCGGATCGAAAAACTGGTAGTAAAAAATCCGGTCCGGCTTCCCGGGCTCCTGCCTGCCAAACATCCACTTCTGGTCAGGGCGGAAGAAGGTCTGCGCGGGTTTGCCCTTGATAACGCTGCGCAATGCTTCCTGGCGGCGATTTGCTGACGGCACGTAAAGTTCGTCGAAGGCGAAGAGGGAACCGGCAACCAGCAGGGAAACGACGATCACCGGCAGAGCGACCCGATACAGGCTGATGCCCGTGGCTTTCATCGCGGTGAGTTCGTTGGTGCGGTTGAGGGTGCCAAAGGTTACCAGCACCGCCAGCAGCACGCTGAGTGGCGTGATGGTATAGATCATGCTGGGCGTCAAATTCACAAGGTATTCGCCCACCGTCACAAACGGCGTTTTGTTGCGAATGATATCGCCGATGAGCTCGAAAAAGGTGAACACCAGCAGCAGCATGACGAAGGTGACCAGCACCAGCCCCAGCGTCGTCAGAAATTCACGCAGGATATAGTCGTCCAGGATGAGCGGAAATCTGCCCCGGCCGTGGCGCCGAGCCGGCTTGATGGCCGGACCGCGGTGGGGAGCAGTCGTCAGTTCCGCGAATCGGCCCTTGATCCAGGAAGATGCCGTCGCGAAGAACGAAAAAGCAGCGCTGCCGGCGGCCATCTGCCGCAAAAGAAAAATGCCGCAGACGGCGAAGATCGCATTGGCCAGCCAGACGCCCGCAAAGGCAGGTACCTTGCCCTGGCGAGCTAGAGCTACCCCGATCACCGAGAGAAAGTAGTAGATGAAGACCAGCAGGATGGTCAGCACAAACCCCGCGCTCTTGCCCCCTCGCCGCGACACCATGCCCAGCGGCACCCCGACCAGCATCAGCACCAGGCAGGCTGCCGGATACGAGAGGCGCTTGTTGATCTCGATCATTGCTGCCTTGGCATCAGCGGTCGCCACGCTTCCTCTGGCGCGCGAGAGTAATTCGCGGCTCGAGATTGCGAGAATGGGTGCATCGATCCTGCCCAGGCGGGTGTCGTCCTGCGTCGCAAGCGGCAACGGGAGGTCCGTCGTGCTGAAGGTGGAAATGTTGTATTGGTTTGGCTGGGCAGCGTTGGTCTCGTGTTCGACCCCATTGCGCAGCCGCATGCGAAGCATGGAATCGGAGCGGTCGTTGACGACCGTCGCCTGCTCCGCGCTGATGATCTGTGGCGCCGATGGATCGCTAAGGTTGGCGAGGAAGATGTTGTGCCAGTGCGCCGCGCCCGATCCCGGCCGCACATCTTGTACATAGACGACGAAGTCTTTGAAGTCTTCATAGAAAATCCGAGGTTGTATCTCGAACGAAGCCTGCGAGGTCTTCAGAGAGTTCTCAAGGCGAAGCAGCGCAGCGGTTGCGTTCGGGGCAAAGTAAAGCGAGTTCAGTAAACCCAGCAGCCAGCCCAGAACGGCGATGATGGCAACGACCCGCACAAAACTCAAAACGCCCATACCGGATGCCCGCATCGCGGTGATCTCGCTGTCAGCCGCAAGCCGGCTCAGGCCCAGCAAAATGCCGACGAGGACTGCCATCGGGATAGTGACTGTCAAAGTATTCGGCAGGCTGAAGAGAAAGATCTCCAGCACGCTGGCCAGCGACGAGTTGTTATGCACAATTAGCGAAAGAATCGGGCCCAGGTTGGGCATGAACAGGATAAAAGTAAAGAGCGCGCCGCCGAGAAGCGCGTGAGACGAAACTTCTCTAAGAATATAACGAGTGAGAATGCGCATCGGCTGAACCTGTGTTGAGTTTACAACTGCTTAGGCTTAGCGCACAGAGCGCCGGGCCGTAGTTCCCACTTGTTGCCGCGGGCCTATCTCAGCATTGTCTTCAACCGTCATCCCGCGTTGAACCTTCTCAGGCGCAGACTATTGGCGAGCACACTGATCGAACTGAGGGCCATGGCGGCGCTCGCGATCGCAGGACTGAGGAGAATGCCGAAGATCGGGTACAGCACTCCGGCGGCAATGGGTATTCCGAGTATGTTGTAGCCGACAGCCCATCCCAGGTTGGCGCGCATGGTCCGCAGTGTGGCCCGCGCGAGATCGACGGCTGCGACGATAGACTGCGGTTCGCCGCGCAGCAGCACGGCATCGCCTGCTTCGCGAGCGAGGTCGCTACCACTGCCCATGGCAATCCCGGCGTCGGCCTGGGCTAGGGAGGCTGCGTCGTTAATGCCATCCCCGACCATCGCCACCGTCCTGCCATCAGCCTGAAGCGCTTGAATGTGACGTAGTTTCCCCTCGGGAAGCAGATTCCCATAGAATTCGTCGATGCCGGTATCAGCAGCGACGGCCTTCGCGGTTGAGGTATCGTCACCCGTAAGCATGAGCACCCGCATGCCGCGCCTTTTGAGCGCGGCGATCGCCTCTGCAGCGCCGGACCGGATTTCATCCTGGGCGGTAAGGTATCCGTGATAGCTGCCGTCGATCGCGAGCAGCAGGGTGCTTCTTGGCTCCACCTGGCTCGGGAGCGCGGGCGGATCTATGCCGAGCTCCAGGAAGAGGGCTGCGTTGCCGGCGGCAACGGAGTGCCCATCGACCACGCCGGTAATGCCTTTCCCGGGGATCGCCCGGACGGCGCTGGCATTTGTTAGGGTCAGCCCGGCTTCAGCGGCTCGTCTCAGGACCGCTCGCGCCAGCGGGTGCTCCGACCGCTGCTCCAGCGACGCAGCGAGTTGGAGCAGTGTCTCTTCCGCGTGGCCGTCTGCAGGCCGCACATCCCGAATGCGCGGCTTTCCTTCCGTCAAAGTTCCCGTTTTATCCAGCACAACGGTGTCGATGCGAGCGATACGCTCCAGTGCTTCGCCGCTCTTGAATAGAATGCCGAGTTGCGCGGCACGCCCGATCGCGACCGTCAATGCAGCCGGCACCGCCAGTCCCATCGCGCAAGGGCACGCGATCACCAGCACCGTGACCGCGGAGGCGAAGGCGTAGCTGAAGTTGCCGTGATCCAGCGCCAGCCATCCGAGAAAGGTCAGCGTAGAGATGATCAGTACGCTCGGCACGAAGACCGCGCTCACCCGATCGGCTAATAACTGCGTCGGCGCTCGCGACGACTGCGCCTCCTGCATGAGACGCAGCATCTGCCCGAGTACGCCATTGCGGCCGACAGAGGTAGCCCGGTATTCAAGCGCTCCATCGTAATTGAGCGACCCCCCGATGAGGCGGTCCCCTTGCATGCGAGGAACCGGGAGCGACTCGCCGGTAAGTAGCGATTCATCGACGCTGCTGCTACCTTCCAGCACGATGCCGTCCACAGCGACGCGCTCTCCAGGCCGCAGGACCAGAGTCTCTCCTGCCTGCACCGAGGCGACCGGGACCTCAATCTCTTGTCCTTCGCGACAAACGCGGGCAAATTGCGGCTGTAGTCTTGTAAATGTCTGGAGCGCGTCCTGCGTGCGGACCTTGGCCCGGCCTTCCAGCCATCTGCCCAGCATCAGAAACGCGACGATGAACAAAACCGATTCATAGTAGACATCCGGCCTCAATCCATGGCCGAAAAACAGTGAGGGTACAAACGTTGCCGCTGCAGAATAGAGCAGCGCCGATATGGTGCCGATAGCCACCAGGGTGTTCATGTTGGTGGTGCGGTGCAGTAAGGCATTCCATGCCGGCTTGTAAACCTCGCCTGCAGCCAGAGCCATGCCGGCAAGAGTGCAGACAAAGAGGGTAACCTCGAGGCCTTGCACCGGTACCCTTGAAAGTAAAGGCGCAAGCTGCACGAGGCGGTTCGAAAAGAAACCTGAACTCCCGCGCATTCCTTGCATCAGCGGCATGGAAAGAAGCATCGCCATTGTCGCCAGGGCACAAGAGCTAAACGCCCGACGCCCTAAAGAACCCAGATCCAACTCCGAGTGCAGCTCAGGGGCAGCATCGTCTGCCGCCGGCAGAGATGATTCGTATCCTGATTCGCGGACTGCCGCTATCAGCATTTCAGGGTTCGCAAAGAGAGGATCGAAGATGACGCGCGCCGAGTGCGTCATCAAGTTCACCTCTGCGGAGCCCACGCCGGGTGTCTTCTGTAACGCTCGCTCGACATGAGACTGGCAAGCGGCGCATGACATGCCGATTACCGGGATGGTGATCGTCGTTCGGCTGGTTCCTGTTTCTTCCGATCCTGCTTTAGGCATTCCTACTTCTCTTCTAGTGCCGCAAACCCGTTCTTCGCGAGCTCCGCGATTAATGCGGAGGGGCCGGCGCCCTCCGTAACCTTGACCCGGGCCGCCCCCAGTCGCACCTCTTCCACTTCCGTCCCGGGAACAGATTGCAATGCCTGGGTGACCCGGCGCATGCAGGCGCCGCAGTGCATACCGTCGATTTTGAAACTGATCTCAGGCATCGAATCTCCTCAATTACTAGATGCTTTACAGTGGTTCGCCGACACTTTATTCCACTGCCGCCAGGCTCTCCGGCAGAAAGCGGTAGCCCACGCCACGCACCGTTTGCAGGTAGATCGGGTCCGACGGACGGTCTTCGATATAGCGCCGTAGTCGCACCACAAAATTATCGATGGCCCTGGTGTCGGTATCTTCACGAACCCTCCACACCTGTTCCAGCAACTCTTTACGCGAGATAATCCGGCTGCGGTTTTGCACAAAATATCGCAACAGGTCCGCTTCCATTAGCGTGAGGTGAATTGTTTTCTCGGGAGTCACTAACTCCAGCTTGGAAAAATCGATGACCCTTCCGGCAAAGCGAAAGGGTTGTTCCTCGACGGCATCTCCGCCGTTCGCGGGAATGTCTCTTCCTGCGCCGTGCCAGGCCATACGCCGCAAAAGGTTCTTAAGCCGCGCCAGCAGTATCGAGAGATCGAAGGGTTTGGCCAGATAATCATCCGCGCCGGCGGTGAAGCCGCGCAGCACATCTTCAGGACGGCCGCGCGCTGTGAGCATCAGTACCGGAACGTAACGTTCATTCTCCCGCAGCTCGGCAAGCACCTGGAAGCCATCTTTGCCAGGCAGCATGACGTCCAGCAAGACGGCGTCGAAATCGTTGCTCCCGTCGGGCGTCTCGAGCAGCAGGCGAAGGGCCGTCGCTGCGTCGCTCGCGATGCTCGCCTTATATCCCTCTGCCTGCAGGTTGAAGAGCAATCCTTGAGCCAGGTGGGCCTCATCTTCCACAATGAGTATGTTTGCCGCTTCGGTCAACGCTTGCCTTTCACGCTACTTCCACCTTCGAGTTGGCCTTCGTTGTGGTTTGCGGCTTCGTCGTGGACTCCATTTCGGCACTGAGCAGCTTTGGCAGCTGCAGGATGATCGTGGCGCCATTGCCCTCGCCGGCACTCTCTGCCCGGGCATCGCCACCATGCTGCCGGGCGATCGTTCTGACCAGGAACAATCCTAGCCCCGTCCCTTTGACTCGAAGCAGTGACATGTTGGGGACGCGATAGAAGCGTTTGAAGACACCTTTAAGATGCGCCGCGGGAATGCCGATGCCCTTGTCGCTCACCCGGAGGAAAACCCAGGCGTCTTCTGTCGACACGCTTACCTGGATCGCGACTTCGTTCAACGAATACTTCACTGCGTTGTCAAGAATGTTGAGAATGGCGGACTGCAGTTCTTGATAATCCCCACTCACCGCCAGGCGGTCCTCTTCCCGGCCGCCATCCTCGAACAATGCCTGGATTGCGTTCAGCTCCAAGTGTTGTCTTTGCCGCGTAATCTGAACGCATTCGTCGACCAGTGCCCTCACGTCCACTTTCGCGCGCACCTGGTTCTTCCGGGCTCGCTGGCCCACTTCTCCGGCCTTCAAAACCTGTTCGATGGTCGCAAGCAACCGTTCGCTGTCGGAGAGCATGATGCTGTAGAACTCCTGCCGCTGCTCTTCGGCAATGTTCCGGCGCTGCAGGGTCTCGAGGTACAGGCGGATCGAGGCCACTGGTGTCTTCAACTCGTGCGTCACGGCGTTCAAAAAGCTGTCATGATGCTCATTTCGCCGCACCTCACGCACAAGGAAGATCGTATTCAAAATGACGCCGGCAATTAAAAGAGCGAAGAACGGGACGCCGATGACAAAAGGGACGAGCCGCCGCCAACTGAGGATGATCCAGCCAAACTGCAGCGTGATCGCCACTGCGACCATGCAGACGCCCAGCGTAATGAAAAAAGAGATCGCACGGCGCCTGCGGATATTGCGCATCGAAGAAGCCTCGCACTCTTTCCTAGTATATCGATCCCAGCTAGCCGCTTAGCCCCGATCAGAACCAGCCAAAGTGCTTCAGCAACAGCAGCAGCGCGGCGGTCGCCACAAACATGACCGTCCCGATAATCTCGGTGCCGTAGTCGCTCTCGAGAAATGGCAGGCCTTTCAGGTTCATGCCATAGATGCCCGAGATAACGAGCGCCGGAATGGCGATCGTACTCAGCACCGTAAGCACCTTCATCACCTGGTTGGTGCGATTGGCGACGCTCGAAAGATACACCTCCAGCGTATTGTTGAGCAGGTCGCGCAGCGTATCGATCGTGTCTGCCAAGCGGAGCAGATGGTCGTACACATCGCGAAAAAACGGGTAGAGGCTCGCATCGACGAGATTGCCTGGGTCCCGCTGCAGGTGCATGCCGACGTCACGTGTTGCCACGATAATGCGGCGAAGGTCGATGAGCTGCCGCTTGTTTTCGAAGATGTTCGCCAGCATCTTAGGAGAAGGGTCTTCGAGCACGTCGTCTCCAATTCGGTCGATGTGATCGTCGAGGTGGTCGACGGTCACGAAGTAAGAGTCGACGATTGTATCGAAGATCAGATACAAGAGCTTGGCTGGAGATGCATCCGAGCCGACGCGCCAGGCGCGCTCCATCGCCTCGCGTATCGATAGGCACGCCATGTCGCCCATGGTGATGCAAAAATCCCTTCCGATAAAAAGGTTCAGCGGCGACTCGCTGATCTCTTCGTCAACGATGTGAAGCGGCTTCAGGATAATGAAGAGATAGCCCGGCATCTCTTCAACCTTAATGCGTCCTTCGCCGGACCGGCAGTCGTCGATATGCAGCGGATGCAAGTGATATTGGGCCGCCAATTCGTCTAACTTCGAGCCGTCCTTGGATTCCAACTGGTACCAGGCCAAAGCTTTCCTCCCTGCTTTCAACTGGTGGCAAATCAAACCGCCAGGCTACTTCTTCAGCAGGTTTCCGCTCTCGTCACGGTATTCGATCGGGCCCAGGTTGAGTGCCTTGAGCCCAGGCTCGATCTTGGCGCGGTCCCCGACCGCAACCACGATGAGGTGGTCTGGATGAATATAGTCGAGCGCCGTCTTCTCGACTTCCGCCGGGGTTAACTTCAGGTACTCCGCAGGCAGCGTCTGATAGTAGTTGTTCGGCAGGGTATAAGTGAAAAGATCGGCGATGAGGCCATTCGTCTCATGCACTGTCTCGAACTCTCCCGGCAGAGATCGCAGAGCGTTATCCTGAGCCAGCTTCAACTCGCTTGAGTTCGGTGGATCAGTGCGAATGCGGTTCAGTTCAATGAAAAGTTCTTTTGCTGCCGGTGCGGTGACATCGGTTCTGACCTGCGCTCCGCTATAAAAGGGGCCGCCATCCCGATAAAACAGGAACCCCGAAAAAGCGCCGTAGGTAAATCCATTCTTTTCGCGAAGGTTCATGTTGATTCGGCTCGAGAAGAGTCCTCCCAGTACGCTGTTCATCACGTTGACCGCGGGATAATCTGGAGTTGAGCGCGGAACCCCTTGGCCGAACGACAGAAGAACGGTCTGCGGGGCTTCGGGTTTGTCCACAATCACCACTTGCCGGCTCGGCAGCGGCGGCGGAGCAGCCAGGCGGAGTTCCGGCGCTCCGACACTGGAGCTCCATTTGCCGAAATATCCCTCCGCAAGCCGGCGCGCTTCTTCTTCCGTGATATCCCCGGCCAGCAACAGGGCCGCCGCGTGAGGCGCGTAATGCGCGGACCAGAACTTTGCCAGGTCTTCCCGTTGAATCGCTTTGACTGAGGCCGTAGTCCCGATATCGAGATAGCCGTAGGGGTAGTCTCCGTAAAGTGCCTTCAATCCCACCCGTAACGTCGCGGCAATCGGTTGATCGCCCTCTTGAAGGATCGCCGTCAGCTGTTCCGTGCGTGTTCGCTCCACCTCTTTTTTCTGAAAAGCCGGGTGCAGCGTCACATCTGACAGTAGGTCCAATGCGGCATCCGTATTGTTGCTCAATGCGCTGATCTCCACGGATGCATTGTCCATGGTCGCGGTTGACTCTAACGAAGCGCCGATCCCGGCAGTCTCATCCGCCAGCACGGTGGCAGACCGGCTCGCGGTGCCTTCGGTCAGCATCCGGGCCGTGAATGAAGCCAGGCCGGGCGTCGCGGCCGGGTTGGCCGAGCTCCCCGCCATATCGACGAGCGTCGCACTGATGACGGGAAGCGAGTGTTGCTCGACCAGGTAGACCTTCGTCCCATTGGAAAGAGCGAACGTCTTCGGCACCGGAAGGTTCAGTTGGGGCTGCGGCGCGGGCAGCGGTGCAGTCTTTCGCCACGCTTGCTGCGCCTCGAACTCCGGCTTGTACGGATTGGTGATCTTGACATTCGCGTCGGTGTCTTCCGGGCTGCGGGGCACGTCGTTCATCACCTTTGCGCCCGGTATCGTCTCCACCACCGCCCTCTGGCTGGCGCTGAAGCTGTCCTGCCCGATCTTCTGGACGGACCGGGTCGAGGCCCTCTGGTAGCGCGCAATATCTTCAGGCAGGTAGCCCGGGTCGCCAAGGTATTGGTTGTAAAGATCCATCATGTCGGCAATGCCGCCAAAGCCGCCCAACCTCTGCAGGCCGCTGATCTTTTTGGTCAGGATTCCGTTGCGGGCCTCGTCCACTTCCGCCTGGCTCGGCCCCGACGCGCGCAGGTTGTCAATCTCCCTGTCGATCGCCGCCTGCAGGGCGTCGAGCTTCACGCCGGGCCGCGCAGTCACGTCGCACTCCGCAACCGACGCCAGCTTGAGCGACTCAAGACTGCAATCGATGGATTGTGCGATCTGCTGCTCATACACGAGCTTGCGATAGAGCCGGCTGGATTTACCCTCACCCAGAATGTTGAGAAACAGCCGCGCATCGGAATCTCCTGCCTGAAAGGCCACGGGAGTCAGCCACGCCATGGCTATCTGCGGCAGTTGCACGGTATCCTTAACCGTAGTCCTGCGTTCGGCGGTAATGGGCGGCGTGACCACCACGACCTTTTCGACCGGTGGACCCGCCGGGATCGGCCCGAAATATTTCTCCAGCAGCGGTTTCAACGTCGCCGGGTCGAAATCACCGGCAATGGCGATGCTGGCATTACTGGGCGTGTAATAGTGCTGGAAAAAGTCTCGAACATCGCTCAGGCGGGCAGCTTCGACATCCGCATGAGAACCGATAACCGATGCGTAATACGGATGTTCTTTAGGGAACAAGAGGTGGTACAGTGCCTCGCTTGCCAGGTCATAAGGCATGCCTTCATCTTGGCGGAGTTCGTTGCGAACCACATCCCGCTGATTGGTCAGTTTGGCCCTGTCGAGCGTCTCCAACAGGAAACCCATCCGGTCGCTTTCCAGCCAGAGGCCCAACTCCAGCTGGTTGCTGGGCAGCGTCTCGAAATAGTTGGTGCGGTCAAAGCTGGTAGTGCCATTGATGCCGGTCGCTCCCGCGCCCTCCAGGTACTTGAAGTGGGCCTTTTCCCCCACGTGTTCCGACCCCTCGAACATCATGTGTTCGAAAAGATGCGCAAATCCCGTGCGCCCGGCCTTTTCATTCACGGGTCCGACGTGATACCACAGGTCGACTGCAACCAACGGCAGACGGTGATCTTCATAAGCGATCACCTCGAGCCCATTAGCCAGCTTGTACTTTTCATATTTCAGAACCGGAATCTTCAGCGCCTTGCTGGGCGGCAAGTCAGCGGCCGGGGCGCGTCCACAGGCTAGGGCGACTGCGGCTCCTAGGATCAACAGTTGGGAAATAGGGAAGCAGCTCCTCATGACTCAATCTCCTCTGGCAAGTCGAACGCTCGAAATCCACTTGACCATCAAATCGACATCCGAATCATATAACGGCCGTCTGCGATTGTGGCCGGGATCACTCGAAGACAGGCGAAAGCTATGGGGCCAAAGCCATCCAGGAAGAGCCCTGAGGGAGGAGTCTTAAAAGGGAAGCCGATCAGCTGTAGCCCGAGGCGGTCCAGGGCTCCTTGACGGAACAAGGCGAGGGTTGAGGCGGCCCAAGAGCAGCCGCTTCACCGGCATCCGTAAGCTGCGCTGAATCTCGGAAGAATCGCGCTTAGTGGGAATGAAGCCGCGTCGGTGCGCTCGCGCCATTCACTGCAATGGAAACCGCGCTGGAGCTGGAGATCCCCCCGCCACTTCCGCTTATCTGGATTTTGGCGGTACCCATCGTAGCCGTCTTCGAGGCGGTCAGGGTAAGTGTGCTTGTCCCGGTTCCAGGTGCGGCGACGCTCGCCGGCAGGAACTTCGCCGTGACTCCGGCAGGCAGGCCGGCTACGGCGAGTACTACGGGTGAGTTAAAGCCGTCCAACGCCGTAGTTTTCGTGCTGATGAGTAAGGTAGATCCACGCGTCAAACCAATTGCTGCCGGAGTCGCGGCGATTCCAATTCCAGGTAAGGATGCAATCAGAGAAGCGGTGTGCGTCAAGGCGTCGCCCGTTGCCGTAACCGTCAGGGGCCAGCTTCCGGCGGCCAGAGACTTAGCGGCCGTAAGGCTGAGCACGCTCGTGCCTTTACCGGGCGCAGCGATCGAGGCCGGCGCAAAGCTGGCCGTCAATCCGGCTGGCAGGCCGCTGATCGAGAGGGAAATCGAAGCATTCCAGCCTCCACTCACAGCCGTTACAACATTGACACTTTTAGAGGTCGCCGCAACCAGTAGGGTCGAGGAGGTGGCCAGGGTCACGGTGAAGGCCGCCGACACCACCGGTGCCGCCGCGGCGCTTCCCCACGCCGCAACCAGTTTCTCCGCATCGACCGATCCGAGGCCCGTCGCCTGGTCGTAACCTGCCGTAGCGGAGAAGCCCGTCGCGCCGGAAACACTGTTATTTCCAGTGGTGATGTCGTGAAAGGCGGCCGTACCGCTGCCGCCTGAGCGTTGCGCCGTCGCCAGTTGATAAAGCTGAGGATTCGCGTTGCCCAGCCGGGCTGCCGTCTTTTGAGCCGTTAATGCCATGATCCCGGCGAAAGAAGGCGACGATGCCGAAGTCCCGGCAGTCGCGTACAAAGCGCCCGAAACCCCGACCAGGTAACTGTCATGTCCTGCGGCGGTCAGCGCTACATCCGGCACGTCCCGCTTGCCATCGGCAGGCACTCCGGGACCGCTCTGCCACGAAGGCTTCGCGTACACGATGCTGGCGCCTCCGCCGGTCGACCAAAGGCCCGTGCTCCCACTCTCGTTCCAAACCACTTCGGGGATATAGCCAAGCGCCGACACACCCGTGGAATTGGAGGTGTTCGCCCAGTAGAGCGCTGGATTGGCAGTGTCGTTGAGCTCCGTGCCGCCCACGCAGGTGCTGTACGGCGTTGAACAGATGCCGTTCACGGCTCGTCCCTGGGTCGCCTTCGTCGCGCTCGATGCGTCGCAACCGGCAGCTCCGCTATCGCCCGCCGAAACCAGCACCGTGATCCCTTCCGCCGCGGCCTGCTGCCATAGCGAATTGAAGAAGCTGTTGGCGCTCGTCCCCAGGTAAGCCTCGCATAGACCATAACTTACGCTCATCACCGACGCCAGATTGTGGTTGACGATATATTGCGCGGAGAGGAAGACGCCGTCGCTCACCTGTGTCGAGGCTGTCGTCACGAAGTCGACTGTAGCCTTCTCTGCCACCGCTCCCGACCATTCGGTGTCAAGCATTGCCTCGTCGACATCGTCGGCCACGGCGCTGCCGGGGTTCGTAGAGCTCCCAAGGATCGTAACCGGATCGTTGGCGGGTAGGCCGAAACTACTGCGAAATTGACGGATGTCGGACAGAGAGATGTCCGATCTTCCGACAATTGCGATCGTCTCCCCCGTACCGTCATACGCCTGGCGATAAAGCGGCGTCACATCGTAGATCGTCGCGAAGTCGCCCGGCGACAGGTAGTGGGCGCTCCCGGCCGTGTAGTCTGGCTTGACCTTGATCGAGGTGTGCTGCGGCACGCTGAAGAAATCATGAAGCGAAGCTACCCCGCCGACCACGGTCGCTAGGGCAAACGGAATCTGCGGGTCGCCGGCGTTGGCAATGTGTCGCCGTCCCCCCACCTTGTAACTATGCATCTTCGTCTGAAATGCTGCCTCGACCTGGCCCACGGTGCCGCTGAAGATCAGCGTCTGGTGACCGGCCGAAACCTCCTCGACCGCAAGCCCGTATCGTTCCAGCCAGCTTTGCACCTCGTCGAGATCTCCGCTGGAGGGTCCGAAATGCGCTGCGTAGCTCTCTGGCGTCAACCATTGGTGGTAGAGCGCGGAGTGCGGATCCTGTTGTGCTTCGGTAAGGGAGTCCAGCGCCGCCTGTTGGCGGCGATCGGGCTTCAGAATCAGCAGCATGTGGTCCAGCCGCTGCTCCTCGTCCAGGGAACCGGTTTCCGTAGATAAGACCTCAGGCGGCAGCGTATTGCCCGCCAGTGCGACCCGGTCGTTATCCTCGACCGGCAAGAGAACCCTGTCCGCCGGGGAGATCCCGGCCAAGGCCGCTCGAACGGCGGCTGGTTCGGACTGGGCCTGGACGAAGGTTGTGCTATACAAGGAAACCAACAGAACACATAAGTAGGCAGGAACACACACTATTCGAGGCTGCATCGATGATCCTCAAGGAAGGTTTGCCGCAAACTCAGCAGCAACTCCAGTCATCGGCAACGGATTAGGAACATTTAAGAATGCATCTCCCGTCCAGCAAAAAACGCAGCCACCTGTAAGGGATGGCTGCGTTTTGAAACACAGGGGAGCAACTGCAGTGTTCTAACTGGATGCGCCAGCCGGGCGCGGATTATGAGCATCGTACTGCGCGATCTTGATGTCTTTTGCCAGGCCGATATGTTTGAGGATCCAGATTCCGTAAAAGTTTGGATCGAACTCATACCACCGCAGTCCGTGTCGCGCGGACACCGGATGTGCATGATGATTGTTGTGCCAGCCTTCGCCGCCGGTGAGCAGCGCCACCCACCAGTTGTTCCGGGAGTCGTCGCGAGTTTCGAAGCGGCGGGATCCCCAGAGATGAGTCGCCGAATTTACCAGCCACGTCGCATGCAGACCGAGGGTCGTCCGCAGGAAGATTCCCCACATCACAAACGGCCAGCCTCCCACGGCAAGCAGAATCAGGCCGACCGTGGTCAGCGGTACCCAATGATATTTGCTGAGCAGGACATGAAAACGATCTTTCGCCAGGTCGGGAGCGTACCGATTCATCATAGCTGTGTCCTGGTGAAGGGACTCGCCATGCATGATCCATCCCGCATGAGACCACCACGTACCGTCAGCCGGTGTATGCGGATCGCCTTCTTTGTCGCTGTGCTGATGATGGATGCGGTGAGTGGAAACCCAGAAAATCGGGCCGCCCTCGAGCGCCAGCGTCCCGCAGACCGCCAGGCAATATTCCACCCACTTGGGCGTCTTGTATCCGCGATGGGTCAGCAGACGGTGGTAGCACATTCCGATTCCGACGTTAATGGCCAGCACGTAGAGCACGATCGAAACAATCAGCGCCTTCCAGGAAAACATGAAGAGCGCGGCGACCGCGCCGATATGGAAGGCCACCATGAACAGGGTCGTCATCCAGTTGATCTTAGTGTTTGCGGCCGGCCCGCGAGCCGGCATCACGGGAGTAGACCGCGCATGGCCCCGAACGACTGGCGCGGGAGCGATCTCGTCGTCTTCAATCAGTAGTTCAACTGGCATAGGTAGCAGCAATCCTCTGGCTTTGGAAGTGGCCTGAGAAAAACGTATCAGCAGCAGCGACGCCGTGGTTGTAACACTTTTGTAAACGCCCGGCGGGTGTTCACGAAAACCGAACTTTAGCTTGGAACGTTTCATGCGGGGGTAGCGTTCCACTCGCGGGATTGCGGACCTTCATGCCGGACCGCTGCCTGGCTCACCGCGCCTGCTCGCCTGTAATTGAAGTATCGGACGCAGTTCCTGCCCGCCAGCTTGGCGGTAACCAGGGCCTTCTCGGCCTCTCGCAGCACCACCAGCGGGGATCTCCCTCCGCTCTCCGCAATGCCGATGCTGGCGGTGAGGGTTACTGAGGCTCTCAGGATGTCGAAGGGGCGCGAAGCAATAAACTCCCGGAGTCGGGCAGCCAGGCTGCGAGTGTCCTCCATGGTGCAGCCGGGCATGGCGATGAGAAACTCATCCTCGCCGCAGCGGCCGGTTATGTCGTAACTGCGGAGGCAATGGCGGAAGCGGCTGGCGAGTTGCCGCAGCACGCGATCGCCGCCATCGTAGCCATGCTCCCGGTTTATGCGGGAGAAATGGTCCAGATCCAGCAGCATGAAGCTCAAGGGGCATCCCAACCGCTGTGTGCGATCGGTCTCCTCAAAGAGCAGCTTCAGCAGGTATTCGCGATTCCATAGACCTGTCAGACCGTCATGGCTCGCATGAAATCGGGCCGCATCCATCGCATCGTCCAGCTCCGCATAGCGGGCCCGCAGCCGCGACGCGGCTCGAAGACACACGCGAAGTTCAAATTTGTCCACCGGCTGGATAACGACATCGTGGACGTGCGCCCATCGCCAGGGCAGATCGTTGGTTCCTGCAACGGCATGCTCGGAGGAGGTCAGCATGATGGTCCAACTGCGCCTGCGGCTGGATTGTCGATCTATCTGGTGGAAAAGCGCCAACCCGCTCAAGCCGGGAAGAGAATCCTCCAGGATGACGATTGCCGGCGGTTCGGCCCGCCCGATCGCTCGGAGCACTGACTCGCCACTCTCCGCCTGCTCGACGCGATAACCCCAGCTTTCGATCAGCTGATGGAGCGTGCTCCGTTCGGCGGTGTCACTCAAGGCAAGTAACACCAGCGTGTCAGGCGAGACGTTTGAACCTGCCCGGTATCGTAGAGTCGAATTCAGCATGTCCAGATGTATCGGCCGATTCGTTAGAATCTGCAGGGCCGGCAATTCAGGACGCACGCAATTCGATAAGCGGCTCTGCGGCACGCCTTCGTCCGCCGGCGTCGGAGCAGGAGGTCATCCAGAGCTCACCTGGCGCCATCCATGGAACCTTCCCTCCAACGCAGCCTCCATTTCAGGGCTGGTTAACCCGAGTAGCGTCGCACGCCTGAGCTCGACGAAGCCCCCGGGGCGAGCTCCTGGATTGGCAATGCCTCAAAAATCTGGAGAACCTGGCGGCAGACGCTGGTCGCCTCTTCCCGCCCGAGGGAGATGAGTCGGCCATCCACCAGGCAGAGCGCCCAGTCTTTGCCCGATTCGAGGCTCAGCTGCATCTCCGCGGGGGCAATACGACGCAGCGCGTCTGCGACCTTCGGCGCGATGCGAAAGGAGGATTCAAGCTGGGTCGCGTGGATCACCCTCGAAAGAAAAGGTCGTAGGCCGGTCAGCCAGAGCTCCCGATGGTGGCGTTTCGCGCTGTTGGAGACATGGATCAGCGCCCCCAGGGCATCTGCACCAAGAAACGAAGTTCCCGTGAGATCCAGGACGAGATGATGCCCCTTACCGACCGCTAGCTGTGCTTCGGCTTCAAAACCGGCGACCGGGAAACCGGTCAGGCTTCCCGTGACCCGCAGCACCGTCGCTGCGCCGATCGTCTCTTCCGTAATGCTGTTGATCATGCCGCGTTTGCGCTGGGCTGCGGTCGCGGCCAGCTGCAGGGTCATGTACCGGACCAGCCCAAAAGCGTCCCGCGCATAGCGGACGCCAAGCCGTGCCGGCTCCAAATAGGTGCGAAAGAGCCATTCCATCCCCAGGCGCTGCATCCCGAGCGGGGCGCGGGGCGACAACCCGGCCAGCAGATCGAGCGAACCACCCACTCCGATGCATACCGGGACATGCAGCCGGTGGCGATGCATGGCAAGCCACTTCTCCTGCTTTGGGCTGCCAAAAGCGACTAACAGAATATCCGGTCGCGCCGCCTCCACTTGGAGCAAAATGTCCTCGTGGTCCATTGCATCTAGTTCGCTCATGGCGGGGCAGTACCTGCCGACGACCTGCGTTTGCGGATAATGCTTGGCGATCCATCTGGCAGCGCCGAGCGAAGAGGGCTCGCTCGCGCCCAGAAGGAAAATTCGGTAGCCTCGCAGCGCAGCCAGTTTCACGATGCGCGGAACCAGATCGGACCCGCTAACGCGCTCCTGCAGGGAAGACCTCATGAGCCTTGATGCCCACACCAGGGGCATGCCGTCGGGCAGCACCAGGTCGCAGGCGCTGAGTATCTCCTTAAATTCGAGATCGTGGATGGAGTTGACCAGAAAATCCACGTTCGCCGTAGCTATCTGGTGAAATCCACCCTGGTAAATACTTGATTCGATGGCTTCTAGAGTTTCGTCCATCGTCAGATTGTCGATCGGGATTCCGAGGATCGCGACACTACCGCACTTTTGTCCTTGCATTCTTCGCATGCCTCGTCTGGTCTCGGAAAGCATGGCTATCGCTGCCGCAGGACTCTCCCGGAAGCCAGGTGGCGCCTGCCAGTAGGCAGAGTTGCACCCGAAGAGCCTCAGGAACCCGTAAGGCAGAAAAATAGTCCAGTCGTCCAAGGTAGATTTCGTTGGGGTGATAGTAGGGGAATAAGCGAAGAGCGCGCTACTCCTATGTAACTTCCGGAGCGCTTTTTCTTCGAGCCTGAAGGCATTAGCACCAAAACGGGAAGAATGACGCTGCCGGGAAGATCCGCTGAGCTCGCCGCTCGGCCGGAAAGCCCACTAAAGATATCCGCTGTTCCGCCGCGACGAGGTGATCTCTCATAGTGCTCTATGATCTGAAAGTGAAGCCAGGTTTGCGCCGGAGGCGCCGATGTTGTCGAGAAACTTACTCGCCCGGGCATTAATCCTCTTGTGCCTGGCCGTGAACAACCCGGCTGGCGAGTCACAGGCCGCGCCGGGTCGGAACCAGTCTGACCACACCGTCTCAGTGCCAGTAACGCCCGCCGCCCCGCCTCTCGAAACTCACTGGAATCTGATCGAGGTCGATGGCACCCCCGTGGTCGCGGCCTCTGCGGAGAACCAGCCATATATTTACCTGCAGGCGCAAGGTGACAAGTTGAGCGGCTCAGGGGGCTGCAACCGCCTTTTCGGCTCGTTTGATCTCAGCGGAAGCTCGTTACAGTTTCACTCCGTCGCCTCGACCAGGATGGCCTGCGCTAGCAGCTCGATGGAGCAGGAACCCGCCCTCCTCGATGCGCTGAAGCTGACGACCGCCTTTCAAGTGGCGGGAAGCATCCTCATCTTGCAGGTGGATGGCCGCGTTCTGGCTCGTTTTCAGGCACAAGGCAGAAAATGACTGGTCAGGATTGAAAGAAGATCCGGCTGGTTTGTATTCCCAGGTACACCGCCAGGTAGCCCAGCAAAACACTCGAACCCGCATAAAGAACGGCAATGCCGGGGTGGCTCTGTGCTTTCTGATATGTCTCGAACTCGAACGTCGAGAAAGTGGTGTAAGCTCCTACGAAGCCGATCGGCACCGCCAGTCGCCAGGCGCTGGGAAGAGCGATCCAGGCATCCAGGATCGATAAAGTCAGACCGATAATGAAACAGCCCGTGATGTTGATCGCAAAGGTACCGTAGGGGAAGCGGGTACCTAGGCGGCTATAGATCCACGCGCCCAGCATATAGCGGGCGATCGAGCCTAAGGCGCCCCCCAGTCCGACCCAGAAAAACCGCACGGTTTCAACCTCCCACGTCGTCTCGAAACGACCGGCCGATCCTTCCAGCAAGCATAGCAGCGGAAGAGTTCTGTTCCGGGCCCGCGCACCAGGATCCCTCCCGGGCGTCCGCTCACGTCGTTGCCGTCCGCCTGCCCGCAATACGGGCAGGGACTCACTGCTTTATTCCCGAGGGCACAACAGAAAACGCTAGGCGGACCCACATGGCTATTCCCGATTTGGGCTGGCACGTGGAATACTCCAGGAGACACTTCAACAGATGGCTGTGAGAGCAAGGGATTGCGACCTGCCGCTCTAATTCAAAGACAGAGCCAAGGGCGACCGAGAACCTAACTATGCGCATTGTCAATACATCCACCGCCTTCCCGCAGTACTACTTCACCCAACGGGAAGTGGTTGACGCCTTGAAGAACTACTGGGACAAGGGCGCCGAATGCGCCCACATCATTGAACGGCTCTTTTTCAGGACTGGTGTGGAGGGCCGCTATTACTGCCGTCCGCTGCAGGAGTACCAGGGACTGGATACGTGGGGCAAAATGAACGACGTCTGGATCGAGGTTGCCGAGCAGCTTGGCGAGCGCGCCATCGATTGTGTGCTCAAGACCTCCGGCGTCGGTCGCGATAAAGTCGGCGCCCTGTTCTTCGTCTCGGTCACCGGCGTTTCCAGTCCATCGATCGATGCGCGGCTGGCAAACAAGATGAACCTCAACCCGAACCTGAAGCGAAATCCAATCTTTGGCCTGGGTTGCGTTGCAGGAGCCGCGGGGCTCGCGCGTGCCGCCGATTACGTTCGCGCCTATCCCGATCAGATCGCTCTTTTGCTCTCCGTCGAGCTCTGTTCGCTCACGTGGCAGCGCGGGGATACGAACCCCGCAGCGCTTATCGCCTCCGGTCTTTTCGGCGATGGCGCGGTCGCCGTGCTGATCGCGGGAGCAAATGTGAACTTGCCCGGTCCGCGCTTGGTCGCCAGTACCCAGGTCTTGTATCCGGATACTCAGAACGTGATGGGCTGGAAGGTCTCGGAAAAGGGCTTTCAGGTCATTCTTTCACCAGATGTGCCGAAAGTCGTGCGTGAGAATCTGGGCCGGGACGTGGATGGTTTCCTCGCCACCCAAGGGCTGACTCGCGCCGACGTGGATTCCTGGATCATGCACACCGGCGGCCCCAAGGTCCTTGAAGCAACCGAAGAAGCTCTTAATCTCAACAACGGTGAGCTGGATGTCTCCTGGCAGGCGTTGAAGCGCGTCGGCAACATCTCTTCCGGTTCGGTGCTGGTGGTCTTGGATGAGGTGATGAAGAATCGGCGGCCTGCTCCTGGGTCGCGAAGCATCCTCGCTGCCATGGGGCCGGGATTCTGCTCCGAAATGTCTCTGCTCGAATGGTAGCCAGGCGCTGCTGAGTAAGTCCTGGCCTTTGCCTCTCGATTTTGAGAATCGTTGCTTTCTTTATGGTGTGAACACCTCTTCCCTCCTCGCCGGAAGGAGAGCGGTAAGCTGTGAATGGAAGCGACACGAGGCAACAGCATTACGTCAACGCGTACGGTAGAACGTCGCGCTTCACAATCTTGCGATGCACTGATTGTGGGCGGTGGGCCTTCCGGTCTCGCCGCGGCCATCGCCCTGAGGCAGCGCGGCTTGCATGTTGTCGTCGCCGATGCACTCGTTCCCCCTATCGATAAAGCGTGCGGCGAGGGCCTGATGCCAGATGCGCGCGCCATACTCGCCCGGCTGGGGGTGGATCTTCGCGCCGGCCACGAATTCTCCGGGATCCGCTTCGTGGGCGGCCCTTCCGCCGGAGAGATGGTTGCAACCGCAGACTTCACTCACGGCAAGGGAATCGGCGTTTCGCGGGTGGAACTACATCAGGCACTCGTCGACCATGCGCAATGCCTGGGCATTCGCCTGAAATGGGGAGCTCGCGTCGAATACCGCAACGGAGCCGCGATCCGGGTCGGCGGAGAAGCCTTCACGTATAAATACCTCATAGGCGCCGACGGGGAGGCTTCGCGTGTGCGACGCTGCGTAGACCTTGAAGCGGGATTCGCCTGGACTCGTCGCTTTGGCTTTCGACGCCACTATCGGGTCGCGCCCTGGAGCCGCTATGTGGAGGTCCATTGGGGAGCTGCCGGCCAGGCTTATGTCACCCCGGTCGCCGGCGATCAGATCTGCGTTGCCGTGGTAACCCGGCATCGGCGCCTTCATTTCGATTCAGTTCTTGCCGGCATCCCGGTTTTGGCGACACTGCTGCGCGGCGCTCAGGTAGCGGGCCGGCCGCGGGGTGGCGTGACGACCACTCGCCGCCTTAATCGCGTGACCAGCGGCAATATTGCTCTGGTCGGCGATGCTTCCGGCTCCGCCGATGCCATCACCGGCCAGGGACTCGCCTCTTCCTTCCGTGAAGCATTGCTGCTCGGCGATGCCGTGGGCCGGAATGATCTGCAAGCATACGAGGCCGGTCATCGGGCCGTCCTCCGCCTACCGCAGGCGATGGCCACCATAATGCTTGCCATGGATCGCTCGAGCGCCTTAAGCGATCGTGTGCTGCGGACTCTGTCGACCCATCCCGATCTCTTTCGACGGATGCTGCAGGTCCATACCGCCGAGGAGCGAATAGCTCATTTTGCAGTGAGCCAGGGTATGAGACTTGCCTTCCGGCTGCTGCATCCGGGCAAGCACCGGAACTCTGCCGATGCAGATGCATCGCACATGTCGCCCGAGAAAATTTACTCCTCTCCTCCTGAAACTGGGCTGACGGAGGAAGCAACGGAGCTCGGGTTAGGTAAAATTGTCTTCAACTGAAAGCGCGTGGAACTATGAAGCTGCAGAGCAAAAGCAAATCTCCTTCTCCCAAAGCTACTTATCCCATGTTGGCCTGTGCCTTGTTCCTTGTGTTCCTGGCGGCAAGCGCTGCCGGGCAGGCGCAGCGCCCAAAGATTGTGGTACACCTTGACCCCGCAAGCACTGAAATCAAATGGGTCCTAAAAGGGAATACGCATACTACTCACGGCACCTTTAAGCTGAAGGGTGGAATGGTCTCGTTCGATCCGGCGACCGGCGCCGCTGAAGGAGAACTGCTCGTTGACCTCGCAACCGGCGAGAGCGGCGATCCGAAGCGAGATGCCAATATGCAGAAACAGGTCCTCGAGTCAGACAAATACCCGAGCGCCTTCTTTCATCCAACGAAGATCACCGGGATGGCTGGCCCATTGAAACCTGGCTCGACCGAAACCGTCGCTGCCCAGGGAACTTTCAACATCCACGGGGCCGATCACCCATTGACACTCACGATGCAGATTAAGCTCACAGGTCGAGAATTGACTGCGAAGACTCACTTCGTCGTCCCGTACGTCGCCTGGGGAATGAAAGACCCCAGCAAACTCCTGCTCCGGGTGAGCAAAACGGTCGATGTCAATATCATTGCGAAGGGCTCCGTCGAACTCCCGGAATGACAAGTAGCAGAGCAACGCCAAAGCGGAAAGGAAGACCATTCATGGCCAAGGCAATGCAGAGACTGGAGATCACGGCGGGTTTTCTGCTCCTGTGCTTCGTCGCTGGATGCACCAGCCATCCAACCGACCAGCAGGTGCAGCAGCAGGCCGCGCAGACTACGCAGCAGGTCAAACAGAGCGCCGAAGATGCTGCGGCCAAGGCGCGTATCGCGGCCGCCAGCGCTGAAGACAAGATCAACGCGGTTGCCGCCGGCGTCAGGCAGGGTCTCCAGGAAGGAACAACTGCGCCGGTCGATCTTAACTCCGCTACCGCAGATCAGCTGGTCGCGTTGCCCGGCATCTCCGGGCCCAGAGCTCGTCGCATCATTGCAGGGCGTCCATATTCGAGCGCCAACGATCTGGTCTCTCGGAAGATCCTGACGCCAGACCAGTTCCACGCCATCCGGAACCAGGTGACCGCAAAGTAACCGCAAACGAAAGGACCTGCTGCTGAGCCTTGCACCGCTTTTGCGGCATCTACTCATTCAGCGAACGAAATCGACTTTCACCGTCCATTTCGTTCCGTTCGACGCAGATCGTTGTGGCTGTGTCGGATGAGCGTTACACTAACAATATCGCGTCTTTCTGAGGAGATCTAAAACATGGCAACCTCCACCGTCCAGCCCTCAACTATCGCCCCCCCGGCGGCCGATACTTTCAAGCCAGTGCCGCCCTTGACGTTGAGTGATTCCGCCATCGTCAAGGTGCGCGAGATCATGGCAACGCAAGACCCGCTTCCGGCTGGCCTGCGGATTGGTGTCGTCGGCGGCGGCTGTTCCGGATTCCAATACTCCATGTCGTTTGAGAATCAGCCCGGAATGATGGACAAAGTCTTGAATTTCGGAGCATTGAAAGTCTTTGTCGATGCCACCTCGCTCATGTATCTCAATGGTTGTGTCGTCGATTATGTCGAGACTTTGGAAGCTGCCGGCTTCAAGTTTGAGAATCCCAACACCAAAAGCACATGTGGCTGCGGATCCTCCTTTAGCGTCTAGTCCCGTCTGGTCCCTGGTACTGACGGAAGAGCCCCGCATGCGTGCGGGGCTCTTCTCTTTTCCTGCGTAGCACGTATATCCAAGCTGGATGCCGTCATGCACCCTCAAAGCAAAGCCGGCGCAAGCGCTCGCTATTGCGGAGTTGGGGAATTGGGATTTGGCGGCGGAGAATTTGGGTCCGTCGGCGGATTGCCGCTCCCCGAGTTCGAATTCGATCCCGAACTGCCACTGTTACCGGAGTTGCCGCTCGTACTCGAGCCGCTCCCAAAGCCGCTGCCTGAACTGCCGCCGAAGCTCGAGCCGGAACCGGAACCGAAGCTTGAACTGGAGCCGAAGCCAGACCCCGAACTGCTTCCGAATCCCGATCCGCTGCTGCTGCCAAATCCAGAGCCGCTGCTACTGCCGAAGCCGCTGTTCGTACTGCCACCCTGCCCGACAACTCCGGTACCGGTATTTCCGCCCAGGCCACCTTGGTCGGCCTGTGGGTTATAGACGAACTCCCATTCGTTGTAGTGCTTCTGTTTCTTAAATTCGCGAATAGATTCCTTGGTGACTTTGCTGGAAACGCCGATGATCGGGCCAGAGCTGCCGATCGGGGAGCCATTCGTCGATGTGAGGGTGCTGTTCCCGAGCCCGGCGGTGCCCCCGGTGCTATTTCCGGTCGTTCCAAATCCGGAACCGCTGGTGGTGGAGGAGCCAGTAGTTCCGGAGCTGGAGGGGTCCGTCGGAGAACTCGCGTTATTCGTCGGGCTGCTACTCGAGCCGCTCCCGAAGCTCGACCCTCCCCCAAATCCCGAGCCGCTGCTGCCGGAGCCGCTTCCGAAGCTCGATCCGGCGCCGAAACTCGAGCCGGATCCGCTGCCACCCCCGAAACTGTTGCCAAAACTGGAACTCGAGCCACTGCTCCCACCGAAGCTGGAGCTGCCTGTGCTTCCAAAGCCCTGGCCGCTGCTGTTGAAGCCCGAGGACCCTGGCTGGCCCGTGCCGCCGGCGCCCGTTCCACTCGCGCCTGTCGCGCCAAGCGCCTGGCCGAAAAAGCCCGTAGGCGCGACCTTTGCCTCGCCGACGTGAATCAGCCGCCAATCGTCTTTGCCGGTAAACGGATCTTTGTAGCGGCGCCGCAGGAAGCGAATGTTATTCGACTTCTCCAGCGCGTCCATGGAGATCGGATAACTCCCGAACTTCTTGTAGTACATGCGAATGCCACGGGTATATTGCATTCCCCGGTGATACAGCTCCAACTCTTTATCGCGGCGGATCTGGGTGGCGATTTTCGGCGCAGCCACGGCCAGCCCGATAAGCAGCACTACGACTAGGAACAGGACGCCGATCAGAACGTACCCTGATTCGCTCTCTCGCGCTTTCTCCTGAGTATTGATGTTCCGCATCATCATCTCTAATTCTGCGCTAGCGGCAGGCTTTGGGTATTGGCGTACGGAAGATCCTCCACCTGGATGGAAGTCGGCGCGATCTTGACCACCTTGTAGCGATGATCGACGACCTCGCCCTCCGAGGCGATGAAAACATCGTCGCCCTTCAACAGGAAGGCCCGGCGATTGCCACTCTGGCGAGACGAAAATCCAAAAAACTTTAGGTCGATCACCGGCGGTGGCTCCGGCGGGGGTGGCCCGGTTTGCTGGGCCACTTCACGGGTGCGGGCTGAAGTTATGGGCTTTGGTATTTCGATAGGCATCGAGGTCAAGGAGAAGATATTCCGGCCTGTACCCGTATATTCCAGTGACTCGGCCTGCGCCATCAACTCGGGATGAAGCGTGGGGTCAAGATTGTTCACATTTGCCGTCAACTTAGTGGCCTCATGCCTCCCAGCTGCACCGGTCTCGCGCACTGCCGCCGAACCCGCGCTCTGCACCGCTATCGGGGAAGACGGTGCCGGCGTACCGCCGAAGCTGCCCATCAGCTCATAGACGGCGAGGATCACCACGACCACGCCAAGCGCCGCCGCTGCGTAGACCTTCCAAGGTTTTTCCTTGACGCCCAGGGTCAACGCCATTCTTGTCCCTCCCCTGCCGGCTGCGCGGTCGCTGCCCGGCGCAGCATTGGCGGAAGAGCCAAAGGCGCCAGCTTCGTTTGATCGCTGGGCGCTGCGCCAGGCGTCGTCTCATCGGGCTCGGGCGAAGAGGGCGGCAGCTGGCTGGCATCCGCAGCGTGGAGATACGTGGTCAGCTTCAGGCGAACGTTCACCATCCCGCCCTGTTGTCCGGTCAAGGTGAGGGCATTGATGACAAAGAATGTCTTGTCCCGCTCCAGGCCGTTGATCAGGTGCATGACCCCGGAGTACTCGCCGGCAAAGTTGGCGTCGATGCGCAACTCCGCCAACCCCTCGATCGAAGGCACCTGCGTATATCCTGCACGGACAAAACGAACGTTATTCTTCGCCGCTACCGAGCCGAGATCCACGAGGATCGAGGAATAGTTCGCCGGGATTCGCGCAGCGTAGAACTTGTCGGCATCCGTTCGGGAGGTCTCGACCTTCTCTGGCAGCCCGTTCAAGTGCGAGGTCTGGGCCTGCAACTGGGCAAGCGAGAGCTGCTCCTGCTGCAGTTCGTCCTGCCGGCTTGCACTCAGGTCGCGCCAGCTCAACGCAAGCCTGCCTACTAGGACAAGATTCAGAATCAACAGAAGAGCTACGCCGGCTATGTGAAGGTTCAACAAGCTGAAGGCCGCGGTCGGCAGCTTGATCGGGTCGCTGAGCCTCATCGCGCCCTCGCTGCCGGCTGGCGTCGCTTGGCCGGGGAAACAGGGCCGGTTGGCGCAGCATGACGATGCACCGGGGGGGAGGACCCGGCCGCTGCTGGCGCCGATTGCTTCGGTTTTGCGCTCGCTTTCCGGGCCTGGAGTGGTTTATATTCCGCCAGCACGTCAAAATTGACATTGCCGGAGCCGTTTGAGGGCTGGACGTTGGCCTGGCTGCCGGTGTTGCTCGTCTCCAGCGCCTCGCTCGCCAGCCTCGGCTGCAGGAAGCGGCGGGAGTGTTCCAGGTTGCGCACCAGTTCGACGGCGCGGTCCCGCTGCCCGTTCACCCGCAGCCGGATCGTGACATTGCCGGACTTGTCGGTAGTCGGGTCGATATTCATCACCTGCACGCCGCCCGGTAGAACTGTTTCCAGGTCCATCATGATTGCCGTCCATGAGAAAGACTTGCGCGCAAAGAGCTGGTTGAGGAAGACCGCCTGCGTCAGCACTGCCGCGTTTTGCGGCTGGCGCATCATCACCTGGGAGTTCCGCTGTTGATTCTGCAGGCGCTCAATGCTCGACTCCACACTCTGTAGCTTGGCGTTCGCCAGCGCCGCCTTGCGCTGCTCCGACTTAAGCAGCAGCCACAGCGGAATCGCCGCGATCAGCAGGACTGCCATCCACCACCGAAGGCGCGCGTAGAGCGGCCGCAGTTCAATGAACGGCTTCGAGGCGAGATTGAGCGTAATGCGCATTGAACGGAACCAGGCTTACAGAACAACTTCAATTTTACCGCGGCGTCAGTTTGCCAGCGCCCCGGTAACACCGGCAAGAATGCCGACCGGCACGGGACTCATTCCGCCCACGCCGGGCGGTTCGACCAGGTCGCGGACTCGAATGTGCGCCGCGCCCGAATCGGGCTGATTTAGAAGAATGTCGAAGGCCGGAGCTCCCCCGGGTCCGACATAGAAGAGAGACTCCAGCGGTATGCTGAGAGAATCCTCAAAGTAAGCGATAGCCACCGAGACTGCCTGCTGAATATCGGGAATATCATTGCCGGCATTCTCCGGCAGCTCAAGGGTGCGATGCAGCAGCACTTCGTTCTGCCGGGTAATGGCGGTCGTGATGCAGACGGAGTTCTGGTTGATCACCAGGGCGTCCGTATCTCCAGGAATCGCAGCGATCGCACACAGAGTACTGGGTAGAACCGCGCCCGGCTCGTAGCCCGCCTCGCGTACCGCGGCCTCATACTCGGCTAACACATTGTGCGGCGTCACCGCCACCAGCGCCCGCACCTGCTCTTGCTGCCGGGTCATCACCTGGTAGCTGATCGCCGCGTCATCGACTTCGAAGGGCAGCAGCTTGCGCAGACGAAACCGGATGATCGGGAGCACTTCGGCAGCCTTGTCCGGCAGCGAATCGAAGTCCAGCAGCAGCACGCGGACCGCTGCATCCGGAATGACCAGCGTGATCTTCCGGTCGCGCTCGACGATCTGGTCAAGCGCCTGACGGAGAGCCGCGACGATGCGGGCCGGGTAAGGGAAGTTAGGCGCGTTGAGTGACGGCACGACCGAGCCCGGCAGGAGCGGAGCGAAAGCAGTGATAGCCGCTGCATCGAGAGCATTCTCCTGCCGGGCAGCCACCACCCCCGGCAGCGTGATCTCGCAGGCTAGGCGGGGCCGCAGGGTGACGGCCGACTGTTGCGGGAAGATGCGCAGCCTTCGCGGCATTATCGATTGGCCTCGATGAACGTAACCTTATTGATCTCGCGCAGCGAGGTGAGTCCACGCTTCACCCGGTCGATCGCCGACTCGCGCAGAAATTGCATGCCCTCGGCCTTGGCCAGTCGGCGGACTTCAGAAGCCGGTTTCTTCTCGAGGATGATCTCGCGAATCGGATCGGTGAGGTCGAGCAGCTCATGGATCGCTGTTCGGCCGCGAAAGCCGGTCCCGCCGCACTCGATGCATCCGGCGCCCTCCCGGAACTCGAAGTCGCGCCATTCGTCGGGATTCAGGCCGCTTAGGATCAGCAGCTCCTCATCGTGCTTCACCGACCGCGCGCAGAAGTCGCAGGTCAGGCGAACCAGCCGCTGGGCGAGAATGCAGTTCAGCGCGGAGACGAAGTTGTAGACCTCGACGCCCATGTTAAGAAAACGGCCGAGTACGTCGACGACGTTGTTGGCGTGGACGGTGGTGAAGACCAGGTGACCGGTAAGCGCCGAGTTGATAGCGATCTGCGCCGTCTCCTGGTCGCGGATTTCGCCCACCAGGATCTTGTCCGGGTCGTGGCGCAGAATCGAACGCAGGCCGCGGGCAAAGGTCAGGCCCTTCTTCTCGTTGACCGGAATCTGGGTGATGCCGCGAATCTGGTACTCGACCGGGTCCTCGATGGTGATGATCTTGTCTTCGTCGGACTTGATCTCGTTGAGCGCGGCGTAGAGAGTCGTCGTCTTGCCCGAGCCGGTCGGCCCCGTGACCAGCACCATGCCATAGGGCTCGCGAATGTAGCGGCGGAAGCGGAAGAGATCGTCCTCGCCAAAGCCGACAACATCGAGAGTGAGCTTTGAAAACTTTTCGCTCATCGACTCTTTGTCGAGGACGCGAAGCACGGCGTTTTCGCCGTGGACCGTCGGCATGATCGAGACGCGAAAGTCGATCAGGCGGCCCTTGTAACGCACCCGGAAACGGCCATCCTGGGGCACGCGCCGCTCGGCGATGTCGAGCTCGCTCATGACCTTGATGCGGGAGAGGATGGTCTGGTGATGTTCCCGGGCGATTGGCGCCATGGCCGACTGCAGCACGCCGTCGATCCGGTACTTCACATGCAGGCTGTCATCGTAGGTCTCGATGTGAATATCGGAGGCGCGCCGTTCGAGCGCGGTAAAGATTGTCGTATCGACCAGCCGGATGATCGGGCTGATGTCCTCTTCCGAGGTCAGCTTCTCGATCGAGATATTTTCGTCGGAGTTCTCGTCAGACGGAATGACGTCGAAGGTCAACCCCTCCGTTGCTTCATCCAGAACTCGCTGCGACTGCTCCGTCTTCTTGAGCAGGTCGGTGATCTGGGTAAGCGTGGCGACGCGGGTGATGATGCGCTGCCCGAGCAGCCCCGCGATCTCGTCGAGCACCATCAGGCGGCTGGGGTCCGCAACGGCGATCACCAGGCGATCGTCCAGCTGCTCCAGCGGCACAAAGTTGTACCGGAACATCAGGTCGACCGGCACGGCGCGCACCACGTCGTGCTGGATCTTGAAGTGTTTCAGGTCGATGAACTCGCAGCGGTAGCGCCGCGCCATCGACTGTGCGTTGGCCGTCTCATCAAATTCAGTCGGTAGTGTGAGGACTGCTGCGTCTGCCATGGTTTAGAAATCCTTCGCTATTTAGGGCCGCCCATCGCGCCTGCCTGCCCTAGGGAGAAGATCGGCAGGTACAGCGCAATCAGGATAATGACGACCACAATTCCCATCACGATCAGGATCGCCGGCTCGATCAGCGCCAACGATGCCGTTAAGGCATTCTGTACATCTTCCTCGAAAAACTCCGCCACCGAGTTCAGCATCTGCGGCAGTGCGCCGGTCGATTCGCCGACCTCGATCATTTCGGTCGAGAGCTCGGGGAAGATTTTGGTCGCCTTCAGGCTCATCGCCAGGCCCTTGCCCTCGCGAACCCGCCCAACAGATGTAAAGACGGCCTTGGCGATGCTTTTGCTCGAAATGGAGCGAGCTGCGGTTTCGAGCGATGGAACCAGCGGCAGGCCGCCGGTCAGCAGCGTCGAAAGGGTTCGCGAAAACAGCGCAACCTGGTACTTGAGCCAGATGGTGCCGAAGATTGGCATTCGCACCCGGATTGCGTCGATTCTTGAGGATCCGGCGTCGGTCTTGCTCCATTTGAAGACCAGGTAGCCGATCCCGATCACGACCGGAAAGACATAGAGCGCATATCTCTGTGCCCCGGTACCGAGCGCCAGCAGCGCCAGAGTAATGCCGGGCAGCTTGGTGCCGACCGAGTCGTAGAGCTTGGCAAACTGCGGTACAACGAAGGTAATCAGGAAGATGAAGAGCAGCCCGACCATGCTCAGCAGCAGCGCCGGATACACCAGCGATGCTTGCAGCTTCTTGCGGAAGCTGAGCGAGATGCGCTGGAAAGAAAGAAAGCGGCTCAGGACTTCTTCCAGGTTGCCGGAGCGCTCGCCGGCCAATAGGGTGGTCGTATAAATGATGGGAAAACCGCCCTGCGCCTCAAAGGCCGCCGAGATCGACTCGCCGGTGCGCACCCGCTGGGCAACGTCTTGCAGTTGGGCGGCAAAGGTCGCGTTCTTCTGCTGCTTGGCCAGCATGTCGAGCGAGCCGAGGATCGGCAGGCCGGCGCGCACGAGGGTCAGAAACTGCTCGTTAAAGATGATGAAGGTTTCGAGCTTGGCCTTCTTGCGCTTGGTCGAGAAGCCCCGCGGCTTGACCGAGTAGACGTAGTAGCCGGCGGTGGTAAAGCGCGAGCGCAGCTCTTCCGCCGAGGAGGCAGTCTGCATCTGCTCCTGGATATGGCCACGTTCGTCCGCGAGTTTGATTACGAATTCTGCCATAGATCTTGTTTCATCGACTTGGCTGTCCTATGTCTGGATTTTCAGACATGGGATGGAACGAGTTGTCGAGAGTCCAGAAGTCAGTGTCTCAAAGCGAGACATGAAGCAGCCGCGCCCGCGTTTTTTACTTTCCGGCTAACCCTACCGATTTCAACGATACCAGCTTGCCGATCCGGCCCTCCGGCCCAACCACCCAGGGAAGACTGAGAGCATTCCACTTTCCGGAATCGAGCAGGGTCCAGCTTTTTCCATCGTCATACGAGATATCGGAACCGTTAGTCCCGGCCGCGATCCAGGCCTTGTCGCTTGCGTCCCAGGCGACGGACGATCGGTAGCCATGAGGCGGCCTGGCGGCGGCGATCCAGGTCTTGCCTCCGTCGGTGGTGTAAGCGGCAATCCCGGTTGCTTCGTTAGGCTTTGAGTAATCCCCTCCCACAATGACGAACGGCTGCTCGAGGCCCGGGTCCGCAGCCAGAGAAAATATTCCCGCCGCCGCAGAACCGCCGGCCATAGGCACCTTCTGCCGCTCAAAGGAAGTGCCGGTTCTCCAGCAAGCGTCTGCACCCTCAAAATTCGTGCATCTCGAGCTAGCCATGTAGACGTAGGAACCGTCCGGTCCGCTCGCGCCAAACCACGGAAGGCCCGGCGCCGCATAGAGGATCGAGGAGTTACTGGCAGCGAACGCACCCATCTTCGCTTTGCCCACATCAAGATCCTGGCTGGCGGAGGGAATCCAATGGATGCCTCCGTCCGAAGTGAAGAGAACGACCAGGCGCCCCCGGACGGGGTCGCCGAGAATATGTCCTGATTTGCGGTCCGCGAAGACGATCGCATCCCAAAACCCATCCTTCTCGGAATTGGTGGAAAGCAGCTTCCAACTCGAACACCCATCGGTAGTTTTGTAAAGCCGCGAGAGCTCCCCAGGTCCCGACGACATGACCACCGCCGTGTTCGCGTCCCACGCCCAGATACCGCGGAAGTCGAGCTTTTCAGCGCCCGGCGGCATGGCGCAGGATTGCCACATGTACCCGCCGTCTTCAGTACGCAGGACCGTTCCCTCGCTCCCACTCGCCCAGGCGACGCCGTTGCCTACAGCGTGAATGCCGCGCAGGCCGGCCTTCGTGGTGCTGTTCTGCATCTCCCAGGGGCTCGTCGCCGGGGAGATGGACGCCGGCTGCTTCGCCCCGAGACCCTGCGCCAGGCACACGCTCCCAAGCAGCATCGCCGTCGCCACGCAACCGAGCCGCGAAACCACCGGACGAGCCAGGCGAACAGGCGCACGACTGGTCATTTCGACTCGAGGATGGTGGCGTCTACCGTGAAATGGTTCGCCGCAACCGCGCGCAACCTCTCCGCGGCGCTCTCCGGGGTAATATCTCGTTGCGGCATGCCGAGCATCTCAAACCCCACCATAAACTTCCTCACCGTCGCCGAGCGCAGCAGCGGCGGATAAAAATGCGCGTGGAAGTGCCATTCGTCATGTGCTTCGCCGTCCGTCGGGCTTTGGTGAAAGCCCATCGTGTAAGGGAAGCTGGTCGAAAAAAGATTGTCATAGCGCGTCGTCAGCTGCTTGAGGATGTCCGCCAACTCGGTCCGCTGCCGGTCATTGAAGTCAGTCAGCGAGCGAAGGTGGGACTTTGCCAGCACCAGCGTCTCAAAAGGCCACACCGCCCACCAGGGAACGGCTGCCAGAAATCCTTCATTTTCGCAGACTACGCGGCCGCCGCCGGGGGTCGCTCCCGCTCCAGCCTGGACGTTCTGCTCGACCTTCAGGTAATCGCACAACAGGCAGGTGCTGTGCTCCTGGTGGTAGTCCAGCAGAGAAGCGGACTCGATCGCTGGCTCGTCGGGAACGTGTTCTGTCGCCCAGATCTGGCCGTGGGGGTGAGGGTTGCTCGCGCCCATCATCGCTCCGCGGTTCTCAAAGATCTGCACGTAGCCGACCTCCGGATTGCCGCCAAGATCCACGTACTGCGCAGCCCAGGCATCGACCACCAGCCGGATGTCGGCCACCTCCATGCGCGCCAGGGTCAAACTGTGGTCCGGATGAAAACACAGCACCCGGCAAAGACCGCGTTCGCGCTCCGCCTTCAGCAGCTCAGGCCAGCCTGCCGTCTGGGGCGCGGGTGAGTCGGGCAGCAGCGCGGCATAGTCGTTGTCAAAGACGAAAACCTTGTCATAGACCGGGGTCTTCTCGCCGCCGGCCCGTTCGTTGCCGGGGCACAGGTAGCATGCCGGGTCGTAGTGGATCGTAGGGAACGCCGATACCGTGCTGACCTCTCCCTGCCACGGGCGCTGGGTACGGTGCGGAGAGACCAGCACCCATTGCTTGCGCAGAGGGTTGTAGCGGCGGTGCGGGTACTGAAAGGCTGCTTCGGGCATGTGCTCTCCTGGTGCTGGCACTTCGAAATTCTTAATTCGGATGAGCGCCTGTCTCGCAAACCAAGCGTTGGAGAATCGACCCTGCGGTAGCCGGAAACTGGTGGTCTTAGTTGGTCGGCTTCATCGGTACGGGCGCAGTCGCGAGAAACATCTCTGAAAAGCGCGAGCTGTAGTCGTCCAGCAGGGAAATGATGCGCGTCGGGTCGGTCGACTGCACCAGTAGCCCGGCATGGTGGCCCTTGTTCATCCGGTAGACGACCTCAGGAGCGTTGAAAGCGGAGGTGTCCGGCTGCTCCGTGCGCGCGAGGCAGAGAACGCTTCCGGCGTAAGCATGCTTCTGCTCAGGCATCGCGTATGGGGTGCCGCGCATCGACGACACTTCGATCCGCGCCCACTCCGCCCACAGGTTCAGGCCGGTGGAGTACTGCACCAGTTCCGCGATAAAGGCTCCTCCCACCCGCGCCGCCACCTCCAGGAAGTAGTAACGTCCGTCCTCATGCGCCTTGATGAACTCGCCGTGGGTGACGCCGCGCACCATGCCGAGCGCCGGCACAAGCTTTTCATTCAGCGTGATCAGGGTCTTGACGTCCGCTGAGGTCCGGTCGACGGTACGGGTAGTGAAAACACCGCCCTCGTGCATTGTCTGCATGGGTGGGGTGCCATACTGGTTCACTTCGGAGAAGATGACCTCGCGTTCGCTGGTGATCGCGTCGACGTGGAAGATATCGCCGGGCACGAACCGTTCCAGCAGGTATCGGCTCTGGTCGTCCCCGAGCTCTTCGAGGGTCCGCCATACTTGCTCGGCGTGGTCCAGCTTGCGGATCCCGATCGCCGAGGCCTCGAGGCGAGGCTTGAGCACCCACGGCGCCGGCACGTTGTCCATATAAGCGCGCAGATCGTCGTAGTGGAAGATGCCGGTAAACTCGGGCGCCAGAATGCCGGCCCGCTTCGCCTCGTGGCGCATGGCGAGCTTGTCACGAAAGTAAGCCGTGGTGGTCAGACCCATCCCGGGAATCCGCAGGTACTCGCGCAGGTGGGCCGCGGTGTGCATGTCGAACTCATCCAGTGCAACGATGCGTTCGAACTTGCGGCTCCGCAGCAGGTAAGTCACCGTGTTGGTGATCTGCTCGCGGGTGAGCCCCTCTGGCATCGTATGAAATTCATCGAGAATATCGAACGGCCAGTCGGCATTCCTGAGCTTGTCGACAGTGAGCAGCACCACGCGGCAACCCATCGCCGCCGCCTGGCGCAGAAAGGCCTGTCCTTTTTCATAGGTCGTAATGCAGAGGAAGAACTCGCGTTCAGCAGTGGTACTGACGCTTACTTCAGGTTTGATTTCGGCCGTCATCTGCCCCGCGTCCTCGCTCGTCGATCCGCCGCCGAGCGCTAAGGTCCTCACAAACGATAGACGTTTGTTACTGGATAGTTCTACCATAAGGTCGAGCAGGCGAGATGAGCTGCCTGCCTCGCCCGACCTGAGAGCCAATTATGTTATCCGCCGTCGATATCGCTATTCTTCACGACCGCTGGACCGGCGAATGGCACGCCGAGCTCCCGCAAGCGGTCAACGAGTCCGGGAACGATTTCCTCCAGACCGTTTTCGCCAATCATCTGGCCAACTTCAATATCTGGCACGCGGAAGATGAAACACGACTGCCCGAAGCGGGCGACCGGCAGGTCGCCCGTGCCAAACGCTTCATCGACCGTGAAAATCAACGCCGCAATGATTTCGCCGAGCTCTGTGACACCATCCTGCTGGACTATCTCGAGCGGCACAGCCTGCCCAGCCGCAATGCCGAACTGCACACCGAGACCCCCGGGCTGATCATCGATCGGCTTTCGATTCTTTCTCTCAAGCTCTTCCACACCGCGGAGGAGGTCTATCGCGTCGACGCTCCTTCCGGCCATAGCGAACGCAACCGGGAGCGCCACCATATTCTGATCGAGCAGTGCGACGATCTTGTGAAAGGCCTTGATAACCTATGGCAGCAGGTTCTGTCAGGGCAGCGCCGCTTCCGTCAGTACCGCCAGTTGAAGATGTACAACGATCCCACCCTCAATCCCGCTCTCTACCAGCAACGGGGATAAGGGCGCGGCCCGGGCAATTGCCGCCGGAGCCCGGTAGAGTTGACGGAAGAGATTCTTCTGGGTATAAAGCCATTTCATAGGCATTGATAGTTTTCATAGGCATGGATAGATCGACACAGTCTCTCGATGCGCCATCTGGCACTCTTGAGGAACCGGGCAGGTTGCTCCGGTCAGTGTCGAGACGGAACGAGCAAGGCAGCACACCATGCGGGATGCAGCCCCAAATACGCGTGTCCGTCAAACTCCTCGCATACTCGAAGGAAAGGTGAGGACCGTGGCAAACCCTACACATCAGCAATCCATGCAGGCATACCTGACAGGCTTTCAGTTGATGCAGGAAGGCAAATTCGAAAAGGCCCGCACTGTCTTTGAAAAGCTGATCGCAAACGGACCGGTCGAAGTGCTGGAGCGCTGCCGGGTTTACCTCTCGGTCTGCCAGGGCAAGCTCAGCCAGCAGACCCGCACCTTCTCCAGCAGCGAAGAACAGTACGACTACGCGATCTCGCTGCTCAACACCGGCGACTATGAAGAGGCCCGCGAGCAATTCGAAGTCATTCTTCGCAAAAATCCCTCCGCCGATTACGCTCACTATGGCCTTGCGGCCCTCGAGAGCATGACTGGGCAGATCGACGAATGCCTGGAACATATGACCCAGGCGATTGAATTGAACTCCCGGAACCGCATCCAGGCGCGCACCGACACCGACTTTCACAACATGATCGAAGATCCGCGATTCACCGAACTTCTGTATCCCGAGATTCTGTGAAGTTGCCCGTCCCGCTGCCCCCTGTTTCGCCCCATTTCGAGCCGCCGCCGGTCGGCGATGCGTCCGGGCACGCGCAGCCGCCCGTCGCCGCCTTGCGCGTCGTCGCGATCGGCGGCGGTACCGGGCTCTCGACCATACTTCGCGGCTTTCGCCACTTTGTGGCATCCCCCGCGGGGAGCAGCGCGACAACCACCCTCGAAGGCGCGTCTGATTGCGACCCTTGCCTGATCAGCGACCTTGCCGCGGTGGTAACGGTCACCGACGATGGCGGATCGAGCGGCCGCCTGCGTAAGGACTTCAACATTCTCCCTCCCGGCGATCTGCGGAACTGCATGGTCGCGCTCTCCGAAGACGAAGGTCTGATCTCACGGCTCTTTCGCCATCGCTTCCAGGCCGGCGAAGGCTTGCAAGGCCACAGCTTCGGCAACTTGTTTGTCGCCGCGCTTACTGAAATGACGGGCGATTTCGCTCAGGCGATCAAACTCTCCTCGCAAGTGCTGGCCACTCGCGGGCACATCTACCCTGCAACGACGACCGATGTCATTCTGGTGGCGCGCATGGACGATGGATCGATCGTCCGCGGCGAGACGAATATTAGCGCTACCAGGCAGAGAATCGTGCAGTTGATGATCGAGCCGGAAAGGGTCGATCCTCTCCCCGAAACGCTCGACGCCATCTCCCGGGCCGATGTCATTACGATGGGGCCGGGTTCGCTGTACACCAGCCTCATTACCAATCTCCTGGTCCAGGGAATCCCCGAGGCGGTGACGTCCGCGCACGCCACTCGAATCTACATCGCCAACCTGATGACTCAGGCGAATGAGAGCCTCAACCTCACCGCTTCCCAGCACATCGAACGCATATACGAACATGCGCGCGGCCCGATCTTCGATTATGCCGTGCTCAACACCGCTCCCGTCTCCGAAGACCTGCGGGAGCGTTATGCCAGTGAAGGGGCAATCGCTATCGAGCCCGATATCGAGCGCATCGAGGCCATGGGAATCCGCTGCATTACCGGTGACTTTGCCGCTGAAGGAGGCGTGCTGCGCCATGCAGCAGACCGCGTCGCCGAGACAGTATTGCGGATCGGGCAGGGTACAGCCGCCGCCAGGGCGTCGCAATCCGCCTGATTTCTCCCTCTGCGTTAGCAGCCGTCGGCTCGCTCCCACCGTCTAAATGGTCTCTAGGCAGCACCGTGAAGGTAGTCTCAGACGCCCTAGGTCACTAAATTCGCCATACGGTCGATAAACTTCGCATGTCCTGATGGCGCCTTTCATCCAATTCCGACCCGAAATATTGAGAAACGCGCGTGATTTTGCCCGCAACTGGGACCAGATCGTCTCGCTGCTCCGCCGGCTCGGGCAGCAGGACGACGTGCTGCTCGACCCGTTGCACTTTTTGGCAGCTACCGATGAAATTCGCCGCTCCTGCTCCATCGCGTGCTGGGACGGCACGAAGTTGGTTGGCTTGACCTATCTGACGGAGCATTACGCCCACGGCATCAGGACCGGCTACGCCATCGGAGGCGACTACACCGGCCGAGGCCTCCTCCTCTGCCGCAGGGAAGATCAGGCAGCCGTGATCCAGGCCTCGCTCCGCGAAGCCACCAGGATTGGCCTTCACTCCATACATTTGTGGCTCTCCACGGGACCGGCTCTCGGCCTGGATGGCCCCGGCCTGCGCATGCGGCAATTCGATGCCGAGATTCCGGGCGATCGCATGGCGCTCCCTCACACCTTTGAAGCGTTTCTGGGGACTCTCGGCAAGCATACCCGTCGCAACGTGCGCTATTACACCAGGAAGGCGCACGCTGCCGGTATCGAGTTCGCTCCGTCGCTCGGCCGTGAAGAATACCAGGCTGCACTGCAGCGGCTGAATCTTCGCGGACCCTTTCAGGCAGATGCCTCGCACGTCGCCCGAGACGAGCGCCTCCTGGCCTTGCACTCAGGCGGAGAAAGGCTGGGCTTGCGTGCGGCCGACGGAGCTCTGGTCTCCATTCTGTGTGGGTTCGTGCGCCGAAGCCGTTTCCATCTGCTGACCCAGGTCAACGATAAAAATTACGAATCCTTCAGCCTGTCGATGGTCCTGCGAGGCGGCCTGGTAGAACACCTGATCGCGCGTGGCATCGCGGAGTTGCAATTCATGGGCGGTACATCGTTAAGCTTTGGCAGATTCTGTACTCCAATGCTATATCGCTCGATTTTCGTCGATAAGCGGATGGGCGTGAGAGCAGCTGCCAAACAGATCTCGGCAAAGGTCGCGCAAAAGATCGCAGCGGCGGGAAGACCGATTCCGGAGCTCCTGAAAATGCTGTGCAACGGATACCTGGAGGAATCGGAACTGGTCAAGCGAACGGCGCTGGGAGCAGCCGCAGTGGCGTTTCCGCGAAAGCATTCGGCTCCTCATACGGGGGTTTGCGCGTCCGGCATCGAAATAGCTTCGGAGCCAAGCAGCCCATACTCAACGGCTTTGGCATTAACTGCCCATGAGAGCCAGGCAGTCAGCTCACTGTCGCATCGAGAAACGGGAGCGCGCTCTCAATTCTGTCGCGATGGCCGTCTCGGCGCCTGTGTCGAACTCCCTATTCCCTCTAACGACGAGACTCGACGACCATGAATTCGCTCCATGTCTTCTCATCGACGAATTTCTCGCCGCGTCACGTGAAATGGTTCACGGAATGGTTCGTGTCAGTAGCGCGCGTTTAGGCGTGGCCAGCCACCGGCTCCTTAAAGGCGTGTTAAGTGGGCTGGCCATCGAACCGGACTCCGCCCAGCTCTTCCGGCGAATGGCAGAGTTCGAGGCGGCATCGCCCCCGGTCGCGAAAGCGCGTTCTACAATGAAGGTTCATGAGCACCACAAGCTTGCAAGATCCGGCCGCCCGGCGGCCCGGACGGCAGACGTCCCTTTTTCAGGTCTTGCTGGCCGTCAGCTTCTGCCACATGCTGAACGATATGGTGCAGTCTTTGCTGCCCTCCGTTTACCCCATCCTCAAAGGCTCATTCCACCTGGACTTCGGCCAGATCGGCCTCATCGCCCTGGTCAACCAAATGACCGCTTCGCTGCTGCAGCCTTTTGTCGGGCACTACACCGACAGCCGGCCAGTACCTTACGCCCTGCCTGTCGGCATGACGGTAACCCTCTTCGGCCTGTTGTTGCTGGCTTTCGCGCCGACCTTTGGCTGGCTGCTCTTTGCCGCCGCGCTGGTGGGCGTCGGCTCAGCGGTCTTCCACCCCGAGTCGTCGCGGGTAGCGCGCATGGCCTCAGGCGGACAGCATGGTTTTGCCCAGTCCTTCTTTCAGGTCGGCGGTAGCACCGGCACCGCGGTCGGCCCCCTGCTCGCGGCGTTCATTGTGTTGCCGCGCGGCCAGGCAGGCATGGCATGGTTCAGCATCTTCGCCCTGATCGGCATGCTTGTGCTGACGTGGGTGAGCGGGTGGGCAAAACATCGGCGCCGCAGCAATCCCTCCTATGCTCTCGCCGGTGCATTGCCGCGCGAAACACTGTCCAGGCGGAAGATCGGCATTGCCATGACGGTGCTGATGGCCCTGGTCTTTTCGAAATACGTCTACCTCGCGAGCCTGACCAGCTATTACACCTTCTACCTCATCACCCGGTTCCATCTCTCGGTGCGGAGTTCGCAGTTTCACCTCTTCGCGTTTCTAGGGGCGGCAGCCGCCGGGACCTTTTTCGGCGGCCCGATCGGCGATCGTTTCGGCCGCAAGTACGTCATCTGGGGATCGATCCTCGGGGTGCTGCCTTTTACTCTTCTGCTGCCCTATGCCAATCTCTTCTGGACCGGCGTGTTGAGCGTGATTATCGGCTTTGTCATCGCCTCGGCCTTCTCGGCGATCCTGGTCTATGCGCAGGAGCTGGTGCCGGGGCGCGTCGGCATGATCTCGGGGCTCTTCTTCGGTCTCGCCTTCGGCGTTGGCGGCATCGGGGCAGCGCTGCTCGGCAGGCTGGCCGACATGACCAGCATTGTCTTCGTCTACCGGGTCTGCGCCTACCTGCCGGCACTCGGGCTGCTTACCTGGCTGCTCCCGGATATCGAACCAGGCCGAGGGCAAAAAGCCGTCGCCGCTTGATGCGTCTATTTGCCCGTCGTCGCTCTCTCCGCGACCAGCTTGCGATAGAGCTCGACGGTCTGAGCCGCAACCGAGGTCCAGCTGAAGATATCTTCGACGCGCTTGCGTCCCGCTTTGCCGAATTGCTGACATTTTGCCGGGCTGGCGAGCAGTTCCGTGACCTTGCCGCCCAGATCCCTGGCGAACTGGTCTGGAGCGATCGGGAAACCGGTGACCGAGTCGGGCGAGAAGGGAACCAGGTAGCCGGTTTCGTTGTCGACCACAACCTCCTTGATGCCCCCGGTCGCGCTGGCCACGACGGCCGTCTCGCACGCCATGGCCTCGAGGTTGATGATTCCGAACGGTTCGTAGACCGAAGGGCAGCAGAAGACCTGGGCATTGGAGTAGAGCTGGATCGCCTCAGGCTTGGTGACCATCTTTTCGATCCAGACGATACGCGGGTTCTTCTTTTGAGCAGCTGTGAACTTTTGCCGCATCTCCTCCGCAATCTCAGGAGTGTCAGGTGCTCCGGCGCAGAGGACCACCTGGGTCTCGGGCGGCATGGACTCGATGGCGTCGACAAGATGGGTGACCCCCTTTTGCCGGGTGATGCGGCCGACAAAGAGGACGTAGGGGCGCGAGGGATCGACTCCGTAGTCTGCGAGCGCTTTCGTGTCCGTGTTCTTGCGGTATTCGGCCAGGTCGATGCCGTTGTAGATGACGTGGATCCTGGCGGGATCGATCGAAGGATAGGCAGCCAGGATATCGGCGCGCGTGCCGTTCGAGACGGCGATGACGGCGTCGGCCTCGAGGATGGCGGTCTTCTCCATCCACGAACTCATCGCGTAGCCGGAACCTAGCTGTTCGGCTTTCCAGGCCCGCAGAGGTTCAAGGCTGTGGACGGTGAGCACGAAGGGAATCCCGTAAAGCTTCTTGGCGAGAAAGCCGGCCATCGCGACATACCAGGTATGGGTGTGGGCTACGTGGATGTTTTCGAGGGCCTTGATCTGCGTGAGGTTGAGGCTGAGCGCCTCGAGAGCGCCTTTGAATTTGCCCGTGGCCCCGTTGGTGATCTCGGCCCATGGCTCGGCGCCCTGCACTTCAAGATGCGGGGCGCTCGATTGCTGCTCGCCCCAGCAGTGGACTTCTACTTCAATCAGTTTGGCGAGTTCGCGGCTGAGGTACTCGACGTGGACGCCGGCGCCCCCATAGACGTGCGGCGGATATTCGCGGGTGAAGAGCGCTGCTCGCAAAGCTGTTTCTCCTGGCCAAAGTTCGCGGCCTACGAATTGTAGATGATGAATGTGGCAGGAAGCGTCTGCGCACTTGATCGGGACGGGGCCAGAGGACCGCTTCCCGGAGAGGAAACGCCTCGTCTTGACCGGTCCGCAGAACTTCAGCCTTCAGCTCACCGTCCGCTTCAACTGCCCGCAGGCGGCGTAGATATCCAGGCCGCGCGGTTTGCGGATGAAAGCAGAAACGCCCTGACCGATCAACCGCTGCTGGAAGGCAGCTACGTCCTCGGCGTTCGGCATTTGGTACTCGATGCCAGGGCCGGGGTTCCAGGCGATGAGGTTGAGCTTGGCGGGCAGGTTAGCGCGGCGGAGCAGGGCTGCGGTCTCATCGGCGTGTTCCAGGCGGTCGTTGACGCCGCCGAGCAGCACGTATTCAAAGGTGACGCGCTCTTTCGGCCGCAGAGGCACCTGGCGGACGGCCTCGAGAATGTCGCCGATCTCCCATTTTCGGGTGACCGGCATGATGCGTTCGCGAATCGTATCGTTCGAGGCGTTGAGCGAGATCGCGAGCTTGGGGCGGATCTTCTCCGCGGCAAAGCGAAGAATTCCCGGCACAATGCCGGAGGTCGAGACCGTCATCCGCGACTCGGCGATCCCAACCTCGGTTACCAGCAGGCGCACCGCGGCCATGAACTCGTCGTAGTTCAGGAAGGGCTCGCCCATGCCCATGAAGACGAGATTGATGCGGTCGCGGCCGATCTTCACCCGCTTGCGCTTAAGCACGGCGACAACCTGGCCTGCAATTTCCCCGGCGGTGAGGTTGCGCTGGATGCCGAGCTTCGCGGTCAGGCAGAACCGGCAGTTGACGGCGCAGCCGGCCTGGCTCGACACGCAGATGGTCGCACGATGGTGTTCGGCCGGCCCGGCTGCTGACTCTTCGGCGCCAGCCTCCGAGCCGTCACCCGATTCGCCGTCGTCCCCCTCCGGCATCCAGACCGTTTCGACGGTCTTCTCGTCCTGGCCGGCAACCAGGTAGCGCTCGGTACCGTCCTTCGACTGGAAGCTCTGAACGATCGTGGGAATGCCGGCCGTATGGATGGCGACGAGGCGTTCGCGGAGCGTTTTGGGCCAGGTAGTGAGCTGGGTGAGATCGGTGCTCCAGTTCCGATAGAGAGAGTCGGCCAGCTGCCTGGCGCGGTAGGCCGGCTGGTCCAAATCGCGACAAAGTTGGCTAAGTTGCTCAAACGAAAGGCCAAATAGGGAGTTAGAAGCCGCAGGCCGCAAAGCGGGTAAAATAGAGAAGCCGGCGTCCTCGCCCGGGACGGCCTGGATCCTGCTTCGCTTCGAAATCAGTGGCGCTTCGGGCGGCATTCCTTAGTCTGCATGGTTGCCGGCCCTCCTGTATAGGCCCGGCAAAAAGAGTAAAGAAACATCCGAGAAACATCTATGATCAATGAGCGCAATATTCGTCGTACTGTCCTGCCAAACGGTTTAACGATCCTTACCGAGCGCATGGAGCATGTCCGCTCCGTGGCCATGGGGATGTGGGTCCGTGCCGGTTCACGCCACGAACTGGCCAAAGTTAACGGCATTTCTCACTTCGTCGAGCACATGGTCTTCAAAGGAACCAAGTCGCGCAGCGCTCAGCATATCGCCCGCGAAGTCGACGCCATCGGCGGCAACCTGGACGCGTTCACCGGGAAAGAGACGGTCTGCTTCAACATGAAGGTGCTCGACGAACATGTGCCGCCGGCCCTCGATGTCTTGTCGGACCTGGTGCTGAATCCCGTCTTCGCGAGCGAAGATATCTCGCGGGAGCGCGGCGTGATCCTCGAAGAGATCAAGATGGATGAGGATAATCCCGACTACCTGGTTCACGAGATTTTCACGCAGAACTTCTGGAAAGACCATCCGCTGGGCAAGCCCATCCTTGGGACCAAGGAGACGGTTCGCGGCTTTGAGCAGGAGACCTTATTCGATTACTACGGCCAGCGCTTTGTCGGCGGCAACATGATCTTCTCGGCCGCCGGCAACCTGGAGCATGATGCATTTGTCGAAAAGGTGACCCGGCGCTTTGAGTCGGTGCTCCCCGGCAGCCACACGGAAGGCGAGGCGAAGCCGAAGACTAACTCGCGCATCAGCCTGCGCAACAAAAAATCGCTGGAGCAGGTGCAGCTCTGCCTGGGTGTGCCATCGCAGCCCATCGCGCACGAGCATCGCTATGTCACCCTGGTGCTGAATACGGTGCTGGGCGGCGGCATGAGCTCGCGCCTCTTTCAGACAGTGCGCGAAGAGCGAGGGTTGGCTTACTCCATCTATAGCGACCTGAACCCCTACCGCGACACGGGTTCACTGTGTGTGTATGCCGGCACGTCTTCTTCGAAGGCAGTGCAGGTCATCGAACTGGTGATGGTCGAGTTCCGCCGGTTGAAGGAAGAGCTTTTGCCCGAGGATGAGCTCAGGCGCGCCAAGGACCAGCTGAAGGGCAATATCCTGCTTTCGCTCGAGAGCTCCATGTCCCGCATGTCCAACCTCGCCAGGCAGGAGATGTACTTTCAGTACTTCTTCGGCATGCAGGAAATCCTGGACAAGATCGAGGCGGTCACCTCGGAACAAGTCATGGTGATGGCCCGGTCGATCTTCAAGCCGGAAGAGGTCGCGGTCACATTGCTGGGGCGCCTCGACGGCTTAAAGGTCACGCGCAAGGAGCTGGCCTGCTAAGCATGAGAAGCGAGCGCATGCTGTGTCCGCCCTTGCGAGAGACCCCAGGGGTGCGGCGTCTCGCATTCAGCGTCCGAGCGTTCTCTTTCCTCTTTGCGTCTACATCAATTAGGATTGGCCTCGGAAGCACTCCAACCAGGAACCCGTACCCATGTCCGCACCCACGCCCATGCCCATGAAGGATACCGTCTTGAAGATTTGCCTGCTGCCGTCCGCCGCGCCGAGCTCCCGCCGCCAGCGCGAAGCGGGTTTTACCTTGATGGAACTGCTGATCGTCATCTCGATCATGCTGATCCTCATGCTGATCGCGATTCCTAACTTTTCGAGCATGAAGAGCCAGGCCAATGAGACCTCGGCGATCCAGTCGTTGCGCGCAATCTATCAGGCGCAGATTCAATACCAGACCAACTTTCCCTCCAACGGCTTTGCCTGTGCCCTGAGCACACTGGGCGGATCGGCTTCCTCAGGGGCGCCGACAGCGCAAAGCGCGCAGATGCTCGACACAGGGCTCTCCACCGGGCAGAAGAGCGGCTACACGTTTAACCTGGTGAACTGCACCAAGGTGACCGTCAACAACCAGGATATGTACACCGGCTACGAAGCGACAGCTGTGCCGCAAGCGGTTGGCAAGACCGGTCATCGCGGATTCTGCATCGACCAGCAGGGCGAGATCAAGTCCGACCCGGCTGGCGGTACCAATTGCACCCAACCGCTGCAGTGAGCTCTCCCGCTAGGCCAAAAACGGCGACTCCTTCCTGGTTCGGCTTGGCCGCATCAAGAGAGGGTTGCCAAAGACTTACCCGGGCACTCCGGATCGTAGTTCTTTTTATACTCTCGAGCTCGCTTGCGCACGCCCAGGCGCTGACGGCTGCCGCGATGGCGGCCCGGGTCGATCGTCACTATAACGCTCTCCATTCGCTGCAGGTAAACTTCGTCCAGCAATACAACGGCCTGGGGCAGCACCGGCGCGAGAGCGGGGTTCTGCTGCTTAAGAAGCCCGGCCGAATGCGATGGACGTATTCGCAACCCCCCGGCAAGCTCTTCATCCTTGACGGCCACGATGCATACTTCTATTCGCCGGGACAGACCGAAGTGCAGCGGGTCTCGGCCAGAAAACTCGACGATCTGCGCTCGCCCTTGCGCTTCCTGCTCGGTCATTCAGAGCTCGGCAAGGAGTTGCTGGCCCTCCAGATGACTCCGAAAGACGAATATTACGAGCTCTCCGGAGTTCCACGAGACATGGAACGGCGAGTCGCGTCGTTGCGCCTCACGGTCTCGCCCGACGGAGTTATTCTTGGCATCCGGCTGGACGAAACAGACGGATCGGAGTCGGAGTTCGCCTTCAGCGGTGAGCAGATCGACCCTCCGGCTCCCGACCGTGACTTTGTCTTTCATGCGCCGAAAGGCACGGTGGTGATCGACGGGCTTTCCCCGGAATGATGAGTCTGGCTCATGCAAGCTTTTGCCGCCACGGGGAGTGGCTTGGCCAGAAGCAACGAGACCGGAAGCAACGAAGGATGAGAGAGGATGCGAGGTGGTGAGCTCGGTGGGATTCGAACCCACGACCCACGCATTAAAAGTGCGTTGCTCTACCGACTGAGCTACGAGCTCGCATAATACCGCTCATTCAAAAGTATCACAGCCAATGCACCTCCAGGCCCACGGCTCGAACCCGAACAACCCGCCTGGCGCGGTTCAAGTGAAACGACCCGCTTGCGCGTTGAGAAGAGCGAAGGCAAATGACTGCTTACGATAGCGAACTATCGCGCCTTGTCGATCAGCTGAATCGGGCAACGGCAGGGAAGAAGTCCGGTGAGAAAACCGCCATCGACCAGATCCTGGCTCTGGCCGTCGACCGGAATGCATCCGACGTCATTCTGGTAGCCGAGTCGCCCGTCGCGATGAGAATCAAGGGTTCGCTAACGACATCTCACGGCCGCGTGGCCGTCTCTCCACTGCTCTCCGAAGAGATTCGGAGCATGCTGCTGCCTCTGCTGACCGTCGCACGATCGTAGGAGCTGCAGCAGAATAAATCCTTGGACTTCTGCTTCGTGCGCGGCTCGATCGGCCGATTCCGGGCCAACTTTCATTACCAGCGCGGCACGCTTGCGGCGAGTATTCGCCTTCTTCCCGCCCAGGTTCCGTCGCTCGAGTCGCTTTCATCTCCCCCCGGTCCTAGCTCAGCTCACCGAAAGACGGCAGGGACTCATCCTGCTGACCGGGCCGACCGGCTCAGGCGAGACCTCCACCCTCGCCGCGCTCATCAACCTGGTCAACGACCGCCGCCGCGATCACATCCTTACCATCGAAGACCAATCGAGTATCAGCATGCCAACCGGAACTCCATCGTCGAGCAAACAGAGGTCGGGCATGACACCCCCGGTTTTGCCCAGTCCGTCAGGTCCGTGCTGCGCCGAGCCCTGACGTGATCCTGGTCGGGGAGATGCGCGATAGCGAAACGATGGCCGTGGCGCTCACTGCGGCAGAGACCGGGCATCTCGTTCTGTCATCGCTGCACACCAATGATGCCGCCCAGACGATGTCGCGGATCCTCGATACCTTCGCCGCCGGATCTCAGCCGCAGATTCGCCAGCAATTGTCGTTACCGCTGCTCGCAGTCGTCTCGCAGCAGCTGGTGCCGGGGCTCGACGGGCGAGGCCGCTACCCGGCCGTCGAAATCATGATGGCGACTGGCGCGATTCGTAACCTGATCCGGACCGGGCAGGACCACCAGATTCGTTCCCACATCCTCACCGGCCGGGCCGACGGAATGATCATTATGGAGCAGTCGTCGCAGACCTGGTTTGCGCCGGAAGAATTCAGCGGGAGACGGCTTTCGCCCACTGCTACCACCCAGCCGAGTTACAGCAGCACCTCGACATCGTCACGCGGTGATTTCTTTGAGCCCGCCAATCGGATGGCCGGCCCTCTCTCCACGATAACTTTTACCGATCGCAAATTTTCGTTTGTAATTGCCCGGGAACAAGGCACAATGCGGAGGGACATACCCCATGAAGCCTCTGCATCCATCAATCCTCTTGTCCGCCCTGGTCCTCACCGCTACCCTGGTCCGGGCGCAGGACGCCGCCACCCTCAATCAGTTTTTCGAAGGCAAACAGGTGGTTGTCAAGATCGACATGCCCGGAACCCAGCAGGGAATTGATCTCTACCCGCAAAAAGACAATCTCCTCGATGCGAAAGCATATGGCAAGCGCATGAAGAGCTTCCCCATAGCCATCCGTAACGGCGATTCCGTCATGGTGACCACGGTCAAAGTTAAAGACAAGTCGATCGAGTTTCAGCTCGCCGGCGGTGGCTTCGGAACTCTTGGCGATGACACCGACACCTCGGTGAAGTTCACCCCGGCAGAAAAGAGCGGTCACGAAAAAGATCTGGAGAATCAACTGAGCAACACCGACGACCCCGATAGACGCGCCAGCATCCAGCGGGAGCTCGACTATCTCCGCCGCCAGCGGGAACGTGATGATCAGCGCAATCGGGCGATAGCCCAGCAGGCAGCAGACATCAAGCGCGATCAGGTAGCCGGGGACCGGGCAAGGGGCGGCTCGCGTTTCAACTTGAAATATGGCGGCAAGGTGCCTCCAGACATAACTCCGCAGGACGTCATGGCCGCCCTATCGCAGTACGTCACCTTCCCCGGAGCGATGTCGGCAACAGGGGAGCCGGCCAACCGCCCTGCGACCCCCGCCGCGCCTGGTCCGGAGACGCCTATCCCTGGCGGGGCCAACGCTTTGCAGAAGGGCATGCACGAAGACCAGGTGCGAGCCCTTCTCGGCTCCCCAAGTGGCGTCGCCGACACCAACCACGACGGATTGCAGGTTCACGCGGAAACCTTTGCGCAAGGCAGTGCCGTGGTCCACGCGGAGTTCGTGAATGGAGTGCTTGTGAGGTACTCCATCGAGGTTCACTGACACCCCCAAGCACGGGTCGACGCAGGCTTGCGAGCCTCCTCTTCTTTGGGGCTATGGAAAGCGAGTTCGAAGCGAAGGGTTTCCTGGAAGAATTCTGCTGCACCTGAAGCAGCGGCCCCCAAATCTGGTAAAACCGCTAATGTTGTTGGGCTCTGCGTTTTGGCGTCCCTTTCCTCTCCAGGGACATCCCAAACCGAAGTTGCCAACATAAGATCCTGCAACCGTAGATTCGAGCGAACGTAGCAAACGCTTCGAATCTTCGCTTCATCGGGAGACAGCCAGCATGTTGAAGACGATCGTGGGGACGTAGCTCAGTTGGTTAGAGCGCTGCCTTCTAACCGGACTATTGATCCCAAAGAACTTACCTCCTTGGTGTCCACTTTGGTGTCCATTCTGCTACGCTTCTTCGAGATGGAGGAGCATTTGGAATGCCTACTCCCACCACCCGTGGCTCACATCTCAACGCACCCGAATATGCGGATCGCGTAAACCTCATCAAGAAAATCAAAGTCGATGGCGCGTGGCGTTTTGCGCCCGTTGTTCCTGAGCCCAACGGTCGGCTCAAGGACAAGGTGCGGATCAACGGCACCGTCGAAACTCACACCGAAGGCGCCTACTATATCGAGTGGCGCGAGCGCGGTAAGCGATGCCGTGTGTCCGTCGCCCGCGAGGAAGCCGTGGCCGAAGCTCGCAAGAAAGCGGTCGAGCTGCAGGCGATCCGCGACGGGTTGATCGCCTCCCCCGAGCCGGTTGTGGAGGAGAAGGTCCTACAGACTCCCATCGGCGATGCTATCGACGCCTACCTGCGTTACGTGAAGATGCAACGCAAGAGCCGAACCTTCCTCACCTACCGGTACACGCTCGACGTTCTGCTCCGAGCTTCGTACAAGAAGAAGTATGTCGAGGACGCAAACCGACAGGATGCGATCGACTTCATGACCTACTGCTACGAGCAAGGTCTAGGGGCGCGCACGGTCTACGACAAGGTCGTCACCGTCCTACAACTCTTCAAGAAACATGGCCGCGCAGGTCTGATGGAGAAAGGCGACTGGCCCAAGTACATCGATGCCATCCGTCCGATGTACGAACCCGAGGAGCTCACTGCCATGTTCGGCGTTGCATCCGAAGACGAACAGGACTTGCTCAAGTTCATCCTCGGTTCCGGGTTCCGCGACCAAGAGCACCGCACGGTGGAGTACGTGGATCTCGACTTCCGCCACGACCTCGCACGCGTGACCGCAAAGCAGAAGTGGGACTTCACGCCGAAGAACTGGGAGGAGCGGGTCGTGCCCCTTCCCCACGGATTGATGGAGCGCATGAAGAGACGCATGGAGCGCAAGAAGGCCCGCCCCCATGATCTTGTCTTCGGCAACACCAAGGGCAGGCCCGATAGCGAACTCGACATGGTGGTGAAGCGTGTCGCGCAACGTGCTGGTCTCAACTGCGGCCACTGCGTCACTGAGCATGGCAACAAGTGTGCTCAAGGTCCGCACTGCCAGAACTTCTTCCTCCACAAGTTCAGGCATACGTTCGCAACGAATCACCTTCGCGATGGCGTAGACATTCGTACTGTGCAAGCGTGGATGGGCCATCGCGACATCAAATCGACGATGGTCTACCTCAAAGGCATCCGATCGAAAGACGCAGCGCATAAGGTCAACAGTGGCGAGTTAGCTGGCCTAGTGGCCTAGCGGCCACCAGGATCAATACAAAGCCGGTGCCATATGGCACCGGCTTTGATCCTGATACTTTCCTGTAACCCATGGAACGGCAAAGCTCGTGATGTGCGAACTTCCTGATGCCAGCTGAGACGAGACCATCCTGTCTATTTATAGATGGACACGGAGAGTGTAGTTGTATATCTTTAGATGTACGTTACCCGTCTATTTGTAAATCTATAGATAGACGAGAGGAGGCAGTCATGAGAGAAAACTTCCGCCAGCTTCGAGCGCAACAACTAGACCGGATGGTACTGCCCCTTCGGCCGCTCAAGCTCCCGCGTCCGCAAAAAGGCTGGATTCGCGCCTTTCGCGAGGCGATGGGAGTCTCCTACACCGAGCTCGGCGAGCGGCTTCAGGCAAGTCGCTCCCTGGCGGCGCAGCAGGAAAAAGCCGAAGTCGACGATCGCATCACTCTGAAGAGTTTGCGGGCCTGTGCGGATGCGCTTGACTGCGATCTTGTTTATGCCTTCGTCCCCCGCCGAGAGTCCGTTGAGGCGACGCTCACAACACGCGCGCGCGCCACTGCCTTACAGACTGTCCGACGCGTCGAACATTCCATGGCGCTTGAAGACCAGGCGAGCGGCAGTGTAGACCAAGCCGTCGACGCACAGACGAAGCGAGTTCGGAGGAGTGGAAAGAAGTCATGACCCTCTTCACCACTGGCGAAGGCAATACGCCGCTGACGCCGGACGAACAGGCCGACCTCATTCCCAACCTCGCCACCAAGGAAGAGTTGAATCAATGGGAGCGAGAGAACATCCTTGTAGCGTATTCCTGGGCTCTCAGTCCGAGGACACTTGCGCGGGAGAATGCTTTGTCAGAGCCCTACATCCGCGCACTGCATCAGCGGATGTTCGATGAGACGTGGAAATGGGCCGGCCTGTATCGCACGAGCGAAAAGAACATAGGCATACCTCACCATCAGATTCGAGAACAATTGGCAATCCTCGTTGGAGATACGAGCTATTGGATTGAGAATGCCACGTTCCCGCCCGACGAAATCGCGATTCGCTTTCACCATCGACTCGTCTTCATTCATCCCTTCGCGAACGGGAATGGTCGGCACGCACGGCTTATGGCCGACGTTCTAGCCAAACTACAAAGCCGCCCCGAGTTCACATGGGGCGGCGCTGACATCGTGACTCAAGGTGAGAATCGCCGAGGCTACATTGAGGCACTACGAGCAGCCGACAAGAACGACATCCGACCTCTGCTTGCGTTTGCAAGATCGTGAGATAACTCGGCCCGCACGTAGAGTCAGGCTGTATGCTGCCACTGCTTCCCTTGGGCACGAGCCGATACGGGAGGCTTGCGCGATGCCCCAACCTCCGATGCGTATTTGAGACGCAACCAGTTTGCAACCTCTTGCGGATCGAAACGAACAGACCCCCCTACATGGAAGCTAGGAAGTTTTCCACGAGCCGCCATACGGTAGACGTGCTTGTCATCAACGCCAAGAAGTTCGCAAAGTTCTGACACCTTCATGGCTCCAGTTCGGGTTTCCAGTTTCTCGATCAGGTTCACTCAGGCCCCCTAAAATCGACGGTTCACCTAAGTTCGTAGATGTAGCGCCCGATGTCCAATACATCCTCTGGATATACCCATCTGTTTTGTGTATGGGCCAGTCACTGCAGCGATGGTTGACTAATTTGATTCTGTCGGGCGACAATTTTTCCACAGGCCTGACTGCACGTCTCCTGTCAAGCCTAAGCGGTCAACTGCCCCGAAGAGCATCGGAGGTCCGCAAATGGGCGTATCTGAGCATCTTGATTTTCGGCTCCTGAAGTACATTGTCGCCGTCGCCGAAGAACGCACGTTCACAGCCGCGGCTGCGCGACTGAATCTCTCCCAATCCGCACTCAGCACTCAAATCCGCCTCCTCGAAGAGAACCTCGGTATAAAGATTTTCAACCGCGAGGGTGGGGCAAAGCTCACGGCTGAAGGAAGAGTTCTCTATCGTTATGGACGGGACGGATTGAAGACCCGAGACCATATCGTTGAGACGATCCAAGCCATTCACGCAGGCCGGATGAAACCATTCCGGCTTGGCTTTACGCCTTTTGTCTTGAACCCTCTTCTTAAGGCTGTCACCGACCTTTACAGAGACCTAATTCCTGATAGCGACATCGTTCCCGAGTCGGACGGAACACAGGAGATAGTAGCCTGGCTCCGCGATCGCGAATGTGACGCTGCACTGGTGACATTGCCGATCAACCCCGAAGGGTTAGAAGTCACGGTTTTGGAACGTCATCGCTTGGTCGTTTGCATGAGAGCTGACGATCCTCTCGTCGCGGAAGAAGAAGTCCCACCAGTCGCTTTGGATGGAAAAATATCCATCTTCCTCTACCAGAAGCATCATCCGCTCGCCTATGAACTGCTTGTGCAGATGTTCGGTGAGCTTGGTGTGACGCCCCGCGAATGCAAGCCGACCATGAACATAGACCACGTTCAATGGATGATCAAAGAGCGTGGTGGCTACTCGCTTATCCGCGCGGGCCGTCACCTCGCGCATGGCCTTACTACGCGGCCAATCGCAGAGGTTGATTGGACCATCGACACTGCGCTCGCTTACAAAAAAGATCATGGCAATCCGGCACTATCGTTGCTGATTGACGAACTCAAAAAGAGGTACAACGTAGCTCCTCTTAGCGCTGAGAAGAAGCCGCCAGTTTCTGTGGGAGTGCAAACTGTCGCTCGCTCGCGCAAAGGCGGCAAGAGCGACGTTCAGATCCCGCTCTTCAGCATCCCTTCCAAAGGCTGAATCCATCTCCATTTACAGGACAGATAGGCCCATTACAAAGATGTATTGGACGGCGCGGAATCCGCAGCCATAAGCTCCGGCATATCCCGACTGAGACCAGTCGGTGGAGGTGCCGATGTCAAGCCTAAGCCGTGTCGCTGATCCTCAGATCACCAGACCCACCCGACGGTGGGCCGGTCTTCTCTACAACAAACTCTCACGCCTGCTTCATATGATGACACCGACGCTTCTTGCGCTGGCATTCGCCAGCGCTGGCAGCGGTGTTGCTCACGCTCAGGGAACGATGGACTTCTCTGGGGCACAAACTTTAATGGGAACTTTCAAAACTTTTGCAGTCTATGCTGGCGCCGTCATCTGTTTCGGCGGTCTTATTTTCGCCGGAATTCGGATGATGAGCGGGCGCTTTCAGGACGCAATCCCAGGCCTCTTCGGTGCGCTATTTGGTGCCGGAGTGCTCGGCTGGGGAGCCGGTTGGATCGGCTCTCTGACCGGACAGTCGATGTAGGAGGTACATCGACATGACCAGGCGTGGAGAGCCGTTACCAATCAATGGCGCACTGAATCGACCCAGGACCAAATTAGGTCTCGAACTGTCAGCGTGGATGACCGACACACAATGGGGACGGAAAGAGACCATCGTTCGTCCACCTCACTATCCCGTCTACAGCTTCGGAGCCGTCTTCATTTCACTCATCGTGACCGCTCTCTGCATCTACCTTCATCTCGCTTTCGGGATGAGCCCGCTACAACGCTACTATCTCCCCTGCTATGTCGAGACGGGCTTCTTGGGCACGATGCGCCAGAGCAGCGAGTACCAGCTTGTGACGGTAGCCGACCGCCAGCATCACGTCCGGCCTGTAACCGAGGCCGACGTACAGCCAGGTTCCACGCCACAGCCGATCGGCAAGCCGATTCCACTTACACTCTCCCCGGCAGCTCGCACCGCAGGAGTTGTTTTTCTGTATCGCGGAGCGAAGGCCGTATACAAGAATCGACCGCTGCATGACTACGAGCGTGCTTGATGTTGAGATCAGCGGCCTTAAAGCTGTTTTCGAGCGTGTCGCTCGGGGCCTTCCACTCCCATGCGCTCATGAGCCCAGCGAGCTTGGCTGCCGTGTTCTTGTCGAAGCCAAGCGCCCGTCCAACCTCGCGTGCCGCGGAACGGCTTCGAAATGTGATGACGTTCGCCGTCATCGCTGCGCCCAGCTCTCCACGCCTTCACGCGGTGTCTTCGCGTGCAACTTAAGGGTTCGAGCGTCACTGTCGTTGAACTGGCACCCCCACCGGTGGAGACCAAGCTTTTTCGCGGTGAATTCGAAAACGAGAACAAGGGACAGAAAGCAATGCCGGTCGAAGCGCTGGTATCGAAAGCTATCGCGGGAATCGAAGCGGGTAAAACAGAAATCCGTCCTGGTATCAGCAACCTGCTTTATGTACTGAGCCGCTTCGCTCCGGCGCTGCCGTTCGGGCAGATGGCGAAGATGGTCGATAAAAGACACGCATCCATGTGATCCAAGCAATGACGATCACTGTTGCCTAACCAGATTTTTGCGAGTTGTCGGTAACACAAAGGCTCGCTCCAAGCAGAAACACAAGATACGAGGAGAAGAAGATGCAAGCGATTTGCGCTACAAACGATGCTCAGCTTGAAGTACGGGAGATTTCCGCCCCGGTGGAGCCGCCCAGCGGTCACGTCGTAGTCAACATTCAAGCCACAGCTATCAATCATGGAGACAAGCTCTTCCTGGCGCGGCCTTTCATTGCCGGAGGAGTTTCTGGAAGCAAACACAATGTTTGGGGAGCATCCGCCTCCGGCACAGTTCTCTCCATTGGACCTGATGTGCCCGCCGAATATAGCGGCAAGAAAGTCGCGATCTACCGTTCTCTTACGCCCAGCTCTCACACAGTTGGGCTCTGGAGCGAGCAGGCTCTTGTGCCCTATACGAGCTGCCTCATCTTGCCAAACGAGATCGATGTGCAGGATTATTCCGGCTCTCTGGTGAACGTCATCACCGCATATGCCTTTCTTAAACAAATCGTGACAGAGGGCCATAAGGCCGTGATCATTACGGCTGGGAAATCCGCGACAGGACTTGCCGTAGCCGCGCTTGTCCGACGGATGGAGATTCCGGCTATTTTTCTCGTTCGTTCTGAGGAGTCTCGTACAGAGTTACGAGAATTTGGCGTAGAACACGCATTAAATACCGGTGCTGAAAGTTTCGAAAAGTCGTTTGGCGTCCTTGCCGAACAACTCAATGCGACAGCCGTGTTCGATGGGATTGGCGGTGCACTCACCACAAGAATTGCGCCACATCTCCCGAATAATAGCGTTCTATCCGTTTACGGTCTGCTCGCCGGACCGGCACCTATTTCAATCCCGTCCGGCCTTTTTTTGATGAAGAATCTGTCCATCCGGCGATTCAGCAATTTCAACAGCGCTACGGTGCAGGACATCGGGAAGCTGACAGAGGCACTGAAATATCTGCAAACGATCATTGACGATCCGATGTTCCGGACGAAGCCAGGGAAGACATTTATCTTCCCAGAAATCGAGGCCGCGATGGCCTACGAATCGACTCCCGGAGCCAAGGCTGTCCTATTACCGAACCATGCCTGATTTCTCTCGGGCCGTCCTCTTCATGAACGAGGAGCGACGTCATATGAGCGTCTTGGCGTTTGCTCACATACCTCAAACGAATAACGAATTCCAAGGAGAAACGATGCATCTGAAATTCCCCTCAGATTCCGCGCTACATGCACCTGTTCAAGCCAATAACAGCTCTAGCTCTCGTCGTGTTGCTCGTAGATGGTTTCTGTCCGTCATGACGCTGTTTCTCCTACTACCCACGATAACTAAGGCACAGGCGATGACTTCCGAAGACATCGTCGGCAATTGGGAGGCTGTAGACAAAACATTGAAGCTTGAGATGTTTCATGCCGGTTCGGATTACCAGGCGCGCATGCTCTACGGCAACAAACTGGTTGAAGGTGACGGCGTCACATTCAAAAGCGATGAGAAGAACCCGGATGCTTCTCTTCGTTCTCGGTCAACGAAGGGCATCATCTTCATCAAAGGTCTGACGTGGGATAAAGACCAGTGGACGGGAGGCACTCTTTACGATGCCTCAAGCGGAAAGACGTACAAGTGCAAAGTCGAGCTAAAAGGTGGAAAGCTTCAGCTCCGAGGCTATATGGGAGTACCTGCCTTAGGGCAAACAGTTGTTCTGGCGAGAACGAATGATGCAAGCTCGAAACCCTGATCGAGTCTGCCTGTACAAGGACGTCCCACCAAGATTCCGCCGGCCCGATTTGCCTCTGACCGACTCACGCGCAATTCGCTTTGCAACCATTACATTGTTGAATGACTAAAGACGGTCATGAACGTCATAGTCGAGTCAGCTATGTAAGCATCTGCATACTAACTCCACCAGGCTTTCAGTAATCGCTACCGCCATGAAACTCTTACTCTGTGACGGTCTACACATCTCGGAGGTCGGTATTTTGCGTCATTGTTTTTACAGTAACGAAGGACAAACGACAGGGACTTCTCCATTGGGCTCCGTTAGGATCGGCTTATGAGATCACTCAATCCGCTCGGCAGGGCCTTCTGGACGTGCGCAGGATTCACGTTGCTCAGCGCAATCGTGAGCGTGACATTTTCCTTGCTTGCACTACGCATGGTCGCAGGCCATGAATATGCACTGTATGCGGCGTCACGAAGTGTAGCTCTGCCATTAGCGGTGCTTTACGCGATGATCCGTCGGTCGCGCGGCGGCATCGCCGCGCTCGCAACCGCGATGACCCTCGTTCAGTTATTGGATGGATTCATTGGGCTGGATCTCCACGATCCCAGTCGGACGTATGGGCCGATAGCATTCGCTGGGATCAACTTTGGTCTTCTGTTGTGGATGAATCGCTCATCGCCTATTCTTGCCGAGCCTACCAACTAGTCGATAATATGGTTGCATGGCAGCTGACACCGCAGAACGCATCCTCGACACAGCACATACCCTCATGGCTGATTGCGGTTACGCCGCATTCAGCTACGCTGACATTGCAGACCAGATCAATGTAAGCAAAGCAACGATCCATCATCACTTCCCTTTGAAGGAAGACCTGGCGATAGCGGTCCTCAGAAGACACCGCTTTCGCCTGGTCGAAAATCTTGCTGTCTTAGACGGTTCAGTCGCTGAACCCTTGAAACGATTGAGTATCTATATGCGTCATTGGGAAACTTGCATCCGGAAAAAGACACAGCCGATGTGTATCGCGGCCCTGCTCGGAGCGGAGCTGCCGTCCTTACCGTTAGATGTTGCGAAGGAAACCGGGCTCCATTTCGTCGCGCTCCACGGGTGGCTTAAGAAGACCATGGAGCTTGGCTTAAAGCAGAAAACGATTCATTTGACCCAAACAGCCTCAACCGAAGCGGACGTGGTCATGGCGACGGTGCATGGAGCTATGGTCTCTGCGCGTGCCTATCCTTCCGCGAAGGTCTTTGGGCAGATCGTAGATGCGACGCTTGAGCGACTCTCCCCACGCGCCTAATTTTTTTGAATCAAACTGACCTACTAGTTGGTCATATATGTGAACGTGGTTACTGGCCGAAACGCTGAGCAGCCACTAATGCAATTTATCTCACAAGACAGAAGGGTACTCACATGACGGACAGCAAATCTTCCAACTCATCGATCCATGATCAGACCGTAACCACAGGGGTTAAGAACATCGTTCTCGTGCACGGCGCACTGGCGGACGCTTCGGGGTTTCGTGCGGTCTACGACATCCTCAAGAAGCAGGGTTCCCGGCGCAAATTTCATGCAACCCGCTCCGTTGTTCAGCACCTTGCCAACCATGCTGTAGCCAGGCGTCAGGGGTGCCTTCTTCTGAAACGGATAGGTGCCGCGCCGCATGTTGACGTCGGAACCCGCGACAACGGAATGCAGCACCTGCACCTGCACCTCCCCCGCCCGCGGCCTCGCGACGTTTGCCTCGATAACCTGAAGCACACCTTCATCTCCAAAGTGGGGAATCAGAACCTTTCTCATCGTGTTATCCATTTGCTGCCTCCAGATAACTTACAGCGTAAGCCTACAATCTCATGCAGTCAAGGCTTACAATGTAAGCTATGGCTCATCCCAAACTCCTTTCTTCAGAAGAGATCCTCAAAACCGCTGTACACCTGGTTGAAACCGGCACCGCCGACGGACTCTCGTTGAGAGCTGTTGCAGCGGAGCTTGGGGTTAAGGCGCCGAGCTTATATCGGTATTTTCCGGACAAGGAAGCTCTGGAGATTGCGGTCGCCGAGAGAATTCTGACCGTCATGCTGGTCGAGATCCAGACTGCGTCTGAAACCGCTGATCGTGATGCCAGGTTTCGCAGAGTAGTAGATTTTTATCTGCGCTTTGCGAGGGAACGGTTTTCGCTGTACGCGTTCGTCATGCAGAACCGCCATCCTGAGAGGTATGGATCGGGAGCGGGCAAGGCCGTGTGGAACATATTGCTGGAGACTGCAAGCGGCATCTCCGGACAGTCGGATGACACCGCCGCTGCGGTCGCTACTTGGGCCTTCCTGCATGGATACGCAACTCTGGAGCACTCCGGCGCGTTCGGTCCATCTGGACCAAGAGGGGGACTGGAGCGAGGCGTAGAAGCTCTTCTGAGCAGCTTTTGCGTCCCCGTCCAAGCGCATACTAAAGAACGTTCGGCGCGAGTAACACACGTTCAACGACGGACGAAGAAACCATGAGCTGGCGATGAGTTCCGATAGATTCACTAATGATCGGGGCGTACCTGATCCGAAGCGCGTTGATAGACAGCAACTTCTCACGAGTACATTCTGCTGCTAGACGGGCCACGCCTGCATGGCTGCGTTTGCCACTGAAAATAGCTTCTTGCGCGTCGCGCCGTCGCGCGCCAGAGTAGACATTCCCTGAATCATGGCCATGACGTAACCTGCCATGGCGACTGCGTCTACCGTCCGGTTCGGCCTCTGTCTTGCATTGTCCTGCTCGATTCTGCATCGAAGACGCTTCTCGATACCGAGACGAATTTTTCCCAACGCTTTCTGGACGTCTGCTGCAGCAGAGGAACAACTGATTGCGGAGCTTGCGAGCAGACATCCGGATGGAGTGCTGTCTCCGGTAAATCCGATTGCCGCCGCCTTCAGCAAACCCAAGGCGGCTTCCCGCGCTGTGGGAGCTTCATCGATGATCGAGTCGGATGTCACCGGTCCTGAAAGATAGCGCTGTACGGCTTCCAGAAAGAGCTGCTTTTTATCTCCAAATGCCGTGTACAGGCTTGGCGGCGTGATCGACATCGCCGTGGTCAAGTCGTTTACGGAAGTCGCTTCGTAGCCGTGCCGCCAGAACAACAACATTTCCTGATGCAAGGCCGCGTCCCGATCGAAGCCAAGAGGACGCCCGGGCCTGCGATTAGACGAGGCTTTCACCGGTGTTTCCTTGAAATTCATAGTCATAACTATGAAACATCTTGACGCAAACGCGCAAGTAGCGTGTACTGAATTTCGTAGCGATCACTAAGGAACCTGAATGTCTCTGTCGAACTATCGCACTCTCGGCCGCTCCGGCCTCATTGTCAGCCCACTCGCCCTTGGGGCCATGACCTTCGGAACCGCACGCTGGGGACTCGAAGAAGCCGGATCGTCCGCCGTCTTTAATGCCTACGTCGAGGCAGGCGGCAACTTCGTCGACACGGCAGACGTGTATGCTGCCGGCCGTAGCGAAGAGATGCTGGGCAAGTTTATTGCCGAGCAGAAGCTTCGAGACCAGATCGTAATCGCAACCAAGGTTGGCTTTTCTACTGGCAAAGGAGTTCATACAGGTGGCAACGGAGCGAAGCACGTCCATGCGGCGTTAGAGGGCTCGCTGAGGCGTCTGCAAACGGATTATGTTGATCTGTTCTGGATTCACGTCTGGGACTCCGTCACCCCTGCCGAGGAACTGCTGCAGACTATGACTAACTTGGTCCGCGCTGGCAAGATTCGCTACTGGGGCATGTCAAATGCACCGGCATGGTACGTGTCTAAGCTGGCAACGCTTGCAGCCGTGCGCGGTATGGCCGGTCCGATCGCACTGCAGTTCTTCTACTCTCTGGTCAATCGTGACATTGAGGAAGAACATCTGCCGCTGGCGAAGGAGTTTGGAATGGGCGTGGTGCCATGGAGCCCGCTTGCCTACGGGCTGCTGACGGGCAAGTATGACCGCACCACTGTCGAAGCCGCCCCTTCACGTTCTGGCGGCTTGCCGCGCGAGGCCGCCACATTAAACGAAAAGCGTCCAGAGGGTGACAAGCGGTTGGATGGATCAAATCCTTTTGGCGACTCGCTTTTTACACCGCGAAACTGGACCATTGTGGAGGAACTTAAACAAGTCGCAGCAGAGGCTGGCGAGACTCCGGCCCGCATTGCGCTCGCGTGGGTTTGCGAACGACCGGGAATCACATCCACTCTTATGGGTGTCAGCCGCGTTGAGCAAGTGCTGGACAATGCCTCCGCTCTGGAGATAGTGCTGTCCGCGGGCCATCGCAACGCACTCGACAAGGTGAGCGCTCCGGCTGATCCTCGCATGCTTTACAGCCTCTTCACCTCGGCGCTCTGGCAGCATGTCGTGTTCGGCGGGTCTTCAGTCAACGCTTAGCCGTTATCCAATTTGAACATCGCTCACTTCGCCAGCAGGCGAGGGCTTCGGCACACTGCAGTCTCATAGCATCACCCTGTTACCGCAATCTCACGCTGAGGCTGCCAAGGAGACTGCGCCATCCCTCACCATTCGAACGTCTCTCGCCGGAGGGGCGCCGAACGTCCGCCCATACTCCCGGGTAAATTGATTGATGCTTTCATACCCTACTTCAAAGGCTGCGTTGCTCGCGTTCCAGCCCTCCGAAAGCATCAGGCGCTTGGCCTCAATGAGCCGAAGTTGTTTTTGAAACTGGAGCGGCGTAGAAGCTGTCGCCTCCCGGAAGTGCTGATGAAATGAGGAAGAACTCATTCCAGCTGCGCTTGCTAGATTTCGGATTGAAAGCGGTTCCGCGAACCTCTTGTGAAGGATTGCTACAGCGCGACCGATCCCATGATCATTTCCGCTGAGCGCTGCATAGCGTCTCAGTGCAAAACCGTGTCTTCCTAACAGGAGCCAATAATGGAGTTCTCGCATGTAAGCCGGCAGTAATGTTGGCAGCGACAACGGCCGATCCAATAGGTGCATCATCCGAGAGACTGTGGCCTCTACCTCAATGTGCGTAGAGTCGGCCTGGACCACTGACGGGTCAGCTGTCGAAGGTTCCTCAAGACTTGAGGCCAATTCTGTGACGGTCGCAGGTTCGAGTTCAATCACGACTGCTAGATATGGTCTTTCACGGCTGGCATTAGTTATTTGACTGATGGTGGGCGCATCCGCCGTCACTATCAGCGAGTCACCGCCAGCGAATTGAAATACCTTACTTCCCATCATGACCTTCTTGCCGCCCTGCAGGATAAGGCAGACAAGAGGCTTGTAGACGGCATGTACCAGTCCACTTGGGCTCTCAGACCTGACGATCGATACCCCGGGTATCGCAGTGTCTGTGACGCCTGTTCTCATTTCGTGATGTTCGGTGTAGCGTTGAACGGCTTGTAAAAGATCCTGCATCGTCTCCACTGCCTCCTCTCCACTGCCTCCTCTCCTACTCTATAGCTCTATCGGAATTTTAGGCAAGTTTTCCGGAAAATCTGGCAAGCGCCAGAGAGGCGAATAGATCGATACTTGTTTTGCAAGGGAGGAAATACGAAATGAGTACAATCACTGTTATTACCGGAGGGAGCCGCGGACTTGGACGTAGTGCAGCACTAAATCTCGCGAGTCTCGGCAATGATGTTGTCATAACCTATCAAACGCGTGAGACCGAAGCGCAGGAAGTGGCCTCGGAAATTCAGGCAATGAAGCGCAAGGCCGTGGCGCTTCAACTAGATGTGGCGGACAGTAAGACGTTCCCCGCATTTGCCGAGCATCTCAGTAAGGCTCTACGCGCCACTTGGGGACGGGAGACTTTCGATAATCTCGTCAACAACGCCGGTCACGGCGACTACAACCTGATCCTCGACACCACTGAAGAGCAGTTCGACAAGCTCGTCAACGTCCACTTCAAGGGCGTGTTCTTCTTGACGAAGACGCTTCTGCCCCTCATGGCGGATGGTGGCCGGATCGTTAATCTTTCTACGGGTCTCACGCGTGTCTCGGCGCCGGGCTGGTCCGCCTATGCGGCTGTCAAGGGAGCCGTAGAGACCTTGTCGGTCTACATGGCGAAGGAACTGGGATCGCGCGGAATCGCAGTCAACGCGGTCGCACCCGGAGCAATCGAAACCGACTTCTTTGGAGGCGCAGTTCGCGATACGCCAGCCTTCAACAAGTTCTTCGCGGACATGACAGCTCTCGGCCGCGTAGGACAGACGGAAGATATCGGACCCATGATTGCCAAGCTACTTGACCCCGCGAACCGCTGGATCAACGCACAGAGGATCGAGGTTTCAGGCGGCCAGGGAATCTAATTACTGACCTTATCTGCCCCATCGCGCATTCAATGCACGATGGGGCACATTTGTCCTGAGCCCGTACACCACGACAGGGCCGAGCCATTTCTATGCAACGCCGATCGTGGAATAAGGAGAGGTGATGTTCGTGCCGCTTATTTACATGCACTATCCAGAAGGGACCTTTACGCAAGACGCTCTCAGATCTCTGGCAGATGAACTGACGACCATCGGCTTAGATTGCGAGAAGCTTTCGAATACTCCATTCGTGCGAAGCACGACTTGGATATACGCCAATGAGCTGCCCGCAGCATCCGTCTTCGTTGGAGGAAAGCCCCGCGGAATCGAGGATAGTGATACGAAGGTTATCAGTCTCGACATCAACGTGTTTGAAGGCGGCCTCGACGAGACCGCTAAGAGAACACTGATCGAACGCATGACGCATGCCGTTCGGGTTTATGCACGCATAGAGCCCAGCAAGCCCACACCCGTATACATCCTGATCCGGGAAGTCGCCCCCGCTCAATGGGGAGTCTTCGGAAACCGAATCACTCTCGAATCATTACGTAATCCACCGGTCGACGCCCAACCTCTGTAGTGGCTTCGAGTTCCACAGACCGTCTTCAGCACACTCAGCAGAAGCGGGGCATCTACGGAAGGAGTTGAATCATGTTCAGTCAAGAGTTACGCTCGCGCGTGGCAATGGCAGTGAATAAGCGGCTCGGATTTCTGATCCTAACCCTATTGGGAACTGTGACTACTGCGGTTGCACAGCAAGTATCTCAATCTCCGCAAAAGACAACGTTGAAAGAAGTAGCGCATTTTGATCATGAGGTCACCGGCGTCGCTGTCTCAACGGAAGGCCGCATCTTTATCAATTTCCCACGCTGGACAGAAGATAGCGCGATCTCTGTCGCGGAGGTCGGAAGAGATGGAAAGCTGACGCCTTATCCAGATGCGGAATGGAATGCGTGGCGGAACGCCGGCACCCTCTCGCCCGAAAACCACCTTGTTTGTGTTCAGAGCGTTGTGGCAGATCGCCGTGGCAATCTCTGGATCCTCGATCCCGGCGCACCAGGGATCGGAACGATCGTGAAAGGCGCGCCTAAACTATTACAGGTAGATCTCGCGACCAACCAGGTGAAGCGCGTCATAGCCTTTGGCAGTGATATTGCGCCGCAGGGTAGCTACCTGAATGACATACGATTTACTCCGGATGGGCGCTTTGGCTTCATCTCAGACGCCGGTGCGCGGGGAGCCATTATCGTCGTCGATCTGAGCAGCGGTTACGCGAGGCGTGTACTAGATGGGGCAAAAGCAACGCAAGCAGAGCCCGGGTTGGTCGTACAAGTTGACGGTCATCCCCTTCGGCGTACAGATGGCCGCGCAGCAATCTTCAATACCGACGGAATTGCGGTCTCTGCAGCTGGCGACTTCGTCTATTGGCAGGCACTGAATGGCCGGATTCTCTACCGCCTCCCGACCACGTTACTCACTCGTCCAAACGTTTCCGAAGCTTCACTTGAACAGAAGATCGAACGTGTCGGCCCAAGCGAGCCATCGGATGGGCTTTGGACAGATGCTCAAGATCGCATCTTTTTTACCAACTTCGAAACAAACGAAATTCGCATCCGCAATGGAGACGGAAAGTTTCAAACGTTAGTCAAGGACCCAAGGCTCCACTGGCCCGATAGCATGGCGGAAGGCCCCAGAGGCACTTTGTACTTCACTACCTCCGACATTCAGGACAATGCTTGGTTCAGAGCAGGAGCCATGAACCATATCCAAACCTCGCTATGGCGAGTTTCAGATGCCATGCAGTCGCGTTGATCGGACATGGCCCAGATCAACCGGAACGTAGACAGACACAGGAGAGAAAATGCCAGAAGCAAAAGTAACATCACGCGTATGGTTCATCACGGGATCATCGACTGGTTTTGGACGCACGCTCGCGGAGGAACTCCTGCAGCGCGGAGAACGGGTTATTGCGACCGCGCGCGATCTATCCAAAATCGAGGATCTTCAGACAAGGTTTCCTGGCACAGCGCGAGTGCTTGCGCTCGATGTCATGGATTTGCATGCGATTGAGAGTGTGGCTCAACAGGCAATCAGCGCCTTCGGCCACGTGGACGTGCTGGTCAATAATGCTGGCTACGGCATCAACGGTGCGATCGAAGAGGTGACTGAGCAGGAGTTCGAACCTGTGATGCAGACCAACCTTTACGGAACGATCCGAACGACTCGCGCCTTTCTTCCGCACTTCCGTAGCCGCGGCAAAGGGCATATCTTCAATCTGTCTTCCATCGGCGGCTTGATCGGGACCGCCGGCTGGGGCTTCTATAACGTCACTAAGTTCGGCGTCGAAGGGTTCAGTGAAGCTTTGGCCGAAGAGATGAAACCGTTCGGGGTACACGTCACCGTGGTAGAGCCGGGGCCTTTCCGCACAGACTTTCTGGGACGTTCCGGAAAAGTCGCCGCGAAGGAGATTGGCGGCTATGAAAAGACCGCCGGCGTGGCCCGCGTTTACATCAAGAGTAACGATGGCAAGCAAGCCGGAGACCCGCAGAAAGCTGTTGAGGCCATGGTTCAAGTTGCCGACTCGCCCGAGCCACCGGTACATCTACTCCTCGGCAAGAGTGCCCTCAAACGTTTTCGTGCTCGGCTCGCGTTATGGCAGGACAATTTGAACGCCTAGGAGTCAGTCACGGCTGGCGCCGACTATCCAGAAGGCAGTTGAAAAACACGGAGATGATGGGTTGGCAGTCAATCCAGCCCGGTCTTCACTTCGAGCCAAGATTCTTTACAAGCTCGCGGGTGGCGACACGAGGATGGCCTGAATGGACTACAGATGGTCATCAGCCGTCTACGACCGAAGGACGTGACCAGCTTCTCACTGGATTGACCCCAACCGGAAGCAGGCTTGTCTGCTACGTAGTCCCCAAAGTGCTCATCTTCAAGCGGCCACTCTTTCGAGATGGGGTTGGGAGCAGTAGCACGCGCAACCTCTTCGGTCATTTTTCAGAACGAGTGTGGAGATCATCGAGTGTCCGACTTTATCGAACTCACTGAAAAACACGCTGCTGTGATGCTCGCCGATACGCAGAGCTATGCGCGGGCCGCGCAACACCTAGGACTGTCGATCTCTGAGTTGAAGGCGAAGATTGAATCCCTGGAATCGAAATTGTGCCTATACATCTTTGAACTGAGAGATGGCTCACCGTCGTTGACTCAGGACGGGTTCTATTTGATAGAGCAATTCCGCGAGGCCCTATCGCGGCGCGGCGGAACGTGAGATATAAGCAACTCTCAAATCTTGGACCGTCGAGTCATGGGATAGGTGAAACAAATCCATGGTCAACGAGGACCTCATCGCTGACATCGCCAGAAAATAGAGGACACGAGTCCTCGAAGGTGAAGCCCTCAAGGGAATCCGCATCCGTTGGCGATATGAGACCCATCCCCAGGAGTGTGGCGATCATAGCCGAGCGGGTCTCAAAATGCCGAACACGCATGGACCCCTGAGCCCACGTGCCCCACATCACCACGCTCAGCCCATCGTCGCTAGGGAAGATAACAAGCTTTACTTGCATCTCGGTGTTGCTCCCGTCTGATTCTCAAAATTGGCGATACGATGGCCGGCCCTGAGACCCGAACAAGTGTTCGTGGATGTACCCGTAGCCATAGAATAATCGCCGTCTCTTCGGAATGAAAGTCTCCATTCCTTGGCGTTTTAGCCTCCGCAAGTATTATAAGCAGCGCGTAATATACTTGCGGTGCCACAGTGAGGTGTGGCGTCACCTGGAAAGCATAGTTCGAATCTTGATCCATCCGCGGCGTTCGGTCAGCTGCTGCGGAAGCATCGGATGCGGCTGAAGATGAGTCAGGAATCCTTGGCAGCCAAATCTGGGTACGAACGAGCTTTCATTAGTTTGATCGAATTAGGCAAGACCAACCCGTCATTGCGGAGCATCTTCGACATCTGCCTTTCGCTCAATATGAAGCCGTCAGCATTCATACGACAAGTGGAGCGCCTCGCGGGAATTGAGATCCCCTCGACGGAGTAAGTGCGGAGGCGATCGACGTGGCGGACGAGACGGGAAACGTAACCAGAGCAAACGCTCCATACAACGGAACAAAGCATCTGACTTTCGGTGGCGTCCCTCCGCTTGATCTCTTAGATCGCGTATCGCTGCTCACAGTGGCGGCAGGCCTTTGCCAAATCGGGGTACTTGAATGAGAGGGAGTCCAAACCGCTCAGATCGGGGATGTCCTGAACAATCGCGGAGTTCTCAGCATGGTCGCACCTGCCGTTTGGACTACGAGGGATGATGTTGATTCCGACAATGAGCTGCTTCAGCTTCTGCATTCGCTCAGAGATGGAGGGCCTGGTAAGCAGCAGGTGCTGTGGATCTTTGCCGATGCGGACGCACGCCGCCGAGTGAAAGGCAAGCCTGTCTCCAAAATGGTCGCAGGCGAGCTCCTTGGGTATCCACTTTGCTGCGTTCAGCACTCAGTTCGTTCGAGCCGCGAGATGGACACACGTTTTTTGAATGCTGTTACGGAGAAAGTCGGAACCGACCGGAGCCGGATCAAGAAGGCGTTGCTGGAAGGAGGGACCTTCGATTTCGATCAAACCAGATTAGGAATGGAAAATATCCCGGCGACGACGACCAAGACCCATTTGTCTTGCACGTATGCTGTGATGACTGACGTACGCTGTGATGACTGCCTGTCCAACCCCAAGTCTCCTTCTGCCCAACTGAATGCGCGATACGAGGCTCTGGTGCGCGAGGTTGCCCAGCTTTCACGCGGTGATGTTGGAGGTGGGGAGCCTCCTTTCCGACTTCGACAAATCGGACTCCAAAGGGCAAATTATCGCGAAGGTCGAACAGAGCCACCGGACCTATTCCCAAGTGGTAAAGCCGCGGGTAGGCATCCCCGAGCAAGTTTGTCGGTGACATGGCTCTGTGGACACCAAAACACCGCCTCTTCTGGTAGACTTGATCTTGTCGTAGCGGGAATGGTTTTGGTGTCCAGTTTGGTGTCCATTTGGTGTCCAAGTGACCCCCAAAACTGAGTCCACAGCAGCGACAAGGTAGAAACGAGCGAAAATAGCGAAAGCTGCGAAACGCTTGATTCTACGTGACTTTAATCCAAGTTGTTGAAAAACATCTTGGGGACGTAGCTCAGTTGGTTAGAGCGCTGCCCTGTCACGGCAGAGGTCGCGGGTTCGAGCCCCGTCGTCCCCGCCATCATTCCAAAGTACTTAGTGAATGATGGCTCCTATAGTGACAACCCACAATCCAGCCCACATCTAATTCACCATCGCTGGTGCCATGCCGAGCGCCTCCAGGTAATGGCCTTGCGTGATCCGCGTCTCGTCGCCGTCCGCCTGCGTGTAGAGATCCAGCGTGGTTTGGATCTTCGAATGACGGAATAAGCTCTGCACCGTCTTCGGATCGATCTTCGCCTTATTTACCAAGAAATTGCTGGTGCTGTGGCGCATGTTGTGAAGGCCCCAGCGTTGGCCGGGCTCGATCTTGACGCCCGCCGCGATGGCGGCCTTACGCAGGTGGTCACAGACGAACGACCGCGCTGAAAGCGGAAGCCTTCCTTCTTCCCTCAGCGACGGAAATACCAAATCGGCCTCCTTAGCGAACGGCGATTGCTTGCGCCATTCGGTCAGGTGCTCGGCCAAAACAGGATGCAGCGGAACGTACCCGTCTGATGCCCTGGTCTTCGTTTTGCCGTCCTCGCCCTTGGCCCAGCGCTTGCTGATTCGGATACGGTGCTCTTCCCATCGCACATCCGACCAGCGGAGCGCCAGTACCTCAGACGCGCGAAGGGCGGTAGCCGCACAGGTCAGAACAAGGGTCTTGTGAAGCGGGCTTGCGAGTCCATTGATGATGTCAAACGTCTGGGACGGAGTGACAAGGATTGCTTTGTAGTTGGTCGTGCAGCGTGTCTCCACGGGCAAAACCTGCTGTACGTGATGCCGATATCGTTCTAGTGGTCACCTCACCCTCCCCGGCTGATATATGGGAAGCAGACGATGCAGTGCGCTTTGTGAAAGCGAAGAATCCATCGGCGAAACTGCGCGTCGTTTTCAATAAGGTGAGAAAAGCTACGGTTTTGGGACGGCTGGTTGAAGAGAGCGCGAAACAGCTCAGCGTTCCTGTCTTGTCCGTGACACTCAGCGCCCGTGAATGCGACCAGCACGCCGTTGCGCAAGGGTGGATAGCGCTGGACGGACAAGCGCGACAGGAAGTTCTGCAGCTGATTGTCGCCCTGCTGTCGCAGAAATAAAGAATTTGTACTCTGCATAGACTACCTGGGATCAACAGTAAACATAGTGTCAGTAATATGAGCAAACAAAAGAGTAATGTAAGCAATCTTCTGGCTGCCATTCAGCGGCAACCCATGACTGGAGTGCCCGGCTTGAAGTGTGCCAGTGGATAAGAGAGACACTGGACAAGGAGAGGGCATATGGGACGAGGCAAGAAGTACCAACCTGAACAGGTGGTGAACCTGCTGCGGCAGATCGAAGTGGCCATAGCGAATGGGAAGACGACTGCTCTGGCGTGTAAGGAAGCCGGGATCGTGGAGCAGACGTACTTCCGCTGGCGCAAGGAGTAGGGCGGGTTGCAGGTAGACCAGGCGAAGCGGCTGAAGGAGTTGGAGCAGGAGAACTCGAAGCTGAAGCGGTTGGTGGCGAATCTGAGCCTGGACAACCTTGTGTTGAAAGACTTCGCCTCGGGAAACTTCTAAGCCCTGAGCGACGACGGATCGCAGCAGATCATGCGCAAGAGCAGCATGGGATGACGGAGCGCAGGGCGTGCCGGTTGGCCAACCAGCCGCGCGGCACGCAGCGCTACCGTGCGATCCGGCGGGAAGACGAAGATGCACTCACACAGGCGATCGTTCAGCTTGCCAGCCAGTACGGCCGTTATGGGTATCGCCGGATCACGGCGTTGCTGAAGCGGGCCGGCTGGCGAGTAGGCAAGGATCGCGTGGAGCGTATCTGGCGTCGCGAGGGGCTAAAGGTTCCACAGAAGCAGAAGCCACGGGGCAGGTTGTGGCTTAACGATGGATCGTGCGTGCGGATCAGACCGGAGCGGCGGAACCATGTCTGGAGCTATGACTTCGTCAGCGCACGGACGCATGATGGCCGCAGCGTGCGCCTGCTGAACCTGATCGATGAGCACACGCGTGAGAGCTTGCTGGTGCGTGCGGAACGCCGTTGGTCCAGCTCCAGGGTCATCTCTGCGCTGGCCGATGTGATGGTGATGAAGGGAGTGCCGGAGCATCTTCGCTCGGACAATGGGCCCGAGTTCGTCGCCAAAGACTTACGTCAATGGCTTGCAAAGACAGGAGCGAAGACCTTGTACATAGAGCCCGGTTCACCGTGGGAGAACGGCTACTGCGAGAGCTTCAACTCGAAACTCAGAGATGAGTTCCTCAACGGGGAGATCTTCTACTCGATCAAAGAACTGCGCGTGCTGGCCGAACGCTGGCGTGTCCACTACAACACCGTCAGGCCGCACTCCTCGCTGGGATACCGATCACCAGCACCTGAGGCTTGGCTGGCATCCACTGCTTGGCCGCAAGGGGAGCCAGTCGCTTCGCTCCCGGCTCCCCTTGCGGCCATATCCTGCATCGATCTGACCTCAGAAATCGGTGCGCTACACTAACTCTTCCAATGGCACAAAAGATCGGGCACTCCAGAGGGGCCGAGCATCGGAGTTCTCTTGTGTGAGAGCCGTAGTGGCCCTATTGTGGAATTTGCTCTCGAGAACACCAATCAGCCGATTGGCGTCTCCACCTATCAGGTAACTCGCGAGCTGCCGGCTCCTATGCGAGAGGAGCTGCCCAGCGTCGAAGACCTGCAGGATGTCGTCAAGAAGCTCCGTTCAGAAATGGACTTAAGACTGGGTGAGCTGTCTGACGAGAAATAGAGAGTTCACAATCAGTCGGAATTGAGGGCAGCCAGTTCCTCAATTCTGCAATGGCCCATTGCAGAATCGACTCATGTGAAGACTCCAGCTGCTTTCGGGGCTGCACTTCACGACATTCAGCGCGCGACCAAACGGCGAGTGTCTGTGCCGGAAGTTACGATTGAGATACGTAGGGTCACGGGGATACCTGTAATGCGGCTAACCGCCGCCGTCTGAATGGACCAGTGCCCCAGCAGGAACTTGATCTGCTCGAGATCTCCGCCCGACTTCCGGCCAAGCTTAGCACATGTTCGACGCAGGTCGTGGGCGCCAAAGTTCTTGACCCCGATTTCCTTGGCCGAGCGCTCGCCGACCGACCAGGGGTCGCGTCAGAAAACGGGGTGATCAGTTCGCCAACTTCTTCCCAGGTGACCTCAATGCCGCAAGCGCCGCGGTCGCCCTTAATCCTGGCGGAAGCGGAACTCTCAATCCTTGCCTGAAAGCTGAGTAGTTCGATTATCAGTGCTCGATGCGTTAAGGCGAGCGGATCCATGTTGAGCTTCACCGCGAGTTCGTCAATCGCTTGCTCAAAGGCAAAGCAGCCCTGCGGGATGGCCAGGCGCCCGGAAAGCCGCTCCCGGGCCTGCATTGATGAGGACATCATTCTCTTCGGTGTACAAATTCGAGCATTTGTAGAGGTTGGTCGCCGGACCAGCAGTTCCTGCACCTGTTCCAACGCCTGCGGCACCAAAACTGATGAGCTCTATGGCGGGCATTGTCAACTTAACGTGTGAGTGAGCCTTCGGAGGGAGAGAGGGTGGTGTCTTTCTGCGCTGTTATGAAAGAGCAGCCGCTAGAGCGGTTGTTCGCCACAGTCAAATGAGCGCTTGAGCCGCGTTCGGTACAGGGATGCAGCAAGATGGCGACGTAGCCGGAAGGGAGCGTTAAGGGATTCGAACAAAGAGAGGAAGCGCTGCGCCTGCTCCGGACTTCGAAAGCGCTTTTGCTGTCGTTCTTGAACCTTGGTTGGTTGATGCGAGTTCTCGGCCCGATTGTTCAGGTAGCGACTCTGTCGATGCTCTACCTCTCGCAGGATGGACCTCTTAGCCGCCAAATAGCTGCGTAGTTTGTCAGTGACGATAACGCGTGGCTCTCTTCCTGCCGTATGCAGCAGCTTGCCAAAGAAGCGCAGAGCGGACCAGCGGTCCCGCATCGGCTGAACCAGGATATCGATCGGGACTCCATGCTGGTCCACTGCACGCCATAGGTAATGCTGGACACCGTTAATCCGGACGAACACCTCGTCCAGGTGCCACTTCGAGCCAATCTGTGGCCGCTTTCTGCGGAGCCGTGCAGCATAGAGAGTGCCGAACGCCGATCAGATCCTCCTGCGTCAGCCATACAAGCTACCGGTAAACCACAGCCTCAGCGTAACCACGTCAAACAACGGTCTCCTAACAACACTTACCTTCCGCGGCGAGCTCGAGCAGATCAAGTCGATGGCATCGAGCAGGTCGTAGTATCCGAGGACGCCGCCGCAGTCCTCCGGCGGGCAGGCGAGCTGGCCATCTACACCATCTATCCCGTTTGCATTGAATGGGTCCGCGGGTTCTGGGCGGCCGATGCGCCGCTGACCGGCACGGAACACATGCATGTGTTCGTCGTTCCATCCCATCGAAATTTGCAGCACGTTGTGCAACTTCGCCAGGCTCAGAGCTGCGGGAACCAGTATGCGCCGCCAGATGGGCGGCGTGGTGCCAAGCAGAGTGATCTTGGGTTGATAAAATCTTGTGTGATCATGCTGCTCCTTGCCGGGTTGCCGCGTCTTCACCCGCGGTCGTATAAAGGTAGTTCTTGCTCTGGATCAAACGAATACCCTTGGTATAGACCAGCGCCAGCGCGTAATGCCGCAGATTGGTCCCTAAAGATCAAACAGAGAGCTGGTTGAAGGGTGCGCTCGCCGGAGGTGTCGAAGAATGGCTACTGCCAGCTTGTGTGGGAGGAACTCGGTTTTCGCTTCGGATCCCGGGACGGTCGCTCACGACAGTCGAGATCGCGTGTTTGTAGATCAACTGCTCCTGGTTGTTGTTTTCGAGCAGCACACAAAACTTATCAAAAGATCGAATCCTGCCGGTCAACTTTATTCCGGTGGTGAGGTAGATCACGATCGACGTTCTGTCCTTTCGGACAGTATTAAGAAAAGTATCCTGAATATTTTGTACCGGCTTGTTGTCCAAAGCACTAAATCTCCCGTCGGTTATGGAACGTGTGATCAAATATTCACAAACAACTATAGAGCTCCCTACACCTAGACCGAGATCATGCTTGCCGAAGCCCGGCAGAGCGAGTTACCGTGAAAATGCCCGCCTGGCAGACTGAAAACGCTCATATCGTACAACCGTGAAAAGGAAAGGGCAGAATGATCATTGCTGGCTCTGTTGCATTAACAGAGAGGCAAAGCAGCTGAGGCGCTAGGATGGCTTATGTTCAAACGCCGCCGTTTCCCTGTCGAGATCATTCTGCTCTGTGTCCGCTGGTACTGCAAGTACGGGATCTCGTATCGGGATCTGGCGGAGATGATGCAGGAGCGCGGCGTCGAAGTCGATCCCTCAACGCTGTTCCGATGGGTGCAACGCTATGCGCCTGAACTAGAGAAGCGAGTGCGAGCATACCAACGCTACGGCTCAACATCTTGGCGGGTCGACGAGACCTACGTGAGGGTGGGCGGCAGATGGAAGTATCTCTTCCGCACGGTCGACAAGCATGGGGTGTTGATCAACTTCATGCTGCTGGACAAACGGAACACGCGTGCAGCCCATCGTTTCCTGAGCAAAGCGGCCGCCACCATGCGCGACTGGCCACCGACATCGATCACGACGGACAAGTGCCCTTCATATCCTGAGGCAATCTCTCGACTGAAGGTTGGCGGCCAATTCCCACGAGACACGAGGCATCGGACCTCGAAGTACTTGAACAACATCATCGAAGCAGATCACGGAGCGTTGAAGCAGGTCATCAAGCCAACTCGAGGCTTCCAGACGATGAAGACAGCCACAGCCACCATCAAGGGTTTTGAGATCATACGCATGATCCGGCGAGGACACTGCCTCACTTGCAAGCGAGGCGTGCAGAACGAAGTGCGCTTCGTCAACTCCCTGTTCGGGATTGCTGCCTAGCACCGGAGTCAAAGCTCAACACACTTCGTCTCAGCCAGTTAATGCAACAGAGCCGGCGCGGCCATACTTCTCCCTTTCTCCCATGCGCGGAGGACCGACTGAGTAGTTCACTCTCGGCAACCAGAACGTTACCATGGTACATTTCTTCACGCACCCTCACTCGCCAACTCTGAAGACCCGGGCGTAGTCTCTTTTACAAAGCCAAAACTAGTTGTCCGGGGGCCATATGACTAGAAGAAAGGTAGTGTCGTCTCTCCTTTCCTTTCTTGTTGCGGTTGCATTCGGCGCTAGGCTCAACGCCCAATCGCCCCCCACTCTTGAGGTAGACGCAGCGGCAAACCAGCATCCTATCAATCCCAACATCTATGGAATCGCGAGCTATGGGTTAGACGCGACCTATGCGGAAGAAATTCAGGTTCCAAATATTCGCTGGGGCGGCGATGGCACAACCCGATACAACTGGGAGGTGGACTCCAGCAACGCCGGTTTTGACTGGTATTTCATGGGCGGTAACGGAGAAACCAATCCCGTTCCAGGCGCCTCCGTCGATCTCATGATCAACACGTATAAGCCAGCGAACGCCGGCGCGCTAATCACCATTCCTATCATTCCCTACGTCAACAGCACCTCGGCTTGGACCTGCAGCTTTCCAACTTCTGTTTATGGCACCCAGCAGTCCTTCAACCCATACGTCCACCCGAATGGAGAGGACTGCGGCAACAGTATCTCCTCAAGCGGCACGCAATTACTCGACACGAACATCTACGCCAATCACATCAACAACTCGGTATCTCTTCAACAAGGCTGGCTTCAGCACTTGGTCTCCACCTTTGGAATGGCGGTGAACGGCGGTGTGCCCTTCTACCAGCTCGACAATGAACCCGGGGGATGGGGCAATACTCATCGCGACGTCGAACCGAACGGCGCCACTTACAACACCATTATTTCGCTCGGCCAGCAGTATGCAGCGCTTGCCAAAGAGGTCGATCCCTCCGCAATGGTGCTTGGCCCCTCTGACTTCACGCTAGGTGGTTGGATCGGCACGCCCAGCCAGCAGAACAATCTTTACGCCGGCCAGTACTACCTGCAGCAGATGGCTGCCTACGATCAGGAGTACAGCGAGCGGGTGCTCGACTACTTTGATGAGCACTATTACCCGCAGTTCAGCAGTCCAGCTACGCAGCTCGCTTCCACCCGCACCTTCTGGGACTCGACCTATAATGGGGGCACCTGGGTCGAGCAGTACTACTTCGACGGTCCCATGCAGCTGATACCGCGCTTCCGGCAATGGATCGCCGAATACTATCCCGGAACGAAACTATCTTTCTCCGAGTACTCGATCGACAGCGGCAACAAGCTCGTCACCGATGCGCTGGCGGAGGCCGACCTGCTTGGGATCTTCGGAGGGCAGGGGGTGGATTTCGCGAACATGTGGAACACGCCGGCACCGACCGATCCGATCGCCTATGCTTTTCGCCTCTTCCGCAACTACGATGGTCAGGGCAGCCAGTTTGGAAATACGAGCGTCTCGGCGAGCAGCAGCAATCAAGCGGAGCTCTCCATCTACGGATCGCTGCGCTCCTCAGACGGCGCTTTGATCCTGATTGCGATCAATAAGACGACCAGCGCAATCCAGACCAGCCTCTCTCTGGCTCATTTCACGCCGGGCTCTTCAGCTGCGGTGTATAGCTACAGCGGCGCCAATCTGCAACAGATCAGCGCGCTCGGGAACATCTCGATCGCGCCCACAGGATTTTCTTACAACTTCCCCGCTTACTCAGCCACTATTGTCGTGGTTTCCGGAGCCGAGGCAGGCTCGTCTACACCATCGCAAATTTCGCTCAGTACCTTGGCGAACGCAATCGGTATTTACACAGATGGTTCAACCTTTAGCACCGGGGGCCTGGATAACGATGGAAATGCATATTCAGCCTACGAGCTCGGGTCATCCCTCAGTGTGGCCGGCGCTACCTTCACTTTTGCAGCTCCGAATCTGGTCAATGTCGTGAAAGGCTCGAGCGGGTCCGTAATCCCGTTGACACCCGGAAAATACTCTACGCTCGCCTTTCTGGGAACCGCGGTCAACGGCAACCGGCTGGCGCAAACATTCGGCGTTACCTACACGGACGGCTCCAGCACAACCTTCACTCAGAGTCTAAGCGACTGGTACACGCCGCAGCATTATTCCGGAGAAACCATCGCGCTTGCGCCAAAGTACCGAGAAAAAAGTTCGGGGGCAAAAGACAATCGCACCTTCAACCTTTACAAGTACGCTTTCCCGGTCAACAACTCCAAAATTATCAAGAGTCTCACCTTACCCAACAATAAACATGTAGCAGTCATTGCCGTCACCTTACTTCCTTAGGAGTCCAAGCCTTTCGATTTGCTCCGTTGCTTGCTCAGGTGTCATCCGTGGGTCTGCCCGTCATAACGACCATTCTCTTCCTTGGTCGAGTAAATCTCAGGGCAATATGAGTTGGGAGATTCGACCTTGATGCCCATAAAGCTTCACACTCTTGCGAGATCCCGCATGATGATCTCGCTGAATGGCGTGACCGTGGTCCTTGGGTTAGACAATCCAGATGGGCACGTTGCTTTTCAAGAGGAGAGGGTCGTGGGTGGGCTCGTTTAGCTTCGTGACTTGTGTGGCAACAAAGGCCCCCGAAAGCTCGTCAAAGACTCCTGATGACTTTGACGAGCATGTGGGGATCCTGTCTTTCTAGTGCAACCGGAGTTTCCCATTCGTAGCCCTTGTTCGGCAACTTATAGACATCCAGCTCCCAGCGTCTGCCATCGAGCACCAGCAGTTTGCTAAACGCCTGCTGCTGTTTAGGATTTACCCAAGACTGACGCATTTGGTAGATCTGCTCGACCCAGACAGTTGATAGAGTGTCTGAATACTTAGGATCCGTTTTTAGAAATCCGGTATGGTCACCCCAATGCACGATGTACTTGTCTTCCTGTGATACGAGGATCAAACTTGCATCGTAGCAGTAGAACTTCAGCCGGATCAGAGAGTACAGGCCACCATAATCAGCAAGTAAGGGTACGAACCCTTGTTTCGGACTAGTTGTGCTCTTAGTGCGTGAGAACCTACTGTCAGCGTTATCCTGGACCTCAATCGTGGATGAAGGATGTCTTGCTCGACACACGCCACTAGCAGAATAACTAGTACCGAAGTAACTCATTTTCATTCCCCCGTGCTCATTATCGAACTTGGGAGAGTTTACCCGCAAGCTGTGATGAACTGGATATGCGCGAAGGTAATGTAAATCACCATTAATACTCGCACTGGTTTAGCTTTTGAAGACAGCACAAAGAAGCCTGATTAAACCATCAGGTGTGTAGGAATGGCCACATTATTCCCTCGACGTCCGCACCTGGGCAGCCAGCGTCCGGTAACCAGATCCAGGTGTCGCGAAGTAAGGCCGTATCGTTTACGCGAACGACCGCGTATTCTCCCGCCTCAAGGGTCCGACGCTCATCACCCACCACACTTTCCGGACGTTCTGTGCAACGCCAGTGTGGCTAGCACGTCAACCGCCGACCACGCGCCAGGCATCGGGCGAAAGCTCGAAGGACTCAACGGACATTCTGACAATATGTGAACAGCGCAGCGCGTTCGGTTTCAAGCTCCCCAAAGACCCGAGAGCACCCAGTCAGCTCAACGGACCTCACTGCCTCCTCTTTGGCTTTCGTCTCGATTGCGGAACACGGCCGAGACGTGGATCGTTGCGCAGGATCAGATCACATGCGTGGAGGGCCAATCTCTCGAAATCAGCACTATTACTCGGTATGAGAAGCCAGTGATTGATCTTGTTGTTTAACGTCTCGATAGGACGAAGCGATGGCAGTTCACGGCGTAGGCTTACGTCGGCGGGATCCATACCTTCTGCAAGGACAAGCCAGATTCCATTGTCCTGCGGATTCCTTGCATGATCACGAAGCATCATGAGAAGTCGGTCATCAATATAGACCGCGAATCCTGAGAACATCCGGCGCACCTCGGGACTCAACGAAGCAATGGCTTCCAGGACAAACAAGTACGGAAGTTTCAGCTTCGGGTTGGAGAGACGCGCCATCTTGATAAGAATGCTCTTCACCAGTCGTGGCTGGCAAGATCTAATGAATGCTGGAGGTGAAAGAACTCACCCGGGTTCCAGTGAACTGTCCGACCAGCGCGATTGTTCTAATTATTCTGGACGGTATTCTCTTCCTTCGAAGAGGCCTTTGCTATCAGGCCTCCGTTCGATCGCAAACATGGTAATAACTACGGCGGCCGGCTTTTCATCGCTCTTGAGGCTGGCAGGTTGTTTACAAGCCAGAGTCCCATCAGTGGGGCTTCTATTTGGTCGATCTCGACAGAGGGGAACTGAGCCTCCCGCCGACCTGCTGCACACACAAGGACGTGACGGATTTCGGCTTCGCCGGCTCGCGAGTCCCGGATCGATGCTTTCAGCGATGCGGTCTTTGCTTTTGCCCTGACTCTGCTGGTGGTCACTCGAGGTACCGAAAGGATTCGCGCAGCTGCAAGAGACGATGGCGGGATTTGTGCCGTTCGCGATCTGCTTCGGACTTCTGCTAATGATCTGGTTCGAGCACTACAAATACTTCCACAGATTCGGATTGCACGATCTTCCGACAATCGTGCTGAACGCGGTGCTGTTAATTTGTCTACTGTTCTATGTATATACCTTGAAAATGTTTATGCAACATGTTGGTTGCGCAGCTATTGGGCAACGTGGACGCGGGACAGTGTTTCGCACCCGCGCCAGCCGGTTGAGTTGATGCTCCTCTACGGTGGAGGCTTTACCGCGATCTACCTGATGATCGCGGTTCTGTACTGGAATGGGTGGAAGCGGCGAAAGGAGCTGGACTTAAACCCGTTAGAGCGAACGCTTGCGAAACACTACATCCTGGATTCGGCAGGAATGGCAGTGATCGGCCGGCTCTCGTGTGCGCTGGCACTGGCGCTGCCGTTGAGGCTGCTGGGGGTATCGGGCTTGGCATATGTCTTGATCAGCGTGTTCAAGACTGTTCATGGCCGTCGGGAGAGGCGCCCACAACCTTAGCCGAACCTGCGCTCGACTGTGCAGGAATCGCGCGGCGATCTCGAGCATAGGAAGTTCCTGCTTGGCCACTCATGGAATTTAGACGGCTGAAAGCTACCTCGGCTCCGAACGGGGATTGCGGTGACGGTCAATGGCAGGTGGAACCTGTGAGAGTTTTAGGACGAGAATCGGCCTCAAAAGCAACAAGACGAACGCGGGCAGTGTTTAGCAGCGGGTGGTTCTTTATTAAATGTGGCCCACAGTGCGAACACGCCCGCAATCCCTGCCCGGCCTAGAAGCCAGGCTGTTCCTGCATGATCGTTCACTGATAAACAGTGGGCTCACTCCAACTCGTCTCGTGACCTTAGTCACTAAAACTATCGATCCTCTATGGCCAACCGTTCACTCCGAGCGCATAGTTGTTTCGTTCGATGAGGTGAACCTATGAAATTGCTGAACATATTTCTTGCCTGGTGCGATAAACGTGCCTCAAAGCAGTCACAAGGCACTCCGATCGACTGGCAAAAGCCGGAGCACTGGCTCGCATACGAACGCGATATTATGCGCACGAGACTCCAGTAATTGGGCACAAGAGATGTTGGCATAAATGAGTTTACAAGGAAACCACGTTGAACGGCCAGCCAGTACCGATTAAAAGCCAAGGCACACGTAGATTGTTTAGTTATGACAATAATGACCTACACAGTCAAGACGATCCTGTTCAATATTGTGGCAGTTTACTTAGCCATGCTCGCGAGCGTACTCCTTGCGACTCTGCTCATTTTCGTAACTCCGGGAGCTGGTCAATAGCGACTGGGACCAGGCCTAGATTGTTTCGCCCAGCGTTTGGGATAGTAGAGAATTGATGGAAGCATCCACCAGATGATGGTGGGTATATAAACTGCCGCGCGACGAATAAGGAAGAATGCACTGAATGTCGCCCCGACCCCTAACAGCATAAAAAGAGCTATTCCGTAGCGCTTTCTTTGGACCAAACCTACCCCGGCGCAAGTAATCAGGACCCCTACAAGAAGCATCGCCAGAATTGCCGATGGTCGGCCCCCAAAGGGAGCCCCAGCAAGTGAACCGAAGCCAACGACTAGAAGAGCCCACCCCTGGAACATCCCCCACCTATAGCTCATACTAGTTCGCTTTTTACCCCTCTTTACGAAGTTGACACATGTCTTCATCGTGATCGCGGCTAAAATGCCGCATTTCTCGCATGCCCAAAATTAGCCACGATCCGAATGCACGTTAGCGAAACGATCAGGGATCAGTACCCGGGGTCGGTACTGGCGTTTTCATCTTTGCAGGATGGGGTCCCCTCAGAAAACGGACAATAGAGCACGTTAGGGATGGTTCGGGGTGCGGAGGGGCCTGAGTCTGCCCTGTGCGAGCCTGGTGCCCTTCCATTGGTAGTCTCCGGTGAGGTTGATGTGCTCCCAGCCGAGCGGGGAGAGAGATTTGAACAGCTCGGGGTCGAGGGCCTGCCCGTTCCGAGCCAAGTTCTGGACCGCCCTCTCTATATACACGGTGTTCCAGGGCGCGATGGCGGCTGTGACGAGAGTGAGGCCGCCAGCGCGATAGCGCTGCTGTTCGAAGCTGCGATCCCTGATTTCCCCGAGACGGCAGACCACCACCAGACCCGCTTTAAGCAACTGCTGCAACCGCACTTGTTCCCCGTGGGCATCAATCAGAACGAAACCTTCGGCCGGGTCACCCTCTTTGACGGCGGTTGATCGCACGCCGCGACGAATCAATTCGTTTGTAGCTCTATCCATGATCTTTAGCTTTTCGGGTGCGATCACGCGAGAGCGATAATGATCGCGCGCCTGGGCTAATTCAGCGGTGGTTTGTAGGGCTTGTGTCGGAATCGTGCATCTCCTCAACGAACTGAAATCTCAAGCAGCAAATTCATAATCGCCTAGGCACGATCCTTATTTGAAGATAACAGTCAGTATTGAGTTACCGGCGCCGATGCTTTGCAGTCTGCTCTTACTCCTGCGTCTGCTGCGCTGAGTCTGGGTTTATGTCAGCCTGAGTTTCTGTACGATCTTGAACATCTCCTGTCCCTGCGGGGTGGTGAAGTTCGGACTCAGGGCAGTGCCGACGGACACAACAGAAGAAGGAAGTGCGCCAGCCGCGCGCATGTGAGCCATCGCAGCGCCCTCGGTCGCATCAGACATACCGCCGCAGGCATCCACCATCACAAGAACGCGGTACCCCTCCGCAAGTGCGTGCAGTGCTGCGTGCAGAACGATAACTTCTGTCGCGAAGCCGGCCAGCAGCAGGGTCATTCTCCCCTTTGCCGCTAGACCATCCTTCGTCTTTTGATCAAGGAACGGGCTGGCATTCGAGCGAAGAACCTGATCGGCACGGGCGGCGTGGTGCTGCAACTCGGGAATCAGTTCCGGTGGGCTTTGACCCTCCGGAACCACGCTCAGCGTCACCGGCATGCCGAACAGAAGAGCAAGCTGGCACAGGACACCAGCCGACTGGGCGAGGGCACGGGGCTTCGTCGTATTGCTGCGGGCCACAATTTGTTTCTGCAGGTCACAGATCAAAACTTGTGTCCGATCTGCGGTGAGCGAAGCCCAGATCTGTTGAACGTTGATCATGGGACGTTCTGTTGTAAGTTCCTTCGAGGAAAGATCAGACATGGCTTTCCTCTTCGTTTACAGGGAGGGGCTGCGCAACCAGCCACTTGCCGCAGTACTCCGCCAGTTCTGGGATTGACTTGTCGCTTCCTGTGAACGCGATGTAACCGTCGGGCCGCACAAGAAGGATGGAGGAGGAGGCGCCAAATCTCTCTGTGAACACCGTGTCTTGGCGGTTCCGCGGAGCGATCTGGTGAGCACGCATGATGCCGTGAAACGCCCCGACGTGTCCCCGGATCGCGGCATGCGTCGTCACGGGGTCTGCAATGTTGCTGTAGAAAAGGGTAAAGGTTGACGGATCCATCAAATCCAGAAGCGAGGCGTGCCGCGACTCCTGGTCGGCCGATCCCTCTCGGCTGAGCACGCTGACAACAAAGTCAGGTACGCGATCACCCGCTTTCAGACTGCCGGCCTGTCCGCTCGCCGCAGAGAAGGGGCTGTCACGATAGTCGAGCGAGAGCTGGCACATGCGTTCGGTGCTGTTTTTCTGAACGAAGTCCGTAGTCATAATCCAGGGCGCGATATGGTTGAACACCGAGCGGAAGATCGGGTTGGTCGAGCCGATCGCGTGCGTTAGGCCTTCTGTCTTGGTCAGCACGGTCTTGATGACGGAGACGCGTTCCGGCGTATAGGTCTCAAGCAGCTCAGACTGGGCCTCGCCCTTGATGACCATGGCCAGCTTCCAGCCCAGGTTCATCATGTCCTGCATGCCGGTGTTCATACCCTGGCCACCGGCAGGACTGTGAATGTGTGCGGAGTCGCCGCCGAGGAAGATCATCCTCCTCTGCATCTCATTCACCATGCGGCTGTTGATGCGGAACCAGGAACTCCAGGTGAGGTCGTGGAAATGTGCCGGGATGTGTGAGCGCTGATCGTAAATCCGTTGCAACTCCTCGAGTGCAGGCTCGGTGCCTTTTTCGGGTCTACTGAATGGATTGCTGGCGATAAGCCGGAAGTGACCGCCGCCCAGAGGAAAGAGCCCCATGAAGCCATGCTCGGAAGAAAAGATATTGAGGTCGGTTTCGGGGATGTTGCCGTCGATGTGCAGGTCACCCAGGGCGTAGTTTTCCTCCAGGGTCTTGCCTTCGAACTCCAGGCCCAGCGTCGCTCGTGCAATGCTATGCGCACCTTCGCAGTCGATCATGTAGGTGCAGGCCATTTTTTCCAGCGTCCCATCGGCGTGTTCGATTACGGTGGTGATCTCGCCGTGTCGTTCCGGCTGAGCGAAGGAGATGAGTGTGCGTTCGCGCTCGATCACTACGCCTGCCCTGTCCAGGGCATCGCGCATGACCTGCTCCGTGGTAGCTTGGGAAATCAGCAATTCGTAGTTAAACTCGCTGTCCACGCCCTCGAAGTCTAGCCGGAACACGCGCTTGCCGTCCCCATACACGCTGGCGGCGATCACCCGGTTTCCTTGGGATAAGAGCTTCTCGGCCAGGCCCCGCTGCTGAAATAGCTCGAGTGTTCTCGGCTGGATGGTGACGGCGCGCGATGTATCGGCGGGTTTAGCTGTCCTCTCGATCAAGCGTACTGGGATGCCGAAGCGCGAGAGCTCAATGGCGGCCATCATGCCGGCCGGACCTGCTCCTACAATGAGTACCGTTGCTGGCGTCTTTTCCATTCTTTCACCTCTCAGGAGGTTGAATTTGCTTTTGTGATTTGCGCCCGACTCAGTCCTGTAGCCAGACGTTGCCTTCATCCGATTGATCTCCGGACCGTGCTTGTCAAGCGTGTACAGACGCCAAACGATTTCCGTCCAGGTATCAAAGATGGCAGAGATCTGGCGTCTAATCTGTCAGGAAACAGCTACGCTATCGAAATCCTTGTGCAAAGATCGCCAGCGGGCCGGTGACACTCCCGTACGCCGACGGAAAGCTTCAGTAAAGTGACTCTGGCTGGCAAAACCCAACGTTACCGCAAGATCGCTGATGACCGTGGAACGCTTGCTGAGCATCACTTGTGCTCGTTCTATACGCCGGTTGATGTACCAGGCATAAGGTGTGAGCGTTGTGCTCGCCTGGAAACGTCTGCCAAACTCCGAGGCTGAAATGTGAGCTACCTCCGCCCACTCCTCGACAGAAAGTTTCTGCCCAAGGTGTGCGTCGGCAAAGGCAATGCAATCCATTAGTTGCCGGGAGCTCAGAATCCTTTGTCCCCCGGCTCGATCTACATCACCTGCTTTCTTGTGTTGGTCGATAAGAACGCCGACCAGCGCCTCGGCTATGCCTCCAATGAAGGCGGATTTTGCCTCGGGCACCAGCTCGTCTGCCAGCGAAGCTGTGGCGGTGAGTTGTTGCACCATTCGAGGCTCGACGAGATGACGCTTGGAAAAGGGCTGAATGGCCGAGGTCAGAAGGCAATCCTGTTCCGCGCAGATCCTTTCGAAGCGAGACAAGGAAAGCGTAAACACCATGACTTTGAACGGAATCTGCACGAGTCTCTGTTCATTATCCGCCGGATGACAGACCCGGAGCATGCCCGGTGATAGTGTGCCCTCATGCACTAACCGATCGTTCACAATGAGCTTGCTCGCGCCCTTCGTTAGCGGAGCGACCAGATGCACGATGCTGGCCGAGATGCCCCTCTGCCCAAACTCCTCTGCCGAGGTATCGGGTAAGCTAAACGTCTTCATTGCGATTGCGGAATCGGAATGTGATTGGGGAGGCATGCCACTTTGATGCCGCTCCGACCCACAAATGTCACGCGTTCGAGAGCGCAGCGCGGACTCCCACAGCTGCCCACAGCGCTTGCTGACGGCGGAGAAAAGGTCCCCTGGCCACCTGCGTTGCCGCCACGCAGCAGAGGGCTAATAGACGTAAGCTCTCTGGTCGCGTAGCGACCAGGCTCCTTCGAAACTGGCAGAGCAGCCCACGGCTTGGGGAAACCTATCAGCTGGCGCTAGATCGACAATGCGCTCACTGATGGAGATTGCGATCGTTGCGACTGATTATGCACTCCTATCGGATAGAGGCAAAGGCGGAGGTCAGCAGCCTGCACATCTCTTTAGCGACTTATCACTTTTTGGGAGCTACCGATAAAGCCACCTAACATTTTGTAAATAGGATCCTTGCGTCACTCCAATTGCAGACCCCGTCCCTCCGCTTCGCCTGGTCCACCTGCAGGCCGCCGTACTCCTTACGCCAACGGAAGTAGGTCTGCTCCACGATCCCCGCTTCCTTACACGCCAGAGCCGTCGTCTTGCCGTTCGCCACGGCTATTTCGATCTGCCGCAACAGGTTTACCACCTGCTCGGGCTGGTACCTCTTGCCTCGTCCCATATGCTCTCCTTGTCCAGTGTCTCTCTTAGCCACTGGCACATTTCAAGCCGGGCACTCCACTGATTACAACTGCGATGAGCGGATCTTTGTAAAAATCCGCGACAACGAACTTCATCGCCCTTCTTGTCTTGGCCACGTCCATGCATACCACACGACAAGGGAAGTTAAGGTGATTTCTATCAATCCATACAGGATATAGAAGTGCCAACTACCTCTTATGGCTAAGATCATGATCGATGTGTAGAGCACGCCAGCTACGACATTCAACCAGCGATTCAATGACGCAGGCAAGGCGAGTGAAAGAAATGGCATTAGGCTAGGGATGATCATGATGGCAGCCATTCCTAACAACGCTGCTTGAGAAACCGAGCCGAATGCCGTTCTCCCCGCGAACATGCCCTGCAACTGTCCAGGCTGATAAAGTTGGAAATAATCTCCATATACGTAGAAAAACAACACGGAACACCATAAGCCGAATAGCTTTAATCGAACGTTGACCCTGATGTCCTCGAATGCCATGGCGCCCTCCTAATACATTGTTAACGACGTTGAGCCAAATCGGCACACCGGTTCCTTACCTTGAAAAAGATTGGCGGGTGCTCGACAGCTTTCTATGGCATACGATCACCATTCGTGAAGGTTCCATCGAACCTCTTCGCCTCACCTTATACCCGGATGATCATCAATCCAGAGGTAATCTGGGTTTCATTTCGATTGGTGCAACATCTCCAACTCGCTCATCAACACCTGATTAGTACCGATTGCTAAACTCAGCGGGTGACAACCGAGTAGACCTAACTGATCTCCAAGACCTTCAGCATCGCCCGAACCCGATCCCAGACGCCTGATTTTTCGAAGATCGTCGCTTCACACGACGTCCGCGAACGAAACGCCGAAAATATGATATTGCGTGGGCTTCCTACTTTTACGCCTCACCGACTCAAGGCCCCCCGGAGTGTTCAACAGCAACATCCGCCACTCCTATCCTTAGACTGGCGTCTCTGAAGCGAATCATTCACCTGCTCGGGCTAGGTCTTTTGTGAATGCTCTTGTCCGGTGCTTTGATCCGCACTTGTTCTCATTCGCTTTATTGTATACGCTGTATACATGGATATTGCCGCACAGATCCTGCAAGCAACGCGGAAATCTTTTGCGCGCAAGGGTTTGCAAGCGCTGTCCATGCGTGGGATTGCCAAGGAAGTCGGTATTACTCCAATGGCGATTTACCGGCACTTCGAGAATAAGCAGGCGCTGGTCGACGCGCTGGTCCTGGATGCACTAGATGAATGGTCGCGGTTAGTCGCGGCGATTCCACCGGCTGCGCCACTTGACTGGTTGCGGAAACTGGGCGAAGCCCATCTCGACTTTGCCTTGCGCAAGCCCCGCCGTTACGAAGCGGCCTTTCTGATTCAGTCGAGCAAGGCCAGGCGGTATCCGCATGACTTTATCGCCGGGAAATCGCCTGCGGGCGCTCTGCAACTAAAACTGATTGCGGAGCTGATATCCCACGGCGTTCTCAGGAACGTCACTCCCATTGAGATCGTGATTTCAAACGCTGCACTCTCACAGGGATTGATCACACTCTATCGCGCCGGGCGTATCGCCGGCGGCGAACAGGACTTTCGCGAGCTTTATCTACGCACGACTGAGCGCAATTTCTCCTCCTTTCTGGTAGAGGGTGGCGAATGATCCCGCTCTTCTGTGCATTACTGAGTGCCGTGGGATTCTATTTCTCGCTTGGACTCGGCGATCTGTGGTGGCTGGCGTGGTTTGCGGCCGTTCCTGTGCTGTGGCTTGCGTTCGGCGAAACCAAGGGCTGGCACGTATTCTTGGCCTCCTTCGTGGCGATGGCGTTGGGCCGCACCTCCATCCTGCGCGCCTACTCTGGGTCGCTTCCGCCCTCCGTGCTCGTTCTTTCGATTTGCGGTATCGCCCTGGGGTTCTCTGCTTGCGTGATGCGGGCTCGTCGTGTTTACCGCGCTTTCGGGCCCGTATCTGGATTGTTCGCCTTCGCTGTGCTTTGGACTGCGTTTGACTTCTTGATTTCGTTCAGCAGCGCCAGCGGGTCGGTGACCACACCGGCGGCCGCCGAGGTCGGAATGCCAGTGCTGATTCAAAGTGCCTCCTTGGTGGGCTATCTTGGCATTACCTTCCTTTTGGGTGTCGTCCCGGCCGGCATTGCCGCTAGCCTCCGTACCCGAACATTCCCACCAGTGTTCATTGCCGGTATCCTGATGGCGAGCAATACTGCCTATGGCTTCTGGTGTATGTCTTCGAAACCTTCTGACACAGTTCATCTGGCTCTGGTCGCCAGCGACGACGCGATCGGTAGCTACAGACATGATGATCGAACGGCAACTTTAAAAGCCCTCGACGCCTACGTCGCTGCAATCGATAGGTTGCAAGACACCCGCATTCAGCTCATTGTGTTGCCCGAGAATATCTCCCGCGTAGCACCGCAGTGGCGCGAAGATGTTTGGGCCCGACTCAGAACGCTGGCAGATCGGACGCACGCGACCGTCGTGGCAGGGTTCAATACCTATGTTGACGACGCCCAGCGCAACATCTCCTGGGCATTTACGCCAGGCGCCGCGCAGCCCGTAACCTACGAGAAGCGGAGCCTTGTCCCAGGGCTTGAATCGGCAGTCTATACGCCCGGACGCGGGCCAGTAGTACTGCCCAACGGCGTTGGGCTCGAAATCTGCAAAGACATGGATTCCCAAGCGATGCTGCGAAAAGACATGGTGAAAACCAGACCCAGCTTACTCGCCGTTCCTGCCTGGGATTTCGACAAAGACGATTGGAGTCATGCGCGCATCGCTGTACTTCGGAGCGTGGAGAATGGCGTTCCGATGGCGCGCACCGCTCGCAACGGACTTCTGACGTTGAATGACCGTTATGGGCGCGTGATTGCCCGATCCAAGTCGGCGGCAGGGTTTACTGTTCTCATAGGCGATTTGCCGCTCAACAAGCGTGGAGGCAACACCTTCTATGATGTCATTGGCGATGTCTTCGGCTGGTTGTGTGTTGTGCTGAGCGTCGGCCCCGTAGCGTGGTCACTGGTTCGCGCGCGCGAGTCCGCAGAGCGTCGTGCTTGAAATCTCATACCGATCGTCGCGACAGTCTGAAACTAAAGCCCTAGTTACGGCACCACATAAACGGGTTTGAACTTACCCACCACCGAAGTTTGCACAGGAACATCAACGACGAAAGAACAGCCACGACGGCGTTCCTTCAACCTGATCCCGAGAATGGTCTTCAACGACCGACCGACTTGCAAGGACAGGCACGCAGCGGAACTCATCATGGCCAGGAGAGACGTTCTCCACTCAAAGGCCGAATACATTGCCGCAGACTTGTCTATCGTTCGTAGCTCTTCCCTTGCAGTCCTGCGGCGGACCATACATTGTCAGGAGTTGACTTAGGCGCACAGATAGGTTTCCGAGTCTCCGCCGGTCCAACGTTCGTATAGCTGAAAGATGTTCGGTCCGAGTAGTTCCAGCCCGCAGCCGATGAGGAGCACCAGGAGAATGATGAAAGTGTCGTTCCTCCAATCAGCTGAGCGCAGATTCAGGTGTTCCCGCGAATAACCTCGCCCTGCGAAATACAAGGTAGGGCAGCAAAGCGTAGAACATCCCGTCATAAATTGCCCAGGTCCATACCTCCACAGGCGATTGCACACGCGTCGCTCCGCTGATGCATCCATTCAAATGCAGTCCAATGCCTTCGCCGAACAGCCGTAGCCCAAGCCATTGACCGAAACCCACCACCATCGCCGCGTAGACCCACAGCGACATCGTCTCCCGAGCGGACACCCCCCGGTCTCGCCTTCAAAATGACGCCACTTGAACTCTGACATGACCAGCTCCGCTCGTGTTCAGCTCATCTTCATGCGGCCACCGAAACTTTGCAACAGAGCCGGCTCAAGTCCTTAGCCATGTGAGCCGGTATCCAAGTTGGATGGGGTGCATAATGCCGAAGCACTCAGGGAGAGGCACCTGAGGCCGTGTTGCGCAAACGAACGTTTCTGCAACCATCTGCAAACAGGCCCAAACCCCAGCGTTTTGAGTTGCAAAAAGGTATTGCAGTGGTAGAGTCACTGGCGATACCTTTCCGCAACCATGCTCATCGGCTACGCACGAGCTTCGACTAACGATCAGGATACGACGGCGCAGGGGTCTGCCCTGAAGGCGGGCCGGCTGCGAGAGAGTCTTTCGTGAGAAGGCTACCGGGGCCGTGGAACCGCCCCGAGCTCCAGCGACTGCTCGAGCATCTCCGTAAACGAGACGTGCTCGGAGCCGGAACGCTGCACGCGAACAGTATACGAACTGGTCAGATTGAGAAGCCGACCAATCGGTTTAGGCAAAGATCCTCAATGTTCCGCCTTGGGATAGTGCGTGATAATGTCCTTTTACCATGCTTTCCTGCACGCGCGTGGTGCGCCAGCTGATCAAGGTGCTGGAAATCCAGATCGAGCTAGGACTCTCGATCGTTCGGATCCGCGCTGGTTCAGGCCGGTCCCTAAACTGAGGACTTTGGGGTTCATTTTGATTCATACGTTACCAAACCGACCGCGGGAAATCGGCGCATTCGACAACAAGCCGGCACCAAGTACTCAGGATATCTTCCTGAATACTGTTTGCAAAAACAATGCGCCTGTCATGATCTACCTGGTCAGCGGCATAAAGCTTACGGGAAAGATTCGTTCTTTCGACAAATTTGCAGTGCTGCTTGAAAATAACACCGAAACCAACGCTCAGGAGCAGTTGATCTACAAACACGCAATCTCGACAGTCGTAAGCTACCGTCCAGGGATCCGGCGCGAAGATCGCGCCCTCCCCACAGCGCTGACGATGGAAGAAAAGTCGGCGTGAGGGCGAAGGCTGAGCTCCTCAGCTTTCGGCTTTAGCTGGACGCTATGCCCAGAAGACAGTCGAAGATTGGTCCAGCAGCCCCTTGAACTTGGCGGCCCGACCTCGACCAAGATCTTTAGCGTGGTTGTCGCGCTTCTCTCTTGAACTGCCGGCCGCACGACGGGCAGAGCTGTCGCACGAGCTGATGAACGCCCGCCGCGACAAGGGACGCGCCATGCTTGCTGGCAACACCGAAAGCCGCGAACGCGCACGGCAGCGGGTAGACGAAGCGAAGCGGGCGCTCGGTGAGCGGGGCGCGGTCTGGTGGACGGATGGCGCGCCGGACTGGAACCGGCACATGGCCCGCAACACGCCCTATGCGGACTGGTTTGTCGGGCTGGCTGCGGAGCAGAAATAAACGCCGCCTATACGCGCTTATACGTGTGTTGTTATCTGCATCTCATCGGCATCGTTCCCCTTCTTTGCCGTCAGCTGTTAAAGATCGGCTGCCCAGTTTTCGATAGCGCGGAGATCTGCAACGCGGCTGAAAGCCTGGTCATTGGTCACCAGCACGGCATCGGCGGCAATCGCATGAGCAGCGATCATCATGTCCATGCTGCCGAGTGTCTGACCGGCGGTTTCCAGCTTCGCCCGCAGCACACCATAGGCAAGGGCTTCCTGGCTTCCCCACGGGAGCACCCGGAGCTTTGCTAAAAAATTCATCATGGCCGCGCGCCATCGCTCCGCACCCGCCGTCTTCGCCAGCCCATAATGGATTTCCGCCTCGGTAATCGCCGAAATGAAGGCAACATTCTCGCCACTCAGGCCGGCCAGACTAGCGCGGGCCACGGGCGACTTGTCTTTAACGATGTAGCTGACCATGTTCGTGTCGAGTAGATAGAGACGACTCACAGTTCAAGCCGTTCTTGTGCCGGGGGCTGGCGACGGTCGGCGAGAAAGTCTTCCGGAATACCGGCCTGGTCGAGCGCCGCATAGACCTCATCCCAGTCGCCCGGCGTCTGGGAAAGCACAAGATCGCCACTTTGCGGATCGCGGCGGATATACACCTCATCGGCCGCAAAGCGAAACTCCGCCGGAATCCGCACGGCCTGGCTGCGGCCGGTCATGAATACTTTGGTCTTGCTAATCGTAGTCATAGCGCACCTCCTGATATCTATCATGGTTGGTATCATGGGAAGAGTCAAGAAGTGAGCTGAAAAGCTTTCAAGATTGACGCACAGCCCACCTTACGGCTACTTTCTCCTTTTGTTTCCTATGGTGAGGCGGCATGGGATGACGACCAGACGGGCTATAACGGGAGGAGACGACCGGCTTCCAGTCGCCGGCGCAGGATCACATCGAGCATGTCATCGACCTGGCGCGCGTCCTCGACCTCCAGAAACCGGGCATCTATCCGGGCCGGGTCTCGGGGCAGGCCTTCGCCGAGCGCGGCATCCATGGGGACATCCTCATTGCCAACACCGCCGCGCGGCCGGTGCATGGCAAGGTCGCTGTCGCGGTCCTGCAGGGCAGCTTTCGGCTGGCGACGAACGCCGGCACTGGGCGCTGGTCCCTGCTGCCGTCCGGCACCACGGAAGCCCTGCCAGTCAGTTCCTGCCCCCAACCCGGCCCTTTCCCCCGACCTGGCTCCCGCGCCAGCTGGCATCTTTCCTCCGCGTGAGGTTCTCCCTTCTTTGCCCGGCAAGCTCGAGCAGCAGGGAGGGAAGTGCGCCGTACCCGGCGACGGATGCTCTTCTGCCGCTGTGGCTCAAGCACCATCGGGGCCCGCGGCCTCTGCCAGCGCTGCTATAGCCGGAAGCGGGCCGATGAACGGCACTTCGCCGGACTCCGGGAACGGGTGCTCGCCCGGGACCGGCATACCTGCCAGGGCTGCCAGGCGACCTCGGTCTCGACCGTCCTCATTCACGGTCCGAAAGAAGCGTTCGATCTTGCCGCGGCCTTGCGGTTTACCCGGTGTCGAGAACACAAGTCTTATTTTCAAATCAACTGCCACCTGCTCCAGGTGTTTAGAAACGAAGTCCGCGCCGTTGTCGACATACAGAATGTCCGGAATACCGCACACCTGCCAGTGTGCACCGGCCTTTCTCCAGATTGCTTGTCTCACGGCTAGAGAGGTCCGTAATGACGAAGGTGGATCGAAGCTGAGAAAGTAGCCTGCGATCGAGCGGCTGTAGTCATCGATCACGGCGGTGAGCCAGGGGCGGCAAGCTGAGCCGTCCTCCCTAAGCAGAGAAATGTCCAGCTGCGCATGATCGGCCTGCCAAAGCGCGTTCGGTCTAGAAGCCTCACGGCGATGAACCATCTCGTATAGCTCGCCGAATCTGGAGGTGCCTTGCTGTGCAAGCGTCTGGAGGTCATTCGGCAGGTTGAGTGCGATGTCGCGCACTACCCAGTATGTTGGAGCGGATTCACCGATAAATTGCGCGAACTGCTTCGCCTGACGATGGACTGAGGTGAGAGGAAGGGGCGGCTTCTCCAGAGCTAGACCCTCAATCGCTTCGCGTAATCGCGGCGTAACGATGCGCCGTCCACCAGAGTCCATGCGGCCTTTCCGGACCAGCCCCACCAAACCCTCACGCTTGTAACCCGAGAGACCCGGGCCAGGGCCTTCGGAGACACTCTGGCCCACTCCTGGGACCTTCGTTCAAACTGACGCTCGCTGATCCCGATCATTCTTGCGGCGTCCCCTACGTTGCATCCTCCAGAGGCCAACCGGTGCACGGCGCGAGCGGTCAGATCGAGCGGACGTGCTTTCTGCAGCCGATGGAGAAAGAATCGGTCCAGCAGCTGCACGCGATCGGCGGAGCTCTCCGCATTGCCGAGACGCTGATAAAGAGAAGATATCTGCGGGCCGAATACCGCAGGCCCTTCCCCGCCACCGCCAGTAAGCGGCGAAATCGGCACGCCAAACAGACCGTACATCCCCAGCGGCCGAAACAGAACGTCGAGCGAATCCACAAGATCGCGCAGAATCAGACGTGTTCTGCGTGCAGCTATAGGTCCGACAACAGTTGCTGCCCAGGAACGGCGACGCTGTTCCGTCTCGAACTCCTTGACCTCATAGACTGCCGCGAACTGAAAGATAAGCATCGTGGCCGTGCGAGGAAACACCGAAGCGTGTCTAGTGTGCGATGCGCCAGCAGCGGAAACTTTGTCGAGTAAGAGGCAATGATCAAGGATTTGTAGCGACGCCTTCCAAAAGGACGGTAGCATCGGTCGCTCCGTTTGTCCCCAGGGTGAGTGTAATGTTGTGACTTCCTTGCGTCAGTGCAGAGAACTCTACTTCTAGAGTGCAACTCTGGCCAGAGGGAGTTCCCTGCAAGCAGCCCTCCGGTTCCGCTCCCTTAAGGGAGTAACTCGCGCTTCTGAAGGATGGTGTAAGCACCAGTGTTTGATCGCCGGTGTTGGTAACGTTGAGCTGTTGAATGGTCGTTGTGCCAACTGGAATAGAGCCAAAGTTCAAGGGAGCAAACTGTGATCTAGAAAAGATCGCCAGCGATTGTTGCGCTTGGCCCGGATTGTTCGTGACGTACAAATTACCCGACAAGTCAGCCGTAAACGCGGTAGGGTAGTCCTCGTACCCGTCTCCATACGAGGCTAGATACTGGTTTGTGAAAGGCATACCACCGCCGGTCGGGAACTCGGCGGCAACAATGTCGACTTCGTCATAGTCGCCGGAACCATAAGGGGTGGGAATACTGACTGTCGAAAAGAGATCTCCGACACCATCCATCGCCAGGCCATCGATCTCGGGGGCGGTCGCAATCAAAGTTGGAGGTTTGCCGGTCGCAGGGAATTCTTCTAAGACACTGGTGTCGCTCGCGGTTGCAGAGTACAACAGAAACAAATCGCCGGCCACGTCCGCCGTCATCTCTGAAATGCTGTAATAGGAAGCGACCGTGGTTTGGCAGCTGCTGCTCTTGCATCCGAACGGAAGCTTGATGACGCGCGAACTCGGGCTGGTATAGACGCCGGCATCCAGCACATACACATTGCCGCTGCCATCGACGGCGAGGCCCGCAGGATTTATCAATCCATTGAACGGTAGGGTGATCGTAGCGCCACCGCCAGCCGGTAACTCGAGGACGAGCCCTTGCTCTGAGGCTCCCGAGCTATAGGTTGTGACAAACACGTCTCCCGCTCCGTCCACGGCCAGACCTGCCGGGCCATCCCCGGAAAATCCGCCCTGGCCGCCCGCCGGCCCTGATGTGCCGGCGAAGTCGAAGGGCAGCACAACCTGCGCTCCGCCGCGTGCGGGCAGTTCCAGAACACTTCCTCCGGGGGCATGATTATCCGTGGTTGCGAGGAATACGTTGGCCGCTCCATCTACCGCCGGCTGTGTGGGAAAGAACCAACCTAGCCCCGGATCGGTGTAACTCCGGCTGCTGTAGCTGCCGTTCAAGGTTGTCCCGACCTGAGCGCCGATCCCGGAGCCATAGACCGGCGTAGTGAGCAGCACCTTTCCAGCTTCGCTGGTGATCTGGACCGCGCCCGGCCGGCCGCCGGCAAGCTTTGGCGCAAACATCACCTTGACGCTGCATGTTGTGCCCACGCTCACGCTGCCTGTGCAGGTGCTGCCGCCGGCCAGTTTGAAGTCGAGATTGGGTGCGCCGAGAGTAAGCACCTTCGGCGTTCCCAGCGTACCGCTCTCTGTCACCTTGTAGGTAAGCGTCAGGGTTTCGCTACAAGGCGCCGGCGTGGTCTTACCGGCGAAGCACAGATTAATGCTGCCGAAATCCACCGATGGAGCAGCGCCACTGAAGCTCACATTCTGCGCCAGTAAAGGCATCGAGAATACTAGCCAGAGCCAACCGATGTATAGAGGAAGGCAGCAATCCAAAGACATGAACCTGTGGCGCTTCACGGCAGCGAACACCAAAGTAAGAAACTTCATGGCAGAGACCTCATTTCGCAAATCAAGTTGCGGCGATGATCGTTTCAGCCCCGCGCTGCGCCTATGGGTTACTGAACGTCCAGGAGAGCACATTCTGGATGGCCGAGGAGCCGCCAGAACCGGCGGTAAAGCCGACAAGGGCCATGTTGCTGCCGACCGTTGCGGGAATATTGACTGCAAACGAGTGAGACCACGCCGCCAAGGTGATCTTGTCTGTGAGCGTCAGAACGAGCGTCGTTCCGTCGTAGGTGACGTGCGCCGCAAACGGATGGCCACCATGCAGGTCGATGCCTGTGTTCGAAAGGTCGATAGCCGGTACAGTTGGAGGTGCCCCGTTAATATAAAGCCCGGTAGAGTTGTCTCCTTCGCCGGAGGTGTTATGAAGATCGAACTTGATTGCCACGCTCTTGCCGATCGTGGCATATCCCAGAGATCCGCCATATGGGCCTATCGCATTGAGTCCGGCATCCTGCACTGTAAAGGTGAAGCCGTCGGCCATAGACGCCAGTGACATGCCGGGATTGATCAGCTGGAAGCTGAAATCAGTAGTAAACGCCTGGACGTTCAAAGGCTTGCCATAGAAGGCACTGCCGGCCTCGACATAGCCACCATTCGTCAATTGCAGCGACGCTCCGGCGATCGCGGCGCTCCCGTTTGTCCTCAGCCCAACCAGGTTGAATCCTGCGGAATACTGCGGAACCGGTGGCAGCGGGGCAGCGGGGGGCGCGGCTCCGATAGTTCCGGCAACGTACGTCCAGGAGAGGATCTCCTGGGTGGCATTCTCGCCGCCAACACCGGCTGTAAAGCCGACAAAGGCTGTGTTTCCTCCAACGATCGCCGGAATATCCACCGTGAAGGAGTGGGTCCATGTCGCTAACGTGATCGCATCGGTAAGCGTAAGAGTGAGAGTCGAACTGTTATACGTGATCTGCGCTAAGATGGCATCTCCGCTATGCAGATTGATGCCGGTACCCGTCAGATCGATCGAAGGCGCAGTTGGATATGCCCCGTTGACGTAGAGACCGGTCGAGTTCGGTCCTTCGCCGGCGTTGTTAGCGAGATCAAACTTGATGGCAACACTCTTGCCGATACCTTCGTATCCGAGTTTTCCACCATAGCCGCCCACCTCCTTGTCGCTCACATTCTGAATGGCGAAGGTAAATCCGTCCGCAACCGCATCGGTCAGCTGGAAGGTGAAATCCGTAGCGAACGACTGAATGTTCACGCGAGAGGTATAGAAAGCGCTGGCAGCATCGTCATACCCATTGATCGAGGTCAGCTGCAGTCGAGACCCATCCAGGGTCGTGCTGCCGTTGAACTGAATCGGGCCTTTGGAGGCGGCAAATCCTTCGCTGAAGTCGTCGATCTGGGCCAGTACTCCGGTGACGATCGTATACGTCCCGGTGGTAATCGCCGATGGCGCGCCCCCGAGGATGGCGATGGCCGTAACCGTCTCGGTGGAGCTGACCGAGATTGGGCCGGTGTAGTGCGAGGAGGCGGCGGTCGGCGTCGCGCCGTTGGTGGTGTAGTAGACAGCCGCTCCGGCAGATGAGTCCGTGATCGAGACTGTCTGGGCCGATCCATAAACGCCCGGGGTCAAACTAAAAACGGGTGCAGGTACTCCGGCATTTCCCTCGAGGACAACGATTTGGTTTGTCGCTCCGTTCGTTTCGAGGGTGAGTGAGCCGTTATGCGGGCCCACGGTAGCCGGGGAAAACTCTACCTGCAACGTACAGCTCTGGCGTACAGCCGTTGCCGTCAGACAGCCCTCGGGAGCTGCACTTAGTACGGTATAGCTGGCGTTGTCAAGTACCGGAGTGATGGTGAGCGACCGGTTGCCGGTGTTGACTACGTTTACCGGCAAAATGGAGGTAGTTCCAAACAAGATGGACCCGAAGTTCAGCGGGGCAAATTGGAAAGTTTGATACTCGATCGTACTTGTACCCACCTCCCCGTCATAGATGCTACCCTGCGTGTTTGTGGCAAAGAGGTCGCCTGAGAAGTCCGACGCCACGGCAAGGTCGGTGTAGTTGGAACCGCTCTCGACGTTCGAACCGACGACATTAGGCTGAACAACGACCAGCGTACTACTCCCACCAGGCAGCTCATCCAGGGTGACTGCTGGATTGGGATAGTCTCCGGCTATGGTGAACAGGTTGCCTAGGCCGTCGACGGCCAGGCCTGAATAAAAATCCGTACCAGTGGCGCCGATCGGTAGTTGAGCCAACGTGATCTGGGCCCCACCCCCTGCTGGCAACTTCACAATTTCCTCGCTGTCACTGTCATTTTGCACGGGGGCGTACAAGACGAACAAGTCGCCGCTCGCATCGGCAGCGATACCCTCGATGATGAATCCGCTGATTACACTCGAGACGCATTCGCTGCTTTCACAGCCGGCCGGCAGCTTCATAACGACCTGAGAGCCAAAGATTTCGTTGTCCGCGATGACAAAAACATCACCCAGCCCGTCAACAGCTACTGTCGATGGATAATTCAGGCCTAGGAAGGGCAGCGTAATCGTCGGACCGCCACCGGCGAGTTTCTCCGTGACTGCGCCACCGGTCGCTGCGTCGTTGGCAACGAAGATATCGCCTGCACCATCCAGCACTCCCTGCACTGGAGGCAGCTGTGCCGCGGCGGAAGTGAGGATTTTACTGACCGCATTGGTTTGAGTCCCGGCCTGGGGCCCTATACCAGTGCCGTACAGAAGTGTGCTGACCAGCACACTTCCGGTCGCATCCGTTATTAGCACTCCGCCCTGGCGCGTTCCGGCAAATTCAGGCGTGAATGCCACCTTTACCTGGCAGATCGTCCCTGCGTGGACTTCACCTGTACACGTGCTGCCGCTTGCCAAGGCGAAGTCCAGGTCGGGCGTCCCTCCGGTGACCACTTTAATCGCGCCGAGTGTACCTCCTTCAGTGACTTTGTAGGAGAGCGCAACGGTCGTGCTGCATGGCTCCGGTGCCGTCTTGCCCGCCGCACAAAGATTGACGCTGCCGAAATTGACTGCAGGAGAACTGCCGGTAAGCATTAAACTTTGCGCTGAAAGCGTCGATGGACATAAACCGATCGTCAGGATGGCAAGGGACGCAAGTTGAAAAGAAAGTATCCTGGAGGGGCGGCTTATGAAGGAATACCTTACGCAAGGCAGAGAGGGCATCATAGAGACCTCATTTTTCGGCAGCTAGATACTGCCAGCTTGTTAGGCCCCTGTCAACTTGGAAGGTAGGCTAGCAAATAGTGTCGGAATCACTCCTCAGGCGTTTATCTTGCCGACGATGGGACCGGCCGAATGATGGCGACCTGGACGACCAGGTCGTAGAACCTGTCCGATTGTAGCGCGGCAAGGACGACATCTGCGCTCGTGACTCCGCCTGAAAGAGCCCCACCGTATCCGCTCGACGTAAGGATTCCTAGACCTTCGAATCGTCATGCGGCCAGCTTCGGTCCTTGCGCAGTTGTCGAGACGAGCTCCGGCACCTATCAGGCCTGGCTAAAGCACTCGACCGTCTTACCGAAGCTGGTTGGAACGTTCGCCGCGAAGACCCTGGCGCGGCATTGAAGAGCTCGGTCAGGTGCAGCCTGTAGCCTGGATCGCCGGCCCTTTCCCCCGACCCGGCTCCAGCAGCGCCAGCGGCCATCTTCCCTCCGCGGGAGGTACCCTGTGCTTCGCGCCCGCTGAGATAGAGCAACAGGGGAGGGAAGTGCGGGGTACCGGGAAACGGGTGCTCGCCCGCGACCGTCATACCTGCCAGAGTTGCCAAGCGACTCACCTCTGTTCATGAATATTCTCAAGCAGGCGAAACTTTCATTAGATGTCGGGGTTCCGCTATACCATTGGAGCCGGAGTACTGTTCGCTGTTAGCCACAAGTCGCCTGTCATAAACGATGTGTCTCCTTCTTAATCCATCGATTAGATGAGCATTCCGCAGGGGCCAATGCTCAAGTTAACCTGCCGCCAAGCGACGCCAATCTGCCTTATACATGCTGCTGGCAACTCAGTTCCATATCCACCATAAGGAACAATCCATGAGAGTTCTCTCCTCGCATCTCGCTTGTTTCACTTTCTGCCAATCAATTCGCCTTGACCTTCGCTTCGTGCTCTTAAGCGGGGTTTCGTTGTGTGTGTTTCCGCTAGCTTTGTCCGCACAGAGCGTGACCTTCATCGGTCCTGTGCCGTCGGTCAACTTCGGCAACGTCAATTTATGCCAGACGGCCGCGGCTACTCCCGCACCGTGCAGCGAGACCCTTACCTTGAGCTACAAAGTCACGGCGGGGGGTATGCTCGGGACGCCGCAGGTAGTCACTCAGGGCTCGCCCAACCTCGACTTCACCTTGGCCGCCGGCAGCACCTGCATCGGCGTGGTCTCGGCAGGCTCGACATGCATCATCAATGTCAAATTCGCCCCACTCTTTGCCGGCAGCCGTTCAGGCGGTGTACTGGTCACGAACGAAAATGGAAAAGTCCTGACTAAGACCTTTGTGCGGGGATATGCCGTGGGTCCGCAGATCGGCTTCAACCCGGGAAACCAGATCGACCCTCCGTTCGGTCAGGTGCTCAACGACGCTATTTCCTATTCAATGGCAGCGGATGGAGCCGGAGACCTCTTTGTCGCAGGTTCCGAACCCTGGCCTCTGCTGGAGCTGCCCGCTGGCGGCGGTCCAGCAATCAAAGTCTCTGCCCCGGCCCGCTACCAGCCTTACGTCCTTACGATCGATGGTGCCGGAGACATCTTTTACCTTGATGGCGCTGACTACGGTTTTGTGGAAATACCGGTGGGTGGCGGTCCATTTATCGAGATGCCCTATCCGGGAGCCTATTACGGAGAAACGCCGCCAGTCGCCATAACGGCAGATGCTTCGGGTAATATCTTTGTTCTGGAAACAGAGACTTATTACTCCGATGTCGTTTCTTACTTATTTGAACTGCCCGCAACCGGGGGGCCTGTTCTTCAGCTTCCCCTCAACGGGATGACGAACCTTGTGGGGCTAGCCGTCGACAGCAATGATAATGTCTTTGTCTCGGACAACTCGTCCGTCTACAAGCTTGCAGGCAGCGCCGCACCGGTCACTCTTCCCATCGCCTCCGACTATTTTTCGGCGTTACTGGTAGACAATGTCGGTAATCTCCTGGACGGCATACTTGAGTTGCCCGTTGGCGCGAACACCGCTATTAAGCAGCCTGTCGCGCCAGGCGCAGTCGACTCCGCAGGCGACATCTTTCAGTTCAGTGAGTTTTATCCGGTAATCGAGTTTCAGCGATCCCGGCCGCCGCTGCTCAACTTCGGGAACATCGCCGTTGGTACCACAACGAACCTGCATTCCCTGATGATCACCAACACGGGGACCGGCAAGCTAACGGTAGAACCATCGTTCAACGAATCCAGCTACAGGATTTTAAGCACTGAACCGGGGGATTGTCTGGCGGGCATCACGCCAGGCGCGAACTGCACAGTACTTATCGAGTTTGCTCCAACGGCGATCGGGGCGCACAACGGGCTGCTTACCCTGACCACAAACGGCGTGACCAATCCGGCCGTCACCTTGCAGGGCTCAGCGAGCGGCGCGAATGCACCGGTATTAAGCCTGCAGTCTGGGGTCTATGCGACAGCACAGACGGTGTCGATTAGTGACACTACAGCCGGCGCAATAATCCACTACACCACCAATGGTTCGACACCCACAGGCGCCTCACCGGTCTATACCACACCGTTAGCAGTGACCTCAACCGAGCGGGTCAGCGCCGTGGCGATTGGGACGGATGCACCCTCCAAGATCGTTACGGCGGTCTACAGCATCGCCACGTCAAAGCCGATCAATGTGATCAATTTCGGCCAGGGTTTCAGTGAGTCTGATGTTGATATTTCGCTGCTCGAGACTGGCTCAAACGGCGCAAGCACAACTATTGAGGGCACCAGCCTGCTGCTCACTACTACCGCGTTCTATCCAAAGAACTCGAGCGGAGCGGCTTACGCCTATTATCTGCAAAACATCCAGTCGTTCACCACATTTTTTACCTTCCAGTTATCGCCTAGCTTAGGCGCAACTCCGCTGTCGGAAATTGCCGACGGAATGACCTTCACGATTCAGAACACCAGCCCGGGTCCTATCGGCGGTGCAGGCGCTGGGCTGGGCTACTCCGGCATCGGTAAAAGCGTGGCTATCAAGTTCGATCTTCATGACGACGCCGGTGAAGGACCAAGCTCGACTGGTCTGTATATCAACGGAGCAGAGCCCACCGTACCTTCAGTCAATCTGAACGGCACCGGACTCGATCTGCACAGCGGCGATGTCTTCCTGGCCGAAATTACTTATGACGGCACAAATCTCGTCTTAACGCTTACCGACACTGCTACCTTCCTCAGCTACACGCACTCTTTTGCGGTTGACATCCCGGCGATCGTCGGCGGCAATGCAGCAGTGCTCGGCTTTACTGCCTCGACTGGAAATGAAACCGCGAAGCAGGCAATCCTCAACTGGACCTACGTCTCCGGGCCTCCCGGACCTCCCGCCCCGCCGCCGCCGGCTGCTCCGGCGCTGCCAGAATTTCAGGGTGGGTTCAATGCTGTTGGATTGACGGTGAATGGTAGCGCCTCGATCGCCGGGTCGGCCTTGAAGCTGACCAGCGGTTCACCTAACGACGCCGGCAGCGCCTTCTACTCCACGCCGCTCAACATCCAGAGGTTCACCAGCGATTTCACCTTCCAGCTCACCAATCCCGTCGCCGATGGCTTCACCTTCACCATCCAGAACGGTGGCGCCAAGGCACTCGGCGGCATCGGAGGCTATCTCGGGTACGGCGGCATCTCGAAGAGCGTGGCAATCAAGTTCGATCTCTTCAGCAACGATGGCGAAGGGCCCGATTCGACAGGCACCTACAGCGATGGTACAGCGCCTACGACGCCTGCAATCGATCTAACCGGTACCGGAATCGACCTGCATAGTGGTGATGTCTTTGCGGCGCATGTGACCTACGACGGAACGAACCTAGTCCTGACGCTGACAGACACGCTCACCGGCGCTAGCTGGTCGCACACCCATGCGATTGACATTCCCGGAACTGTCGGAAGCGACACCGCGCTCGTCGGCTTCACCGGCGCTACTGGAGGCTTGACCTCAACCCAGCAGATCCTCAACTGGACCTTCACTAATCCTTAAACATAGAAGCCGCTGATGCTCATGTTGCGAGTGTCAGCGGCAACTTACCAGGTGCGTGTGGCCGCACCGCAGCCATCGATGATTATCATGCGCGATCAACCCATCAATGTTGCCGTTGAAGGGCCGCCGGTGATGTGGTTGAAGATGCCGCGCGCATCGAACGACACGAGCGGCAAACTCGTCAACGCGCCGCTCCGTCCGTATGGCTATCGAGCGCGAACAGGGTAGGCGAAAGATCGTAAGTCAGACCGCTTGGCTCGACCAGCGTCAGCATGAGCACATTCATCCGGTAATACTTGGCCCAGGTCGCCTGATAGGCTTCGTACCAGCGCGCCAGACTTGTCACAAACTCGGGGGGCATCTTCTGCCAATTCAGTTGATCACTGGCATAAAGCCAAAGATGCTGAGGGGCGCGTTTTTCCGAATTCGCTGTGCTCACATCTTCGGGCGCGACGAAGATCACAAGGGGCTTACCGCTTCCACGCGTATCAATCCAAACCATGCCGCGCGCACTACAGGCATGGGGTACGCATCCATCCATTGTCACGTAACGGTCCTCATCGACCGACACGCCTCCGGGGACGCCGATAAACTCCTCCACCAACTCCGGTACGGATGGGAATTTCCCATGATCCCGCCAGAAGCTCTGTCGTTGAGGAAACGAACCTCGCATCAACGCGCGAAAATGTGGATCCCACTTGTTATCTCCATCCTTCTTTTCCTGCGAGGCAAACGCACGAGCCCATGCGAGATCGTTCGGGGTTTCCGACCTCGCGCTGCTGGCACCCTGAGATGCCGCGCTCCTGGAAAGAAGAATGCTGCAGGCAATCACGATCATCACAGAAATGGTCTTCTTGTTCATCGCTGCCCTCAAATATATTCCACGGCACAACGCTCTAGGTGATTCCATCTTCTTCGGCTTCCGCGCTGAGGATTGACCCAAAAGATCATCTCGCATGGCGCAATTACTATTTCGTTCGTCATCGTCGCTTAAGTGAGCACCTAAGCTAGGTTATGGTTGACACGCTTGCGATCCTCACCGTTCTCTCGACATGCGAAGAGGCAGACTTCCTTTTCCTAGAGCGCGCCACGAAACTCACACGAGGCAATCTGTCTGTACAACTCGTCCTCTTCTCTTCTCAAGTAGAGGTTGCGAGCACGCCTTCTACGGGTACACGGTGCCTGGATGGCCGGGCGCGCTTGGGACTGCATGCCGGTGCAGTGAATCGAGGCTGCGGGAACAGCAGATGAATGAAAGCAGCTTGCGTGTTGCGTATAAGCAATATAGTATTGTGCCTAAGAAACTCATGCTTTATAACCGCATTGCCGTACTTCGTTCCGAACGTTCGTTGAGCCGTCAGGCACTGGCACAGGCAGTGAGCGTCAATACCCAAACCATCGGATTTCTGGAGCGAGGCGACTACACGCCGTCCCTGGAACTGGCGTTCAAAATTAGCAGGTTCTTCAAACTTCCGGTGGAGGCGGTGTTTTCTCCGGATCCATTTCGGCCGCTGAGCCAACAGGTGTACATGATGGAGAAATGGGAGGCGTAGCTATGACTGAACCGAAGGCAGGCTTCATTTCAAGGCAGCCGAGGAAGACGCGAACTCGAAGACAATGGCGCTGGCTGGTGGTCCTTTCGACTGTTGGCTAGGCGGCTTCTTCCTGATAGGCGTTTTCAATCTCTTTTCGCTCAAGGACACGAGTCGCCTTTACGGAATGGGGGCAGCGCTCGACTGCCTGCTGGCTCTGGGTTTGAACTCACCGAGATGGAGAAGGACCGGGTGAAGCACCAGATGCGTCACGAACTCCAGACGGAAGGAAAAGTGCAAGATGAGCGAGAAACAGCGATGCAGCGGAACGCGGAGGGACATGCGTTTCGGTCATTTCGACGCGGATTACCAGGGTTGATCTTGGTCTGGTGGGGCGTAGGTTTGTGCATGCCTATCGGCCTGGCTCGGACTGAGATGCTGTTCAGCGCGCTCGCATCTACTGAACTCGTCATCATGGTGCTGTCACTGCCCGAGCTGATTCGAGTGTGGATGACGCCGAAGGTTCTCGGGGACCGCATTTGGTGATGGATGGACCAAAGGAGGTGTAGCCATGCTGAACACCAATGCAGCAAACCTTCGGTTTCTAGGGATTGACATGCAGGCACGTTGGCGGCGGCGAGTCGCTGTGGTGGCGTCATATACAGTCTTTGTTGTGGCGATGCTGTCGATACAAGCACAAACATGGGATGCCTTCGGACATCCATACTGGGTGATGTGGGTGATGTCGTTTGTCTTGGTATTTCTAGGTGTTTTTCGTGACGGCGCCCTCGTCAAAAGTTTCTTTGTGCCGAAGCAGGCGCCTGCAGAAATGTTAATGGTCGGTAGCCTGGATGAGTGGGCTCGATACAAGTATGGGACGGCGGGTTTTGAGGAAAGCTCGGCGGAACAACAAGAGGATCTTCTAAAAAGATACCGTGTCGGGACATACCTGATGCCACGAAGCGAAAGCCGGGAGCATCGTCCCTGGCTTCTAGATGAACGCGAGGCCGGCGAGCGAGACCGAGCGTCGCGGAGAACACTGGTGCTACTGGGCACGTATATGACGAGCATGGCAGGAATTTATGCAAACCATTCCAATGGCCTGACGAAGACGCAGGATGTGGTGGCCCTGATGCTTCAGCTCGCCGTGATGGCGATGACGCTCCCGAAGGCAATTGTGCTTTGGGAGGAGCCGGACCCGCGCGAAATTTCTGGGGAGATGGAGTTCATCGAGAAAAAAGCGTGATGATGCGGAGCGCAGCAGCAGCTGCTGCCGTCTGTTCCTAGCTAGAGCTTCTGTGTGCTCATAAGACTGGAGAAGGGTTTGACTTAAGTAAGAAGTGGTCGAAAATTGCTTTAGTGATGCTTCGCTTGTCGCGCATGCATCTGGCAGACGATGTTAGAAAGAGAGGCAACCATGATTCGGAACGTGCTGTTCAGCATAGCTTCGTTCGTTTTGGGCGTTTCTGTCACCGTCGCCCAAGAACCACGAACCGTGATTCGCATTAAGCGGCTCAACGGGCTGAATGGGAACCCCTTGAAGCTCACTAAAGTTGGACTTGAAGTCTGCCCGGGCTACCGGGAGATTGCCGTGCAAACCGATCAAAACGGCGTTGCAGCCATAAGCATCTCGAAGGACTCCACGATCTTAACTCACAACACAAAGCTCTACGTCGCCTGCGCCGATGAGCCAGGCGGATTGGTTCACAATGAGTTCAACGTCAGCGAAAGTCTATTAAAGGGGATCGTGCAGCCGGTCGCAAAGCCAAACCGATGCAGCAAGACCACTAGCACTTCGGTTCCAGGAGAGCTCGTACTGTTCGTGCGCCCTTGGGAATTCCTGGAGAATAATCCACTCTAGTAAATGCCTCTCTATAAGGCGCCCTTTTTCACAGCCAAAGGCACAGAGCAGCCTGCGATTATCAGGGGCGTCATTCTAATTCTGCTGGTGAAGGACTCTTAAGAGGACGGGTGAAGCGACTACTGCTGACGCTGGCCTTCTCGGCTTCTGGAATCCTTGCCCAGGACTCCCCCCTCGCCGGTGACCCTGATCCAACACGTCACCGTCATAAACGTAGTGACGGGCGACAGCGCCTGGAGATGGTGGATCCCCGGGCGCGGTCGATGGTCACGGAGGCTTTCTCATTCCTGGCTCATGGGACATGCATGTCCACGTTCACGAGACGAGCGAGCTTCCGCTTTACATTGCGAATGGCGTAACGGGAGTTCGCATGATGGCCGGGGAGCGGGACACGGAAGCTCTACGAATTGAGCTCTCCGACAAAACCCTCGCCCTTTATTTATTTGGCAAGCGCAATCGTCGACGGCAGCTCTCTAATGTGGCCCGGCTCAATCGTCGTCAAAAAACCTGCCGACGCCCGCCGTACAGTCGATGAGATCAAAGCTGGCGGGGCAGATTTCATCAAGGTATATGACGGAGTTCCACGCGACGCTTACTTTGCTTTGGCGGATGAGGCGAAGCTGCAGCACATCGACTTTGAAGGCCATGTTCCGGAGGCCGTAACAGCACAGGAGGCGTCAGCGACCGGTCAACGCTCGATGGAACACAAATCCAGGGAGAGATGGGAGGAAAGAACACAGCCGCAGATCAGGCGCTGGAACAATTTGGACTACCAGATGGCGCGGGGGATCTTCGGGGTGGAGGAAAAGATTGTGGGCGGCATGTATCAGGCTAGCGTTCCGCTCATGGCCGGGACGGATGCAATGAACCCCTATTGCTTACCGGGTTTCAGCCTTCATGATGAGCTAGCGCTCATGGTCGATTCAGGCCTTTCGCCGCCCTGCAAACCGCAACGATCAACCCTGCTCGCTTCCTGCATCGGACGTCCGATTTGGGAAGCGTTGAAGCCGGCAAAAGCGCCGAGCATGGTCAGGATTTGCTACCTTGCTCTGCCCGACCGGCGCCCGGGTTTTATCATGCTGCCGTCCATAGACGGGCGCAAAACCGGCCGTCGGCAGCGCTTGCGGACGCGGTTACTGTGGGCGGCCACGGCTTCTTAGATACTGATCCGCTCGATCTCGGCCAGGGTGATCTCGTCCGAGGTGCGGTCATAGAGCTTTGTCGTGCGCGGGCTTTCATGCGCGGCTATCGCCTGCGCGCCTTCGATGGTGCCGCCGTTCAGCAAGTAAGCCGTGATACCCGTCGCGCGGAACGTATGGCAGTTGGCCGCCGCTCCCAGCTCGGCCGCCTGGCAGCGCCGCTTGACCATGCGGAAGACATCGACGCGATCCATGCGGTTCTGACCGCCCGGGATCGTAGAAGCGCGCAACATCTCTCAACGTTGCTATGGAATTAACAGCGCTGCGAGAAGCTGAGCGCGCAGTCACGTCTTGCCTGGATCAGATCAGGGACATAATCGCCAGGTTTCCGGAGTAGCAATGCCTGATACTGTCGCCATCCTCAAAGCAACTATTTCGTGCCGGTGCCTTCCAGCAAAACAGTAGAATCCTTTGCTCCGTTGCTGCCTAGAGTGAGGGTAATGGTATGGTGACCTTCGGTTAATGCAGAAAACTGGATGTTGAGGCTGCAATCATGGCCGGGGTCGATCGCGTTGAGGCAGTCAGTCGGTTGCTGACTGAAAATTGTGTAGCTTGGACTTTCGAAATAGGGAGAAACGATGAGGGTTCGATTGCCAGTGTTGGTGACTGCAAGGGCGAGAGTTTTGGTGCTACCTACCGGGATCGAACCAAAGTTTAGGGGGGCTGAGTGAGAGCGTTGGATCTCGACGGAGTAATTAGTTCCCGCCAAGAACAGGTCTCCAGAGGGGGTTGCCGTTAGGCTGCCAAAGCTTGCATTAAGGCCTAAATCGATGGATTCCGTACTCCCGGCCGGTAGTTCCAGCACGCTGTCTAGTCCTGTTTTATGGGAGTCGGTCACGAAGAGGTCTCCATTGCCGTTTGCTGTCAGTCCATTACCAAAACCTATAACGCCATTCGGGGTTCCGGAAAGCAGCTCTTTCTGCGGGGGACTGCCGGCAGGAAGTTCGACAAGCTCGCCGTCTTGGTTAGCATTCGTGTCCGTCGTAGTAAAGAGGTTGCCCTTATAATCCACAGCGACCGCTGCGGGAAAGGACAACCCACTAAATGGGGCCGTGACCTGCCCTCCGGAAGCCGGCAGTTCCACTATCCTATTACCCAGAGTATCGGCAAAATATAGATTTCCTTGACCATCTACCGAAAGGTCGATCGCGTAGCCGGGATTTGGCAATTGAAATGGCAGAACGATCTGAGGGCCGCCGCCGGCTGGAAGCTCAAGGACGCGGGAGTTTTCCGAGTCGAGCGCGAAGATATTCCCAGCGCCATCTAGAGCCAGCCCTTCGACCACATATAAGCCACTGAAGGGTAAAGTGACCTGAGGGCCGCCGTCGGCTGGCAGCTCTACCACAATGAATGCCCCCGTCGTAGTGTCGGAGAAGGGGCTCTCGCAAGCCGCAAACAGATCACCGGCGGCATCTACAGCGTAGTGAGCGCAGAAGTTGTCCACGTAAGTCTGGCAAGCATCGTTCTCGGAATTAATGCAGACGGTAAGTCCCGTGAAAGGCACTTCCTCCATCGTCTTTGAGGCGAACCCGAGTTGAGGACCTATTCCATACCCATTGATAAAGGTAGTGTTCAACACGGTCCCGCTTGCCCCGGTGAGCTGCACTGCGCCTGGGCGCCAACCGGAAAACTTGGGTACGAACGTAACCTTCACGCTGCACGTGTTGCCCTGAATGACATTGCCTCTACAGGTGCTGCTGTTATCGAGAGTGAAGTCGAGGTTTGGATTGCCTTGCGTTACCACCTTGGTCGCGCCTAGCGTGCCGCTCGCAATCACTTCATAGCTGAGTGTCATAGTACGGCTGCAGGGCGAGGTCTTCGTCTCCCCGGCTTTACAGAGATTGACGTCGCCGAAGTCGACTGACGGTGTCGCGCCAGTAAAGGTCAGCGTCTGGGCCGCAAGGATAGGCGGATAGAGGCATTCCACGACGCCTCCGAGTAAAACGAGACCGAAAGCAAGGGATGAGGCGAAGCGGCGGCTACGGAACAACCAGGGCAGAGATTTCATGACGGCAACGTCCTCCTACAAACAGCGTAGAGATGATGGCACCACTCTGGGAGCTTGTCGAATGAATTCAGGCCGACAGCAACTATTCATGAAGCGACCGATGAAGAAGGCTTTCACCCGTTACCGCTCTTGTGCCTGAGACCGGGCACCACTCGATGGCTTTTCACAATTTCTGTTTGCTAGACTCCCACTGATGATCTACAAGACAACATGCCGTCGATGTGGGCTGCGGAAAGAGAATTGCCTCTTTTTCCCCTCAGAACTACGGAAGAAATCTCCAGCCTGCAGAAAATGCACAATCGGCCCGGCATTCGGGCAACGGCGAAACGGCATAACAGCTGGTAAATCGGTCATCATGGAAGCGCAGAGACGGCAAGAGCTGCATGCGCAAATTCGACGAGAGTTCGGAGGCTCCGAATCGACAAGACGCTGATCAACCCCTTCAACTAAGATTGTGCCCAGCCGGGAGAGTAGTCGTTGCCGGTCGTGACATCGTTTCCACAGGATGCAGGGTCGTATGTGAGCGCCTATATCGGGCACATCGCAGATTCCCCGCTAAGAGTTGAATAGATTTGCGCGACCCTCAGGGACCTAGGCCAGACTGGTGCTCTCAAATTCCTCTAAGTCGCTCAAGTGCGCTCTTATGGTCTGATAGCATTCGCAGGCGCTTTTCTCCAATCTGGGAGCGTCCAATACGAGGATCGTTCCGTGCTTGTATTCGATGAGATCCTTCGCTTTCAGCAGCGCAGCAGTGGAAGATACTGTAGAGCGATTGGCCCCCAGCATCTCAGCCAGATACTGGTGAGACATTCTAAAGGTCAAGCTATTCGCCCGATCGGCGCAGATCAGTAGCCAGCGAGCGAGCCTATGTTCGAGATCATGTTTCGCATTGCACCCGGCGGACTGAATGGCTTGTACCAGCTGCGCCTGGACATAGCGTAAAGCAAGCTTTTGAAAGAGCCCACCCAAGCGGAATTCCCGCTCTCCATCCTCAATTGTGCAGGAATAACCATGTCCAGCGATCTGTGTGTAGACCCTATTCAGGCTTCGCTTGGTCCCCATGAGGGCAGAGATCCCGATCACTGATTCATAGCCAAACATACCAGCTTCCACCTGGGAACCGTCTTTGAAGGTTGTCGTCAGCGATGCCACTCCCTCCTCGACAAAAAAGAGATGCTCGATGTGCTTACCAGGGAACTCGATCTCATGCTCCAGCTCAAATGCAACGTAGCGAAGGCGTAGCCGGCTGATTGTGGCTGCATCTAGACTGTTCAGAAGCGTGTTGATGAACGTGCCTGGCATCGGTCCTCTCTCCCATCCCTGAAGTAAGCGTCAACAAATGACAATTCCCCAGCGACATGCGAATCGTACGACATCGCCACGACAAAGATTGTTGTACAGCCAACAATCTGGGCCGCGAGGATTCAGCCCCTACTCTTCGGCTGTGAGAGAGATCAACTGGTTGGAATGAACCGTATTCGGCCTCAAGCTGCCGGCTGTGAGGCGAAGGACGGCTCCACAACACTGACGTGAAGGCTTCTTAACCCCAGGCGAACGCGGGTCTTGATTGTGCCTAAGGGATGACCCGTCTCCGCAGCAATCTCCGATTGAGTGAGGCCGCCAAAGAAGGTCATTTCCAGAGCTTCTCTTTGCGATTGCGGTAAGCCTTTCATTGAACTGCGAACACGTTGTAGAAGCACATTATGCTCTGCTTCCTTGGCCACGTCGGGTCCGCCTGCAAGCGCGACATCCTCGATGGGTTCGGTCGGCCTGCGCTTTCTAAGCGCATCGATCGCGCGGATTCGAGCGACAACGGCCAGCCAAATGCCTAGCGAGCCTTTGACTGGATTGAGGTGGATGGGATACCGCCACACCTGGATGAGGAGTTCCTGCATAACGTCCTCCGATTCTGACGGGCATGTCAGGATCTGTAGGGCGACGGAGAAGATCATGCCAGAATATCGGTCGTAAATCGCAGACATCGCCTTTTGATCACGGGCGCGCACAGCTTCCAGGAGAGAGGCGTCTTCCGCCCTCGTATCTTTGAATAAGCCAGCGTGGTTCATGGTTCACCGGAAATGAAGAGTATCGAACTGTCTGACCCTATACTCATTTGTCATTTACCGACTAGGCACGGGGATCCACAATTGGCACTGTGGTAACGGTCTATCTCGGCTTTCCACAACCACGCCGAGCATGGAGTCCTTTTACGTTCTGAATCCTCTACTGCGTCGTTAAACAAGAGGAAAGCCGTACTTTGATGGATCGCCTTCGTGTCGTTCCAGGCCCATTCGCCTCTATATGCAATCCAGCTAAAGTATCCCTCGTAGGGCCTGACGAGCCCCTCATGGGCTCTCTCGCACATTCGCAGGTTGATGTAGTGGGTAGGCCAACCCAGCGCCAGCAGCCAGCATGGTCTTCGTCCATCCGCGTTTCACTCGCAAGAGGCGAATCCGCCTGCCAAGTTGAATGAGGATGTCTTCAGCCATGCTAGAAAGCATGGGCGGATCGAAGCTGACGGCAGTAAGCTACGGCTTACAGCGTGGACGGCGGAACGTCGCCAGTTGCGCGAAAGGCATACCGGGCAAGGAGTATTTGGGCGCATGTTTTGGGGAAATCGTCTTCGGTGCCGTTCTCCTCTATGCCTTGCATCTTTTCCTGGCACTCGTTGTCGCCTGGGGAGGCGATCGCGGGCTCGAGTATGCGGCGATTATCGTCATAGTTTTGGGATTTGTTGTCTACATGGTCGGTTGGGCAAGTCCGCATCCGTACGTTCTGTCGCGGACTTCCGCGCGAGAAGCGATTCTCCAGGACCCAAGTTTTCGTTGGAAGTCTCAACTCTTTTACACTACCGGCCGCCAGACGGCTCTGCATGAGGCGAGAGGCACGTCTATGCTTACGGTCCTGACTGTCCCGGGTAGTGACCAACCGTTTCTCGAGCCTGACCCACAGGCTTCGAAAGCGTTATGCGCGGTGCCCGTAAGGCAAAGTCCAGATCAAGCGCAAGCCGGATGTTATTGCAACAAGCTGTCTGCAGCTGGGGAGACATTCGTAAAAGTAGTGTCCAGAGTTTTTCGCACTTTCAATTTTGGTTGTGACTTTTGACACTCCTTCGAGTAAAGCGGCAACTGACCTCGCCCGCCGGTCGATCTGGATCTGCATGCCAGACTCAAGCTACCAGGCGAGAGACGAAGGATGGTTCGCCAAGATTCGCCTGAAGGCTTTTCAAGCCGAGGCGAATTCGAGTCTTGATTGTACCTAGGGGACGACCCGTCTCTGCAGCAATCTCCGGGTGAGTGAGTCCGCGAAAGAAGGCCATTTCCAAAGCTTCTCTTTGCGATCGCGGTAAGCCTATCATCGAGCTGCGAACGCGTTGTAGAAGCACGTTACGCTCTGCTTCTTTGGCTACGTCAGTTTTGGCTATTAGCGCGACATCCTCGATGTTTTCTGACGGCCTTCGCTTCCGAAGTGCGTCTATCGCGCGGTTTCGAGCGACAACGGCCAGCCATACGCCTAGCGAACCTTTGGCTGGATTCAGGCGGATGGGCTCACGCCACACCTGGATGAGAAGATCCTGCATCACGTCCTCTGTTTCGGACGGGCATTGCAGGATCTGTAATGCAACGGAAAAAATCATGCCTGAGTATCGGTCGTATATTGCACACATCGCTTGCTGATCGCCTGTGCGTACAGCTTCGAGCAGAGAGGCATCTTCCGCCCTCGTATCTTCAAATCGATTCAGCATGGGTTATGGTTCACCAGAAAACGGAGTATGCAGCGGTCTGACTCTATACTCATCTGTCATTGACCGACAAGGTACGGGCAGGTACACGGAAGTACTGTAGTAACCTAGCCCTTGCTAGCTCTTCCGCACTTGCATTTTCTTGTTCTATACGCAGTATCCAACGACATCGAAAATGTAATGATTGCGTTTTGGGCCAAGTAGCAAAAATAGGGGATTGAGAGTGGAGTAGCAAGCGGGGCAGTTCATCGTTACAACGCTTCTGGCAGAGACCAAGTCGTGGGATCATCCTGAATGCGCTCGCCGTGTGCCACAATATCGCTCTCACTCTTTTTTCTGGCCTACTACGGTATGCAATTGCTGGAGTATCCACATCTCTCCATCTAACCTTTAGTTCTTATGCCACGGAGGCTTGCCATCCTTGGAACGACTGTGCGATGGGCCGAACGGCGCCCTTGGGATTGCTCCTCATGCAGGAGCTGCGCGTGTGTCCTGCTCGGATGTCGGTGCTAGACGGAACCAATGGGCGGGGCTGCTCTTGGCAGGGAACGCTAAACGCCAGACAGAGAGGCGAACCGATCCGCAGGCTCATTGACAGATCATTCAGGCAAAGCAAACGCTATCACGTCTGGACCCGCCGTGGTAACGACATATTGCTTTCCATCAAACTCATATGTCATAGGTGATGAGTGCGGGTTTTGATTCGTCTGAAAACTCCAGAGCTGTTTGCCCGTGTTTGCGTCGGCCGCGGCGAAACTGCCATCATCTGAGCCGAAGAAGACGACGCCTCCCGCCGTACTCAGGACGCCACCCCATGTCTGTGCGTCACCGACCTCAGGCAATTGCCAGACCGCCTTACCGGAGTGAATATCGATCGCACGCAGGATGCGCTTACCAGGATCATTTGGGTCCGGACTGAAGGAGCCGCCCATGTACGAGTGGCCTTGCTGATATTGCATGTCTGTGCGTGTGTAGATGCCGCACATATCATTTGTTTGAACGTAGTATAGCCCGGTTGTCGGATTCCATGAGGATGAATACCAATTGGATGCGCCGTTCAGCCAAGGGCATGTGTGCGTCCCCTCGTGCGACGGCTCGGTTGCTGGCAAGGGGATGGGATGCCCAGCCGCATCGAGTCCCGATGCCCACGTGAGCTTAGGGGTGTAGGGAGTGCCATACAGGAACTTGCCATCTGTACGATCCAGCACGTAAAGAAAACCATTGCGATTAGCCTGTACCAGCAGTTTGCGCGGCTGGTCCTGCCAGTTGGTGTCAATCAAAGCGCTGGGTGCCATGGCATCAAAGTCGTGCACATCATGCGGTGTGAATTGGAAGTACCACTTAAGTTTGCCGGTCTTCGGCTCCAGTGCCAGGATGGATTCCGTATAAAGATTGCTGCCCAATCGATCGTCACCGTACAAGTCTGGGCCGGGATTTCCAACCGGCCAGTAAACAGTATCGAGTTCCTCATCGTAGCTGCCCGTCATCCACGTCGCGCCGCTCGGATGTTCGATGCCGCTCCCTTTCCATGTTTCACTACCAGGCTCGCCCGGCTTTGGCACCGTCCAGAATCGCCAGACCTCTTTGCCGGTGTCCTGCGCATAGGCCGCAATGAAGCCGCGAGCACCGGCGTCACCGCCAGAAATGCCGGAGAGGATCAGGTTACCAACAGGCAGTGGCGCGCCGCTGGCGTCGTAATTGTCGTGCCAGTCAACCATGGTGGTTTCCCACAGCAGCGCTCCGTCAGTCCGGTCGAGCGCGACCATGTGGCCGTTGTCGGTTGCCATAAATACCCGATCGCCCGCAACCGCCGCACCGCGATTGGTCCCCCCTGCCGCGCCTCCCATCAGACCCTGCGTCCGTGAGCGTTGCCAGTGCCAGATGAGACGACCGCTGCCGGCATCTAATGCGTAGCACTCATTCGCTGCCGTGATGTACATGACACCGTCCGCCACCACGGGCGTATTCTCCAGTTCGCGAATACTGCGTATGGAGAAGATCCAGCGCGGCTGCACACGACTCACGTTTTCCGCCGTTATCTGCTGCAGCGAACTGTACCGAGAACCGGTCGTGGCTCCGTTGTAGCTGGTCCAGTCAGCCTCGGACGTTACGGCACGGTACTTTCCCGTATCTGTTTTACGCAGCAGATGAACCTGGTGGTCGTCACCGAGGAACTGCATGTCCGATGCTGTCTGATTCAGTGGAATACCATGCAGGCTACCCGTTTGAAGCGGAACCGTGATCGCTGCCACACCCGCGGTGTTGGGCGGCTTCAGAGTGCGCAGAAATCGGATCAGGTGATCGCGGTTATCACCTTGAATGTCAGGAAAAGCTGGCATGCCGGCACCCGAGATCCCGTTCTGCAATAGGTGAACCAATTCTGCATCGGTACGCAGGGGCACACGCAGTACGATGCCTGGAGCGAACTCGCCTCCGCTTCCGTTGGTGCCATGACACATGGCGCACCGCGTAGCAAAGGTAGTATGGCCGGCAGGCTCGGAAGTGGCCGTCAGCGATCCTGTCGAGGTCGTCCCATGGATCTGCTGTGCGGTCCCTGCGGCATGAGTGTCATGATCTGACGAAGCAGCCTGCGGTGGAAAGCTTACCTGAGCGAAGATCCCGCCGATGGACATCGATGCAAGAAGAAAGCCCCGGAGGACAACCTGGAACGGCAGCATGCGACCTCACATATATCCTCCTCCGGAGAGGAGCTCTAATTCAAGCCAATGTGGGGTACCTTGCAACCCCAATGTCGATCTTGTGCAAGTGGAAGAAGTTATGTCTGGCACTTGTAGACATCTTTCAAATGATAGGTCTTCAGAGCCTCCCGGTGACCCTGCCGGAAGTGATTCCTCGCTTGAGCAGAAAACCCGGGTCTGGTTGACCACCGCAGTGCGCCGAACGATCCAGCGTTCCCATACCAAGTCCAGCGGCTGCATGTCGAGCTGCTCATCCGTCTTGACCGGGACAAAGCACATGGTCGATCTCCCGGCTCCTTCGGCAATCGCCTCGGCTTCGATGGAGTCGCTCTTGTTCTTTTCCACGTACGGTTAACGTACTCAACTCGAATTATCCGCACCTCATGGCCCTTGTTCCCGGATTGCTCTTCCCGGAAAGTGAGCACCTGCACATGCTTCCATACCTATCAGGTCAACCTGAAATTAAGCTGATGTGCCTGAAATGACAGGCGGCTCATCCATGGTCTTACTTGGTTCGATTGCGCCAATCTGTTGTAGGATTCCCAGCTCATCCGAGCTGCCCCAGCGCTCTTTGATCATTGCGTTCGCATCGAACTTCGCGATCTGCATACCGCGCGTCTTGATTTTCTTGCCTGTAGCCGGAATGCCCTGAAAAGGGCCTTCCTGAGTCCCAGTCACGGTGTATGCGATGGCGATATTATCTTCATCTGCCACCATGTGCTCAACGGCTATGTTGAGGTCTGGAAAGGCTGTCCGAAATCGGGTAAAGAAAGCAATAAAACCTTCAGGCCCTTTGCCCTGATCGGGTGCCGGGTCATGGTCGATCACATTCAGCGCAAAAATATCGTGGAATTCCTCAAGCTTGCCCTTATTAATGGCCTCGCCCATCTTCTTTGCAGTCGCAACATTTGCTTCTTTACTCATGATCCAAATCTCCCAAGGACAATGGGATGCAGGTCTTGTAGCGGCGAACACAAGTTTTATCCAAAAGACCTTGACCTCGTCTCGACGATCGCGCAAGGACTAAAGCCGTCCTCTGCAGGAGCGTGAGCGCGGCCTCGTCATCGAGCACCGTGAAGCGGTGCTCGCCCAGGGTCGGATGTAAATATGGGAGCCATGAGCGTTCTGGTATTTGAAGAGCGGGAGCCTGTCGAGCACCCCTGCAGCTCGAATGCCGGTGAGGCCGGAAAGCATACCTCGCTCGCTTAAGACGCCGACATCGTAGAGCGGCGCTTCGATTGCGGATACCCCGTTGCGGACTGCGATCTCAACCCGATCCATCGGGAACACCTCTTAGAATGTTGCTTTGTAGCTTGCGGTTGAGGCGGAGCGGAAGACTGGGCCGTCCGCCCACTGAGAGGAAACTCTGGGTTAGCTCGCCCGAGCAACTTCGGGTTCGTTACCTGCCTCGGCATCTTCGGCCAGGGCGAATTCGATGGCGGAGAGAATGAGGGCTGAGGCTTGCTGGATGACTTCCAGGCTCTCGGCTAGAAGTGCGGCGTTGCCGTGATAGAGCGAGATGTAGTCGGCGCTGGTGTGTCCGGCGTCAAGTCCGAAGGTGGTGGAAACTACGAAGGCGATGGCCTCGGCCTCGGTCTCCCGTACGGTCTTGGTGGTGGCTGTCCTGCGTTCGGCTTTATGTAAAAGCTCGTGGCTGAGTTCATGGACGAGAACGCTGAAGGCCTTAGCCGGTTGTAGTCCGGGAACGAGGGCGATGCGTCCGCCGTAGCTCACGCCCATGGCGGGGGCGATGGACTCCGTAAACTCAAGCTCGCAGACAAGCAGGACGAATCATCTCTTTCAGAGGCACAGAAGAAGTTTGAAGAGGAGTCGAAGTCCAACCCAAGTGATCCAGAATTGCTCTTCCGATCAGCGTTGATCGTTGATCCAGCAGTTTGACGCGAGAGAGTCAGTTGATGCTGGAGCGCACCGATCAGGTATCGATCCGAGCCGCGACAAAACACATCCACAAAGAGTTCGGTCGACTCGACCTGCTCGTCAACAACGCTAACCCTCCGCCCGCTCCAGCATCGCACGAGCGTGAGGGAGCGCCCAAGCATCTGCCGTGATCAGAACGCGCCGTGGACGCCAAAGCTTTCCCTGATGTGCAAACTCCGGAGCAAGCGGTGAAGCAGGCCCCTGCTGCGGCGGCGTCGAGAGCGACAGTTGGGGAGCTAGTACCGAGGTAGAAGGATCGAGCAAGATCAGTTGGAGTCTTCCATGGCCCGGAAAGGATGCGTGGCCCGAAGTCCGCAGCACTCGAAAGCGCATGCGCGGATTCTTGGAAGATGCGTTCAAGTGTGGAGGTGTACTAAGCGCGGCACGCTGAACGCAGTCAGAGGGCACCCCGGAAGGGCCCAAAGGGCGGCAAGTATCTCTCCCCGCCTTTGTCGGCATTGTGCCAGCCATTGATCTCCGCCTCGATGCAACAACACCCAGGCGGAGATCACCTGCCATTACCGTAGAGAGACGACTGCGATGCCACGTGGTCGCACATCATTCGTACTCTCGAATGGGATGGTAGGCAGCGTCTCGCTTAGCTTGCCATCTTCGCTGATTTGGAGAGTGTGCAGCACATTGCCCTGGCCCACGGGAACGGTTGTACCCCCACGAGGGGAAAGCACATACAAAGAATGCCCACCTGACGAGAGGCTGAGTTGAAATGCATTCCCCGTCCCAGAAAGTTGGAACTCCTGAATTTGAATCGGGTTTTCAGGGTCCGTCGTATCGTAGACACCGACGCTGTTGCTTGAGGTCTCCGTGGAATAGAGGCGAGTACCCGACTTGTTCATCCGCAGCCAGCAGATCGTTTCGCCCAGGTTGGGAACTGCGCCTAGAAACTTAAGATTTCCTTCGGGGCCGAATTTGTAGACCGCTAGCTTATTGAACAGCGGTACACCGACATAAAGGTACGGCAGAGTCGGATGAGTCCAGATGCCCTGAGGGATGCGCGGTGTTACCGTGTCGTTGAACAAAGAGGTCGGAAGCGTCAGCGGCGGAAGCTGATGCAGGCCGCCGGCCCAGTCGGTTCGGAAGTGCTCAATCAGATCGGCCAGAAAATCATCTCCAAAGACGATGTTGGTGCCCGGGACCGCATGTACCTGGTTTACTGAGGAGCCAACCGCAACGGAGATAGTGGAGGTAAACTCCCGCGAAGTATTGTTGGTAGTATCACTGACGGGCAGCAGGCTTCCGTCGCTTTCGATGGTTAAGGTAGTGTAGTTGGGCAGGATTGTTGTTGGACGACTCGGATCGCCTGACTTATTAGCGACGTAAAGGATATGACCGGAGATATCGAGAGAGACCGGATCGTTGCCACCGGAGAGGAAAGGCGAACCTTCCACCGGCTTGAGAGATCCATCGTTGTTAATCCGGAAGACCGAAATCGAATCGGAACCAGCGTTGATCGCGAAGAGCAAAGAGTGGTCTTGATTGGTGATGATTTCCTGGTCGGAATCTTCCGGCCCGACGGCCACGCCATTATAGCCTGAGCCCGAGCCCCCGGTCAGGAATGGAGAACCAGCGATCTCGCTCAATTGTCCAAGATCGCCGCGCTCGAAGGCTCGGATCGAATTTGCCGGTTTTAGATTGGTTTCTACATAAATATAATCCGCGGACTTGCCAAAAGCTCCGGGAGCGAGGGCCGAGACGCTCATCCCGAATAACCAATACAGAATTCTCTTGCTGAACACAAAGACACCTCTTCTTCGTAATTCGTCTGCGTGAATTCGCGGAATAAAAGAAGGTGCTTGGCCGCGACGACCGATACTCTACCCAGAACTGCACCCGCGCCTTGGACAGCGATGAGGTCACAAAGGTTACAGAAAGCCACCAGAAATCTAATTTCGCTGGGTTTATCACGACCTCCCGCCATTGAAACAGCGACGCCAGCATCTCAAAACACGGTTTACCAGCTATCAACATGATCAGCAGATGAATTCATTTGCAAAGCTTTGTTGCTGTGTGTACCGCGACCGCCTCCTTTATGGGCGCGAAGCTGTTCGCAGACAAACAGATCAGAAACTAAGTAGTCCGATTCGCATGTGAGTTACGGCTTGGAGGAGGCTTTAGAAATAGCTTCCGTGAATCGTTTTGTGCGAAATCAGCTCGGCAAATACGAGAAGAAGCGTTAATACGCTAAGCACAAGCTGTAATTGTTCCATGCGCCTCTTGTGAGGCGTCAGAGGAACGATGCGCCACTGCGACGCAGGCCGCGAGCGAAGGTGTCTCACCTGCCAGAGCACTCCGAGATTGATCAATGCTCCAGAGAAAGCAAAGATGAGCATCGGCAATCTGATCCTGTCGTCGTGTAGATCCTGGGAGGGTGCAGAAGTAGCGATTGATGTGATGAGAGCCGCAAGTCCTAGTGCAAAACGCATGCCGCTGGCCGCGATAACGACCGTGCAGACGCTTTGAAGAAATGCAAAGCACAGAGCCGACCATGCAATCACCCGGCCGCGATTCTCAAGTTGATCAATTTTCTCAAATTCGGCCTCTGGACCTTGTGCCACGTCCTACCTCGATTGTTGTGAGCAATGTGACGCATGGACGAACTTTAACTTAGCTCACAAAGGATACATGGTCAAGTAGACCCTTCGCGAATTGTACCGATTCGACCGTTGCTGAGTCGATGCCCACAAGCCTTTACAAACGGTAGGCATGAACACCGCAAGCCTCAAAATTATGCTTCGACATGTTCGACCCGCTGAACGCGTCTATTCAATGAACTGCTGGATAATTTGTTCCCACCCCCTCTACGATCAATAGCGCCAATGCTGTGGGTTGGGCTTGGCTGCCTAGTGTTATGGAAAAGTGGAGCTGGCGAAAGCTATAGTGGTAGCGGATGCTTGTCCATATTTCTCTCTTCAGCTTCGGCGACTCCTCCAGGATGTATAGGTTTAAACAATGAGGCACACGTCTGCTCTTGTGCTCCTTTTGAGCGTGGCGACTGCTTTGTGCAGCGTGCGTGGCGCGGCGCCCGTGCAGGTGACGTTTGCGCCGATTCCAGCGGAGGTGAGTTCAAACCACTTCACGGTGACAATTGGCGGAAAGAGTACGCCGGTAGTGCATGCGGCGAGTGGATATTATCTGTTGAACTTTGACGTATCGTCGCCGGTGCAGGTGACGGTCACGGCGAGCGATCCGCACTATTGGGATCGGGGCGTGGAGGTGCAGCCGATGCGGTTCGGGATTCGTCCGCGACGGCAAGCAGCGTCGATTACCTTTCCGCTAGAAGGGCCGGCGAAAATATCCATTGCGCGGCCAGGCGAACACTATGCGGATTCGGAGATGCTGTTTCTGTTTGCGAATGAACCAGACAGATCGGGGATAACGGCGGAGACTCCGAGGGTTCGATACTACGGCCCCGGAGTACACCGCGAGAATATAGACGCGCATGATGGAGACCGTATCTACCTGGCGGCTGGGGCGGTGGTTATGGGAGCGCTGAATGTGTGGCAGGTGAACGATGTGCATGTGTCGGGGCGAGGGATGCTGCTCTATGACGGCCCGCAGGATCCGGAACATGATACGGGATGGATGCACAAGCTGAACTGGCACGTAATCACGATGGACAATGCACATCGCATCCATATTGAAGGCATAACAGCGGTAGTACGGAGCCGGACGTGGATGATCCAGATGCGGGATTCGCGTGGAGTGACGTTCCGGAATGTGAAGTTGATTGGCGGAAGCCCGGGGAATGCAAACCAGGATGGAATGGACTGGCTGGGGGGCGGGGATACCGTCGTGCAGGATTCATTTATTCGCGCCGCTGACGATATTTTTGCGATGTATGGGAACTGGGATGGTTACACGGAAGAGGCACTGAAGACACCGGGGCACGAGGTAAGTCGTATTACGATCGAGAACAGCGTGTTGTCGACGAGTATATCGAACGTAGTACGGGCGAACTGGCCGAGGAAGATATTCGATAGCAACCACTTTACGCTGCGTGATTCGGACGTGATTCACGCGGGAATGGGAAGCTGTGGAGTTCCGTTTGCGCTGCTGGAAATGTGGGCGGATCCAGCGGGGAAGGGTCTGCAGTCGGAATATCGGATTGAGGATATTCGGCTGGAAGACTGGTACTCGCTCGTGCAGCTGCGGCAGCCAAATCCGGCGATCCGCGAAGTACATTTCGAGAACATTTCGGCCATGGATGGGCCAGGGCTTGCACCTTCTGCGTTGAAAGGCGACATCAGCGGGGTGACGTTTCGCGATGTGAATCTTGGGGCCGGATATATTCAGGAAGACGCGGATATTCCGCTTCAAGTGACGGAGGGCGCAGCCGAGCCCGGGTATAGTCACTCGGATGAAGCAGCGACGTTTCGTTATACGGGCGGGTTGATTAAGCCAGGAAGAGAGATGACTTTTTCGGCCCCTGCTGCGGCTGAAACGCATTACCACTGGCTGTTCGGAGATGGGAAGGCGGCGGACGGCGCAGTGGTGCGGCATGCGTTTGCGGATGCGGAGGGGACCGTATTAGATGGGACAGGACGGTACCGGGTGCTTCTGGCTGCGACCGATGCTGGTGGCCATACGCGGTGGATTGCTCGGGCGGTGGTTGTGAGGCGTTCGCTCATGAGAGCACAAGTGGGGCCGGCCGGGACGCCCGGATTAGTGAAGATGAGTAGCGGCGGCGGTAATTATGAAGGACTAGTGCGGATTCCGGCGGATGGAGGGTATACGTTGACGCTGTTGACCAGCACCACCGCTTCGCTGTCAGTAGATGGAGTGCGGGTGCAGAGTGGCCCTTTACGAGCGCAGGTGTGCGGTTCGAAGGGAGCAGCGGTGCAGGCGGTGCGGGTAAGTGCGGCGCTTGCGGCTGGCTTTCATCGGGTGGAGATAAATCGCGGACCCGACATAGAAAATGAGGGGCCCTCCGAGGAGCCGGTGCTGCTCTGGGAAGGCCCTGGGATGATGCGTAAGGCTGTACCTGCCAGCGCGTTGTTTCATGCCGCGCACTAGGGAGGGCATTGCCAGCTTAACCGCCGTGAGGGCGCAACGGCGTTCCAAGCTGAAGTTTGACAAAATTCCATGCTCTTTGAGTATCCCCGATGTCGATGTGCCTACTTCACTTTTCCTTTTGGTCCGATGGAGGGGAGCGCCACTGCCGAAGTCGCAGCGCCGATGTTGAGCGGCTAGGTGCTGCGGAGAGCAGCACGTCGAGAGTCAAACACGCCGGATCATCAAGAGAGGGAATTATCAGTGATGCCGAAGTTTATTGGGATTACGTTCAAGCTCGAACGGCACGCCACTCCCATCTTTGAAGCGGGGTACCTTTCTTCTCCTAAAGACCATAGTCGGACGGATAGAACGCGTTGAAGCCCGGTTCTACGGGTTGACACTACTCCCTTCCCTGGCTGAACATTAGCGCGAAAGATTCTCTAAAAAAGATTGCTTGTCCAGAGGCCCAATATGGCGGCGACGCTCGTGAGTTCGGAAGGGCCGGTGACCGAAAGCAAAATGCCGTCAACGATGCGGGCAGTCGTCTGCTATGCGCCTGGAGATTACCGGATGGAACGCGTTCCGGTTCCCGTTCCGGGACCGCAGGAGATCTTGACCAAGGTTGAGCTGTGCGGCATCTGCATGGGCGATGTGAAAACCTTTCACGGAGCTCCTTCGCTCTGGGGCGACGCCGAACAACCGCAGTATGTGAAGCCACCGGTAATTCCGGGCCATGAATTTGTCGGTAAAGTGGTGGCCCTTGGGCCGGGTGCGGAAAAGCGCGGCGTGGTGGTTGGCGATCGCGTGATTTCGGAGCAGATCGTGCCTTGCTGGAAGTGCCGTTTCTGCAACACCGGCAAGTACTGGATGTGCGAGAAGCACGATCTCTATGGTTTTCAGCACAATGTGAACGGCGCCATGGCCGAATACATGATTTATACGCGGGAAGGTATTGTCCACAAAGTGCCGGACGAGATTCCGCCGGAAGAAGCCATCCTGATCGAGCCGCTGAGCTGCTCGCTGCATGCTGCGGACCGCGCCGATGCAGGCCCAGATGACGTGGTGGTTGTGGCAGGTTCGGGTACGCTCGGCCTCGGCATTATCGGCCAGATTCGGATGCGAAATCCGAAAAAGCTGATCGTCCTCGATATGCGCGCTAGCAGGCTGGAACTAGCGAAGCGGATGGGTGCGGATGAGGTCTGGAATCCGGGTGAAATAGACGTCGTGAAGCGGATCAAAGAAGTGACGGAAGGCTATGGCTGCGATATCTATATCGAAGCCACCGGCCATCACCTGGCAGTAAACCAGGGTTTGATGATGCTACGCAAGCTGGGACGCTTCGTTGAATTCAGCGTCTTCAATGATTCTGCAACGGTTGACTGGTCAATTATTAGCGATCGCAAGGAACTCGATATTCTGGGATCTCACCTTGGACCTTACACGTATCCCCGAGCGATTGATTACATTCAGCATCGGAAGATTGATATGCGCGGGATTGTGACGCACAAGTTTCCGCTGGAGCAGTGGGCCAAGGCCATCGAAATGATGGCAAGCGGCCAGAACTCTCTCAAAGTCGTACTCGAGCCTTAGGCGTGGACCGCTTGATCAGGAGCTCTGGTACGGCTTCGCGTGGGCGCAAACGATGCCGATAAATCCCGTTTCGCGACGCTCGCCTTCTGAGCAAATCGAGACTCGCGAGGAAACATTCCTAGTCAAAGTAGGCATTTTCCCACCTCTTGCCTGGGGCTTTGTAGGTGTTCTGTTCTTCATGATCGGCGATGGCGTGGAGGCTGGTTACCTCGCCCTCTATCTGCAGGGCCGGCAAGTCACAGCACAAAACATCGCCTTGCTGTTGACCGTCTACGGAGTGACCGCGGCAATTGCCGCCTGGTTTTCTGGCGCGCTTTCGGACATTCTTGGCCCGAAGCGGGTGATGTGGATCGGCTTGGGTATTTGGATCTCCTTTGAAGTTTTGTTTCTCGTCTTCGGCATTTTGCCGAACAGCTTCCCAATGATGCTGCTGACCTATGGTCTTCGCGGCTTTGGTTATCCTCTCTTCGCCTATGGCTTCCTGATCTGGATCACTGCCGCTACTCCAACGAAGCACCTGGGCGCGGCGGTAGGGTGGTTCTGGTTTGCTTTCACCGGCGGCCTGCCGACCTTGGGTTCGTTGCTTGCCAGTCTCACGATTCCTCGGATCGGTGAGTTTGCCACCTTTTGGGTATCACTGGGTTTGGTGACCGTGGGAGGTTTGATGGCCCTCCTGCTGGTGCGGGAGAAGACGGGATCGAGCCCGCTTGCTCCTCCCGGTGAGAAGCCGATCAAGACGTTGTTTAAGAGCGTTACCCTGGCTTTTGAGAACAAGAAGTTGGGAATCGGGTGCATCGTACGAGCGATCAATACTGCGCCTGAGTTCGGATTTCTGGTCTTCCTGCCGGCGTTCTTTACCCAGGAGATCGGTTTTAGCCTGAATCAGTGGCTGCGGCTTCTAAGTCTGATCTTTCTGAGCAACATTCTTTGGAACCTGCTCTTTGGCATCCTGGGCGACAGAATAGGCTGGCGTCGTACGATTGCAATCTGCGGCGGTCTCGGTTGCACGGTCAGCACGCTGCTGCTCTACTATCTGCCTCATTTTTTCCGCGGTAGCTATGCACTGGCAATGTTTGCCGGTGTGCTTTATGGGGCGACGTTGGCCGGGTATGTGCCACTGACCGCGCTGATGCCCAGCCTAGAGCCTTCAAACAAGGGGGCCGCCATGTCGATCCTGAACCTGGGGGCGGGTATGGCCACCTGGATCGGACCGGCCATGGTGGCGGTACTGTTGCCGCACATTGACGTCAAGGGAATGATGTGGTCGTTCGCGGGCCTGTATCTAATGAGCGCAGGGATGGCGCTGTACCTCAAGCTGCCCGTTGAGGTTGCTTCCTAGTGATTCGTTTCTCCATAGTTCGATTGAGCCGGATCTTTGGCAGATTTACAGCTCTGTACTTCGAGTGAAGATTTCCAACCATGCTCGACGAGCGATCGCTTTTAGAGAAACCCTGCCGCAACCCTACGGAGGCAAGGGAGAACGCCCGCCCGGCTTTTTTAGTCCGAGTGACGGTGCTCATCATCTACTCGTAGCGATAATAAATGACTGCCTATCTCCTGACGGGCGCTCAAAGGGGCCTGGAAAAGGGTTTTCGCATTACGGGCTTGCCCCGAACAATCCGTATTTATCTGAACCGCGCTACCATCGGCACGCTGAAAGGGAACTTTGGAAATGATCGTATTACCTAATAACTCCGTCGTTACAAGCTTCCTTTGATGCTTGATAGCCCAGCTCTTGTCAAGGTTAATACTGAGCTGTCGGCCTTCCTTCGTCTCCCAAGGTGAATCTCTGTATCGAAGCGAGGTTCCACCAGGGGTGCAGCTTCGTGTTCGCATACTTTTGCATCACCTACAAATACGTTTCCATTGAGAGCAATCGGGAGTATGGCTGTTCGTTGAACAGCGCGATACTTCCTCCCTTTGTGAACACATTATTCAAAGATAACGAATGTCGCCACATGGATTGTTGTGAAGGCCAACTATCTCCGTTGAGTGCGCCTTCATGTAAGGGGGCAGCATTTTCTGGCTGATTACCGCCCGCTTGCAGCTACAAAGCCGAATGCAAACGTCCTCTTCACGTTTGGGGATAACCACACATGGGCAAAGGGCTAAATGCAACGCATGACCTCGATCTCGGCGACTTCGTTGCGGAGCATGCAACTGCTGAAAATGCGACCTCTCTGCACATTCTTGTACTCGGTCTGCGAGGCATGCATTTCACTAAGCCGGGGTACGGCAAGGCAATGGGGCAAGAGAGCTTCGACATGGCGCAGGATGAGGATTACCGCTGGCTTGGCACGCTCTCAAATCAGCTTTTGCCGCAAGGCCCGGAAGAGAACGGGCAGACGTTGACACTCTTTGATCTTCGCAAGCTTCGCTATCGACAGCTGGATATGCCAGCGGAGTGGGAGAAGGTGATCTATAGCTTTGACTTGTTAGTGGTGGAGCCGAGGCTCGCGGTAGCCGACGAGATCCGCTGAAAGCGGCGATCAAACCTTTGTTCCTTAGAGGGTGCAGAAGTTAATCGACCAGATCTAGCCTTAACGTACATAAATCTCCTTTTCTAGAGGTGCCCCCTTATACATGTTGCTCGCAACTCAGTTCCATCCGCCATAAGGGACAATCCATGAGAGTTCTGTCCTCGCATCTCGCTTGTTTCACATTCTGCCATCAATTCGCCTTGACCTTCGCCTCGTGCTCATAACTGGGGTTTCGTTGTGTGTGTTTCCGCTAGCTTTGTCCGCACAGAGCATGACCTTCATCGGTCCCGCGCCGTCGGTCAACTTCGGTAACTCAATCCATGCGTGCCCGGAGCAACCAGTCCGGCGTCTCTAAGTTCTCCTAATTAGTCGGTACCAGCGCCCTGTAGCAAGAGAACCGAATCCGCTGCACCATTGCTTCCGAGCGTGAACTGGATCGTATGCGGGCCGGCTGTTAATGGACGGAACTGGATAGAGAGCGTGCAGGAATGCGCCGGGCCTGTTCCGCTCAAGCAGCCCTCCGGATTCGCGCCGAGTACGGTGTAGCTTGGGCTGGTGAACATCGGCTTTAGCACAAGCGGCCGGTTACCAATGTTGTCGACCTCGAGTGGCAGCGTCTTCGCTCTTCCTACCGCAACAGAACCGAAGTTCAACGGAGCGAACTGCGAACGCTGGAACAGTGAAGTGTTATTGTAAATACCGATATCATCATCAGTGGTATAGGTATCGTTCAGCAGCATGTTCCCGGACGCATCAGCTGCGAGGGAATAAGAAGGCGTCTCCAGGTCATCATTCACGCCAAGGCTATACACGTTCTTGTAGGTTCCGCTACCTGCAGGGAACTCCAGAATCGCATTTGTCTGTATGGTGTAAGGTTTTCCAAGAGTCGCAACGGCGTAGAGATTATCTGCGCCGTCGACGGTCAGACATTGCAGGGCGAGACTGTTATCGGAAATCTTATTAAAGATCAACGTCGGCGAGCCCCCTCCAGCCGGCAACTTGGTGATCGATTCATCACCGTTGTCATTTGTGTACTGCAGCAGGAACAGGTTGCCATTCGCATCTGCGGCCATGTCGTGAATGCCATCCGGGCTGATGACATGCGCAGCGGTAGTCGCACAATCGTTGCTCCGACATTGTGCCGGCAGTTCCAGCACGTCAGTAGAAGAAATGGTTGAGCTGGTCACAAACACATCCCCAGCGCCATCTGCCGCAACCGCAACCGCGCCGGGGTACTGCAGCGTCCCTGTGAGAAGGTTAAAAGCTGCGCCATCGCCGCTGGGTAACTCGGTGAAGAGATACCCACCTGCACCGTTGCGCGTGAAAAACACATCGCCGGCGCCGTCGATCGTCAGTCCCCCGTTCGAGTAAGAGTCGGTTGGGTTATACAAAGTAATGCGACTCCCTCCACCGGACGGCAACTTCTCAACATCGGTTCCAACTCCAAAGATATCGCCTGCTCCGTTCAGTGCTGTCACACGCGGGTAGACCCAGCTTTCTTCGCTATTCGCTGGAGAGAATGGAAGAGCGCCGTTGTACTGGCTCTGTGAGAGAGTGGCTGCGATCTGAGGCCCTATACCGGAACCGTAAATTGGCGTTGTGGCGATCGGCTTACCACTTTTGTTCGTTATCTGGACCGCCCCGATCCGACCACCTGCAAAGCGTGGTGTGAACTGGACTTTTACAGTGCAGGTTGTCGCCGCATTTACGCTTCCCGAGCACGTGCTTCCCTCGGCTAGAGTGAAGTCGAGATCAGGAGAACCTAGGGTCAGCACATTGGGATCCCCAAGAGTGCCGCTTGCTGTAACTTTATAGTTCAAGGAGAGCGTCTCACTGCATGGCGCGGGCTTGCTCTCTGGTCCGCACAAGTTGATGTTGCCAAAATCGACCGATGATTTCGCTCCGGAGAAACTCACCGTTTGCGCCGGAAGCAGGGTGGAGAAGCAAAGCAGCATCCCGCCGGAGCAGATCGCGCGGACGCTGCGCCAAAATGATCGTGACGCACCCAAGAGACAAAGCAGAAGTTTCATTCGGACCTCCAGTAGTTGTGGGTGAATATTAGACTGGGCGGCTTAGCTGGTCAAGAAAGACTCTAGGGCCTAAAGGCACCTTTGCGGAGGCGTCCTGCGGCCTGCCAGGTATAGTCGCCGGTCAGGTGGATGTGTTCCCAGCCGATGGGCGACAGGTCAGCCGTTTTAAGCAGTTGGGTGATGGACAACGGTGTTCTCACCCTCATTGGCATCATGTGCTCGAAACCGACCGTCAAGCAGCACCTTGCGGCACGGACGACAGGTCTCTACGATCGGGGCAGCGATGTTATCGGCGCTCGATGAGATCGAGCGGATGCGTGTGACTAAACAGCGATCTTCTCCGGAATATTATGGGAGTGTCCATTGCGACAAGGCGCAAGGACAGCCGCCATAGTCTATCGCTTGAAGAAGCCCAGCACGCGGTCGAGACAATCTTGACCCTCCCCAATCCCGGGAAAATTATTTCCCTTGATCCATGGGTCTTGGGGGGCAAAAGCCAGAACGGAATCCACATTCCTCGTGAGTTCCTTTCGCCAAAAGCGCTTCTGATTACCATCTCCAGTGTCTTGGGCTCGGTTCCGCAGCCGGCGGAAGCACCTGGACGAGACAGGTCAAAACCAGCTTCAACCTGGAATTGATGGCTCCTTCTACTGCCCTTAATCTTTCGAGAGGTTCCGGACCAAACGCCCAAGCCTCTGAAGGCGATCGGCTCTCGAGAACTATTGGAGATGATTCAGCACATGCTTCAGCATGGCGTTGAAGGCCTCGTCCTCAATGCCACGCAATTCCTTGAGGCGGTCGGGATTAACTACATGCCAGTCGAGCAGGTAATGCAAATTGGCCACGGTTTCGAGATACGGCAAAAGTTCCCGCGCCAGTTCGCTCGCCGGCTTGTCCCCGTTCCTGACCGTCTCCGCCATGTCTAATGGATGACATCCGTCTTCAACCCGTTGTGCCGGTTGCCATACGATATATATGTTTCTGGCTGCCGGCGATTGTTGCAAGTGCGCCTATGCCCAATGCCATGAAAGTTCTTTGCGTCGGTATCGACCCGCAGCTCCTGGAAAGCCGCCGCCGACGCTGGTCGAACCGATAGGCGATACCATTCCGGGTGGGTAGGGAACTGTCGGTTAGCCTTCCAATGCATCCATTAACTTTCGGAAGAGCGGCTCCTTCTGATCCCGGGACCGAACGCAACGCTACACCGCGCCACTGTTTGCTCTGTCAGACGCGGGAAACAAAGTTATTGACTTGTCACCGGAGAAGAAGCACCATTGCTCTGCTTCTGAGGTTTTCCGCGTGATGCGTTTACTGTTTTTCTCATCCACTTCAAATCTTTGCAAACCTTTAATTCAAATAGATAAAGCCATCCTGCTTCTCGCGGCTTTGCTGTTGATCTCTCCAGCTGCGCTCTACGCGCAGGGTGTAAGATTCGCCGGCACCACGCCTTCGGTGGACTTTGGAACTGTGAATCTTTGCGGCGCCGGTAAGACTGCGCCCGCTCCATGCAGCAAAGTCCTGACATTGACCTATAACGTAACTGCCAGCGGCACGCTTGGCGCAATTGAGGTCGTCACAGAAGGTACACCGGATCTCGACTTCACGCTGGCTGCCGGCAGCAGCTGCACCGGCGCTGTGACGGCTGGCACAACCTGCACCGTGAATGTGAACTTTGTGCCAAAGCAAGCCGGAGCCCGCCAGGGCGGAGTGTTGATCCCCAATACCAGCGGTAAGATATTGGCTGTGACGCAGATCTATGGATCCGCGGCAGGCGGCCCTCAGATCGGGTTTAGCCCTGGCGCGCAGGTCGCACTGCCCTCGACCCCCGAAAACAGTGTCCTCTTAGACGTGGACAGCGTCGGCGATCTCTTCTTTTTGGAGTATCATTCCGGCCCCAATGGAGCTGAAAATAACCTTTTGGTGAAAGTGCCGGCCGGGGGCGGAGCCCCGGTGACGGTTTTCACCAGCAACACCGACACCAGCCTGCAGCCGATCCAGTCCATGGCAGTGGATGGAGCCGGCGATATCTTCGTTTCGGTCGGACTTGTGGCCTCCTACTACCAGACCATTGTTTTTGAGGTCCCGGCTGGCGGTGGTACACCGGTGAAACTGCCTTTCAGTCCCTACATCACGGGCGCCACACTTAGCGTGGACGGCACGGGCAATCTCTTCGCTGCGGATTCGTACAACAATCTCTATGAACTGCCGGTTGGGAGCGACACGGTGAAAGATCTTCCGTTCGATAACAACTCCTCAACCTCCGTAGATTTTGCGGCGAACGCGGCCGGCGATCTCTTCGTCTCGGAGCGTGGCCCGTATGATCCAGTGGAAACCTCTCCCCGCGTCATCGAGTTGCCGGCCGGGGGCGGTGCTCAGTTCCAACTCCCATTTACCAGCACCGATTCCATGTCCATCAGTGTCGATGGGCTCGGGAATCTTTACGCCACGGTCGTTGCTCCCTCGGCAAGCACGACCTCAATTCTCGAGTTGTCACCGGGCGCCAGCACACCCATCGCCGCCGCCGGCTTCGCCAGCCTGAACTTCTTTCTCGTAGATCAGCCCGGCAACTTCTACATCCAGAGTGAGTACGGAGGCAGCTTTTACAAGGTGCAGCGTGCGCAATCTCCGCCGTTGAACTTCCCATCGACACCGATCGGCGCTACGTCCACACAGCCGTTGACCATCATGAACACCGGCACGGGAAGCCTGACGATCGCGCCCTCTTTCAGCAGTGATACTTACAGAATCGTCAGCATGACGCCGGCGAACTGCGTAGCTGGTATTCCCGCAGCCCAGACCTGCACACTCGCGATCGGATTCTCTCCGCCGAGCGACGGCTCGCTCAACGGCACATTGACCCTCGCGACCGACACCTCAAACAATCCCGTTGTGCCATTGATTGCCACGGCCAGCGGTGTAGTTACGCCGGTCTTTAGCCTGGCGTCGGGCATCTACGCAACAGCGCAGAGTATCTCGATCACGGACCCTCAGCCGGGCGCAGTCATTTACTACACCACGAATGGCACGTTGCCGACGGCTTCTTCGACGCCCTATACCGGCCCGATTTCAGTCACCTCGACCGAGAGAGTGACTGCCATCGCGGTGGCCGCCGGTATTGCTTCGCCGGTATCAACCGCCTCTTACACAATCGTCAGCGCGGTCCCTGCCAACGTCATTAACTTTGGCGGCGGCTTCAGTGACCCGCAGCCCACTTTACAGTTTAACGGGAGTACCGGTCTCGATGGGAGCCGCCTCCAATTGACAAATGGTCTGGAAGAGCAGGCCAGCGCTTTCCGCGCTGCACCTGTCAACATTCAGTCTTTCACCACCTTCTTCACCTTTCAATTCACCGACGCGGCGGCAGATGGCTTCACTTTCACCATCCAGAATGTCGGTGACCATGCACTTGGCGGCATCGGCGGCTACCTGGGCTATCAGGGTATCGGCAAGAGCGTGGCGATCAAGTTCGATCTCTTCAATAACGGCGGCGAAGGCGTCAACTCGACTGGCCTCTACCTCGACGGCGCGGCCCCCATCATCCCCGCGATCAATCTCACCGGATCGGGTATCGATCTGCATAGTGGCCATGCGATTCTGGCCCAGCTGACGTATAACGGAACCGATCTCATCCTTACGCTGACCGATACCGTAACCTTTGCAACATGGTTCCACGCCTTCGCCGTCAACATACCTGCGATTGTCGGCGGCGACACTGCGTTTGTGGGCTTTACCGCTGGCACGGGCGGTCTGAGTGCAGACCAGGAGATTCTGTCGTGGACGTACACCTCCGGAGCCCCCGCACCGCCTCTCCTGCCCCGACTACCGCAATACGCAAAAGGCTTCACTGGCCTGGGTGTAACTACAAACGGCAGCAGCTCCACCGCCGGAACTGCGCTGCAAGTCACAAACAGCGGCACCTTCGAGGCAAACAGTGCCTTCTTTACCGATCCAATAAACGTTCAGACGTTTACGACTGATTTCACGTTCCTGCTATCGAGCCCCGACAGCTCGACGCCGCTCGCAGACATCGCCGACGGCTTCACCTTCACCATTCAGAACGCCGGTCTTCACGCAGTCGGCGGATTCGGGGGGGCCCTGGGCTACGGTGGTATCGGCAAGAGTGTCGCTATCAAGTTTGACCTTCACAACAATGCAGGCGAAGGACCGAACTCGACCGGCTTTTACCTCGACGGTGCGGAGCCGACGCTGCCTTCGATCGACCTGCACGACACTCCCACCGATATTCATGGTGACACAATGCATGCTCATATCACTTACGACGGAACGAACTTGATTTTGACCCTGACCGACGTTGTCAACGGCGGCGTCGCCGGTCCATACTCGTTTCCCGTAAACATCCCGGAGACGGTTGGCGGCAACACGGCCTACGTCGGCTTCACTGGCGCGACCGGGGCCAGTACCGCCATTCAGGATGTGCTGAATTGGACCTTCAGCAATCCGTAAGCGTCACGCAACGCCAGGGGCCAGTACCGCCATTCAAGATGTGCTGAATTGGACGTTCAGCAATCCGTAAGCGTCACGCAACGCCAGTTCTTGCTGGTCTGCGGGTGGGTTGATTATATGAAAGATTTTGAGGGCTGGACACCAAGCTGGAGAATCCGGCGGAACGCTATGTCCTCGCCTCCTTCTGCTATGGCTGCAACCTCGGCCCGAGTCAGACGGCTCGGGCCGTGCAGGGAACGGACCGGCGGCAGATCGCCTGGATCAACCAGCGGCACATCACGGAAGACGCGCTCGACGAAGCCATCACGGCGATCATCAACGCCTATAACAACTTCTCTCTGCCGAGACTCTGGGGATCGGGCAAGCACGCCTCTGCCGACGGCACGCGCTGGGATCTCTATGAACAGAACCTTCTCTCCGAGTACCACATCCGCTATGGCGGCTACGGAGGTATTGGCTACTACCATGTCTCCGACACCTACATCGCCCTCTCAGCCACTTCATCCCTTGCGGTGTCTGGGAGGCGGTCTACATCCTCGACGGTCTACTCAAGAACGAAAGCGACATCCAGCCCGAGGTTCTTCATGCCGACACGCAAGGGCAATCGGAGCCTGTCTTCGCGCTTGCTCATCTAATCGGCATCGAGTTGATGCCCCGCATCCGCAACTGGAAGAGTCTCGACTTTTGCCGTCCCGACCCCAAAGCGCGTTACGACAACATCGACTCTCTCTTCACCGAGAACGTCGATTGGAACCTGATCGAGATGCATCTCCCGGACATGCTGCGCGTCGTTCTCTCCATCAAGGCCGGTCGCATCAGCGCCTCGACGATCCTTCGCCGGCTGGGAAGCTACAGCCGCAAGAACCGCCTCTATCAAGCCTTTTGCGAACTTGGACGAGTTATCCGCACCGGCTTCATGCTCCGCTACATCTCGGACACGCAGCTCCGGTCGACCATCCAGGGTGCCACGAACAAGAGCGAGGCCCTCAATCGCTTCCTCAAGTGGACCTTCTTCGGCGGCGAAGGCATCATCGCCGAGAACAGCCGAGATGAGCAGCGGAAGGCCATCAAATACAACCACCTGATGGCCAACTGCCTCATCTTCCATAACCTGTGCTCACTGACCCGGCTCGTTCAAAGCCTCGAACAACGGGGAGAAACCGTCCCTGAAGACGCTATCGCCGCCATCAGCCCCTACCTCACAGAGCACATCAACCGCTTCGGCGATTACACTCTCAATCTCGGTCGCAAACCGCCCCAGCCGGACTACGGCTATACCCTCAAACAGACGGCTTTCGCTCGCTGAAGAGGAAATGCCCGGAGACTTTAACGTGACCGTGACCCTAAACCGCGTTCTTCTCACAACGGTGCTTCTCTCTGTGCTCTGCGTTGCTCCGCAAGCACAATCTCAGACACTTTCCGATGCTCTTGCCACCGCTCGCTATTCGCTCAACGTTGACAGCAGTGGCTTCTCCGGCACGGGCGCACACGTTTTCACGCAAGCGCTTGATGGCGCACAATTCGTCGCAATCGGGGAGGACCACCTCACGCGTGAGATCCCGCGCTTTACTGCTGCTGTTTGCGACGAGATGGCGCCACGCGGGTTAGACGCGATGGCACTTGAGACTAGCCCTGCAGCGGCTCAATTTGTTGAGAGCACGTTTGGCGCCTCTGACAGGGTCACGCGTATGGCTGATCTGGAGCGGAAATTCCCGGATAGCATCGCTTTTCTGAGCGACCGACAAGAGGACGATCTCGCGGAACATTGTGCCGAAGCAGCAAAGGGAAACGAGTTTCATCTCTGGGGTTTGGATCAAGAGTTTCTCGGTTCTGCTGGGTGGATTATTCACCAAATGCTCGAAAGTGACCCAGGACCCAAAGCAATGGCTGCCATCTGTACCATGCAGAAAGATCAGCAGGAGATGGCGGCGAAAGCCGCAGATACCGGAGATTTTTCAAAGCTCTACCTCTTGAGTTCAACAGATGCCCAGGTTGCCGCTGCTCAAGCCTCAATTCGCTCAGATGGCAGGCCGCTCACACGTCAGCTTTTCGCACAGCTGGCGGAGAGCCGCAGCCTCTACGAGGAGCACGCGTTGGATTTCCGCTCCTCCAATGCCAAGAGGGCCACGCTGCTTAAACAGAACTTCCTCAAGAATTACCGCGCTGCAAAAAACACTCGTGATGCCCCACGGGTCCTCGTCAAGTTTGGAGATAGCCACCTTTACCGTGGGCTGAACGAGCTGCACGAGGGCAATTTGGGCAATTTCCTCTCTGAGCTGGCGGATGTGACTGGATCGCGATCATTGCACATCCTGGTCCTCGGTGTGGCGGGCGAGCATGCGACCTACTCGAAGTATGGCCAGTTATTTAAGCATTCCGCGTTTGTCCTGGATGAGGATGCCGACTATAAGTGGCTCGCCCCTGCAATTGCTGGACGGCAGGACGTGAGCGCAGACGGACCTTGGACGCTTTACGATCTGCGGCAGCTACGCTTCGGGCACGTTGCTCATCTAGATCCAAGCTGGGAGCGTGCGATCTACGGCTATGATCTACTCGTTCTCATCCCGAAGATTACTCCCGCAGAACTGCTCCAGTAGCGTTTGAGCTAGGCGATTTCTATTCACTGAAGTACTCCGTTGCTGGAAGTGGCAAATGGCCCATTTCATACCGAATCGTTGCCACACCCGGTCGAGACTGGTTCTAGGAGAAACACCGTGGGCAACACCATTTGTGAGCATTATGACGAGGTGGCAATGAAATACATGACCCTGGCCATGGCCGCTCGTCGAAAAGCTGATAGCGCAGATACTCTCGAGTTGAAGAAAAGGTGTCAGCTACTAGCCTTGCGCTATAGAGCGATGGCAATTTCCTCTCTTCAATCGGCCAATGAAGTGTCCAAATAGTGCGACTCTCTATTGCATTGAGTCTCGGGCCGGTCACGCACATGGGCGTAAAGAGAAATCGTCGAACACAGATTGCTATACCGAGTTTCTGAAATTCCTTAGATTACAGGGACGCTCTCTTCAGGCGGCTGCTTTCTCCATGGGTGAGGAAGGTTCCTCCGAGAGTTCTTCTAGGCTCTTCCCCTTGGTCTCGGGCAGCATGAAGATGGTTACGATAAGGCCCATTCCGCTGACAACGGCCGCAGCACCCTCCGCTGATGGCAGGCCGTGCCAGTGCATGAAGAAGGGAAAGGTGAAGACGCCAACGAAGCCGCCGACTTTGCCCATAGCCGCAGCAATGCCGTGAGCAGTGGTGCGTACCTTCACCGGAAAGATCTCCGATGGATAGACAAAGGTAGTGGCGTTGGGGCCGAATTCTGTAAAGAAGTAGCTGAAGCCATAGATACAAAGAAAAGGCCAGACGAGCCTTTCGATATTCGGAATGAGCGCAAGCAGGCCGAAGGTCAGAGCCATCATACCAAAGCCGAGGCCCTGAATGGTCTTGCGCCCGAGCTTGTCCATAGTCAGCGCGGCGACGGCGTAACCAGGCGCAGCGAAGGCGGTGAAGATTCCAAGTTGGGTGAGAGTTTTCTGCAGGAGCGTGTGGTCGCTTCCCAATGCGGAAAGCACCAGTGGGCTCGAAACAGTATTGCCATAGTAGGCGAATCCATCAAGAACCAGGCGGCGCTGGCACCGAGAAGCCGAACGAGGACTAACCTGTTGTCGATCAGGCGATGGTAGCCGTCCCAGAAGGATACGGAATGAGTCTTCGGATCGTAGTGAGCAGCCTTCTTAAGCTTTCCTGATTCTTCCTCCTCCTGACCGACGGCTTTCAGAAAGCGGGGTGACTCCTTCAGGTGACGGCGCGCACCGAAGACGGCGAGAGCGGGGAGCGCACCGAAGGAGACAAGAATGCGCCAGATGATGTCCTGGGATATATGAGTTGAGAGCAATGCTGCGGCGAGAAGAGGACCAACGATGAGCCCAGCTGCCTGCATAGCGAAAACGAGAGTTACCAGCGTGCCGCGATGAGCTTTACCGGCGTACTCGCTCATCATTGTGGCAGAAGCTGGATAGTCGCCTCCAATGCCGATACCAAGGATGAAACGAAAGCCGATCAGCCACCAGATATTCACCAATCTCGCCGGACAGCAGCGGCCAATTCTTCGCCTGAACGAACCCGGAGGCAATATCGGCGGTCCGGTCTGGATTCCGCACGTGTACAACAACTCCCGAAGCAGGACATTTTTCTTTGTCAATGAGGAGTGGCGGAGGCTGATCGTAGGGAGCACGCCTTCCATTGTGAACACCATCGCTGCCAACAACTTCCCTGCGCTCGGACAGTCGTTGACTTATGCGACACCGGCCAACGGCACGACTCCGGTCGTCCCGGCAACGAGCGATCCGGCTAAGTTGGCCATTTACGCAGCTAACGGATTAACACCAGGCAAGCCTTTTCCCGGCAACACCATTCCGGCGGCATTGATTGACCAAAATGCCGTTCGCGAACTGAACACGGGAACCTTTCCGAAGCCGAACTACGGTGCCAGCCAATACATTTCATCCGTTCCGCAACCAACCAACGTCCGCGAAGATGTGATCCGAGTTGACCACTCTATCAACACAAAGCTCCAGTTAATGGGCCACTATGTTCATGATGCAGTGACCCAGACGACATACCCGCCGCAGTGGGGCGACAGCAGCTATCCAACGACTGGATCAATGATGCTCAATCCGGCCTGGATGGCGGTCTTCAAACTGACGCAAACCTACTCTCCTACATTGCTCAATGAAACCGCTTTTAACTACAGCGACAATACGGTCAAGATCACTCCGGTAAATCTATCCGTTGCGCAGCAGCCAGCGGGCTGGACGGCAACTGGAGTGCCCGATCTTTTGTGCCATTGGAAGAGTTAGTGTAGCGCACCGATTTCTGAGGTCAGATCGATGCAGGATATGGCCGCAAGGGGAGCCGGGAGCGAAGCGACTGGCTCCCCTTGCGGCCAAGCAGTGGATGCCAGCCAAGCCTCAGGTGCTGGTGATCGGTATCCCAGCGAGGAGTGCGGCCTGACGGTGTTGTAGTGGACACGCCAGCGTTCGGCCAGCACGCGCAGTTCTTTGATCGAGTAGAAGATCTCCCCGTTGAGGAACTCATCTCTGAGTTTCGAGTTGAAGCTCTCGCAGTAGCCGTTCTCCCACGGTGAACCGGGCTCTATGTACAAGGTCTTCGCTCCTGTCTTTGCAAGCCATTGACGTAAGTCTTTGGCGACGAACTCGGGCCCATTGTCCGAGCGAAGATGCTCCGGCACTCCCTTCATCACCATCACATCGGCCAGCGCAGAGATGACCCTGGAGCTGGACCAACGGCGTTCCGCACGCACCAGCAAGCTCTCACGCGTGTGCTCATCGATCAGGTTCAGCAGGCGCACGCTGCGGCCATCATGCGTCCGTGCGCTGACGAAGTCATAGCTCCAGACATGGTTCCGCCGCTCCGGTCTGATCCGCACGCACGATCCATCGTTAAGCCACAACCTGCCCCGTGGCTTCTGCTTCTGTGGAACCTTTAGCCCCTCGCGACGCCAGATACGCTCCACGCGATCCTTGCCTACTCGCCAGCCGGCCCGCTTCAGCAACGCCGTGATCCGGCGATACCCATAACGGCCGTACTGGCTGGCAAGCTGAACGATCGCCTGTGTGAGTGCATCTTCGTCTTCCCGCCGGATCGCACGGTAGCGCTGCGTGCCGCGCGGCTGGTTGGCCAACCGGCACGCCCTGCGCTCCGTCATCCCATGCTGCTCTTGCGCATGATCTGCTGCGATCCGTCGTCGCTCAGGGCTTAGAAGTTTCCCGAGGCGAAGTCTTTCAACACAAGGTTGTCCAGGCTCAGATTCGCCACCAACCGCTTCAGCTTCGAGTTCTCCTGCTCCAACTCCTTCAGCCGCTTCGCCTGGTCTACCTGCAACCCGCCCTACTCCTTGCGCCAGCGGAAGTACGTCTGCTCCACGATCCCGGCTTCCTTACACGCCAGAGCAGTCGTCTTCCCATTCGCTATGGCCACTTCGATCTGCCGCAGCAGGTTCACCACCTGTTCAGGTTGGTACTTCTTGCCTCGTCCCATATGCCCTCTCCTTGTCCAGTGTCTCTCTTATCCACTGGCACACTTCAAGCCGGGCACTCCACTTGTGAGTGCCGCTGTCGACCTTTGCGGTGCGGACAGCGCCGGAATCAGCATCGAGAAGGAGAACGGCAGCGACGAGGAGTTCTATCACTGGATCGCCACCGCTGGGGTCTACTCGGGATTCATGGATGCCATTCTGCCCCGTTATCCGAGTGCGTGTGGACTTACGCTTGAACGCGGGCACGCTCAGCACTTCACGGTCACGAAGAAGTTTTTCGACATTCTTGGTGTTGAGGCACCTCCGGTGCTCGATGGCATCCTTCTTTCATGGAAGACAGAAGACACTCGTGGAACAATCTTCGTGATGGCACACGATCGCGCAGAGGCCTTCGATGATGACGATGCTCGGCTCATGACCATGCTCGCCGATTTCGCGGCGATGGGCTACAAGCAACAGAAGATGCAGGCACGCCTTATCGCCCAGGAACGCAACGCGGCGGCTATCCAAATGGCGAATCAGCTCGCCCATGAGATCAACAACCCTCTCCAGGGTATGACGAACGCAGCCTTCCTCGTCTCTCAAAGCCCTGAAGGTGACACCAATAAAACGCTCGGCCTCCAACTCGCTCACGACATCGGGCGGCTCTCCGGCGTCGTCAAGAGAATTCTCGCTATCCCGTTCGACAAAGCCTGAGAGCAGGGAAGTGGACAATGCTTGAGATTCGGCATCTCATGAGACGGCTTTCTTAACACCTCATGGAGACGACACAATGGCATTGAAGACAGTTTTGATCGACGAATTGCGCGATATGTACAGCGCTGAAAACCAACTGGTGAAGGCACTCCCGAAGCTCGCAAAGGGCTCGAAGAATCCAAAGCTGAAGTCCATCTTCACGGCACATCTGGCCGAGACCAAAGGCCAGGTAGAACGTTTGAAAAGGGTGTTCGCTGAGCTGGGCGAGAAGCCGACCGGCCAGCACTGCAACGGAATGGAAGGCGTGATCGAAGAGGGCAAGGATGCCCTTGAGAAGGACGAAGAGGGCTCCTCGTTTGAAGCCGGGCTTATCGGTGCAGCACTTCGCACGGAGCATTACGAGATCGCGGGCTATGAGGCCTGCATCTCGATGGCAACGGCTCTGGCTTTGCCAAAGATCGTCAAGCTCCTGAACTCCAATCTGAAAGAAGAGCTCGCCGCAGCCAAGAAGATCACCGCTGCTGGTGCTCCGATCATGAAGCTGAGCGCGAAAGAGCCTGAGACTCCGAAAGAACCGAAGTCGTGCAAAGAGAAGTATTCAGCCAAGAAGAGCAAGGAAGACGAGGCAAAAGCGGCACCCGATTTCGCTTCTGAACCTGCGGCGGTATAAGCCTCATGTGCGTAGAGGCCCCGCTTTGGCGGGGCCTTGATCGTTTGCGAGAGAGCGGACGCATCCAAGAATCGCTTCACGACGGTTGGATCGCGATTACGGAGCTGCTGCCGGAGACAATCCGCCAGCCGGCCCTATGGGGCGAGCTGGACCGCGAGAAGAGGGAACGGGCTTGGAAAGCCATGGACAAGCTCAACGCTACCTCGGACGCGATACCGTCCGCATCCTTGGCGCCGGGCCAAAGGAGGCCGCCTGGAAGCTTAGGTCAGAGTATCGTTCGCCCCGATGGACGACTCGATGGAATGAATTGCCAATAGTCAGAGCGAAGTGACGGATCGCGGCGGGGTTAGTTCCGTGAGTCAATCCGGTCCAAACGGGTATGTTTGACAGTCTAAAATCGGGTATAATCCGGCATATTAGCCGGTATGATCAACACCGAAACAATTCAGCTAACGCATGAACTGCAAGCGCTGTTCTCAGAACTCGACGAGTTCAAAGGCGCCTGGCGGGCGCTTAGCACCATTGCGCCGGAACGGCTGAAGGCCCTGCGGCATGTCGCCACGGTCGAGAGCATCGGTTCGTCCACCCGTATCGAAGGCAGCAAACTCTCTGATCGGGAGATCGAGCGACTGCTCGGGAACCTTCAAATCGAGCGTTTCGGAAGCCGAGACGAGCAGGAAGTTGCAGGCTATGCCGAAGTTATGGAAACCGTTTTTCGTGCTTGGTCGGAAATTACGCTTACCGAAAATCACGTCAAGCAGCTTCACCGCGATCTCTTGCAGTTTAGCGACAAAGATGAACGGCACCGTGGCAACTATAAGAACTTGAGAAACGATGTTGGTGCTTTTGACGCGAACGGCAAGATGGTGGGCATTGTGTTCGAGACCGCCACACCGTTCGATACGCCCCGCAAAATGACAGAGCTGATCGCCTGGTTGAATGAGGTGCGCGAGACGCGCCGCCTCCATCCGCTGATCGTGGTCGCAGTTTTCGTCGTAGTATTCCTGGAAATCCATCCGTTTCAGGACGGTAACGGTCGTCTCAGCCGAATTCTTACAACGCTGCTACTGCTCCATGCTGGCTTCACCTACGTGCCGTATTCGTCCTTGGAAAGCGTGATTGAACAAAGCAAGGAAGCCTATTATCTGGCCCTTCGACAAACGCAGGGGACAATCCGCACCGAGATACCCAACTGGCAGCCCTGGCTGCTCTTTTTCCTGCGAGCCCTACAGCAGCAGAAGCGCCGGCTCGCTATGAAGGTCGAACGGGAGAAGGGCGCCCTCGCAATGCTGCCTGAGCTCGCCGTACAGATTCTAGACTACGTGCGGGACCAGGGACGGGTAACCACCCGCGACATGGTCAGGGAACACGGGGCCAGTCCAAACACACTAAAATCCACTTTTGGCTCGCTTGTTGATAAAGGTCTGCTGCTTCGCCATGGCGCAGGCCGCTCTACTTGGTATGGAGTGCCCTGAAAGATGTGTGACCCAAGCGTCCGCGCCGCCTTGCTGCAGTCCATCTGATACGAAGCACTCGTCATAAGTTTGTGTCCGGTGTGATGGGCGGTGGTGTCAGTGTGGGTGGTGACGGAATCAAGGCGGCCATCCGAATCGGGAACGGAGGTGCCACCATCGAAGTCCCCGTCACCCGCGAAGAGCTGGTCATCGAGCGCTCGGAACCAACCAGCTCCACTTCCATCCAGGGTCATGGCGTCGATGATTTCTTCGAAGAGGTGCGAGGTCATTCGCGGCATACGGCAATTCTACCGTTGTCCTCGCCCCGGAGCGGGTCGCTATTGACCCGCTCGCGGTTGGGCAGGCCCCCCGCTAGAAGGGGCTCTCCTCGGTGGGTTCGGCGGCATCGCCCGCTTCGGCCGAGGCGATTTTGGTGTAGTCGATGCGGAGGATAGTGTTGGCGACCAGCTCCACGGTGTGGCGCTTGATCTTTTTGTCATCGGTATATTCGCCGGTGCGGAGCTCGCCCTGGACCATGACCGGATCGCCCTGCTTGAGGGCTGCGGCAAACTTGCCCAGGTGGCCCCAGGCCGCCACTCGAAACCAATCGGTGGTTTCGTGGTCCTTGCCGTTCTTGTCCTTCCATTTTTTGTTCGAGGCGATTGAGAAACGGGTTACGTTTTTGCCGCCGGCTGTGGTTGAGGTTTCGGCATCTTTTCCGAGGTTGCCTGCGATCTGCGCGAGGTTGATGTAAGGCATGGTGTGATTCTCCTGGGTTGGTTTTTTCTTGCGTTGGAACATACTGCCCGAAGGGACGGGGTGGGCGTGAACTCCCTAGAGGCGGGTGTTGTCCGCCGTGCCAAGCGGAAGTTTTCTTGGAGACGGGACCCCGAGCGTACTGTTTGCGAGAGGGGGAGGAGGCCGGGAAGACTTCCGCGCCGCGCCGCCGGGCGTGAGCGTTCTTGCCCATCCCCGATGGCCAACCGGAAGAAAAAACAAAACAGGGATGCAGCTGCGTTCAACCGTTTGTCTGGTCGCTGTTCGGGAAAGGTGCTTTGGACCTCGATCTGCTGGGAGCGGTGGTCGTGTACTGTGCTGTCGGCCTCGAAGAAAGGAAGGGAAGAATCGGCCGTAAGAAAAAGGAAGTGGGGTTGAGTGGCGATCTGTGGCCCTGACAGGCGAAACCTCCCGTTTTGCTGGGATTCGGTCATGGTCCAGGGCGGACTCCGGATGCCGTTCACAACAGAAACAAGATGAAGTTGCTTGTCGTTTTCCGGGAATACGTGAAGAGGTCGTCTCGGATAGGCGTACCGCCAGCATAGGTGGTCCTTCTCTGAAGGTGGTGAGCTGATTCATGGCGGAGGAGGTCGATTTCCATTTGGTGACGCCTATTTGCTAGCTTCGTGGTGTCCGCGCAGGTGATAGCAGCCATTGTTGTCAATGCAAAGTAGTCGTGTGCGGCTTTGCTTGTCGAAGTAAATGGTGGCGGGGCCGTTTATGTCCTCGACATCGAGCGCGCCGTCACCATCTCGGGACTCGACCCATTCGTCTTTAATCGGCTCTGGGGCCGAGCCGCCGCCGACTGCGAGGCGAGCTGTTTCTGGTTCTGCGTAGATAAGGGGCGAGAGTTGCGAGTGTGCAATCCGTAGTATGCATTTGTGACGCCTACGGCCACGATGGATACGGCGAGGAATAGGCCGAGGACGACGATGACGATTTGGGGACGTGGGGTGGTTGCTGGCGGACAATCGATATCTTTCATGGCTGAGGTCCTTTCATTGAAAAGGTTGGTGGTTTAACGTCCCATGCGGATGCGGTTCGCAGGCTGGGGCGCAATGGCGACGGCAGGGGTTTCAAACTGCGGTTGCTGGGGAAGTGCGACAGGGTTTGGAATGGCCTGGCTTTGGGTCGTCTGGCTTTGCGTCTCGGTTTTCTTGGCGGGAGAGCCATCGGAGATATAAAGATTCACGTCCCGACCGTTGCGAGAGAGCGAAGTAAGTTCGCGCTCGTTCGGCGCGGCCTCGTGGGTGAAGAGCACTCGCTCCGGGGCTCCCGCTTTGATGCTTTCAACGGCGTAGCCGTGTTCGATATGGCGGGCCTGCTCGGAGGTGAGTTGGACAACGGAGCCTTTATCGAGCTGCACATCGAGATTGTTGGTGACGCCGATCGACGTTACGGTGCCCAATTCCCCTCTGCGGATAGCAAGTCCAGCGTCGCCGCGGGTGAACTGGACGCGATCGCCTAGAGCGATTTCTCGCTGCTCCTGACGAAAGACGGTGCTTTCGGAGGTCATTGTTTTTGAAAGCCGCGGATCGTAGGTGGCCACGTCGCCGGTCGGCGTTTGAACGCTGAGCAGGTTTCTGCGGGCGTCTACGGACAAGACGGTCGCACTGCTGTTGTGGGCTATCCCGTCGGTGGTCGGACTGCCATGCCGGTACTGAATAATATCGCCGGGCGAGTATTGCGCGGCAAGTCTGGGATTGCTCAAGATCTTCTCGACGTGGACGATGAGGGTGTTGCTGTCGGGGGCAACCCGGCCCTGGGACTGGAGATCGGAGCGAATGAGTTGATTCAGCTCGCGGCGTTCTGCGGAGTCGGGAGCGACGACGACGGTGCTGTCCGGCCGCTCGGCGTACGCGAGCGCGACCGCCGCGATGCGGTGGTTGGGATCGGAATACTGATGGACGGCGGCTGGCGGAGTGGCGCGTTGCGCCTCGGGCTGGCTCTGGCGGAAGTCGACCGCGGCGGTTTTGGTGGTTTCCGTGGCGAGGCGCGTCCCTAGCGTTTCGGCGTCGTTTGTGTAAATGCGCGCGTCTTCTGAGGCGCGTGAGATCGAGACATAGGCAAGTCGCGTGTTGATGAGCGAGCGAGACGAATTCGTGTCGATATTGGCGATGACGCGGCCCTCGGTGAGTCCTTGGGAACTATGGGAAGTCACGGCATAGCCGTGATCGAAATTCCTCATCGTCGCGGGATCGAATGAGACCACGCGGCCTTCTTTGTCATCCATCCGGACGGCAATGCCGGCGTCGTCCAGCCTGACGATGGTACCGAGATCGCGGTTATTTACGTTGAGCTTTTTGTCGAGCGCGGTGAACTGAATGCGGTCGCCGGTGGCAAACTCGCGCGTTTGTTCCTTGTAGACGTTCGCGCCCCTGAGCCTCTTGGGATCGTAGGTGACGGTTTGGCCGTCCTCTCTTTCGACCGTGAGCGTGTTGTCTCGGGACTGGACAGAGACGACCCTCGCGGTGCTGTCGCGGGCGATATCGTAGATCTTGCTGCCGCTTGTGTACTTCAGGATGTCGCCGGGCTGGTATCGCGCCGCCCACTCGCGATCGGCGCCGGTCATGTCCGATCTGTGGGTCAGAGTGAGGAACTCGCGGTCGTCGGTGGCGACCGTGCCGGCCGCCTGCAACTCCATCCGGATGGCTTGATTGATTGCCTCGCGGCTGCGGTTGTCGGGCGAGACGACGATGGTGTTTTCGGGGCTGGAGGCGTAGTCCTGCGCTATCGCGAGAATGCGTTCCCTCCCGTCCTTGATCTCGGTGACTCGGCCTTGTTCGTCGAGGAGCCGAATGCCTTCGACGGTGTTCCCGGTGGCAAGACTCTGGACGGCTTTTAATAGCTCGGGGTTCTTTTGGCGCATGATCTGATCGAGCTGGGAGGTGCGCATCCCGGCTTCCTGCATCTGCTCGAAAGGACGACCGGCGTCGACCCCTTGATGTTGGCGCGTATCCCCGATCACAAGGACTCGGTCCTGTGGCTGGGTCTTGTCGAGAAAGGCCCGCATCTGTTTTGTGCTAGCGAGGCTCGACTCGTCCAGCAAATAGAGATGTCGGCTGGCAGGATCGCCCGTGGCCTGGGCCTGGCTGCCCCGGGAGAGGAAGCTTTGGAGCGTCGTCGCAGTGATCCCGGCCTCGCGGAGCTGCGCAGCGGCCCGCGAGGTCGGAGCGAAGCCTTCGACCACGTAGCCCGCATTTTCTGCCCCTTCCCGGATGCTCGAAAGCACGCTGGTCTTCCCGGTTCCTGCAAGCCCCTGCAGGCCGTGGATGCGGTCGGGAGAGACAAGAACCTCCTGGATGACAACCCGTTGAGCTGGGTTCAAAAAGGCCTTGTGGGATGCCTGGGCGAGGGCTCTTTCCTCGTCCATCATTGGGTCAACGAGCTGCTGGCCGCGCATGACATGGGCAATGTTGGCCCGCTCGTTAGCCAGGGTCTCGGGAGTACTGAATTTGCGTGCTGAATCGTATTTTTGGCCCTCGATGCGGAGAAAATCGCCGCGATCCTGGCGGCGATCGAATTCATCGCGAATCTGTGCCAACGTCGTCTCACCCATGCCGTGCCGGAGCGCGTCGCGCATGAGCGTTCGTTCGTCTACGACTGCCTCACGCTCGAAATTGCTACTGCGGGCGTAGGTGACAGCCTCCCTTGCCTTGATGTTTTCGTCGGGCTGACTCCCGCGCTCCTGGCTATGAGTTTGGGAGCGTTTGCGGGCGTCGGCCACGACCCGGGCGGCCTCGTTGCCGAACGACTCCGCAACCTCTCGATGCGCGGCAAGCACCTCTTCGGGTGTGAGAATCTGCTTGCGATCGCGGGTCGCATGGGCGGCGATCTGAGCGGCTTCGGCTCCGCTGTGTCCAGTCTTTTCGAGATGATCTTTGATCTGTTGGGAACGGGGACTCGAAGCGTCAAGGTACTCCTGCGAGTAGCCTTTGATCTCGGGCGCTCCGCTCCGCCCCGGCGTGATCTCGTAGCCGAGATTGCGGAGTTGGTGAGTGAGAGCGGACTGATATACGGCAGTCGCGTAGTTCTGAGATTCGAAGAGACTTTGTGGTTGGAGGGCGCGGGTGGTGCCGTCTGCCCGTTCGGTCACGTTGAAGATGACGGCGTGGGTGTGGAGCTGGGGCGCGGCGTAGCCATCGACCGGGCGGGCGGTGTCATGCTCGAACTTTGCGGCGACAAACTGGCCGGTGGTTTCGGCAGGATTGTTGCCGCCGATCCGCGCCTGCGTGTACCTCTCTAGCTCGGTGAGGGCGGCGGTTACTGCCTCCCGATGGGCCTCTCTTACCCGGTCATCGCCGCCGACCAGGGCAGTCAAGGAGACGGATTTTGGCGCTGAAAAGGTAGCGTCCCAACCGGCACGGTGCTCGACCGCCTTGGTGATCGAGCCATCGGCATTCTTGTATTCCTGGGCCTCGCGATGCTTGACCATCTGTTCATCGGTCTGGGGATGGCGACCTTCGGTCAGGCGGGCGAACTCCTCGGCAGTAACAGTGCCGGCAAGACCCATCTTGGTCGCGAGCTGGCCCTGCCATTGGCCTTCGACCGCGTCGCCCTGCTTGTAATAGCTTGCTGTCTCCGACGTAAACTCAAGCTTGTGATAGGTCTGCGCCTGGCTCGAATTCAGGGCTCTCGAGATGTTCAGCACGGATAGCTCCTATTCCTTACATTCCACCGGAGATTGCATCTTGAGAGAGGCCCTTTTCGAACATGGGGATCTGTGCGACCTTCGCTTGCGGTGCAACAAGGTGGGGGCCTGGGGGGGACGTGGTTTGTTCTGTCGCTGCTGCTGTGGGCACTGGTTGACTGGCTGCTGCGGGTGCGAGAGATTCCTCCGGCGCCGCCCTCGCAATCTCTGGAGTTGGGGGTTCAGGAGGTAAGGAACGAAGCCACATATCCTCTTCCGGGATATCGCGGCTGACGATCGCAGGCGCGATCTTTTCCCGTCTGCTGGGACGAAATGGGAACCGCGTCACATAGTTCCCGAGCTTCATAAAGGCGTGCAGGTCTTCAAGACCTTCGATCTCTGATTTCATGACCAAAGGTTCGATCTGGCGATCCAGGGTAAAGCTCTTCCCTGCTCTCTTGCCGTCGGCCTTCGTCTCACGAACCCTCTCGATCTCCACCTCACCGATGAGGTCGGCAGCCCAACGGGCAGCCTCCGGCTCGGAGGTCTTCATAATGACCTTGGTGGTGGGCATAGAGAGCATCACCTCGGCGATTTTGCCGTAGATTTCTTCGAGCTGAGCCTTGCCTTGGAAACCGAAGATGATCGGGTTGTTGCTCTTCCGGCCCTTGGTAAGGGCCGCATGAAACAGAGGCAGTCGTTGGAGTGTGGCCAACTCGTCGAGCACAAACCACGCTCTTCTTTGCTTAGGCTTCGGCTCGGCAAGGAGCCGAAGCACAAGCAGGTCGATCCAAAGCGATTGCAGTGGACGCAACGCGTTTTGGTGGGCCTCTTCGGTTCCAGTCAGGAAGATCCATCCCTCCCGTTTATCGGCCCATGCTGTGGCGCTCCACTCCTGTCCGTTCGACTGTTCCTTGGTTTTGAGGAGCCGCAAACTGTCCGCCATAAGCCCTAACGAACCAAGAACACCGTTCCTCTGATCGGGGGCATCCTTGGCGATCATGGCAGCGATTTCCGTGCCCGCAACCCTCCTGTCGATCTCCGCCGGATTCGACATCCATTCAATCAACTCCTGCGGTGTTGGCCTGTATTTCATCAAGTGAGCAAAGACCTTTTGCGGGGTCTCCGTGAAGAATTCACCCTTCTTATTGTCCGTGGGCTGATAGAGGGACTCGGCGATGGTTCTCGCCTCAGCGGGGTTGCGCAGTTCACTCGATGGCGTCCAATACGGGGAGCGCGCATCGAACGGATTCAGGATGTAGTCGCCACGATCCTTCTGATAAAAGTGCTGCACAAACTCGGCTGCCGGATCATAAACAATGGCCGAATCACCCCGGTCTTCAATCTGCTCGAGAAGCTGTTTCATCAAGGTCGACTTGCCGACGCCCGTGTCTCCCATGATCGACATATGCTTCGGCTCGGCACGCCAAGGGAGCCGGATGGTAGTACCTTTGTCGCTCGTGACGAGGCCAAGCCCGGCCCCTCGTAGCTCCTTGTTGAATTCCTTTGGAGTCTGCATGACCGGACCCCGAAGAAGCCTGCCGTACTTCATCTGCTTGCCCCGTTTGAAGTCCCACGGAACGGCAAAGCACAGCATGAAAACGACTACGACGGCGCTCTCAATGAGCGCCGGTTCATAGCTGGTAAGAAGGTCGTCTCCCCCGAAAATCGTTGACTCCAACCATAAGCGCAGGGTCGTATCGGTAAACTTACGGGCGGGGGCACGGTAGAGCGTCGTGTACCCCTGCGCCCTGGCTGCTGGGGATAGTTGGACAACTCCGCCACCAGCAACTTCAGACGGCGGTTCTCGTCTTCCATCGCCTTCAGCCGCTGCGCTTCGCTGACGTCCATGCCGCCGTACTTCGACTTCCAGCCATAGAATGTCGCTGCGCTAATCCCGTGCTCGCGGCATAGATCCGCCGTCTTCACTCCCGCCTCATGCTGCTTCAATATCCCGATAATCTGCTCTTCCGTGCACCGGCTCTTCTTCATACAAAATCCTCCCGTCTACATTACGAGAGAACTCCAGACTCCACTGGTGGAGTTTTTCGGGGGCAGGTCACCATCGCCGAGCATCAGGCGCAAAACCTGCCCACGTTCCGCGCCAAGGGCCATGCGAACGCCGATCTCTCCAGTGCGCTGTGTTGTCAGATAAGAGAGGACCCCGTATAACCCTATGGACGCCAGCATCAACGACAGCATCGCGAAGACCATTACGAGGCTGGCACTCAGACTGGCATTACCCAGAGACTGCGCAATGATCTGCTGCATTGTAAGCACATCGGAAACAGGTAGCTCCGGATCCAATTCCGCAATCTGTTTCTGGACGGGAATGGAAAGTGCAAGTGGATCGGACGCCGTCCGCACCGCAAGACGCAATCCCATATAGTTCCCCCCGTTAAGAACGGAGAAGTACATCTTCTACCAGGACCCATCCACGTATCTGCGTATTCCGAAACGAGAAAGCCCGAATTAGCCAGCCGAGGCGCTTGGCGGCGGTGACCCCAATTGCATTTCAGCGGCCGCAGCCTCGATCTCACTATTGATCTCGGCCCCGACTAGGAGCATCAAGCCAGTGATGTAGAACCATGTGAGCAAAATGATGATTGCGCCGAGCGATCCATAAGCCCGAGAATAGCTGTCCGTGAAGTGGATATAGAGGCGCAGAGCCAGTGAAGCCAGTACCCAGCCCACAATCCCAAAGGTCCCGCCGGGTGTCAGCCAATGCCAGCAACGAGCTTTCAGGTCAGGAGCCCAGTAGTAGATAACGGCAAAACAAAGGGTGAGGAGTGCGGTTGCGATGCTCCAGCCTAGGATTCGGGCTACGCTTGCCGCGGCGACAGCGAGGAAGCGATGGTAGATGTGGTGAATAGCCAATATTGCGAAGAAGTCTGCACCCAATAGCGCAGCCAGGATAAGAGTAACCAGAATGGTGAGCAGAATGGTCAGACCGATCGCGTAGATCCGTGCCAAGAAATACGACCGCGTGTCCTGAATTTTGTAGACAATGTTAAGGGTGTCCTGGATCGCGGATACCCCAACAGAAGCGGACCAAACAGCAGCGATCAGTCCGAAGGTTAGCTTTCCGGAGGTGGCGACCGTCGTTGTTTCGTGAAACGTTTCAATGACGGTCCCGAGGGCTGCTGTTGGAACTACCAGGGCAAGGTAATGCAGGAGTTTGTCATAGATGTGTGCAGCAGAGTGCGCCGCAAGGCCGAGAATGAAGCTTGCACTGAACAGGGTAGGAAAAAGAGAAAAGAAGAAGTAGAAACCTATTTCTGCGGCATTGCCGAAGATGTTGTCAGTAAATAGGGCCTTCCATGTCCGTCCGATGATGATGCCAAGCGGAATATCATGCAGGATCCATAAAGAGCGCAATGGGAGACAGGAGACGCGATTCCAGACTCTACGTTGCCGGGAAGGCAGTGATTCATTCATCCTGGAATCTCCGCCTATCATCTCAAAATCCTCGATTTATCGATAACTTCGCAGCGAGCAGTATCGGACAGCCTGGCTGTCCGATACTGAAGGCGCCACCAACGATGGGCGTGATTGCGATCGCCTTCCCGCTTGCGCTCGTGATCAGGACACCGCCCGGGCGAATTCCAGAGAAAACTTCACATTTACCGTGCGAGTGTTCCCGGCCGTCACCATCCCGATGCAGGTGCTCTCGGGGGCGAAGGTGAAGTCAATACTGGGAGATCCTCAAGTAAGCACCCTGGGCGCGTCCCGAGCGTTCCCCTCGCAGTGACCTTCTAGTCCAGCGTCAAGCTGTTGCTGCAAGGTGAGGGAGCTGTCTGGCCGTTTTTGCATAGGTTAGCGTTGCCAAAGCTGACCGGGGTAAAGGACGTTCTGCGCGCAAGATACTTTGGACAAAGGACGAGCAGAACACCCATAGCTAATAGCGAAAGCTTCGTTGTGAGAGATGAGCCCATTGGGCTAGAGATCCCGGTGTCGTATTTCATACGATTCTGTCCCCAGACAAATCGAAGCTCCTGTTTGTGCACAGAGCATGACACGCAAAGCCTGCAACGTCAAAGTATGAATCGATCGAGCACTCCCATGTTTAACCGCCGCCCGATTGGCGCAGACGCCCCGAGCGCAATGAGGCGGCAACTGTCGAGAAGGTTTGGAGTCCGGCCCGGCTCCATCGCGGATTACCTGGCCCTGGTTGGCGATACTGCCGGCGGTTGTCCCGGCTTCCGCAGATGGGGTCCGAAGTCGGCTGCCGCTGTTCTGTTGCGCTTCGGCAGGTTGGAAGGGATCCCGGCAAATGCACGGGATGGACAGGCCAACGTTTCCAGTTCGCCTTTCTCTTCCGGTACCTGGCAACTCTGCGTACGGATCTGCCGTTGTAGACCTGGTCCCCCGAATAATTACAGGGTTCCAAGGCCGAATGTGGCATCGTACAGAGCGAGGAATACCAATGGGACTTTTGAATACGCTTGAGGGAATGGCCGGTCAGCCTGGTCCGGAATCGGGAACCCAGTCGAAGGTGGCGGGCGGGTTGCTGCAGGCGTTGGACGAGCATCCGGGTGGTTTGAGCGGAGTTTTGGACAGTTTCAAGCAGAACGGGATGGAGGATCATGTTCAGGGCTGGTCGACTGGTCAGCAACCCACGACAACCTCGGAGCAGGTGCAACAAGGGCTGGGAGGGACAGGCCTGATCGAACGCGTGGCCGAGAAGTCTGGGGTTTCGCCACAAGTGGCGCAAGCGGCCCTGGCGACAGTGTTTCCGATGGTGGTCGCTCATTTCACTCACGGAGGGCAAAATGTACCACCTCCGGGTGGATTCAGCGGCATGGCCTCCCAAATTCTAAGCAAGTTCGCGTAGACCAGAAGTAAGGGACAGTTGAGTTCCCTGCTTTCAGCGCGTGATGGAGCGTAGAAGCCGTTCTAAACACGAGAACTATGCTCTTTCCTGCCCGGGCGCCTAAACGTCGCTCATGTAGGCTTGGAGTGCCCGATCTTTTGTGCCATTGGAAGAGTTAGTGTAGCGCACCGATTTCTGAGGTCAGATCGATGCAGGATATGGCCGCAAGGGGAGCCGGGAGCGAAGCGACTGGCTCCCCTTGCGGCCAAGCAGTGGATGCCAGCCAAGCCTCAGGTGCTGGTGATCGGTATCCCAGCGAGGAGTGCGGCCTGACGGTGTTGTAGTGGACACGCCAGCGTTCGGCCAGCACGCGCAGTTCTTTGATCGAGTAGAAGATCTCCCCGTTGAGGAACTCATCTCTGAGTTTCGAGTTGAAGCTCTCGCAGTAGCCGTTCTCCCACGGTGAACCGGGCTCTATGTACAAGGTCTTCGCTCCTGTCTTTGCAAGCCATTGACGTAAGTCTTTGGCGACGAACTCGGGCCCATTGTCCGAGCGAAGATGCTCCGGCACTCCCTTCATCACCATCACATCGGCCAGCGCAGAGATGACCCTGGAGCTGGACCAACGGCGTTCCGCACGCACCAGCAAGCTCTCACGCGTGTGCTCATCGATCAGGTTCAGCAGGCGCACGCTGCGGCCATCATGCGTCCGTGCGCTGACGAAGTCATAGCTCCAGACATGGTTCCGCCGCTCCGGTCTGATCCGCACGCACGATCCATCGTTAAGCCACAACCTGCCCCGTGGCTTCTGCTTCTGTGGAACCTTTAGCCCCTCGCGACGCCAGATACGCTCCACGCGATCCTTGCCTACTCGCCAGCCGGCCCGCTTCAGCAACGCCGTGATCCGGCGATACCCATAACGGCCGTACTGGCTGGCAAGCTGAACGATCGCCTGTGTGAGTGCATCTTCGTCTTCCCGCCGGATCGCACGGTAGCGCTGCGTGCCGCGCGGCTGGTTGGCCAACCGGCACGCCCTGCGCTCCGTCATC